>CBCTJT010000003.1:0-403586 GCA_965147305.1 uncultured bacterium
ACTGTCGGATCGTTCAACCGATCATTTTTGTCTTAACTGATCGGCATTACGGCCAGATGGGCCGCCATTTTTTTGCTCGTTACCGGCGCAATTCATTGCGCATCTGCCAGCCAGCCAACCAATCACCTGGACGATGCGCGATAAAGTGACTGCAACCGAGATTAACGGAACATCACCTCTGCCCAGCGTGCCAGACCGGCGGTAACCGAGCCAAAGTCATCGCCACCGGCAATGGGCGTGTCCGGCAAGGCCTGCTGCAATGCCGCACGCAGCACCGGTGAACGTGCGCTGCCGCCGGTGAGGTAAATCACTTCCGGCTTGGTTTCACAGGTGGCGAGTGCCAAATGAACCTGCTCCAGGATGCGCTCCAGCGGCTGATTGATGGCTTCTTCCAGCTGGGTGGCGCTGATTTCAGCCTGCAATGACTGGGCAATAAACGCCAGCGAGGCATCTGTTTCTGCCACTTCGGACAGCGCAATTTTGCTCTCTTCCGCTGCACGCACCAGACGATAGCTCAGTTTCTGCTGCCAGACTTTCAGCAGACGTGAAACTTTGTCCCCTTCTTCGGCATCACGGATCAGATCGCGCAGCAGTTTACCGCTGGCCGCAGAGTAAAAGTCACTTTGTGCAGGAACGTCATTGATCGCCACCGCATTCCACCACGGCAGTGCGGGCAGGGCGGTGCCTTTCTGCGTGTTACCGCCCAGACCCAGCAGCGGCATCAGGGTTTTAAACGCGAGGATAATGTCGAGATCGTTACCGCCCACGCGGCAACCACTGTGGCCCAGCAGACTTTCACGACGATCGGTTTTATTGCGCCACTCTGGACCCATCAACAGCATTGAGCAGTCGGTAGTACCACCGCCGATATCGACCACCAATACGCGCGTCTCTTTCTCTAACGTTGCTTCAAAGTCCAAACCTGCAGCAACCGGTTCGAACTGGAATTCCACGTCGCGGAAGCCAGCACGCTTGGCCGCACGCAGCAGGATACCCTGCGCCTGCTGGTTCGCGTCTTCACCGCCAAGGCCCTGGAAGTTGATCGGGCGGCCAATCACCGCCTGCTCAATCGGGCGGTCAAGTTGAGTTTCGCCCTGCTGGCGAATGTGCAGCATCATGGCGCACACCAGATCTTCGAAGAAGGCGATCTGCTGTGGTTTTAAGCCGTTAGCACCGAGGAAAGATTTCGGTGATTTCACAAACCACACTTCTTCCGGGTCCACCATATATTGTTGCAGCGCGGTCAGGCCGAACTGCACGCTTGCCGCGGTCACTTCGATATCCTCTTCGCGGTTATAGCGCAGGGCACGCTGCAGCAGTGCGGTGCCTTCGGTGTCCGGTGTCGGCACCTGATGATGGCGGTGCAGCCATTCGCTGATCGCTTCACGCGTTGGCGCACAAATCATGGAGGGAAGCAGACGCTGACCGTTCTCCAGTGTCAGCAGGCGCGGTGTGCCATTATCGCTCACTGCGATAGAACAGTTGGCCGTGCCGTAATCGAATCCAATGAACATTTTATCCCCCATGCCAGAAAAAAGGGGGCGACTTTAGCGCAGCCAGCGCGGGCTGGCAATGATCACATTTGAACTTCCTGATAAACGTGATACTGACCACGGCCCGCATGTTTCGCGCTATAGCAAGCGACATCCGCCTGTGACATCACCACATTGCTAATGCAGTTGTGCTGATCAATCTGCGTGATACCGGCGCTGGCGCCCACGTGATAAGGGTGATCGTGCCACAGGAAGGTGTATTCGTTGACTGAGGTGACAATGCGCTGAACCACATCGCGCACCTGGTCAACGTCACTGTTCGGCAGCAGCACGCCAAATTCATCGCCACCCAAACGCGCCAGCAGATCGCTGCTGCGCAGGTGCTTTTGCATCAACTCTGCCAGTTCACGTAGCAGGGCATCGCCCGCCGCATGTCCCGCACTGTCATTCACCGCTTTGAATTTATCCAGATCGATAAACACCAGCACATGCTGACTGTGATTGGCTGCCGCATCATTCACCATGCGTTTTAATTGCTGTTCAAAGCTATGGCGATTTGGCAACCGCGTCAGCATATCGTGCGAGGCACTGTAGCTGAGGCGCTTCATCATTTTGCGTGATTCGCTAACATCCTGAATTACCATTACCGCACCGATGCTGGCGCCGGTGAGGGTTTTCAGTGGCGTGATGCTGTAATGAATTTCTACCTGCGCGCCATCCGGCGTGTGCAGCACCAGCTCTTCTTCCAGGTCGGGCGAGGTTTTAGCACCCGGTAAATTGCAGAGCAACAGGTTTTCAACGCGCGGTCCTTTGGTGCCGCGCGTGATATTCAGCAGCTCGGTCAAAGGCACTCCTGCCGCTTTTTCCTGTGACCAGCCGCTCAGCGTTTCGGCAACCGGGTTCATAAAGGTCACGCGCATCTCATCGTCGGTACTGATCACCGCTTCGCCGATTGAATCGAGGGTAATCGCCATACGCTCTTTTTCCTGGAACAGCGCTTCGTTGAGCGCGCGCAGTGGCGTAATGTCCTGGCAAATACCGAGCATGCGCTCGATTTGACCATCCTGACTAAGAATGCGGTTAGCCTCGGTGCGCACATAGCGCGAGCCGCTGGGCAGATTGACGCGATATTCCATGTGGAAAGCGCTGCGCCGTTCAATTGCCTGCTGCACGGTCAGCGCGGCGGTTTCCCGTTCGGCAGGATCCAGCAGATGTAGCCAAACATCATAAGTGGGCACCTGATGCGGACCGAGCGCAAACAGCTCGTACATGCGCTTATCCCACAGCATTTCACCGGTCAGCAGATTCCATTCCCACACGCCGATACCGCCCGCTTCGTTAGCCAGCGTGATACGTTCCATCAGGCGGCGATTCACCTGCTCACTCTGTTTGAGTTCTGAAATATCGACAATCTGCGAGATGAAATAGAGTGGTTGGTGCTCAGCATCGCGCACCATCGATACCGTCAGACGCGCCCAGACGATTTCGCCATCTTTGCGGAAGTAACGTTTTTCCATGGTGTAGGTCATGATGTCACCCGCTACCAGACGCTCCAGCTGTTGAAGATCGCTATTGAGATCGTCGGGATGGGTAATCTGCTGGAAAGTGAGTTTTTTCAGCTCGTCAGCCGGAAAGCCTAACGTTTGACACAGCGACTGATTGACCTGCTGCCAGCCGCCGTTAGGCGACACCAACGCCATACCAATCGCCGAGTACTCCATCGCATTACGGAAGCGGGTTTCACTCTCACTGATATGATGTTTTTCGCGCTGGAATGCATCCATCACCAGTGCCATTACATGGCTGGGAAGCAGCACCAACAGGAACGGCAGCCAGGTGCTGACCTGGCCGAGCAGCAAGCCGTTTTGTGCCAGGTTAACAAAGTTAAAGGCCAGCAGAATGGAGATAAAACTCGCATTCAGGAAGAACAGTAAAAAGGCTTCAAACTTCGGTAACCGTACCGCGCACCAGAAAAGGATCACCACAATAAAGGTGAACGGCCACGGCAGAAAACGCAGCGATAAGTAACTGGCGAGCAGGGTGACGATCAGTGTCAGCAGGGTTTCCAGTTGGCGGCCGGGGCTGATCAACTGACGCAGCGGCTTGTTGGGCCACAGCAATAGCACCGGGCCAAATGCCAGCACGCCGATCACTTCGGAGATCACCCAGGTAGAAAAGAAAGGCAGTGACGCACGATGACCAACCTGCAGCATCCATACCGCCACCACACCGCCAATCAAGGGTGCAATCAAACCGGCGCAGACGGCAAACCGCACCCAATCGAGTAGCGAATTAAGGGGATTTCTGCGATCCAGTAGGGCGCGCAGCATCAAACCGCCGAGAATGGCCTGCACCATATTCAGGATGGCAAATTTAAGGTTGCTCGGCGCCGGGCCAATGACAATTAAATTGGCCAGCGAAGTGCCAATCACGCAACTGAGCAGCAGCAGCGGAACATGTTTTGAGGGGGCGCGAAATACCACCACCGTCATCAGGGCGGTGGAGTACCAAAGCGGGGAAATACGTCCGCTGACAACTATCAGTTCGAGACAAAATAGCGTCAGCAAAAAGGCCAATGCACCCAGAAACAGTGCGTTGAGCCATTTTCTTTGCGGTCGATCCTGTGAGGTCAATATTTCGAGGGTCATGCACGAATCCAGCAGCGCGCATTCGTTACAGGTCGAAAAATGCGCCAATCATTCTCTGTTTTGCATGCTAGCACATCTGCATCAGATGTCTGCGCAGAATCTAGTTTAGCCCTGATTCTATAAAAGTTTTGGTCCTTCCAGAAAAAAGGCTAGTCGCGAAACAGATCGGCACGGGTATAGGGTTTTTCTAATCCAGCGAGATTAGCGGAAAAACGCTCGAGAAATTGCTGGGTGGTGGCAACGCGGCCATGACTCATTAATACCAGCGGCACCAGCAGAGCGACGCACACTTGTGCGAGGCTGAAGCCTTTTAGGGCAGTGCGACGCTGTGTGACCAGGAAGGCGCTGCTCAGCGTGAAGCCCAGCATCAGGCCGGTGAGCACTTCACTGAAGGAGTGCGCGTGGATCACCAGGCGTGACAGGCCGACCATCATCGGGATCAGATAACCAATACCAATGGTCAGTGTGCGCCAAAAGGTCGGGAAACGGCCTGAAACCAGCCACATCATCACCGGCCAAAGCGTTGCTGACATGGCGCTGTGGCCGCTGAATCCGGTGAAGTTAAATCTGGCGCTGCCAATGCCAAACCCGAGAAACAGGATTTTAGACAAGCTGACCAGCAAGCCTGCCAAACCAAAAGCGAGCAGCCAATACCAGACGGTTTGGCGGTTGTCGCTTTTCCACGGCAAGACCAGCGCGATAATCACTGCGGTCGGGATCAGCAACATGCTGTCACCAAAATAGGTCAGGTTTTTCCAACTCATATTTTTCCTTGGGCTTTATTGAGTCAACCTGAGTGGAACACAACTCGGGCAGAAGAACAGTGTATCGATTAAGCGTCTGGCTGCAAAAGGGGATATTCTGAAAAGCGGCAGGCCCATTTCTCTGGCATCAAACCGGTGAAATACCTATAATTGCCGCCAACTAACCCTCTCAATCGGCCCATTGCGGTTTTTGCTGCAATTGGCTCCAGTTATCAGGTCTTAAAAAAGTATGACTGACAAGTCTCATCAGTGCGTGATCGTTGGCATCGCAGGTGCATCCGCATCCGGAAAAAGTCTTATCGCCAGCACGCTCTATCGTGAAATCCGTGACCAGGTCGGTGACGAGCATATCGGTGTGATCCCCGAAGATGCCTACTACAAAGATCAGAGCCACCTCACCATGGAAGAGAGGGTGAAAACCAACTATGACCATCCTAGCGCGATGGACCACGATCTGCTGTTGCAGCATCTGCGTGCGTTGAAGGCGGGTCAGGATATTGAGTTACCGGTTTACAGCTACGTTGAGCACACGCGTACCAGCGACTGTATTCATCTCAAGCCGAAAAAAGTGATTATCCTCGAAGGCATTCTGCTGCTGACTGATGCGCGCCTGCGTCAGGAGATGAATTTCTCCATCTTCGTCGATACCCCGCTGGATATCTGTTTAATGCGCCGCATGAAGCGTGACGTTAACGAGCGTGGCCGTTCCATGGATTCGGTGATGAGCCAGTATCAGAAGACTGTGCGTCCGATGTTCCTGCAGTTTATCGAGCCCTCCAAGCAATACGCTGACATTATCGTGCCGCGCGGTGGGAAAAACCGTATCGCCATCGATATTCTCAAAGCCAAGATTAACCAATATCTCTGACATTACTGCGTCCGGATGGACGTGACGCGTGAAGGTTGTCACAACAGCGGCGACCTTTCGCTACACTTAAAGCATGGAGACTCAGCGATGAGATTATGCGATCGCGACATTGAAGCCTGGCTCGACAACGGTAAACTGGCGATTGAACCGCGCCCACCGGTTGAGCGCATTAATGGTGCAACTGTGGATGTGCGCCTCGGCAATCAGTTCCGTACCTTCAGTGGTCACACTGCGCCATTTATTGATTTGAGTGGTCCAAAACACGAAGTCAGCGCCGCACTGGATCGCGTAATGAGCGATGAGATTGTGCTGCCGGAAGGGGAAGCGTTCTTCCTGCATCCGGGCGAGTTGGCGTTGGCAGTGACGCTGGAGTCGGTCACGATTCCTGATGATTTGGTCGGTTGGCTGGATGGTCGATCTTCACTGGCGCGCCTGGGTTTGATGGTGCACGTCACGGCGCACCGTATCGATCCGGGCTGGCAGGGCCGCATCGTACTGGAATTCTACAACTCCGGTAAGTTGCCGCTGGCGCTGCGTCCGGGCATGTTGATTGGTGCATTGAGCTTTGAGCCATTGTCTGGCCCGGCGGCACGCCCCTACAACCGCCGCGAAGATGCAAAATATCGCGGTCAGCAGGGTGCCGACGCCAGCCGTATCGACAAAGACTGATGTTCGCCAAAATGATTCAACGTGTGGCAAGGCGGTAAAAGAGTGAATCCCCGATAGCTGACATTAGAGCATGACTGGGGTAAATGAGCGCAGCCAACGCCGCTGCAGCATGATGAATGACGGTGATGAGGGATTATGAGAAGAGTGATAACGACGCTGGCCATCCTGTTAGTAGTGGTCGTGGCGGGCATGACGGCACTGGTGTTGCTGGTCAATCCCAACGACTTCCGTACCTATATGGTACAACAGGTAGAGCAGCGTAGCGGTTATCAGCTTGAAGTCAGCGGTGGCCTGCGCTGGCACGTCTGGCCGCAACTCAGCATTCTCGCCGGGCGGATGAGCCTGACCGCACCCGGCGCCAGCCAGCCGATGGTCACCGCAGAAAATATGCGTCTCGATGTTAATCTCTGGCCGCTGTTGTCGCACCAGCTAAGTGTCAGCCAGGTGATGCTGAAAAACGCGGTGATCCGTGTTACGCCTGATAGCGCCGCCCAGAAACTGAGTGGCTCACCGGTGGCACCCTCGGACGCGGAACCGGTAGTGACGCGCACGAATGGCTGGTCATTCGATATCGCAAAACTGCGTCTGGCCGATAGCTTGCTCATCTGGCAGCAACCCGGCGGCGATGAATATAACTTCCGTAACCTCAATCTCAACCTCGATCAGGATGCCAGCAAAAACGCCAGCATCGAACTCGCTACACGTATTTCTCGCAATCAGCGCAATGTCAGCGTCAACCTTAAAGGGCAGATGAATGTGGCGCAGTACCCGCATCGGCTGGTGGGGCAGATTGATGAAATGGACTACGCGTTGGACGGTGCTAACCTCCCGCCGCAGGGTATTAAAGGCGCGCTGAGCGGGCAGGGTGAGTGGAACGCGGATAAACAGCAGTTCTCGTTGCAAAAGATGCAGCTGACGGCCAATGACAGCACGCTGGATGGCAGTGCCGAGGGGCGTTTAACCCTGCCGCAGCAGCTCAATCTGGCATTACATGCCACGACCCTGAATCTCGATAATCTGATGGCCAGTGCGCCAGTCAACGACGCCAGCACGCCGCAGCATGCCAGCGTGACTCGTACGCCGGTGATTGCTGAACCGCGCATGCGCACTAACGCTGACTCACCGTTGAATCTGATGGATTTGAACCTGAGCCTGAATGCGGATTCCAGCGTGTGGCGCGGATTGACGCTCACCAATCTGCAAATTGATGCCAGCAATCAGGAAGGATTGATGACCCTGAGCAAACTGCAGGGCAAGTTTGGCGACGGGCACTTCTCGATTCCGGGCAGCATTGATATTCGCCAGCCGGTGACCAAAGTCGCCTTGCAGCCGGAGATCGAAAACATCGCCATTGCACCATTAATGAAAGCGCTGGAGCTGCCGGAGAGTTTGCAAGGCACCGTTTCCCTGAAGGGCGACCTCAGCGGCGCGGGCCTGAGCGTGGATGAAGCGAAACGTAACTGGCAGGGCAACGCCGAGCTGGAAGCCACCAATCTGCAACTCGCCCAGCTGAATCTGCAACAGATGGTGCGCCGAGCTGTGGCGCGCGTCAGTAACCGCGTAACCAATGATGAGCCGGACGATCAGGGGATTCAGCAGCTGAGCGGCCGTATCAGTCTCAATCAGGGCAAGGTTGTGATGCCGGATCTGCAGGGTGGCAGCAACCGTCTGGCGGTACAGACCAAAGGCACGGTTGATGTGGTGAATCAGCAGCTCGACGTCACCATTAATATGATGCTGCGCGGCTGGAAAGGTGACGATAAGTTAGCGGGTCTGCTTAACGATCAGGCGATTCCGCTGCGGATGTACGGTGGCTGGAACAACCTACAGTATTCACTGCCGGTTGACGATGTGGTGCGCCAGCAGTTGCAGAGTGAAGCGAAGTCGCGGCTTAACGATTGGCTGGATCGCCAGCAGGCGCCAGCGAAACAGCCGTAATACATGCAAAACGCCGCTATGCCGGTTTCATCGGGCGTAGCGGCACCGATTACTGTGCCAACTCTGGCGCGGGCACAATCTCCACTTTCTGTACGCGATGATTTTCCACTTGCAGCGTACGCAATAAATAATCCCCCACCTGTAACTCTTCACCCTCCTCAGGCACGTGCTGCAGGCTGTCCATTAATAATCCGGCCAGCGTGTGGTAATTGCGTTTCTCATCCAACGGTAAATGCACATAGGCGGCCAGATCCTCTAAAGGAATATGTCCGTTGGCGACCCAGCCGCCGTGCGGCAACGGCTGGATGTCATAGCGCGCATCAATCTCCTCGCCTTCATTCGGCAGATTTCCGGCGATGGTTTCCATCAGGTCACTCAGGGTGACTACGCCTTCCACCGATCCAAACTCATCGACCACAAAGGCAAAATGGGTGCGAGCGTGACGGAACTGCTCCAGCGCCTGTAACAAGGTCAGGCGTTCGGGAAAGATCAGCGGCTGCTTCACCAGTGAACGTAAATCAAGAGAATGGCTATGCAGCGACTGGTGCAGCAAATCAATCACATGTACCACGCCGAGCGGATCCTGCCCGCGCTCGGTAATCAGGATGCGGGTGTGTTGATTGTTATCCAGCTTGGTCATGATCGCGGCGGGATCTTCACTCAGGTCGATGTGCTCAATATCGTGGCGTGACGTCATGATGCTACTGATATGTCTTTGCCCCAGGCCGAGCACGCGGGCAATCATGCGCCGCTCCTGTCGATTAAATAGCGCCCCTTCATCGCTGTCGCTGAGTAATGAGGCGGTATCCGCGTCCAGTTCTGCGCGCTGGGCTTCACCGCGCAGAATGCGCAATACGGCTTCTGACGTGCGCTGGCGCAAAGGGCGTCCGGCGGTAAGAAAGCGGCGGCGATTAAACAACGCAAGCTGATTAAACATCTCAATCAATATTGAGAAGCCAATCGCCGCGTAGAGATAGCCTTTCGGAATAATAAAACCGAGGCCTTCCGCCACCAGGCTGAAGCCAATCATCAACAGGAAGCTCAGGCAGAGAATCACAATCGTGGGATGAGCATTCACAAAGCGCGTGAGGGGCTTACTTGCCAGCAGCATCAGCAAAATGGCGACGGTAACCGCCGCCATCATCACCGGCAGTTCGTTCACCATCCCCACTGCGGTAATCACCGCATCAAGCGAGAAGATGGCATCCAGCACCACAATTTGCGCAACCACTGGCCAGAATTTAGCACCGTTCTTACTTTGACCACTCTCTTCATCGCTGCCTTCCAGACGACTATTGAGTTCCGTGGTGGCCTTATAAAGAAGAAACAGTCCACCTGAAAGCAGCAGCAGATCGCGGGCGCTGAAGTTGTGCTGGAACAGCGTAAACAGCGGTTGCGTGAGAGTGACCAGCCAGGAAAGCGATGCCAGCAACACCAGCCGCAGCAGTAACGCCATCAGCAAACCAATCACACGCGCACGGTCACGCGCCGCAGGCGGTAACTTTTCCACCAGAATGGCAATAAAAACCAGGTTATCAATACCCAGCACCAGCTCGAGAACGATTAGCGTCACTAATCCTGCCCAGAGCGACGGATCAAGGATCCACTCCATCATGCTTTCATCACCTGAATGTCTGAAAATGCGTTTTGTCTGATGATAGTTAATCAGGTGGCAAGGTACAAATGAGGCAAATCGCGCTATATCACCGGATTGCCCTGGGTTTTAGGCATATTCCGAGTAGGTGCATTTCGGCGATAAGATGAAAGTATGGATAAACTTCACCGCAACGTGATAGTGACGATTAATTCTAATCTTCACGCGCAAGCGTACGTTTTTAATACGAAGCAGTCTGAAGGTGAGTATCGAATTATTCTGAATTTTACACAGGAATGGGCTGAAAGGGATGGCATCAATACTTATGGCTGGTAGTCTTTTTCCTAAAATAGTGCAGGGGACACGGGGCCTACTTGTAAACAAGCCAGTAATAACTAGTATAGCAACGTGTTAGTAAATGTCTGCGCCGATGTTGTTAATAGCGCGCTGTTAAGCTTCTTAATGTTGTGAATTGTGATCGTGCACGGGATTAGCCTGCCGCTGGCTAAGAATAATCTCAGTGATCACGATAAAAATAGATGTGATTGCAGCGGTATTGGCAGCGACAGCCAAGGGCGGTAGCGTGCCTGAAGTGCTTTTCTCCGTTCAGATTAGGTCAGTCACCATGGCAAGGGAAGTCAGACTAATCTGTTGGTATTTATTGCAATTCTTTGGCTTAACTAAAAAGAGAATTGGCATATACACTGGAGCGTTTGCCGCAGATTGCCTCCCCGCTTGCAGTGGATATATCGCTCATTTATTACACAGGGCAGAGGCGTTAGGGATTAGGGAAATAAAATAAAAGAGTTAAATATGCGCGATAACCAAATTACATATAAAAGTCTCCTCACTAAAATTTTACTGGCGTGCTCGGATTTAATTTGTTTCAACGCGGCATTGTTTATTGCTCTGGCGGTGATTAATTCGTTCACAGATTCTCCACTGGCAGATATATCTGAAAAATACCTGCACTTAAAAATCGCCACCCATGTTTGTCTATCCGTTATTTGCGTAGGCTGGTTCTGGGTTCGCCTGCGTCATTACACCTATCGCAAGCCATTCTGGTTTGAGCTGAAAGAGATATTTCGTACCATTCTTATTTTCTCTGTCATCGATTTGTCAATTTCCGCATTATCGCAATGGCAGTTGTCGCGCTTTGTCTGGGTCACTACCTGGATTCTGGCGCTGATTTTAATTCCACTGGCGCGCGCCATCTCTAAGCGCGTACTGAATCACTTCGGTATGTGGAAAAAACAAACCATCATCATTGGTAGCAGCCGTAATGCGCAGGAAGCCTGGCAGGCGCTGCAGAGTGAAGAGGTGATGGGTTTTGATGTGATTGCCTTCTTCGACGTGGATGGCAGCTGTCCGCAGGCCAGCATCTCTGGCGTACCGGTGCTGCACAATGAACAAGAGTTGTGGCAGCTAACGCACAGCGAAACCCAGTTCATCGTGGCAGTGGAGTTTGAACAGAGTCAGCATCGCGACAACTGGCTGAAAATGCTGGCTATGCACAACTGCCGTTCAGTTTCTGTGATTCCTACTTTGCGCGGTGTACCGCTTTACGGCACCGACATGGCTTACATCTTCAGCCATGAAGTGATGATTCTGCGTGTGAACAATAATCTGGCGAAACGCACTTCGCGCTTCCTGAAACGTGCTTTCGATATTGTTGGCGCTCTCGGCATCATTATTGCGCTGTCTCCCGCGCTGCTGGTCCTCGGCTTTATGGTTGGGCGCGACGGTGGTCCACCGATTTACGGTCACGAACGTGTCGGCATGAACGGACGTAAATTCAAATGCCTTAAATTCCGCTCGATGGTGATCAACTCGAAAGAGGTGCTGGAAGAGGTGCTGCGCACCGATCCCGTTGCTCGCGCCGAGTGGGATAAAGATTTCAAACTGAAGAACGACCCGCGTATTACCAAAGTTGGTCACTTCATCCGCAAAACCAGTCTGGATGAACTGCCACAGCTGTGGAATGTGGTACGCGGCGACATGAGCCTGGTAGGCCCACGTCCAGTGATTGAAGACGAACTCTGTCGTTATGCCGGTGATGTTGATTATTACCTGATGGCGAAACCAGGCATGACGGGATTGTGGCAGGTTAGCGGTCGTAACGACGTTGACTATGAAACGCGCGTCTATTTCGATTCGTGGTATGTCAAAAACTGGTCGCTGTGGAATGACATCGCGATTCTGTTTAAGACAGTGGGTGTCGTGCTGAAACGCGATGGCGCTTATTGATAGTAGAAGGGCAGGGGACGAAATCATTATCCCCGCCCGAATAAAACCAAGGGAGCGCATAATAATGACCCACAGTTTCAGTGTTTAACCCGTCAGTTTTATTTTTTTATAAGACGCTACACAGCGGCGTTTTCGCCTCTATCAATCATTAACTGATAGCGAAGAATCAGATGATAATGAAAATTAAATTGATACCTTTACTGGTATCCGCGACTTTTCTCTCCGGGTGCACCATTGAACCAGGTTCGCACCTTTCCACTAGCGGAAAAGATGTCATTGAGCAACAGGATAGCAACTTTGACATCGACAAATACGTAAACGTCTTCCCGCTGACGCCGCGCCTGGTTGAACAGATGCGACCGAAGCCACTGGTTGCGCAGGCCAATCCGGCGCTGCAAACCGAAATTCAGAGCTACGAATATCGTGTGGGCATCGGCGACGTCCTGAACGTCACCGTATGGGACCACCCGGAATTGACTACCCCAGCGGGTCAGTATCGTAGCGCCAGTGACACCGGTAACTGGGTACAGGCCGATGGCACTATTTTCTACCCGTACATTGGTAAAGTGCGTGTAGCTGGCCGTACCGTAACGGAAATCCGCGCAGAAGTGGCGCGCCGCCTTGCACAGTATATTGAAAGCCCTCAGGTGGATGTCAACGTTGCCGCGTTCCGCTCACAAAAAACCTACGTGACCGGTTCGGTGACCACCTCAGGACAGCAGGCCATTACCAACGTACCGCTCACGGTGCTGGATGCCGTTAACGCCGCCGGTGGCTTAGCCGCCGATGCCGACTGGCGCAATGTGGTGCTGACGCACCAGGGCAAAGAACAGCGCATTTCACTGCAGGCGCTGATGCAAAACGGCGACCTGAGCCAGAACCATCTGCTCTATCCGGGCGATATTCTCTACGTTCCGCGTAACGATGATCTGAAAGTCTTCGTGATGGGCGAAGTGAAACAGCAAGCCACGCTGAAGATGGACCGCAGCGGCATGACGCTGGCGGAAGCGCTGGGCAATGCGGCTGGGATGGATCAAACCACCTCCGATGCTACTGGCGTGTTCGTTATTCGTCCTATTCGCGGTGCCAACCGCACCAAGATCGCCAACATCTATCAGTTGAATACCAAAGATGCGGCATCAATGGTGATGGGCACTGAATTCCAACTGGAGCCGTACGACATCGTCTACGTCACCGCTACACCAATTACCCGTTGGAACCGTGTGATTTCCGGGCTGCTGCCGACCATCGTAGGTGTCGACGATGCAAGCTCCGCGGCTCTGCGTTTCCGCAATTGGTCTGACTAGGTTTAATCATGATCAAGTCCGTGTTAGTTGTCTGCGTCGGCAACATTTGCCGCTCTCCTACGGGGGAGCGTCTGTTCCAGCGCGCGCTGCCTAAAACTCGGGTGGCTTCTGCAGGGCTCGGTGCTCTGAAGGGCTACCCGGCAGACCAGACTGCCAGCGATGTTGCCGCCAAACACGGCGTGTCGCTGGAAGGCCATCATGCTCAGCAGTTAACGGCCAGCATGTGCCGTGACTATGACCTGATTCTGGTAATGGAGAAGCGTCACGTTGAGCAGGTAAATCGCATCGATCCAGCTGCACGCGGAAAAACCATGCTGCTTGGGCACTGGCTCAACCAACAGGAAATTGCGGATCCGTACAAAAAAAGTCGCGAGGCCTTCGAAGAGGTCTACGGGTTACTGGAAAACGCTACCCAGAAATGGGTTAACGTACTAAGCCGATAGTTGGGAATATCCATGAATATCAAAAACAAGGTTATGACCGCGCCAAAAGAAGATTCGAATGGATGGGATCTGGCGCATCTTGTGGGACAGCTGATTGATCATCGCTGGATCATCGTTGCCGTCACCGCCTTCTTCATGCTGGCAGGAACGCTCTACACACTGTTTGCAACGCCTATTTACAGCGCTGATGCCATGGTTCAGGTAGAACAGAAGAACACCGCTTCTGTTCTGAATGAATTGCAGGATGTGCTGCCAACCACGCCAGCGTCTGATACGGAAATTCAGATTGTTGAATCGCGTATGGTGCTGGGTAAAACGGTTAATGACCTCGGTCTGGACACCGTGGTGCAGCAAAATTACTTCCCGGTTATTGGTAAAGGTTTATCTCGCCTGATGGGCAATAAGCCGGCGCAAATTGCCATTTCGCGTCTGGAAATTCCACGCTCCATCGACAAGCGTACCGTCGAACTGGAAGTGACCGGTCCACAGACTTACACCGTTACCAAAGATGGCGATGAGCTGTTCAAAGGTCGCGTGGGTCAGTTGGAACAGCACGGTGATGTCACTATGCTGGTCAGCGGCATTCAGGCTGACGAAGGCACCAGTTTCAACGTCACCAAGCTGAGCGATCTGCAGGCGATTAAAAACGTGCTGGGCGCGCTGACCGTTGCCGACAAAGGTAAAACCACCGGTGTGCTGGGCCTTGAGTTCCAGGATGAAGATCCCGAGCAGGCGAGTCGTGTACTGAACCAGATCGTGAATAACTATCTGCTGCAGAACGTGGACCGCAAGTCTGAGCAGGCTGAGAAGAGCCTTGAGTTCCTGCGCACACAGCTGCCACAGGTTCGCACCGGTCTGGATGATGCGGAGAACAAGCTCAACGCCTATCGCCGCCAGAATGAATCGGTAGATATGTCGCTGGAAGCAAAATCGGCGCTCGATTCATCTGTTAGCGTGCAGAGCCAGTTGAATGAACTGACCTTCAAAGAAGCCGAAGTGTCTCAGCTCTACACCAAAGATCACCCGACTTACCGCGCGCTGCTGGAAAAACGCAAAACCCTGGAAGACGAGCAGGCAAAACTGAACAAGAAAATTGCCGGTATGCCGCAAACCCAACAGGACATTCTGCGTCTGACCCGTGATGTGCAGTCAGGTCAGGAAATCTACATGCAGCTGCTGAATCGCCAGCAAGAACTGGGCATCAGCAAAGCCAGTACCGTGGGTGATGTGCGCATCATTGACGGTGCGGAAACCGCCGGTAGCCCGGTGGCACCGAAGAAACTGCTGATTATCATCGCCAGCTTCATTCTGGGTCTGATGCTCTCTGTCGGTCTGGTGCTGCTGAAAGCGCTGTTCCACCACGGTATTGAGAACCCTGAGCAGCTGGAAGAGCTGGGCATGAACGTCTATGCCAGCGTACCGCTGTCAGAATGGCAACGTAAGAAAGATACCGAAGCGCTGGCGCGTCGCGGTCACAAAGAGAAGAGTGACCCGCACAACACGCTGCTGGCATTGGGTAATCCGACTGACCTCTCCATCGAAGCGATTCGTAGCCTGCGTACCAGCCTGCACTTCGCGATGATGGAAGCCAAAAACAACATTCTGATGATTACGGGTGCCAGCCCTGGTATTGGTAAAACCTTTATCTGTGCCAACCTCGCGACCCTGGTATCGAAAGCAGGCCAACGTGTGCTGTTCATCGATGGTGATATGCGCCGTGGCTATACCCATGAATTGCTGGGTTCGGAAAACAAATTGGGTCTCTCCAATGTGTTGTCCGGTAAGAGCGAGTTCTCACCGGCGATGATTCAGAAAGGCGTATACGGTTTTGATTTCCTGCCACGCGGCCAGGTGCCACCGAACCCATCTGAACTGCTGATGCATCGTCGCATGAGCGAGTTGCTGGACTGGGCGAGCAAGAACTACGACCTGGTGCTGATTGATACACCACCAATTCTGGCGGTCACCGATGCTTCCATCATCGGTAAGTTGGCCGGTACGTCGCTGATGGTGGCGCGTTTCGAAACCAACACCACTAAAGAGTTGGATGTCAGCTACAAGCGCTTCGCGCAGAACGGTATTGAGATTAAAGGCGTCATCCTTAACGCCGTGGTGCGTAAAGCGTCGAATGCCTACGGTTATGGCTA
Organism: uncultured bacterium; assembly: GCA_965147305.1. Lineage (GTDB taxonomy): Bacteria > Pseudomonadota > Gammaproteobacteria > Enterobacterales > Enterobacteriaceae > Pantoea. The sequence continues at coordinate 16,119 of CBCTJT010000003.1, forward strand.
CGACTACTACAACTACGAATACGGCAAAGAAACCAAAAGCTAAGCAATACTCAGGGGCGGATTTTCCGCCCCTTTTTCTTCCTCTTCATCACTCAAATTATTTAGAGGAAGCTTTAATTTGAAAATACACACAGCACAAACTTTCATAGGAACTTCCGTGATGGAACGCAACAGCTCAATGAGAAAGAGAAATAACGGTATGATTTTTCAGAACAAAGCCGATTCCTTTCTGAGGGCTGTCCGCGCTACCGTTAAATCTGGAACAGCTGTTTAAGAGGTGCTGGCAATGCAGGACATCCGCTTCTCAATTGTAATCCCCGCGTATAACGCGTCGAAATCAATTGTCACGACGCTAGATTGTGTCAAAGCGCAAACCTATCGCAATTTTGAGGTCATCATCGTTGATGACAAATCGGCTGATGCAGCCGAACTGGCGCAGGTAGTACGCAGTGAGCGTTATCAGGATCTGGACATCAAGCTTGAACTGTCACAGGTCAAACTGAACGGTGCGGGCGCCCGCAACAAGGGCATTGAACTGGCGGAAGGCGATTTCATTAGCTTCCTCGATGCCGATGATGAGTGGGCTGCCGATAAGCTGCTGACCGTGCACGACACCATCAGCAAACTGGAGGCACAGGGCAAATCGCGCTATGTGATTTTCAGCCAGGTGAACATCCATCAGGACGGCAGCTTCCTGAAAGTGATGCCAATGCAGCCGCCGGGCAAAAACGAAACCGTGGCGGAGTATCTGTTCGGCTGTTATGGCTTTATTCAGACCAGCACCATTGTGCTGAAGCGCGAAGATGCCGACAAAATCCGTTTTGATGCGCGCTACATTCGCCATCAGGATTATGACTTTTGCATCCGCGCCGATCGCATGGGCTACGCGTTCGTGATGATCGATAAACCTTTGGCAACGTACCATCTGGTAACCAAATTTGGTTCCAAGCACAAAGGCGAGTCGGTGAAGTACTCCTTCTTCTGGCTGGATACCATGAAGCCGCATCTGACGGCGCGCGATATCCATACCTACAAAGCGTTCAAACTGCCGCTGCGCTACAAGATGGACGGTAAATCGTTGTTAGCCAGCCTGAGCTTTGCACGCTATTTCTTCCTGACCAACCGTGACAATCGCGCTTACTTCATGAATCGCCTGCTCGATAAGGTGAAGTCGCGCTTCTCCGGTGGGCGAGCCGTTTCCTGATTCATTTTCAATAATTTCACTTGCTCCCACACCGGGGGCAATTTTTTGGTTCCTGACACTCCGGGTATACAAATGACAAATCATGTTGGCACCGTCGGTATTGTGATGCCGATGTATAACGCGCGTAAAACGGTATTGCGTGCGGTTGAGTCGATCGTCAATCAGACCTACAGCGATTGGCACCTTTACCTGGTGAACGACCAGTCCACCGATGATTCGCTGGCCTTTGTGCGCGAGCACTGTACGGACGCGCGCATCACTATCCTCAATAATGAGGTCAATCTCGGTGCTGCGGAAACGCGTAACGTTGGCCTGCGCGCGGCGAAAGAGGAGATTATTGCTTTCCTCGACAGCGACGACGAGTGGCACACTGATAAGCTCGCCGAGCAGACTGCGGCGATGGCGGCAGGCGATGACTTTGTCATCACGCATTACCACTACAAAACCAAAAGCGCCGACCACGATATTCTCTATAGCAAACCCTATCTGCAGCAGGAAAACTTCGTGAAGAAGCAGTATCGCGTCTGCTTCTCCTCGGTGTGTTTCCGCCGTCCTCCTCAGGGCATCTTCTTCCAGCGTAAAGGACATGAAGATTTCCTGTTCCTCTACGAACTGTTCCTCCGCTACAAGCAAGCTCGGGTGATCCAGAAGACGCTGGTCAACTATTACGAGCTGGGCGATTCACTCTCGCGCAATAAGAATAAAGCGGCGAAATGGCACCTCGAATTATTAAGAATTATCTATAAAAACAATCCGTTAAAAATCTATTACTATTACGGCTGGTATATGGTGAACGGCGTTCTCTTCACCCTGAAGCATCGTTAAGACCCTGCATCTTTCACGTTGTCGCGGCGTCGACAGCGCGAAGGATTTGGGCCTTAAGTTCAAATTTTGAGGTGGAAAGCGTTTTATGAAAAAGATCGTTTTAGTGATTAAGGATGCCTACTCCTACGCTGGCACGGAAAACATCTGCAATTTCATGTCGGAGTGCCTCGGCGAGCAGCACGCCGTCACCATTTTTTCGCTGGAAGGACACGGCAAAACCTTTTATCCGTTCGACCGCGTAAAGGAAATTGTCAGCTTTGAAGGGCACAGTAACCCGATTAAAAGCGCCGTGGCGCGCATTCATCAGGAAGGATTCGACAGCGTATTCCTGATCAGCATGGGCCGCCTGAGCGTGATGTTCGCCTTCTGGAATTTGATGGCGATGAAGAAAAAACGCTTCAAAGCCTACGCCTGTGAACACATCGCGATTAACTCCTTCAGCAAGCCCATCAAAGCGCTGAAGTGGATGCTGCTGCGCTATTACGACCAGGTCATCGTCCTCACCGATAAAGATCATCAGGTCTTCAACCGCTGGAATATTGCCAGCAAGCAGATCCCCAATCCGGTGGTGTATAAGGCGTTTCAGCGCCAAAGCCGCAGCCGTCAGGCGCTGGCGGTGGGGCGTCTGGATAATCAGAAAGGCTTCGACCTGTTGCTGGATATCTGGGCTGACTTCAGCAAGACCCATCCTGAATGGAAGCTGGTGATTGCCGGTGACGGTGAATTGCGTCAGCAACTGCACGATCAGGCTGCGGCGTTGGGCATTACCGGCAGCGTTAACTTCGTCGGCAAAGTCAGCAACATCAACGATTACTACCGCGACAGCGACATGGCGCTGATGACCTCGCGCTATGAAGGTTTGCCGCTGGTGCTGCTTGAAGCGAAATCCTGGTCATTGCCGGTGGTGGCTTATGACTGCCCAACCGGCCCGCAGGAGATCATTAATCACGGTGAAGATGGTTTCCTGGTGCCGATGAATGACAAATCGACGTTCCTGGCGCGCATGGAACAGCTGGCGAGCGACGATAGCCTGTTCTACGCCATGAGCGAAAAAACCAAAGAAACTGCGCTGAAGTTTGACGGTAACCAGATCAAACAAAGCTGGCTAGCCTTGGTTTAGCCAAAGAATTCATGCCGCAGGAAGGCGGCAAGTGCTTGAGTCCCCGTGAGCTTACTCTAGTAAGTGACAGGGGCGAAGGCAGGCAGCCAACGCCCCTGTGGCGTGAAGTATGACGGCTAAATGCCTCCGGGATCACATTTATGGCTGTTACGCAGCCCCATGACCACGGGATTGAAAGCATGAAAAGAAGAGAAGTCTTGCAAACCGCAGCCTCCTCCATTGTTGCCGCGCTCTCAGTGAGTGCATTTTCCAGCTACGCCGCAAAAAGTGGTCAACCTGCGCTGAAATCTGTCGATCCGGCCAGCGTGCCGCAGGGCGACGTGCCGATTCTGACGCCGGAAAACGTCTACACCATGCCGCCGCAGTTCTGGCAGAACTTTGAGGGCAAACTGTGGATCGGTAAAGCGGGTAGCGATGCCAGCCAATCGGGCAACCAGATTCCGGTATTCCTGCGCGATGCGAAAGGCAAAGTCTCGCAAATCAGCCAACCGATAGCGCTGAACAAGGGCAACTTTGCTCAGTTCATCCACGATAAAGCGGCGTTAATTGCCGATCCCGCTCACTCGATGGTGGTGGAAGATAATCAGGGTAACACCCTGTTTTCGATTACCGACGTCTCGCGTCCAAATCAGAGTAACTTCAGTCAGCGCCTGGCACAGCCGAATGGCTATCAGCTGATTGGGGAAATCCCCTCGGTTGAAGAGCTGCGCAAAACGCGCCCGCTGTTTGCCGGTGCCAAAATTAAGCTGAAAAGCTGGCACGAAGGGCTGGAAGTGGGCGGCGGAGAGTTTGTCGGCACTTACGGCGAGGGCAAAGAAGATGGCGGGGTGATCTTCGCCGGTAACGGTTTCTACTGGCGTCGCGTGGTGGAAGATTTCAACCGCCTGACGCTGTTTGATTTTGGCGCGATTGCCGACGGTAAAACCGATGCCGCGCCAGCGATCAAAGCGATGTATCACTGGTCGAGAGATGCCGATCAACCGATCTGCGTGCAGTTCCCGGCCGGTACTTTCTTTGTTTCCGCCTGCGATTTTGGCGATGAGCAACTGCGCTTCTTCCGTATTTCCGGCGCGATGGTGAACTTCGGTTACTTCCCAGCCACCACGCTGGTTTCAGATGGTCGCTCGGAATTCCTGTTCTCGGTGAACGCGCGCTGGACGGAAATCTCCAACCTCAATTTCAACGGCAACAACGACAAGCGCCCGAATAAGCAGGGATTGTTCCACAATACCTGTCCGGGTGGTCAGTTCTTCCGTGGCGCCTGTCTGCGCTTTAATCGTGTGGGCGGCGTCTGTCTGAGCCTGATGGATACGCTGGATTGCAAAATCGACCAGTGGTATGCGGAAACCTGTACCGGTGATGTGATTAAAGCCACCTGGTCCGGGCAGAAAATCGGCGTATGGGATCACAGCACCGCGATTGAACTCTCCAACTTTAATGCGCAGCACTGCTCCGGCGGCATGGTGCTTAATCTGCCGCGTTGTGGCCAGTCGATCATTCATAACGGCTGGATTGAACATACTGAGCATCCGGGTGATATCTCAGATGGGCAGTGGATCATCGATGCGCTGAGCCTGGAAGATTGCAAAAATCCGCTGATTGCTCACAACTCGCGCCTCAACATGCGTCAAACCAATCTGCAATCCGGCAGCTGGATCGATAACTCGTTGCAGGGCAAACCCTGGTTGAGCATGTGGGAGATGGGCTCAACGCGCGTCGAATCCTACGGTGTCGCCATCGATGGCAGCCTGAAATACAACTACATCACTTCGCGTTTTCGCCTCAGCAATAACACCAATCAAGAAACCTGGTTCGAGTTGGGTAACTTCTACTCGCCGACGGTGGGTGATAGCTGGGAAATCGAGGTGTTTGGTCAGTCGCAGTTTAACAACGGCACCATGAATCAGCCGTTGATGGATCCGATCGGCGGTAAATCTACCGGCGGACGCGCGGTAATCCATCTGCAACGTAAAACCAAAAATGCTGAAGCCAGCTGGTCGGCAGAGGGCAGCTCGCCGGTGCTGGAAGTGCGCTTCGAGCCGCGCAGTGAAACCGACGCCAAAGTGTTCGTCAAGCTGGCCGGCTGGATGCCAACCGCAGTGGTGTTGATCAAGAGCACTGCCAAGGATCGTTTCCTCACCGGACGCTGTGCCCGCGTGGACGCCAAAATGGACAAAGGCAATCCCACCAGCGGTAGCCAGCAGGCACCGCAGCGCTTTAGCCTGCACAACGGTAAAGCGGGCATTGGCGGCAACGAGCAGGGCGACCTGTTGCTGGCCTCACGCGCGCTGAAGCCGGAGCAGGTAGATACGCGGGAGCCGAAAGGGTTTGTTTCGGTGGTGATTAACGGTGAGCAGGTGGCGTTACCCTATTTCGCAGTGAAGTCGTAAGGCAATAACCGGAGAGGGCGCAGCCGTTTGCGTCCTCTCCGGAAAGAGGTTGGGAGCGGCCTTCAGGTCGCCCGTTTGAGGACAGATTTTCTATTTTGGGCATTGTTCCCATTGCAGTTTTTTAACACAGAGTTCACTTTGCCAGTCAGGAAATGGCGCGGCTTGTAAAAATTAAAAAAATTTATCTGGAGTGTTTATGAAGATTTTATTGGTGGGAAACCATACCTGTGGAAATCGTGGGGATGGCGCGATTTTACGTGGACTGATCGACTCTTTGCAGTCTGCGCGTGGCGACCTCGATATTGACGTAATCAGTCGTTATCCAACAAGCTCCGGGTACTTATTGCAACAGGATATCCAGCAAGACTCCCTGTTCCTGCACAATAGCAAATCAGCCAAAGGGCTGATGGGCAGCGTCAAACGTAAAGTGGCGAACCGTTTGATGCCTGAAATCATGATGGCGCATCTCGGTAAAGGTGGCCTGTACAAATCGTTTTCCGTGCCGCCGCATCTGGCGCAGTTCACTAGAAGCCTGGCGCAATATGATGCGATCATTCAGGTTGGCGGCTCGTTCTTTGTCGATCTGTATGGTGTGACGCAGTTTGACCACGCGCTCTGTGCACTGATGGCGAAAAAGCCGCTGCACATGGTCGGTCACTCTGTCGGCCCGTTTGAGAATCCTCGCGTGAATGCGCTGGCCAACTTCGTGTTTGACCGTGTTGATAGCCTGGTGCTGCGTGAAGAAGTCAGCCACGACCGCCTGAAGCAAGACGGCGTCACCACCAGCCGCGTGAAGAAGGGCGTCGATACCGCCTTCCTGGTGAAAGCGCGTGATGTGGAGAACCCAAGCCACAACCTACTGCACTGGAAAAATATCATCAGCGCACGCAAAACCATCGCGATTACCGTGCGTGAACTGGCGCCGTTCGATAAACGTCTCGGCGTGACGCAGAAAGAATACGAAGCGGCATTCGGCAAGGTCATCAACGCGATGATTGCCGAGGGCTATCAGGTAGTGGCTTTCTCGACCTGCACCGGCATTGACAGCTACGCCAAAGACGACCGTATGGTAGCACTGACGCTGCGTGACCACGTCGACCATCCCGAGCATTACCATGTCATCATGGACGAGTTCAACGACCTCGAACTCGGCATCCTGCTAAGCCATTGTCACCTGACAATCGGCACCCGCCTGCACTCCGCCATCATCTCCATGAACTTCGGTACGCCAGCCGTTGCCATCAACTATGAGCACAAATCACTCGGCGTGATGAAGCAGCTTGGATTGCCGCAAATGGCTACCGACGTGCAGAGCCTGATGGACGGTTCGCTGATCGACAAAGTACAAACCGTGCTGGCCGACTATGACAACGTGAAGCGCAAAGTGGATACCGCGGTGGAGCAGGAGCGTGAAATTGGTAACCGCATTACGGCAGAAATTCTCAACGTGCTGGGGTAAGTGATGAAGCTGACCTTTTTCACCATGCGTTTTCCGGTTGCCTCTGAGACGTTTGTCCTCAATCAGGTGACGCATTTCATCGATGCAGGCTATGACGTGGAGATTATCTCCGTGTTTCCCGGCGATATGATCAATCGTCACGCCGCGTTCGATGATTACAATCTGGCGGCGAAAACCCACTATTTACTGCCGGAAGAGAAAGTTTCGAATCTCGATAAGCTGACGCAACGTATTGGCTTGATGCTGCCAAAAATCGCGAAGCCGGCATTGCTCAAATCACTCAATGTTGGGCGCTATGGTCAGCAGGCGAAAAAGCTGCTACTGCCAGCGATTGTCGCTAACGCGAAGCAAACCTTCACCGCGGATGTGTTCCTGGTGCACTTTGGCTATGCCGGAGCGCTGGCCAACAAACTGCGTGAGCTGGGCGTGCTGAAAGGCAAGCAGGCGACGGTGTTCCACGGTGCGGACATCTCGCGCCGTCACATCCTCGAAGAGCACAAGCTCGACTACGTCAACCTGTTCAAACAGAGCGAACTGATGCTGCCTATCAGTCATCTGTGGGAGAACAAGCTGATTGAGATGGGTTGTCCGCGCGAGAAGGTGCACGTGACGCGCATGGGCATCGAACCGGAGAAGTTTAACTTCAGGCCGCGGGAGGCGTTTCATCAGCCGCTGCGAATCGTCTCGGTGGCGCGTTTAACCGAGAAGAAGGGCTTGGACGTGGCGGTGAAAGCCAGTGAAATCCTGCGCAACAACGGTGGACAGTTCGAGTTCACCATCATCGGCAACGGTGAGCAGGACGGCATGATGCGTGAACACATCGCCCGTGCCGGCCTGGAAGCCTTTGTCACCATGCCGGGCTTCAAGCCGCAGGAGGAGATTCGTCAGGCGTTGAACGATGCTGATATCTTCCTGCTGCCGTCGAAAACCGCAGCCGATGGCGACATGGAAGGCATTCCAGTCGCATTGATGGAAGCGATGGCGGTGGGGCTGCCGGTGGTTTCGACCTATCACAGCGGCATCCCGGAGCTGATTCAGAACAACGTCAGCGGCTGGCTGGTCTCGGAAAATGATGCCGAGGAGTTGGCAGACACGCTGCTGCGCCTGTCGCGCGGTGATGTCGATGTCGCGCCGGTGGTGGCTGCCGCGCGACACAAAGTGGAAACTGAGTTCAATCAGCACATCGCTTATGGTGAGCTGGCCAAAATTCTGGAGCGCATGGTGTGAGCGGATTAAAAAAACAGGCCGTCTGGCTGTTTGGCAGTACCTGCTTCGCAGCATTGCTGCAGGTGTTACAGCTCAGCGTTCTGGCGCGTAAGCTGGAAGCACATGAGTTAGGTTTATTAGCGATTATCAATGCCATTCTGGCGGTGGCGACGGTGTTGCAGGATATGGGGATGAGCAGCTACATCGTGCATCGCCAGGACATCAACCGCCGCCAGCAGAGTACGATTTATTGGGTCAACGTGTCGCTCAGCTTGTGTACCGGCTTGATTATGCTGGCGATTGCCTTCCCGGTGGCGTGGTTCTATCACCTGCCCGAGTTAACCGGGCTGATCATGCTCACCAGCCTCAACTTCCTCGTGCTGGGACATCTGTCGCAGTATCAGGCGCACTATGTGAAATCGAAACGCATGGTAACGCTAGCGAAGATTGAGATGGCGACCAAGCTATTTGCGTTTATTTGCACCGTGGCGATGCTCTATTACACTTCGCTGACGGTGGCGGCGGCGATCCTTGGGCTGTTTATCAATGCCTTCACGCGCATCCTGTGCATGATCTACTTCGGTGAGAAGTCGTGGCGTCCAACGTGGGAGTTTGAAGGGTCTACCTTCATCAGCGCGGTGCGTTACGGTATCTACCAGCTGGGTTCGCAGACCATCAACCAGCTGCGTACCCAGGCGGACGCACTGATTGTCGGTAAAGTGATGGGCGCCGAGATGCTGGGGATTTACTCGCTGGCAAAAGAGCTGATTCTGCAGCCGCTGAAACTGGTATCGCCGGTGATTAACCGTCTGGCGCTGCCGCGTTTCGCCGAGAAGCAGCACGATCCGGAGCAGCTGAAAAAACTGTTCCTGAAAGGCACCTTTGTCATCATGTTGTTCAGCAGCTTGATGTATTTGGCGATTGGCATTCTGTCACCGGTGATTGTGCGCGTGCTGTACGGCGCATCGCATGAGCAGGTTTACCATCTGATCCCGCTGATGCTGCTGTTCGGCATGCTGCGTCCGATGGGCGGCTTAACCGGCGCGATTTCGCAGGCAAACGGCAAGACTAACGTCGAGTTCTACTGGAATATCGTGGCGAGTTTGGTGGTGGTAGTTGTACTGGCGACAACCTACATCTGGCCGAACGTGCTGTATGTGGCGCTGACGTTGTCCATATCGCAGGTGCTGATTTCTGCCTTTGCCCATCCGTTCTTCATCAAGCCGGTGATTGGCATCCGCTTTATGCCGTATGCCCGTCAGTGGGTTTCGGTATCGGTGGTGTTTGTCGGCCTGATGCTGCTGGTGAATCACTTCAATCTTTTTGTGATGCCGGAATGGTTTGAGGGTTGGCTGTAAGTTTTAGGATAACGACGCTATCAGCGCGGGTATGAGCTTTGAGCGAGTGCCCGCGCCAAAATCCCCCTCATCCATTCTGCAAATCAATGGTCTTATCCCCAGTGCTTTTTCCATCAATCCCCCACTGTTTTTCAGCAGTTTAGCCGGTTCATTTTCCGTGTCTCAGGCGAAGCGGCAGCCAGGCGTTTTGGCGATTTTTGATGTCGTGACAGAGAGTTAGTGCCGGATTTTCAGATAAAGATTATACTTGCTGCACCGGCCGATCCTGCATAATCGACCCCACGTATTCACTTCATGAAATGGAATAAATATGACCAAGCTTAAAGCAGTAATCCCGGTTGCGGGTCTCGGTATGCATATGCTCCCTGCAACAAAAGCTATCCCGAAAGAGATGCTGCCAATCGTCGACAAACCAATGATTCAATACATCGTTGACGAATGTGTGGCGGCGGGCATCAAGGAGATTGTGCTGGTCACCCATGCTTCCAAAAATGCAGTGGAAAACCACTTCGACACCACTTATGAGCTGGAAGCGCTGCTTGAAGCGCGCGTAAAACGTCAGCTGCTGAGCGAAGTGCAATCAATCTGTCCTCCTGGCGTGACCATTATGAACGTGCGTCAGGCGAACCCGCTGGGTCTCGGCCACTCTGTGCTGTGTGCACGCCCGATGATCGGTGATAACCCGTTCGTGGTGGTGCTGCCAGATGTGCTGCTGGATGACTCAACCGCTGACCACCTGCGTTATAACCTCGCGGCAATGGTGGCTCGTTTCGAAGAAACCGGTCACTCACAGGTACTGGCAAAACACATGCCAGGCGAAGACCTGACTGAATACGGTGTTCTGACTACAGAGGCGCCGATCGATAACCCAGGCGACATCAGCACTATTACTAACATTGTTGAGAAACCAGAAGCGGGCCAGTTGGATTCAGACCTGACTGCGGTCGGTCGTTACGTGCTGTCTGCGGATATCTGGCAAGAGCTGGAAAACACCGAGCCGGGCGCATGGGGCCGTATCCAGCTGACCGATGCCATCGCGTCTCTCAGCAAGAAAAAACCGGTAGATGCACAATTGCTGACCGGTACCAGCTTCGACTGTGGTAAAAAAATGGGCTACATGCAGGCCTTCGTCTCTTACGGTCTGCGTAACAACGCGCAGGGTCGTGATTTCCGCGAAGCTATCCAGAAAATCCTGGCGAAATAATCCATTCTCATGCCGCGCCGCTTGCGCGGTTTAAAGGAGTACACATGGCTATTTTGGTAACGGGCGGAGCAGGGTACATCGGCTCCCATACGGTGCTGGCGCTGTTAGAGCGCGGTGACGACGTTGTGGTCCTGGATAACCTTTGCAATGCTTCGCGCGAAGCGGTTAACCGCGTGGAGAAGCTGTCTGGCAAGAAAGCGGTGTTTGTTGAAGGCGACATCCGCGATCGCGCCTGCTTGCGTGACCTGTTTGCGGCTAACGACATCTCGGCAGTCATTCACTTCGCCGCGTTGAAAGCCGTGGGCGAATCCACGCGCATGCCGCTGGAATACTACGAGAACAACGTGGCAGGCACCGTGGTGCTGCTTGAAGAGATGCGCGCCGCTGGCGTGTGGAACTTTATCTTCAGCTCCTCAGCGACTGTTTACGGCGCTGATGCACCGGTTCCTTACGTGGAAACCACGCCAATCGGTGGCACCACCAGCCCTTACGGCACCTCTAAGCTGATGATCGAATTCGTAATGCGCGACTTCGCTAAAGCCGACCCGAATTTCAAAGCCATCGCGCTGCGCTACTTCAACCCGGTTGGCGCGCATGAGTCTGGCGAGATTGGTGAAGACCCAACCGGTATCCCTAACAACCTGCTGCCGTATATCGCGCAGGTGGCGATTGGTCGTCTGGAGAAACTGGGCGTGTTTGGCGATGACTACGATACGCCAGACGGCACCGCACAGCGCGATTACATCCACGTGGTGGATTTGGCCGAAGGGCATTTGAAGGCGTTGGACCACCTGCCAAAAGTGACTGGTTATAAAGCGTATAACCTTGGCGGCGGAGTAGGGTTCTCCGTGCTGGAGATGATTAAGGCATTCGAGAAAGCTTCCGGTAAGGCGATTCCGTTTGAGTTCAAGCCACGCCGTGATGGCGATCTGCCGGCGTTCTGGGCGGATGCGACGCTCGCAAATAATGAGCTGGACTGGCGGGTGACACGTGGGATCGACGCGATGATGCGTGATACGTGGAACTGGCAGAGTAAGAACCCGGATGGGTTTAAGTAACTCTCAATGAATTGATCAAAACCCGGCATCTGCCGGGTTTTTTTATGGCTAAATTATCTAATCTGGGTTCTGTGTGTTTTTTGCTCTTCAAAGGCTTTAAAGACGGATTATTCCTAAACGAACATCGCGCAGGATTAATCCTCTAAACTGCCGTAGCTTGGAATTGGCATGAATTGAGCTATAACTATAACTCTCTGTTAAAGCGGCTATATTCAGTTACGTCAACATGTTGTTCTTAAGCGAAACGACACGTTGTCATATTGGTTAGTCAGAAAGGCTTAAGACGATAACCATGTTAATTTACTAGCACAAAATGTATTATTTGCGGTGGCTTTGGTAAAGGCCAGGGCTTGTTGAATAGCTTGTCGCCGCTAAAGTGGGCTGCGGCAAAAATGAACATTGACGTGTTACACAGCATATTGGTTGCTGCAAGCCGAGGGCGGTAGCGTGGCTGTTTTTAATTATGCGATGAAAAAATAACCCGTTCTAAAATGATACAGCAATATTAAATGACACATTAGAGGTTGTGGAATGTTACTTCCCGTAATCATGGCCGGAGGAACCGGCAGTCGTTTGTGGCCCCTTTCACGCGAACTCTATCCAAAGCAATTCATCAGTTTGCATGGTCAGCACTCAATGCTGCAGGAAACCGTCAATCGCCTTACCGGTGTTGAAGCCCGTGCTCCACTGGTTATCTGTAACGAAGAACACCGGTTTCTGGTTGCGGAGCAGCTTCGTCAAATCAAAAAGCTTTCGCACAATATTATTCTTGAGCCCGTTGGCCGCAATACGGCTCCAGCTATTGCTCTCGCCGCTATCAATGCGATTGAACAAGGGGATGACCCTGTACTGTTAGTACTGGCTGCTGACCACGTTATTGATAATCGTGTCGCGTTCCATCAAGCAATTACCACGGCAACGCGATATGCGAAGCAAGGACACTTAGTTACGTTTGGTATTGTGCCGACCGGACCCGAAACCGGTTATGGCTATATCCATCGTGGTGATCAGATCGCTAATGAGGCTAGCGCGCCGTTTGGTGTGCAGCGATTTGTTGAAAAACCGAATCTGAAAACTGCAGAAGATTATTTAGCGTCCGGAGAATATTACTGGAACAGCGGCATGTTCATGTTCCGTGCCAAACGCTATTTACAAGAGCTGGAAAAATTCCGTCCTGATATTCTTGAAGCCTGCCAACGCGCAATGGCCAATGTTAAAGAAGGGAGCGACTTCATCAGCATCGACAAAGATGATTTTATCGCGTGCCCGGATGAGTCAGTCGATTATGCCGTGATGGAGCAAACTGATGCTGCCGTCGTTGTGCCATTGGATGCGGGATGGAGTGATGTCGGTTCATGGTCTGCGCTGTGGGAAGTGAATGAGAAAGATGCCGCTGGCAATTCACTTAAAGGTGATACCTTCCTTCATAACACCAAAAATTGCTATATCAATAGTGAAGATCAATTAGTTGCAGCAATTGGTGTCGAAGACCTTGTTATTGTGAACACGAAAGATGCGGTGTTGGTGGCACGCAAAGATCAAGTGCAGGACGTAAAGCGCGTAGTGGAGTTTTTAAAAAGCGAATGCCGTAGCGAATATCGCCGCCATCGTGAAACCTACTGGCCATGGGGTCGCTGTGATCTGATTGTGAATACTGGCCGGTTTAATGTTAACCGCATCACCGTAAAACCAGGCGAATCGTTTGACCTGCAAATGCACTATCATCGCACAGAACACTGGGTCATCCTTTCTGGCACTGCGAAAGTGACCATTCAGGATAAGACACTTTTGCTGACTGAAAACCAATCGACCTTTATTCCTATCGGCCATCAGCATACATTGGAAAATCCGGGCAAAATTCCCCTGGAGCTGTTAGAGATTCAGTCAGGTTCTTATCTGGGTGACGATGACCTTATTCTGATTAAAGAGCAGTTTGCCCGAAAATAAGGATGCAAAATAAATGGAATCCCTAAACTGTTTTAAAGCGTATGACATTCGAGGTGAGCTGGGTAAAGATCTCAATGACGATATTGCCTATCGTATTGGGCGAGCTTACGGCGAACTACTCAAACCAAAAACGATAGTGGTTGGCGGTGATGTCCGCCTGACCAGTGAACCATTGAAAATGGCGCTGGCAAAAGGCCTGATGGATGCGGGGACCAACGTACTTGATATCGGGATGAGTGGTACTGAAGAAATTTATTTCGCTACCTTCCATCTGGGGATTGATGGCGGGATCGAAGTGACTGCCAGCCACAATCCGATGAATTACAATGGTATGAAATTGGTTCGCGAAGGTGCCAGACCTGTCAGTGGAGACACGGGTCTGCGCGATGTACAGCGCCTGGCTGAATTGAATGATTTTACTGCAGTCGATGAATCAACTCGGGGTAGCTACACGCAAATTTCCGTTTTAGATGCGTATGTTGATCACCTTATGGGCTATATCGATTTGGCCAATTTCAAACAGCCAATGAAGCTGGTGATTAACTCTGGAAATGGCGCTGCGGGTCATGTCATTGATGAAATCGAAAAGCGATTCCAGCAGGCAAATGTTCCGGTAAGTTTTGTTAAAGTGCATCACCAAGCTGATGGTAATTTCCCTAATGGCATTCCTAATCCATTATTGCCTGAGTGTCGCAAAGACACGTCTGATGCCGTGCGCGCTCATGGTGCGGACATGGGAATTGCTTTTGACGGTGATTTTGACCGCTGCTTCCTGTTTGATGAAAATGCAGTCTTTATTGAAGGCTATTACATTGTTGGACTGCTTGCCGAAGCTTTCCTCAAGAAGGAGCAAGGGGCCAAGATTATTCATGACCCTCGTCTTACATGGAACACCATTGATGTGGTGACCAGGGCTGGTGGCATCCCTGTGATGTCAAAAACTGGCCATGCGTTTATTAAAGAGCGTATGCGTGAAGAAGATGCCATTTATGGCGGTGAGATGAGTGCCCATCACTATTTCCGCGATTTTGCCTACTGTGATAGTGGGATGATCCCATGGCTACTGGTAGCGGAACTCTTGGCGGTAAAAGGCATGAGCTTATCTGATTTGGTTCGTGAGCGAATGGATGCATTTCCTTGCAGTGGTGAAATCAATTTTAAAGTGGCAAATGCACCTGCCATTATTGCGGTTTTAGAAGAGCAGTTTTCGTCGGAATGCGAATCCAAAGATACCATTGATGGCATTAGCCTCAATCATTCTGACTGGCGCTTCAATTTAAGAACATCTAATACTGAGCCGCTATTACGATTGAATATCGAAACCAGGCGCGATGTAATAAAGCTCGAAAAATTACTGGAAGAATTTACTTCTATTATCAACTCACACTCATTGTTGTGTAAATAATTGTAGGTCAGGACATGTCAAATAAAGTCGCAATTGTTACGGGTATTACGGGTCAGGATGGTGCATATCTGGCAGAGTTGCTGTTAGATAAGGGTTATGTCGTTTATGGCACTTATCGTCGTACCAGCTCAGTTAACTTCTGGCGCATTGAAGAGCTGGGTGTTAAGGACCACGCTAATCTGCATTTGGTTGAATACGATTTAACCGATCTGTCTGCAAGTATCCGTTTGTTACAGCAAAGTGGTGCGACTGAAGTTTATAACCTCGCAGCACAGAGTTTTGTAGGCGTTTCTTTTGAACAACCTTTGACCACTGCAGAAATCACAGGCATCGGCCCGGTCAATCTGCTTGAAGCCATTCGCATCGTTAACCCGAAAGTGAAGTTTTATCAAGCTTCAACCTCAGAAATGTTCGGTAAAGTCCAGGCGATTCCTCAGAAAGAAGATACACCTTTCTATCCCCGCAGTCCTTACGGTGTAGCGAAACTTTACGCACACTGGATGACCATTAACTATCGTGAAAGCTACAATATTTTTGCGTCAAGCGGCATTCTGTTTAACCACGAATCGCCACTGCGTGGACAAGAGTTTGTTACACGTAAAATTACGGATTCCGTCGCTAAAATTAAGCTCGGCAAGTTGGATGTTCTTGAGCTGGGTAACATGGATGCTAAACGTGACTGGGGCTTTGCCAAAGAGTATGTTGAAGGCATGTGGTTGATGCTTCAAGCTGATGAGCCAGATACCTTTGTCCTTGCGACAAATCGTACAGAAACGGTGCGTGACTTCGTATCAATGGCGTTTAAAGCAGCGGGTATCGAACTCCGTTTTGAAGGCAAAGAAGATCAGGAAGTGGCCATCGACGTTGCAACAGGTAAAGTCGTTGTTAAGGTTAATCCAAAATTCTACCGTCCTGCTGAAGTGGAGTTACTGATTGGTAATCCACAGCGTGCAAAAGATATCTTAGGCTGGGAACCAAAAACCACGCTGGAAGAACTTTGCGCAATGATGGTGGAAGAAGATCTGCGTCGTAATAAACAAGGGTTCTCTTTCTAATATGACGAATGGCAAAAAAGCACTGATCACCGGTATCAAGGGCTTTACGGGCCATTATATGGCAGCGGAATTATCCGCTGCCGGATATGAAGTTTATGGCTTTGGCTCAACCCCTGCTCTTAACGATCAGCGCTATATCCAAGTGGATCTGACGAATGCGGCACAGGTTAAACAAGCCGTCGATTCCATCAGTCCCAATATTGTAGTTCACTTAGCGGCTATCGCATTTGTCGGCCATACCAATCCGAACGCATTTTATGATGTGAACTTGTTAGGCACACGTAACTTATTGACCGCACTTGCAGATAGCGTTAATAAGCCAGAGGCTGTGCTCATCGCGAGTAGTGCTAATGTGTATGGCAATAATACACCCGGCAAATTAAGTGAAGCGGTTGCTGCGAATCCTGCAAATGATTATGCCGTCAGTAAGTTAGCTATGGAACATATGGCTAAATTGTTCTTTGACAAATTGCCGGTCATAATCACTCGACCGTTCAATTATACGGGTGTGGGGCAGGCCGATAATTTCTTGATTCCAAAGATCATCAATCATTTCCGTGCCCGTAAAGAAAAAATTGAATTGGGAAATATTGATGTATGGCGTGATTTTTCCGATGTTCGATTTTTAGTTAAAAGTTATGCTGGATTGCTAGCGTCATCGTCATTTGGACAAACAGTCAACGTTGCCTCCGGTGAAATGCATTCTTTGCGCGAAGTTATTGGGTTATGTGAAACGTTGACCCAGCATAAGATGCATATTGAAGTGAATCCACAGTTTGTTCGTCCAAATGAAATCAAAGAACTTTGCGGTGATGTTACATTGTTAAAATATTTAACCGGTAATCGTCTCCAGAAAATACCACTTAGAGAAACGCTAAAATGGATGCTGGAAGCAAAAAATTAAATGTTGTCTTGTCTACAGACTGCATTAAATACCCACTTACCGGAATTGGGCGTTATGCGTTTGAGCTTGCACAGCAACTTCAGCAACGAGAAGAGCAGATCGCATTAACTTTCCTGCATGGAACAAAAGCCCAAGATTCACTGGCGATTGCCAGTGAATCTGCGCAAACGGTCCAGTCATTAAAACGAAAACTACAAAAAAGCAAAACCATAAGTGAAATTTATCGTCTCACTTACCCTCTCATGAAATCAGTGGCGATGAGAAAATTTAAAGAGCATATTTTTCATAGCCCAAACTACTATTTGCCACCGCGAGTGCAACATTGCGTTGCGACATTTCATGATCTATCAGTGTTTCACTGGCCACAGTTTCATCCCGCTGGCCGCGTGCATCTAATGCAAAAAGAACTTCGTAATACCGTTCGGCGCGCGTCAATGTTGATCACTGACTCGACGTATACGAAAAATGAGTTGATGACGTTCTTTGGCATGGACGAGTCTAAAATTGTAGTTGCTCCCTTAGCCTGCAATCAACAGTTCCATCAGCGTACTGAACAGCAAGTTAAATCGGTACTCGATGAGTATGGATTAAAATGGCGAGGGTACTTCCTTTATACAGGCACCATTGAGCCCAGAAAAAATATTCTGACTCTTTTGCGCGCGTATGATCGCTTGTCTGTTAGCGAAAAGAAAAATTTTCCTCTCGTGATCAGCGGCTATAAAGGTTGGGAAAATGAAGAGCTATTTAAGCTGTTTCATAAAGGCCAAAGTGAAGGATGGATAAAATATTTGGGGTTTGTACCCGGCAAAAACCTTCCTGTTTTATTTAGTGCAGCTATCAGTTTTGTTTTCCCCTCAATTTATGAAGGATTTGGTTTACCTGTTCTTGAGGCTATGACGTCTGGAACCCCCGTGATTTGTTCTAACGCGACATCCTTACCTGAAGTGGTTGGAGACGCTGCTTTGCAGCACGAACCTGAAGATGTCGAGATGCTGACAAATTATCTTAAAATGATGATGGAAGATGCCTCAAAAAGACAGTTGATGATCAATTCAGGACTTGTCCAGGCTCAGCAATTTTCATGGTCACTCTGCGCTGATAAAACAATAGAAGCCTATCAGCAGGTCGCTAAATCTATATGATAAAAGTCTTACACTGCTATAAAACCTACTATCCCGATACTTTCGGTGGCATAGAGCAAGTTATCTATCAACTCGCAGAAGGCGGGGCAAAACAAGATATTCAATCAACGGTGTTTACACACAGCCCAAATTTTGAGCAGCCTGTAACTACCCTTGATCATCACTCTATTATTCGGGTGAAGACACAATGTGAATTTGCATCCACGCCATTTTCATTATCCGCAATCTCAAAATTTAAAAAATTAGCCAGTCAGGCTGACATTGTTCATTACCACTTTCCTTACCCTTTCATGGATGTAATGCATTTTGCCGCTGGTATTAAAAAACCTACAGTCGTTAGCTATCATTCAGATATTGTAAAACAAAAAGCATTGCTAAAGCTGTACGCACCGTTAATGAACCGTTTCCTTAGCAATGTTGATAGCATTGTTGCTGCATCACCTAACTATGTTAAAAGCAGCCCTATACTTCAGAAATATAAAGATAAAGTGAAGGTCATCCCATACGGGTTAGATAAGTCGTTTTATCACAATAATGCCCCTGCTGTATTAGATAAATGGAGGTCTCGTTTCTCTCAAGGCTTCTTTTTATTCATAGGAACGTTCCGCTACTATAAGGGTTTACACATTCTCATCGAAGCAGCGCAGAAGAGTGATTACCCCATTGTCGTTGTTGGTGCAGGACCTATTGAAGCCGAGCTAAAAGCACAAGCACAGAAACTAGGCGTCAATAATATTCATTTTCTCGGTGCACTGGAAGACAGCGATAAATCTGCGTTATTACAGCTTTGCACCTGCTTGGTATTCCCTTCTCATTTACGATCTGAAGCGTTTGGTATATCGCTGTTAGAGGGAGCACTTTATTCTAAGCCTCTCATTTCTAGTGAAATTGGAACCGGCACTACGTACATCAATATTGATCGTGTCACTGGGCTGGTCGTTCCACCTTCGGATTCTCAGGCACTGCGAGAGGCAATGGATGAGATTTGGCATCATCCGGAGCTGGCTAAGAACATGGGGCGGGCAGCACAGGAGCGTTTTGAAACACTCTTTACGGCAGACAGGATGATTGAAAGTTACACTGATCTGTATAAATCCCTGTTAAATATGTGATTTATTTTCAGATAAATTCATTCCATTATCGCACCAATCATTACCTCTCATCGGCTATCCTGAGTTAACATATTGGTCACTTATGGGATGGTGTTACTGGTAACACCTCGCGAGACCACAGACAGGAGTATGTAATGTCCAAGCAACAGATCGGCGTTGTAGGTATGGCAGTCATGGGCCGCAACCTGGCTCTGAATATTGAGAGCCGCGGTTACACTGTTTCTATCTTCAACCGTTCGCGTGAGAAGACTGACGAAGTCATTGCTGAGAATCAGGGCAAGAAACTCGCACCTTTTTACACCGTAGAAGAGTTTGTAGAGTCGCTGGAAAAGCCACGCCGCATCCTGTTGATGGTCCAGGCGGGTGAAGCGACTGATAAAACTATCGCCTCGTTAACACCACACCTGGACAAGGGTGATATCCTAATCGATGGCGGTAACACTTTCTATAAAGACACTATTCGTCGTAACAAAGAACTGTCTGATCAAGGCTTCAACTTTATCGGTACCGGTGTTTCTGGTGGTGAAGAGGGTGCACTGAAAGGCCCATCCATTATGCCTGGTGGCCAGAAAGAAGCGTATGAGCTCGTCGCCCCAATTCTTGATAAGATTGCGGCACGTGCGGAAGATGGCGAAGCCTGTGTTGCTTACATTGGTCCAAATGGTGCCGGCCACTACGTTAAGATGGTGCACAATGGCATCGAATACGGTGACATGCAGCTGATTGCAGAAGCGTATGCGCTGCTGAAAGGCGCGCTGGGTCTGAACAATGAAGAGCTGGCTGAGACCTTTACAGACTGGAACAACGGCGAGCTGAGCAGCTATCTGATCGATATCACCAAAGACATCTTCACTAAAAAGGATGAAGACGGTAAATATCTGGTTGATGTTATTTTGGATGAAGCTGCAAACAAAGGTACCGGTAAATGGACCAGCCAGAGTTCTCTGGATCTCGGAGAGCCATTGTCTCTGATTACTGAATCTGTGTTTGCACGTTACCTCTCTTCATTGAAATCTCAGCGTGTTGCTGCTTCTAAAGTCCTGAGTGGACCACAAGCTAAGGCTTTCACTGGTGACAAAGCTGAGTTCGTAGAGAAAGTGCGTCGTGCGCTGTATCTGGGTAAAATCGTTTCTTATGCTCAGGGCTTCTCTCAACTGCGTGCAGCTTCAGAAGAAAACAAATGGGATCTTCACTACGGTGAAATTGCCAAGATTTTCCGTGCGGGTTGCATCATTCGTGCACAGTTCTTGCAGAAAATCACAGATGCCTATGCAAACAACGCTGACATCGCTAACTTGCTCCTGGATCCTTACTTCAAAAACATTGCAGATGAATATCAACAAGCGCTTCGCGATGTTGTTTCTTATGCGATTCAGAATGGTATCCCTACACCAACATTCTCAGCGGCAATTGCTTACTATGACAGTTACCGCTCAGAAGTGCTCCCAGCGAATCTGATTCAGGCTCAGCGTGACTACTTTGGTGCGCATACTTATAAGCGTACCGATAAAGACGGTGTATTCCACACTGAGTGGTTGGACTAATCTTTTAAATTTATATCGCATATCTATAATTAATAAAGCACATCTATTGATGTGCTTTATTTCATTCAAATCATATAAGCTACGCCATACATGAAGCGGTATTTACCGTCGAAATAACCCTTGGAAATACTGATGCAATAAATCCATTGTTTTTATTGCATATTAAGGATAAGAAATGATTTATTACGATATTACTGACATTATCAATCACTCAAAATTTTCAACTAAAGTCAGTGGCATTCAACGTGTTGTTTTAGAGGGACTAAAAGGAATAGACGGGGAATATGCTATCTTCTTTATGAGCCCAATAACGGGGCGCACTTATAAAATAGATGGCCTTGATAATATCGAAATAAATGACCTTTCCCCATTTGTAAATATGTGGATATATGCAGACATCTACATTTCCAAATCATCTGTCAACATAGACCAATATTTTGAAAAAATCCGTCATTTAGGTCGAAAGAAAAAATTATTAAGTGATGCTTATTTTATTTTTTCTAAAATACCCGGTGTTAAGAAAGTAAGTCACCAGGCAATCATTAAGTTTCTAAAGAGTCGTGTTTCGCTCCATCCAGGGTTAACAATCACTGAAATTGACACATTCAAAGAACATGCTTCGGTAGCCTTATTTGGTGGTGTGTGGAATTTTCAAGATAAATATCAGGAAGTTATTGAAAGAAAATGGTACGGACTGCGTAAAATATTTATGGTTTATGACATGATACCCATTGTGTCTGCATACGTACCCGATGAGTTAAAAGCCATGTTCAAAAAGTATATTCCTTTTGTTCTGGAGTATGCTGATAAAATTATTGTCAATTCACACAGTTGCAAAAATGACCTGATAAATTATTGTGTGCAACGGGGGACTACAATTCCTGAAATTGAAGTTGTACACCTTTCACACAAACTTCCAGAAGGTTCAAGGAAAACACCAGAAGACGATGACTTCGAATTCCCGCTTCGCGTGCGTAAGCTAAAAAATGAACAATATGCCTTTTGCGTGGGTTCAATAGAGTCGCGTAAAAACCATGTTAATTTAATTCTAACATGGATAAAATTTTTCAATAGTCCACAGTACGCGAATCAGAAACTGGTCATTGCAGGAAAATGGCTTTGGGACACAGCAGCGTTTGAGCAGCAGTTGCATCATTCAGGTAACGTTTATGGAAGCGTAATTATAATGCAGGATGCATCCGATGCTGAGATTGGAGAACTCTACAGAAATTGCAGATTTACGGTTTACCCATCCCATTATGAAGGTTGGGGTCTACCGTTAGGGGAATCTCTAGCATCAGGTAAACCTTGTTTGCATTTTGACACATCATCGTTGAAAGAGGCAGGGTATGGATTAACCAATGTGGTCGATTATCCTGACTATATGCAATTTAATCAAATGTTCAATAAACTGATGTCTGATGATAGTTTCTATCTTGAACAAGTTGAAAATATTGCATTGAATAAAGACAAGCTTCGTAGTTGGAAGGATTTCTCTACAGATATCAAAAAAATGTTTATTCATGAAGAGGAAATTCAATGAGTGAATCAGAAAAAATGATTTGGTTCGGAAAAAATCCACCACAGCCTTGTGTTAGTTTGAGTACTGAATTTGTTCGGACTGTAGATGCCCGACTTTCCCCTGAGCACTATTATCAATACAGCAATATTAATTTCACGGAATCGTTGATATCGAATTACCAGAATTGGCCATTCATTGTTGATGAGCTTTTTAAGTTATCTAATGGAAAAACGACATTTTCATTTAGATTTAGAGCAAACAGTCCATATTTTTCAATTCCAAAATTTTATAAACAAATCCATCATTTATCGGCTGGGAGCGTAGAGTTTGTCAGTATTGAGAGTGGCGATCATATTGATGGCTACGTGCTGTGTTTTACAGCAACCCGCAGAGAGTTTGACATCAGCAGGAACTGGTCATTTGGCATTCTGTGGGATGGTAAAAATGAAAATCATTTGAAGAGTTATATTGACAGCGTTAGCAAGCTCGCTTCTTCAGATGTGAACGTTGAAGTTATTATTTGTGGCCCAAAGCCTTCATTTGAGATTACACTGGATAATTCAATTATTCAGGCTGATGAAAATACGGAACGATCTGCTAATATTTCCCGAAAGAAAAATCTGATTATCAAAAAAGCCAAATATTCAAACATTTGTCTGGCCCATAATCGATATCAATTGGATGAAAATTTCATAAAATCCTTTGACCGTATCAATCACGACTTTGATGTGTGCGTAATAAAGCAAGTACTTGCGGATACGGGTGAAAGGGTGCCTGATTGGGTCTCTCAAGCCTCTGATCAAAGGTTAACAGCCAACTATTTACTGACTTATGGAGAATACTCTCCCTACATTTACATTCCTGGTGGTTTAGTCATTGGAAAAAAAAATGTGCTGATGGCTCACCTCTTTAATGACCTCGGGACGTGGAATATGGCAGAAGATGTTGAACTATCTCAGCGTCTTATGGCTTCAGACTACCTTCCAAGGCTTAATACTAAAACAGTAGCTCGTGTATTACAGCTTAGAAAAGAGATTATTGCTGATTTCAAGAAGCCAGATGTGAGCAATTTTTATCATCACATCGATCTTTTCCAAGGCTCTCGTCAACGCAGCAAAGTTTATGGTGCTCTTGTCAAAAGGAACACAAAATTGCTTCTTACCAATCCGACATCTCTTTTTAAAAAAATTAAGAGTAAAATAAAGAATAAAGAAAAATAGTTGGTTTGAGTAATACGATAAAACCCGGGTGGTTTTTAAATTATACTGTTGAGATATCTTGAATTCGTGAGGTTTAAATGTTGAACATCGTTATCCCTATGGCTGGCGCAGGTAGTCGTTTTGCCAAAGCAGGCTACACTGACCCTAAACCATTGATCAAAATTCATGGCGTGCCAATGGTTAATGTCGTAGTGAATAATCTAAAACCCTCTCGCCCTCACAGGTTTATTTTCATTGTGCAACGTGCACATGACGAAGAATACAATCTTACTTCGCAACTGAAAGAATGGGAAACTAATTGCGAAGTAGTATACACCGAGGGTTTGACTGAAGGTGCTGCATGTACAGTCTTGTTGGCCAAAAACTTAATTAATAATGATGACCAACTGATGATAGCAAACAGCGATCAGTTTGTTGATTGCAATATTAATGACTATCTCAATGCTATGGATGAGAATCAGTATGACGGAATAATCATGACCATGGAAGCAGATGACCCTAAATGGTCATTTGTAGGATTTGATGCGAATGGTCTGGTGAATAAAGTCGTTGAGAAGGAAGTTATCTCACACGAGGCAACGGTTGGTATTTATAATTTCCAAAAAGGTTCAGATTTTGTCCGTGTTGCGGAGCAGATGATTCAAGATGATGACCGTGTAAATGGTGAGTTCTATGTTGCACCAGCTTACAATTACTTAATCAATAAGGGTTCTAAAATTGGCATCTATAATATTGGTTCTGAAGCCGATGGAATGTATGGTTTAGGCATCCCTGCAGATCTTGATCTCTTCTTGAATCTTGAATTGTCTCACAAAGCTGTACAAGGAATTTAAGATGGAAATCATAAGCCACCGTGGTTATTGGAAAAACAATCAAGAAAAAAATACCCATCAAGCTTTCAAACGTTCTTTTGACTTAAACTTTGGGACAGAAACTGATGTTAGAGATTTAAACGGCAAGCTTGTTATTTCTCATGATATTCCAACTGGTCAGGAAATGCCGTTAGATGATTTTTTAGGATTAATTAATGGCAAAGAATTCTCAATTGCATTGAATATCAAATCAGATGGGTTGGTTCATCACCTTGCTGAACATTTATCCAAATTTAATATTAAGAAAGCATTTGTCTTTGACATGTCTGTACCGGATCAGATTAGTTATTATCGGGATGGCAGGTTAAGCTTCTTTTCGCGTGCAAGCGAGTATGAACCGGCCATCTCACTCTATGATGAGTGTGATGGTGTCTGGTTAGATGCATTCCAATCGACGTGGTATGACAACGATTACATTGGGAAAATTTTGAGCGACGGTAAAAAAGTTTGTGTCGTCTCATCAGAACTGCATAAACGTGACGATTACAAGGCGTTATGGGGAATGCTGGCTAAATCTGACTTCATTGATTCGGATAATCTCATTCTATGCACGGACTTGCCTGAAGATGCAGTGCAATTCTTTAAGGAGCTAAAATGATCAAGGCAGTCATATTTGATATGGATGGCGTGTTAATTGAAGCTAAAGATTGGCATTATGAGGCACTGAACAAATCGCTAAATTTGTTTGGTTATAACATTAGCCGCTTTGACCACCTGACTAAGTTTGATGGTTTGCCAACTAAAGACAAGTTAAATATTCTCACCACTGAGTATAACCTTCCGGTAGAGCTACATTCTTTCATTAATGAAATGAAGCAACACTACACGATGGAAATCGTACATACGAAATGCAAACCATTATTCATCCATGAATATGCTCTCTCAAAATTAAAATACGAAGGGTATAGATTGGCAGTGGCATCAAATTCCGTGAAAAACACGGTAGTTACAATGATGGAGAAGGCTTCACTAACACAGTACTTAGATTTCCTTATTTCAAATGAAGATGTTAAAAAAGGAAAGCCTGACCCAGAAATGTATATAAAGACCATTGAGTTACTTGGCTTAAAACCAGAAGAGTGTGTGGTGGTCGAGGATAACGAAAATGGTATTCGTGCAGCTAAAGGTGCAGGAGCACATGTTCTAGCAGTAAATGAAGTTACGGATGTTATTTATCGAAATATTAAAGACTTCATCTTATCTTTAGAGGGAGCAAAAGCATGAATATCTTAGTTCTGGCTGCAGGCGAGCATTACGTAGATAGTAATGATAAAAACTACCCGTTTTGCCTGTCTGAGTTTCTTGGGAAACCATTAATTCAATTGATCGCAGAGCAGGTCAGCTTTAATGAAGGGCATACAGCATTCCTCTTCCAGGATAAACATATTAAAAAGTACCGTTTAGATAATATTGTACGCTTATTATCTAATGGAAACTTTCACTCTGTTGCCGTCCCCGAGGATACTGCTGGAGCCGCCTGCACCGCAATGTTAGGTGTAGTAAGTTTGGATCAAGATGCGCCTTTGCTAATTGTCAGTGCTAACCAGTTTGTTGATATAGATTTTGACTGTTTTACTTCATCAATGCTGGACTCTCAATATGACGCAGGCACTATTATTTTTGATTCTGTCCATCCCCGCTATTCATACGTCTTGATTGAAGATGATCATGTTGTCGAAGCATCTGAAAAAAACCCAATCAGTCGTAACGCAACTGCAGGGGCCTATTGGTATAGGAAAACGTCATATTTTACTGATGCAGTGAAGCAAATGATCAGGAAAGATGCTCGCGTTGATAATATGTTCTATATTTGTCCATCATTTAATGAACTTATTCTTCGTGGATTGAAAATTGGTGTCAAAAGTATTGATAGCAAGCAATATCATCCTTTGAAATCAATTTCTCAGTTCGAAACATTAAAAGGTCACCAATGAAAAGTTATAAACTATCTGATATGAAGGGTGGTTGGATTGT
The DNA here is from genome assembly GCA_965147305.1 of uncultured bacterium. Classification (GTDB taxonomy): domain Bacteria; phylum Pseudomonadota; class Gammaproteobacteria; order Enterobacterales; family Enterobacteriaceae; genus Pantoea. The sequence continues at coordinate 42,640 of CBCTJT010000003.1, forward strand.
TGGTGGTTTTGAACCTACGGTATATTCAACGACTGATTGTGAAGTTGCTATCAAGCATTACAAGGCTGGAGACAGTGAGGGTGCGCACTACCACAAAATTGCTACTGAAATCACCTGTGTTGTTTCGGGGGAGGTGGTGATGTGCGGTCAACGCTGGATGGCAGGTGATGTCATAGTTCTATCACCAGGAGACGTAACATCGTTTGAAGCATTAACAGATGCTGTCACTACCGTGGTTAAATTGCCTGGTGCGTTAAACGATAAATATATCGTTTAACAAGGTTATAAACTCTGATAAAAACCTCCTTCACATTAGTCTGATTTTTCCTTCAGTAATGAAAATGCAAGGGATACGGGCTTGACTGTAATGGAAGGGGCTTTAGAATGTCTGAATATTCATTGATGGAATAAAATAATGCAAGGTAGTTTTGTTCAAGTTGCCCTAAAGGATATTTTTTCGGCAATAAACCGCTATTCGTTGGTTGGGATGCTTGGATGGCAGGATGTTAAGCAGCGTTATCGTCGCTCAGCATTGGGACCATTCTGGTTGACAATCAGCATGGGTGTGATGATCGGTACCATAGGCATTGTTTTTGGCTCCATATTTAAAACAACCCTTGAAGAGTTTCTACCGTTCTTAGCAAGCGGTATGATTCTTTGGTCATTTTTCACAACCATTGTAAATGAAGGTTGCGTAGGTTTTATTAACGCTGAACGCATCATTAAGCAATTGCCGATTCCTTTATTCGTCCATATCATGAGGATTATTTGGAGGAACATAATTATATTGGTTCACAATATGATTATTCTACCATTAGTTTTTCTTGCTGTGGGGAAACCAATATCACTTGATATACTGCTCGTTATCCCTGGATTTATCTTAGCAACGCTAAACCTTGCCTGGATTGCACTGATGCTGGGTATTCTTTGCGCTCGCTACAGGGACTTACCACAGATCATTACCAGTATTTTGAACGTTATTTTTTACTTTACTCCCATCATGTGGATGCCGCATTTAGTTCCCCAGCGCGCCGGAGAATATATTCTCGGTCTTAATCCCGTGTATCACTTAATGGAAATTGTAAGAGCACCGTTATTAGGGCAAATTCCCGCGACATCGAGCTGGTTGGTTTGCTCTGCTATCGCTGTTTGTGGATGGGCCATTACTATTTTTGTCTATGGACGCTATAAGCGTCGTATCGCTTACTGGTTATAAGAAATTTATCATGGCTTCTATCGAATTCAAAAATGTGTGCGTTGATTTCCCAATTTATAATGCTAACGGTCGTTCACTTAAAAAACGTCTAATGCAGGTTGCAACCGGTGGCCAATTGGGTGCGGATGCGCAGGGACGAGTCATTGTTCGAGCAATTGATAACCTGTCTTTCACCCTTAAAGATGGCGACCGAGTTGGCCTGTTAGGTCACAATGGTGCAGGGAAAAGTACGTTACTGCGCTTACTGAGCGGTGCTTACGAACCCTCTTCTGGCACTTCAGTGAGCCATGGAGAAGTTGGATCACTCATCGATATTTCATTGGGTATTGATGTGGAGTCTACGGGGCGAGAAAATATTTTCCTGCGTGGTCAATTGTTAGGACGAACCCGAGCTGAGATTGCTGAAAAGCTTGATGAGATTATTGAGTTTTCCGAATTAGGTGATTTTGTCGACATGCCTGTGCGTACTTACTCATCTGGTATGCATTTAAGGTTGGCTTTTGCCGTCTCGACCATTGTCCGCCCAGAAATCCTTTTAATGGATGAATGGCTTTCTGTAGGTGATGAAGCCTTCAAACATAAAGCTGAGACACGTCTTTCCGAGATGGTACAAGCAACTAATATCCTTGTTATTGCTTCCCACTCCAAAAGTATGATCATGAAATCCTGCAACCGTGCAATTTGGTTAGAGCATGGAAAAATTTTGATGGATGGTGAGGTAGAGGAAGTGTGCTCGCGCTACTTCAAAAACTAATCAATTATTAGGTTCGACTATGCTTATTACATCTGAAATATGTGAGTCGGCAGGTATGGAGTCTTCTAAAGCAATGCTTGAGAAGATTCCTGCTTGGGTCGATGGTAACATTTCTGAGCCAGATCAGCCCTTGTTGATAGGCCTTACTAAATTATTAAAGCCCAAAAAAGTTGTTGAGATTGGTGTAGCAAGCGGTTGGAGTGGATGTCTTTTTGTTGATACCTTAATTCAAAATTCTCTGCCAGCAGAATACATTGGAATCGATTTGTCACCACGGTATTATTTAGACACGAGTAAAGAAACTGGCGCTGCGATCACTGAATTATTTCCAGATACAGCCATCAATAAAAAAATGCTCTTTGGTCAATCTGCTATTGACTGTTTAGAGGCTATAGGCGGTGATATTGACCTCGCCTTTATTGATGGTGATCATCGACATCCTTTTGCTATATTAGATCTGCTCTCTTTATTACCAAGCTTGAATCCCTGTTCATATGTTCTTTTGCATGATATCAACTTATCGACATTTGAACGACATAAGCAATTAAATAGAGGGCCTAAATATCTATTTGAGTGTTGGCCTTATGAGAAAATTCATTCATCTCAATATTTACCTATGATTGGTGCAGTTAAAATCCCAACACTAATAGATGAAGGGTTTCTTACTTTACTGTTAAATACTGTTTATACGCCATGGGAAAAGAAAGTCGAATACCCATTGCTTGAAAAAATTGCTTCATCATTAGGCAATGCTTATGGTGAAGTTTGGGAACAAAAATTCCTGTCAGCATTTAACAGTATGAACAGGATTGTTGAAGCTAATTATCAAGATTCACAGTCTTCTACATTCATCAGAAAATTAATTAACACTACAAAACTGAATAGTGATGAGGCATCTCGCCTTGATTTGTTGAAATCTGCTGCTGCCTGCTTCCCTCCCTCATCCCAGTTGTACCATAATATTTCAGTATTACAGCTCAAATTGGGTGAGATGGATCATGCACTCACTTCGGCAATATTAGCCGTGGAGGCTGAAAGCAACAACCCACATTATCTCTCTTTTTTGGGTAGCTTATATACTGCACGTGGTGAACTTGAACTCGCTGAGCAATTACTGAAACAAGCGATCTCTATTAAAGATGATTTTGCTGTTTTTCACTACCGCCTTTCAGATGTTTATAATAAGACAAACCGTCAATCCGAAGCTCTTTCTTCTTTAAATACTGCCTCTCAGCTTGAACCTGGCAATGTAAACTACCAAAAGTTAAAATAACGGGTATTGATTATTATATAATTTTGGGTAGTTGATGCTATTTTATATTCTAAATACACGTCTGGAATTATGTCGAAATTTTGTTTTCAGCATAATATTTAAATAAAAAAGCACTTGAGATATCATGAAAAAATTAGTTCACATTAAAGTTTCTGATAAAGGTTGGATTCTTGAGAAGCTAGCCTCTGAGATTACCTCGCGACTTAATTATGTAAGTTACGGGCTAGATGAGGATGTAAACGCAGAAATTCAATACTACATGACTTATGGATGCCGGAAAGAAAGGGTGTCACCGATTGAGTTGGCGTTATTTACTCATAAAGAAGACGTTCCCTCCGCAGCTGAGAAATTCGATTTTGTCGCCTCTGAAGTCGATTACTGCATCGCGCAGTCTTTGAAAACAGAAAATATTGTTAAAGAATTGGGTATCGAGAAAGTCGAAACAATTTCTCCAGGTGTGGATTTGGATAAATATTTTCCACTTGTCAAAATTGGTGTGGTGGGAAGGACATATCATACCGGAAGAAAAGGGGAAAAATTAGTCGAACAAGTGATGGATATTCCGGGCATTGAGTGGCATTTTACAGGCGAAGGTTGGCCCGGCCCAGCTAAGTATATCGAAGAAGACAATCTCCCTGAATTTTATCGTAGCCTCGACTACATTTTGGTTCCTGCATTGATTGAAGGCGGGCCAATGTGTGTACTTGAAGCCCTCGCGAGTGGGTGCAAGGTGATTGCATCACCCGTCGGCTGGGTCCCTCAGTTTCCCCATATTGAATTCAAATTAGGAGATGCTCAGGATCTACGTCGTGTTCTTTTAAATGTTGTTGAGGAAAAGGCTGTTTTAAGAAGAAGTGTGGAAAGTTATACTTGGCAAGCATGGGCGGATAAGCATCATCTCTTGTTCTCAAGATTATTAGCCAGAGATCCCAACGCTGACTTAAAAGCCAATAATACTATTACAGAAGCAGCAAAGCCGCCATCTATTTCCCCCGAAAATTTGAGAGTGTTAGTCGCTGTACATGGTGCGGAAATGAGCTCGTCACTAGGTGGGCCGTCAGTGCGAGCACCACGTACTGTAGAAGCATTAAGAAAGTTGGACGTAAGGGCTGATTTTGTTTCAGGTCGAAATTTTTCTGTTGAAAACATTGATCTTGTGCATGCGCTCAATGTCTGGCATCCAGATGAATGTGAGGCATTACTGCGTCAAATAGAAATAAACGATAAACCCTCTATCTTTTCACCAATATTTTTAGATTTGTCTGAGCTAAATTTTTATAATGTAAGAGTTAGACAATTACTATTAGAGAGTGAAAGTGTTAATGAACTCTATGAAAAACTTGAATTACTTTGTCGGGAAAATTTTGAACATCGAAAACTTCCTTTAAAAGATAAAGAACCATTTGAAAATTATTACCCTACTATTAGGCGCTTAGCTTCATATCCTAAACATTTAATATTATTAAGTGAGCATGAGAAACAGCTATTGGAGCAAATTGATGTTGTACACCCATCAATATCAATAGTTAAAAATCCAGTTAACGCTGATTTATTTGATAATGGGGATCCGACATTATTTAGAAATCTTATTGGTGTAAAGGACTATGTTCTGTGTGTAGGCAGAATTGAGACGAGGAAGAATCAGGCGCTATTAGCCCTCGCCCTTAGAGACTTAAATATTCCTCTTGTTTTAATAGGCCATGAAGCTGATGAAACGTATGCCGAACTCATAAGAAAATGGGGCGGTAGTAATGTCATTTTCGCAGGACGCATAGAAGCTAATAGCGAGATGCTGGCGTCGGCATATTCAGGAGCTAAAGTTTTTTGTTTGCCATCCTGGAGTGAAGGGGCCCCATTAGTAGCCTTGGAAGCGGCGGCAGCTGGCTGCAATATGGTTCTTAGTGACCGTTCTTCAGAGTTCGAATATTTTGGTGACATGGCCCGCTATGTTAATCCTGCAGATATCAATGATATTAGAAAAAAAGTATTCGATGCATGGAATGATAGTGAATCCAAAACTCTAGCTATATCTCAACAGATTAAGACTAGGATTCGTTCTGAAAATAGCTGGGAGAAATATGCATTTGATACTAAGTCAGCATATGAGACTGCATTAACAATTCACCTAAGAGAGACAGCAAAGCCAAACAAAGATTCCAGAAAGCGCATTTATGTTGATCTCACTACATTAGCTCACCATTATTCAACGCCTACTGGTATTGCACGCGTTGAAAGCCGTTTAGCCAATGAAATGCATAAAGTGTTCGGAGATAAAGTTGGATATGTGGTCTGGAATTCTTATTATGCTAAGTTTGTTAAAGTTAGTTTTACGGATTTTTCATTAGGTGATATTCGTCTATTTGCTGGGAAAGATGTTCCTAATTTCTGCAATGGATTAATTAATTCCAATCTTGATTTTCAAACCGGAGATATACTTTTGATCTTTGGCGGTGCATGGATAAGAAATACTAGTTACTTACGCGATCTTAAAGCACTAAAGATTAGATACTCTATAGCTCTAATTAGTACGGTTTATGATGTTATTCAACATAAAATGAAATTTCTTTTCCCTGATGGAGTAGGTGAACAATTTTCAGAGAACTGCAAAAGTATCATTTCTATTTCTGACATGGTAATGACCTGCTCAGAACAAAGTCGTACTGATATCATCGATTTTAGTCTTGAAACACAAACACCTGTTTGCCCTATTTCAGTCTTTAGATTAGGTGACGAAGCTGTTCATTTAGAATCTGAATCTAATCACGAGATGTACAGGGAGGGATTATTAGAACTCGCCACTGATGACAAGTTTGTTATGTTTGTAAGCACAATTGATGTTAGGAAAAACCATTCATTATTGCTCATGCTTTGGAAGGGATTGATAAGCGAATTTGGTGATGCAGTTCCAAAGCTAGTGCTTGTTGGTGGAGTAGGCTGGCGTGGTGAAGAGGCCATTAATATACTTAATAATAGCCCTGCATTAAAAGACAAAGTGCTATTGTTACACGGAATAGAAGATTCCTCTCTTGATTGGCTTTATCGTAATTGCTTATTTACTGTATTTCCTTCTCGATATGAGGGCTGGGGATTACCAGTGGCTGAAAGTTGTCGTTATGGGAAGTTTTGTTTGGCTTCGAATGCTGGGTCCTTGCCGGAAGTTGCGCCGGGATGTGCTGAATATTTAGATCCCTTGGATTTTATTGCTTGGTATAATGCTTTAAAAAAATATTGTTTCGAACCTGATTTACTTTCGGCCAAGACAAAGCTTGCTCTTAATTATCAATCAACTAATTGGGATCATACTGCACAACATGTTATTTCGGCGATTGAGTGCGTAAGCGCTTCGATAAGGTTGCCTTCATTGCCTTTAAACAAATTACTTGATTTTGCAAGCCAAAATCAAGAATCGGCATGTTCAGGTATAAGATATCTTGTGCAAGGATGGTGTACTCCTGAATTGTCAGGGGTTTGGTCATCGGGTCATGAAGCAATTTTAGGATTCCAGTATGACCAGGCAACTTCTGATGATTTAAATCTTTATGTAGATACCTTTGGGTATACTCCGGATGGTGATAAAGTACGAGTAAATGTGTTCATTAATGATGTTTTGGTTACTGAATGGAATGTCAGTGACATTTCAGAAATTTACGCGATTAAAATACCAAAAACATTATTATCAACTTCCCGCTGTTTAGTTGTAAGATTCCAAATCGAAAACCCAAGATCACCGTCTGATATAGGATTGTCAGACACACGTAATTTAGGCTTGCACTTATTAAATATTAGGTTATCACTTGGCTCTGCTGAGGCTGTTATAAAACCAATCAGCGTAGGTATTGCGAAGAGGGTAGGGAATAAAATTCGTAGGGTAAAAAGAAGTATAATGAATTAATACTATTAATTCAAAAAAATATAATTATTGATATCAAACATTTGTCTGTACCTTTCAATTTAGGAAGGTACAGGCCATTAAGATAAATTTAAATCACCAACAACTCCCCCTCACGCCCCGCATTCTCCCCCGCCAACCTCACAACCAGCATCCCCGCCGTTGCAAACTTCATCAAATTCCTCGCATACAGCACACCACCAAACTCCGCAACCAGCGGTGTCACCTGGTCAGTAATCGGGTCCACAATCTCCGCCACTACTTCACCCGGCTTAATCCACTCGCCCAATTCGCGACGATTCAACAACAATCCAGAATGCGGTGCATGGATATACTCACAACCCGCCAACGGCGTTGCAGGGTTGATCAGGGCAGGGGACTCACCGACTTCACCTGCAATGTAGCCACCTTCAATCAGCGCGTTAATAATCGCATTCGCATCTTTCTCCGCCTGTTGAGGCGACACATCTGCCACACCACGTAACTCCAGCGTCACCGGCAACAAACCCCGTGGCATCGGATACTCACTACCAAACCGCTTGGCCAGCGTTAACCACGGCTCGCAGCAGGCTTCATCAAACGGCTCGCCACCAGAAATCTGCGCCAGCAGCTGTACTTCACTACCTAACCAACGCGCTAAAGGCTCAATGTCCTGCCATGCATGCGGCGTGGTATAGAGATGTGGCAAAGCATCCCAGTCGCAGTGCAGGTCAATCATCAAATCTGCCTGACTGGCCATACGCATTAACGTAAATCGCTGTGCATCCAGCTCGGTTTTAGCAATGCGATCGCGGTAGTGGCGATCAATGGCATCACGAATCAACCGTTTATTCTCATACTCGCTCTGCGTCAGGGAACCGGCCAGCTCTTCAGCCAGGGTATCGCCTAACGCCGGAAAGCGGCGATTAAAATCCTGGCCAGAAAGCGTATGGAATCGACCCAAATGACTACCATGCCAGTGCTGACCCATCGCCAGCGGATTTGCCACCGGCACCAGCGTGATTTTGGATTTAAGCTGCCCGGCAGATTCCAGCGCCAGCAGTTTCTGTTTCAGATACCACGCCACTGCCATACCTGGCAGTTCATCGCCGTGCAGTGCCGCCTGAATGTAGACGCGCTGCTGTGAATCCGTACCGAAATGGAAGCTGACGATTTCGCGCTGTGTACCGAGGGAAGCACTTAACAGAGGATGATGTTGTTGTTGCATGACGAGGTCGATGTCCTGTATCTACGGCACGTTGAACGTGGTGCCTGATTAATTTTATTGATTGGAATTATAGTGCTGCTGTGAGAATGAGCGGAAATGAAGCCGCTAAATTTGCGCTCGCTCATGTTAGCGGCGCGAATAGGGCGGTCTGAAGACCGCCTCTAAATTGATTACTGCTGGATCGAGATATCGGTGGCGAAGTACTTCTTCTGGATCTTATCGAAGGTGCCGTTTTTCTTAATCTCAGCGAAAGCGTTATCGAGAGCCGTTTTCAGCTCTTCATCGCCTTTGCGCAGACCAATCGCCGTGCCTGGGCCGATAATCGGATCTTCTACAATCGGGCCAGCCAGCTCGAAATCTTTACCCTGTGGGTGTTTCAGGAAGCCGTTTGCCGCCTGAGCCGCATCGGTGAATACCACATCCAGACGACCAGAGATTAAATCACTTTCAACCTGCGCCTGATCGCCATAGGGCACCACGTTCACGCCGTGTGGCTGCCATTTTGCCAGTGCATAGCGCTCCTGCACGGTTCCCTGCTCAACGCCGACCGTTTTGCCTTTCAGCGATTCAGCCGTTGGCAGCAGGCCAGAGCCTTTGCGTGCAATCAATTGGGTGTGCGTATCATAGAGCGGAACGGTGAAGTCGATCTGTTTCAGACGCTCTTCCGTGATACCCATATCAGACAGGATGGCATCGAACTTACGGGCTTTTAGAGCTGGGATCATGCCGTCGAACTGGCTCTCAACCCACACGCATTTGGTTTGCATCTGCTCGCACAGAGCGTTGCCAAGGTCGATATCAAAACCAACCAGCTTGCCCTGCGGGGTTTTGGATTCGAAAGGAGGATAGGTTGGATCAACCGCGAAGCGTACTTGTTCAATCTTTGCCTGTGCGCCAAACGCGCAACCTGCCAGCACAGCCAACGCCAGCGTCTGACGCAGGCGGGCAGTAAAACGAGAACTTGCCATAATTTCGGTCTTCTTTTTTCGTGATGTGGAATAACGCAGAGTACCGATCACTGTCCGCCATGGCAATTAGCAGATTATTTTCATGACGTTACCATTGTGCATCGTGCGATAATCCGCCACGTTCAGCACCACTGATTTTTCCAGCAGACCCGCGTTAAAGGCAATTTCGTCGTAACGTTCAAACAGCAGCGGGTCTACCACCAACCGCAGGTCGGGATGAAAACTGAAGGGCGGAATCGCACCGAACACACAGCCCGTTAACGCGTCCACCTCTTCTGGAGAAGCCAAAGACGCGCGACGCCCACCCACCGCTTCAGCCACTTTGCTCAAATCCGCCTGTTGATCAGCCGGCAGAACCGCCAGCACATGCTGTTTGATACCGTTACCTTTGACATGGCACACCAATGCTTTGGCGCCTTGTCCCACTTCCGTCCCGCGAATCTCAGCAACAGCTTCACATTTTCCAGTCGCTGGATGCTCCACCACGCGATAGCGCGCGTTGTGCTGGTTGAGCAGGGCGATCAGTTTCTCATGAGTGGTCATCAGGGGTTCCCTGTTGAGTAAGATTGCTGAGTAATTCCTGCATCATATGTTTTTGGCGTGGCAGCAAGCCCAGTTTCAATCCAAGAGGTTTAAATACGCGATTCAACGTAGTCAGCGTGATACTTTCTTTGTCCAACTCAACGTCAGATAACGTGCGACGACTGATGCCCGCTAAGCTGGCATAGCGTTCCTGTGAAAACCCCAGCACCTTTTTACGAAGCTGCATTAAGAGTTGGCCATGAGTTAACTTCTCCTCAATAAATTGCTGAAGAAGGCCTAGCAGCATAGCTTCTCGCTCAAAAGGCGTCATCGTTTTCTTCATATTTGCCACCCAGCGATGCGTTCTTCGAGATAGTTAAAACCAATGCTTGGCATCTCCAGAATAGAATGTGGTACACCCCGAGCGGCAAGTCGGGATTTTAATCCAGCGAGCTTGCAGGTTAACTCACGCAACGAATTGAGTAATGACGCTTCAGGGATAAACTCGTTGAGCTGTTGAGCAATCAACTGCCAATTGTAATGGCCACCCTCTTCGTAAGGTGAACCCCATTGGGTTGTTCGCACCACGCCTTCTGGATCGGCTTTCATCGGTGCGAAGTCATATACCGGTGCAAGCCACATGCCTGATGGTTTTTTTAGAATGGCACTATTGCGCCCATGATTATCTGAATTACCAAATGCTACATTGAGCATGTCACGTTTAACCCATTCACTGACCAACTTTTCGCGATCTTCAACTGTTAAAGCTAATCGCTCAACCAGGCAGCGAATGACCTCAAAATGATTGAGATAACTACCCGGTGGTTTTTTCATTAGCGAATAGATGGACTCAAGCCCGTACATGACTTTTCTGTTTTCAACAAACGCAATATCAAAGCGAGGTAGCCAAAGAGAGGGGTATCGTTCACCTTCGCATAGCAACATCTCCTGCGTGTCAATTGTCTCTACACCAATGGCCTGTAACTCATGATAGAAATGATATTCTGCGCGCAGGATGTCGCAGTCGATTGGGCTTCGTGATCCACGCGGATACTTGACCAGATAAGGGATATCCCGGTTCTGTTGATCATCTTGCCAGGTATCAATCCACACTTCGCTGTTTGTATTTCGTCGTAGCAGCAGTTTTGGCGCTTCCCCTCCCGCACCTGTTGCACCGCCGCTGGCGGCCCCCATTTGTTGTGCATATTCAAGAAAATCAGTATCTCTCTCAATCGCCCATTCGGCAGGAAAACGTCGAGTCTTGAGTTGGCTATTTTCAGGGAGTTGGGGTAGGGAATCTTTGATGCGTAAATTTCCAACAGGCGCAATTGTGCCGGCTTTCAATAGTGCATAATCTTGCTCAGCTGAAGATTTACCCTGTAAACCAAGATGCTGAATCCAATAACGTCGGCTTGCTCCCGCTGGGACAATATCGTCGAGGAAACCAAACCAAGGCTGCGCAAAATGGCTGCCTATCAGCATTACGGGATAATTCAAACTACAGCTAGCGATATCGTTTCGATCAAGCTGTTCAGCTGCATAATTGAAGTCATAAGCAAGAAGTGCTGCGCTTTCACGACCTTTAGAAGGCTCTTTAACATCAAGCTCGGCAACGTCGTGCCAGTTTCCATCAAGGTAGATCTGTAGGATAAGCATGCTAACCACCATGAGCAGTATGTTGCTCGATTTTAACTAGCTTTGCTTTTTTTGAGAAGCATGCTGCTCAAAATAGTTATGAAACGAAAATTTTGAGCAGCTTATTGCACAATCCGTTACTTATGACGCGCCCGCAGATTATTAATAATCGTGCTTAAATCCAGCTCCTGATCCTGCAGCAGCACCATCAGGTGATACAGCAAATCAGAGGCTTCGTTGGTCAGTTCGTGACGATCGTTCACCGTAGCGGCCAGTGCAGTCTCCACACCTTCTTCACCCACTTTCTGCGCGATACGTTTGGTGCCGCTGGCATACAGTTTCGCGGTGTAAGAACTCTCAGGATCGGCGCTCTTACGCGACGCCAGCAACTGCTCCAGTTGGTACAGGAACGCCCAATCTGGCGCAGCCGGTGAGAAGCAGCTTGAGGTGCCCAAGTGGCAAGTCGGCCCAATCGGGTTTGCCAGCACCAGCAGCGTATCGTTATCACAATCCGGCGTGATGCTCGCCACCTGCAGGAAGTTGCCGGAGGTTTCCCCTTTGGTCCACAGACGGTTTTTGGTGCGAGAGAAGAAGGTGACGTTGCCTTCCGCCAGCGTCTTTTGCAGCGCTTCCTCATTCATATAACCGTGCATCAGCACTTCGCCAGAAACATTGTGCTGGACGATGACAGGCATCATGCCTGCGGTTTTGGCCCAATCCAGTTTGGCCAGTTGTTCTGCAGTTAACACGCGCGAATCTCCACACCGTTGTCGATCAGGAAGTTTTTCAACTCGCCGATATTGATAATTTGTTTGTGAAACACTGAAGCGGCCAGTGCGCCATCAACGTTTGCCTGTTCGAAGGCTTCGAGGAAGTGTGGCATGGTGCCCGCGCCGCCAGAAGCGATCAGCGGCACTTTACACACGTCACGCACCTTCTTCAGCTGCACCAGATCGTAGCCGTTACGCACGCCGTCCTGGTTCATCATATTCAGCACGATTTCGCCCGCGCCCAGCTTCTGCACTTCCTGCACCCAATCGAGGGTTTCCCAGGTGGTAACGCGGGTGCGTGATTCGTCGCCGGTATATTGATTGACGTGATACTTGCCGGTGGCTTCATCGAACCAGGTATCAATCCCCACCACGATGCACTGCACACCAAAGCGATCAGCCAGACGGGTGATAAGCGTCGGGTCAGCCAGTGCGGGAGAGTTAATGGAGATCTTATCCGCACCGAACTGCAGAATGCGCGCGGCATCCTCTTCACTTTTGATCCCGCCCGCCACGCAGAACGGAATATCGATTACTTCTGCTACGCGCGATACCCAGCTTTTGTCCACTACGCGGCCATCAGAAGAGGCGGTGATATCGTAAAACACCAGCTCGTCAGCGCCTTCCTGTGCATAGCGCTGCGCCAGTGGCACGATATCGCCGATGATTTCGTGGTTGCGAAACTGCACGCCTTTGACCACTTGTCCATCACGCACATCGAGACAAGGAATTATCCGTTTTGCCAGCATGCAATCGCCTCCGCTACGGTGAATTTATCTTCCAGCAATGCGCGACCAACAATCACGCCCTGCGCGCCGCTACCACGTAAAGCCGCAATGTCATCCAGCGAGCCGATCCCACCGGAACTCTGGAACGCGATATCCGGGAAGGCGTCCGACACTTCTTTATACAGCGCCACGTTGGAACCGCTCAAGGTGCCATCGCGGGAGATATCGGTGCACAGCACGTGCTTGAGGCCAACCGGCTGATACCAGCCAATCACCTCTTCCAGCGTTACGCCCGCCGCTTCCTGCCAGCCGCTGATCGCCACTTCTTTACGATTATTAGCGTCGATGCGCACATCCAGTGCCAGCACGATGGCATCTGCCCCGAACTCGCTGAACCAGCTTTTCACTTCTTCCGGCTGCTTCACGGCGGTGGAACCGACTACCACGCGGGTCGCGCCCGCTGCCAGCAAGGCCGCAACATCTTCACGATTGCGGATGCCGCCACCGACCTGTACCGGCACATTGACGCCGCGCAGCAGGGTGGTGAGCAGAGGGATCTGACGCTTGGCCGGATCTTTGGCACCGGTTAAATCCACCAGGTGCAGCACTTCCGCGCCCTGACGTTCGTAATCCTGCAGGCGCGGTAAGGGATCGCTACCGTAGTCACGTTGCTGGCCGTAGTCGCCCTGATGCAGACGTACCACTTTGCCGTCGATTAAATCTAATGCGGGGATAATCATCACATCTCCAGGAAGTTTTTCAACAACTGCGCGCCTGCTTTGCCAGAACGCTCCGGGTGGAACTGCACGCCGAAGAAGTTATCTTTCTGCAAGGCAGCGGTGAACGGATGGCCGTAATCACACTGGGCGATGGTGGCGGCATTTACCGGCATGGCGTAGCTGTGCACAAAATAGAAGTAGCTGCCGTCAGGGATATTACGGAACAGGTGATTACCCGCCTGCGAGGTGATCTGGTTCCAGCCCATATGCGGCAGTGGCAAGCCCTGGGTATCCATCAGCGAAACCGGTTCATCCACCAGGCCCAGCGTGGTCACGCCGCCGTTCTCATCGCTGCCGCGTCCCAGTAACTGCATACCGAGGCAAATTCCCAGCACTGGTTGGGTACAGGCTTTGATAAGATCGATCAGGTCACGCTCCTGCAGCTGGTTCATGGCCGCTTGCGCGGTGCCCACGCCCGGCAGCAACAGCTTATCGGCACGCAGCACCACATCCGGATCGCGGCTCACCTCTGGCGTATAGCCGAGGCGCTCAATTGCCCACTTTACCGATGACAGGTTGGCGCAGCCGGTATCGAGAATCACCACGTTCATCAAAGCACTCCTTTCGAGCTCGGCAGGGTGTTGCCTTCCACGCGAATCGCCTGACGCAGCGTACGGCCAAAGGCTTTGAACAGGCTTTCCACACGGTGATGGTCGTTTTTGCCTTTGGTTTTCAGGTGCAGGGTGCTCATCATCGCGTAGGAGAGGGAGCTGAAGAAGTGCTCAACCATCTCGGTGCTGAGATCGCCGACACGCTGATAGCTGAACTCGGCTTTGAATTCGATGTGAGGACGGCCAGAGATATCCAGTGCACAGCGCGCCAGGCATTCATCCATCGGCAGCACGAAGCCGAAACGGCCAATGCCGCGCTTGTCGCCCAGCGCTTTCAGCAGCGCTTCGCCGAGTGCTAAACCGGTATCTTCCACTGTGTGATGATCGTCAATATAGAGATCGCCTTTCACGTCGATGTTCATGCGGAAACCGCCGTGTACCGCGATCTGATCCAGCATGTGGTCAAAGAAGCCGACGCCAGTGTTGATCTTGCTGCCGCCTTCGCGGTCCAGCCACACTTCCACTTTGATCTGCGTCTCTTTGGTGTTGCGTTGCACCAGCGCATGACGGTCACGCTTGGTCAGGCGTGCCTGAATCGCATCCCAGTCAATGCCTTCTGCACCGTAACGCAGGCCCTGAATGCCCATGTTCTCCGCCAGCTGGATATCGGTCAGGCGATCGCCAATCACGTAGCTGTTTGCGGTATCCAGTGCGCCCTGTGCCAGCCAGGCTTCCACCATTTTGGTTTTCGGTTTGCGGCAATCGCAGTTATCTTCCGGCTTATGCGGGCAGATCAGGATGTCGCTGAAGTTCACACCCTGCGAAGTCAGGATCTGCATCATCAGGTTATGCGGGCCATCAAAATCAGCCTGCGGGAAGCTGTCGGTGCCCAGGCCATCCTGATTGGTGATCATCACCAACTGGTAACCCGCTTCCTGCAACGCCAGCAGTGCAGGAATGGCGTTCTTTTCAAACGCCAGCTTCTCCATGCGATCTACCTGATAATCCGATGGCGGCTCAGAGATGATGGTGCCGTCGCGGTCGATAAAAAGGGTCTTCTGACTCATGCTTGCTCCACTGATAAGGCTTGCAGCGCGGCGATCAGGCGCTCGCACTCTTCACGGGTGCCGATGGAGATGCGCAGGCATCCCGCAAGGCCGGGGTTTTTGTTTTGGTCGCGCAGAATAATGCCTTGATCCCACAGCGTTTTAAACACTTTTGGCGAATCGGTGAAGCGCGCCAGAATGTAGTTGGTTTCGCTCGGGAAAACCTGCTGCACTACGCTCAGCTGTGGCAACTGTTCAAACAGCCACGCACGATTGGCGTTAAGTTCGGCGACGTGCTGACGCATCAGCGCAATGCCTTGCTCGCTCAGCGCCTGGCCTGCCACATCGGCAACCGGCGTAGCCAGCGGATAAGGGGCGATCACTTTCATCAGCAGATCGATTACCGGCTTGTTGGCCAGCGTGAAACCACAGCGCAGGCCTGCCAGCGCAAAGGCTTTGGACAGGGTGCGCAGGATCACCAGATGTGGATACTCTTGCAACCAGCCCGCCAGCGTCGCTTCCGGACAGAACTCAATATAGGCTTCGTCCGCGACCAGCAGCGCTTTACCGGCCGTCATCTCCAGCAGCTTGCGGATATCTTCTTGATTGATCAGGTTGCCGGTCGGGTTGTTCGGGCTGCACATGTAGACCACTTTCACACCGTCTAACTGTTCGGCAATGGCAGGCAGATTCAGCTGCCAGTCATCCAGTGCTGCCACGGTGCGATACTCAATGCCGATGGTTTCCGCGCTAACGCTGTACATACCGTAAGTCGGCGGACAGAACAGAATCGCGTCTTTACCCGGTTCGCAGAAGGCGCGCATTAACAGTTCGATACCTTCATCGGCGCCACGGCTGACAATCACTTGCTCTGGCGTCAAACCGGCATAAGCCGCATAACGCTCAATGACAATTTTAGGCTGGCATTCTGGATAGCGGTTCAGCGTCTGTTGTGACAGCTCAAACGGCACCGGCAGCGGAAATTCGTTAGCGTTCAGCCACACATCACCATTACCACCCAAACGACGCGCCGATTGATACGGTGTCAACGCGCGCACGTTGGCGCGGGCTAAATCTTCAATGCTCATGCTTGCTCCTTCAGCGCGGCAACACGCAGGGTAACGGCGTTTTTGTGGGCTTCCAGCTGCTCAGCAGCCGCTAAAGTTTCAATGGTGGCGGCCAGATTAAGGAAGCCTTGTGGCGTCAGCTCTTGCACCGTCATACGCTTCTGGAAATCGGCCAGACCCAGACTTGAACAGGTGGCGGTATAACCGTAAGTCGGTAACACGTGGTTCGTCCCGGAAGCGTAATCACCCGCTGATTCCGGGGACCAGTCGCCGAGGAACACCGAACCGGCGCTGGTAATCGCATCCACCAGATCGCGCGGCTGGCGCGTCTGAATGATCAGGTGTTCAGGGCCATAATGGTTGGAGATCTCCACACACTGTGCCAGATCGCGCAACACAATCAGGCGGCTACTTTCCAGTGCCTGACGTGCAGTGGCCGCACGAGGCAATTGAGCCAGCTGTTCTTCCACAGCCTGCGCCACGCCTTCAGCCAGCTTCAGCGAAGGTGTCAGCAGGATGACCTGTGAATCCGGGCCGTGTTCCGCCTGCGACAGCAGATCAGAAGCGACAAACGCTGGCGTGGCACCTTCATCAGCAATCACCAGTACTTCAGAAGGGCCAGCCGGCATATCAATCGCAGCGCCATCTAAACGCTGACTCACCTGACGTTTGGCTTCGGTGACGTAGGCATTACCGGGGCCAAAGATTTTGTCCACTTTTGGCACAGTTTCGGTGCCGAACGCCAGCGCAGCAATCGCTTGTGCGCCGCCGACCTGAAACACTTCTTTCACACCGCACAGCTGTGCCGCATACAGAATTTCATCGGCAATCGGCGGTGGCGAGCACAGCACCACACGACCACAACCCGCAATGCGAGCTGGCGTGGCCAGCATCAGTACCGTGGAGAACAGTGGGGCAGAGCCGCCAGGAATATACAGCCCGACAGATTGCACCGGACGAGTGATCTGCTGGCAGCGCACGCCCGGTTGCGTCTCAATATCCACCGCGGGCAGAATCTGCGCGTTATGGAAAGTTTCGATATTCCCCACGGCTACTGCCATCGCCTGCTTCAAGTTGTCGCTCAGACGATCGCTGGCGGCTTGCATCTCTTCAGGCGTGACGCGCAGGTTTTCAACCTGCGCTTTGTCGAAGCGTGCGCTGAATTCACGTAGCGCGTCATCGCCTTCTTCCTTTACCTTCGTCAGCACATCGCGCACCACTTCGCTGATGCTTGCCGAGGCGGAAATCGCCGGGCGCATCAGCAGCGCTTTCTGCTGCTGTTCATCGCACTGTTGCCAGTCAATCGGGGTCATGATTGTGCTCATGCTGTTACTCCAACATTTTTTCAATTGGCAGTACGAGGATCGAGCTGGCACCCAGCGCTTTCAGTTTTTCCATGGTTTCCCAGAACAGGGTTTCGCTGCTCACCATGTGCATCGCCACGCGGCTGACATCACCCGCCAGCGGCAGCACGGTAGGGCGCTCAGCACCTGGCAGCAGGGCGATCACTTCTTCCAGACGCTCGCTTGGCGCGTGCAGCATGATGTATTTGGATTCACGCGCTTTGATCACGCCCTGAATACGCGTCATCATTTTGTCGATCAGCTCTTGTTTGGCCGCTGGCAGTTCGCCATCGCGCTGAATCAGCACCGCTTTAGAGCGGTAGATGACTTCCACTTCGCGCAGACCGTTGGCTTCGAGGGTGGCACCGGTTGAGACCAGATCACAAATGGCATCAGCCAGACCTGCACGCGGCGCGACTTCTACCGAACCGTTCAGCAGGCAAGATTTGAAGGCAACACCTTGTTTATCGAGGTATTTCTTCAGCAGGTGCGGATAAGAGGTGGCAATACGTGAGTTCTGCAGGCATTGCGGGCCGGTGTATTCCGCATCCACTGGCATCGCCAGCGACAGGCGGCAGCCGCCAAAATCGAGACGACGCAGGGTGAAGTAACGCGGGTCTTCGCCTTGTGCACGGCGGTCCAGCAGCTCTTCTTCCAGCACGTTCTCACCGACGATGCCGAGATCCACCACGCCATCCATCACCAGGCCAGGGATATCGTCATCACGCACACGCAGGATATCGATAGGCATGTTCTCCGCAAACGCAATCAGACGCTGCTGCTGAAGGTTGATTTTGATTCCGCAGCGGGCCAGCAATTCGCGTGATTCATCACTCAAACGGCCAGATTTCTGCATAGCTATGCGAATACGGGTGTTATCTAACATGGTTCCTGTCCTCTTATTCAATCCTGTCTGAACTCAGTTGGGTTGCGTTCGCCCATAAAAAAACCCCCGGAAGATGATCTTCCGGGGGCTCTCTTTGCGTTCGCACCACTGGAAGATCCTAATCGTCTCCCAGCACACATCGCCTGAAAGACTAGTCAGGATGATGGTGATGATGGTGGTTGAACTGAACGCGTGTCATAGTAAATTCCGTTGCTGAATGAGTATTCATTTGCGTGCTGATTAACCTAACGAAGATGACGGCGATTGGCAACCCTTTTTTAACGTCAGTTCTCGGAACCTTCCGCAACAGTTTGCGCTGGTTTGCCACAACCGCTGGGACTAAGATGGAGTGTCTTAGCGCGTAAAGCAGGAGTCGGTATGAAAAAAGTCGCGATTGTAGGTCTGGGATGGCTGGGTATGCCGCTGGCGATGGCGCTGACGGCACGCGGCTGGCAGGTCACCGGCAGCAAAACCTCTCCCGATGGTGTCGATGCCGCGCGCCGCTGCGGTATTGAGGCGTTTCAACTGGTGCTGACCCCGGAAATTGAGTGTGAAGCAGATGAATTAGCCACGCTGATGGCGGTGGACGCGCTTGTGGTGACTTTGCCTGCCAGCCGCACCGTACAGGGTGGCGAAGACTATATGCAAGCGGTGCAGAATGTGGTGGATACCGCTCTGGCGCACAAAGTCCCGCGCATCATCTTCACCAGCTCGTCATCGGTGTACGGCACCGGTTCGGGCGTGATGAGAGAGAGCAGCGCGCTGCAGCCAGAGAGCGTGGCGGGTAAGACGCTGGTGGAGCTGGAGAACTGGTTGCACGATCTGCCGGGCACCAGCGTGGATATTGTCCGTTTGGCAGGACTCGTCGGGCCCAATCGTCATCCGGGTCGATTCCTGGCGGGTAAAACCGGCCTGGAGAATGGCGGCCATGCGGTGAATCTGGTGCATCTCGATGATGTGGTGGATGCAATTGTACTGTTGCTGCAAACGCCGAAAGGTGGACGCGTGTATAACCTGTGCGCGTCGAAACATCCCGCGCGTGATGATTTTTATCCGTTTGTCTCGAAGCAGTTGGGGCTGGTGGCACCAACGTTTGTTGACGAGCCGCAGCGAGAGGCAGGGAAGGTGGTAGATGGCTCGAAGATCTGCAACGAATTGGGATTTGAGTACAGCTACGATGACCCGATGAAGATGCCGCTGGAGTGAAGTCTCACGTTCGAGTGCAGACTTTTGCACTGTTACAGTAGCGGCGCAATTTATCGCGCGTTTTAACAACATCCGCAATAAATTGCGCCGCGACAATGCGTTGCGGCTAAACCCCCAACCGATCCCTCAACGCATACCACACCGCACCCATCGCCGTCAGCGGAACTTTAAACCTTCTCCCGCCCGGAAACGGCAAATGCGGCAATTTCGCAAAGGCATCAAATCGCTCCGCCTGCCCACGCAGCACCTCGGCAATCAATCGCCCCGACAGATGGGTACAAGTCACACCATGCCCGCTATCTCCCTGCATAAAGAACGCATTTTTCTCGATCTGCCCAAACTGCGGCATACGTGACAGCGTCAGCAGGAAATTACCGCTCCAGCGATGGCTGAATTTCACATCCTTTAGCTGAGGGAAGGTGCGTAACAACTTTGGCCTAATCAGCGCTTCAATATCATCCGGTTCACGTGCGCCATACACCACACCGCCGCCGTACAGCAGGCGGTTATCGGCGGTAAGACGGAAGTAATCCAGCAGGTAATTACAATCTTCGACGCAGTGATTATTTGGTAACAGCCCTAGCGCCTGATCGCGGCTCAGCGGCTCGGTGGTGATGATTTGCGATCCACATGGCATGCTTTTACGACTGAGGCGCGGCTCAAGTTGTGAGGGTAGGTAAGCATTGCCAGCAAAAATCACAAAGGTGGCCGTTACTTCGCCTTTGGCGGTTTTAACCCGATGCGGTTCGCCGTACTTAACTTCCAGCGCCGCGGATTGTTCATAGATGCGTCCGCCGTGACGACGAATCGCCTCCGCTTCACCCAGAGCCAGGTTTAACGGATGTAAATGCCCGCCGCGCTTATCCAGCAAGCCGCCGACGTAGCGATCGGTCGCCACTTCACGACGAATCGCGCGCTCATCCAGCAGCTCTAAATCATGGTTACCATAGCGTTCCCAACTGGCTTTCTGGCTGCGCAAGTGGCCCATCTGGCGCTGATTCAACGCCGCAAATATCCCGCCGGGACGGTAATCGCAGGCAATGGCATAGCGATCGATGCGATCGCGAATAATCTCCGCGCCCTCAAACATCATATTGCCCAGCATTTTCGCTACATCTTTGCCGTAGCGTTGTTCAATCACATCCACATCACGGCTATAAGAGTTCACCACCTGGCCACCGTTACGACCGCTGGCACCAAAACCAATCTTTGCCGCTTCGAGTAGCACCACGTCATAACCGGCTTCGGTCAAAAATAGTGCGGAGGAAAGGCCTGTGAATCCGCCGCCGATAATACAGACATCACACTGCACCGATTCCTGCAGTTCAGGCCATGGCTCATGCGCGTTGGCGGTTGCTGCGTAATAACTTCCCACATGTTGCATCACATCCTCCTTAAGCGCGTGAACTCAAAAATTCGCTGGCGTGTGCGCACTGACAATGCGACACGGCAGCTCAGACGTATTGGTAAAGCTATGCGGCAAGCCAGTATCGATCACATAACTCTCGCCACAATTGAGGTGATAGCTTTGGCCGTTCACCACCAGCGTGATTTCCCCTTCCAGCACTGTGCCGGTCTCTTCACCGGGATGGCGCAGCTTCTCACCGGTGCTCGAACCCGGTTCGTAACGTTCAATCAGCATCGCCAGCGCACGTTTTTCAGCGCCATTCTCCACCAGACGCAGCGACACGCCAAGGCTGCCAATCTCCACGCACTCCTCAGGACGCACGATGACGCGCGGCGTGTTGTTCATCTTCGGTTCGGAGAAAAACTCTGACAGTGACAGGCCGTAGACCTTCAGCAGTTTCTGCAAGGTACTCAGCGCCGGGCTGACCTTATCCTGTTCAATGGTGCTGATGGCACTGTGCGTTAATCCTGACAACTCAGCGACGCGACGCTGAGACAATCCCATCTCTTGCCGGATCTGCGATAAACGTCGCCCGGGCGCCAGAGTGGCATCATTCATGGCTGTTTTTCCTTGTGATAAAGGAGTGCCGCGTGGATAAAGGCCGCAAACAGGCGTTGCGAAACCGGGTCTTGATCGGAGTGCCATTCCGGATGCCACTGCACCGCAAGGGCAAACGGATGCTGGCGCAAACTCACTGCT
Source organism: uncultured bacterium (assembly GCA_965147305.1). Classification (GTDB taxonomy): domain Bacteria; phylum Pseudomonadota; class Gammaproteobacteria; order Enterobacterales; family Enterobacteriaceae; genus Pantoea. The sequence goes on from CBCTJT010000003.1 coordinate 64,587, forward strand.
TCAATCAGCCCATCAGGCGCAAGCGCTTCAATGCGCAACTGCGGGCCCGGCTCACGAATGCCTTGCCCATGCAGAGAATTGACGGCAAAGGACTGCGCGCTTCCCAGCACCTGACTCAATAAACCTTCCGCTTCGGGCTGAACCTCATGCACCGGCGCATATTGCTTATCGAGCGGCAGCGCATCATCCTCACGATGCTCCTGAAACAGATGCGTCATATGCAGCTGACGATAAAGGGATCCACCGTTGGCCACCACCAACTCTTGCAAGCCCCGGCAAATACCGAATATCGGCATCTTTTTACCGATTGCATGGGTGATGATGCCGAAGGCGAGGCGGTCGCGCGCCGGATCGGCATGTTCCTCTTTACCTTCTTCACCATAATGCCAGGGTTCGATATTGCTCGGGCTGCCGGTGAGCAATATGCCGTCCAGCAGCGTCATACTGTTTTCTAATAGATGAGGGGCATGCATCAGTTGATGCGGCAAAGGCAAGGGCACACCACCGGCAAGCACGATGGCATCGAGATATTTATTGTGAACCGTTTGCCCGGGATGGCTGCCGATGTAGTTCTGACACATCACTACGCCAATCAAGGGTTTGTCAAAAATAATGCCCATAACGTCTCCGCGTTGCTGTTCAATATTTTCACCGTTTTTGCGCGTACGGTCTGAAAAGTGTGCAATATATTGTCAATCTAGCAACCGTCTGTTCGTTCTTCCAACAGATTTGTTACATTTGCACACTTTTTGCGTTAGGGCTATGTTAGAAGAGTGGATGTTATTTTGAGCATTGCGCGAACCAATACTAAACGGTAAAGGGCGGGTGGGAACATGACGAACCTCGTAGAAGTAGAAGACTTCACGCGGCACAGTGAAGAGAAACGAACAAGCGCGTTCCAGCTGGAGGTTAAATCCTGGCTGGAACGCCATCCTGAAACGCAGTATGTCGATATTCTTCTTAATGATTTAAATGGGGTCTTTCGCGGTAAGCGCATTCCCATCTCTGCATTGGCAAAACTGGAAAAAGGGTGTTACTTCCCTGCCTCGGTTTTCGCTATGGATATCCTCGGTAATACCGTCGAAGAAGCCGGACTCGGGCAGTCACTGGGCGAACCCGACAACCTCTGTATCCCGGTTCCTGGCACCTTAATTCCCTCTGCCGCCGATCCTGAACGTATCGCGCAACTCCTGCTCACCATGTGTAACCAAGATGGCACTCCCTTTGACGTTGAGCCCCGCAATGTCCTCAATCGACTGTGGCAGCAGCTGCGCAATCGAGGGCTATTCCCGGTGGTAGCGGTAGAGCTGGAGTTCTATCTGGTCGATAAAAAGCGCGATGCGGAAGGCTATATTCAGCCGCCGTGTGCGCCGGGCAGCGACGAGAGAAATATGCAAAGCCAGGTTTATTCGGTGGATAATCTCGATCATTTCGCTGACGTTCTGCGTGAAATCGACGATCTCGCTAAACAACAGGGTATTCCCGCTGATGGCGCGCTGGCGGAAGCTTCGCCGGGCCAGTTTGAAATCAACCTGCATCATACCCGTGATGTACTGAAAGCCTGCGATCATGCGATTTTGCTCAAACGTCTGGTGCGTCAGGTAGCAGAAAATCACGGCATGACCGCGACCTTCATGGCGAAACCCTACGAGGAGTACGCGGGCAGCGGCATGCATGTTCACATCAGCATGCTGGATGCGGCCGATCATAATGCCTTTTCACTCGACGATGGCAGCGACTCACCGCTGTTAAAACGCGCGCTGGCCGGGATGATTGACTTGATGCCGGCATCGATGGCGTTGCTGGCACCGAACGTCAATGCCTATCGCCGCTTCCTGCCGGAAGCTTACGTGCCGCTCCAGGCTTCATGGGGACACAACAACCGCACAGTAGCGCTGCGTATTCCCTGCGGCGATGTGGATAACCATCGCGTGGAGTATCGTGTGGCCGGTGCGGATGCAAATCCTTACCTTGTCGTGTCAACAATTCTTGCCGGTATTTTGCACGGTCTGGATAATCAGCTACCCTTACCGCATGCGGTGCAGGGCAACGGACATGAGGCGGAAGGGCTGGCATTGCCGGTGCGACAGAGTGATGCGCTGTACGAATTTGAGAATAGCTATCCTCTGCAAAAACTGCTCGGCGAGCATTTCAGCGGCGTGTGGCATAGCTGCAAACAGAACGAGTTAATGCAGTTTGAGCGGCTTATCACCGCCACGGAGATTGACTGGATGCTCAAGAACGCCTGACTCGCAGAAGAATTTCGCTAACGTCTTGTGCCGATGGCATAAGTTGGGGCAGAATACGTCCCCTGCAAAATACGAAACATAACCGACGCTTATAACGTCGGTTATTTTTTTGCAGATTGCAGTACACACACAAATTACCGAGGCCGGACACGCATCCGGATAGATAGATACTGACAACACGCTTGGGCGTGAGATTTGAGGAAAACAAAGATGGGGCTGTTTACAATTGCACCAGCGCAAGCTGGTTCTCGCTTTCGTGATGACTACGGCGCGGCGACAATCGCAAACACTAATATCACTTCTCACTGCAGCACTTTGCGCAGTATCCCGCAGATCACCTCTGTTGGGGGCCTGAACAATGTCGCTTAACACCTCCGCACCACAGCGTGCACACCTGAAAAAATCCCTGACCTTGATCCCGGTTGTCATGATGGGCCTGGCGTATATGCAGCCAATGACCCTGTTTGATACTTTCGGTATCGTCTCTGGATTGACCGACGGCCACGTCGCCACCGCTTATGCTTTCGCGCTGATCGCGATACTGTTTACTGCCGTGAGCTACGGCAAGCTGGTACGCCGCTTCCCATCTGCGGGCTCCGCTTACACCTATGCTCAGAAGGCAATCAGTCCGCACGTCGGCTTTATGGTGGGCTGGTCATCACTGCTGGACTATCTGTTCATGCCGATGATCAATATCCTGCTGGCGAAAAGCTACTTTGAGACGCTGGTGCCGGGCATTCCCTCGTGGATTTTCGTGGTGTTGCTGGTGGCCTTTATGACCATCTCTAACCTCCGTGGTATCAAAACCGTCGCCAACTTCAACAGCGTGATTGTCGTGCTGCAGGTTGTGGTGATGATCGTGATTACCGGCATGGTGGTTTACGGTGTGGCGCACGGTGTTGGCGCAGGAACATTGACCAGCAGCAAGCCTTTCTGGTCTGAGAATGCCCATGTGGTGCCGATGATTACCGGTGCGACGATTCTGTGCTTCTCGTTCCTCGGCTTTGATGGCATCAGTTCGCTGTCAGAAGAGACCAAAGATGCAGAACGTACCATCCCGCGCGCGATTTTCCTGACCGCGCTGATCGGTGGTGTGATCTTTATCGGTGTGTCTTACTTCCTGCAGCTGTACTTCCCGGACATCTCGCGCTTCCAGAATCCGGACTCTTCACAGCCTGAAATCATGCTGTTCGTGGCGGGTAAAGCCCTGCAGATCGGCATCCTGATTTTCTCTGTGGTGACGGTACTGGCTTCCGGTATGGCGGCACACGCGGGCGTTTCCCGTCTGATGTATGTGATGGGCCGTGATGGCGTGTTCCCGCAGCGCTTCTTTGGCTTCGTGCATCCGAAATACCGCACGCCGTCACTGAATGTACTGTTGGTAGGTGGCGTGGCGCTGCTGGCGATTAACTTCGATCTGGTAACCGCCACTGCGCTGATCAACTTCGGTGCGCTGGTAGCGTTCACCTTTGTGAACCTGTCAGTGATTGCGCAGTTCTGGATCCGTGAAAAGCGTAACAAGACGCTGAAAGACCACCTCAACTATCTGGTGCTGCCAGTGATGGGTGCGTTAACGGTTGGCGCTCTGTGGATCAACCTGGAAGAGACCTCAATGGTGCTCGGCCTGGTGTGGGCAGCGATTGGTATTATTTACCTGGCGTTTGTTACCCGCACGTTCCGCAATCCGGTACCGCAGTTCAGCGAAGAAGTATAATTTTCGGTGCGCGTCATGCGCATCGGATAAAGACTTCATGTCGTATGCAAAAGGTCGCCATTTTGGCGACCTTTTGCTTTGATACCAGCAAATTCAACCCGCCAGCACCAACTCCCAGCTCCCCGCACTTAACGTCTCGCGTCCCGCTTTAGACAGTTCCGTATCGGTAATCAAGGTATCAAAGCGCTCCAGCGGCAATGCCAGATGTGTGGCAATCTTGTTGTATTTCGAGCTGTCGCTCAGCAGCACGCGCTTACTGCTGACATCACTGGCCGCCAGCTTGACCGGCACTTTGTCTTCATCCGGCGTAAACAAGCCGCGTGGCCCCCAGCAAGAGGCAGAAATAAACGCGATATCAATGGCCAGCATGCGCAGACTTCTCGCCGCCGCTTCGCCCACGCTGGAGCGGTTTTCACGGCACACTGTTCCGCCGGTATGGATCAGCTTGCAGCCGCTGCTCTCCATCAATAGCCGGGCAATCACAAAATCGTTGGTCACCACCAGCAAATCGTCGCGCTCGACCAGTTCGCGAGCCAGCGCCAGCGTGGTGGTGCCTGCATCAATATAAATGCAGCTGTTGCGCGGGATGTGGCGCGCGGCAAACTGACCAATCGCCATCTTTTCACTGCTGTACATGCTGGTTTTCGCCAGATGTGATGGCTCGGCCGCCAGACGATCTGCCGAGCGCACGCCGCCCGATACCGACAGCACGGCACCTTGCTCCTCCAGCTTTTGCACATCGCGACGAATCGTCATGTGTGAAACGCCCAAACGCTCGGTAAGCTCGGCAATGCTCACCACGCCGCGTTCGGCAACCAGCGCTAAAATTTGTTGATGACGTTCTACCGGAATCACATCGCTCTCCCTGAATTACCAATTTTTCACATTGTAAGGCATCAATTCACAGCCTGCAGCACAATTTATCCCAGGCAAATGTTAGCAAATATCCCGCCAGAATGGGCGTTCCCGCGGGTATGTAGGGGTGTGAATCGATGTTATACGCTGTGCGTGTAAGTTAATTTTTGTGATTTACCGCACGTTTCTCCGCCAGTAACTGCGGCAGAATTAACACCATTGAACAAAATATCACTTAAATTAACAACGGAGGTGTGCTGTGTCAGCAACCGTGAATAACATTGGCGTCATTGGTTTGGGTTCCATGGGCATGGGCGCAGCGCAGTCCTGTATTCGCGCTGGATTGAACACCTGGGGCGTTGATTTAAATCCGCAGGCGCTGGAAACCCTGCGTCAGGCCGGTGCGCGCGATGCGCAAACTTCCGCTGCCAGCTTTGCCTCAGAGTTAGATGCCGTACTGTTGCTGGTGGTGAACGCCGCTCAGGTCAAAGCGATTTTGTTTGGTGAAACCGGTCTGGCTGCGCAGCTGAAACCTGGCACCGTGGTGATGGTCTCTTCCACCATCTCTTCACAAGACGCGCAGGCGATTGAACAGCAACTGGCACAACATCAACTGCTGATGCTGGATGCACCAGTCTCAGGCGGTGCCGCTAAAGCCGCGGTCGGCGAGATGACCGTCATGGCGTCCGGCAGCGATGAAGCCTTTGCGCTGCTGAAGCCGGTGCTGGATGCGGTCGCCGCTAAAGTGTATCGCGTGGGCAGTGAAATCGGCCTCGGTTCAACCGTTAAAATCATCCACCAGTTGCTGGCGGGCGTGCACATTGCGGTGGGTGCTGAAGCGATGGCGCTGGCCGCGCGCGCAGGCATCCCGCTCGACACCATGTATGACGTGGTGACTAACGCCGCCGGTAACTCGTGGATGTTTGAGAACCGCATGCGTCATGTGGTGGACGGCGACTACTCACCGAAATATGCCGTCGATATCTTTGTGAAAGATCTCAACCTGGTGGCAGACACCGCCAAATCATTGCATTTCCCACTGCCGCTGGCGTCGACCGCACTCAACATGTTCACCGAAGCCAGCAATGCCGGCCACGGTCGTGAAGATGACAGCGCAGTGATCAAGATTTTCAGCGGCATCTCGCTGCCCGAGTCAAAGGAGAAGTAACCATGCGTTTAGGCGTGATTGCAGACGACTTTACCGGTGCAACGGACATTGCCAGCTTCCTGGTACAGAACGGTCTGCCTACCATTCAGTTCAACGGCGTGCCGGATAGTCATGACGATGTGCGCGCGCAGGCGATTGTCATCAGCCTGAAGTCACGCTCTTGCCCGGCGCAACAGGCGATTGATCAGTCACTGGCAGCACTGACCTGGCTGCAACAGCAAGGCTGTGATCGTTTCTACTTTAAGTATTGCTCGACCTTCGACAGCACCGAACACGGCAACATCGGTCCCGTCACCGATGCGTTGCTGGCCGCACTAGGCGAGACGCAAACGGTGATCTCTCCGTCGCTGCCGGTGAACGGTCGTACCGTGTATCAGGGCTATCTGTTTGTTGCCGATCAGCTGCTGTCTGAATCGGGCATGCGCCATCATCCGGTGACGCCAATGACCGACAGCAATCTGGTGCGCCTGATGACGCGCCAGGCAAAAGGGCAGGCGGCAGTGATTAACGCGGCGCAGTTGGATAAAGGCGCTGAAGCGGTGCGTGAAAAGCTGGGCGAGCTGAAAGCGCAGGGCATCAACTATGTGGTGCTCGATGCGCTCAACGAACAGCATCTGCTGACCCAGGGTGAAGCGTTGAAAGAAACCGTGCTGGTTACCGGCGGTTCCGGTCTGGCAATTGGCATTGCGCGAGCCTGGGCAACCCAGCAGCAAAACAGTGATGCCGAGCAAGCCGGACGTCCTCAAGGCGAGCGCGCAGTGGTGATTTCTGGCTCTTGCTCGCAGATGACTAACCGTCAGGTACAGGCTTATCGCCAGCAGGCGCCTTCGCACGAAGTGTTGGTGGAGCGCTGCCTCGATGATGCGGAAGGTTACGCGCAGGAACTGTGCGAGTGGGTTGCAGCAAATCACCAGCAGCCTTTGGCACCATTATTGTTTGCCACCGCCGATGCGCAGCAACTGCAGGCGATCCAGCAGCAGTACGGTGCAGCGCGCAGCAGCGAAGCGGTTGAGCACTTGTTTGCTGCCGTGACCCGTGAGCTGAAATCTCGCGGCTGGCAGCGCTTTATCGTCGCCGGTGGTGAGACTTCTGGCGTAGTCGCGCAGAGCCTGGGCGTAACGGCCTTCCATATCGGCCCGATGATCTCCCCTGGCGTGCCGTGGGTGCGCGACATCCATCAGCCACTGTCGCTGGCCCTGAAATCGGGCAACTTTGGCGACGAACAATTCTTTGCCCGCGCACAAACGGAGTTTTCAGCATGACCGAACAACAAGCACGCGAAGAGATGGTGCAACTGGGCGCGTCCTTTTTCCAGCGCGGATACGCCACCGGTTCAGCCGGCAATCTTTCACTGTTGCTGGAAGATGGCAACCTGCTGGCGACACCTACCGGCTCTTGCCTCGGCGAACTGCAGGCCGATCGCCTGTCAAAAGTGACGATGCAGGGTGAGTGGATTTCGGGTGACAAGCCTTCTAAGGAAGTGGCGTTTCACCGCGCGCTCTATCTAAACAATCCCGCCTGTAAAGCGGTGGTGCATCTGCACAGTCACTATCTGACGGCGCTTTCGTGCCTGAACGGTCTCGACAGCGAAAACTGCATTCGCCCGTTCACGCCCTATGTGGTGATGCGCGTGGGCGATGTGCCAGTCGTACCTTATTACAAACCGGGTGATGACCGCCTGGCCGAAGATCTTGCGCAGCTCGCGCCACGTTACAACGCTTTCCTGCTGGCCAATCACGGCCCGGTAGTGGTGGGTAAATCTCTGCGTGAAGCCGCGAATAACACTGAAGAACTGGAAGAGACCGCGCGTCTGATGTTTACGCTCGGCGACCGCTCTATTCGTTATCTGACTGATAGCGAAGTGGCGGAATTGAGGAATTACTGATGCCTAAGTTTGCAGCTAATTTATCCACGCAGTTCGGTGAAGTGCCGTTTATCGAACGCTTTGCCGCAGCGGCCAACGCCGGTTTCCGTGCCGTTGAGTTTCTGTTCCCGTATGACTATCCGGCCGAGGTGATCAAAGCCGAGCTGGAGAAACATCAGCTGGAGTTGGTGTTGTTCAACACCGCAGCCGGAAATGTGCAGGCCGGGGAGTGGGGCGTATCCGCGATTCCTGGCCGTGAAGAAGAGGCGCGCGCCGATATCGACCGTGCGCTGGAATATGCGCTGGCGCTCAACTGCCCGCAGGTGCATGTGATGGCGGCGACAGTGCCCAACGGTGCCGATCGTGCCGCGTACGAAGAGACCTTCGTGCGCAATATGCATTATGCCGCTGAGCGTTTTGCGCCGCACGGCATTCGCCTGTTGCTGGAAGCGCTGAACCCGGTGACAAAGCCGAACTACCTCTACTCCAGTCAGTATCAAACGCTGGCGATGATGGAACGTATCGATCGTTCGAACGTGTTCACGCAGTTGGATCTGTTCCATGCGCAGTTGGTAGACGGCAACCTCAGCCACCTGATTCGCGAATACGCCGGACGTTATCGCCATATCCAGATCGCCTCTGCGCCGCATCGTCACGAACCAGACGAAGGCGAAATCAACTATCCGTACCTGTTCAGCCTGCTGGATGAAGTCGGCTATGACGGTTGGGTTGGCTGTGAGTACTTCCCGCGCGGTCGCACCGAAGCAGGCCTCGGCTGGTTCGCGCCTTACGCGAAATAACCTTTGTTGTACCGCCCAGCACAGTGCGTTGCGCCCTGTGCTGGGAAAAAATTGTCTGAATCCGTCAATACCAGAGAAAGCTGTACCCAAATTATACTAATAGAATTAGAGGTTTATCATGTCAACCGCATTGCTGTTAGCTATCGCTACTGCCAGCATTGTCATACTGCTGCTGCTGGTGATTAAAGCCAAAGTTCATCCGTTTGTTGCTCTGCTGATTGTCAGTTTGATCGTCGCCATCAGTACCGGGATCCCGGCTGATAAGATCATGGAAACCATCTTTAGCGGCATGGGCAACCTGCTGGGTCATATCACCATTATCATCGTGCTGGGGGCGATGCTCGGCGCAGTGATTGAAGCCTCAGGCGGTGCCGAATCGCTGGCCCAGCGCTTCAGTAAATCGCTCGGTATCAAGCGTACCGTCGCCGCGCTGACCATGGCGGCGTTTATCCTCGGTATTCCGGTGTTCTTTGAAGTCGGCTTTATCATTGTGATCCCGCTGATCTACGGCTTCACCAAAGTGGCACGCGTCTCACCGCTGAAATTCGGTTTGCCGATGGCAGGCGTGATGTTGACCGTGCACGTAGCCCTGCCGACGCACCCAGGCGCAGCGGCGGCCGCCGGTATTCTGCATACCGATATGGGCTGGTTAATGATGCTCGGCATCCTGATCTCCATTCCGGTTGGCATTGTCGGTTACTACGTGGCAAAAGCGATGAACCTGCGTCAATACCATCTTTCCGTCGATGTGCTTGAGCAGTTGCAGCTGGCAAAACCGGAAGGCACGCCGAAAAGTGAAGTGCCACCGCCGGGTGCGATGACCATTGCGGGCCTGATTGTGGTGCCAATTGTGTTGATCGTATTAGGTACGCTGGCACACACCATGCTGGCGGAAGGCAGCATTCTGCGTGACGTAATGACGGTGATTGGTAACCCGCCGATTGCACTGTTAATCGCGCTGGCACTGGCCGCATGGTTCCTCGGTGTGCGTCGCGGTTGGAGCAAAGAGAAGCTGGAAGATCTGACCGGTCGCGCGATTCCCAGTTCTGCGAGTGTGATTCTGGTGGCGGGTGCGGGCGGTGCGTTCGGTAAAGTGCTGGTGGAATCTGGCGTGGGTAAAGCGCTAGCGGTTACGCTGGAAACCTTGCATCTGCCCCTGGTGCCAGCGGCCTTTATTCTGTCTCTGGCACTGCGCGCGTCACAGGGTTCGGCCACGGTGGCGATTCTTACCACCAGCGGCTTGTTGAGCCAGGCGGTAGGCGATGTGACCGATATGCAGCGCGTGCTGGTGACGCTGGCGGCGTGCTTCGGTGGATTGGGCTTGTCACACGTTAACGATGCCGGTTTCTGGGTGGTGACGCGCTATCTGGGGCTGTCGGTTGCGGATGGTCTGAAGACCTGGACCGTGCTGACTACGCTGATGGGCTTGAGCGGTTTTGCGCTCACCTGGATGGTGTGGGGATTGATTTAAGGATAAATCGGTCGCCATTAGTGGCGACACTACGAAACCCGCTCGTATGGCGCACATTTATGTGCGCCTTCACCTAAATACCTATCAATGATTAAGCATCTTAGCGTGCGCATTGATGCGCACCAGGTTGCTAAATGCCTGTTTTTGTAGCGGCGCAATTTATTGCGCAATGGCGACTACGACACCAACTCCTGCGCGTACAAATACAGCGCCTTCAGCTGTGCCATCTTCTCCGCATTATCCTCATGCAAACTCGCTAATGACTCCAGCTCTAACAGAAACGCCTGCACGCGATCGGCATTCAGCGCTTCACGGCGATGCTGCAACCAGCGCTGCTGCTCCTGATCATCCAGCGTGCCGGGGAAGTTACGCGCACGATAGCGGAACAGCAGCTTCGCAATGCGTTTATCGTCGAAGGTCAAATCCAGCGCGGGTAAATTCTGCGGTGGCGTCTGACGCACGATGTTCATCGCTGCGCGATCGGCATCGCTGAAGAAGCCGTCATACAGTTGTGCATCCACATCATCCGATGGCTTAAACGGCTCGGCTTCCGCAAACAGCGTCACCGCTTTTTCACGCACTTCGGCGTGCTGACGCAGCAGAGCCAGGTTCGCCAGACAGCGCTCACGATCAATATTCAGCCGCGCAGCATCTTCCGGACGCAAGGTATTGGCAGGCGCCAGCACCGGGCACTTATTAATGTGTACCAGCTTGATCGGCACCGCCGTGCGATCGCCCAGCTCACTCTGTTTGGTGTACAGCCGCTCGCGCAGTTCATCCGCATCCAGTTCCAGTAGCGGAGACATATCGCCCGCCAGATCCACCACAATCAGCGCATTGCGATTATCCGGATGCCACGCCACTGGCACCACCCAACTGGTGTTGCCACGCGCCGCACCGAACATGCCGGAAACGTGCACCAGCGGTTTCATCTGCGGGATATCAATCAGGTTCATCAATTTCTGCTTGTTGCGATGAGTAAACAGAAACTCGAACAGCTTGGGCTGCTTCTCTTTCACCAGTTTCGCCATCGCCAGGGTCGCATACACATCCGACATCGCATCGTGCGCCTGTTCGTGCGCCACGCCGTTGGCTTTGGTGAGATGCTCCAGCTTAAAGCTCGGGAAGCCATCATCATTTTCCGGCCAGACAATGCCTTCCGGGCGCAGGGCGTAGCATGCGCGCATCACATCCAGCAGATCCCAGCGCGAATTGCCGTTCTGCCAGCTCCAGCCGTAAGGATCGAAGAAGTTGCGATAGAAGATATTGCGCGTCACTTCATCATCGAAGCGCACGTTGTTGTAACCGATCACACAGGTTTGTGGCTCGGTAAACAGGCCATGAATACGTTCAGCAAATGCCGTTTCCGTCACGCCACGCGCTTTAGCCACCTGAGGCGTAATGCCGGTGATCATCACAGCTTCCGGCTGTGGCAAATAGTCATCAGCGGGCTGGCAGTAAAACACCTGCGGTTCACCTACGGCGTTGAAATCTTTATCGGTGCGCAATCCGGCAAACTGCGCCGGACGGTCCAGCGAAGGACTTTTACCGAAGGTTTCGTAATCGTGGAACAAAAAGGTGAACTCAGAGGCGGGCACGGCAGTATCCTGGCTGTAGAAAATCAACGCACAGAATAGTCGTGTGCCGGGTGGAGCACAACCTTGTTTACCCGTACTGCGGGCGGGCGCGCAGCATTTGTCCGCAGTTCATACTTTTTTTCAATTTATTCAACTATCCCGACGCTAATTGCCGTAAAACGTGCGGCGGTAAATTCATTTTTTTGATTTCGAGGAAGAAGTGTTGAAAAGGCGTCTGCTGGTAACTGTATCTGGAATGATTGTTTGGGCATCACTGGCGCACGCTGACGACAGCATGCCATTCCCTATGACGCCACCGCCGATTGATGCGGCTTCATGGGTGCTGATGGACGCCACCACTGGCCAGATCCTCACCGCAGGCAATCCCGATGAAGAGCGCAACCCGGCGAGCCTCACCAAGCTGATGACCGGTTATGTGGTCGATCGCGCGGTCGATCAAAAGAAAATCACCCGTGATGACTATGTCACCGTAGGCAAAGATGCCTGGGCGGCGGGTAATCCGGTGTTCAAAGGCTCATCACTGATGTTCCTCAAGCCAGGCGATAAAGTGACGGTGCGCGATCTGATGCGTGGCGTGATCATCGATTCGGGTAATGATGCCTGCGTGGCGCTGGCCGATTATGTGGCGGGCAGCCAGGACAGCTTCGTTAATATGATGAACAACTACGTGCAGAAGCTGGGCCTGACACATACCCACTTTGAAACCGTGCACGGTCTGGATGCACCGGGTCAACACACCACCGCGCGCGATCTGGCGGTACTGTCACGCGCCATTATCAGCGGCGAGCAAGATTTCTATGCCATGTACGCTGAGAAAACCCTGAGCTGGAACGGCATCACGCAAAATAACCGTAACGGTTTGTTATGGGATCAAAACCTTCACGTTGATGGCATGAAAACAGGCCATACTGAATCAGCAGGCTTCAATATCATCGCCTCGAATGTGGTCGGTCGTCATCGCTTGATCGCGGTGATCATGGGCGGTAAGAGTTCGAAAGGGCGTGAAGAGCAGGCGCGTAAACTGCTGGTGTGGGGCCAGAACAACTTCGATACCGTGCAGCTGTTCCATGCCGGTAAGAAAATCGGCACTGAAAACGTCTGGTACGGTAATCCGCATAAAGTGGATGTCGGCACCACCCAGGATATCTATCTGTCGCTGCCACGCACTGAAGTGTCAAACGTGATGGCGAAATACGTGATCGATCGTAAGGATCTGGAAGCGCCGTTGAAAGCCGGTGAGCAGGTGGGTGAAATTCAGGTACTGGATAAAGACAAACAGTTAGCGACTTATCCGCTGTATGCCTTACAAGGCGTGGATAAAGCCGGCATCGTCACGCGTATCAGTGACTACGTGAAACAGAAACTGTAAACCGCAGCGGATGGCAATGCCGCTCCCGTCCTTTTCGGCATGGGAGTGGCTTTGAAAGGCTTTCTGCTGCTGAACGGAGGCAAAGGTATGAAAGCATCAATCGTTGAGCGTAATCCTCAAAGCTGGCTGGGCTATCATCTGCAGGGACCGTGGCAAGAGACGGTGCCGCGCGGATTCAATCAGCTTAAAAGCTGGGTCGAACAGCATGGCGTCGAAGGCGAATGGCTGGCCATCTATTACGGCAACCCAGAAGTATTGCCACCAGAAGAGTTACGCGTTGAAACTGTGATCACTGCACCTACCGATGCCGTGCCTTCATATGGCGACGACATCGAGCAAGGATTGCTGCCCGGTGGGCAATATTTCCATGCCCGTATGGAAGTGATGAATAACGATTTCTTCACTGCCTGGCACAGCCTGTTTGATCATCTCAAGACGAAAACCGATTGGCAGGTGGATAATCGCCCTTGCTTCGAACACTACCTTTCCGACGGCTCTGACAGCGGCGACTGGCTGGTGGATATGTACATTCCGGTACGTGCAGCCGACTAATATCATCAGTGCGTTACTTCGATGTTTCATAAGCGAAAATAAGATGTAGCGCACTTGTTGAATAGCAAAAAAAGAGCGGAAATAGTGCTGTGCAGCACTCAATGTTCGTGTCGCGCCAGGGTAACATAGCGCGCAAATTTTTATCGTTTCCGGACCACCATGTTACGCGCCGACAAACCCATCTCTGCCATTGAGTTCTGGTTCTACCGCCACTATCGCGCTGTGCACGGCGTGCGCATCGCTATTGCCTTTGTGCTCTGCTTTCTGTTTGTGCGTTTGACGGATATTCCGGAAGGCACCTGGCCGCTGATCACGCTGGTGGTGGTGATGGGGCCGATCTCGACCTGGGGCAATGTGTTTCCGCGCGTCATCCAGCGCATCAGCGGTACGTTTGCCGGGCTGGCATCGGGTTTAATCGCCCTGAAGCTGGAGCTGATCTCGCTGCCGATGATGCTGTCATGGTGCTTTGTGGTGATGATCATCTGCGGCTATCTGACGCTGGGTAAACATCCTTACATGGCGCTGCTGATTGGTATCACGCTCGGCGTGGTGGTCGGTGCGCCAGCCGGTGACTTCACCGTGGCGCTGTGGCGTGGTGGCGATGTGATCCTCGGTTCGATCATGGCGCTGCTGTTCAGTGCCATTCTCGCCCAGCGTGCCTACACTCACTGGCGCATTCAGCTGTCGGATTCGTTTATCGCTATGGCGAAACTGCATCACACCGGCTTCTCCGCCAACCTGCTGGAGAAACCGCGACTGAACAAACCATTCCAGAAACAGCTGAGCAGCGTGATCAAGATGCGCTCGCTATTGGAACCGGCCAGCAAAGAGACGCGCATTCCGAAATCGGTGTTTGAAGCGATTCAGACCATCAACCGTAATATGGTTAACACGATGCAGATGCAAATTGATGCATGGTGGTCATCGCGTGAAAGCCATCTATTGTTGCTTAACGCCCCGACGCTGCGTCGCAGTCAGAAGATGACGGAAGACACACTGAACGCCCTGGCCACGTTGATGGTGAAAGGGGAGACGGAAGGGGTGATCGCCAACAGCCATGAACTCGAAGAGATCACCCAGGAGCTGGAGCAGTTGATTGCCAATCGCAGCGGGCGCTTAGAGACCACAGCAATCTATGGCTACGTGTGGCTGAGTCTGGAACAGGCGCGCCAACTGGAGCGTATTACGGACCTGGTTCGTCTGGCACTGCGCAAATAGTTTTCTCAGGCAATGACTTAATGTGAATCACCCTTTCTTTGCGCTAAGATAAGTGCCAGTCCGAATTTAGCTGTGAAAATTGCTTTCACATTAAGTCAGCCGCTAAGCTGTAGCTCATGACTATTCCGCCTGCCGCGGCAGGCTCAAAGAAAGGTGCCAACATGGAAAATGCCAAGCAATCATTTCAGGACGTTCTGGAGTTTGTGCGTATGTTTCGTCGTAAAAACAAACTGCAGCGCGAAATCGTGGATAACGAGAAGAAAGTCCGTGATAACCAGAAACGTGTGTTGCTGCTGGACAACCTGAGCGAGTACATCAAACCAGGCATGAGCGTTGAAGCGATTCAGGAAATCATTGCATCCATGCGTGTGGATTATGAAGACCGCGTCGATGAGTACATCATCAAAAACGCTGACCTGTCGAAAGAGCGTCGCGAGCTGTCGAAGAAGTTGAAAGCGATGGGCGAGCCAAAACCGCAGTAAAAATGTTGGGACCGCAAGGTCCCAATTTTTTTGCAGCGTGGCGGGTCGCAGCACGCATTCCCACCCTTCGTATGCGCATTACTCTGTGCCGCTTTAATAAGCTCAGGCTTTGGGTTTTAATTTCCGCGCTAGCGCCTGCAACTGCCCGGCAATCTCCGCCATATCCACGCCATCCTGCATCGGCACAGCGGTTGTTTCACGCAATACCAGTTCAGTCTTTAACGGCATGGGCTGTACCGCTTCCCCCGCTAACTCTGCCAGCAAACGATCCACACATACCGCACCCAGCTGCTGCAAATCCTGACGCACGGTGGTGAGCGGCGGCTGATACCACGCACTTTCGGCGGTATCGTCGTAGCCAATAATCGACATCTCTCCGGGAATCTTCACGCCGTATTGATGCAGTGCGCGCATCGCACCGAGCGCCATCTGATCGTTCGCTACCAACAATGCCTGTGGTAAACGATCCGGCAACAATTGCAGCAGCGCCTGATATCCGGATGCGGCACTCCAGTCGCCATGCAGTACACACATCGGCTCCAGCTGGTGTGACGATAACGCCTGCAGCCATGCGGTAAAACGAGCCCGCGCTGAAGCTGAACTTTCAGGCCCATTCAGCACGCCAATCTGACGATGACCCAGCGCGACCAGATGCTCCACTGCCTGTTGCGCACCCGATTCACTTTGATACTGGCACTGAGCGACGTTGGCGTGTTGTTCAACATCGAGAAACAACGCCGGTTTACTTCCGCATTGCTGCTGCACCTGCGCCGCCTGTTCGGCATCGAGCGGCAGATTGATCAGCAGCGCATCGACGCGCTGTGCCAGCAATTCATTCACCGTATCCTGAGCACTGCCAGCCGTGTTTGCCATGGCGATCACCAGATGATAACCCTGCGCGGCGGCCCGCTCATGAATCGCCGAGGCGATCTGCGCAGGAGCCATTAATGCCAGATCGCTGGTAGCTAACCCGAGCGTGCGCGTGGCTTTACCTGCCAGCTGTTGTGCCACACGGTTGGGCACATAGTTAAGCTGCTGCATGGCGGCCTCAACTTTGGCTCGCGTGCGCGGCGAAACCTGCACGGAGTGGTTGAGCACACGGGAAACGGTCTGATAGGAAACCCCCGCCAGTTGGGCGACATCATCGAGGGTAACGGAACGCGCAGTCATAAACTCTCCTGAATCTGATAGCGGCGAGTGTAGCAAATTTTTCTCTGCTGTCGCGGAGTTAAGCCGCTACACTGCCAGTGTTAATGCGAGGAGAACGCGATGCAGCTCAATAGCCAACAGATTCAGGATATCAATACGCTTGCGGCCTGGCTGGCGCTTGACCATATGCCGGCGGATGGCACGCTGGAGGTTGATTTGGCGATTCTTGCCGGTCACGCGGTACTGCCGAATGTTGAAGGCGTGATTGCCCTGGCGAAGAAGTATCAACTGCCGCTGTTGATCAGCGGCGGTATCGGACATTCGACAGTTTTACTGGCGGAGATGATCGCTAATCATCCGCTCTATCGTCAGATACCGACTCAAGGCAAAAGCGAGGCTGAATTGCTGGGGGATATGGCGCGGGTGTTTGCCGCACTGCCGGACGATCAGCTGCTGCTGGAAACCGCCTCACGCAACTGTGGAGAGAATGCCGCCTTCAGCCAAAATCTGCTCGATGAGCAGAAGTGGCAGCCGCAGCATGTGCTGCTGGTGCAGGACCCACTGATGCAGCGCCGCACCTGGGAAACGTTCCGCTATCAGTGGCGCGACCGTGCCGATGCACCTGAGTTTATCAGCTGGCCGGTGTTTGTTCCGCAGGTGATGATGGATGCCGGTATGCTGCGCATTATCGGTGCGCCGCCGCAGGGATTATGGTCAATGGAGCGTTTTCTGTCGCTGCTGATGGGCGAAATCCAGCGCCTGCGAGACGATGAAAACGGCTACGGCCCGCGCGGTAAAGGTTTCCTTGGGCATGTGGATATCCCGGATGAGGTGGAAGCAGGCTGGCAGCGATTGATGCAGCTGCCAGGTGTGCAGTCTCGTCTTGGATAAAACGCGTATAACCCCGATGCGGCGCAATTTATTGCGCATAAGTCAGCGAATTAGCCTTCTCAGATTCGCGCGATAAATCGCGCCGCAACGGTATTAACCTGCGATTTAACGATTTTGCAAATACACCTGCAAATTCACATACACCGCATTCAACAACGGGGTGTTCACGCCATTGCGCGCGCCGCGCACCAGCAAATCACCGATGACCTGATCCGCTTCAATCTCATAACCCTGGGTTAAATCGCGATACATCGACGAGGTCATCGCCACCTGCGGATTATTCAGCGTCTCATAAATCTTGGCGGTCACCGCTGGACGTTCTTTGTAACCATCGGCACCGATCACCGACAGTACCTCAGCAAAAATCCCTTGTAACAACGCCTCACCACCCTGAGCTCGCAACACCTGCTGCGTGTTGCCGCGCGCAATGCAGCACACCGCACCCAGCGTGCTCAGCAGCAGCCATTTTTCCCACAGCTCGCTGATAATGTTGTCAGCAAAAACGCTGTCGAACTGTGCCACGCTCAGCGTTTCATTGACACGTTGCAGACGCGCATCGTTTTCGCCATCCAGCGCGCCGTAGTAGAGAATATGCAGCGGCGTCATCTGCACCACTTCACCTTGTTCACCCAGCGTGGCGTTGATTTTGCACAGGCCGCCAATCACCTTGTCGCCAAAGCGTGCGCGCAGCGTATCGATATGGCGCATGCCGTTGAGGATCGGCATGATCAGCGTTTCTGGCCCGACGGCTGGGGCAATATCCTCAATCGCCTGATCCAGACCGAAGCTTTTCACCGTCAGGATAATCAGATCAAACTGGCCCGTAAGCTTGCCGGTTTGCGCCAGCTGCGGCTGAATCACTTCCGTTCCGCTCGGCGTTTTCAGCACCAGACCGTTTTGTTGCAGCTGTTGAAAACGGCGCTCGCGCACCAGAAAAGTCACATCACGTCCTGCTTGCGCCAGACGTGCACCGAAATACCCGCCGGTGGCACCGGCGCCGACAACCAGAATGCGCATGGTTAGATTTCCCGTTGAGAGTGAGACCCTTACCATAAATCGCAAGAGATAAGCTTGCCAGCCTGTAAATGCTGAAACTGTTGCAAGATTTTCTCGATGATTAAAAAAGGCTCAAACTGTTCGTATTTACTCGTACAATGGGTCTATGCTGTTGCGCAGCGGCGGGCAATGGTGCTCGCCCACTTATTCAGTCGAACAGACTAAGGACGCATCATGCCCCGACCCCTACCTATCGAACGTTATCGCAACATCGGCATCTCCGCGCACATCGATGCCGGTAAAACCACCACCACTGAGCGCATTCTGTTTTACACCGGGATGAGCCACAAGTTGGGTGAAGTGCACGATGGCGCGGCAACCACCGACTGGATGGCGCAGGAGCAGGAGCGTGGTATCACCATCACCTCGGCGGCAGTGAGCTGCTATTGGCCGGGCATGGATGGCAGCTTCACGCCGCATCGTATCAACATCATTGATACTCCCGGACACGTCGATTTCACCATCGAAGTGGAGCGATCCATGCGCGTACTAGACGGCGCGGTGATGGTGTACGACGCCGTCGGTGGCGTGCAGCCGCAATCGGAAACCGTGTGGCGTCAGGCCAACAAGTATAATGTGCCGCGCATTGCTTTCGTCAACAAGATGGACCGCCAGGGCGCGGACTTCTTTCGCGTGGTGCAAATGATGAAAGATCGTCTGCATGCCAATCCAGTGCCGATTGTGATTCCGATTGGTGCGGAAGAGCACTTTGCGGGCGTGGTGGATCTCAACAAGATGCGCGCCATCTACTGGGATGAGGCCAGTCAGGGCATGACATTCAGCTATGCGCCAATCCCGGACGAGCTGCAGGCGCTGGCCGCTGAATGGCGTGAAAATATGGTGGCCGCTGCAGCGGAGGCCAGTGAAGCGCTGATGGATCGTTATCTGGAGCAGGGCGACCTGAGCGAAGAAGAGGTGATCGCCGGCTTGCGTCAACGCACACTGATTGGCGAGATCCAGCCGATGCTGTGCGGAAGTGCCTTCAAGAACAAAGGCGTACAGCGCATGCTCGATGCGGTGATTGAGCTGATGCCGTCACCGCTGGATGTCCCAGCGGTTTCAGGCGTGAATGAAAAGGGCGAGCACGATGAACGTCATGCTGATGACGATGAGCCGTTCTCGGCGCTGGCATTCAAACTGATGAGCGATCCTTACGTCGGTCAACTGACCTTTGTCCGTGTGTATTCAGGCGTGTTGCGCAAAGGCGACAGCGTATGGAATGCAGTGAAAGGCCGCAAGGAGCGTATCGGGCGTATCGTGCAGATGCAGGCCAACGATCGTATCGAAATCGAAGAAATTCGTGCGGGTGACATTGCCGCCTGCGTCGGATTAAAAGAGGTCACTACCGGCGAAACGCTGTGCGATCCAAATGCCATTATTACCCTGGAACGTATGGAGTTCCCGGACCCGGTAATCTCGCTGTCGATTGAGCCGAAAACCAAGGCGGACCAGGAGAAAATGGGGCTGGCGCTGCAGCGCCTGGCGGCGGAAGATCCGTCGTTCCGCCTGCACACCGATGAAGAATCGGGGCAGACGATTATTTCCGGCATGGGCGAGTTGCATCTGGAGATCATCGTTGATCGCATGAAGCGTGAATTCGGCGTGGAAGCCAATATTGGTCGGCCACAGGTGACCTATCGCGAAACCATCCGTAAAACGGTGCACGATGTGGAAGGCAAGTTTGTACGCCAGTCGGGCGGTAAAGGTCAGTATGGTCACGTGGTGCTGACGCTGGAACCGCAGGCGGCAGGCGCCGGTTTTGCCTTTGAAGATGCCACCAAGGGCGGTGTGGTGCCGCGCGAGTTTATTCCTTCAGTGGAGAAGGGGATTCGTGAAGCGCTGAACAGTGGCGTGCTGGCGGGTTATCCGGTGGTGGATCTCAAAGCCACGCTGACCTTCGGTTCGTATCATGACGTCGACTCCTCGGAGCTGGCTTTCCGCATGGCGGCCATTTTTGGCTTCAAAGCCGCCGCGAAACAGGCCGATCCGGTGATCCTTGAGCCGGTGATGCAGGTGGAAGTGGAGACGCCAGAGGATTACGCTGGTGGGGTGATGGGCGATCTCTCTTCGCGTCGCGGTACGCTGCAAGGCATGGACGAACGCTTTGGTGCGCGCATCATCCGTGCGGAAGTGCCGTTATCAGAAATGTTTGGCTACGCCACCACGCTGCGATCCATGTCGCAGGGCCGTGCGACTTACAGCATGGAGTTTGCGCATTACGCCGAAGCGCCACGCAATGTGGCCGAGGGAATCATTGCGTCACGCGCAGAGTGATTTTATGGGCGGCAGGGATGCCGCCAATGAAAACAATTTCAGCTATCTATTCTCAGGATGTGCATTAATGCGCACATATATCAGGTCGCCATAATTGGCGACCCTACGGTTATATTTCCCGCCTTAAATCATTTCATCACATCCTTTGCCACTATTGTCGTTTTACATTTATTTATCCAGATTTTAATAATTTAGCGGAAATTAAAAACAGGCCGGAATTCGGCTGATTAAAATAACACCCGCTATCACCAAGGATAATATGAAAATTAATGCGATTTCTCTGGCGCTGGGCTTAAGCTTGCTCGGCGGTGCGCTTCACGCTGTTGCCGCCGATAAACCGGTAACGGGCGGCAGTTTAACGGTGGGCGTCGAAACCGAACCCACGACCTTTAACCCGCAGCTGAACGGGCAGGACAAAGCCGAAATCACTCTGCGCAATTTCTGGGAATCGCTGCTGGCACGCCGTCCCGACGGCAGCTTTGTGCCCTGGCTGGCAGAAAGCTATCAGGCCAGCGAGGACGGGAAAACCTTTCGCTTTACGCTGCGTCGCGATGTCACTTTCTCAAATGGCGAAAAATTTGATGCCAACGCCGTGGCCGAAAACTTCCGCCAGACTCAGGTGGCGCAATACTGCGCTGGCACCAGCCTGTGCCTGATGGGTTCACACATCGACAAGATTGAAACGCCAGACGATCACACGGTAGTGATTACGCTAAAAGAGGTTTATTCGCCGTTCCTCTCCTTCGCTGCAGGGTTGCAAATTCTCTCCCCCTCCAGCTGGAAATCGTCGCAGCTGAAATCGGGCGGTACAGAGATTGCCGGCACCGGCCCGTTTATCCTGCAAAGCTACGAGAAGGGGCAGCAGGTCACTTTTGTGAAGAATCCAAAATACAACTGGGCACCTGCCACGGCGAAACATCAGGGGCCGGCTTATCTTGATCGCGTCACCTATCGCTTTCTGCCGGAATCATCGGTGCGTACTGGCGCGTTGCTGTCCGGTCAGGTGGATGCCATTGAAGGGATTTCCGGCAATGATGCCGGTGAGTTCAAGGACAACAGTGATTTCACCTACCAGCACGCGCTCAATACCGGTACGCCGTACTCGCTGTTCCTCAACGTCGAGTATGGTCCCACGCAGGATGTGAAAGTGCGTCAGGCTCTGTTGCAAGGGCTGGAGATCGACCCGCTACTGAAATCGGTGTATCGCGGGGAGCGTACGCGCGCGTGGGGTATCACATCACCGATTGACCCGCTCTACAACAACGAGCTGGAAGGGAAGTACGGCAATAACCCGGATGCCGCCAACAAGCTGCTGGATGAAGCAGGCTGGCAAACGCGTGATAGCGAAGGCTATCGCACGAAAAATGGCGAGCGTTTGCGCATTGAGTTGATTCAGGCTCAGGCCACGGTACGTGACCAGCGTGATGTCTTACTGCAGGCGATTCAGGCACAAGCGCGTCAGCGCTTAGGCATCGATCTTAAGCTGAATTACGTCGATTCCGGCACCTATGTTGATGTGCGTAAGAGCGGCAAATTCGGCACCATCGCCAACTCCAATACGCCAACCGATGGCGTAGATATTGAGAACCACTATCGGCCGATCGCTCAGGGTGGCGCGATTAACTACAGTCGTGTTAACGATGCTGGCCTCAATGCACAGCTGGATAAGGCCGCAGCCACGCTCGATTTGCAGCAACGCCGTCAGTACTACAGTGAGTTGCAGCAGCGCGCGCTGCTGCAACTGGCGTTAGCGGTTCCGCTGTATGAACCGGAAGATCAGCTGGCCACCGCCAGTTACGTGCACGGTTACGGTTTCCGCAGTTATAAACAGATGCCGGAAAGCGTTTACGATGTGTGGTTAAGCAAACACTAATTGGTAAAACGATTTGTAGCGGCATGATTTATTGCGCGTACATGAGAAGCAACTTTATTGCTCATGGGCGCGCGATAAATTTTGCCGCTATGCTATGTGCCGAATAAAACGATTCTGTTATTTCCCACAATTAACAAATCCATTGCCACTATTCTCGTTTTACTTTAATTCCCCGGATTTCAATAATTCCCCGAAGATAAATTCAGGAAACCCGAACATGAGCCAATCCATCCAGGTCGCTAAATCCGACGATGCCGAAGAGATATTTGCCCTGCTACAGCGCGCGTATGCCTCGCTGGTGGCGCTGGATGTGCATTTCACCATCTCGCAGGGCAACGTCGAGCAGGTGCGCCGCGTCATTGAACAGGAAACGGTGTTGGTGCTACGCAAATGGAAACGCGCAGTGGCGACGGTCACGGTGCGGTTTGCGTGGCAGCAGGAAACCGATGCGCCGTCATCGCTGCCGTTTATCCACTGGTTCGCCGTGGACCCAGACTACAAAGGGCAGGGCTACGGTCGTGAAATCATCAGCTATGCGGAAGAGACACTGCTGAAAGAGACGCTCAAAGCACCGGGTGTCTATCTGGCAACCGCCACCAAACATCCCTGGTTGAGCGAGCTTTATCTGCGCCGTGGCTATCAGCCTTTTTATCACCGCACTAATGCGTTGGGCGAAGCGCTGGTGTTCCTGAAAAAGGAATTCAACCCACAGCCCATCGCCAAAATTGCCTGATTCACATCATTTAAAACAACAGGGACATTATGAAAGCGAATTCCATCACGCTGGCGCTGGGGCTGGCGTGCCTGCTGGGGACCATGACCACGTTAGCCGCAGAACAGCCGCGCAGCGGTGGTTCACTAACCTATGGTGTGGAAACCGAACCGGCACCGTTAAACCCACAGTTAAATGGGCAGTCCAAAGCGGAAGTGACGCTGCGCAATGTGTGGGAATCACTGCTGGCACGTCGCACCGATGGCAGCTTCGTGCCGTGGCTAGCGACGGGTTACGAAGTCAGCCCGGACGGCAAAATCTATCGCTTTTCGCTGCGTCGAGATGTCACTTTCTCGAACGGTGAGAAACTGGATGCCAACGCGGTGGCGGAGAACTTCCGCCAGGTTCAGGACCCGAAATACTGCGCCGGAACCAGTATCTGCGCCCTGAGTGCACGCATTGCCAGCGTTGAAACACCCGATAACGATACCGTGGTGATCACCCTGAAACAGGGTTATGCACCATTCCTGTCGTTTGCTGCCAAACTGCAGATTCTGGCACCCGCCAGCTGGCACTCGCCGCAGCTTAAAGCGGGCGGTAAAGAGATCGCAGGCACTGGTCCCTTCATCATCGAAAGCTACGAAAAGGGCCAGCAGCTGACGCTGGTGCGCAACCCGAATTACCACTGGGCACCGGCCACGGCGCATCATCAGGGTCCGGCATATCTGGAGCGGGTGACGTATCGCTTCCTGCCGGAATCCTCGGTGCGCACCGGCGCACTGCTTTCCGGCCAGCTGGATGTGATTGAAGGTATCTCCGGCAATGATGCCAGCGAGTTCAAAGACAGCGCAGATTTCACCTACCAGCATGCACTCAATACTGGCACGCCGTATTCATTGTTTCTCAACGTGGACTACGGCCCAACGCGAGATGTGAAGGTGCGTCAGGCACTGTTGCAGGGGCTGGATATTGATCCGCTGTTGAAGTCGGTGTATCGCGGCGAACGCACCCGCGCGTGGGGCATCACCTCACCGGTCGATCCCCTCTATAACAACGATCTGGAAGGGCAGTACGGCAATAACCCGACAGCGGCGAACAAATTGCTGGATGAGGCCGGATGGCAAGCGCGCGATGGCGAAGGCTTTCGCAGCAAAGACGGTCAGCGTCTGAGCATCGAAGTGATTCAGGCGCAGGCCACGGTGCGCGATCAGCGCGATGTGCTGTTACAGGCGATTCAGGCGCAGGCACGTCAACGTCTCGGCGTTGAGATTAAACTGCGCTATGTCGATTCCGGCACCTATGCCGACGTGCGCAACAGCGGTCACTTTGGTTCGATTGCCAACTCGAATACCGAAACCGACGGTATCGATATTGAAAACCACTATCGGCCGGTTAATGCCGGTGGTGCGATCAACTACAGCCGCGTTAATAGCCCTGAAATCAATGGCTGGCTCGATCAGGCCGCCGCCACGCTCGACATCAATCAGCGCCGCAAATATTACAGCCAGCTCCAGCACTATGCCCTGACGCAGCAGGCGCTGGCGATCCCACTCTATGAACCGGAAGACCAAATCGCCGCCGCCCGTTATGTGCATGGCGCGGGCTTCCGTAGCTACAAGCAGATGCCGGAGAACGCTTACGACATCTGGCTCAGTGACCATTAATCAGGAGGCGAAGATGAGTCTGGAAAGCATTGTCACCCGTACCCCGCGACCCCGTCGGCCTGCTATCTGGCGCAGTGAGTTATCGCGCCGCATTGTCGGTCGTTTGCTTGGCGGCGTGCTGGTGCTGTGGGCCGCCATGTCGCTGGCTTTTCTCGGCGTGCATCTGGCGCCCGGTGATATCGTCAGTCTGCTGATTGGCGAACAGCTGCGCACGCCGGCCATTGAAGCGGCGATCCGTGCCGAGTGGGGATTGAATGAACCTCTGTGGTGGCAATATCTGCACTACCTGTGGCGCGTACTGCATGGCGATTTTGGCCGGTCTTATATGCTCAACACTGAAGTGAGTCATTTGCTGTCCACGCAGCTGTGGCCGACCATCAAACTTACCCTGGCGGCACTGTTGGTGAGCATCCTGTTCGCGGTGGTGATGGCTGTCGCAACGGCCCATCGTCGCGTTGGGCGTCGAGTGGCCAACAGCGTTGAACTGCTACTGGCCTCTACGCCGTCATTCTGGATGGGCATCGTGCTGCTGTTTATTTTTAGCTTCACGCTGCGCTGGTTCCCGGTGGCAGGCGATCGTTCACTCTCTTCACTGGTGCTACCGGCGCTGGCGCTGGGGCTGGCGCAAGGGGCGGTGATGGCACAGTTGCTACGCCGTGAGCTGGAGCGCGCGCTTGAAGCGCCGTTTACGCTGACGCTACGCGCCTGGGGCGTGGGTGAAACCACTATCCGTTTACGTCACGCTTTGCGTCATGCTGCGCTCCCCGCCGTGACCTTAACCGGCTGGCTGGTGGGCGGATTGCTGAGCGGTGCAGTGATCACTGAACAGGTGTTTGGTCGCCCTGGACTCGGCAAACTCACCGTCGATGCCGTCTTAGCTAAAGATCTTCCGGTGGTGCTGGCGGTGGCGATCCTTTCTGCACTGATTTACGTGGTGATGAGTACGCTGGTCGACATCCTGTCACTGTGGATCGATCCCCGTCTGCGTGGGGAGAACAAATCATGATTGCGGCCCTTCAACGTCTTCCCTTATCACTGCCGACCGCCGTGTGGCTGGCGATTCTCTACCTGCTGCTGCTGGCGGTTGCGGTGATTGCGCCCAGCCTGCTGACCCATAGCGATCCGCTGCTGGCCGATCCGGTCAACGCACAGTTGCCGCCTTCAGCCGCACACTGGCTCGGCACCGATCAACTGGGGCGCGATCTGCTGACGCGCGTGATTTACGGCAGCCGCTATTCGCTGCTGATCAGCGTGGCGGCAATGGCGCTGGCGGTGCTGTTTGGCACCTTACTGGGCCTGTGTGCTGCTCTGGCACGTGGCGTGATCGATGAACTGTTGAGTCGTGCAGTTGATGTGATCTCGGCTTTCCCGGATTTGCTGCTGGCGTTAATGCTGATTGCGTTTACCGGCCCAGGCACTAACAACCTGATTATTGCACTCGGCGTAGCATCGGTGCCGCGCTTTGCCCGCGTGGTGCGTGCGCAAACCTACACGGTGATGACCTCCGGCTATGTTGAGCAGGCGCGCACCTTTGGCTTGTCACGCTTCACCTTAATCACCCGCCATATTCTGCCGCATGCCATCGCGCAGGTGCCGGCGCTCGCCACGCTGGGGCTCGGTACCGCCATTATCGGCACCGCGGGATTGAGCTTCCTCGGCATGGGACCACAACCGCCGACCGCCGAATGGGGTTTGATGCTGGCGGAAGGGCGTAACTATCTGCGTAATGCCTGGTGGATTGCGGTGTGGCCGGGTGTGTTTATCACCCTTACCGTGATCGCGGTGAATACGTTAGGTCGCCACTGGCAGGCCCGTTTTGAAGGGAGAAGCGCATGAGCCAGCCGTTTATCGATATTCAAAATCTCAGCATCCGTTTTGGCCCACAGCAGGTGGTGAAAAACCTCAACTTACAAGTGTGGCCGGGAGAGTCGGTGGCGCTGGTGGGGGAATCCGGCTCGGGTAAAACCCTGACCGCCCGCAGCTTGCTGGGTTTGTTGCCTGATGGCGCGGTGCTGACCGCCGATCGTTTTCTGATTGATGGACGTGATATGCGTCAGGCCACTCGCCATGACTGGCACGCGCTGCGCGGCAGGCGAATTGGCTATGTGCTGCAGGATGCGCTGGTCTCGCTCGATCCACTGCGCCGAATTGGGCAGCAACTCAGTGATGCGCTTAATGCTGCTGGACATCGTGAGGCGATAGAGGAAAAGAGTCTGGCCTTGCTGAAAGCAGCAGGCATTCATGATGCCGAAAGCCGCCTGGTGCGCTATCCGCATCAGCTTTCCGGTGGTCAGCGTCAGCGCGCATTGATTGCCACCGCGCTGGCAGGGAGCCCAACGTTACTGATTGCTGATGAACCGACCACCGCACTGGATATGACGGTGCAGCGACAGATTCTGCAACTGCTGGCTCAGCGCCGCCGGGAAGGGCACGGCCTGCTGCTGATCAGTCACGATCTGGCGGTGGTGGCGGAACTGGCGGATCGCGTGCTGGTGATGCGCGATGGCGAAGTGGTCGAGCAGGGCCACAGTGGCCCGCTGCTGCAGCGTCCACAACATGCCTGGACACAGCGCCTGCTCCGTGCGGTGCCGACACCTGCCACGCGCGGGCTGCGCCTGAGCGCCTCCGAACCCACACCGCTACCGCCACGTCCAAAGCCGGGCACCACGCCGTTGCTGGAAGGCATCAATCTGAATAAAGCCTATGGCGATCGACTGGTGCTCAACAATATCAATTTCCAGCTACATGCGGGTGAGACGCTGGGCGTGGTGGGCGAATCCGGCTCCGGGAAAACCTCGCTGGTGAAAGTGGTGATGGGCTTAACCGAACCGGACAGCGGCACGCTACAGCTGGAAGGTGAACGCTGGGATCGCCTGCCAGAGAAAGCCCGTCGCGCGCGCCGTGCCCGGCTGCAATTGATCGCGCAGGACCCGTTTAGCTCATTTGATCCGCGCTACACGGTGGAAAAAATCATCGGTGAAAGCCTCGACAGCGTTGGTATCTATGGCGATGCGCGTCGACAGCGCGTGCGCCAATTGCTGGATGAAGTGCAACTCGGCGACCGCTTCCTGCAGCGCTATCCACAACAGCTTTCCGGCGGGCAGCGCCAGCGCGTGGCGATTGCCCGCGCTTTTGCGCCAAATCCAGCGCTGCTGGTGGCGGATGAGCCGGTGAGTGCGCTGGATGTGTCAGTGCAGGCACAGGTGCTGGATCTGCTGGCGGAGATGCAGGCGGAGCACGGCACCGCACTGCTGTTTATTTCCCACGATCTCGGCGTGATCCAGCATCTGGCGGATCGCGTGCTGGTGATGCAGAACGGACAGATTGTAGAAAGCGGAGAACTGACGCAGGTGTTTGCCGCACCGCAGCATCCGTGGACGCAAAAACTACTTCAGGCATTGCCGGTGATACCCGACTGGCAGCCCGCACACGCTTAACAGGAGCATGATATGAGTCAGACACAACGCCAGCTGCGGCTGGGTGCCATTATTCAAGGTGTATCCGGTAACATGTCGGCATGGCGTCATCCGGATGCGGTGGCGGATGCCAGCATCAATGTGGATTACGTGCTGGATCTGGCACGCAAAGCGGAGCAGGCGAAGATCGATTTTCTGTTTGTTGCCGATGGTCTGTACATCACACCTCAGTCGATCCCGCACTTTCTCAACCGCTTTGAGCCGATTACCTTGCTCTCAGCACTCTCACTAGTGACGCAGAAAATCGGTTTAGTGGCGACGCTCTCCACGTCATACAGCGAGCCGTTTACCGTGGCACGTCAGTTTGCCAGCCTCGACCATCTTAGCCATGGCCGAACCGGCTGGAACGTGGTGACATCACCGCTGGAAGGTTCCGCGAAGAATTTCTCGCGCGCCACCCATCCCGAGCACGACGAGCGCTATCGCGTTGCCAGCGAATATCTGCAGGTGGTGAAAGGGCTGTGGGATTCGTGGGAACAGGATGCATTCGTTCGCGACAAGCAAACTGGACAGTTCTTTGATGCAGATAAGCTGCATACTTTGAATCATAAGGGCAAATATTTTGCGGTGCAGGGGCCGTTAAACGTCGGCCGCTCACCACAGGGACGCCCAATCGTGTTCCAGGCGGGCGCTTCTGAAGCAGGCAAAGCGTTTGCGGCTGAAGCGGCAGATGCCATTTACACCCGGCAGGAGACGCTGGAAGAGGCGCGTGAATTTCGTGAAGACGTGCGCCGCCGCTTAGTGGCGCGAGGCCGCGATGCTGATGATATCCGCGTGTTCCAGGGGATTAGCGTGATTATTGGTGATAGCGAAGAGGATGCGGAGCAGCGTTATCAGCAAACCGCCGAGCTGGTGACCATCGATAAGGCACTGGAATATCTGGGCCGCTATTTCGAGCATCACGATTTTAGTCAGTATGCGCTGGACGAACCTTTCCCGGAGATTGGCGAATTAGGTGAAAACAGTTTCCGCAGTACAACTGACAAGATTAAGCAGAATGCGCGTGAGCGCGGTTTAACCTTGCGTCAGGCCGCGCTGGAAGAAGCCACACCGCGTCCGAGTTTCCTCGGCACCGCGCAGCAAGTAGCAGATGGATTAGCGCAATGGTTCCTGGCGGGCGCGACGGACGGCTATATCGTGCGCGGCGGCACGCCGACTGCGTTTGATGATTTTGTTGAGCAGGTGATTCCACTGCTGCAGGCGCGCGGGATCTATCGCACCGAATACGAAGGGGAGACCTTGCGTGAAAATCTGGGATTAGCCGAGCCGGAAAACCAGTTTGCAGCACAGCGCCGTCAGCAAATCGTGGCTTAACCGGAGAATCCGAAGCTCAACAAAAGGAGCTTACACGTTCTGGCCACAGCATCTTTTCATCAACAAAGGTGCTGTGGACTGCAGGCTCGCATCGTCAAAAAAACTGCAGAGGCAATCATAGAGCCGTCACACCATATTCCGCAGCCTGATCCTCCCACGCTTGCACCTCATCGTAAAACGCCCGTTCCGGTACCGAAAAACCACCGATCAGGCTCGCTGCCAGTAACCGCTGATATTTTTTGTCGGTATTGAGTTCGGTCAGGGCGCTGCGCAAATGCTCAAGCGTTTTGGCGTCGGTTTTCGCTGAAGTGATTAACGGCAATGCGGCACACAGCGGTGTTTCGCCGATAATCTCTAACCCGGCCAGTTCTTCAGGATGATGAGCACGCAAAAGCGCCCAGGTGATGCAATCGATCGCCGCAATATCCGCACGCTTTTCACGCAACGCCGCCAAAGACTGACGATGACTGCCGCTTAGCAGCGTTTCACTGAAAAAGATGCCATCGTGCGCCAGTGGAGCGGTGACATAACGCAGCGAGTTGTAACCCGAGTGCGAGTCATCACTGTTGCACACGGCACGACGACCACGAAAATCTCTCAGGGTGAGATTTTCATCCTCTTTGCGTGCCACCAGCCAGCTGCGATAGCGCAGCCCTTCACAACCCTGTGCGCTGGATTGAAACGCACCGACCAGCTGGACATCGGGCAATAAAGCGACCAGCGGATAACCGCAGGTCTGGCTCAACAGCAAATTATCGTCGCGCCAGTGCGGCAACAGATCGGCGTGCCACTCAACCTCAGCCTGCACGCCGCGTTGGGTCAGCAGCGTCGTTAGCGCTGCGGTCAGGCCAAGCGTCGTTGGATGATGGATGTCGTACATCGGCAATGAAATGATCGGCATGCTGTGCATCCTTGTGCGTTCCCGGATGGGCGTTAACGTTGACCGGTTTGCGCCAGAAACGCAGCAACCACTCGCCATAACCGGCGACGCGGAAACCGTGATTGCGCTGATGGTACCCGTCGCGATACAGCAAATAGACTTTGCGCAAACCGTACCAGGGCAAACCGGGCAGATCGTGATGTACAGAATGATAGTTGAGATTGAGGAATAGCAAACGCCACGGCCACGCGGCTTCGTTATTTACGGAGCGTGCCAGCGGAGCTTCTTCTGCGCGATGTTCGTAGAAAGAACGTATTTTAGTCAGCGCCAATGCCGGATAACTCACGGCAACCACGAACCACAGCGGCGATAATCCTTGCTGCTGCATCCAGTAAAAAAGCCCGCCTAGCAGCGTCAGGTGAATCACCCACATAGCAACAGCCCCACGGTCCCGCGCCAGCAGCATCATCTTCAGGGTCGCCACGATATCCAGCAGCGGTCCTAACAACAAACGTCCGGGAAAGGTATTGCGCAGATGAACCAACCGTTGCTGCCACGGCTTAAGCTGTGCCCAGCGTTCAGGGGACAGATAATAGGTCTCAGGATCTTCATCTGGCTCGGTCAGGGTGTGATTGCGGTGATGCACCAGATGGGAATCACGATACAGTCCATAGGGATACCACACCGCCAGCGGCAGGGTGCCAAACAGCTGATTGAGCCTTGGGAAGCGCGTCGGGTGGCCGTGGATCAACTCATGCTGCAGCGACATATACCAGGTAGTGAAAACAATCAGCAGCAGGGTGGTTAAAAACAAGCCCAGCGTTTGCCAATAGATCACACAGGCAAACCAGCCGCCATACACTCCGACCATCAGCGCCCAGGTAGGCAGTTCACTGCGCCACAACCAGTTGCGGCTCAGGTGATGAACCACTTCACGCTGCTGTGCATTGATATAGTCGTTTGCCATGCGGATGCCATAAACCTGCGAATCGGATGTATTCCATGCAAGATGATTGATCACCGTGATAAACACAAAGACCGTGTTTTTATGACTTATGCAAAAAAGTTGATGAAGCGCGCGAAAACTATTGGCTATCAGTCACCTCTCGCCTGGCGTAACCTTTCTCCATCGAAACGTAATGCATCACGTGCGGGCCAGTGCGGCCCCCCCTGGAGAATTTCACCATGAAAAAGATTGGCTTCTTATCGTTTGGTCACTGGACCCCGTCATCGCAGTCAGCAACGCGTTCCGCTCAGGACGTGTTACTGCAATCCATCGATTTAGCGGTGGCTGCAGAAGAGCTGGGCGCGGATGGCGCTTACTATCGCGTGCACCACTTTGCGCGTCAGTTAAGTTCACCGTTCCCGCTGCTGGCGGCGGTCGGTGCCAAAACCAATCGCATTGAGATTGGTACTGGCGTGATCGATATGCGTTATGAAAACCCGCTGTATATGGCGGAAGATGCCGGTGCGGCAGACCTGATTTCTAACGGTCGTCTGCAACTCGGTCTGAGTCGTGGCTCCCCGGAGCAAGTGATTGAAGGCTATCGCTACTTTGGTTTTAACCCGAAAGAGGGCGAAACCGATGCCGATATGGGACGTCGTCACACCGAAGAGTTGTTGGAAGTGTTACGCGGTGAAGGTTTTGCCAAACCGAATCCACAGCCAATGTTCCCAAACCCGCCGGGCTTGCTGCGTCTGGAGCCGTTCTCAGAAGGGCTGCGTGAGCGTATCTGGTGGGGTTCCGGTTCAAATGCGACATCCGTTTGGGCAGCACAGCAGGGCATGAATCTGCAAAGCTCAACACTGAAAGATGATGAAACCGGCGAGCCGTTCCATATCCAGCAGGCCAAACAGATTCGCGCTTACCGTGAAGCCTGGAAAGCCGCCGGGCATCAACGCACGCCGCGTGTGTCAGTGAGTCGCAGTATCTTTGCGCTGACCAATGACATCGACCGTGCTTACTTTGGTCGCAGCGGTCAGGATCAGGACTCCGTGGGCTTCCTCGATGAGAAAACTCGCGCCATTTTCGGTCGTAGTTATGCGGCAGAGCCAGAGCAGCTGATCAAACAGCTGGCACAGGACGAAGGGATTGCCGAAGCCGATACGCTGCTGCTCACCATCCCGAACCAGCTGGGTGTGGATTACTGTGCGCACGTGATGGAAAGCATCCTGACTCACGTCGCTCCGGAGCTGGGCTGGCGTTAAACCTTCAAAAGGCGCACTTCATAAAGTGCGCCTCTTTTATTAATTAACCCCTAACTCCCACCACAGTTTATCCAATGCATAGTAACGGTCGCGTTCGCTTTCGGGTTGGTTGAGGTCACGTTTCCACGGCTTGGCCAGAATAAAATGCAGGTTCTTCACTTCATCCTCTTGCCACATGGCGCTGTGCTGGAACGGCAGCGTTTTCAGTGCGTTGTAAATGTACGGCAACGGTAGCCAGCGGTTTTCAAATACTTCGTTGAGCAAATCCTGTTCTGAGAACGGATAGCGGCGTAAATCGGTAATGGCAGCCACTTTTTGCTGTAGCCAGCTAAACACCTCTTCATCCGGTTCGAGCACCAAAAAGCCGCCATTCAGATAACGATCCAGGCTGGCGGGGGCCGTTTCACCGCGATCCTGCCAGGTGTAATGGCAATTTTCCGGCTGCCAGCTGGCGGGATAACTGGCGATTTTATTCGGATTGCAGCGACAGGCGTGGCAGGCGGCCAGCGTGTGATCGCCGAGATCGAGCGTAAACAGCTCATCCATATTGCGTAGCACCAGCATATCGGCATCAAGAAACACCACGCGCTCACAGCCGGTCAGTTCCCATGCGCGCAGCTTGCTCCACACTTCACCAAATTGCGCGGAGGCATAATGCTGCTCCAGTTCGGCATTTGGCATCAGAGGCTCAACCGGATGGATCACGCAGCCCAACGCCTGCAAATCTTCACGCGTTTCGATATCAATCGCATCGGTCACCATTACGATCAGCGGCCATGCGGTTTCGCTGCGTTTCAGTGAACGGTGTAGCGCTTTCACACCGATAAAATAGTCTGGCTGCGTCAGCAGTGTTACCCATGCATACATAACTTCTCCCCCTTAAAATTCAATCAAATAGCGCCGTAATATAGTCATTGCTAAAACGATGCTGCGGATCAAGTTGTTCCCGCACCGCGCGGAACGCATCCCACTGCGGATAGATGTCGCGCCAGCTATAGCGCTGCGGATCGTAGTATTTGCCCCAGTGCGGTCGTCCGCCTTCTGCGGCCAGCAATTTCTCCACTTCGGTGAGGAAATGCAGGCCGTCCTGAGACAGTGAACCATCGTCCGCGTAATAGACGACAAAGCCAAAGAAGCAGGTGGGGTGTTGATAAGCAGGACTCAGCCAGGCCTCCGACGCGCCAGTGCAACGCAGAATGATGGGGTAGTGCATGTGCGGATGATTCTTCGCATACCAGGCTTTGATTTTGCTGATGATAAGTGGCGTTTTTTCTAACGGCACGCCAATTTCCACGTTGATTTGCGGCACGGCAATACCGCGACAAAATAGCTGATAGATGTCGCCGCTGAGGTCGGTGAAATCGCGGAAGCGCGTGACCGTACGGAATTGCTTACCGCCTTTGCCTTCGATCTGCGTATCACGATGCATGTGCGCCAGCGTCTGATCGATGGTGTCATTCAGACTGCTGTCGGTATCATCGCCATGCTCGATCACCTCGCCGCCATTGGCGTGCCACGCTTGAGCATCTGCTTCACTGGCAGGGTTGGCATTCCAGACGTGCATCAGGTTGTCATCAACAAACCACCAGGCTTTGCTCAGTTCATACTGCTGATTCCAGTGCGGCAGATCCTGCTCCAGAGTGTCGGCGGACTTGGCAAATTTATGGCAGGTAAACAGGCGAAATGGCACAGTGCGCATCGTCACGGCGGTCACTATCCCCAGTGAACCTAATGAGGTCAGTGCCGCAGGGAAATCACTATCGCCACGTTGAAACTCCCGCACGCTTCCATTAGCCATGACCATGCGGAGGCTTATCACTTCATCCGCCAGTGAACTCTGATCCAATCCCTGACCGTGGGTGCCCGTTGCTATTGCGCCTGCCAGCGTCTGCACGGATATCACGCCAGGCGAGCAGCCTAACATGCGATTGCGCGCGGTGAGTGCGTCGAATACCTGCTGCAGAAGCGTGCCTGCCGCGAAAGTGATGCTGTCGTCATCCTCTCCTAATACGCCTTGCAGGGCGCTGAGGTCGAGTAGCAGATCGTCGGCATTCACACAGAGCATGCGGCCGGGTGATAAACGACTGCCGATAACGCGCACTTTGCCTTGTGACGAACGCAGTAGCTGTTGCAGTTCGGCTTCGTTTTGCGGCTGATGGACTTGCTCACGCTGGCCCACCACGGTGTTTTGCGCCCAGTTCCACAAGGCACTGTCGTGCTCGGTATTTTGCGGGTTGCGAAGGGGATAAAGGAGGGAATCTCTGTTCACTACGGCGTTCCTTATACTGAGGTCTGTGACGGTCCCAAAGCTTTAAGCGTAGACCATCACAGCACTGCCCAGGTTTAAGGCGCCTTGCAGATGTAGCGCAGCGTTGCGGTAACGGCAAGCTGGCGGTTACGACGGATACTGTCTGCTTCGGTGTCATCCGGCGTGAACAGGAAGTGGAAGGTGTAGCGGTTGGCGACGTGGTGCACACAAATACTGCTCAGCAAACGGTGCACGTCAACCGTGTTCAGGCCATCAATAAAGATGCCTTGCTGCTGGCCGCGCGTCAGAATGTCATCCAGCAAATCCAGCGTACTCTTGTTCAGCGCTTTGATGCGCTCGGACTGCACAATGTAGCGCCCGCGCAGCAGGTTTTCAGTACACACCAGTCGCATAAAATCCTGATGCGTGGCGTGATAATCGAAGCTGGCTTCAACCAGTTTGATCATCGCTTGTTCCGGCTCCATCGCCGCCAGGTTCAACCCGGTTTCGTGTTCACGGATTGACTGATACACCTGCTCCAGCACCTCAATATACAGCTTCTCTTTATTAACGAAGTGATAGACCACCATACGTTTGGTGGTTTGCGCGTGCTCGGCGATTTGCTCAAGGCGTGCGCCTTGCATACCGAATTCGGCGAAGGTTTTTAGGGCACCGGCAAGGATGCGTTTTTTAAGCCCTTCCGGGTCATTTTTACGTTTCGTTGTAGTGTCCGACATAGCGCTCAATAACAGGTCAATCAAAACGGCATGGTATCACAGCCGTCCGTTCACTTGTGGCGATGCGAGCGGCTGCGGGTATTTATTCTTTTCAGGAATAGCATTCCCGGATAAATCATAATGCAGGAATAAGCATCTGCGTATACTGCGGCTATCTGTTCATCACGACAGTGTACTTTGACCGCCGCAATAATAACGATTAGGAAATAACTATGCACACACGCCTGGCATCCGCCAAAAATAAATTCTTGTTAACCGCTGGCGCTTTACTGCTAGCCAGCACCGCTTTAGCGCCGCTTTCACTGGCACACGCAGCGGATAAAACCTCGGTAAAAGTCGGCATCATCAGCGGCGAAGATGAGGACGTCTGGCGCGAAGTGATCAAGCAAGCCGCAGCCAAAGGATTGACGGTAAAAACCGTGGTCTTCAATGACTACAACCAGCCGAATGAAGCGCTGCAAAACGGTGAGGTGGATGCCAATGCCTTCCAGCATCAGCCTTTTCTCAATAACCAGATTAAGGTGAATCACTACGATATCGTTCGCGTAGGCGATACGGCAGTGTGGCCGATTGGTCTCTACTCGAAGAAAGTGAAGAAGGCGGCTGAGTTGAAAGACGGTGCGGTAATTGGTGTGCCGAACGATCCTTCCAACGAGGCTCGTGGCTTAGTGCTGCTGGAACAGCAAGGTCTGATCAAGCTGAAGCCTGGCGTCGGCATTGCCGCCACGACGGCAGATATCACCGCGAATCCTCATCACCTGCAAATCAAAGAACTTGATTCCGGCATCATTGGCCGTTCAGTACCGGATCTGGATGCGGCAGTGGTCAACACCGACTGGGCATTGAAAAGTGGTCTGACCGCAGACGATCGCATCGCTCAGGAACCGGTGAAAGACAACCCGTACAACAACTTTATCGCCGTGAAGAAAGAGAACGTTAGCGCACCGTGGGTGAAAACGCTGGTGTCCTCGTATCAGAACGACGCTGTGAAAACCGTGTTTGACAAGGTTTATAAAGGCACTGGCGAAACGGCCTGGTAAGGATTAAGCATGACGATTTTCTCAGGAGCCGAAGCGCCCTTCAGCGCGTTGACGCGTGGCGTGGTAGAGAATGCGCAAGACCGTGAACGTTTTGCCCGCGAAAGCGGCAGCGTGGTGCGCTTGCAGGGTGTTTCACGTCGCTTTGGGCAAACTCAGGCGCTACGCGATATTTCACTGACGGTGCAGAAAGGTGAAATTCTCGGCCTGATTGGCCGCAGTGGTGCAGGCAAATCGACGCTGATTCGCTGTTTGAATGGCCTCGAGCAACCCGATGAAGGCGTCATTGAAATCGAAGGCCGGAAAATTACCGGCCTGTCGGAAAAACAGCTGCAATCTGTGCGCAGCCGTGTCGGCATGGTGTTTCAGCACTTCAACCTGCTGTCGGCGAAAACCGTGGCGCAGAACGTAGCGCTGCCGCTGAAAATTGCCGGTCTGGATAAAGTGCAGCGTGCCCAGCGCGTAGCGGAACTGCTGGAACTGGTGGGGCTGGCCGATAAGGCGCAGCACTATCCGGCTGCGCTCTCGGGCGGTCAGAAACAGCGTGTCGGTATTGCCCGTGCACTGGCTGCCAGCCCGGCGCTGTTGCTGTGTGATGAAGCGACTTCAGCGCTCGATCCTGAAACCACCCGTTCCATCCTCGCGCTGCTGAAATCGCTCAACCAAAAGCTGGGTATCACTATTCTGCTTATCACCCATGAAATGGAAGTCATCAAATCGGTGGCGCACCGAGTGGCGGTGATTGATGCAGGAGAGATTATCGAACAAGGGCCGGTGTGGCAGGTTTTTGCCCATCCGCAGTCCGAGCTAACGCGCACCTTATTGCGTGGTTTGCTGCCGCAGCTGCCTGAAGCGCTGGCTGCAAGGATGACCGAGCAGAGACAGGGTGAGGCCATCTATAGCGTGCACTTTGCCGGCGAGGATGCGCAGGGCGATTTGCTGACCCGATTTGCGGCGGCGTTGCCGGGCAAGTTCCGCTTATTACAAGGCGGCATCGATCATATTCAGCACTACGCCGTGGTGCGTTTTTTTATCGCGCTTACGGTCGCCAACGTGGCCGATGAGCAACAGATTCTCAGCTGGCTGCGCGGGCAGCAGGCGCAAGTGGAGTTAGTCGGTTATGTCGCCAGTGATGATTGATTTATTGCTCAACGCGTTGGGCGAAACGGTGTTGATGACGCTGATTTCAGGATTGTTTTCACTGGTTGCCGGTTTACCGTTGGGGCTGATTCTGGTGATGACCAGCCCAGGCGGTATTGCGGAACATCGCGGAATTAATCGGGTGCTGGGGCTGGTGATCAACGGTTTTCGATCGCTGCCGTTCATCATTTTGCTGGTCGCGCTGATTCCGTTTACTCGTTTTCTGGTGGGAACTTCACTGGGGACGTGGGCGGCGATTGTCCCGCTATCGATTACCGCAACGCCGTATTTTGCTCGCGTGGCAGAAGTGTCATTACGCGATGTGGATCGCGGTCTGATTGATGCGGTGCGCGCCATGGGGGCCAGCAAATTGCGTATCGTCTGGGATGTACTGATCCCAGAAGCATTGCCCGGCATTTTATCGGGGTTTGTGGTGACGCTGGTGGCATTAATCGGCGCATCGGCGATGGCGGGAGCGATTGGTGCGGGCGGATTAGGCGATCTGGCGATTCGCTATGGTTATCAACGCTTTGAAACCTCAGTGATGATCGCTGTAATAGCGGTGTTGATTGTGCTGGTGTGCGGCATTCAGTGGGCTGGCGATCGGCTTGTGCAGCGCATCGATAAGCGACATTAGACTTCGCGCGATTAATCGCGTCGCTACCGGTTTTACAAACATAGAGAACCGTAGTGAATGTCCAGCATGTTAAGGCTTTGCAGGGTGTAGCCTTCAGGTCGCCCAATATAGGCTCGCCCGCAGCAAAATCTCAGCAGCGGTGCAATTTATTACGCATTTTTGCCGTAAATCAGTTGTGCCTTTTCTCGCAATCCTTATCACTATTTCTTTTTAAACATCAGCAGCTAACGCGCTTAGAGTGATGGCAATGTCTTGCCATTATTCAGGAGAATCCGTTATGCCGCTGAATACCCTTCAGCTCACGCTGGAAAACCATCTCGAACAGCACAGCGCCCAATATGTGGCGGTTGCAAAATCGATTTTTGCTAAGCCGGAAATCGGTAACAACGAATACTTTGCTAGTGAACAACTCACGCAGTTGCTGAGTGCGCACGGCTTTGAGGTGACGCGTAATGTCGCTGGCCATGAAACCGCGTTTTACGCAGTGAAAGCCAGCACTAAACCGGGCCCGACCATTGCTTTCCTGGCTGAATACGATGCGCTCATTGGCATCGGGCATGCCTGCGGACACAACCTGATCGGCACCACCAGCGTCGCGGCGGCCATCACGCTGTCTCAGGTGCTGGAACAAACCGGCGGCCGTGTAGTGGTATTAGGAACGCCTGCGGAAGAGGGTGGGTTAGCTGGTCCCGGCGGGCCAAAAGGCAATGTGAAGAAGCGTTTTGTCGAAGCCGGATTACTCGAAGATGTCGATGTGGCGCTGATGGTACACCCTTCCGGAAAAACGCGTCTTACCGAATCGACGCTGGCGAACAATCATCTCTATTTCCATTTCTATGGCAAACCTTCTCACGCCGCCAGTGCGCCGCATGAAGGCATCAATGCGCTGGATGCCCTGGTGCTGTTGTACAACGGCATTAGCGTGCTGCGTCAGCAGTTGCCGGACGGCGTGCGCGTGCACGGCATTATCACCAACGGCGGTCAGGCACCGAACGTGATCCCGGAATACGCTTCAGCGCACTACTACATTCGCGCTGATAGCCGCGAGTTGGTGGAATCCCTGGAGCCTAAATTAAGAGCGATTGCAGAAGGTGTGGCGCTGGCGACCGGCACGCGTGTTGAGATTGACCATCAAATTGGTCCACGTGATTTCAAACTCAATCCCGCGCTGGATACGGTGCTGCTGGAGGAGTTTCGTGCAGCGGGCGAGCAGGTCAATCTCTCGCCGCAGCGCAATAAGGTCTCAACGGATGCCGGGGACATCAGCCATGCGGTGCCCACCGCGCACCCGTGGCTGAAAATTGGTCCGGATGATCTGATTTTTCACACTGTGCCATTCCGTGAAGCCGCCAACTCTGAACGCGGCTATCAGGCGTTACTGATTGGCGCACGGGTGCTGGCACGCACCGGGTTGCGTCTGCTGATTGATGCAGACGCACTACAAGCTGTTAAAGCGGATTTCACAAAGCAGGCCTAAAGGAGATTGTGGTGTCGCAAACGTATCGTCGAAAACTCAAAACATTAGTGGGTGCCAGCAGTGTGATTTCCGCGGGCAATGACAGCCAACCGGGCGTGGGTATCGCGCGCGCCATTGAGCTGGCGAAAATCGCGGAGCGCGAGAAGATTACCGGACTGTTCACCGCCGATTTGCTGCAGGCCGATCCGGCCGGTTTGGCGGGCACCACCGGCACACAGGACCCGCTGATTGCCTTAGCGGCGTTGAGCCAGGTCACATCGCAGATTGGCTTAATCGCTACGGTCAGCACCAGCTGGCTGCATCCTTATAATCTGGCGCGCCAGGTCGCTACGCTGGATCACATCAGTGGCGGCAGAGCAGGGTGGAATGCGGTGACTTCCTCAGTCGGTGAGGAGAATTTCGGTGAAAGCCAGCTGCCGCCGCCGCAGGAACGCTATGCTCGCGCTACCGAATTTATTGAGGTGATGAACGCGCTGTATGACGCCAATGAACGTGCGGCGGTGCAGCGTACGGCAAGCGGTGGCATTAGTGTTGATCATCGCAAACTGCATCCTATCCACTATCGTGGTGATTTCTTCCAGGTCGCCGGACCGCTCAACGTACCGCCACCGCCACAGCGACGTCCGGTACAGTTTCAGGCCGGGCAATCTGAGGCGGGTGTGACGCTGGGCGCGCGCTATGCCGAAGTGATTTACACTTCGCAGCCGACCTTTGAAGCCGCGCAGACGTTTGTGGCAGATGTGCAGCAGCGTGCGCGACGTTTTGGCCGCGAGCATAATCCGCCACTGATCATGAATTCGTTCCACTCCATCATTGGCGAAAGTGATGCGGATGTGGCACGCCGCTTGCGCGACAAACATGAGCGCATCAATTATGAAACAGGCAGATTGCGCGTTGCGGATATGTTGGGCGGTGAGGTGAATCTGACGGAAGTGCCGCTTGATCAGCCGTTGCCTGCTGCTTTGATTCCGCAGCTGGCGCAGGTGCATCGCCGCCAGGGCCGCGCCGCCATCTTCCGACAGTATGCGCTGGAGGGGTTGACGCTACGTGAACTGATTATCAAAGCTGAAGAGACCGGCCACTGGTTTGTTGCAGGCACGCCAGAACAACTCGCCGATGCCATCGAACAGCGTTACCAGGCGGGGGTGCTGGACGTCATTTCTCTGCACGGCCTGGGTAGCCCCGATCAGCAAGACTTGCTGCTCAACGGACTCCTCCCCGAACTGCGTCGCCGTAATCTGCTGGATAGCGACTATCAAGGCAGCGATTTCCGCAGCAGCCTGGAGCTGGCACCTTTACCGCCTGCTGTGGATTAACATCGTCGCTGATTCAGTTCATGCCCGCTCAGGATAACTGAGCGGGCATTTTTTATTGGAATGTATATCGACACGTCATCACAGATTAAGTGCATGATTCATCATGCTTCGCCACACTGATTATCGCCTTTAACCTATATAGCATTTGACCTATATCGCAAGGGGCGTATCATGTGGCAAATAATTACAACGGACACTTTTAATAATTCACCCATCATCTTCAACACGAAGAGAGAAAGGAGTAACGGTATGGGCAGAACACTTGAGCAAATTCTTGCAACTGAGAAGCCTGAGGTGGTAGCGAAAGCTAACGCCATGGCTGAAGAAGTATTGTTAAATATTCACCTTGCTGAATTGCGTGAAAGAGTAAAAAAAACGCAGGTGGAGATAGCGCAGCAATTAAATATTAAACAACCTACCGTTGCTGGAATGGAAAAACCAGGTCGGGATTTAAAACTCTCGACGCTTAAGCGCTATGTTGAAGCGGCAGGTGGAAAACTGCGCCTCAACATTGAACTCCCCGATGGCTCGCATTATGAGTTTGTTGTTTAATTCCTTTCTATGACTTTTTATACGCGGAAAACAGTGCGATCTGGCGCACTGTTTCGCGTACTTGCACGCCGCCTCACTTCCCCTCCTTGCTTCACAACCCACAAAAAACCATCCCATCACGTAACTTTTTGCATACATGGAAAATACAAAGGAAATACAATTAAGTAGTATGATTTTACCATCATTAAAATTTAATCCATTAAATATCAGCAATTTATATGTATAACTTTTTCGAATTATTTTTCCAGATGAATTTTGGAGATGATCACAATCTCAATTTTTGGGTGTCCTGGGCATGTTTACACCACCTGAAAATCAGCATAGTTTGAACATGGAGTTAACCTGTGATTAACAGACAAAAGCGAACAAATGCGTATTGGGTCAACACACCGCTAAACAATGATGAAGACAGACGATCTGCAAGTGGGTCATGCTTAATTTCATTATTTATGTTCAGGGATTAAACGCAGGGTTTTTCAATTTCGAGGTCAATTTATTTTTCAAAGAAATACCTAAATCAGTCAATGATGTTTTTTCTGTTTCTTTAACGTTCCGCCAAATCATCTTTGATTTGGACAGATCGCTGCGCCTGCAGAGAAATGAATAATTCAGGAGAGACCCTGTTATGAGCAACACCAATTTATCCATTGAAGATGTCCCGCTTAATAATTTTCACCAGTTAATGTCACTGCGCGCGGGTGGCGGTTGGATCCTGGATGGTTACGTGCTGAGTATTATCGGCGTGGCGATCGTGCAGTTTTCCCAGCATCTGCAACTTGATACCTTCTGGCAGGGCATGGTGGCCGCTTCAGCGATGCTTGGCACCTTCTGCAGCGGTTTCCTTGGCGGATGGTTGACCGATATTGTCGGTCGTCGTCGTTTGTTCTTCGTCGGGCCAATCCTGTTTATCCTCGGTTCGGTCGGCACTTTTTGGGCGGAATCGGCCCTCACGCTGTTTATCCTGCGTTTCCTGGTGGGGGTTGGAGTTGGGCTGGAGTATCCGGTTGCCGGATCACTGCTTACCGAGTTTCTGCCGCAAAAGCATCGCGGTAAACGTTTGGCCGGTTTGACCATTCTCTGGTTCGCCGGTGCAGCCCTGGCTTATATCGTGGGTAACCTCATTCTCTCGATTGGCGGTGATGCCGCATGGCGTCTGGTACTGGCCAGCCCGGCTGTGCTGGGGGTACTTCTTTTCGTTCTGCGCATCGGCACCCCGGAATCACCACGCTGGTTAGTCAGCAAAGGTCGTTTCAATGAAGCTGAGCAGATCATCAAGAAAGTCTACGGTCCGGAATTCTCACTGAAAAATATGCCAGCGGAATCAGTGGAAGCCAAAGTCACGTTGAAAGATCTGGTGCGCTCTGGCTACGGCAAACGTATGTTGTTTGTCTCGGTGTTCTGGAGTGCTGCAGTCGTGCCGATGTTTGCGGTGTATTCGTTCGCACCCGTAGTATTGAAAGCCCTGAATCTGGACGGTGAATGGGCATCGCTAGGTTCGATCGCCATCACCTTGCTGTTTGTGGTGGGCTGCATAATCGCCACCCGCCTAATTGATACCATGGGCCGCCG
This sequence comes from uncultured bacterium, assembly GCA_965147305.1. GTDB lineage: Bacteria > Pseudomonadota > Gammaproteobacteria > Enterobacterales > Enterobacteriaceae > Pantoea. The sequence goes on from CBCTJT010000003.1 coordinate 108,137, forward strand.
CCGTCTGATCATCCACAGCTTTTTATGGTCAAGCCTCGCACTGCTGGCGTTAGGGATGTTCTCGCACGGTTCAGAAATGCTGGTGCTGGTGATGTTTGGTGCTTACGCGGTATTTATCGGTGGTGCGCAGGTGCTGGAACTGGTGTATCCCAACGAACTGTTCCCAACAGAAGTGCGTGCTTTCGCCGTCGGTATGGGTTCATCCATGTCACGTATCGGTTCTGCTGCGGGAACCTGGCTGGTGCCGATTTCCCTGCAAAGCCTGGGTATCGAATACACCATGTACGCTGCCGCGATTGTTTCCTTTATTGGCCTGCTGGTTTCGGTATGGCTGGCACCGGAGACGCGCAACATGACGCTAAGTCAGGCGGCTTCGCTGGCACGTTAATATAAAGAAAAATATCGTAGAAAGACAAAAGCCCGCTCAGGTAAACCTGAGCGGGCTTTTTGAATTTTTTGGACAACTTCTGAAATGCCAGAGCGTGTTCGCAAGATTTGATCTCAAACCTGGAGATTAAACAATCGCTCGCTTATTTCATCTCTCGCGGTAAATGATATTCCCACCTGTCTATTAGATCATTTCAACAGTCTGCTCTCTCAGCGCGTAACCTCAATTATATGCGCGCTTTTGCCAAAGCCTGGTCGGATGCAAAATTTGTGCAAGCGGTGCTTGCACAATCCTCCCTGGAACCATGCAGTGTCCTGCTGGACAAGCTCAACAGACTGGAACAACGGTACATGTATCTGCCTAAGCTAAAGCTTGCATTGTATCCGTAACCCGATAGCTTTTTTTTGCAAACAAAAAGCCCGCTCAGGTTTCCCTGAGCGGGCTTCTTTAAATTTGGCTCCTCTGACTGGACTCGAACCAGTGACATACGGATTAACAGTCCGCCGTTCTACCGACTGAACTACAGAGGAATCGTGTGAACGAGGCGCATATTAGCGATGCCGATCCCCAATGTCAAAGCCCGATCGCACACTTCTGGTTTAAGTGCGCGTAAAAGCAGCGGAATGCTGTTTTTCTGCCTTGAACGTTCAGATTTCAAACTGCCAGCAAGATCTCACTTTAAGCGCATTTCCTTTGAGATGTTAGATGCGTGTCAAAGTTTTGTTATTTGCCGATTTTAAAACAATCATTTCAGTGCTTTTATGATGAAAATTTCAAATGACGATCAGATGAAACAAATGAACTGCTTATCATCACGGGTGAAATCAGTTTAGGTGTCTGAAACAGCATTTTGAAAATAACCTTTTGATAAGTAGATAGTTGCAGGAAACAGCTGTACCGAAACGATAGCGTTAGACCAGAAGCCTTACCTCTACAACCAGATAAATAACGCCAGTGCCGTTGAGTGAATGTAAAAAATATTTTTCATTCGTCGTATCAGCCCAGCTGCGCATGTTAACGAATAAGAAGGGTTACCTATGAAATTCAAAAAAGCGTTAGTGACTTCCCTGTTAGCTTGCATGTTACCTGCCGCTGTTATGGCAAAAGACCTTCAGGTGGGCGTCTCTATGGCGCTGTTTGACGATAACTTCCTCACTATTCTGCGCACCGCGATGCAGAAAGAAATGACCAAAGATGGCGTTAAAGGTCAGGTCGAAGATGCGAAAGGCGACGTTTCCCAACAGCTGCAACAAATTCAGAACTTCATCGGCCAGGGCGTTGACGCGATTATCGTTAACCCGGTGGATACCAATGCGGTTAAGCCACTGATGGACGCGGCGAAAAAAGCCGGTGTTCCGCTGATCTTCGTTAACCGTAAACCGGCAGGTGAACTGACCGACAAAATGGCTTACGTCGGTTCCGATTCAGAACTGGCGGGACGTCTGCAAATGGAAGCGCTGGCAAAAGCGATGAACGGTAAAGGCAACGTCGCGATTCTGATGGGCGACCTGGCTAACGAATCCACGCGTGACCGTACTAAAGGTGTTGAAGCGGTCGTCGCTAAATATCCGGGCATCAAAGTGGTTCAGAAACAAACCGCAAAATTCACCCGTAATGACGCAGTAGATGTGGTGAGTAACTGGATGACCGCAGGCGATGACATTCAGGCGATTGCTTCGAACAACGATGAGATGGCCATCGGTGCGCTGCAGGCGCTGGGCAAAAACCCGAACCACATTCTGATTGCAGGCGTGGATGGTACACCGGATGCGTTGCAGATGCTGAAGAACGGCAAGATGGTGGCCACCGTGTTCCAGGACGCAAAAGGCCAGGGTGAAGGCGCCGTACAGGCTGCTGTGAAACTGGCTAATGGCGAGAAAGTTGAGAAGGTGATTAACATCCCTTACCAGCTGATCACCAAAGACAACATGGCGCAGTTCGAATCTCGTAACCAGAAATAATCGTTCCCGACTTAGCCGTACGGAGGTGATGTATGACCGCATTTGCGCTTGAAGCCGAAGGCATCAGCAAGTTCTTCCCCGGAGTGAAGGCACTCGACAATGTCTCACTGCGTATTAAACCGGGGTCGGTACATGCCCTGATGGGTGAAAATGGCGCGGGCAAATCCACTTTAATGAAATGCCTTATCGGGATGTATCGTCCCGATAAGGGCACCATTCGCATTAAAGGGGAGCCGGTGCAGTTCCAGGACACCATGGACGCGCTGCGTTCGGGGATCTCGATGATCCACCAGGAACTGAATCTGGTGCCTTACATGACCGTGGCCGAGAACATCTGGCTCGGTCGCGAACCGATGAAGTACGGCTTTGTTGACCACGCGTTGCTGAACAAGCAAACGCAGGAGCTTCTCAACAAACTTAATATCCGTTTAAAAGCCGATCGCATGGTCGGCGAGCTGAGCATCGCCGCTCAGCAGATGGTGGAAATTGCCAAAGCGGTGTCATGGAACTCCGACATCGTGATTATGGACGAACCGACCTCAGCGCTGACGGAAACCGAAGTGGCGCATCTGTTCACCATCATCCGCGACCTGCGCGAGCAGGGTAAAGCCATCATCTATATCAGTCACAAGATGGATGAGATTTTCACCATCACCGATGAGATTAGCATTTTCCGAGACGGGACCTGGGTGGGTAGTAACAGCACTTCCGAGTTTACCCGTCAGTCGCTGATTACTCAGATGGTGGGGCGTGAACTGACGCAGTTGTTCCCGAAATTCAATGGTGAAATCGGTGAAGAAGTGCTGACAGTTCGCAATCTGACCTGCAAAGACCGTTTCACCGATATCAACTTCACGGTGCGCAAGGGCGAAATCCTCGGCGTTGCCGGTCTGGTGGGGGCGGGACGCAGTGAAGTGATGGAAAGTTTGTTCGGTATGGAAAGCTTCGACAGCGGTGAAGTGCTGATCGATGGCGTGCCGGTCAAAATCGATTCGCCTTCCACGGCGATCGAGAAGGGCATGGCGTTCCTGACCGAAGACCGTAAAAAGTCCGGCTTATTCCTGGTGTTGTCGGTGATGGAGAACATGAGCATCGTCAACATGCCGGATTATGTCAGTAAAGCCGGTTTCGTTAGCCACATGAAGATGGCGCAGGACTGCATGGAGCAGATCCGCAAGCTCAATATTAAAACGCCGACCATGGATCAGATCATTAACAACCTCAGTGGCGGTAACCAGCAGAAGGTGCTGATTGCGCGCTGGCTGCTGGCGCAACCGAAGATTCTGATCCTCGATGAACCGACGCGCGGTATTGACGTTGGGGCAAAAGCCGAGATTTACCGCTTAATCAGCGAACTGGCGAACCGTGGCGTGGCCATCATTATGGTCTCGTCGGAGTTGCCGGAAATTCTGGGTATGAGCGACCGCGTGATGGTTATGCACGGCGGACGTATAACTGGCATCCTCGATAAAGAAGAGGCCAATCAGGAAACCATTTTGTCGTTGGCATCCGAATGAGGCGCGAGACATCTATGAGTAACGTAAAAATTACGGCCCCGCAGGCCGCGGAATCGACATCCTTCTTTGGCAACCTTCGCCATAAGTTGCCGAAAGATACCGGCATCTTTGTGGTGATGTTGGGTATTGCCTTAATCTTTGAAATTGCAGGCTGGTACGTACGTGACCAATCTTTCCTGCTCAACACCAACCGTCTGGTATTGATTGTGTTGCAGGTGGCGATCATCGGCATCATTGCGGTGGGCGTGACCCAGGTCATCATCACCACGGGGATTGACCTGTCGTCCGGTTCGGTGATTGCACTGACGGCGGTGGTGGCGGCCAGTCTGGCACAAACCTCAGACAGCCTGACACCGATGTATCCTTCCCTGGTTAACCTGCCTGCCGTCATCCCGATTGTGGCCGGTATTGGTGTCGGCCTGCTGTGTGGGGTGATGAACGGTTTCCTGATTACCAAAACCGGTATCCCGCCATTCATCGCCACACTGGGCATGATGGTATCGGCGCGTGGTCTGGCGCAGTACTACACGCAAGGTAACCCAATCAGCTTCCTGTCAGATGGCTTTACCTCCATCGGCCAGGGTGCAATGCCGGTGATTATCTTCCTGGTGGTGGCCTTCCTGTTCCACATCGCCCTGAAACATACGCGTTACGGTAAATATGTGTATGCGATTGGCGGCAACATGACTTCGGCCAAAGTGTCAGGGATCAATGTTAATAAATACCTGATCATCGTCTACACCATCGCGGGTGCGCTGTCTGGCCTGGCGGGTGTGGTGCTGGCGGCGCGCGTCAGTAGCGGTCAGTCAAGCATGGGTGTGGCGTACGAACTGGATGCGATTGCTGCAGCGGTTATCGGCGGTAGCAGCCTGATGGGCGGCGTGGGTCGCATCACCGGGACACTGATTGGTGCGGTGATTCTGGGTCTTATTAAGAGCGGATTTACCTTCGTCGGTGTGGATGCTTACGTGCAGGACATCATTAAAGGCATCATTATCGTTGCCGCAGTGTCCATTGATATGCATAGAAACCGTAAAAAGAGATAGTACTTCCTGATTGCAGGGCGCACTGTGTGCGCCCTCAAGGACACTTTGGTCCGTTGTTCACAATAAGTTTTCCCACTGGTTGATCCTGCTCCTTTCCCCGCGTTTGCTTTCGTTCTGACCGTTTTAGGTCATTTTCTGTGAGTTATGCACCACTGCGAGGCTTTGGGTCATCACTTTTTTGCACATCTGCCACGCAAATTACGCACCATCGTGGTGCATTTCGAATTGTTTTTAATCACTCTGCGTCATGTGCTCAGCTTATTAACTCTTAAGAGGTAATCAGAAAGGCTTATTTTCCGTGCCGTTAGGAATATTCTGGCACTGCTTTTTCACGCTTCGAATAAACCTGGCCTGCATATTGCAACTTCATGAACACAAGCCAGCAGGCTGAGACACCCAGATACTGGGCATTCGGGGATTGACGGAGGCAATATGAACTTAAGACGACTGAAGTACTTTGTAAAAATCGTCGATATCGGCAGCCTGACTCAGGCAGCAGAAGTGCTGCACATCGCGCAGCCTGCGCTTAGCCAGCAAGTTGCGACGCTGGAAAACGAACTCGATCAGCAGTTGCTGATCCGCACCAAGCGCGGCGTGACGCCAACCGAAGCAGGTAAAATTCTTTATGCTCACGCTCGTACCATTTTGCGCCAGTGTGAGCAGGCACAAACGGCAGTGATCAATGCAGGTCAGGCATTAAATGGCCAGGTATCGATTGGCCTGGCGCCAGGCACCGCGGCTTCGTCGCTGACCATGCCGCTGCTGCAAACTGTGCGTGAACAGTTCCCGGATGTGCTGGTGTATCTGCATGAGAACAGCGGTACGTCTTTAAATGAAAAAGTGATGAACGGTCAGTTGGATATGGCGGTGCTGTACGATCGTGCACCGACTGCCGGCATTAACAGCATTCCACTGATGAAAGAAGAACTGTATCTGGTGGGTGCCACCGCGTGTCCGGGTGCTACCGTTGATCTCGCCGATGTGGCGCAGATGAATCTGTTCCTGCCGCGTGACTACAGTGCAGTACGTAAACGTGTTGATGAAGCTTTCTCTCTGCGTCGCCTGAGTGCAAAAATCATCGGTGAAATTGAGTCAATCTCAACCCTGACCGCAGCGGTTTCCAGCGGCATGGGCGTGACGGTTCTGCCGGAATCAGCGGCTCGTGCCCTGGTGAGTTCAACTCACGCGTGGATGGCACGTATTAATAGCCCATCACTTAATCTTCCGCTCTCGCTGAACATTTCAGCGCGCCTGCCACTGTCGCCATCGGCGCAGGCAGTGAAAAACATTCTGCTGTCACTGCTGAATAAGCCGATGACAGAAGAGCGTGAGTTGATGCTGGTCGGTTAATCACTTCTTCTTTACCCCAGCTTTCATCGGCTGGGGTAAACTTCTTAAGCTAAAACACCCCCACACACGTCGAAATATAAACCCGCCTTATTACTATTCCGCATAACACACCGTTTTTTATTATTTCCTGCAATGACGCCAACTTCATAACATGGACAAAACAGGGCAGGAAACAGGAGAAAGGGTGTGAATTTTCAGCAACTTAAAATTATACGCGAAGCGGCACGTTGCGAATTCAACCTGACAGAAGTGGCGAATACGTTGTTTACCTCGCAATCCGGGGTTAGCCGCCATATTCGCGATCTGGAAGATGAACTCGGTGTTGAGATTTTTATTCGTCGTGGCAAGCGACTATTAGGCATGACCGAACCAGGCAAGGCGCTGTTGACCATTGCTGAACGCATCCTTGATGAAGCCGGCAAAGTACGTCGCCTGGCGGATGTGTTTACCAATGAAACCAGCGGCGTGCTGACGATTGCCACCACGCATACTCAGGCTCGCTATAGCCTGCCGCGCGTGATTAAAGCGTTTCGTCAGCTCTATCCCAACGTGCGTCTCGAACTCAATCAGGGATCGCCGCAGGAAATTGTTGCCATGCTGCTGGCGGGAGAAGCCGATATTGGTATTGCCTCCGAGCAGTTGGTGAACAACAGTAGTTTGGCCGCATTCCCATGGTTCAGCTGGCATCACTCACTACTGGTGCCGCACGACCATGAACTGCTGCAACATCAGCCGGTGACGCTGGCCAGTCTGAGCCGCTATCCGCTGATCACTTATCGTCAGGGGATCACCGGTCGTTCACGTGTTGACCGCGCGTTTCAGGCGGCGGGCATTAAGCCGGATATCGTGCTCAGCGCGCAAGATTCTGACGTGGTGAAAACCTATGTTGAGCTGGGTCTCGGCGTCGGTATCCTGGCCGATCAGGCATGCGACATCTATGAAGGTGAAGATTTGGTGAAAATCGACACCCACCATCTGTTTGATGCCAATACCGTATGGCTGGGATTGAAGCGCGGCCAGCTGCAGCGCAATTACGTCTGGCAGTTCCTGGAACTGTGTAACGCCAATCTGTCGCTGGAAGAGATCAAGCGTCAGGCGCTCTCCTATGAAACAGAGTCTGAACCGGCTATCGATTTCCAGATTTGATGCAGTGGTCGCCATAAGTGGCGACCTTACATTTCCCGTAGGGTGCACATTTATGCGCACCTGGCCATAAACCGCACCGTATTAAATGACGCATTCATGCGCAGCATAAAATTTCTTTTGTCGCCCTAAAACACATCCCAGCCCGGTTTCCATCCCGTAGAAAAACATCCTGCACTGCTGCGCCACGTTACAGTGAAATGAACAAGACACAGGGGATGAAAATGTCGCGGATTCAATTGAAAGATGCAGAACTGTTACGTCAGCAGGCCCTGTTTGGCGGGCGCTGGCAAGATGCACACGCGGGTGCCACGCTGCCGGTCATCGATCCATCCACTCAACAACAGATTGCCACCATTCCGGCACTGGGCGCGGCTGAAACCGAGCAGGCGATAGATTATGCCGAGTCGGTGCGTGCCAGTTGGGGCAAAACCCCGAATGCCTCGCGCGCGGCGCTACTGGATAAGTGGCATCAGCTGATTCTCGATAATGCAGACGATCTGGCGATCATCATGACCGCCGAACAGGGCAAGCCGCTGGCAGAAGCGAAAGGCGAAGTGTTATACGGCGCCAGCTTTGTGAAGTGGTTTGCTGAAGAAGCGCGCCGCATCTATGGCGACACCATTCCGGCGCCGAGTGAAGACCGTCGAATTCTGGTGCTGAAACAGCCGGTGGGTGTGGCTGCTGCCATCACGCCTTGGAATTTCCCGATTGCGATGATCACCCGCAAAGTGGCGCCTGCGCTGGCCGCCGGTTGCCCGATCATCGTGAAACCGTCTGAACTGACGCCACTGTCGGCTCTTGCACTGGCAGTGCTGGCAGAGCGGGCTGGCTTCCCCTCTGGCGTACTTCAGGTGCTCACCGGATTGCCGACCGAGATTGGCAGCACGCTGACCACCAGCCGCACGGTACGCAAAATCTCCTTTACCGGATCCACGCGTGTCGGCCAGTTGCTGATGCAACAAAGTGCCGACAGCATCAAACGGCTCAGCCTGGAGTTGGGCGGCAATGCGCCTCTGATTGTGTTTGATGATGCCGATCTGGATATCACCATTCCCGGCGTGATGGCGAGCAAATTCCGCAATGCCGGCCAGACCTGCGTCTGTGCCAACCGCATTCTGGTGCAGCGCGGCATCTATGAGCGCTTCAGCGAAAAATTGCTCGAAGCAGTGGCCACGCTGAAAGTCGGTGATGGATTTGCACCTGACAGCACTATCGGGCCATTGATAAACGAACGCGCCGTCGAGAAAGTGAATAGCCATATCGACGATGCGCTGAGTCAGGGAGCCACCTTGCTGCGTGGCGGCATCAGTCAGCCAAACGGCACTTTTGTCGAACCCACGATACTGGGCAATGTCACCAGCAGTATGCGTATTGCACATGAAGAAACCTTCGGACCTGTGGCACCGCTGTTCGTGTTCGACACAGAAGAAGAAGCCATTCAAATGGCGAATGACACGCCTTACGGATTAGGGGCTTATTTCTTTACTGAGAATATTCGCCGCGCCTGGCGAGTCGCAGAAGCATTGGAATTTGGCATGGTCGGTTTTAATACCGGAGCGATTTCTTTAGATGCAGCACCGTTTGGTGGAATTAAATTATCCGGATTAGGACGTGAAGGATCGCGTTATGGAATTGAAGAGTATCTTGAGCAGAAAACGTTCCATATTGGCAGTTTATAAACACCGTCGCCATTAATGGCAACTCTTCAGTCGGGCGCGCATTGATGCGCAGCAGATTTAATACAGCGCCGGTGGCCTCAGGTTACCGGCGCTGTTTTATTTTGTGCGCGCCGTCATGTTTTTCCGGTCTATCCCCGTTTTAGTGCAAGTTTCATGCGCACTGCACCGCTGCGATGCACGAATTTTGTGAAGTAAATCATCTGTTTATTCCTTCGGCAATTCCGCAAAATTTCGCCGTTCAATACGGCAGAAAATTTCTTAGGGCTGTTTTTTACGCATTTTTATTTTTTACCGGGCTGGCATACTTTCTGCATTAGCTTATTAACGCGACAGATAATCGTCCTGAAAATTGTTAATTGGCATATATGTGATGGGTGTAACAAATAAGGAATTTTCAATGTTAAGTTTCGACCCTGAAAAAGTTTCCTTGCCTGCCGGTCATTATATTGGCGGTCAACATATCACCACCCAAGGTGCACGTTTCGTTGTGAAACGTCCGTCTGATGGCAAAGTCTATGCCGAGCTAAGCGAAGCACAGGCGACAGATGTTGATCACGCCGTCACGCTCGCACATCAGGCGCTGAAAACCAGCGGCTGGCGCAGCTGCCCACCGCGTCAACGTGGCAAAGTGTTACGCCGTTGGGCCGATCTGATTGAAAACGATCCGTTGCTGGCTCAGCTTGAAGCGCTGGGATCGACGCGCCCGATCAGCGATGTGGTACAGCATGAAATTCCGTTCACTGCGGAGGCGATTCGTTTCTACGCGGAATGCGCAGACAAATACAGCGGCGATCTGTTCCCGACGCAGGAAAGTAGCCTCGGCATGCTGATTTCGGAGCCGTATGGCGTGATTGGCGCAATTACTCCGTGGAATTTCCCATTGTCGATGGCGTCATGGAAATGCGGTCCGGCACTGGCAGCGGGTAATGCGGTGGTGCTAAAACCTTCAGAACTGACACCTTTCTCTACTGTGCGCATGGCGGAACTGGCGGTGCAGGCCGGATTACCGGCGGGCATTCTGAATATTGTGCAGGGTAGTGGCGCAGTCACTGGCAGCGCGCTGGTGACACATCCCTTAGTGCGAAAAGTCTCCTTCACCGGCTCGACCGCCACTGGCGCGCGCATCATGAGCGATGCGGCACAACATGGCATGAAGCCGGTCACGCTCGAATTGGGCGGTAAAAGTCCTCAACTGGTATTCGATGATGCAGGCGATATCGATGTTTTAGCACAACGCATTCTGCGCGGCTTCACCGCCAACGGCGGCCAGGCGTGCGTAGCGGGAACCCGCTTAATTGTGCAACGCGGTATTGCTCAACCGCTGCTGGATCGCCTGGTGGCGCTGTGTCAGCAGCCGCAGCCGGGTGTGACCTGGCAGGATAGCAGCCGTTACGCACCGCTGATTGATGAGCGCCAGGGCAACAAAGTGGCATCGGTGATCGCCGAAGCCAAAGCGCAGGGCGCAGAAGTGTTAGTGGGCGGCGAACGATTTGCAGACACCGACGAAGGTTGGTTCTGGCAGCCTACGCTGTTATGCGGTGTGGCGGCCGATAACCCGGCGGTGCAGCAGGAGATCTTTGGCCCGGTGCTCACCGTGCAGGAGTTTGACAGCGAAGAAGAAGGGCTCGCGCTGGCGGCGCACGAAACCTATGGGCTGTGTGCCGGCGTGCATACGCTGAGCCTGCCGAGAGCCATGCGGGCGATGCGTGCCATTGAGTCCGGCACAGTATGGATCAACCGCTACGGTCGCTCCGGCGATTTCATTATTCCCACCGGCGGCTTCCTAGGCTCCGGTATTGGCAAGGATCTGGGTCGTCAGGCGTTTCAGGCCTGCCAGCGCCAGAAGAGTGTACTAATCGATTTCTAAATTCACGTATCAGACAACGACGAGGTCGCGTCATGGCACTGTTTAAACCGAAATTCATCACCTTTGATTGCTACGGCACCCTGATTAACTTTGACATGGCAGGAGCGGCAGAGCGCTGCTTTAAAGATCGGGTGTCAGCGCAAGAGATGCTGGCATTCACCACCGATTTCGCCATCTATCGCCGCGATGAAGTGCTGGGGGCGTGGAAACCTTACTACGACGTCGTCAGCGATGCGCTGGAGCGCACCTGTAAAAAATGGGGCGTGCACTGGAGCAAAGCCGATAGCGACTTTATCTACACCGATTGCGCCACCTGGGGACCGCACCCAGACGTGCCAGCAGGACTCGCCAAAGTGGCGAAAGAGTTCCCACTGGTGCTGCTCACCAACTCAATGAACGATTTGATTCCCCATCACGTGCCGCGTCTTGGTGCGCCGATCCACATGACCATCACCGCTGAAGAAGTGGGCGCGTATAAGCCGCAGATGAAGGGCTTTGAATACATGCTGGATAAGCTGAACTGCGGCCCCGAAGAGATTCTGCATGTGTCTTCCAGCCTGCGCTATGACCTGATGACCTGCTACGACATGGGCATCAAAAACAAAGTGTGGGTCAATCGCGGCCACGATCCGGCCAACCCGGCTTACGAATATACCGAGATTAAAGATATCGGCGGTCTGCCCGCTGTGGTTGGACTCTAAGCCCGGAGGCGGCGATGAAACTCGAATCATTCTGGCAAGCCACCGCACCGGCGTTTACCGGCGCAGCGAGTGGAGCACTGCCGTCGGTTGCCGACGTGGTGGTGATTGGCGGCGGTTTTACTGGTATCTCAACCGCACTGAATCTCGCACGACAGGGCATCAACGTGGTGGTGCTGGAAAGTGGCAACGTGATGAGCCAGGCCTCTGCGCGCAACGGCGGGCACTGCAACACCGGCGTATCGCAAAACTTTGCTTCGCTGGTGGCCAGCCAGGGGATCGAGCAAGCCAGTCGCTTCTATCGTGCTTTTGACGACGCGGTGAGTTACGTCCAGCAGCTGGTGCGCGAAGAGCAGATTGATTGCGATTTTCGTCTGTGCGGCAAGCTCAAGCTGGCCAGCAAAGCGTCACATTTCCCCGGTCTGCGCAGTGCATGGCAGCTGATGCGTGACACGGTTGACCCGGAAATTGAGTTAATCAGCAAAGATGAGATTCGCCGTGAAGTGGGCAGCGATGCCTTCCACGGTGGCTTACTGCAAAAACGCGGCGGCCAGATGCACATGGGCAAGTTCGGTATTGGCCTGGCCAATGCGGCGGCCCGAGCGGGAGCGAAAATCTTTCCACATCACGCGGTGACCGGTTTGACGCGTTTGGATGGCTATCGCCATCGCGTCACCACTGCACAAGGCGAGATCATCGCCGAGAAAGTGATGATGGCCACTGGCGTGTCGAATGAAGGGCCGTTCCCGTGGTTCCAGCGCCGCATCGTGCCGGTGGGCAGCTTTATCGTGGTGACTGAACCGCTGGGTGATGCGCTGATTGAACAAGTGCTGCCCAAAGATCGCACCTACGTTACCTCACTAAATATCGGCAACTACTTCCGCACCACCGCCGATCGTCGGCTGGTGTTTGGTGGGCGTGCACGTTTCGCAGTGAGTAATCCGACCTCGGATTCGCGCAGCGGCGACGTGTTGCGCGCCGCGATGACCGCGCTATTCCCGCAGCTGGGTAAATCGCGCATCGATTACTGCTGGGGTGGCATGGTGGATATGACGTCCGATCGCCTGCCCCATGCAGGTGAGCACGATGGCGTGTTCTATTCACTGGGCTACAGCGGCCACGGCACCCAGATGTCGGTGTGGATGGGGCGGGTGATGGCCGATTTACTGGCAGAAAAGCGTAACGAAAATCCTTGGCAGCGCGATGCATGGCCTGCGCTGCCCGGTTACCACGGGAAACCCTGGTTTTTGCCTCTCGCGGGGCTGTATTACAAGGCTAAGGATCGGCTCTCCTGATCATTGGCTGCGACCAAAAGCGCGATTTAATGCGCATTGCCTCAGGTCGCGCGGAACCAGTGATGATTTTCGAAACAAACAACTTTTCATATTGAGGGTGTGCAGATGAGTAAATTCAATAAAGAGTCTGACGCTGTGAATCCGGCCCTGACACGCATGCTGACCGAAGGGTCAATGTCACGTCGTGGCCTGATGAAGTTGTTGTCTGCTGGTGCGGTAATGAGCAGCGGCTTGATAGGTTTTCCGCAAATGAGCTTTGCGGCAGAAACACCGGTGAAAGGCGGCAAGATGCGTGCTGCTATGTCCAACGCTTCCGCCACCGATACGCTCGACCCGGCCAAAGGCAACAACAGCGGTGACTACACCCGCCAGTTTATGGTCTACAGCGGCCTGACCGAACTCGACCAAAAGTTGGCGATTCAGCCGGGTTTGGCAGAGTCAGTGGAATCCTCTGACGGGATCACCTGGCATATCAAACTGCGCAAAGGGGTCACTTTCCACGACGGTAAACCTCTCACCGCGAAAGACGTCATTTACTCACTCAGCCGCCACAAAGATCCTGCGGTGGCTTCCAATGCCTTCAAACTGGCCGATCAGTTCAAAACCTTCACTGCCGTCAATGACAACGAGGTCACGCTTGAACTGAGCAGTGCCAACTTTGACGTGCCTTACATGCTGGCGAGCGCGCCGTTCCTGATTGTGCAGGATGGCACCAAAGACTTCAGCAAAGGCATTGGCACCGGGCCATTCAAGTTGAAAGAGTTCTCTCCGGGTGTGCGCTCAGTTGGCGTGAAGAACCCGAACTACTACAAACCTGGCCTGCCGCATCTGGATGAGATCGAGTTGCTGGGCGTCACCGATCAGGCTGCGCGCGTCAACGCGCTGATGTCGGGTGACCTGCATATTGTATCGACCCTGAGCGCGGCCGATTGCAAGCGCATCAAAGCCACCTCGGATTTTGCAGTGCTGGAGAGTAAATCGGGGATGTACACCAACCTGATTATTCGCACCGACATGAAACCCGGCAGCAACGAAGATTTCGTGCTGGCGATGAAATATCTGCAGCCGCGCGACATTCTGGTGAAAACCGTGCTGCAAGGTTATGGCGATGTCAGTAACGATACGCCGGTGCCACCGTGGCATCCGATGTACAACGCCGATCTTAAACCGCGTCCACTGGATGCCGAGAAAGCCAAATTCCATATCGAAAAAGCCGGCATGAAAGGCGCCACGGTGGAGATCATCACCACGCCGAACATTGAAGGTTCCGTGGAAGGTGGCCAGTTAATCCAGCAGGTATCGCGTAATACCGGCCTGAACATCAAAGTACGACGCGTGCCGTACGACGGTTACTGGTCAACGCACTGGACCAAAGATCCAGTGGGCTATGGCTCGATCAACCCGCGTCCGACGCTGGATATGCTGTTCTCTCAGTTCTACCTTTCCTCGGCTTCCAATAATGAATCTGGCTGGAAAAATCCTCAGTTCGACCAGTTGGTGGTGGCCGCGCGCGGCGAGCGCGATCAGGGCAAGCGCAAGCAGATGTACGGTGATATGCAGAAGCTGATTTACGATCACTGCGGCACGCTGATCCCGACCTTTATCAGCTCTACCGATGGCTACAGCAAAAAAGTCGGCGGCGTTGAGGCCTGGCCAAGCGGCATGATGATGGGTTACCGCTTCCATGAGTTCGCCTGGCTGAAAGCCTAATCCGTCATCCGTCAGAGGAGAACGCCGATGAACCGATACATGTTGTTTCTGATTGCCAGGCGCGCAGGCGCGGGCATCCTGACCTTGCTTATCGTCTCGGCGGTGGTGTTTTTTATCACCAGCCTGCTGCCCGGCGATGCCGCGCAGATGATTCTGGGGCAAAACGCCACGCCGGAAACGGTGGCGGCGTTACGCCAGCAGCTCGGGCTGGATCAGCCTTTACTGGTGCGTTATTTCAGCTGGCTGGCGGGGATGTTGCAGGGTGATTTTGGTACCTCGTTTGCCAGCCATCTGCCGGTGATACAGCTGGTGGCACAGCGTATTCCCGCCACGCTGGAACTCGCCGGTATCACGACAGTGATCTGTGTGCCGCTGGCGTTGGTGATTGGCATTGTTGCGGCAATGAATCGCGGTTCAGCGCTGGACCGTTTTCTGGTGATCAGCACCATGGCGACGGTGGCGGTACCGGAATTTCTGGTGGCGACGGTGGCGGTGTTGATCTTCGCGGTCAAACTGCATTGGGTCTCGGCGATGTCATTTGGCAGCCCCGATATGAGTCTACTCAGTTATCTGAAAGCTTACGCACTGCCGGTGCTGACGCTGTGCTGCGTGCTGGTGGCGCAGATGGCGCGGATGACCCGCTCGGCCATTATCAACCAACTCGATAGCCCGTATCTGGAAATGGCACTGCTGAAAGGGGTATCGCCACTGCGTGCGGTGCTGCGTCATGCGCTGCCAAATGCGGTGGGCCCGATTGCCAACGCCATTTCACTGAGTCTGTCGTACCTGTTTGGCGGCGTGATTATTATCGAATCGATCTTCAGCTATCCTGGCCTCGCCAGTGCGCTGGTGGATGCGGTGAGTAACCGCGATCTGCCGGTGGTACAGCTGTGCGTAATGATGTTCGCCGCCTGCTATCTGGTGCTGCTGCTGATTGCCGACATCCTGACTATCGCCTTTAACCCGAAATGGAGGAGCTGATGAATAGCTTGCTGCTTCCTGTACGAATCTTTCAGGCGCTCTCGATCTCGGGCCGTATCGGCCTGCTGATCTCGCTGTTTTGGCTGGTGATGGCGGTGTTCGGCAACCAGCTGGCACCGCACAATATCGATGATATTGGTGGTGGCCCGATGCTGGGTGGCATGACCGCTGATAACCTGATGGGCACCGATTATCTGGGGCGCGATATCTTCAGTCGTATTCTGTATGGCGCGAAGTTCTCCATCGGGCTGGCGCTCACCGCAGCACTGGGAGCTAGCCTGATTGGCACCTTGCTGGCATTGCTGGCGGCAGTCGCGGGTCGCTGGCTGGAAGAGTTACTGGGCCGCATTAACGATGCCATGTTGGTGCTACCAGGCAAAGTGCTGTCACTGATGATTGTAGCGGTGTTTGGTTCCTCACTGCCGATGCTGATCCTGACTGCGACATTTACCTACTGGCCCGGTGCGTTCCGTATCGCCTTCGCCATGGCCAGCAGTTTGCGCAATATGGATTATGTGCGTGCTTCACGTCTGCGTGGCGAAAGCCGCTGGTACGTCGCGATCCATGACATTCTGCCGAATATGGTACATCCGATGCTCACCGATTTTGGTCTGCGTTTTGTTTACATCGTGCTGTTACTCAGCGGCTTGAGCTTCCTCGGCCTGGGCGTGCAACCGCCGTATGCCGATTGGGGCACGCTGGTACGTGAAAATCTGCAGGGCCTGTTTAATGGATCGCCAGCTGTACTGATGCCGGCGGTGGCGATTGCCAGCCTGACCATCGGTGCCAACCTGTTTATCGACAGCCTGCAGCAGATGCGTCCATTGACGCTGGCGAAGGAGGGAGCATGAACGTGACACCCCATACAGCCATGCCGGTGATCTCCGTTGAAAACCTGCGCGTCACCGCCGAGACCGATAAAGGCGAAGAAATCGATCTGGTTTCAGACATCCGTTTTACCGTGCAAAAAGGTGAAGTGCTGGCGCTGATCGGTGAATCCGGTTCAGGAAAAACCACCATTGCCATGGCGCTGATGGGCTATGCGCGCCACGGGTGCCGTATCGCCGAGGGCAACATTCATCTGGCGGGCACCGACGTGCGTAGCCTGACACCCGGCCAGCTACGCGAGTTTCGCGGCAATAAAGTGGCCTACATCGCGCAGAGTGCGGCGGCTTCATTTAACCCCGGCATGCGTATTATCGATCAGGTTATCGAGCCAGTAGTGATCCACGGCACCATGAAACGTAAAGCCGCCAAAGAGAAGGCGATCACGCTGTTTCGTGAGTTGGCATTGCCGAATCCTGACACCATTGGCGATCGTTTCCCGCATCAAGTCTCTGGCGGCCAGCTGCAACGTTTGATGACCGCGATGGCGCTGATTGGCGATCCGGACGTGGTGATCCTCGACGAGCCGACCACGGCCCTGGACGTGACTACTCAGGTTGAAGTGCTGAAAGCGTTTCGCCGTGTGGTGGCACAGCGCGGCGTGACGGCGATTTACGTCAGTCACGATCTGGCGGTTGTGGCGCAGATGGCGGACCGGATTCTGGTGCTACTGCAAGGCAAAATGGCCGAATACGATACTACGGAGCGTTTGATTGGCGCGCCGCAGGCCGAATATACCCAACTGCTCATGGACGCAGCACGACAGAAAGAGCGTGAAAGTAGCTGGAGCTGTGCCGAAGCCGACGCGCAACCGTTAATGGAAGTCCGCGATCTCAGCGCCGGTTATGGCCCACGTGGCAGCGATGGTCAGCCGAAAATTCGCATCCTTGAGGATATCAATCTCAAACTGTGGAAAGGTCAGGCGATTGGCATTATCGGTGAGTCTGGCTCGGGCAAAACCACCTTAGCGCATGCGATTGCCGGACTGAATGCACCGAGTCAGGGTCATATTCTGTTTAATGGCCACTATATCAACGGTGACATGCATAAACGTCCGGACAATGAACTGCGCCGTATTCAGTACGTGTTCCAGATGGCTGACACCGCGCTTAATCCTGCGCACAGCGTCGAGCGCATTCTTTCGCGTCCGCTGACGCTGTTTCACGGATTGAAAGGCGCTGAACGTGAGCGCCGTCTGCATCAGTTGCTGGATTTGGTTAAACTGCCGCGATCCGTGTTATGGCGACGCCCTTGGGCGCTGTCGGGCGGTCAGAAGCAGCGTGTGAATTTGGCGCGTGCGCTGGCGGCAGAACCGGATCTGATTTTGTGTGATGAAGTGACCTCGGCATTAGATACCGTGGTGGCGGCGGCGGTGCTGGATCTGATCAGCGAACTGCGCCGCGAGCTGGGCTTGTCGGTACTGTTTATCAGTCACGACATGCATGCGGTTCGCGCTGTGTGCGACGATATTGTGGTGATGAAATCCGGTCGCATCGTGACGCAGATTTCCCGTGCTGATTATGATAAACCCACCAGTGAGCTGTACTTCGAGCGTCTTAAACGGGCGGTGCCGGAGCTGCGTCAAGGTTGGCTGGATGAGCATGAAGAAGTGCTTAGGGCAGAATAAAAATCACGGCATGCGTAGCGGCGCGATGCATCGCGCATCTTAATGGCGAAACCGTTCGCGCCATAAAAAGCGCCGCTACATCGCTGGTGTGTTTTACAAGAAAGGAGCAGCAAATGATCACATTACGCGCCATGACGCAGGATGATATTGAGCACGGCTATGCCATCACCCAACAGCTGAAATGGCCGCACCGCCGAGAAGACTGGCAGCAGGCGCTGGCTCTGGGTGAGGGTGTAGTCGCGGAAGAGCAGGGAAGATTTGTCGGCAGTGCTTTCGGCTGGCGCTGGGGCGAACAACGCGCCACCATCGGTCTGGTGGTGGTGAATCCCGAATGTCAGGGAAGGGGGATTGGCAAACAGTTGATGCTGGCCATCATGGAAAAATTCCCTGATTACCACATTCGCTTGCATGCCACTGAAATGGGCAAAGGATTGTATGAAAAGCTCGGGTTTGTCGTGACCGGCACCATTCAGCAACACCAGACCCGTGAGTTGGCAAGCGTGCCAGCAGTCAGCATGCCCACGGGCTTAACGCTGCGTAATGCTCGCGTGGAAGATGAGTCGTTGCTGATTGAACTGGACCATCAGGCGCACGGCATGTGGCGCCCACAGCTACTGCGCACGCTGATTGCCGATCACCAGACCGTTGTATTAGAAGATGCCGATAAGCACGTGCACGGTTTCGCCAGCCTGCGTCGTTTTGGTCACGGCTGGGCGATTGGCCCGGTGATTGCGCGCCATGTTGATGTCGCGCAGGCGCTGGTGGCCGCGCTGATGCAAGGGCTGGGCGGTGAGTTTGTCCGCATCGACACCGACAGCGCGCTGCCACTGGCAAACTGGCTGGAGAGTTTAGGGCTGGTCAAGGTTGATGCGCCGGCCACCATGTATCGGGGAATGCCGTGGTCACCGCAAGCCGGTGATATGCAGGCGTTTGGGTTGATGACCCAGGCGATGGCCTGATGCATATCGTTTATAAATCAGAAGCCACGCGCGGTGCCCACTGGCAGCGCTGGCTGGCTGAACATGCACCCGATGTGCAGATGCATATCTGGCCAGATATCGGCGAGGCCACTGAGGTGGAATTTCTCATCGCGTGGCAGCCGCCAGAAGCGGTGATGACGACCTTCCCGAATCTCAAGGCCTTACTCTCTGTGGGCGCAGGGGCCGATCAATTCGACCTGAGCCTGTTACCGCCAGAGTTGCCTGTGGTACGCATGATCGAACCCGGCTTAACGCAAGGTATGGTGGAGTACGTTACCTTTGCCGTACTGGGATTGCATCGCGACATGCCTCGCTACTTCCAGCAACAGCGCGCGGCGCAGTGGCAAACGCATCCGATTCGTACCGCCAATCAGCGTCGTGTTGGCGTAATGGGGCTGGGGGAACTGGGGCAGGCAGCGCTTAAACAGCTGGTGTCACTGGGATTTGACTGTGCAGGCTGGAGCCGCACCCAGCGCGAACTCGACGGTGTTCGCTGCTGGCACGGCGCGGACCAACTGGAAGCGTTTTTGGCACACAGTGACATTCTGGTGTGTTTGCTGCCGCTCACCGACAGCACACGCGGCATGCTCAACGCGCATCTTTTTGCCCGGTTGCCGCACGGTGCGGCACTGGTGCAGGTGGGGCGCGGTCCTCAGCTCAATGATGACGATTTACTGACGGCGCTTGAAAGTGGGCAACTGAGTGCCGCGGTGATTGACGTCACCGATCCGGAGCCTTTACCGCCAGAGCATCCTTTCTGGCAGCATCCGGCGATCTGGCTCACGCCGCATATTGCCAGCCAGACACAAACCGACAGCGCGGTGGCTGCGCTACTCGATAACCTGCGCCGCTATCAACGTGGCGAACCGATGGTCGGTCTTATCGATCGCAACCGGGGATACTGATATGCAACTGGATCAATTAGTCGCTCTGCGACGAGATCTGCACGCCCATCCCGAACTGGGTTATCAGGAAACGCGCACCAGCGACATCGTGGCACAGGTGCTGCAAGAGCACAGCATTGAGGTGCATCGCGGCCTGGGGAAAACCGGCGTGGTAGGCGTGCTGAAACGTGGGAATAGCCCGCGCATGATAGGTTTTCGCGCGGACATGGATGCGCTGCCGATGCAGGATAACGGCACCCAGCCGTGGAAAAGTTTGCATGACAATGTCTGCCACGCCTGCGGTCATGACGGACACACGGTGATGCTGCTGGGCGCGGCTATCCAGCTGGCTCAGCAAGGCGATTTTGACGGCACGCTGGTGTTTATCTTCCAGCCAGCGGAAGAGGGTTTAGCGGGCGCGAAAGCGATGATCGATGACGGCCTGTTTCAGCATTTCCCTTGCGATGCGGTATTTGCCCTGCATAACTGGCCCGAACTGCCGCTGGGCGAAGTGCAGACGCGGCCGGGTGCGATTATGGCGGCGGCGGATCGTTTTGATATCACGGTAAAGGGCGGTGGCGGTCATGCGGCACAACCGCACCTGACGCGTGACACCTTGCTGGCCACCAGTGAATTGGTGGTGCAGCTCAATACGTTGGTGGCGCGCGCACTTGACCCGTGCGAGCCGGGGTTGCTGACGGTAACACGCATGCAGGGCGGTTTCTCACACAACATGATTCCGGCGGAGGCCAGTATCACCGGCACGGTACGTACGTTCAGCCCAGCGGCGCAGGACATCATCGAAAGCCGTCTGCGTGAAATGGCGCAACATGTTACGGCGGCGCACGGTTTACAGGCAGAAGTAAGCTATCTGCGTTATTACCCGGCCACGGTCAATAACGCAGGTGCCGCACAGCTGGCACTGGATGCCCTGCGCGAGGCGGGCATCCCTGCTGAACAAGCCAGACAACCCGCACTCACTTCAGAAGATTTTGCCTTTATGTTGCAGGCAAGAACGGGGGCTTATCTGTGGATCGGATCCGCACCAAGCCAGCCGTTGCACCATTCTTCTTACGATTTCAATGACGCACTGATCCCGCACGGCATTCAGACTCTGACGGCCATCGCCCGCCACGCGCTGCGTGCAGAATTTCCCTGCTGATTGGCAGATGATTTTGAAACGAAATGCCGCTGCCTGACTGATTACGGCAGCGTGAGAAACCAACGGGTTGCGATACTTGAGCCAACCGAACGTTACGTGGATGAGGATTTTGAAAATGCAGAATGTCATGGCGGAGCAGCAAACGTATGGCGATAACGGCCTGTTACTGGATGCACGTGAGCAGAACGTGCCGCGTGGTGTGGTCACCGCGCATCCGTTGGTGATTGAACGGGCAAAAGGCAGTGAAGTGTGGGATGTCGAGGGCAATCGCTATCTCGATTTTGTCGGGGGTATCGGCGTGCTCAACGTGGGCCATAACCATCCGGCGGTGGTAAATGCGGTGACGAAGCAGCTCGGACTGGTGTCACACGCCTGTTTCCAGGTCGTTGCCTATCCGGGCTATATCGAACTGGCCCAGCGCCTGAATGCGCTGGTGGGTAAAGGTGAAGATTTCAAAAGCGTGTTCTTCACCAGCGGCGCAGAAGCGGTAGAAAATGCCGTGAAAATTGCCCGCGCGCACACCAATCGCAGTGGCATTATCGCTTTCGACGGCGCCTTCCATGGCCGTACATTGCTGGGATGTACGCTGACCGGTATGAGCCAGCCGTATAAGCAGAACTTCGGCCCGTTTGCCTCAGAAGTGTATCGCCTGCCGTATCCGAATGCCTTCCATGGCGTCAGCGATGATGACTGCCTGCAAGCGCTGGAACAGCTGTTTGCGGTGCAGATCCTGCCGGAACGTGTGGCCGCAATCATCATCGAGCCTGTTCAGGGCGACGGTGGCTTCCTGCCAGCGGGCGCGAACTTTATGCAGGCGCTGCGCCGCATTACCGAAAAACACGGCATCGTGCTGATTCTTGATGAAGTGCAGACCGGCTTCGGCCGCACCGGCACGCTGTTTGCCTTCGAGCAACTGGGCATTACGCCGGATCTGGTGACGGTGGCGAAGAGCCTCGGTGGCGGTCTGCCGATTTCCGGCGTGGTAGGTAAAGCAGCCATCATGGATGCGCCACTCCCTGGCGGTCTTGGTGGTACTTACGGCGGTAACGCGCTGGGCTGCGCAGCGGCATTGGCGGTGTTGGACCTGCTGGAAAACGACAATCTGCTGGCGCGCAGCAATCAGTTGGGTGAACAGCTGAACGCACGTCTGCAACAGCTGGCTGAAAAGTATGCCTGCATTGGTGAAGTGCGTGGCGTGGGCTTTATGCAGGCGGTGGAGATCATCGACTTCGAAACCAAACGTCCTGACGCAGCGATGACGCAGAAAATCCTCGACTGCGCCTGCCAGGAAGGTCTGCTGCTGATCAAGTGTGGCCTGCATCGCAACGTGGTGCGCTTCCTCGCGCCACTGGTGACCACAGATTCTCAGCTGGAAGAAGCGTTACATATCTTTGATATTGCGCTGGCCCGCGCCAGTGGTCGCCTCGGATAAATCCGGCTTCCTCATTGATATCTTTGGAATTATTGACTCGACCAACGAATGACGTGGCGTGCGGAAGTCGCTAGCGCCGTCACGTCAAAGCGTGATATACCATCGTATCAGCCTGCGCGATTGGTCAACAATGAGGGGTGCTATGAACGGCTTAATGAAACTCGACCGCATCGACATCAACATACTGGTGCAACTACAAAAAGATGGCCGTATCAGCAACGTCAATCTCGCCGACGCCGTAGGACTGTCACCCAGCCCTTGTCTGCAACGGGTGAAACGCCTGGAGCAGGCTGGATTTATTACCGGCTATGAAGCCCACATCAATCTAACCAAAATTACCGATTCCGTTACGGTGTTCACCGAGGTGACGCTTTCGGGCCATCGTCGCGAAGATTTTATGAAATTCGAAAATTCGGTTCGCGATGTGGATGAGCTGATGGAGTGCCATCTGATTACCGGCGGCTATGACTATTTGCTGCGCTTTATTACCCGCAGTATTGAGCACTACCAGGAAGTGATTGAAAAGATGCTGGACGCGCAAATCGGCATCGATAAGTACTTCAGTTATATCGTGATTAAATCACCGATTATGAAAAGCACGGTCCCCCTGCGATCGCTGATTGCTAAGCATAACTCAGTTGATTTTAGTGTCTGATGTCCCCTCATGAGACCTTCTCCCTCTGTGGGAGGAGGGATCCACTAAGCCCCTGCATTGACGATACTGGAATGTGATTCTCCGCACCCCTCAGATCCTATTTTTCGTTTCAGCTAACCTCGCCATTGGAATGTTGCCCGCTGCATTGATTGGCGCGGTTGCTTGCGGGTGGGAGAGGGCGGCAACTCGAGGCTTGACCCTACAGCATAAAATTTCTTCTCTGCCCTAAATTCCCTTTATCTTTACTGTTCCGGCCGTGGCTTCACGCGCGCCCTGTGCCTGCATATCCGTACACTCAATTTATCGCTTTACAAGGAGTTGCCATGACCGCCTTAACCCTTGCCGATCACCAGTGGCAGCGCGACGAATTCACTATCTCCACCGAACGTCAGCGCCTTGATATGGACTACATTCACCAGCAATTGACTGAGAAGTCTTACTGGGCAAATGCGCAGCCACGCGCCAAAACCGAGCGCGCGTTTGCCGGTTCGCTGCCGTTTGGTGTTTATCACCAGCAACAGCAGATTGGCTTCGCGCGGCTGGTGACGGATTACACCCGATTCGGCTGGCTGTGCGATGTAATGATCGACGAAAACTGGCGGGGTCATGGCCTGGGTAGTTGGCTGGCGACCTGTGTGCGTGCGCACCCGGAGTTGGCCACGGTGCACCGCTGGATGCTTTCTACTAATGATGCCCATCAGCTGTATCAGCGCCTTGGTTGGCGCGTGGTGCAGGATCCGCAAAAACTGATGGAATTTCCTCTCTCCTGATAACGGAGTTTTCTCACCATGGGTTACCGCGTTGGCGTTGATATTGGCGGATCCTTTACGGATTTTGCTGTGCTGAATGAACAGACCAATCAGATTCATACCTTAAAAGTCCTGTCGCGACCGGATCAACCCGGCAGCGAAATCCTCACCGGGTTGTCGCAACTGCAGCAGCGTGACGGTATTGAACCCCAGCACATTGACTACTTTACCCACGGCACCACCGTGGGCATCAACGCGGTCATCCAGCGACGTGGCGTGCGGCTGGCGCTGTTTGCCACCGAGGGATTTTGTGATGTGCTGGAGTTGGCACGTCTCAAAATCCCGCATATTCACGATCTCTTCTCGCGACGTCCGGCACCGTTGATTACCCGCGATCGGGTGTTCGCCATCAAAGAACGCACTGACCGCCATGGCACCGTGTTGCAGCCAGTGGATCGGCAAAGTGTGCTGGAAGCCATCGAACAGGCGCGTGCGTCAGGTTGCCAGGGAATCGTGGTGTCGCTGCTGCACAGCTATCGCAATCGTCACAACGAAGCGGCGGTGAAAGCCATTATCGATGAGGTGGCGCCTGAACTGCTCACCTCCTGCTCCGCCGACATCTGGCCCATCATCCGCGAATATGAACGGACTATCACCGCCACCATTAATGCCTACGTGCAGCCAATGGTGATTCACTACCTGGAATCGTTTGAACAGGCGTTGCACACCATGGGCGTTAAGCCGCCGCCGCGTATCACCAAGTCCAATGGTGGCGTGATGGGCGTGGAGCAGGCAAAAAGTGAATGTGTGCAGATGGTGTTGTCAGGCACGGCTTCGGGCGTGATCGGGGCCAGCTTTCTCGCCAGCGCCTGCGGTTTCGATAAAATTCTCAGTCTGGATATCGGTGGCACCAGCGCGGACGTAGCGGTAATCATCGATGGACAAGTGGCGCAGGGCAACGGCGAGATCATCGGTGATTTCCCGATTTATATTCCTTCGGTGGCGGTGACGTCGGTGGGTCAGGGTGGCGGCTCGCTGGCGTGGATCGATAACCAGGGCGTGCTGCAGATGGGGCCAGACAGTGCCGGATCGCTACCCGGCCCGGTGTGTTTCCAGCGTGGCGGGACGCAGCCGACGGCGACCGATGCTTTTGCGGCGTGTGGGATGATCGGCCATGGTGATCTCGGATATAACGCGGTGAAAGTCGATGTTGCCGCCGCGCGTGCCGCCTGGCAGCCGTTAGCGGATCAACTGGGCATTACCGTGGAAGAGACGGCGGAAACCGCCATCGAGCTGGCGATCTCCAGTATGTACGGTGATACCAGCGGATTGCTGTCGCGCTTTGGCCTGGATCCGCGTGAATTCTGGTTCCTCGCCTTTGGCGGCGCGGGCCCAATGATGGGCTGTTTCTTAGTCCGTGAACTCAATATGAAAGGCGTGATCGTGCCGCCTACGCCGGGCGTGCTCTCTGCGCTGGGTGGGCTGGTGGCGGATATCCGCAATGACTTTATCCGCACGCTGTACAGCGATCTGGACGCCGCCCTGGCGGATACGCTGGCAACGGAAGCGGAAGCCCTGAGTCAACGCGCACGCGGCTGGCTGCGCGAGCAACACGGCACTGATATGCCGTTCACGTTGCACTACAGCGCTGATATGCGCTATCGCGGCCAGTCGTTTGAGATTGAAGTCGCGCTGCAGCCGGAATGGCTGGCGCAGGCCAACGTGGCGGCCTTACATGACGCCTTTGATCGCCAGCATCAGCAGCTGTTTGGTCACTGTGATGCCAGTGCGGCGGTGCAGATTATCAATCTGCGGTTGGTGATTGCGTCCCCCACGCCAAAACCCACGCTCAATCCGTTGCCTGCTGCTACCAGGGCTGTCGAGGTCGCAAAACAGGTGCACGCCTGGATTGATGGCGCATCGCATCAGGTGGATGTGGTGGTGCGCGCGACTCTGCGTGCCGGACATCATCTCAACGGTCCCGTTATCATCGCTCAGGACGACTGCACCACTTGCGTTCCACCGCACATGCAGGTGGATGTCGATACCTTTGGCAACCTGCTGATTACGCCTGTGGAGGCGAACTAATATGGCCATTAACGGACGTAACCTGCAAATTCTCGCAAACTATTGTGCCGCTGCGGCAGATGCTATGGCGTTTACGCTGATGCGCACCGCGCACTCCACTTTCGTTAAAGAGACAGAAGATTTTTCCTGTCAGATTGTCAGTCGTGACGGCATGGCATTCGCCTCACCGCGCAGCTTTGGTGCACCCTGGTACAGCGGCATCGATTACGGCCCGGTGCTGTCGTTGATCGACAGCTATCAAGAGGGCGATATCTGCATCACCAATGATTCGTATGCGGGCAATGTGGCAACCCACTCGCCGGATATCCATATCTGGAAGCCGGTGTTCCACCACGGTGAGATTGTCTGTTTTGTTGTAGGCCATATTCATAACACCGACGTGGGCGGGGCGGTGCCGGCTTCGCTGTCGCGCTCGCTGACCGACATCGTGCAGGAGGGTATCCGCATCCCGCCACTCAAAATTGTGCGCTACGGTGAGTTGAATGAAGAAGTCGCCAGTATCATGCGCCTCAACGTGCGTGTACCAGATCAAAACTGGGGGGATTTTAAGGCGCAGATTGCTTCGGTAAATGTGGGCGAGCGTAAGATCCACGACATTATCGCGCGTTTTGGTATAGAGGATTTTCTGCAGGGTATCGAAGGTATTCTGGACTACGCTGAAGCGCAGGCGCGTAGCATTATCGCCACCATTCCGGATGGGGAATACTTCTATGCCGACTTTGCCGACGAAGATGGTGAAGGCGGCTATCCATGCCGTGTGGCGATAACGCTGCGCATTACCGGCGACACGCTGGAACTGGATTACACCGGCAGCGATCCGCAGTTGGCCTCGTCGCTGAATATGCCTACGGGCGGCCGTGAACGGCATCCGCTGGCGCTGGTGGGCGTCACTTATGTGCTCTCAACGCTGGATCGTAATCTGCTGCTTAATGCGGGCACCTTGCGTCCGACGCGCGCGATTCTGCCGCCAGGCACCGTAATGAACTGTGAAGCGCCCGCAGCGGTGGGCATGCGTTCGCTGACCTGTGCGCTGTCGCAGATTGCCACCATTGGTGTCTTTTCCCAGGCATTGCCCGATCGCTTACCGGCAAACTCACCCGGCGGCAACTCGATCATGAATATTCGCACCAGTGATAGCCAGAACCGCAGCGTGGTGGCCTCACTCGGGCCGGTCGGCGGTGGTGCGGGCGGTACGCCACGTCATGATGGCCCGGACGGTTCAGGTGGGTTATCGGCGTTTCTGAAAAACACGCCCATTGAGATCAACGAGGCAGAAGTACCCATCCATTTCCATCGCTATGGGCTGGCGGCGGACAGTGCCGGTGCCGGACGTTATCGCGGCGGCCTGGCCACGGAAATGGCGTTTGAAATCACCGCGCCCAATACCACGGTAACGGCGCGCAATCGCAACCGTTCAGTGTTCGCCTCGGCCGGCGTGCTGGGCGGTGAGTCGGGAGGATTATCGCACTTCCGCACGTTGCGTAACGGCGAGGCCATCGAGCACGGCAACACCGATGTGATCCGTTGTCAGCCAGGCGATATCGTTGAGGTACGCGGTCCGGGCGCGGGCGGCTATGGCCTGCCAGTGGAGCGCAACCCGGCGGCAGTGCTGCAGGATGTGCGCTGTGGGTTTGTTTCAGTGCAAGTGGCGCGTGATAGCTATGGCGTGGCGATTGCTGAGGGTGAAGTGGATGAGGCTATGACAGCCCGTTTGCGTGCTGAGATGCGCAGCGAAGTCCGACAGCATTTCGAGCACGGCTTGGCCCGCACGGCATTTGAACAGCTATGGACACCAGCACGCTATGCATTGCTCACGGAGTTTCTGGCTGGCGCACCAATCAGCTGGCGGCACTTCCTTAAGCAGCAGGTGTTTGACGCCGTGGCGGCAGATGCCCAACCGACAGCACTTGAAGCGGTCGCAGCCGATACCCAAACGGCAGCACTTGAAGCAGTCGTAGTAGATACACAATCGGCAGCACTTGAGGCCGCCACAGCGAATGCGCAACCGGCAGCACTTGAAGCGCAGATGCAGGCCATCTTCCAAAATCTGCAACAGCGCTATCCGGCGATGATGAACAGGTCGCACTAAGCGCTAATATTCGGCTTCAGGCTTTGCCATAGTCTTTTGTTGCCCGGTGACGTTTCATCGGGCGCACTTAAGAGGATGTCACTATGGCTTCAGCAAACACGCCCGTTTGGTTTATTTCTGGTTGTTCAACCGGCTTTGGCCGCGAGCTGGCGCAGCAGACCATTGCGCGCGGCTTTCATACCGTGGTGACCGCGCGTGACCCGGCGAAAGTGCAGGATCTGGTGGCGGGGCATGACAATGCACTTGCGGTGGCGTTGGATGTGACCGATGCGCAGAGTATCGAGCGAGCCGTTCAAGCCGCGCTGGATAAATTCGGCACCGTGGATGTGCTGGTGAACAATGCCGGATATGGCTATCAGAGTTCAGTCGAAGAGGGTGACGAGCACGAGATACGTGCCCAGTTCGATGCCAACGTCTTTGGCCTGTTTGCCTTAACGCGTGCGGTCTTACCAGCGATGCGTAAACAGCGTCGTGGGCACGTGATCAATATCACCTCGGTGGCCGGATTTATTGGCTTCGCCAGCTCAGGCTACTACTCGGCCAGCAAACACGCCGTGGAAGGCTGGTCTGATTCACTGGCAGTGGAAGCCGCACCATTAGGCATTCATGTCACCTGTGTCGAACCGGGGCCATTCCGCACCGACTGGGCGGGGCGTTCACTGCACCAGACGCCGAGCACCTTACCTGAGTATGCCGACACGGCGGCAGCGCGCATGAAAGCCACGTCCGAATACAGCGGCACCCAGGCGGGCGATCCAGCTCGCGCGGCCACAGCGATGATTGCCATCACGGAGCACGACAATCCTCCACGCCATCTGGTTATGGGCGCATGGGGCTATGATGCAGTGACCAATAAGCTGAAAGAGCGACTGGCGCAGATCGAGGCCTGGAAACAGACGTCGATTGATACGGATTTTCCCTCTTAATCAAGTTGTGTGATGATTTCCACCCCTGCAGATTGCGGTAATACGGCGGGGTGAAACGTCGAAATGCCTGGAAGGGGCGTGGTGTTGAGCATTCTCGCCCCCTTCAGTTATTCACATCATCTTTTCAATCTCTTCGAACGGTACGGCCTGGCTGAACAGATATCCCTGCAGTTGATTACAGCCTGCATCGGCCAGCGCCATTTTCTGGCCTTCAGTTTCGACCCCTTCGGCGGTGACTGTTAAACCCATGGCGTGCCCCAGACGTACCACCGATTCAACGATTGCCGCCGAATTTTGCGCGACGCCCAGTGATTGGGTGAAGGAACGATCAATCTTAATTTTATCGACCGGGAAAGTACTGAGGTAGTTCAGACTGGAATAACCCGTGCCAAAATCATCCAGCGCGATGCGGAAACCGGCTTCACGTAGCGCGATAATGTTATTGCGCGCCTCGTGCTCATCCTCAATCAATACGCCTTCGGTGATCTCCAGCTCCATGTGCAACGGATTGGCACCTTCTTCGCGCACAATTTCGATGATGCGCTCCACAAAGCCACTGGCGCGGAACTGCACCGGAGACACATTCACCGCGACAATCACCTGCGGCAGTTTCAGTGAGGTTTTGCAGGCTTCACGTAATACCCATTCGCCCAGCGGAATAATCATCCCTGTCTCTTCGGCGATGGCGATAAAGTCACCCGGTGAGACATCACCGCGCACCGGATGTTGCCAGCGCAGCAGGGCTTCTAATCCCACCACACGCTGTCCGCTGATCTCCATCAGGGGTTGATACCACACGCGCAGGCCTTCGAAATTGACCAGCGCCTGACGTAAATCCGTCGCCATCTGCTGGCGGGTGCGCAGCGATTCATCCATGACTTTTTCAAACTGGCGATACTGCCCGCGACCACTGTTTTTCGCTTCATACAGCGCGATATCCGCTTTGCGCATCAATTCAAGGCGGTCAATGCCATCTTTAGGGGCCAGCGCCAGCCCAATGCTGACGCCAACCCAGACTTCGCTGCCTAGCAGTTCATAGGGTTCGCTCAGCTCGGTGATAATGCGTTTTGCCAGCGCCTGCACCTGGCCGATGTTTTCGACGTCCGGCATCATCACAATGAATTCATCCCCGCCGATGCGCCCTACGGTATCGCTGGCGCGCAGGAGATGCATCAGGCGGCGCGAGACCTCAATAATCAGCTCATCGCCCGCGTGATGGCCATAGGTATCATTGATGTTTTTGAAGCGATCGAGATCAAGCAGCAGCAGCGCCACACGCTGATCGTGCCGCGCCGAGACGGCCAGTGCCTGTGTCAGCCGATCCTCCACCAGCGCGCGATTCGGTAACCCGGTAAGAACATCGTGAAAAGCCAGATGCTGCGCCTGTGCCTCGCTGGCACCGAGTTTCAGCAGCGATTGCGATAGATTGAGAGAAGAGGTCCAGATGCGTCTGACCATAAACAGGCACAGCAGGGTAATCAGTACCACAGATATCAGCGTGGAAGGGCCTAACATACGCAGCATTTGTGCGCCGGGCTTATCCGGTTGCCAGCTCAGGTAACCCACAGCATCGCCTTGCTGTGAATTGAGCTGGTATAGCGCATCTTTTCCAGGTTGCGGGGCGCCATCGCTGAAATGCAGCTGTTGCAGCTGGCTACGATCCGCCAGATTACGTAGATAGCCATCATCGAGAAATTTAATACTCACCAACCGGTAGCGGCCTGCTTCGCGGGTGCTGCTGATATCGCCCACCGCCAGAGCCGCTGCGCGTTGCCCGATGCGCACGAAATCGGCGCGATCGCTCGGACCTGCCACTTCATCGCTGCTCACCACTAACGGGCTGGCCAGCATGTCCTGTAAGTAGTGGCCCACGCTGTCACTGGGCACGCGCTTGCCATCGCGCCAGACCGCCAGCGGCAGATTGTTACGATCAACCAGCATAATCAGCTGGTGGTCAAACATGTCGTACAGCCAGCCGCCGATATTTTGATCGAGCCAGTTTTGATCCGGCATGCCGGAAGCTAGCTGGTTGGCCAATGGTGACCAGCGCGTCAGGCTGCGTAGCTGGCGCAAATGTTCACTCAGGCTCTGCTCAAAGGATGCCTGAATCATACGCTGCTGCTGGCCTCGTGCCTGATCATTGGTTAACGAGGTGCCCCAGAACAGGGCAATACCCGCTCCGGCAAAGGTTAAAACTAAAATCGCCACCAAAGGTAAAATTACTTCCCGTACGAAATTGCGGCGAAAACCGTCGGACAGTTTGATTGCGTTAATCATTTTAGAGTTCGCGTAACAAGGAGGGCTCATTAATTAAGTTAGCAGACTTTGCGCAAGCTGCACCCTGTAAGGGTAATGATAAATCGGTGAAAATAAGCGATAATTTTTTGAACACAGTCACAAAGGTAACAGTTAAAAATTTTTTATTAAAACAGCAGCCGTTTCGCTTCGATCCTGCTGCCCTAAAGCAAATTCATCCTTGCGTCACTGAGCCGTCACGGCGCTGTCATCTGACTCCCGCACTGTAGTCGCCATCCCGCAGCAACCTTCGCTGCGTTCCTCAACCCATAGCGAATGAGGTATTGAACGTGATGGAGATATCCAGACATCCGACCACTGTTTACCAGGCGGTCGCCGCCCAACTGGAGCAGGCACTTCAGGAGCGTTATCGCTGCGGTGACTATCTGCCTTCCGAACAACAGCTAGCCGATCACTATGAAGTGAACCGTCATACGTTGCGCCGTGCGGTGGACGAACTGGTGAATAAAGGGCTGCTGCAACGCCGCCACGGCGTCGGCATTCTGGTGCTGATGCGTCCTTACGATTACCCATTGCATGCGCAGGCGCGCTTTAGCCAAAACCTCCTGGAGCAGGGCAGCCATCCTACCAGCGAGCGTTTGCTGGCGGTGCTGCGTCCGGCCAGCAGCGATGTGGCTAGCGCACTTGCCATTAATGAAGGCGACAACGTAATTCATCTGCGCACGTTGCGCCGGGTAAACGGCGTGCCGGTGTGTGTCATTAACCACTTCCTGCCGGAACTGAGCTGGTGGCCGACGATGCAGCAGTTCCAGAATGGCTCGCTGCACGACTTTATGCAGCAGCACCTCGGCCTCGATTTAACCCGTTCGCAAACCCGTATCAGCACCCGTCGCGCGCAGGCCAAAGAGTGTAAACAGCTGGAGATTGCGTTGCAGTCACCGCTGCTGTGCGTGCGCACATTGAATAAACACCGTGACGGTCAGGTAGCGGAATACTCCGTCAGCCTGACGCGTGGCGACATGATTGAACTGACCCTGGAGCATGAATGAAACAGCAAACCGCTCGCCAGCATTGGCTATCGGTACTCGCACACAGCGAAGCCAGCCAGCTTGATGCCCACTGGCAGTCGCTGCACCTCAACGCGCAATTTGAAGCGATTCGTCCCGCGGAAACCGGTTTAACCCGTTTGCAGGCGCGCATGGGCGGCAGCGGCAAACGCTTTGTGATGGGTGATGCCACCGTCACGCGTGCGGTGGTGAAACTGCACGATGGCACCCTCGGCTTCAGCTATGTGCTGGGCCGCGATAAAGCGCATGCCGAACGCTGCGCCGTGATTGATGCACTGTTGCAACAGCCAGAAACCCATGCGCTGCTGCAGGAAAAATTGATTGCCCCGCTGGCGGCCTTGCGTGAAGAGCAGCGTCAGCTGCGCGCACGTGAAATCGCCAGCTCTAAAGTGGATTTCTTTACGCTGGTACGCGGAGATAACTAATGACATTACTCGCCAGTTTTAACCATCCGGTTGCCGATTCACAGCGTGCTTTTCGTCGCATCCTGAAAGCCATGAGCGAGCCGGGCGTGATGGTCTCACTGCCACTGGAACAGGGCTGGGGCGATCTGTCTCCTGCCGCGACGGCGGTACTGCTGACGCTGGTAGATCAGGAGAGTGCGCTGTGGCTGGATAGCCGTGTAGACAATGAGACCGTGCGCAACAACCTGCGTTTCCACACCGGCGTGCCGATTGTGGAAGATCGTCATGCACCGTTTGCCTTAACCCATGCAGCGTCAAATCCGGATCCTGCGCAGTTCGCGCCGGGCGACAATATGTCACCGGAAAAAAGCACCACGCTGATCATTGAAGTGCCTTCGCTCAACGGCGGTTTAACCCTGCGCTTGTCCGGCCCTGGCCTGCGTGAATCACGCGCCATCGCGCCACAGCTGCCGGAAGCGATTTTGACCTATCTGCGCGAGCGTCCGCATCCGTTCCCGCTGGGCGTGGATCTGATTTTCACCTGTGGTGAAGCGATGATGGCCTTGCCGCGCACCACCGACGTGGAGGTGTGCTGATGTACGTTGCGGTTAAAGGGGGCGAGAAGGCGATAGCCAGCGCCCATGAGCTACAGGCGGATTTGCGCCGTGGTGACCGCGATGTCGCAGAACTCGGCTGCGATCAGGTCGCGCAACAGTTGGGGCTGGCGGTGGATCGCGTGATGACCGAAGGCGGCATCTACGATCCCCAGCTGGCTGCACTCGCCATTAAACAAGCCAGTGGCGATTTAGTCGAAGCCATTTTCCTGCTGCGCGCCTACCGCACCACGCTGCCACGTTTGGCCGACAGCCTGGCGCTGGATACCGATGAAATGCGCATCGAGCGCCGTATTTCGGCGGTCTACAAGGATTTGCCGGGCGGTCAGGTACTCGGCCCCACTTACGATTACAGCCATCGTCTGCTCGATTTCACTCTGCTGGCGAATGGCGAAACCCCGGCGGCACCGCGTGACGACCAGGCGTTGCCCGAGCACTGTCCGCATGTGTTCAGCATGATGACCAAAGAAGGTCTGGCGGTACGCGAAGAGGATGATGGCAGCGAGCCGTGCGATATCACCCGCGAGCCGCCGGGATATCCCGCGACGCGCGCTGCCCGCTTACAGCAGCTGGTGCGCGGTGATGAAGGTTTTCTGCTGGCACTGGGTTATTCCACGCAGCGCGGCTACGGCCGTAACCATCCTTTTGCTGGCGAGATCCGTACCGGCTATCTCAGTGTTTCAATTTGCCCGGAAGAGCTGGGCTTTGAGATTGAGATCGGTGAAATCCTGCTGACCGAATGTGAAATGGTCAACGGTTTCACCACGCAAACCGAGGGCGCACCGCACTTTACTCGCGGTTACGGGCTGGTGTTTGGTCGCACGGAGCGTAAAGCGATGGCGATGGCGCTGGTGGATCGTGCCCTGCAAGCCCCGGACTACGATGAACGAATTGCCGGTCCGGCGCAGGACGAAGAGTTTGTGCTGTCGCATGCCGACAACGTGGAAGCGGCGGGCTTTGTTTCGCATCTGAAACTGCCGCACTACGTCGATTTCCAGGCGGAGCTGGAGTTGCTGAAACGGCTGCGTGAACAGGTTCAGGAGCAAAACGATGAGTGAGTTAACCGGCTATAACAACGGCTATCTGGATGAGCAGACCAAGCGCACCATTCGCCGTGCGATCCTTAAAGCGGTCGCGATTCCAGGTTATCAGGTGCCGTTTGCCGGACGTGAAATGCCGATGCCTTATGGCTGGGGCACCGGCGGCATTCAGATCACTGCCAGCATCATTGGCGACAGCGATGTGCTGAAGGTGATTGACCAGGGCGCGGATGACACCACGAACGCGGTATCAATCCGTCGCTTCTTCCAGCGTGTCAGCGGGGCAGCCACTACTGAAGCTACCAAAGACGCCACGCTGATCCAGACGCGCCACCGCATTCCGGAAACGCCATTGCAGGAAGATCAGGTGCTGATTTTCCAGGTGCCGATTCCGGAACCGCTGCGTTTTATCGAGCCGCGTGAAACCGAGACGCGCACCATGCACGCGCTGGAAGAGTACGGCATCATGCAGGTGAAGCTGTATGAAGATATCGCCCGTTACGGCCATATCGCCACCACCTATGCCTATCCGGTCAAGGTCAACGATCGTTACGTGATGGACCCGTCGCCGATTCCAAAATTCGACAACCCGAAGATGCACATGATGCCCGCGCTGCAGTTGTTTGGTGCCGGTCGTGAAAAACGCATCTATGCGCTGCCGCCCTATACCAAAGTAGAAAGCCTCGACTTCGACGATCACCCGTTCACCGTTCAGAGCTGGGATGAACCCTGCGCGCTGTGCGGTTCGCGCCACAGCTACCTCGATGAGGTGGTGATGGATGATGCCGGTACGCGCATGTTTGTCTGCTCCGATACCGATTTTTGCCACCAGCAGCAGGAACAACAGCATGCACAGTGAACAGCCGCTGCTTGCGGTCAACAATCTGACGCACCTCTATGCGCCAGGCAAAGGTTTTGAAGATGTGAGCTTTGAGCTTTATCCGGGCGAAGTACTGGGCATTGTCGGGGAGTCCGGCTCGGGCAAAACAACGCTGCTGCGCAGCCTGTCGGCGCGTTTAGCGCCACAGCAGGGCAACATTCTCTATCGCGCTCAGGATCTCTATCAGCTAAGTGAAAGCGATCGTCGCCGCTTATTGCGCACCGAGTGGGGCGTGGTACATCAGCATCCGCTCGACGGATTACGACCGCAGGTGACGGCGGGCGGCAATATCGGTGAGCGCTTGATGGCCGTGGGTCAACGCCATTACGGCGACATCCGTAAAGAAGCGATGCGCTGGTTACAGGATGTGGAAATCCCCGCCAATCGCATCGACGATCTGCCAACCACCTTCTCCGGCGGGATGCAGCAGCGCTTGCAGATTGCCCGCAACCTGGTGACGCAACCGACGCTGGTGTTTATGGATGAGCCGACCGGTGGCCTGGATGTGTCGGTGCAGGCGCGACTGCTGGATTTGCTGCGCACGCTGGTGCGTGAACTCAATCTGGCGGTGGTGATCGTCACCCACGATCTCGGCGTGGCGCGCTTGCTGGCGCACCGTCTGTTGGTGATGAAGCAGGGCAGAGTGGTGGAGAGCGGTCTGACCGACCGGGTGCTGGACGATCCACACCATCCTTACACGCAGCTGCTGGTTTCATCGGTGCTGGCTTAATTTCATCAGGACATCAACATGCAACCTTTATTGCGCGTAGAGAAACTCAGTAAAACCTTCGTGCTGCACAACCAGAGTAGCGCCGAGCTGCCGGTGCTGCAGGATGCCAATCTTGAAGTGTGCGCCGGTGAGTGCGTGGTGCTGCATGGTCGTTCAGGCAGCGGTAAATCCACCCTGTTGCGTGCGCTTTACGGCAACTATCAGGCCAACAGCGGCCACATCTGGCTGCAACATCAGGGCGCATGGATCGACATGGCGCAGGCCCCTGCGCGGCAGATCCTGGCGATTCGCCGCGAAACCGTCGGCTGGGTCAGCCAGTTTCTGCGGGTGATCCCCCGCGTGCCAACGTTGGAAATCGTCATGCAGCCGCTGCTGGAACGCGGCGTGGATCGTGCTTTTTGCGAGAAGCGCGCCAAAGACCTGCTGACACGGCTGAATGTGCCGGAGCGTTTATGGTCACTCGCGCCATCCACTTTTTCCGGCGGAGAACAGCAGCGCGTCAACATCGCGCGTGGCTTTATCGCCGACTATCCGGTACTGCTGCTGGATGAACCTACCGCTTCCCTCGACAGCGCCAACAGCGCAGCGGTGGTCGAATTGATTGAACAGGCGCGCACCCGAGGTGCGGCCATTGTCGGTATTTTCCATGACGAAGCGGTGCGCGAGCGCGTGGCCGATCGCCTGCACGTCATGCAGCCGGTTAAAACAGGAGCAGAAGCATGATCGTCAATAACGTCCGTTTGGTGCTGGAACATGAGGTTGTCACCGGTTCGCTGGAGATTCGTGAGGGTCGCATTGCCAGCTTCAGTGACAGTACCAGTCAATTAGCGGGCGCACTGGATGGCGAAAACGCCTTCCTGCTGCCTGGGTTAGTCGAGCTGCATACCGACAACCTCGACAAGTTCTTCACGCCTCGTCCGAAAGTGGATTGGCCTGCGCATTCGGCAATGAGCAGCCACGATGCGTTGATGGTCGCCAGTGGCATTACCACGGTGTTGGATGCGATTGGTGTCGGCGATGTGCGCGACGGCGGTCATCGCATTGAAAACCTGAGCAAGATGATCAACGCAATTCAGGACAGTAATCGCAAAGGCATCAACCGTGTCGATCACCATCTGCACCTGCGCTGTGAGTTGCCCCACAACACCACGCTGCCGCTGTTTGAAAAGCTGATGAGCACGCCGGAGCTGTCGCTGGTGTCGCTGATGGACCATTCACCGGGTCAGCGTCAGTACGCTTCACTGGAGATGTATCGCACCTATTATCAGGGCAAATATTCGCTGAATGATGAGCAGATGGATCTGTTTGAGCGTGAGCAACTGGCGCTGGCCGCTGAGTTCTCGACGCCCAACCGTAATGCCATCTCCAGCTTGTGCCGTTCGCGCGGTATTCCAATTGCCAGCCACGATGATGCCACGGCGGGCCATGTCGCAGAATCGCATGACGTGGGCAGCACCATTGCTGAGTTCCCTACCACGCTGGAGGCGGCACGTGCCTCGCGCGAATGCGGCATGCAGGTGTTGATGGGCGCGCCGAATATTGTGCGTGGCGGTTCGCATTCCGGCAACGTGGCCGCCTGGGAGCTGGCCAGCCATGGCCTGCTGGACATTCTGTCATCGGATTACTATCCGGCGAGTTTATTGGATGCGGTGTTCCGCTTAGTCGCGGATGAACGCAACAGCCTGACGTTGCCACAAGCTGCCGCGCTGGTGACCCGTAATCCGGCTCGCGCTATCGGCTTGCACGATCGCGGGGTGATTGGCGAAGGCATGCGTGCCGATCTGGTGCTGGCGCATACCGAACATGGTCATCCACACATTCGCCACGTCTGGTCGCAGGGCAGGCTGGTGTTCTGATGGCGCGCCTGATCTGGCTAACCGGGCCTTCGGGCTCGGGTAAAGACAGTCTGCTGAATGCGCTGCGCGAAGCACCGCCGGATAACCTGGTGATCGCCCATCGCTACATTACGCGCCCAGCCGATGCCGGAGGTGAAAACCATGTGGCGCTGAGCGAGGCCGAGTTTCGGCGGCGGCAATCATTGGGATTGTTTGCCATCAGCTGGCAGGCACACGGCCTGTATTATGGGCTGGGCGAAGAGATAGATCACTGGCTGGCGCGCGGGTTGAATGTGCTGGTCAACGGTTCACGTTTGCACCTGCCTATTGTCGAGCAACATTACGGTGCTCAACTCTTGCCGCTGGTGCTGCAGGTCTCGCCTGCGGTGCTGGAGGCGCGCTTACGGCAGCGTGGACGTGAAAGTGAAGCAGAGATCGGTAAACGGCTGGCGCGTGCGGCAGAACCTCTGCCTGCGCATTGTCATCCGCTCAATAATGATGGCGCACTTAGCGATACGCTCAACGGGTTGCGTCAACTGCTGGAGCATCCGCCATGAAACTCACTTTTCTCGGGACCGGCGGCGTGCAGTCTGCGCCGCTGTTTGGCTGTGATTGCCACGCTTGCGAACGTGCACGTCATGAGCCACGACGCGCTCGTGCCGCCACCAGTGCGCTCATTGACACGGGTAGCGAGCGTATCTTGTTGGATGCCGGACGCCACGACCTTCATCAGCGCTTCCGCCCTGGCGAGCTGAGCCGTATTTTACTCACCCATTTTCATATGGACCATGTGGCAGGACTGTTCAGTTTACGTTGGGGATTGGGTGAACCGATTCCAGTGTGGGCGCCACCGGATGAGAAGGGCTGTGATGACCTGTTTAAGCATCCGGGTCTGCTGGATTTCCGTTCTTCGTTAACGCCTTTTGTGCCTCACAGTTTCGGGACGTTGCAGGTCACGCCGCTGCCGTTACAGCACTCAAAAATCACTTATGGCTACCTGTTCGACTGGCAAGGCACGCGGCTCGCCTGGCTGTGCGATACCTGCGGATTACCCCCGGAAACTGCAGATTTTCTTGACGGTCAACCGCTGGATCAGCTGGTGATTGACTGCAACGATCCCCCGCGAGAAAGCGTGCGCAATCATAACGATGTGACGCGCGCATTGCAGATTATTGAACAGCTGGCGCCGCGCCAGGCATGGCTTATCCACCTTAGTCATGAGATGGACGGCTGGTTACTCAATAATCGCTTACCGGACAATGTGCTGGCGGCCACTGACGGCCAGACCATCACGGTCGGTTCCTCACACGCTGTCACTGTTTAATCATTTTACTGTCATCAAGTCTTCATCGGATTTGCCCGTAATAACGGGCAATCAAGACCTCAGAGAGATGGAGTGCAACATGGCACAGGCATTACTGAAAACCGTTATCGACAATCCTTACGTTCCGCACGCCGGGCAAGGCAACAAGGTGTTGTCGGTACAGGGACTGTGCAAGGCGTACGGCGAAAACCGCGTACTGGATAATGTCAGCTTCGATCTGCATGCGGGCGAGCTGGTGGCCGTGATCGGTCGCTCAGGCGCAGGCAAATCGACACTGTTACATATGCTGAACGGCACCATCAGTGCTTCACAGGGCGCGATTCTCAGCAACCGTGCGGGTGAAGCGGATCGCGATGTGGTGACGCTTAACAGCCGCCAGATGCGCGAGTGGCGCAGCGAATGCGGCATGATTTTCCAGGACTTCTGCCTGGTACCGCGTCTCGATGTGCTGACCAACGTACTGCTGGGTCGTTTGAGCCAAACCTCGACGCTGAAATCCTTCTTCAAAGTGTTCTCCGAAGTGGACCGCGCACGTGCCATTGAGCTGCTGCAGTGGATGAACATGCTGCCGCAGGCGCTACAGCGTGCGGAGAACCTGTCAGGCGGACAGATGCAGCGCGTGGCGATTTGCCGTGCGTTGATGCAAAACCCGCGCATTCTGCTGGCGGACGAGCCGGTGGCTTCACTCGATCCTAAAAACACCAAGCGCATCATGGATGTGCTGCGTCAGGTCAGCGAGCAGGGCATTAGCGTGATGGTGAACCTGCACTCGATTGAACTGGTGAAACAGTACTGCACCCGCGTGATCGGCATTCAGCGCGGCAAAGTGCTGTTTGACGGAAATCCTTCTCAGTTGACCGACGGCTTGCTGCACGAGCTGTATGGCGACGAAATTAACCAGCTCCACTAACTCCCACGGCAAGAGAAAAACGACGAATGAAACTGACCTCTTTAGCTTTATTGACTGTTGCAATGACTTTTGGCGTTAACGCAGCGGATGCACCAAAAGAATTGAACCTGGGGATTTTGGGTGGACAGAACGCCACTCAGCAGATCGGCGATAACCAGTGCGTGAAAGATTTCTTCGACAAAGAGCTGAATGTCGATACCAAAATGCGCAACTCGTCTGACTACTCAGGCGTGATTCAGGGTCTGCTGGGTAACAAAATTGATATGGTGCTGAGCATGTCTCCAGCATCTTACGCTTCCGTTTATCTGCAGAACCCGAAAGCGGTTGATGTTGTCGGCATCGTAGTGGATGACAAAGACGGTTCACAGGGTTACCACTCTGTGGTGATCGTGAAAGCAGACAGCCCGTACAAAAAGCTGGAAGACCTGAAAGGCAAATCCTTCGGTATGGCCGATCCGGACTCCACCTCTGGCTTCCTGATGCCAAACCAGGCGTTCAAGAAAGAGTTCGGTGGCACGGTTGACGACAAGTACAACAACACCTTCTCCAGCGTGACCTTCTCTGGCGGCCACGAGCAGGACATCCTCGGCGTGCTGAACGGTCAGTTCGAAGGTGCAGTGACCTGGACCTCATTGATCGGTGATTACGACAAGGGTTACACCTCAGGTGCCTTTGGCCGCATGATGCGTATGGATCAGCCTGACCTGATGAAGAAAATTCGTATCATCTGGCAGTCTCCGCTGATCCCGAATGGCCCAATTCTGGTGAGCAACAATCTGCCCGCTGACTTCAAACAGAAGCTGGTTGCCGCGATCAAGAAACTGGATAAAGAAGACCACAGCTGCTTTGTTAAAGCGGTGGGCGGTGCCCAGCACATCGGTCCGGCAACCGTGGCTGATTATCAGAACATCATCGATATGAAACGTGATCTGATGAAAGGCTCACGCGGTTAATTTCGCGTCTGACCGGCAGGGTCGCCCTTGATGGCGACCCTTTTCACATCTGCACCATCCTCTACCACAGGACATCCCCCTTGACCGATTTCGAACACTACTACCAACGCATTCGCCGCCAGCAAAAGCGCGATACTGTGCTCTGGTCGCTGCTGTTGGTGGCGCTCTATCTCGCTGCGGGCAAGATGGCGGAATTCAATCTGGTAACCGTCTGGCAATCACTGCCACACTTTTTCGATTACATCGGCGAAACCGTGCCGGTGTTACATCTGCCCGTGCTGTTTTCCGATGTGAAAACCGAGGGCTCGCTGGCTTACTGGGGCTACCGCCTGCATTTTCAGCTGCCGCTTATCTGGGAAACCTTACAGCTGGCGCTGTCTTCGACCATTGTGGCGGTGATGGTGGCTGGGGTTCTGGCATTTTTCGCCGCCGACAATACCCAAACGCCGCGCAGTGTGCGCATGGCGATTCGCGCCTTTGTTGCATTCCTGCGCACCATGCCGGAGCTGGCGTGGGCGGTGATGTTCGTGATGGCGTTTGGCATCGGCGCGATTCCTGGCTTCCTTGCGCTGGCGCTACACACGGTTGGCAGCCTGACCAAACTGTTTTACGAATCGATTGAGAGCGCCTCGGACAAACCGGTGCGCGGCCTGGCGGCCTGCGGAGCAAGCAAGCTGCAGCGTATGCGCTTCGCCTTCTGGCCGCAGGTGAAACCGACGTTTCTCTCCTACAGCTTTATGCGCCTTGAAGTGAATTTCCGCTCTTCCACCATCCTCGGATTAGTGGGGGCGGGCGGCATCGGCCAGGAGCTGATGACCAACATTAAACTGGATCGCTATGATCAGGTCAGCATGACACTGTTGTTGATTATCGTGGTGGTGTCGCTGCTGGATACGGTATCCGGCTGGTTGCGCCGTCGCGTGGTGGAAGGGGAAATGAAATGATCGCATTAGCGCCGGATGTGGCGAAGCTGAAGCAGGAACATCCTGCCTTGTTCGCTGCACAAAACCGTTATCTGCGCCGCGTGGCTATCGTCGCCCTTGCCGTGGTGCTCTATTACCTGTTCTTTTTTGAGTTTTTCGGCATTGAGTGGAGTCGGTTCCTGATAGGCTGCCAGCAGTTGGGCCGTTACTTCCTGCGCATGTTTGTGTGGCAAGACTTTATGAACTGGCCATTTGGCTACTACTTCTCCCAGATTGGCATCACGCTGGCGATTGTGTTTGCCGGTACGCTGACCGCTTCTCTGATTGCGTTGCCGGTCTCCTTCCTTGCTGCCCGCAACGTGATGCACGATCCGATTGCCCGACCTATCTCCCTGTTGGTTCGTCGCCTGCTGGATATTATGCGCGGTGTAGATATGGCCATTTGGGGCCTGATCTTTGTGCGTGCCGTTGGCATGGGACCGCTGGCCGGGGTGCTGGCGATTGTGGTACAGGATGTGGGGTTGCTGGGCAAACTGTATGCGGAAGGGCATGAAGCGGTTGAGCGTTCACCCAGCCGGGGTTTAGGTGCGGTGGGAGCCAATAGTCTGCAGAAACATCGCTTCGGCATCTTTACCCAATCCTTCCCGACCTTCCTGGCGTTGAGCCTGTACCAGATTGAATCCAATACCCGTTCGGCGGCGGTGCTCGGCTTCGTCGGCGCAGGTGGCGTCGGCCTGGTTTATGCCGAAAACATGCGCCTGTGGAACTGGGATGTGGTGATGTTCCTGACCATTCTTTTGGTCGGCGTGGTGATGATCATGGACGTTATCTCCAGCAAGCTGCGTAAACGCTACATCACGGGGAAACCGTTGCCGCTGTGGCAGCCTGCCGTGCGCGACTGAGCCGTTCACTGCGTTGCCAGGCGCGCTCCAGCGCCTGCGCCAACTGCGCCTGTTGCCAGGGTTTTGCCAGCCGTTCGCACAGCGGCAAAGTGACCTGGCTTTGACGCAAATCCTGACCGCTAATCAGCAGGGTGGCCAATTCCGGCCACTGCTGCTGTGCCTGGCGAATCACATCCGCGCCGTTCAATGCGCCGGGCAACATCAAATCACTGATCAACAACTCAATATCTGGCGTCTGCCGCAGCAACGTAAGTGCGGATTCGCCATCGCCACACTCTAAGGTGAGATAGCCGAGTTGATGCAGATGCTCGCACAATGTCTGTCTGACAGCGGGTTCATCATCCAGCACCAACACCAGCCGGTCGCTGCTGACACCCGGCGTAAACTCGGGAGGAGCCGCAACATGCTGGGCCGCTTCCGGTGCGCGCGGCAGCAACAGGCGCACGGTAGTACCCTGACCGGGAGCGGTTTCCACCTCGATCTGACCACCGGATTGACGCACAAATCCATACACCATTGACAGACCCAGTCCGCTGCCGCTGCCGGTCTCTTTGGTGGTGAAAAACGGTTCAAACACTTGTTCACGCACCTCGGCCGACATACCGCAGCCGTGATCGATGACTTCAATGGTGACGCGATCGCGTTTGCCATCC
This sequence comes from uncultured bacterium, assembly GCA_965147305.1. Taxonomy (GTDB): domain Bacteria; phylum Pseudomonadota; class Gammaproteobacteria; order Enterobacterales; family Enterobacteriaceae; genus Pantoea. The sequence goes on from CBCTJT010000003.1 coordinate 151,743, forward strand.
GCGTCCTGCATACGTTGATTCCAGATGCGCAGGCGAATTTCACCGCTCTGCTTCTCCATGGCATCGCGCGCGTTGACCACCAGATTCATCAAAGCATTTTCTAGTTGCCCGGCATCGATCCACGCTGGCCAACCGGGCCGCTGCGCATCAACCACCAGATGCTGGCCAGGTAGTAGTGAATGCTGCAACAGTGAGTGCAGGTTATCGACCAGCTCAACCACTGATACCGCCCGTGGATACAGCGCCTGTTTGCGCGAGAAGGCCAGTAACCGTTGGGTGAGCTGTGCCGCGCGGTCGGCCGCCAGCCGCGCTCGGTCAATGCGACTGGCCAGTGAACCGGAGGGGAGTTGACCCACGGTGAGTGCCAGACTGCCAATAATCACGGCCAGCAGGTTGTTGAAGTCATGCGCTATACCGCCTGTCAGCTGACCCACGGCTTTCATTTTTTTGCTGTGCAGCAGCGCTTCTTCCAGCGCCTTACGTGTGGTGCGCTCAAGCACGGTATTCACCATGCCCCGACGTGGCACCGGGCTAAAGCGCAGTTCCAGTGTACGGCCATCTGGCAGGCGAACTTCCTGCGCATCGTGCAGGCTGGTGAGTTGTACATCCATCCGCTCTAACAGACGTTGATAATGCAGGCCACGATGCAGATCGCGTGCCGGAATGCCGAGTAACTCGGCGTACTGCGCGTTCCACACCACCAGTTGCCCACTGTTATCGAACAGTGCAAAGCCATCGCGCATCGCGAGGAAAGTGGATTCAAGCTGGTTACTTTTCTCTTTCAACAGACGTGAAGTGTGGGCCAGTGAAGCAGTATTGCGCGCAAATACGTTAAAGGCACGAGCCAGATCGCCCAACTCATCTCGCCTGGCTAAGCCCGGCACATTCACGCTCTTCTCGCCCTGTGCCAGACGCGTCATGGCGTGGGCGATGGCGGTCAGGCTTGAGCCGAGATTGCGATAGATGTAGTAACCCGCATAACCGGTGATCAGCAGTGCCAGCAGCATAAACAGGCCAATAAAACCGATGATAGAGTCCAGCTCCTGATGCGTCACGGTACTGCGCGCATCGCTCTGCTGCGCTACCAGTTGCACATAATGGGTGATATCGCTGTTGAGCATGGCGACCAGCGCTTTGATGCGATAGGTCGCGTAGGCAATGGCGATATCGCTCTGCTCAAGCTGTTCAGCAACCGGCTGCAGGCTGCGCGTCGTCTCCACCAATCGGTCACGCTGCATCGCCAGCGCATCCTGTAACGGCAAGGCGGACCAGATCGGCAGTACCTGCTGTAATTGCTGTTCAGCGGCTTGCGGTGCAGTGGATTGGATCGCCACCTTTAATAAGGCATCTGTTTGCTGGCGCAGCGGCATGAAAGCGCCGTCGCTGGCGAGCACATCAATGCGATTCAGCAGCAGTTGCGCCTGCCACAGACCGCTCAGCATCACGTTGCGCTGTAAATGGCGCTGATGGCCGACCCGCAGCAGTTGATTAATGCTCTGTTCCAGCATTTGGCTGCGTTCACGAATGCGCGCCAGCAATGCCGGTTGCTGTGCGGCCAGTGGCGCGTTCGCCAGCAAGGATAAGGATTGCTGTAAGGCTTGCTGCGTCTGCTGCAGACGTGCCGACTCGCTTTGATACTCCAGCGCACCCACCACCTGTGCCAATCGCACGGCGGCGGTGGCCACATTGGCAGTATCACGCGCCAGCGCCAGACTGCCATTCATATCCGCCAGGGTTTGCGCCTGAGCCTGCTCCTGAATGTGACCGGCGTGGCGAAATCCAAAAATAGCCACCAGGCTCACCGCCAGCGTCACGCTCACCACTAGCAGGTTAAACAGCAGCAGGCGACCCCGCGCACCAGCGTGCCAATGCAGACTCTGACTCATTGCGGCCACTCCTTACCTCACAACTCTTCGCGAGTATAAAAGCGTGACCGGGGCGCAATATGACAAATATGAATGGCCGCTGACATTTTCCATTTATCTGGCGTTGCAACACTCGGCGACAACTTCAGACAGCAGGAGCCTGGCGATGGCGGCGACACCGATATTAGAAATGCGCGAAATCACCCGACGCTTCGGCAGTTTCTACGCCTTAAAAGGCGTGGATCTGACCGTGTGGCCGGGTGAAGTCCATGCGCTGATGGGCGAAAACGGTGCCGGTAAAAGTACGCTGATGAAGATTCTGGCCGGTGCGTATACCGCCAGCAGCGGGGAAATTCTTATCGACGGTCAACCCTACGCCATCAAAGGCCCGAAAGAGGCACTGGCAGCGGGCATCACGCTGATTTACCAGGAAATCAATCTGGCGCCCAATCTCACCGTGGCGGAGAACATCTTCCTTGGCAGTGAGATTACGCGCGGTGGGCTGGTGAGACGCCGGCAGATGGCGGAAGAGGCGCAGCAGGTGATAAATCGTCTTGGCGCCCAATTCAATGCCACCGATCTGGTGAGCAAACTCAGTATTGCTGAACAGCAGCAGGTGGAGATCGCCCGCGCACTGCATCGTAACAGCCGCATTCTGGTGATGGATGAACCCACGGCAGCGCTCTCCAATCGCGAAACCGAACAGCTGTTTGCGCTGATTAAACGCCTGCGCAGTGAAGGCATGGCGATCATTTATATCAGCCATCGCATGGCGGAAGTGTATGAACTCTCGGATCGAGTCAGCGTGCTGCGCGACGGACAGTATGTCGGCAGCCTGACGCGCGACCAGCTTAATGCCACAGAACTGGTGCGCATGATGGTCGGGCGTCCGCTGAGCGATCTGTTCAACAAAGACCGCAACATCCCCTTTGGCGAGATCCGTCTCGCCGTCAATCACCTGACCGATAACCGCAAAGTCCATCCCAGCAGTCTGGCGGTGCGTGCTGGGGAAATTGTTGGGCTGGCGGGATTGGTCGGTGCCGGACGCAGTGAGCTGGCGCAGCTGATTTTTGGCGTGCATCAGCCGAAAGGTGGCGAGATCTGGATTGACGGCGAAAAGGTGAAGATTCACTCCCCGCGTGATGCCATTGCGCGTGGCATTGGCTTCCTCACCGAGAACCGTAAAGAGCAGGGACTGTTCCTGGAACTGGCGGCACAAGAAAATATTGTGATGGCGACGCTGGAGCGTGACGCCAGCTACGGCCTGCTCAATCGTCGCAAAGGGCAAAAGATCGCCGGTGATGCTATCGAATCACTCAACATCCGCGTGCCACACGCCCAGGTGCGGGCCGGTGGATTATCGGGTGGCAATCAACAGAAGCTGCTGATTTCACGCTGGGTGGCGATTGCACCGCGCATTCTGCTGCTGGACGAACCGACGCGCGGCGTGGACGTCGGCGCCAAGAGCGAAATCTACCGCATGATGAATCAGATGGCGCAACAGGGCGTGGCGATCCTGATGATCTCCAGCGAACTGCCGGAGGTAGTCGGAATGAGTGACCGCGTGTATGTGATGCGCGAAGGCAGTATTGCCGGCGAGCTGAGTGGCGCAGAGATCAGCCAGGAAAACATTATGACACTGGCCACCGGCGCACAGCCGGTTCAGGCCTGAGGAGACCGAGATGACCAGTGAATCTGCACGCGTTAAAAGTCCTACGCTGAAACGGGCATTGATGAGCGATCTGCTGCAAACGGTGGGTATTCTGCCGATATTGATCCTGATTGTGGCGGTATTTGGTTTTGTTGCGCCGAACTTCTTTACCGAAGGAAACCTGCTGAATATCACGCGTCAGGCATCAATCAACATTGTACTGGCGGCGGGTATGACCTTCGTGATCCTCACCGGCGGGATTGATTTGTCGGTGGGCTCGATGCTGGGCACCACGGCGGTGGTGGCGATGGTGGTGTCGCTGGATCCAGCCTTTGCGGGCCTGACCATTCCGGCGGCGCTGGGTGCGGGTCTGATCATGGGGCTGTTCAACGGGGTTTTGGTGGCAGGGGCAGGATTGCCACCGTTTATCGTCACGCTCGGTACCTATACCGCGATGCGCGGTGCCGCTTATCTGCTGGCGGATGGCACCACGGTGATTAACTCTGATATCAATTTTGAGTGGATCGGCAATGGCTATCTCGGGTCGGTGCCCTGGTTGATCATTATTGCCTTTGCGGTGATTGCTTTGTGCTGGTTCATTCTGCGCCGCACCACCTTGGGTGTGCATATCTATGCCGTAGGCGGCAACGTGCAGGCGGCGCGCCTCACCGGGATCAAGGTCGGTATGGTGCTGGTGTTCGTCTATGCCATGAGCGGCATGTTGTCGGGACTGGGCGGATTGATGAGTGCCTCACGTCTCTACAGCGCCAACGGCAACCTGGGTGTGGGATACGAGTTGGATGCGATAGCGGCGGTGATTTTGGGTGGCACCAGTTTTGTCGGCGGTATCGGCACCATTACCGGCACGCTGATTGGTGCGCTGATTATCGCCACGCTGAATAACGGCATGACGCTGATGGGCGTCTCTTACTTCTGGCAGTTGGTCATCAAGGGCGCAGTGATCATTATCGCCGTGCTGATCGATAAATACCGTACGCGGCATCACGTGGGGTAAGGGGCTATTTGCAACAGGCTGTCACACAACGGCGATCTGCTGGGTCGCCAACATAATCAAAAAAGCAGGAGAACATCGACTATGCGTTTTAATCCGATTCTGACCGGACTGCTGGCGGCGACGTTGTTGAGTGCGCCACTGGTGCAGGCAAAAGAACTTAAATCCATTGGTGTCACCGTCGGCGATCTCGCCAACCCGTTCTTCGTGCAGATTACCAAAGGTGCTGAGCTGAAGGCGCGCGAACTGGCTGGGGATAAAGTCAACGTGACGCTGGTCTCCAGCGGCTACGACCTTGGTCAGCAGGTGGCGCAGATTGATAACTTCATCGCCGCCAAAGTGGACATGATTATCCTCAACGCCGCCGACTCCAAAGGTATCGCACCCGCGGTAAAACGTGCGCGTGATGCGGGCATCGTGGTGGTGGCGGTCGACGTGGCGGCTGACGGTGCCAACGCCACCATTACCTCTGATAACACCCAGGCAGGTGCCATGGCGTGTAAATACATCTCTGACCGTCTGAAAAACAAAGGCAACGTGGTGATCATCAATGGACCACCGGTGTCAGCAGTGCAAAACCGTGTTGAAGGCTGCATGAACGAGCTGAAAACCCATCCCGATATCAAACTGCTCTCCTACAACCAGAATGCCAAGGGCAGCCGTGATGGAGGCCTGGAAGTGATGACCGGACTGTTGTCGGCCAATCCGAAGATCGACGCAGTATTTGCGATTAACGATCCAACGGCGATTGGCGCCGATCTGGCCGCCAAGCAGGCCCAGCGCAGTGAGTTCTTTATTGTCGGTGTTGATGGATCGCCAGACGGCGAAGAAGCGCTGAAACGTAAAGGCTCGCTGTTCGTTGCCACCCCAGCGCAAGACCCGCAGGTGATGGCGGCTAAAGCGGTAGAGATTGGCTATGACATCCTGCAGGGCAAACCGGCACCCGACAAACCGGTGCTGATCCCGGTCACAATGATCGATCGCAACACCGTCAGCAGCTACAAAGGCTGGACGGTGAAATAAGGTTGGTTTCTTGAGGCGGTCTTTTGGCCGCCCGCATTGGGAGAGGGAGTTATGCATCGATCCGAAGTAAACGCCATTCTGCAACTCACCCGCGAATTCTTTATGCGTCAGGACGTGCATCTGCCGCCCTGGGCCGACTATGGCCTCAGCCAATGGCGTGCGCTGGATAAACGCAGCGCCGAAGAACTGCTGGCGCTGCATCTGGGCTGGGATGTCACCAGTTTCGGCGCTGATGATTTCTCACAAACTGGCTTAACCCTGTTTACTCTGCGCAACGGGTCGCGTGGTGGCCAGCCGTGGGGAAAACCTTACGCTGAGAAAATCATGCATGTGCGGGAAGGGCAGGTGACGCCCATGCACTACCACCCACAAAAGATGGAAGACATCATCAATCGCGGCGGCGGAAATCTGATCGTCACGTTGCATAACCGCGCGGGCGATCGGCTTGATGATTCACCGGTTAACGTCACGTTAGATGGTATCCGTCAGACTCACGCGGCGGGATCGCAACTGCGTCTGTCTCCAGGCGAGAGCGTCACCTTGCTGCCCGGTATCTGGCACAGCTTTTGGGGCGAAGAGGGCTACGGCGATGTGCTGGTGGGTGAAGTCTCGATGCCCAACGATGACGAGCATGACAACGTTTTTCTGACTCCGCTGGCGCGCTTTAATCCGATTGATGAGGATGAAGATCCGCGCTGGCTATTGTGTAACGAATATCACCGCTGGCTGGCATAAAGGAGTTCACGATGGCATTGATTTCTCTGGCGCAGGGCCTGGCCCATGCGCAGCAGCACCAATACGCGCTCGGCGCATTTAACGTGCTGGATACCCATTTCCTGCGTGCGCTGTTCCAGGCGGCTGAGCAACAGCGGTCGCCGTTTATCATCAATATCGCGGAAGTGCACTTTAAGTATGTCAGCCTCGAGCATCTGATTGCGGCTGTTCGCACAGAAGCCGCGCTGCACGATATCCCGGTGGTGCTCAATCTCGACCATGGTTTGCACTTTGAGGCGGTGATGCAGGCGATTCGCCTCGGCTTCACCTCGGTGATGTTTGATGGCTCAACTCTCAGCTATGAAGAGAATGTGCGCCAGACCCGTGAAGTGGTGAAAATGTGCCACGCCATTGGCGTCTCTGTTGAAGCGGAACTGGGCGCGGTAGGCGGCGATGAAGGTGGGGCGCTGTTTGGCGAGGCCGACAGCAACAAGTTTACCGATCCCGCGCTGGCGGCGGAGTTTGTCCAGTCGACCGGGATTGATTGTCTGGCTGTGGCTATTGGCAATGCGCACGGCAAATACAAAGGTGAACCGAAACTCGATTTTGACCGTCTGGCGGCGATACGCGCGGCCGCAGGCATTCCGCTGGTGCTGCATGGCGGTTCAGGGATCAGTGATGCCGATTTCCGCCATGCCATCAGTTTGGGCATCCATAAAATCAATTTCTACACTGGCATGTCGCAAGCCGCGCTGGGCGCGATTGAAAAGCAAATCACTCAGCGTGATGCCCGTTACGACTCGTTTGCTGAACTGCTGATGGCGGTAGAACAGGATATTGCCAATGTGGTGGCACAGCAGATGCAGGTATTTGGCAGTGCCGGGAGGGCCTGACATGGTGCAACGCTACGGTATTCTCGGTGCGGGCAGCATGCTAGTGGATCATGTGCAACGCATCACGCATTGGCCGGAACAAGGCTGGTTAGCCGAGATCACCCACAGCGAGAAATGCAGCGGAGGGGCTGCACTCAATGTACTGTTCACTTTAGCGCGCATGCAGGTCGATTTGCCGTTGGCCGGCGTCGGGATGGTGGGCGAGGACAGTGACGGCGATTACATTGTGCAGCTGCTGGACGATCACCAGATTGATCGTCAGTTTGTGCAGCGCACCCACAGTGTCAGAACGGCAATGACGCAAGTGATGACCACACCCGATGGGCAACGCACCTTTTTCCATGCACGCGGTGCCAATGCGCTTCTGGATCTGCCCCAATTCGCTGAAGTTGCCACCCCGCACCGTATTTTTCATCTCGGCTATTTGCTGCTGCTGGATAGCCTCGACCAGCCCGATGAGGAGTTTGGAACGCGCAGTGCCCATCTGCTTGCGCAGATGCAGCAGCGCGGTTATCTCACCTCGCTGGATTTGGTATCGCGAGCGGGGGAGTATCGGCCGCTGGTGATGCCGGCCTTGCGCTGGCTTGACTACCTGGTGATTAACGAACTGGAGGCGCAATCGCTTACTGGTGTCACTCTGCGCAGCGCTTTAGGGCTGGCGGCACCCAGCGCGTTTGCTGAGGCTGCAGCCTGGTTAATGGAGCAGGGCGTGCGTCAACGCGTGGTGATCCATGCGCCTGAAGGTGCGTGGGGGCAAGAAAGCGTGGGTGAAGGTTTATGGCAGCCGGCGTGGTGCCTGAAACCAGAAGAGATCGTGGGCAGCGTTGGAGCCGGAGATGCATTTTGTGCTGGGGTGTTATATGCCAGCCATGAAGGTTGGCCCCTGCTGGAGACATTGAAGCTGGCACACACCTGCGCCTGTTTTAATCTGCATGCAGCAAACGCGCTGGACGGCACGCGGCCATTGGCCGAGATGCAGCGCTGGATGGATCAGGCAATCTGTGTTTCACGCGCGGCGGAAGCCGGACGGAATACATCAGCGGAAAAGACATAACCGAGGCCGCGGATGGTGCGGATCAAGCTTGGCTGATGCGGATTGGCTTCGATTTTCCGTCGCAGCCGCATAATCAGCACGTCAATGGTGCGGTCGAACACCTCCAGACTTTCATTGTGCGTCAGTTCAAGGAGCTGATCGCGCGTCAGCACTTTACGTGCGTGACCCACCAGGGCGCGCAGCAGAGTATATTCGCCTTGGGTGAGGGCGACACTTTCGCGCTGAGGGTTAAACAACTGGCAACGCGCATCATCCAGCCGCCAGCCATTAAATTGCCATCCTTCATCCTGTTGCGTATCGGCTTGTGTCAGACGTCCGCAACGGCGCAATGCAGCACGTGCGCGTGCCACAACCACACGGGGATTAAAGGGTTTGGCGATGTAATCATCAGCACCCATCTCTAACCCCACCACCATATCCGCTTCCGATCCCATCCCAGTTAGCATGATGACCAGCAGATCCGGTCGCTGCCGCTGCATGTGTTGCAGCACCAGTAAGCCGTTGGTGTCCGGTAGCATCATATCCAGCATGACCAATGAGATTTCGGGATGCAGGCTGAGCAGCGCAAGGGCATCTTTGCCCTGATGGCAGCTGTAAACGGTAAACACATGTTCACTCAATACATCGTGCAGCAATTCACACACGGCACGATCATCATCAACGACCAAAATCGCGGGCTTCATTGCGCTGTCTCTTATGTTGCGAAAGGGTTAAAAAGCAGTGTAACCCGATGTTTTTAAGCTGCTGCCCTATGCAGCAGAAACGTGAGCGCCATCGCTGAGCAGTGTTCGAAAGCGTGCGGTGCCGCAATCTTTTTCTCACGAGAGCAGTGGGAGGGAAAACGATTGCGCAGCCATGGTGCAATGCACCATAATCGCGCCTTATTCTGGTTCAGAATTATCCTAACCGTAGCCGCATTTTGAAACGTAAACGATTGCGTACGGTGATGGCATAGCTATTGCTATATGGACAGGGGAAAGCGGAAGGTGCTCTTGCCTTGCGTCCGGCTCAAATCGCTTTCATCAAAAATATAACTAGTGTTTCAACCACATTGGCAAGAGAGAACGCGCACCCGTGCCGTCTCCGCTCATGAGAGATGATGATGTTAGAAAAACTCTTCAAACTTAAAGCGCACAACACCACCGTGCGCACGGAAATCATTGCGGGTATCACTACCTTCCTGGCCATGGCCTACATCCTGTTTGTTAACCCGAGCATTCTCGGTGCCACCGGCATGGATAAAGGCGCGGTCTTTGTAGCCACCTGTTTAGCGGCGGCAATTGGCTGCGTACTGATGGGGCTGATCGCTAACTACCCGATCGCTCTGGCTCCGGGCATGGGTCTCAATGCCTTCTTCACTTATACCGTTGTGTTGCACATGGGATACACCTGGCAGATCGCGCTCGGCGCGGTGTTCCTGTCGGCGGTGATCTTCTTTGCGCTGTCAATTTTCAAAATCCGTGAGTGGATTATTGCCAGTATTCCGTTGCCATTGCGCGCGGGTATCGCTGCCGGTATTGGCTTGTTCCTGGCCCTGATCGCGCTGGAAGGCGCGGGCATCGTGGTGGATAACCCGGCAACACTGGTTGGCCTGGGCGATTTGACCAAACCGGGTCCGCTGCTGGCACTGTTAGGTTTCTTCATCATTGTGGCACTGGAAGCGCGTCGCGTAACCGGCGCAGTGCTGATTGGTATCCTGGTCGTTACCTTTATCTCGATGGGCATTGGTCTGACGCCATTTGGTGGTGTGTTCTCAGCGCCACCTTCGATTGCACCGACCTTTATGCAACTGGATATCTCCGGTGCGTTTAACGTGGGTTTGGTGAGCGTTATCTTCGCCTTCCTGTTTGTGGATGTGTTCGATAACACCGGTACGCTGCTGGGCGTGACCAAACGTGCGGGTCTGGCGGATGAGCAGGGCAATGTGCCGAAAATGGGCCGTGCACTGATCGCTGACAGTGCTGCTGCGCTGTTTGGTTCATTACTGGGGACATCAACCACCACCAGCTATGTGGAATCGGCTGCGGGTGTCAGTGCTGGTGGTCGTACTGGCTTGACGGCGATTGTCGTCGCTGTACTGTTCCTCTTGAGCCTGTTCTTCTCGCCGCTGGCGGGTAGCGTTCCGGTTTACGCCACCGCACCGGCATTGCTGTTTGTAGCGGTGTTGATGGCCTCTGGTCTGGCGGAAATCGACTGGAAAGACATCACTACGGCTGCGCCAGTGACCGTGACTGCGCTGACCATGCCTTTGACTTACTCCATTGCTAACGGTATCGCCTTCGGTTTCATTACCTGGACGGTAGTAAAACTATTGAGTGGCCGTACCAAAGAGATCAATGCTGCACTGGTTATTCTCTCAATTCTGTTCGTGATCAAACTGGGCTGGCTGAGCGCTTAAGTTCTGGTTAACGGAAGCCCGCTCGGGCTTCCGTGCTTTCTGTTTCATCCCCGCAAATATTTTCTGCGCGATCTCTCGCAATCCTTCACTAAGGCTCCTTCTGTTATTTCTCTGCCAGTTTTAGCCTGTGCGGCGTATTGATGCCTGCCTAATTTTTTTGCCGTGAATGGCGGGTTCGTGGAATGTTTAATCGGCTCGAATCTGTTTCACTAAGTGGCAAGGTGAAGAGATAGCCGGGACTGTCTGGAGGTTTGTAATGGAATACGCCATGCGCGCTGCCCCGTTTCTTCCACCACTTATCTATGTCGTCAGGAACAGCGAGGATTCAAAAATGGAAGAGTTGACTCATCGAGTCGGGTTGTTGGAAAAAACCACGCATCAAATTCAACAGGATGTTGCCGTCCTGACCGCGCGGTCTGAGAATTTTGCTACCAAGGCTGATATCGGTATGCTTCGAACCGAACTGCTGGGTGAAATGGGGCAGTCTGAAAAGCGTACCGATGGTAAGTTCGAAAAGATGGCGCTGCACTTTGACGATAAATTAGGGGGAATGGCGCGGCATTTCGACGATAAACTGGTAAAAATGGCGCTGCATTTCGATGATAAATTGGGAAAAATGGCGCTTCACTTTGACGATAAACTGGAAAAGTTGGAAGAACGCATCGACGATAAGCTGGACAAAATGGAACTGCGCATCGATGACAAGCTAGACAAAATGGAACAGCGCATCGATGTGAAGTTTGAACGCATGGATGAAAAATTTGAGAAGAAGTTTGTCAGGATTGATGAGAAGTTTGAAAATCTCAATGTGAAATTTGAAAAGCTGAATGACCGACTCACCTGGTCCATTATGGTGCCCGCTATTCTGGCTGTCCTAGCCTGGTTTGTGAAAGACCTGCTGGTAAAAGTTTGAGCTGAAATCCAATGTGACTCCGGCCCCCATTGGGACCGGAGTTAAACATTTACCTGAACGGTGGTTCATTAAAGGTGCGCAACTTCCTTGAATGCAACTTATCACCCTCAGCACGCAGCAGTTCTACCGCGCAAATGCCAATCTGTAGGTGCTCAGAGATCGCCCCTTCATAGAAACGATTTGCCTGGCCCGGCAATTTAATTTCGCCGTGCAGTGGCTTATCCGAAACGCACAGTAAGGTGCCGTAGGGCACGCGGAAGCGATATCCCTGTGCGGCAATAGTGGCGCTCTCCATATCCACAGCGACGGCGCGGCTCAGGTTAAAACGCAATGCAGATGCGGAGTAACGCAACTCCCAGTTACGATCGTCCGTTGTCACCACCGTGCCGGTGCGCAGACGCTGTTTCACCTCTTCTCCCGGCATGCCGCTCACGGCTTTGGTAGCGTCATACAGCGCACGCTGCACTTCAGCAATGCTTGGAATAGGAATGTCCGGCGGCAGCACGCTATCCAAAACATGATCGTCACGCAAATAAGCATGCGCCAGGACGTAATCTCCGATGGTCTGGCTTTCACGCAGGCCGCCGCAGTGACCAATCATCAGCCAGGCGTGCGGGCGAATTACTGCCAGATGATCGCAGATGGTTTTGGCATTGGACGGACCCACACCAATGTTCACCAACGTAATGCCACGGCGATTGGGTGATGTCAGATGCCAGGCCGGCATCTGGTGCTTCTTCCAGGCCAGATCAGACATCATTGCCGTAGGGTCCTTGGTGTCAGCGGTGATCACCACATCGCCAGCACAGGCAAGGCTGTCATAGGGTGTGGAAGGATCCTGCACCTGCTCAATTGCCCAGCGCACAAACTCATCGACATAGCGCGTGTAGTTAGTGAAGAGCACAAACGGCTGGAAATGCTCGACGGCTGTGCCGGTGTAATGGCGTAAACGCGCCAGTGAGAAATCAGTGCGCAGCGCATCGAAGTGCGACAGCGGAAAAATGGCATTCGCATGGAACAGGCCATCTGCGGTTTCATCGCCAATCTGTGACAGTTCCGTGGTGGGGAAATGGCGCGCAATGCTGGCACTCATCGAGCGATCCAGTGTCAGGCCGTCAATCACGTAGGGATACGGGATCTCCTGCTGGGAGGGCGCGACTTCAACCAATACATCGTACTCTTTCTCCAGCATCTGCAACTGCTCACTCAGATAGTGTCGCAACAGTGCCGGGCGAGTAATGGTGGTGCTGTAACTGCCGGTGTGGGTAAAACGTCCCCATGCGCGGGTGCGGTTTTGCTGAGGACCTTCGCCTAGCCAGGTGATGCGCAGTTCCGGGTAAACAAACAGGCCTTTCTGACGCGCATCCTCATCCGGCAGCGTGCCGTTTGTCGTGAAATCGCGAATCGCGTTGCGCAATGCTTCCACCGCGCTTTCATACAGGCGCTCCAGTTCATCCAGTGCCTGCTGGCTGCTCAATCCGTTCCGTTGCGTATTCATAGATTCTCCTTCAGGAAGCGTGGACCGATTTGACCAGAGCATAGCGGATAAACCTATCAGCACGATGAATAATCTGTGATCGACCGCATTCTGCACCATCACGGTGCTGGTATGCGGCATAACTCTGGCTATGTTTATGATTAGCAGGGATGTCACCTCGCGCCTTGTCTGCTCTGACGCGATGCCACTGCAAAAAGCTGCCACCGACCGTCTTCTTTGGCGAGTTTCTTGCTTGTTTCATAACCGTGGCCCTACCAGCCACACAATGCGCTGCAAAAGTTTCAGAAATTGATTTCTCCCAGGCCGTGGTATGGCTCCGTTCCTGACCCGTTGAGGATTGAAAGCATGTCTTTGAAATTCATGAAACACCCAGTGAAGGTGGTACTTGCAGGTTGCCTGAGCATGGCATTTTACGCTCAGGCGGATATCAAGATTGGTGTGGCAGGCCCGTTCTCTGGCCCAAATGCAACCTACGGGGCGCAATACTGGAAGGGTGCAAGTCAGGCTGCCGATGATATCAATGCCGCTGGCGGTATTAACGGCGAAAAAATTGTGCTGGTGCAGGGCGATGATGCCTGCGAACCCAAACAGGCAGTATCAGTTGCAAACCGACTCGTCGATCAGGACAAAGTGATGGCCGTGGTGGGTCACTTCTGTTCCTCCTCCACCATGCCTGCGTCAGAGGTGTATGACGAAGCTGGCGTGCTGGCGATTACCCCTGGATCCACTAACCCACAAATCACCGAGCGCGGTATGAAAACCATGTTCCGCATGTGTGGCCGTGACGATCAGCAGGGCGCGATTGCAGCGGACTTCATTATCGACAAACTGAAAGCGAAAAAAGTGGCGGTGATCCATGACAAGGACACTTACGGTCAGGGGCTGGCCGATGCCACCAAAGCTGCGCTGGAAAAAAGGGGAGTGAAAGAGGTGCTGTATGAAGGGCTTTCTCGCGGTGAGAAAGACTTCAATGCGCTGGTCACCAAAATTGGCGCGGTGAGACCTGACGTGGTCTATTTCGGTGGCTGTCATCCAGAAGCAGGTCCGTTGGTGCGTCAAATGCGTGAGCAGGGTGTCAATGCCGCCTTCTTCTCCGGAGACTGCATCGTGACGGAAGAGATGGTGACAGCGGCAGGCGGCCCTCAGTACACCAAAGGCGTTTACATGACCTTCGGTAATGACCCGCGCACTATTCCGGATGGCAAAGCGGTGATTGAGAAGTTCCGCGCCAGCGGCTTCGAGCCTGAAGGTTACACACTGTACGCTTACGCCTCTGTGCAGGCTATTGCGGCAGCCTACAAAGCCGCGGGTAAAGACAACGCCAAAGCCAGCGACTGGTTAAAAGCCAACAGCGTCGATACCGTGATGGGTAAAAAAGCCTGGGATGGTAAAGGCGATCTGAAAGTCTCAGATTATGTGGTTTATCAGTGGGATGACAAAGGCAAGTATCACCAACTGTAATTCGATACGTGGCCCCGCACTGCGGGGCCTTTCGCCATTGGGCGCGAGGTATGCGCTCCCTCTACGCGCGGGATGGATTTATGGACGCCTTCTTCTTACAGCAACTGATTAACGGGCTGACGCTGGGCGCAGTATATGGGTTGATCGCCATCGGCTACACCATGGTTTACGGCATTATCGGTATGATCAACTTCGCGCACGGCGAGGTGTATATGATCTCCGCCTATTTATGTGCGATAGGCTTAGCGTTACTGAGTTTCTTTGGTATTCACTCCTTTCCGTTGCTGATTTTCGGCACTTTGTTGTTCACCATTATCGTCACAGCGGCTTATGGCTGGGCTATTGAGCGTATCGCTTATCGACCCCTGCGTAACTCGACACGCCTTGCGCCGCTGATTTCCGCCATCGGTATGTCGCTGATTCTGCAGAACTATGTGCAGCTTAGCCAGGGCCCCAACCAGCAGGGCATTCCGACGCTGCTGACCGGTGTGCTGCGCATGGAAGTGGATGGAGGCATCGTGCAAATTACCTGGACGAAGGTCTTTATCCTGATTGCCGCGTTCTGTGGCATGGCGCTGCTGACCTGGATTATTCAGTACACCAAACTAGGGCGTATTTGCCGTGCCGTTCAGCAGGATCGGCGCATGGCATCTATTCTCGGCATCAATACTGACCGCGTGATTTCGCTGGTGTTTGTCATCGGTGCAGCGATGGCTGGACTGGCGGGCGTGCTGGTGACCATGAACTACGGCACTTTTGATTTTTATGCTGGATTTATCATCGGTATCAAAGCCTTCACAGCCGCAGTGTTAGGCGGCATTGGCTCGCTGCCGGGCGCGATGTTGGGTGGCTTGTTACTCGGCGTGGCGGAGGCTCAGTTCGCGGGGCTGGTGAACTCTGACTACAAAGATGTGTTCTCGTTTTCGCTGCTGGTAGTGATTTTAATCTTCCGTCCGCAGGGACTTCTGGGGCGTCCGCTGGTCGCGAAAGTGTGAGGAAGCCACGATGAATGCAATGACGCAAAAAGCGGGCGTGCGTGAAGCATTGCTCGACACGCTGCTGGCGGGAGTGATTGCGCTGGTGGTGTTTGGTCCGATTGTGGGTGTGGTGCTGGATGGTTACAGCTTCAAATTGTCGCCGCAACGCGTCGCGCTGTTAGTGGGGCTGGTCATGGCAGGGCGCTTATTGATCAGCCTGTTTACCACTACGCCTTACGGGCAGCGCTTCAGGCGAAAATTTGAAAGCAATGATGATGGCGTTTATGTCCGTGAACCAGGCTATCGTTCGCGCATGCGCTGGATTTTGCCACTGATAATCATTGCTGCATTCGCCTTTCCTTTTCTCTCCAGTAAATACCTTTTAACGGTGGCCATTCTTGGGCTGATATATGTGCTGCTGGGGCTGGGACTCAACATTGTAGTGGGGCTGGCTGGATTGCTTGATTTGGGTTATGTCGCATTTTACGCCATCGGGGCTTATGGTCTGGCACTCGGCTACGAATACCTTGGTCTTGGATTCTGGAGTATGTTGCCGATTGCCGCTTTGCTGGCCGCTTTTGCAGGCGCGCTGTTGGGGTTTCCGGTGCTCAGGATGCATGGCGACTATCTGGCCATTGTGACCCTTGGCTTTGGTGAAATCATCCGTCTGGTGCTGACCAACTGGGTGTCATTCACCGGTGGACCCAATGGGGTCTCGATACCTTCACCGACTTTTTTTGGCCTTGAATTTGCCCGGCGAGCCAAAGACGGCGGTGTACCGTATCACGAGTTTTTTCATCTCGATTACAACCCCAATATGAAATTCATCTTCATCTATGTGGTGCTGGTGTTAGTGGTGTTGCTGGTACTGTTAATCAAACATCGGTTAACGCGCATGCCAATCGGCCGGGCCTGGGAAGCGCTGCGTGAAGATGAAATTGCCTGCCGCGCCATGGGGCTTAACCATGTGCTGGTCAAACTCTCTGCCTTTATGTTGGGTGCCTCGACGGCCGGGATAGCTGGGGTGTTTTTTGCCAGCTATCAGGGGTTTGTGAATCCCACGTCTTTCACGTTCTTTGAATCGGCGTTAATCCTGGCGATTGTGGTATTGGGTGGCATGGGCTCGACGCTCGGTGTAGTCCTTGCCGCCTTTGTGCTCACGGTTGCACCGGAACTGCTGCGCAGTTTTGCTGAATATCGCGTGCTGCTATTTGGCATGCTGATGGTGTTAATGATGATTTGGCGACCGCGCGGACTGGTTCGTACCGCGCGTGTGGGTGTTCCGCTGCGTAAAGGAGAGCGCCATGAGTGATGCCATTCTGCAAGTTGATCACTTAATGATGCGCTTTGGTGGCATCAAGGCCCTTAACGATGTCAGCCTTTCTGTGGAACGCGGTTCGGTTACCTCGTTAATCGGTCCAAACGGGGCGGGAAAAACCACGGTATTCAATTGCCTGACCGGTTTTTATCGTGCCACCGGCGGACGCATCATGCTTAATGCCCATCAGCGTAATACCGACGTGATTCAGGTGCTGGGGCAAAAAATCCACCCGCAGGATTGGCTCAATCCGGCGCGGTTGGGATCGCGCGTTTGGTACAAAATGTTTGGCGGTGCGCATCTGGTTAACCGGGCCGGCCTGGCGCGTACCTTTCAAAATATCAGGTTATTCCGCGAGATGTCGGTGGTGGAGAACCTGCTGGTGGCACAGCACATGCAGGTCAATCGCCAACTGCTGGCTGGTGTATTGAATACCCGTGGTTATCGCGAAGCGGAAAATCGCGCGTTAGACCGCGCCTTTTACTGGCTGGAAAATGTGGATTTGGTTTCCAGCGCCAATCGTCTGGCAGGCACGCTCTCATATGGTCAGCAGCGCCGACTGGAGATTGCGCGCGCGATGTGCACGCGACCGGAACTGATTTGTCTGGATGAGCCAGCCGCAGGATTAAACCCGGTCGAAACCGACGCGCTCAGTCAGATATTGCATCGCTTACGCGCCGATCACCGTATCAGCGTGTTGTTGATTGAACACGACATGCCGATGGTGATGCGCATTTCCGATCACATCGTGGTACTGGATCATGGCGATGTGATTGCGCAGGGTACGCCGCAGCAAATTCGCCACGATCCCAAAGTTATCGCCGCCTATCTCGGCGCAGATGAGGAGAGCGATCATGACTGAACCGATGTTGAGTTTTGAACAGGTGGATGTGTTTTATGGTCCGGTACAGGCGCTCAGACAGGTTTCCCTGACGGTGAATCAAGGGGAAACGGTGGCACTGATTGGTGCTAACGGCGCAGGAAAATCCACGCTGTTGATGTCGATTTTTGGCCAGCCGCGCATCGCCAGTGGTGATATCCGCTTACGTGGCGAGTCGATTAGCCATCGCAGCACCCATTTCATTGCCGCCAGCGGCATTGCGCAGGCCCCCGAAGGCCGGCGCATCTTCCCTGATATGACCGTGGAAGAGAATCTGCTGATGGGCACGATTGCGGTGGGTGACCGCTTTGTGAAAGAGGATAAAGATCGCATGTACCAACTGTTTCCGCGTCTGCTCGAACGACGCAAACAGCGTGCCATGACGCTCTCCGGTGGCGAGCAGCAGATGCTGGCGATTGCGCGTGCGCTGATGAGTCGCCCAAAACTGCTGTTGCTGGACGAACCGAGTCTCGGTCTGGCACCGATTGTGGTGAAGCAGATCTTTAATATCCTGCGCGAACTCACCCAGCAAGGCATGACGCTGTTTCTGGTGGAGCAGAATGCAAGGCATGCGTTAAGGCTGGCCGACCGTGGCTATGTGATGGTCAACGGGGAGATTAAATTGAGTGGCAGTGGGGAAGAACTCCTAAATAACGAAGAGGTGCGCAGCGCCTATCTCGGTGGTGCAGCGGATCCTGCGGTGGTGGCGACAAAAAGTTTGTAATAATGATTAAATGGTGATGGGAAACACTTTGCATATTTCTCAGTGGCCTATCATCATTATTACTCTTCTTCCTCTCCAAAGTGATTTGGTACTCCCTTGCAAAATCCTGGCGTAGCAGTGATGCGGGCGGTCAGAAATACGGCGTGGTATCCGAAACGTCAATCTTATCGCACGCTGTTGTGGCGTGAAATTACCCCATTAGCCGTGCCCATCTTTATTGAAAACCTGTGCGTGATGCTGATGGGCGTCCTGAGTACTTTCCTCGTAAGCTGGCTGGGGAAAGAGGCGATGGCGGGTGTCGGTCTTGCCGACAGCTTCAACATGGTGATTATTTCCTTCTTTGCGGCGATCGATCTCGGTACCACGGTGGTTGTGGCCTTTAGCCTCGCCAAGCGCAACGGCAAACGCGCTCGCGCCGCGACACGGCAATCACTGGGCTTAATGACGGTACTGGCATTTGTGCTGGTCATCGTGATTGAGATCTGGGGGCATCTGATTATTGATGTCATCGCAGGCAGCGCAGATCCCAAAGTAAAAGAGCTGGCGCTCAGCTATCTGCAAACGTCGGCGTGGAGCTATCCGGCGGCAGCGATTGCCCTGATCGGCAGCGGCTCTTTGCGCGGAGCGGGCAATACCAAAATTCCGATGCTGATTAATGGCGGTATGAACATCCTTAACATCGTGATCAGTAGCGTACTGATTTATGGTGCGATGGGGTGGGAAGGGATGGGGTTTGTTGGCGCAGGATTGGGCTTAACCATCTCACGCTATATCGGTGCGGCGGCAGCGATTTATGTGTTGTATCGCGGGATTACTCCGGCGTTAAGAATCAGCATCGCCAGCTATTTCCGCCGCTGGGATCGCAACATCCTGATGGAAGTGCTGGGAATTGGGGTGCCGGCCAGTATTGAATCGGTGCTGTTTAACGGCGGTAAATTGCTGACGCAGATCTTTGTGGCAGGCATGGGCACCAATGAAATTGCCGGTAACTTTATCGCTTTCTCGATTGCCACTTTGATCAACCTGCCGGGCAATGCTCTCGGTTCGGCTTCCACCATCATCACCGGCAAGCGGCTGGGGAAAAATCAGGTGATGCAGGCGGAAAGACAGATTAAACATGTGTTCTGGCTGGCGATGATTGGGCTGTGCACACTCGCATTGATAACGGTGCCACTGGCTGGCACGTTGGCCAAATTCTACACCCGTGATCCGGAAGTAATTGAAGTCACTAAACATCTTATCTGGCTTAATGCTGCCTTTATGCCGATCTGGACCGCATCCTGGGTGCTCCCTGCCGGCTTGAAAGGCGCGCGCGATGCCCGTTATACCATGTACGTGTCGATGTTCAGCATGTGGGGTGCGCGCGTGGTTGCCGGCTACGTGCTGGGGATCATGCTCGGCATGGGCGTGGTTGGGGTGTGGCTGGGCATGTTCCTCGACTGGACGGTGCGCGGTGTCTTCTTCTGGTTCCGTTTGACCAGCGGCAAGTGGCTCAATAATTATCGACGCATGCTGGCAAAGAGCCGGGCATAACCTGGATGGCCGCCGTAGCAGTGGGCGGCCATTGATATATGCATTAATTGGGATTCCATCGCATATCTAATCGTTTTGGTTATAAAGCAGGTTGCGTTTTACTGTCAGGGTCAACCATTACTGGAGAACCTGACGATGAAAACGATGCTGTCACACTGGTTCCATCGCCTGATTAACGCCACATCACAACCCGCTGAAGAGCGTGAATTCGATCTCAGCAATCATATTGATTTGCTAATTCCGATCAGCCAGCTTTATGGCATTGAGTTCCATCCGTCGGTGTATCGCTACTATGAGCGATGAACGCCTGCACCACGTAATGCGATACAGTTACTGGAATGAACTGTGCGCTCTCCTTAAAAACCCGCTGCCATGTCCAGCGGGTTTTTTGTGCCTGAATTTTGCCCCTTCCTGACCGCATCCTAAGCAAACTCTGACACAACCTTCCTGCTGGCTCTGATTGTATTAATTATGTAAGGCTACCGTAAAGAAATGTATTCCCATGCCGCTTCGCTCATGCAAGAATAAAAAGGTAAATGATAACCATTGGCGTTATCATTTAGGTGTTGCATCCCGAGTCAGTGGAGAGCGTGGCATTTTGAATGCGCTGATTTGCCGGATGCGATAAGCCCGTCAATAACGATAAGAAATTTACTTTTTAAAATGGATAACAATCGCAATTTGCCGTTTGGCAGTTTCAATTCGCTGACCCTGTTCACCGGGCTATGTATTGGTATTTCCCCTGCAGCTGCTCTGGCCGCCGACAATACCAATATAAAATCTGACGATACTTTAGTGGTGACGGCGCAAACGCCTTCACTGTATGCGCCTAATGCTTCTGCCGACCCCAAATTTACCCGTCCGCTGGTGGATACCACCCGCACCATGACGGTGATTCCGGATCAGGTAATGAAAGATCAAGGCGTTAATAACCTGACCGATGCGCTGAAAAATGTGCCGGGCGTGGGAGCATTTTATGCCGGGGAAAATGGCAGCTCTTCGACCGGTGATGCCGTTTACATGCGAGGCATGGATACCTCGAACAGCATTTACGTGGACGGCATTCGCGATATTGGCAGCGTGACACGCGATACCTTTAATACCCAACAGATTGAAGTGATTAAAGGTCCATCGGGCACCGATTACGGTCGCAGCGCGCCGTCGGGTTCCATCAACATGATCAGTAAGCAGCCGCGTCTGGATACGGGCCTGGATGGATCAGTGAGTGTGGGCAGCGCGTGGATGCGCCGCGGTACATTGGACTATAACCAGGCCATCAACGATAACAGTGCGTTCCGCCTTAATCTTATGGGGGAGAAAACCCACGATGCCGCACGTGATAACGTGCAAAATGAGCGCTATGGCGTGGCGCCTTCACTCGCATTCGGACTGGATACCTCAACGCGTTTGTATCTGAACTATCTGCATGTGCATCAGAACAACACGCCAGATGGTGGCATCCCGACCATTGGTTTACCGGGATACTCTTCGCCGACTGCAGCTACCTCTGCACTTAACCATTCTGGCAAAGTGGCGACCAGTAACTATTACGGCACCGATTCCGACTTCGACAAATCCACCACTGATAGCGGCACCATTCGCTTCGAGCATGATCTCAGCGACAGCACCACGATTCGCAACACCACGCGCTGGTCGCGAGTGAAGCAGGAGTATCTGCTGACTGCGGTGATGGGCAGCACCATTACCACGCCAAATCCGAACGATGTTGGCACCTGGACCTGGACGCGCAACGCTAACCTGAAAGATGTCAGTAACCGTATTCTCACCAACCAAACCAATATCACCTCGAAATTCTATACCGGTTCAGTCGGTCACGATGTCAGTGCTGGTGTGGAATTCACACGTGAAAACCAGACCAATTACGGCGTCAATGCCATCACTGCACCTGCGGTCAATATCTACCATCCGATCAGCAGCATTTCTGTGGGTGGGCTGGATCGCAACGGCGCCAATGCTAACGGTCAGACCGATACCACCGGCATTTATGCCTTCGATACGCTGGCTATTACTAAAAACTTCGAGCTGAACGGCGGCATTCGTCTTGATAGCTATCACACCGATTATGACAGTGCTACAGCTTGTGGCGGCACCGGGCGCGGTGCGCTGGCGTGTCCGACGGGCATCGCACCCGGCACGCCAATTACCACGGTTGATACGGCCAAATCTGGCAACCTGGTGAACTGGAAAGCCGGTGCGTTGTACCGTTTGACCGAGCAAGGCAATGTTTATGTCAATTACGCTATATCTCAGCAGCCTCCGGGCGGTAGCAGCTTTGCGCTGGCGGCAGGTGGCACCGGTAACAGTGCTAACCGCACCGATTTCAAGCCACAAAAGGCTAAGTCGAGTGAAGTGGGAACCAAATGGCAGGTGCTGGATAAACGTCTTCTGCTGAATGCTGCGCTGTTCCGTACCGATATCGAGAATGAAGTGGATGCCAACGACGACGGCACTTACTCGCAAACCGGTAAAAAACGCGTTGAGGGCTATGAGCTTTCTGCCACCGGTAACATCACGCCAGATTGGGAAGTGATTGCTGGCTACACCCAGCAGCACGCTTCGGTGAAAGAGGGTGCTGCGGTCGCTCAGGATGGCTCAACTGCTATCGCTTATACACCGAAACACGCCTTCACCTTGTGGACGCAGTATCAGGCCACTGATGCGATTTCCGTTGGTGCGGGTGCGCGTTACGTGGGCAGCCTGCGTCGCGGCAGTGATGGCGCGGTAGGGACGCCAGACCATACTGAAGGCTATTGGGTGGCGGATGCGAAAATGGGTTACAAGGTTAACAACAACCTCGATCTGCAGCTGAACGTATATAACATTTTCGATACCAACTATGTTGCTTCCATCAATAAAAGTGGTTACCGCTACCATCCAGGTGAGCCGCGTACTTTCCTGTTGACGGCAAACGTCCATTTCTAAGTTTCAACGTGGGGCGTTCGCGCCCCTATTTATGAGAGAACACCGCGATGATGTATCACATTCCTGCAGTGCTGACGCCAGAAGAAGTGGCGAATTTCAGTTCGCTGCTGCAACAGGCCGAATGGATTGACGGACGCGCCACCGTGGGTAGCCAGGGCGCAACGGTTAAAAATAATCAGCAGATCGATACGCGCACGCCGCTTTACGATCGGGTGCAAGTCGCAGTGATGCAGGCTTTGAACAATAACCCGCTGTTCTTTTCTGCTGCGCTACCGCGTTCTATTTCTACACCGCTGTTTAACCGCTATGAACAGGGTGAAACCTATGGTTTTCACGTTGATGGCGCAGTGAGGCATAACGGCGCGGCAGGGTGGATGCGAACCGACCTTTCGGCCACGCTCTTTCTCAGTGAACCCGACAGTTATGACGGCGGTGAACTGGTGATTGAAGACACATATGGTCAACACAAAGTGAAATTACCTGCCGGCCATCTGGTGCTATATCCTTCGAGTAGCCTGCATTGCGTGACACCTGTGACGCGTGGTGCGCGTGTAGCGTCGTTTCTGTGGATTCAGTCGATGGTGCGAGATGATAAACAACGCGCCATGCTGTTCGAACTGGATCGTAATATCCAAAGCCTTAAAGCGCGTCATGGCGATAGCGAGGAACTGCTATCCCTGCTGAACATGTATCACAACCTGCTGCGCGGCTGGACGGAAGTTTAGTGAATCAGGGTGTTTTGCAGAGTGCACGCCTACAGCATGATGGTTCAAAGGTTCATTTTTGAACCTTTGGCGTGTTTTCATTGAGATCGATGGCGTTAAAAATTCAAAAAAGGGTGTGAAAGGTTCAAAAATGACCCTTTAGCGATCAAAATCCGACACATGATATCGATACCAGTTTTTAAACCCGAGAGAACGACATCATGATGAAAAGCAAAAAGCCCGCTCAGGTTTCCCTGAGCGGGCTTCTCTAAATATGGCTCCTCTGACTGGACTCGAACCAGTGACATACGGATTAACAGTCCGCCGTTCTACCGACTGAACTACAGAGGAATCGTGTGAACGAGGCGCATATTAATGGCACCTCATTAATGTGTCAACAGCTTAAAATACATTTGTATTCAACTGGCTAGCAATAGTACAAAGCGATCGCGATTTAAGCAGAACCTGCTGCAAGACGCGCCATCGGGTCCTGACGATAAAACTGCTGTAAGTGGCGATACATCGCAGGAAAGCGATTCGCCAGCAAATCAGGCGCAGTGAAAAAGTATTCCGACAGCACGGCGAAGCATTCGGCAGGATTGCTGGCGGCGTAGGGATCGATGGTTGCCGCCTGTTCGCCGACCAGTTCAACCTCTGCTTCGATCTCTTCCATCGCCTGTAGCAGGTCTTTCTCCCATTGAGCGACATCTCTTAAGGCAATGGCGGGAATACCGCTGGTGTAGCCACTGCCGCGCGCATCCAGCTTATGCGCAATTTCATGAATGACGAGGTTGTAGCCGGAAAGATCGAAAGAGTCCTGAATATCCAACGCGTTTAATACTACCGGGCCTTGTGTCCAGCTTTGTCCTGCATGCACCGCTGGCGCCTGGTGGACTAAGCCGCTGCTGTCTTCCCAACGGTCATCGACACTGAACGGTTCGGGATAAATTAACACCTCATGAAAGCCATCCAGCCACTCCAGACCGAGTTTCAGCACGGGCAGGCAAAACAGCAAGGCAAGACGAGCCAATTGTCGTTCGTCGAGTTGTAATCCATTCAGCAGCGAGATTTTCTTTTGGTGTAGGAAGCGTTGGGCAAGCGCGGTCAGGGCACTTTGCTCATCAGGTGTGAGCAGCGAAAAGATCGGTTGCGCCAACGCCTGTTGCCAGGGAAGCGCTGTGACGGTGGCATCTACCTGCGCATTCCATGGCCATTTGAACATCGCGCGACTCACTCTGCAGGGCTGAAAGGGTTATCCTGACGCGGCAAGATGAAAAATACCAGCGCGGAATCAAAGCCGTGTATTCAATCAGTTACTACAGGGTTTTTCTGTGATTAAGATGGCAAAGCAGGAAAATCACCCTCGCCCGAGCGGGAGAAGGTGGAAGATAATTAACTCTCACGTTCAACGCGCTGGAATTCGATCACCCAAACCCACGGGTTCACTTCCCAGCTGGTGGCGCCATATTGCTTTTGCCACGCTTTTCGATAGGCTTCTTTTGGGGATTCAGCGTTCATGTTCATCGTGAAGAAGTTATTCAGGAAGTGCGTATCGGTCTGCACGCCTTCAGCCATAATGTCATCTTCACTGATGTCCTGAATCTTTTCCGCGCGCACCGAGGTAATAGCCAAATCAATACGGCTGGCCCAGCGCGGCATATGAATCGCCGTTTGCCAGCCAAACTGCTCGGCATGCTCCACATCCTCATCCAGTTGACCCAGTTCATTGCTGTCAGAACGATATTGACAGAATGCAGGGCTACGGAACGGCAGAGGATCGCGTTCATATTCGGCGAGTTGCTCTTCCGGCACGATGGGGCCGCGCCAGGTTTCACGCACCCACAATCGATCGCCCGCCTGTCCAAAGGGACAGTGTGAGCTGACATCTGCCATCGACATTAATTTATAGCCATGCAGATGGTTGGCGCTAACGTCAAACGCATGTACGCCTTCGTGATGATCCTGACCCGGACCAAAAGCCTGGGTTTTCATAATGCGCCGGGTTTGGGTCTGCTGGCCAACCAGCAGGGCGCGGACCCGCTGTTCGGAAAAAAGAATCGGCCGTTCTTTCATTACGTACCTCATGTAGTGTTACTCACCCGGAGAACTTCAACGAATCACCCGCATCCGCAGATGAGAGAATTAGCATAATGGGTTTGAATCAATTTGCTTAATAATTTGTCGCCTCAGTATCAGGCTATTCCTGCATATTCCGGTTTTAAAAATGGCTCTTAAGCAAAATACATGCTGGAAATGCCTTCATCGGCGAGAGGGAGCCAGAAATATCCCCTATACAGTACGTTATAACGGCGAGTATGGGAATCTTTTCAGATTTTCCTGTGGGTGATTATCGCTTTTACCCTGAGTTAGTCAGCATCATTAACTGGAATAATTCAATAGCGTGAATACTGTTGATGGTTAAAATAGATTACGCCTGTTTAACAGAGTTATTTAACTGCAATGACGCTAAGGAAATGCCTAAAACGTGATCTCCGCTGGGAAACCAGCATTAACAGCGCTATAACAAGATCGGGATCGCATTTTTACGCTTTGCACATCCAGGAAGGATGTAAAAAAAGTGTCACGACCAGACCGCTATGATGTCCCCAGGAGCAGCACCCTGAATTGGCGGTGCTTTTATAACAGCAATAAGGAGAAGCACGATGTCACTCACCCGCTGGCAACAACGCTACGAGAACTGGCTGCAGCAGAACTGGCTGCACGATGATAAAGCCCATGATATCGCGCACCTGCGCCGTGTCTGGATGAGCGCCACGCGCATCATGCAGCACAGTGCAGCCGATCCTATGGTGGTCCTCACCGCCTGTTACTTCCATGACGTGGTTAACCTGCCAAAAAACCACCCAGAGCGCCATTTGGCCTCCACCTATGCCGCAGAAGAGACACGCCGTATTCTGCAGCAAGACTTTCCCGACTTCCCGCCGGAACTGATGGATGGTGTCGCCCATGCCGTTCAGGCGCACAGCTTCAGCGCACGCATCACGCCGCTGACGCTGGAAGCAAAAATTGTTCAGGATGCCGACCGCCTTGAGTCTTTAGGTGCTATCGGCCTCGCACGCGTTTTCTACACTGCCGGGGCGCTGGGTCGTCCGCTGTTTGATAGCGAAGATCCATTAGGAAAAGAACGCGAATTAGACGATGTGAAATGGACGCTGGACCACTTCCAGAAGAAACTTTTACGCCTGCCCGAAACCATGCAAACCGAAGCGGGGCGGTTGCTGGCAGAGCATAATGCTGATTTCCTGGTGCACTATATGGGCAAGCTGTGCGCGGAATTACAGGGCAACCTGACCAGCATTGATGAATCAGTATTAAGGGATTTCAGCCCTATACACTCTTAATATTAAATTTTTATGACAGTCTGTTAACTTTCATCTTCTTCCGCTACGTTGTTGTAAATCAAAAGGGAGTATGAAGATGACCGAGACCGTTAACTTAACCATTAAAATTGACCCGGCACTGAAAGAGCACATCAAACAGTTAGCTGCCGATAACCAAATCTCCATGAGTCAGGAGATCGTTAACCGCCTGCAGGCCAGTTTACATGCTGTTGAGCAACCCGCGGTGGATAGTCTGAATACGGAAGAAGCGGTGACTGAACAGCTCTCCGCGTCTGAACTGAAGCAGGTGCGTACGCTGCTGAAGAAAGGCAAAAAGAAGAAGTAAACGATATTAAAAAACCCGTCAATTTGACGGGTTTTTTTATCTCTGCACTTAAGCGGCGTTGACGCGGAATTGCTGTGCCCGCTGTGCGAGCCGGTCGGAGAGTTCGCGCAACTGTGTCGCCGAATTGACCTGATGGGCGTTGAGCGCTTCGTTTTGCTGTAGCTGATTACTCATCTCCACCACTTCGTGAGCAATTTTGCTGACGCGGTGGCTTTGTGCCGTGGTGTTTTGCTGCAACTCATCCAACTGCGTGACCACACCCGATACCGCGCCGCTGATCTGCGTAAACAGCACTTCCAGCGCCTTCACTTTGTCAAAACCATCGTTCACATGCTGCTGAGTGTGCTGAATCAAACCATCAATCTGACGTGTTGATTCCCCACTCTTTTGCGAGAGCAGCCCCATCTCCTTCGCAACGACAGAGAAACTGCGGCCATACGATCCAGCGTGAGCCGATTCAATGGCGGCATTCAACGAGAGCAGACGGGTTTGCATCGACAGGCTATTCAGCATGCCGACGATCCCGGCGATATCACCCGACGCAGTAACGATCTGCTGCATTTTGAGTTCCATGTTGTCGACTTCCGTGGCGCAGTTGCGCATCAGGGCATCGGCTGACTGAGCTTCCTGCGTGGCCTGCTGCGAGAACTGCGCACCAATTTCGACTTCTTCAGAAACACGGTGCAAACGCTGTGAAAGATGATGGAAGCTGGCATTCTGCGCCTGATGTTGCTGCATAACCTGTTCGTTATGCTGCTGCATATCTTCTGCACCGGCTGCCACGCTGATGGCAACGGTATTGATGTCGCTGACAATCTGCTGCAGACCGAAGCGCATTGATTCGATCGACTGAAACAGTTGGCGCGTCTCTAAGCATTGACGACGCGGCGTATCATGGCTCGGAACCAAGTCACCTGTGGCAATCTGTTCCAGCTGCTGGTTGGCACGACGCAGCGGCAACAGCACGCCGCGCATCAACAGGCTAGACGCCAAGACCAGCAGCGCCATCAGAATGGCGCTGACGATCAGCGACATATTGCGGCTCTGTTTGAGTGTACTGAGGGTGTTTTGATTCACGCTGCTCAGCTGATGGTTGGCTTGTTCAATCTCGCTGAACCAGGCATCGTTAAACTGCTGCTGGAATGCCTGCATCGGCACCATAAAGAAGGCGTTGATGTCATTGGCTGATAATCCTTTCAGCTGCTCTTGCAAACCTTCCGCTAACATCGCAAAGCCCTGAGCCAATGGGCTGTCTGCTTTAGCATGATAAGCAGTGAACAGCGCCTGGGCTTTTTTTAACGAATCATCAGAGGCGGCCGCCAGACTTTTCCAGCTATCAACTGAGCCGCTTTGCTGATCCTGCATTAAATAGATACCGGCACGGTGGCTGTTATCACTGGCGGTGAGCAATTCAATGCGCGCTTTGTCCAGCAGGGCCAATCTTTCCCGCAGTTGATTGGCTTGCTGGAGTGAAATTTGTGTCTGATTCACATGGTTACTGAGCAGCAGTACGCCAGCGAACTGCAGCAAACAAAACAGCACGATAAACAGCAAAAACTGACTGCGGAGACTGGTGAGCCAAAGCGGCATACGCCAGGAAAGACGTGTACGTAAACGCAGCGGTAACGAGATTACAGAAAGGAGTGACATCTAACGCCCCCAAAAATAAAAAGGAGTATTGGGAGCGGGCGTGACAGTTTGGTGACAGCGGACGCGATTCAGCGCAAAACAGCATAATGCGCGTCCCTAAAGGAAATTATGGCCCTGTGGCGCTAAGCGTTTTGGCTAAGATGCTGTTCGATAAGCGGCGAAAGTAGCTGTGCCACAGCAGCAAAAACCGGGACCACCACGGAGTTACCGAACTGCTTATAAGCCTGAGTATCGGAGACCGGAATACGGAACTGACTTTTACCCGGCGCTTCAAATCCCATCAGTCGGGCGCACTCACGCGGTGTTAAACGACGCGGACGCTGAGCCATATTGCTGGCGTGCTGGAAATCCGTTTCACCTTGCGCCAGATCCCAGCCGCGATCGATCAAAATTTCTGAGCCGTCTTTATAATAGCGCGCGGACAGGGTGCGGACGCAGACGTTGGGATTGCGTGGATCGTTGAGGCCAAAGCCGAAGCCATTGCCTTTGGCTTTGTGCTTTTTGGCGTACTGATAGAGATAGTTCCACAGTGTCGGCGACAAGATGTACTTTGCGTCCGGGGCCGGCTCCAGCAAACTTTGCAGCGATGGCACCTGCTGCGGATAGAGCTGTGACAGCGCGCGCAAAGTAAAGCCGTCGCTTAATCCTGTGTCTCGGCGAATACCGACCAGCACAATACGTTCGCGATGCTGCGGCAGGAAATGGCGTGCATCCACCACTTTCGCATCGGGTGTTGCGCAGTCGGCCGCATCGGCGACGTCGTAGCCGAGTTCATCCAGCGTCGCCATAATGATGGCGAAGGTGCGTCCCTTGTCGTGGCTCTTGAGGTTTTTAACGTTTTCCAGCACGAAGAACGGCGGCTTTTTGGCAGCGAGAATGCGGGCAACATCGAAAAACAACGTGCCCTGCGCTTCACACTCAAAACCGTGCGCACGGCCTAACGCATTTTTTTTGCTGACACCAGCCAGTGAAAACGGCTGACAGGGAAAGCCCGCCAGCAGTACCTGATGGTCAGGAATGGTTTGGTCGATGTGCTGATAAATCGCCTGTTCGTTAGCGATTCCTGCGGGCTGTGTCACCAGACGAATATCGCTATTGAACTGATGCAGCTGCGGATCGCTATAGTGATTGGCTTTATAAGTTCGGACCGCTTCTTTATTCCATTCACTGGTGAACACGCACTGGCCGCCAATTTGCTCGAAGCCACGACGAATCCCGCCGATGCCGGCAAACAGATCGACAAATTGAAATTTAGGCGCAGCGTAATGCGCAGGGCGCGAAGGTAATAACGCTTGCAGACTGCTGACTTCATCGCTGGAAAGGGCAGGAACGGCGCTTTTGCCCTGGCGAATACGATTCAGACGCGGCACGCTCCAGTCGCATCCGCCCGCTTCGGTTAAGGTTTGCACCACATCGCGTGCGGCATAGATATCGAGGACCTGCATTAACAGCGATGTGGCGTCATCCGAAGGGGTAGAAAATGAGGAGGGTGAAACCGTCGCGGCGGGATCGATAGCAAGCATGCGTTTTTCCTTAACAGTGAAGCCGCTATGCTATCACTCCTCGCGCCTTCACACACTTGTTGCGCGTGCCTTTCGCTTTCACGCCAAACCGCTAAAGTTGTAGGAGCCCCAATATAAAGGAGACGCCATGGTCGACGTCCATTCGCAAGCTATTCGCAGCAAAAATATGCGTGCCATTCGCAATCAGGACACGGCGATTGAGCAGCGTATAGCGTTGATTTTGAAAGATCGTGGGTTCAGTTATCGTGTGCAGGATAAAGCGTTGCCGGGTCGGCCAGACTTTGTTTTGCCAAACGAACGGGCGATTATCTTTGTCCATGGCTGCTTCTGGCATCGTCATCACTGCTATTTATTTAAGATGCCCGCCACGCGAACTGAGTTCTGGAACGGCAAAATTAACAGCAACGTTGAACGCGACCGCCGTTATATCGGGCAGTTACAACAAAGCGGCTGGAAGGTGCTGATTGTCTGGGAATGCGCGCTGCGCGGAAAATTGCGCCTTGAAGATGAGGCATTGATTGAACGGCTGGAAGAGTGGTTGCTGGCCGCCATGCACAGTGGCGAAATCGATCACCAGGGCTTGCACCACTATCGCGTTGAATAGCGTGTGATTGTTGCTTTTAGCCGCCATAACGGTTTAGATCATCTCTTTCTCTGGGACGCGGAATCGAGCCATGAGCAGCATCAAACTGACCGTCAAACGCCTGTATCAACTCCGTGATGAGCGGATGGTGAACACCCACGCAACGGCACGCATTTACTTGGGCGAGCAGTTGGTGGCCACCGAGGAGATCAGCGGGATGACGGAAAGTCCGGTGAGCAAATATGTGCACGCCGGCGATCTTGCCGGGCAAACACTTCGCGTTGAATGGGACTGTGCGGGCATCGCCGATATGTCAGTGACGGCAGTTGAGCGTTGCCCCTGTTGTCAGGATCACGAACCGGAATAAGGATAATAATTTTGGCAGGAACCAGTTTACTCACACTTCTGGATGATATTGCGACGTTGCTTGATGATATTTCAGTCATGGGAAAAGTCGCGGCAAAGAAGACCGCTGGCGTATTGGGTGACGATCTCTCACTAAATGCGCAGCAGGTCACCGGCGTAAAAGCCAACCGTGAATTACCCGTGGTCTGGAGCGTAGCAAAAGGCTCATTTCTCAATAAATTAATCCTGGTGCCGCTGGCGTTGATTATCTCGGCGTTTGCGCCCTGGTTAATTACACCGCTGTTGATGTTGGGCGGCGCTTACCTTTGCTATGAAGGCATGGAGAAGGTGTTGCATAGCCTGAATCACGATAAAGCCGAAACCAGCCCAGAGGCGCGTCAACAACGTCTCGACAAGCTGGCGCAGCAGGATCCGCGCCAGTTCGAAAAAGACAAAGTCAAAGGTGCGGTGCGCACCGACTTTATTCTTTCTGCGGAGATTGTGGCGATCACCTTAGGAATTGTCTCTGAAGCGCCGCTGTTGAATCAGGTATTGATTTTGGCAGGGATTGCGATTCTGGTGACGATTGGCGTTTACGGCATCGTGGCGATGATCGTGAAAATCGACGACCTCGGGTACTGGCTGCGGGAAAAATCCTCCACGCTGGCCCAGGCGACTGGCGGTGCGTTACTCGCGCTGGCGCCGTGGCTGATGAAGGTGTTAACGGTGGTGGGCACCGTGGCGATGTTCCTCGTTGGTGGCGGGATTATTGTGCACGGTATTGCGCCGTTACATCACGCGATTGAGGAATACAGCAGCGGCTTCCACGGCGTCATTTCTGCCTTGCTGAGCAACGGTGCCAATCTGGTGCTTGGCTTTATCATTGGGTCGATCGTGCTGTTAGCGGTAAATCTGGTTGCGAAAGTACGCGGTAAATCGGTATAAAGCGCAGGAATTTATCAATCACGGGTCAGGAGAACGATGATGAACGACGATATGTTTGAATTTGATATCGATGCGCAGCTGGAACAGGCTGAAGCGAAAGCGGCTGAAAAAGCCAATGAAGTCCCGGCTGATATCAGCGACGAAGCGGACTGCGAAGGTTGCAAAATCTGATTTCCCACCCGGGAAAGTGTTTCAAAGCCGATAATAATTTTTATCGGCTTTTTTTATAAACAACATTTTACACTGCTTATTCCGATTTCGTCACAGTAATAACATTATCCTATAGGCGTAAATGGGGTGCAGCTGCTATAACTTTATCCGTTCATTCAACGGAAAAAGGGAGGGCGCGGTATGACCTTTGCGATCAGTGATGAAGTTCAGCACAAAGAGGGCGGACCCACGATGGTGGTGACCGGCTATGCCAGCGGAATGGTAGAGTGTCGTTGGTATGATGGCTACAGCGTGCGCCGCGAGGCGTTCCGCAGTGACGAACTGAGTCACTTATCCGGAGCGCGCCAGCTGGCCAGCTAAGCGTATGCGGGACGGTCAATCCGTCCCGTTGCGTTTTTACCTATCTGATTTTCCTTTGATCCTTGCCTGTACGCTTTTTCTCCGGCTGACTACACTTTTCGCATTCGCCCTTTATCAACATACGGTTGCCAATGCCCACTTCGCTTTTGCCGCCACGCGCAGGTAATCCGTTTCTGCCGGTGCATCTCTGCTTTTTAGCGGTCTTTCTGTTTTCTGCCTTTCTCACCGTGCATGAAGCGATTGAGCTGAAAAACAACTACGAAGAGCGTCAGCGTGCGCAGCTGGCTGAAATCCAGAAAAACCTCGACAGCCGATTTCAGGAAAGCATCGATGAATTAACGTATTACGAGAGAATGCTCAGCTATGCGTTGATGCATCCACTGGATTCGAGTCAAACGCGCGAAGCCATTACCCGCTTTCAACAATTGCGCCAGCAAGCGACCTGGCAATTAAAATTGGCCAGCCTGCGTAGTATGCCGCTGAATGGTGTTAGTGATAGTTGGTTGATGCGCGATCCTCTGCTGCAGCGCAGCAGCGATCACATTAATGCGGAATTGCGCGCCGCAATGGAATTCAGCTTTATCATGCAGTTCAGCGATCCGGGACAGGATTTCCACTCGCGCTTTTGGTATATCTCGCGCGCCGGTTTTTATATCAGCTCAAGGCCACCGCAAAGCCCGCAGGAGTTGATAGAAAGCTATACCACCATGACGGAGCGCCCCTATTTTCGCGATCAGGCACCGGATAATCCGCAGCGTGGCCGATTGCGCTGGAGTGAAGCCTATCAGGGCGAGTTTAAGGAAGGGTTGATGATGACAGTGAGCACGCCGATCGTCAGTAATGGTTATTGGTATGGTGTGCTGTCGATGGATTTCACCCAGTCGCGGATACATGCGCTGATGACAGAAGCACGCCATAGCTTGCTACAAGGCAAGTTGCTGATGGTAGATCGCTCGCTGAATGAAATCACCCGCTTGCATGCACCTGACGATAAGACGCTAACGCCTGGGCAGCAGGCGCGTCTGGAAGCGCAAATCAGAGAGCAGCCCGCTGGCGTGATGCGCCTTGGCACCCAGTTTGCCAGCTGGAGCAAATTAAAAAATGTGGATGCCTATATCGTTAATATTCAGAGCCTGAAGCAGGGGATGTCCCAGGAAATGGGTAGCGTCGCGCTGTTCTTGCTCAGCATGTGGTTGCTGTTCGTGCTGCTGCTACTGGTGGCGCATCAGGTCATTATTCGCCTGGTGCGGCGTATGGTCGATCTATCCGCCAGGCTCACCTGGCGTGCCAATTACGACGGTATGACACGACTACTCAATCGCAATGCGTTCTTTGAGCAGTTTGTGGCGTTGGCGGCGCATAGCCAACAGCAGAAGAAGCCGATTGCGGTGATCCAATTGGATGTCGACCACTTTAAGAACGTGAACGATACCTGGGGGCATGCGGCGGGCGATCAGGCGTTGATGCGGGTCGCTGGGGTGATCAGTCGGACACTGCGCAAGTATGATGTCGCGGGCCGTATCGGCGGTGAAGAATTTTGTATTGTGTTACCAGAAACCACGCTGGCGGATGCCCAGGCGGTAGCGGAGCGCATCCGTATCCGACTGGCGGCAAAAACCATTCTGGTGAATTGCAATTCGACGTTCAGCGTCACGCTGTCGGCAGGCGTGACGGGCAGCGAAGAGCAGGGTGATTATCATGCCGAGAGCCTGCAAGCCACCGCCGATCGCCGCCTGTATCTGGCGAAAACCGGCGGTCGCAACCGCGTGGTGGCAGAAGATTAAACCTTGCCTTCGTTATCCTCTTCCACCGCCTGATAAATCCGCTGCAGGATATCGGGGAAAGCCGACTGCACGCGGCTCCAGCTGGGAATAAAAGGTTTTTCATTGGGGCGCTCGATAAAGGATTGCCCGGCATCGAGAATCGCCTGAGTGAACATCTCTACTGCCGCTTCTTCAATATGCTGATCAAACTTCAGGCCATTCATCGTCGCTTCGTGGTTGTAGATCTCCATCATATCCAGCGCATTGCGATAATAAGTTGCTTTGAGCACGCGGAACGAGTCACTGGTGAGCGGCACGCCCATGGTCGCCAGCTTGCGCAGCAGCGACTGCACAATATCATTGCTCATGCGTTTCAGGCCGCCGGTGCCGTCCTCTTCTGCCAGCGGCTGGTGTTTGTGATCGTAGTTATCAGCAATCTCCACCTGACAGGTTTGTCGCGTGGTGTAATTGCGATAAATCTCTGACAGCACGCCGATTTCCAATCCCCAATCGCCAGGAATTTTGATGCCGTTCAGCACATGGGTGCGCATGGCGAATTCGCCAGACAGCGGATAACGGAAGCTGGTGAGGTAATCGAGGTATTCCGAATGGCCATAGACTTTTTGCAGCGAACGCAGTAACGGGCCCACCAGCAAGCGTCCCACGCGACCATTCAGTTTGCCGTCCGCTACGCGAGCGTAGAACCCTTTGCAGAATTCATACTGGAACGCGGGATTGGCGAGCGGATAGAGCAAACGTGCCAGCATACTGCGCTCATAGGTGACGATATCGCAGTCATGCAGCGCCACGCACTGAGTGCGGTCCGAGGCCAGCGTATAACCAGTGCAGAACCACACGTTGCGTCCTTTGCCCGGTTGGCTCGGCGACAACCCTTCTTTATCCAGTTCAGCATCCAGCGCTTTTAAACGTGGGCCATCATTCCACAGGATGCGATGGCGTTGTGGCAGACGGGAAAAGAACTCGCGAGCAAAGAGAAACTGGTCGCGGTCAGCACGATCGAGACCGATGACGATCTCATCCAGATAAGGCACTTTAGCCAGTTCATTGACGATGTTATCCAGCGCCGGGCCTTCCAGTTCGGAGAACAGGGAAGGCAGGATCAGCCCCATTTTGCGTTTACGCGCGAAACGCACCATCTCTTTTTCCAGCGACTCAACGCTGCGTTGGGTGAGATTATGAAAGTTAGTAATGACGCCATTTTGGTAAAAATCACTCATTTTCTCATCCTTAGGTCAGGCGGTTAGTCGGGTTGCGCGAGAAAATAGTCCAGCCCTTCACGCCAGCCTAGCGGGCCAACATGCGCAGTGTGATAGACATTCTGTTGATCGTGGCGTGAGAGAATCACCGGGGTTTTGCTGAATCCCTTAATGACCACGGCATAATCGACCTGCTCCAGCATCGGCACATCATTGGGGCCATCGCCGAGGCCGATAGTGGAGCGCTTCTCACCGGTGCGTTGTTCGAGATGCTGCTGCAACTGTTGCAGTGCTATGCCTTTACCGCAGCCCGCTGGCATCACATGCCAGAATCGTCCGCCCTGGGTGAGTGCCAGGTTGTGTTCCGCCAACGCCGCACGAAAATCCTCCAGCTTTTCACCATCATCACGCCAGAGTATGACTTCTGAAGCATCGCGCAGTCGGCTCTGGCTGGCTTCGGCCAGGGTTAATCCCGTGAAGCGGGCCACTTCCGCATCGCTGAAGTCGTGAAAGCCGCTGAAGCGGAAAGTGGATTGCAGGGTTTTCAGAGAGTGGCACAGCGCCAGATAATTTTCGCCCGGTTCTTCAGCCGCAATCTGCTCGCCGTCGAAAGCGATAAAGGCGCCGTTTTCAGCGATAAAAGGGGTTCCTGAGAGACCCAGGCGTTTCTGTAAGGGGATCATTTCTGCGGCGGTTTTACTGGAACAAAACACCACAGGAATCGCCTGCTGTTTCAGGCGCGCCAACCATTCACTGGCGGCATCCCAGTTGTAATCATGATGATCCAATAGCGAGCCATCGAGATCGGTCACAATCATCAGCGACGAGTTAAGTCTGAGCATCTACACACTCCTTACGCCAGGCGCGTCCGTAAAGCAGAGAGTAATCAGTATAATAGCGTTATGGCGATCACACTTTTTTGCGAGTCTGCCATGTGAACTTCCAGGATAAATCTTAAAACAAAACGGTATCACTAAAGGATGTGCACAAGTTGTGCATTAAAGAAACACAGCACTCACACGGTGTTTTCGGTAACAAATGGGGAAGGTAATGCATTTTTGTTCGTTTTACACGCAAGATTGGGACTTGTCTTGTGTTGACTAAAGCGTAGTCTGACTCAGGTGTTAAGAATTTCCTGGTGTAACGAATTCACTGATTTATTTTACCCGGCCATCCCGCCGGGTATTTTTTTATGAAATCGATTTCAACGGTTAACTTCAGTGATCGAGAAGTCACGGATATCGAGTTCAAATGCCTCAGCCAGCTCCGTATAGGAGTCATAGGCTTCACCATTCACTTTTACCCGGTGAGCGTGTTCCGCTTCCATGAACTCTTTTACCTCGCCCGAGGTTTTCTTCTGAATCGCTTCCAGCAATGCATCAACGTCGATATTCACTTCGCGCTGCACGTTGTCACTGTACTCTTTTGCGGTGGTCATAATGGGCCTCCCAGAGGCGATGAGATTCTGTATCAGTATAGACAAGCGGAGAAAAGGGCAGGGAGGGGCGGATTTCAGGCAAAAAAAAGCCCGCGCTGCGCGGGCAAAAATCCTTGTTACTTTTAGGTTGACTGCGCCTTTGGGGTTGGTGCAGTACGAAGAAGTGTACGGGCTGCCCGCGTCAGAAGTCTCTCTGCGTAATGTTAAGAAAGTGAAAAGCTGAGGTCTGACAGAACTTTACCCGTCTGTCATCTCATTTATGGAATCAGCAGCTATGCTTAGAGCTTGACGATAAATAAGTGATATCAGGGAGTTAGTATGGATTTTATTCGAATTGTGATTGCGATTTTACTGCCACCCGTGGGCGTATTTCTGCAGGTGGGCTTCGGTGGCGCCTTCTGGCTGAACATCCTGCTGACGCTGTGCGGATATATACCGGGCATTGTGCATGCGGTATGGGTAATCGCCCGACGCTGATCCGGATCAGGCGGCCGCCATTTTCTTCCGTTACACTGTATTCAGGACAATATCTGGAGAGTAATCAATGCAGGTGAATGACCGTGTAACGGTAAAAACCGATGGCGGCCCACGTCGCGTGGGTACGGTGCTGGCAGTGGAAGGCTTTAACGAAGGGATCATGTATCTGGTTGCGCTGGAGGATTATCCGCTGGGGATTTGGTTCTTCAATGAGAGCGACCATGCGGAAGGGGTGTTCGTTGAGCCCTACGAAGAAGCCTGAGGCGACATAAAAATCAGGTGCACGCAAAGGTGCACCTGATGTGTATTAACAGACGCCATCAATGATGGTGAGATAGTTTAGAACGTTTCCCAGTTGTCATTGCTGTTCGCCGCTGCCAATGCCGGACGCGGTGCCAGCGTAGGCGCTTTCAGACTACCTGATGAAGGTGCCATCACATGCGATGCGGGTGAATCGTTGAGTTTAAACGCCGCAACGGCCTGCGTCAGACGGCCCGCCTGATCTTCCAGCGAGGCGGCCGCAGAAGAGGCTTCTTCCACCAGTGAGGCGTTCTGCTGCGTCACGTTGTCCATCTCGGTGACCGCCAGGCTCACCTGCTGAATGCCACGGCTCTGCTCATCCGAGGCGGCGGCGATTTCAGACATAATATCGGTCACGCGACGCACTGCTTCGACGATCTCACCCATGGTCGAACCGGCTTCACCCACCTGATGTGAACCGTTATTGATCAGATCAACCGACTCAGCAATCAGCGATTCAATTTCTTTCGCGGCCTGCGCACTGCGTTGGGCCAGATTGCGCACTTCACTTGCCACTACCGCGAAACCACGACCTTGTTCACCGGCACGTGCCGCTTCTACCGCCGCGTTCAGCGCCAGAATATTGGTCTGGAAGGCAATGCTATTAATCACGTTGGTGATCTCAGCAATCTTCTTCGAGCTGCCAGAGATATTGTTCATGGTTTTCACTACGCCATGCACCAGTTCGCCACCGCTGCGGGCTTTGCCGGAAGCGTCCGCAGCCAGTTGGCTCGCGTGATGGGCGTTCTCCGCATTCTGCTTCACGGTCGCGGTGAGCTGTTCCATGCTGGCAGCCGTTTGCTCCAGCGCGGAAGCCTGCTCTTCAGTGCGTGAGGATAGATCGGTGTTACCCGCCGAAATCTCACTCGATCCCTGATAGATAGCGACAGCGCCTTCACGAACGGTGCCCACGGTACGCACCAGCGCGGCCTGCATCAGTTGCAGGTTGTGCAACAGGCTGCCAATCTCGCTACGGCCATAAGCTTGTTCCGGTGCAGTCAGGTCGCCCTGAGCAATGCGCTCGATGCGCTCAACTGATTCACGCAGGGGGCTGATCACCACTCGACGCAGGAAGACGAAGGTGAGGAGCACTAACAGCAGCGCGGCAGCAAAGGCCACAGCCATGGCAATAAAGCCCACGCGGGATTGATGCGCGGCTTCCGCGTTGATCGCTTCGGCACGGTCGGTTCGAATTTTAATCGCCTTGAGTAATACCGCGTTATACGCATCATCCAACTTACGCGTAACGTCGGTTTCCTGCGCGACGATCCCTTCAAAGCTGCCTTGCTTCGCCGACTCAATCATCGGCTTCAACCCTTTATCGATATAGTCATTGAAGGCCGCGGTAAGCGGGGCATCCAGTGCAATATCCTCTGGCGTCTTCGCTTTGCGGTCCATGTAGATTTTAAAACCGTCGCGCGCCTGCTTAATGCGGGTTTCGGTGCGCGCCAGGTCGGCACGATAGCCATCCATTTCGCCAATACGGGCGGCGGCGCCTGATTGCAAGACGTTCAGGCGGGCGGTACGTAAATGGTTTGAGCTATTAGAGATACCCATACGGATTTGAATTTCATCCGTGGCATCATTGAGGGAAGTATTACTCTGGATTAAAAAATAGCTGGCGAGGCCGATACACAGGGCAAAAAGCAGCAGAATGCCACCAAAGATCATGCTGAAAAGAGGCATCAGGCGCAGGTTCTGCCAGATGCTGAGCTTATATTGCTCATCAATCGATGCTGTTTTCATATCCTTGCTCTCATTTTGGGTAGGTGTTCTGAGAACAAGCATCGGCAGTTAACGGTAAAGGATTAGGCGTCGAAGTGAGACCTGGCTCGCAAATCTCAGCAAAACGACAAAGGGCCAATCTGCGGATTGGCCCTTTGTCGGCTACGGCTATTTACTCAAACTGTTCAGGCGCA
The DNA here is from genome assembly GCA_965147305.1 of uncultured bacterium. Lineage (GTDB taxonomy): Bacteria > Pseudomonadota > Gammaproteobacteria > Enterobacterales > Enterobacteriaceae > Pantoea. The sequence goes on from CBCTJT010000003.1 coordinate 191,682, forward strand.
GGACTATCGCACGTTGACATAAATACCGGAGGTCACGTTATCGGTAAGACGCACCACATGATAAATAACCTGTTTATTATGTGTCTTAATTTTGCGTTTAATATTACCTTTGTGTGACGATACCGTTTTGGCTTTAATTTGCATCTTGTCTGAAATTTGAATGGTGTCATGTCCTGACATCCACATTTTCAGCATATTTGATTCAGTCTGACTTAATGTCAGTGGATGAATATCCAATCCTGCAGAAATACGCGGGGTAGCGTTGAGTTTCTTTTGCAGGTAGGTGCCAAGCAGTGAATCCAGTGTCGAGGTTTTTACCGATTTTGACGTAATAATCAGGTTCTTACGAACGTAGAGATATTCCTCAAAATGGATATTCGAGATCGCCATAAAGATAAAGAATAGCGTATCTGGATGCTGCATAATAATGGCGCGGATACGATCGCTGGAATCAGCTTCATGAATGAAACATTCTTCGTTAATAAAGACGACGCCAGGTTTTAATTGCTCACATCTTTGTTGCAGTTGTTCAATATCAGAGACCGGAGTAATATTTTTCTTTTTAACTCCTTTGGCCGACATATAGTCTGATAATCCCAGGCGTGTGTAGTTACATGAATCCATAATAATCGTTGGCATTATAGCGACCCTCACCAATTTGTTATCCGTTTAAATCAACGATGAATACGCGTTTGCGGTACGAGAGAGATTTCCAAAGACACTTTTTTATTCTGCTCGGCAGACTGGCGAATGATATCCGTGCGCCATCATGACTCTATCCCTGAACCCTTCTGCGAAGTTTATTGTGTTACTTCCACGTCACTCTTTTCCCCGCGATAGTGGGAATCGCCGGGAGTTTGCATTAAGTGTGTAATTCGCTCTGTTTTTGAGAGCCCTGTCACTATCGCGCAAGTCACAGACAAATCTGATAGGACAATTCTTAAAAACATTTGAATCGCGAAAGTGTGACGTTTCAGCGAGTGTTGACAATGCCGGAAAAAAGGGATTTAGACAAGAAAAATCGCTGTAATATTTTTTTTGTTTAAAAACAGCCCTTTGAGCATTTATTCAACCAATTCTCAAGGTTTATCACCTTAGGAATCGTCTGACTAAAATACGCGAAGCGCCGTTTAATAAGAATAATTTTCACCTGAAATGCGCATTTATCAGAATAACCTCAGTTGATTTCTGAGAAATATGGTTCGAAAAATGCACAGATTGATTTTGAATACTTAACTATCGCATAAGAACTACTACAGAATGGTTAATCAGCGTGCGCGGGACAGTTCTGACACAAACTGCGCGAGTAAATCAAAGACTTCGCCGAAGAGATGTTCACAGAAGGGGGCGAGCAGCGGCATCATCATACCCAGGCTGAGGATCCCCACCGTTAAGGTAATAGGAAAGCCAATCGCGAAAACCGACAGTTGTGGTGAAACACGGTTTAACAAACCTAGTGCCATGTTTAGCGTGAGCAATAAAACAATTAAGGGCAGCGCTAACATCATCCCATTAAGGAAAATTAAACCGGCGGACTTCACCAGCGCCATAAAAGCATTGGCGTTGAGCGGTTGATCGTTAATCGGCAGGGTATGAAAACTGTCCACCAGCAGCGAAATCAGCCACAGATGTCCGTTGAAGGTGAGAAATAACAGCATCGCCAGCATATCAAGAAAACGGGCCAGCACCGGCATGTTAAGGCGACTACCAGGATCAAAGAAGGTGGCGAAGGATAAGCCCATCTGTAAACCCACCACTTCACCGGCCATGCGCACAGCGGCAAACGCCAGCTGCATGGTCAGGCCAATCCCGACACCAATCAGTAATTGCTGTAACAGGATCCAGAAACCCGCTGGGGTAAATAACGTGACTTCTACCGGGGGCAGCACGGGAATGACAATCCAGGTCGTCAATACCGCCAAGCCCACTTTCACGCGTTTGGGAATGGATTTCTCACTCAGCACGGGCGCGCTGGCAAACAGGGCCAGCAAACGTACCATCGGCCAGAAAAATTGTGCGACCCAATGAATCAGCTGGCTGCTGTCGAAATTAATCATCAGCCGATGATGTAAGGCAGGTTGGTAAACAGATTACGCATGTAATCCAGCACCAGATTCAGCATCCACGGACCGGCAATCACCGCGGTGGCGGCAACAGCCAGGATCTTAGGAATAAAGGAGAGCGTCTGTTCGTTTACCTGCGTTGCCGCCTGTAACAGACTGATGATCAAACCGCTGACCAGCGCCGCCAGCAACAGCGGGGCGGCGAGCATCAGGGCAATTCGCATCGCTTCCTGGCCGATGACCATGACGGATTCGGGTGTCATGCTGCGCTCCTGTAAGGAAAAGGGCGAGGGCGGAAGCCACTCAGGAGTAGAAACTCTGCGCCAGTGAACCCACCAGCAGCTGCCAGCCATCCACCAACACAAACAACATCAGTTTGAACGGCAGGGAAATGGTTGCGGGCGGCACCATCATCATCCCCAGCGCCATCAACACGCTGGCAACCACCAGGTCGATGATCAGGAACGGGATGAACACGGTGAAGCCAATCTGAAAGGCGGTTTTCAATTCACTGGTGACGTAAGCCGGCAGCAAAATACGCATCGGCACCGCTTCCGGGCCTTCTATCGGCGCGGTGTTGGCGAGACGCGCAAACAACGCTAAGTCTGCTTCACGCGTCTGGCGCAGCATAAATTCGCGCAGCGGCTGGGCGCCTTTATCTATCGCCACGTCCATGCTGATTTTGTCCTGGCTGAACGGCAAATAGGCGTCGCTGTAAATCTTGTCGAAGGTCGGCGCCATAATAAAGAAGGTTAAAAACAGCGCAAGGCCAAGTAAAACCTGATTGGGTGGCGCAGAAGGCGTGCCCAGGGCGTTACGCAGCAAGCCAAAAACAATAATGATGCGGGTGAAGCTGGTCATCATCAGCAAGATGGCCGGAATAAACGTCAGCGAGGTGATAAACACCAGCGTCTGCACCGGCAGCGACCAACTCTGGCCGCCATTCGCCAATGGCTGACTGACCAGACCAGGCAATTGCGCATGGGCAACCGGTGCCAGCAACAGCAGCGGCAAGAGGGGAAGCAATCGACGCATCATTGGGGTTTACCGGGACGTTTAACCAGATTCTGAAACAGCTGACGAAAATCCTGCGGCGCCACGGCTTTGTGAATCAGCTCTTCAGGTGGCACCGGCGGCAGTGAATGCAGATGGGTAATTTGCTGGGCGGTGACGCCCAGCACTAAACGCGCATCGGCGGTATCGACAATCACCACACGTTCCTGGCGTCCCACCTGCACGCTGGCGCTGATTTTCAGCGCCTGAGTGTTGACGGTCTTCGGGGCAAAGCCGAGACGTTTTGCCAGCCAGCCACAGGCCAGAATCAGCAGAACAATCACCGCCAGCACGCTGCTGACTTGTCCAATCACCGAACCGGTAGAGACCACCGGCTGGCTATGAACGGGCTGGCCGATTTGCGCGTTCTTTAACATGCTTAACGGCTCAGACGACGCATACGTTCGGATGGCGTAATAATGTCGGTGATGCGCACGCCATATTTGTCATTCACGACCACGACTTCGCCCTGAGCAATCAGGTATCCGTTGATCAGAATATCCAGTGGCTCACCGGCCAGGCCATCCAGCGCCACCACGGAACCTTGCGTCAGGCGCAGCAGCTCTTTGATGGTCATCTTAGTGCGACCCAACTCCACGGTCAGTTTGACCGGGATATCCATAATCAGATCGATGTCTTGCAGCGAGCCACTGGCACCGTTGCTTTCAAACGATTTGAACACGTTCTCTGTTGGATCAGGCGTGCTGGTGGTTGTCTGCTCGTTCATTGCCTCAGCCCACAGGTCGTCCGCAGAAATATCATCGGACGGTTTTTTGCTGTCACTCATCGGGCTGTTCCTCGTTCAGCGAATTCAAAATCGGGTTAATCAGGTGTTCAACACGCAGCGCGTACTGGCCATTCATGGTGCCATATTGGCTGGTCAGCACGGGTACGCCATCGACGTGAGCAATGATGCGGTCCGGCTTCTCAATGGGCAGGACGTCACCAGGTTTCAGTTGCAAAATACGAGACAGGCGCATCGATGTTTCCGCGAAGTGGGCAATCAGCTCCAGCTCCGAGTGCTGCACCTGTTTCACCAGATTGTCGCGCCAGTGCGTATCTTCCTGACGGGAGTTTTCCAGTGGTGGATTGACCAGCAGCTCGCGCAGCGGCTCAATCATTGAAAACGGAATACAGATATTAAATTCACCGACCAGGTTACCAATCTCGACCTGGAATGGGGTGTTGACCACAATATCGTTCGGTGAGGTGGTGATGTTGGTGAATTTCACCTGCATTTCCGAACGCACGTACTCAACATCCAGCGGGTAAATCGCTTTCCATGCATCGCTGTAACCATCCAGCGCCAGCTTCAGCATGCGGCGGATCACGCGTTGCTCGGTATGGGTAAACTCACGGCCTTCCACTTTCGTGGGGAAACGGCCATCGCCACCAAACAGGTTATCTACGGCGATAAACACCAGACTCGGTGAGAACACCACCAGCGCAGTTCCGCGCAGCGGTTTCAGGTGGATCAGGTTCAGGTTGGTTGGCACCGGTAAATTGCGGGCGAACTCATGGTAAGGCTGAATCTTGATCGCACCGACACTGATATCCGGGCTACGGCGCAGTAAGTTAAACAGCGCCATACGAAAATGACGGGCAAAACGCTCGTTAATGATCTCCAGCGCCTGCAGACGCTCGCGCACCACGCGACGCTGGGTATTGGGATCATAGGGACGGATATCGCCATCGGTCCCTTTGGAACTGTTCTCTACTTCCGCACTGTCACTGTCGCCATTAAGCAGCGCGTCAATCTCAGCCTGGGAGAGAATGCTATCGCCCATTAAATCACCTCAAAATGAAGGCGGTAAACAGCACGTCACTGACCACCTGTGGCGGTTGCGTTTTTACCAGCGGCGGTGCCAGAACCTGTTTGATCTGCTCAACCAGGGCCTGTTTGCCTTGTTCTGTTGCAAGCTGCGCGGCATTTTGACGCGAAAGCAACAACAACAAACGGCTGCGCACTTCAGGCAGGTAATCATTCAACCGACGACGGGTATCCTCGTCCGGCAGACGCAGGGTAAAGCCTACGTACAACACACGGTCGGGATCGTTGTCAGGATTGACCAGGTTAACCGTAAACGTATCCATTGCAAAAAATACGGGGGCGGCCGGTGGCTCAACTTTCGCCGCTTCCGGTTTGTCATCCCCGTGTTTATTCATCATTCGCCAGACTGCATAGCCTGCCACGCTGCAAGCGGCCAGCGTTACAATCAGTAACACCGGTATTAGTAGTGAACGTTTGCGGCCTTTAGCTTTCGCGTTATCAGACATGTTTGCAGTTACTTCCTGTGAATTATGGGCAAGCCTCTCGGCTCGCCTGGACAGATTATCCCGCGTCTTAAGTCAAACAATGGGAAGAAAAGACGCGGGTTTTACGCTTACCTTCAGCGTTTAGCCGCTGTCAGGCAAAGATATCGACAGCGCCGTTACCTGTCACGCGCGCCTGAAGGGCTGCCGGGACGGCAATAGGCGTTATCTCGTTTTCACTGTCCTGGGAGAGGGTAAAGCTGCCGTGCTGGCCATCACGACGTCCTTCCTGCTGGCCCTGATAATTCTGGCTTTGTGCGAAGGCGTCGCTGCTGACATTACTCTGTCCCAGGTTGATACCGCTCTCCGCCAGCGCTGTACGCAGCTGAGGGAGAGCCGCTTCCAGCGCGGCCCTCACTTGGCTGTGGCTGGAAACCATACTTAACTGCGCCTGATCCTTGTCGAGGGTCAGGTTGATCTGGATTGCACCCAAATCTTCGGGATGTAAGCGCAATTCGGCATTTTGCTGCCCGTTGCGGCTGAACATCACGATTTGCTGGCTTAACGCCTGCTGCCACTCATTGCTGCCGAGTTGGGCATTCAGCATCGGCGTCGACGGAGTGGTGCTGGTCGTCGCCGTACTGTTGGTCAGTGTGCTACTGCTGCTGACCGGGGCGCTGGTTAATGCTGTTACCGTGTCGCTTTGTGTATCACGACGTTCTTCCGGTTTGCTGAGCGTACTCAGCACCTGTTTAAAGCTCTCATCCAGTGACAGTGCGCCATTGCTGGTGCTGGCCGTGGTGCTGGCGGCAGCGGCACTGTTACTGGTTTGCGTGGTGCTGGCATCACGAGTGATGCCGCTCAGCACATCGCTGGATTTCTTGTGAGGCGTGCTGTCGGTCTGCGCCTCTTGCTCATCTTTCACTGCGCTCTGCAGCGTTCGGCTTAACAATGTCCCGTTGAGCGTCGTGCCTGCATCGGCTGTTGTCTTATCAGTGATGGCGCTCTGGCTGGTACGCGCTTCCACTGCAACCGGTAACATCGCGAACAGCGCCTGAACATTCTGTAAGTCGCTGGCACTTAACGAACTTGCCTCAGTCTTGTCTTTATCATCGGCTGATTTCAGCGTGGCTTTAGTGTTTTCCGGTTGTAAAAGTGCGTTTAACGCCTCTGGTTTGTCCAGTGCCTGCAATAACGCGCTTAATGACGCTTTTGTGACGTCTTTTCCATCGACTTCTGCTGTCAGATCAGTCGATTGCGTGTTAACACCTTGTTGTTGAGCCAGCGTCAGCAAGCGGTTACCCAGCTCGGTGATAAAGCCCTGTGGCAGCGTGTCGGTGCCCAGTAAATTGTCCGATGCCACTGAACTGTCTGCATCGCTGACTTTAGAGGTTTGCGTAACCAAAGTTGGCAGCGTAATCATTCGCCTCTCCTCATTGCGGCCCGTTGGGCAAATTCATCCATCCGTTTCTGGTCGAGACGGTTTTCTTGTCGTAATGCATTTTCTTCAGCGCGGGTGATCAGCGTCTGATAGGCATTCAGGCGTTTATGCTTCTCTTGCCAGTTCCTCAACGCCTGATCCAGGCGCTGATTCCACTGATTAAGCTGTTGCCGATGCTGTTCAATGGCTTTTTCCAGCGTCTGAATGAACTGGTGGTAATTGGTCCAGCGCAGGCTGGAAATGCCGCCTGACATATCCGTATTGAGCTTGTTGCGGTACTCATCCTGATAATCGAGCAGCATGGAGAGTTGTTCATCTGCCTGCTTCACGCCACGGCGCATATCGCCTAAATGAATCACGGCCTGTTCCAGATCCTGCTCCGCCAGATCGCGCAGCGTATCGATAGCATTGGCAGTTTTCATCACTTACCTCGCTTAAGCTCGCGCTAGCCGAACATCGCCTGCAGATGCAGGCAGGCGTCGTCATAGTCGCTGCGTTCGAAAATACCCTGTTGCAGGAAGGCTTCCATTTCGGGATAGAGCTTGATGGCTTTATCCAGCATCGGATCGCTTCCGGCGGCATACGCGCCCACGCTAACCAGATCGCGGTTGCGCTGGAAGCTGGAGAGCAACTGTTTAAACTGACGCACGCGCGTGTAGTGGGTGTCATCAATCAGCGCGGTCATCGCACGGCTGATTGAGGCTTCAATATCAATCGCCGGATAGTGACCGGCTTCGGCCAGACGACGCGACAATACAATGTGGCCATCAAGAATGGCGCGCGCTGAGTCGGCAATCGGGTCTTGCTGATCGTCGCCTTCGGTGAGCACGGTATAAAAAGCGGTGATCGAACCGCCACCGTGCGTGCCGTTACCGGCGCGTTCTACCAGCGCTGGCAGTTTGGCAAACACTGACGGTGGATAACCTTTCGTTGCCGGCGGTTCACCGATGGCGAGGGCGATTTCACGCTGTGCCATCGCGTAGCGGGTGAGGGAGTCCATGATCAGCAACACGTGCTGGCCGCGATCGCGAAAATCTTCCGCTATGCGCGTGGCATAAGCGGCACCCTGCATACGCAGCAGTGGTGAAACGTCCGCCGGTGCGGCGATCACCACCGAGCGCGCACGGCCTTCTGCTCCGAGGATATTCTCAATAAATTCTTTTACTTCACGGCCACGTTCACCAATCAGGCCAACCACAATCACATCGGCTTTGGTGTAACGCGCCATCATGCCAAGCAGCACGGACTTACCCACGCCAGAACCGGCAAACAGGCCCATACGCTGACCGCGCCCAACGGTGAGCAGGGCGTTGATCGCACGTACGCCGGTATCCAGCACATCGTGGATCGGCGTACGTTGTAATGGGTTAAACGGGGCAGTAATCAATGGCGCGCGATAGCCGGTATCCGGTGCGGGCAGACCATCCAAAGGTTTACCTGCGCCATCCAGTACGCGGCCGAGCAACTCTGGCCCGAGCAGCAGCTGTTTGCCGCCTTGTGCGTTATCACCGCTAAAACGGGCGTAAACACGCGCGCCCGGCAAAATGCCATCCACTTCTTCCAGCGGCATCATCAACAATTTCTGACCGTTGAAGCCCACCACTTCACTTTCCACTTCAGTGATGGTGTTGCCATTGTGACGTTCGATGATGCAGGTGGCTCCGAGCGGCAGCTGCAGCCCGGTGGCCTCCAGCACTAGACCGGTGGCGCGGGTCAGGCGACCGTAACGACGCACGGTCTGTACCTGCAAAATACGATTTTCGAAGGCATCGAGCGCGCCAAGCCAGCGTGAAAGACGTGACGAGGTCATTACAGGGTCCCCGGCGCGGCCAGACGGCACAGTTCCTGCCAGCGGGTTGCCACGCTGGCATCGAGATCGCCATCTTCGGCGCTGAGTTTACAGCCGCCGGGATGCAGTGAGTTATCGGCCAGCAGTTTCCAGCCGTGCAGATCCAGCGTCGGGCCCAGCGTCTGCTCAATACGCTGTAAATCATCAGGATGGACGCGCAGCTGCGGTTTGCCGCTGAACATCGGTTCCTGCTGAATCAGCTGCTGAATCTGACGCAGCAGGGCGGTGCCATCAACCTGTGTGGCCTGGCCAATAACCGTGCGCGCCGCTTCCAGTGCCAGCTGCATTAGACGAGAGGCGATGACGCTATCCAGCGCTTCCAGCGTGTGATGAAACTCAGTCACCAACTGCTGCATACGCGCCTGTAATGGCGCCTGCTGCTGCTGGGCATCGGCCAGTCCCTGCTGAAAACCGGCGTCGTAACCGTTCTGCTGCGATTCGGCAAAGCCCTTTTGATAGCCTTCGCTGTAGCCTTGCGTCTGCGCATCTTTACGCATCTGCTGCTGCATGCGCTCCAGCATTTGCTGTTGCTCTTCTTCAGCGCTCATTTCGACATCCGCGGCTGGCTCTTCCAGCTGCGGTTCTTCTGCCACTTTGAACGTGCTGCCTAAATCATCAGGCTGCCAGCGCTGCCACGCACGGGCGGAAAAGGCATCAGACATAAGTTTCCTCGCCACCACCAATTACCATTTCGCCGGATTCTGCCAGGCGACGTACCACCAGCAGGATCGCTTTCTGTTCGTTTTCCACTGCCGACATACGCACCGGACCACGGTTGGCCAGATCGTCGCGCAGGATATCGGCCGCACGTGCCGACATGTTCTTGAGGAATTTCTCGCGCAGCGGCTGTTCGGCACCTTTCAGGGCGATCAGCAACTGCTCGGACTCCACTTCCTGCAGCAGGCGCTGGATGCTGCGGTCGTCCACTTCCACCAGGTTTTCGAACAGGAACATCTCGTCGATGATCTTCTGTGCCAGCTCGCCGTCGAAATCGCGTACTGCTTCGATAACCGCTTCTTCCTGCTGCGTTTTCATCAGGTTGATGATTTCGGCTGCAGTTCTCACGCCGCCCATCTTCGCACGCTTAAGGTTGGTGCCATCCAGCAGGCCGTTCAGCACTTCGGTCAGTTCCGCCAGCGCCGCTGGCTGTACACCACCGAAGGTGGCGATACGCAGCATTACGTCGTGACGCAGACGTTCGTCAAACAGCGCCAGAATATCCGCGGCCTGGCCACGTTTGAGGTGCACCAGGATGGTGGCGATAATCTGCGGATGCTCGTCGCGGATAAGATCGGCCGCTGCCTGCGGTTCCATAAAGTTGAGCGTTTCCATACCGCTGGTGGTCTCATTCTTCTCGAGAATATCTTCCAGCAGGCTTGAAGCACGCTCCTCGCCCAGCGCTTTGATCAGCACCGAACGCAGGTAGTCATTGGAGTTGAGGCTCAGCGCAGCAAACTGCTCGGCATCCGCTTCAAACTCGCGCAGCACTTCGGTCAGCTGCTTATGCGACACCTGACGCATCCCCGCCATCGCGGCGCTCAGGTGCTGCACTTCACGCTGGTTGAGGTGTTTGAACACCTCGGCCGCACGCTCTTCGCCAATGGTCATCATCAGAATGGCGCTTTTTTCAGTACCGGTCAGACTCATAGTTCTTTACTCATCCATTCGCGGATAACCAGCGCTACAACGCGCGGATCGTTTTCAGACATATCGCGGATGCGCTGGCTCATCACCTCGGCGCTCATGCGGTTATTAGATTTACGCTCCTGATCCAGCTCATCTTTACTGAGCTGCACGCTGTAGGCTTCTTCAGACTCCACGGCTTCCGCACGCGCTGCCGCTGCTTCTGCTGCCGCTTGCTCCTGCGCTTTCTTACGCATCAGCTGTGGACGTACCAGCTTGCGATACAGGATGAAGGCAACCAGTGCAACCAGCAGCCAGCGACCGCCGCTCATCAACATGTCGAAGAAGGCTTGCGACTGCCAGAACGGCAGGTCACCGCCAGTCGGCTCGGTGATGTTGAACTGCGAGTTCACCACGTTGACGCTGTCGCCACGATTCTGGGAGTAGCCCATCGCTTCACGGGTGAGGTCTTCAATCTGTTTGATCTGCTGATCGTTCAGTGCAACTGCTTTGCCTTTGCCGTCATCACGGTAGTTCACTACGACAGCTACCGACAGACGCTGTACGTCACCGACGTTCACCTTGGTGTGGCGAATGGTGCGGTCCAACTCGTAGTTCACCGTGTCGTTACGGCTTGAGCTGCTCGGGCCACTGCTTTGTTGTGTGCTGGTGGTAGTGCCGTTGTTGTTCGCCGCGTTGTTCTGACCATTGGCATTCTGACCGTTGGCATTTTGCTGTTGCGGGTTGTTAACCGGCGCGGTATTCGCTGGAGCAGGCTGATTCGATAACGCACCCGGCACACCGCCTGGATACGGGCTGCCGTTCTGCTGGTTGGTATTGGTCTGGCGCGAGCGAATCGCGGTGTTGTTCGGATCGGCGTTTGGCTGATACTTCTCGTCAGTTTGTTCGCTGCGGTCAAAGTTGATCTGCGCTGTCACCTGCGCATGCACATTGCCCTGGCCAACAATCGGATTCAGGATGGCTTCGATACGTTGCTGATAACGCGCTTCCACTTCAGATGCGTACTTGAGCTGCGCATCATTCAGGTCACGGCCTTCGCTGTCAGAACGGGTCAGCAGACGTCCGGCTTGATCCACCACGGTCACGTTGCCCGGCGGCAGACCGGCGACGCTGCTTGATACCATGTGCTGAATCGCCTGAATCTGGCCTTCATCTAACGCGCGACCCGGTTGCAGGTTCAGCGTCACGGAGGCAGAAGGGGCTTTTTGCTCACGCACGAACAGCGTCGGTTTTGGCATCGCCAGATGCACGCGCGCGCTCTTTACCGGACCGAGGGTTTCGATGGTGCGGGCCAGTTCGCCTTCCAGCGCACGCTGGTAGTTGATCTGCTCACTGAACTGGCTGATGCCGAACTTCTCTTTATCCATCAGCTCAAAGCCAACAGAGCCACCTTTCGGCAGCCCCTGTTGCGCCAGGCGCAGACGCAGTTCATGTACCTTATCGGCCGGCACCATCAAGGCACCGCCGTTCTCGGCGAACTGGTAAGGAATGTTCATTTGCGTCAGCTGAGTGACAATCGCGCCGCCATCCTCATCAGAGAGATTGTTATAAAGGACGCGATAGTCCGGCGCTTTGGCCCACAGCACCAACGCAAAAACCACTGCGATAGCGGCAGCGGCAGCAATAATGAGTGGAATTCGCGGATTGGCGCGCAGGCGGGCCAGAAGGTCATTGAAACCTTTCTTTGCGGTATCTTGTGTGGCGGCTGCACTCGCATTCATGACCGATTCCTGCCTGACATAATTGACCGGGTAAGTTGTGGTGACAAAACAGACTCCCTGACTTTCCTCTTCACATTTCGCATTGCTGCAGCGTTGGCTGCGTTCGTTCACCCCAGTCACTTACCTGAGTAAGCTCCTGGGGATTCGCGAACTTGCCGCCTTGCGGCAATGCGAACTGTTTTGAGGAACAAATGAAAATTAATTTCCAATCTTATGGCTGGCATTATTGATGAATTGGGTCACTTCGATGGCTGGATAAGCCGGGGTTTTTACGTTTATTTAGCGCCTTTGTCCTATTGACAGTGTGTTAACTTTTGCAGCGTGAAAATTTAAACCCTTCTTCCATGAGGTACAGGCAATGTCGATTCAGGCAATTGATGGTGTGTTGCAGCAGCTGCAGTTAACGTCACTGCAGGCCAGCGGCAAGCAGGCCGAGTCAACCAATCAGGTGGATTTCGGTGCCACCATGAAGGCAGCACTGGATAAGATCAGTGAAACGCAAACCACGGCGCGCACCCAGGCGCAGGATTTTGAAATGGGCAAACCGGGCATCCAGTTGAATGATGTGATGGTCGATCTGCAGAAATCCTCGATTTCCATGCAAATGGGGATTCAGGTGCGTAACAAAATGGTGTCGGCGTATACAGACATTATGAATATGCAGGTGTAGTGGCTGCACAGATTGTTGTGGTGTCAGGCGGGAAAGCATTTATCTTTTTCAGTAACAACGGCATGATGCTGGCCTGACACACAGCGTATATCGAGAAGAGGATTCTCACGTGAAGCACACCCTGCTGCTGCTGATGGCAATGATAATGCTATCCGGCTGTGATAATAAAAATGCGGACTTTGCGCCGCAGATGAAAAATTACGCTTACCTCTATCAGTTCGAAGCCATTCCGGGCAAAGTCAAAAGCACCCACCAACGTCTGTTTAGCGCCGATAACACGCCAATCTTTGACGTGGATATTGCGTTTGATGCACAAGGCTGTATTTCCCATGTGAAATCCATCGATAAAACCGGGGAGATCACTGAAGTCACGCGTGAAGGCGATCAACTGACCGGTGTTGAGAATGGTCAGCGTGTGGTTGTCACGCTGAACAAGCAGTGCGCGGTAATAAAGAAAGTCACGCCCATCATGACAGTGGATATCGGCTATAACGATCAGGGATGGGTGGATCAAATCTCATCTCCTGCCTCTGATGTTAAATTCCATCTGACCTACAATAACGACGGCGATATGACGTTATTGAGTATTAAGAAGGGCGATGAGGAAGTTTCACGCGCCAGTGCTAAACATGATGCGGACGCGAAGAAAATATCCGACGTGGTGACCACAGTGCAAAGAAACGACCAGAGCAAAACGGTTACCACGCAATGCCAGTATAAGAATGATGTTCCTTTCCGTTGCGATACCGTCACCACTGACGCTGAAGGGCAAGTCACGGATAAGCAGTATGGCACCATTGAAGTCACTTATTATTGATACCTGAGAAAGCCGCTGATGCGGCTTTTTTTATGCCGGTAATAATACCGCGCGATAAGCGAAGCGCTAAATAAAACAACCACTTACTGATCAGATTCGCTATCGGTATGCTAGAGTGTGCACCTTAGGTAAGCATTCCTTAGAGCAGGGAACTCGTTCCGCAATGTGCGCATCACGCAATGCGTTGAGGGATGTTGAGTAAGGGTTGCAGCAACAAGAAGCGTGTAAGCATGAAAGAAGGTTATTACTGGGTTCGAGATAAAGATAATCCGCCAGAAGTCTGGCGATATATAAGGCAGTTTGGCTGGTACCGTCCCTGCGTTGCCGTGCCCATCACGTTAAGCTCTTTTAAGTTGATGAACTACCAGGTCATCAGCGATCGATTATTACCACCGGGTTATTTCCCGCTTTAAATTCAAAAACCGCCATGAAGGCGGTTTTTTTATTCTTTTTGGCAGCTTGCTATTTGATTTCCGGCCAGGCGATAGCCGGGAAGCCGTTTAACTGCGGACGTGCGAACAGATAGCCCTGGAACTGGCTAATGCCCGCCGCTTCCAGCCACATCCACTCTTCGGCTTTCTCCACACCTTCGGCAATGACCGCAATTTCCAGCGAGTTACAGCACTTAATAATGGCATGCATTATCGCCTGCTTGGGACCGCTTTTGTGCACATCGCTGATAATTTCACGATCGATCTTTATTTTGTCCGGCTGGAATTTTGATAATAACGACAGGCCAGCAAAGCCCGCACCAAAATCATCCAGTGCCAGACTGATACCTGCTGATTTCAATTTACGCACCTGCGCGGCAAACTCATCGGTACGTGAGATGATCTCGTTTTCAGTCACTTCAACAATCACTTGCTCCGGCACCAACCCATTTGCTTCTATCTCAGTCAGCAGAAACTCAACTGCATCGGGTACAGTGACTAATGACATCGGAAGCAAATTGATGGAGATGCTGTGTTCGCCAATACCTAATTTTTGCGCCAGTTCGAACGCCAGTTTCTTAGACTGAATATCCGCATGGTAAACAGCTTCGCCGCCGAAAGCAGAAAAGTATTCGGCAGGAGATCCACCTGTCGGGGTGCGGATAAGCGCCTCATAGGATGCAACACGGCGTGCGAAGGGATCGATAATCGGCTGGAAGGCAAACTGGCACTCTTTCAGTGAGTCGATCACATCATCCTGAAGCGTTCGGGGTGACTCATCCGCAATAAATTCCCAGGTGCTGGCGGCTGGAATCTCGAAGTAGTTTTCTTTATCACGGGCGATGACAAAGGTACGCAGAAACTGCAGTGCGCGATCGTCATAAGTCAGTTGATAGCGCGAAGTACCTTTATCCAGCACGGCCTGAAGAACCATGGATTTATCGTGTTCACGTAAATCAAACAGTTCCATGCCGACTTTGCCGAAGCGGCGTGCTGGCGCGAAGTCATGCATTAGCTCGACCAAATTATGGTGACGGGCATCAGCACAAATGCGGTCATAGATGCTTTGTACGGCGTTACGCGGGCCTTCAAGTAGCTGGAAGAAGTGCAGACCATCAAAAAGAAGTATGCCGGTGACATCATGAGAACTGTTTTTGTTATTCGCTTTCGCCACCATGTCTTCAAGGGTTTTGATAGGAACATGATCATGGAGGTGACTGCGATAAATGATGGTGGTGAGCATAGCGATTGTCCGAACAACTTTTTTATTGTGGCGCCTACATTAGCAGGCCTGGGCCGGGGGCTGTCCAACATTATTGGCTCGAATCGTAAACTTTTTACCCATAAAAGGGTTAACCGAAACGGCTAGCGAAACGGCGTCAAGTCGAATTGTTAATGAAGCGCACCAGTGCGGACTTGTCGATTAAAATATTCGATTGAATGGATAAGTAAAAGGCGTATCTTGGCCCTCGTTAACCAGAGGTGAGCATAATGTTACGCGACTATTTAAAGATTGATGATAGCGACCGATTAGTTGAACAGAGCGTGTTAAGACTCAACAACCGCGGTCAGGAAGATGTCACTGAATGGCATATTGTTAGCGTAGACGGCAAGCAAAAAGGCAGCGTGACGCTGTTTGATAAGCTCTGCAACCGCCGCTCTTATAACGTTAACTATCGTATTACGCAGAAGGATGTGCATGGGAGGGTTGTCGTCGATCAACTGACCGACGTATTGTAATAATTGCCGTAGCTTTGCTTGTTTTGACCCGCTCATAGGCGGGTTTTTTGCGTTTGACTATCTGGCACGATAGCGGCGCATTTCCATCATGGTTCCAATTAATTCAATCTTTTTCTCCGACGATGTCTGCACGGGGAAATCATCATTTAACGGCCGCAACGAGAAAATTTGCTCGTCATGCTGTTCTGCCATCAAACGATAAATGCGCACCTGCGCCACGCCATTGACCTGTGCCAACACCACATCACCCGGTTGCGGGGCAACGGCAGGATCGAATATCAGCGTATCGCCAGGCCGATAGTCAGGTTGCATGGCGGCATCTTCAATGCTGACCGCCAACGCTGATTCACTCAGTTTGCTGTCGCTGTAGAGAAAACGGGTCGCCTGTTGCTGAATCAATAAGCGTTGCTCCTGCATCCACGCAGACGCTTGCGTCAGAGTGATCAACGGCATGGCACTGACGTCACTGACGTTTAGCGGGGCGGTAAACACTTCACCCTCACCATCAATTATCCATGCTGCTGTGCATTGCAGCAGTTCTGCCAGCCGCAACAGGTTCTCGCCGCGCGGGACCGTCTCATCTTTTTCCCATTGTGAAACAGCGACATGTGACACGCCAATGCCGCTTGCCACTGTTTGCTGCGTGAACTTCAGCGCTTTGCGACGGCTGCGGATGCGTTCACCTGCAGATTCTTTTTTCATCATCTTGACAACTCCGCTGGGTTTTACTTAAGTATACTTAAATTCATTAATTAAAGTAAACTTAAATTCTGATGTTGGCCGCGCAACTGGCAAGGGCGGACAACATGTTCCTCGGGCGGATCCCTTGCCAGTGAAGAGAGGTGAAGCATGGAAAGTAGTTTGGTGACCAGCGTCGGTGCGCTGCTTCTCGGTGGCGGTGCGGCAGCTGTTTTCTGGAAACCCTTAATGGCTGGTATCGCGGCCATCGTCACCAGCAATCGCGCCGGCGGCGAGATCATCACCAGCTACAAAGAGCAGGTGATGCTTCTCAAAGAGAGCCACGCGCTGATGCGCCGGGAAAACGATGACCTGCGTATTCGGCACGACAAAAACTTGCGGCGCATCTCTTCGCTGGAAACCGACCTGCGGCTGATTAAGAACGCGCTGGGCATTTTACTGGCCACGACGGAATCTGATCATAGCGATAAATTTCGCAGTCAGATCAATCAACTGATCACCACCTTAGAGGAGAGTCGCGATGGTGCAGATAAACAGTGAGTTTTCAGTGCGAGGCCATCGGCGTCAGCTACTGCTGGGCGGCCTGCTGCTGGTGCTGTCGCTGCTGTGTGCGGCGATGACCATTATGTTCGTTTTCGTGAATAACAGCGCCAACCGACGGGTGGAAGATATTCGCCAGCAGTACCGCGCGATTTCCGATCGGCGGGAAGCGCGGGTGGCCGAACTGACAAGCCAGTTAGTGACGCTACAGAAAAAGCTCGACGGCTTGCCCGATCGCACCGCTAACAAAACGGCGGACAAAGTGAAGCAGGTTGTGGGGGAAGACGCGCCACCCGAATCGACGCATTAAGGAGGCCATGATGAGTATTACCGAGCGGATTGCAGCCAGCTTTGGCCGACTGTGGTCTTTATTAAGCAAGAAGGAGAAAATTATGAGCGACCAAACTGTAATCGAAAATAGTGCAGCAACTGCATCACCGGATGCCAGCGCGCTGTCACCGTTAGAGAGTTTTGCTAATGAGGTGGCGGTGCCGGCAGCGAGCAGTGTGCCGGCTGCGAAAGCCTCATCGGCAGCCGTGAGCAGCGCAGCCGGGCAGGAAGCCACAACGCCAGCGGTGAGCAGTGCGCCAGCACCTGACGTCTCAACGCCCGCTGATAGCAATGCGCCAGCATTGGATACCTCAACGTCAGCCGCAAACGCTGGCAGCGAGGCCCAAGCGGCGCCGGCGCCGGCGGCTGCGGATGCGACGGATCTTACCCAACAGTTGGCCACGCCCGATCCCCTGGCAAACGGTTCTGCTAGCGCCGGGCCGTCATCAGCTTCAACCGTCGGGGATCTCGCTGGGCAGCCTGTCGTGGGAGTCAGTACGGATGCTGTCAGTCAGGACATCAACGCCAGCGTGAAGGACTTCACTCAAGCATTTAACTTTGTCGAAAGTGGGGTTGAGAAGTTAGGTGTTGCCGCGAAGGATGAGCTGATCGCCCTCGCGCGGAAGTATCTGTAATGCTCAGGCGGCCTTCGGGTCGCCTTTTTCATCTTCCGATTATTCTTAATGCGGTCTCGCTATTTTCTACTAACTTTAATCATTCAAACGTTATTTAAACGGGTTTAATTAGCGAAAAGGAAGATAGCATGAGTGATACAGAGGCAATCAAAACCAAAACTGACTACCTGCGTGATGTCACCTCCCAGTTAAAAGAGATGCGTCACTATGCGCAGACCAATACTGAGACGCTATCCAGCCACTGGTTGGCATTTGATGCAGGAGAGTACAAAGACAAAGAGTACGCAGGACGTTTTGACACGCTGCTCAATAAGCAGGGACAACTGTTAGATGATATAGAGCTGGCGATTCAGGATTTAGAGATCGCCATCAATCACAGCGAGCAAGACAGCTAAGTTCCCCCGCGCTGGTGGCTTAATCGGCCACCAGCCACATTTCGGCCTCATCGAACATCTCTTCGACAATACGTGCCACCGTCGCTTTATCATTCTTACTCAGATCGGTATCAATGGCGTTTCGCTCCATTGGCTTGACGCGTACCTCGATCTCGGGAAATACGCGTTGCACGCGCTTCTCCAATTCCTGCAATATCATCTCACGTGCGCCCGGCAAACCGGCAACGTTGCGCTTATCGTAAATCAGCTCCACAAACATCAGGGCAGTCCATTCTTTAAAGAGGGTGCGTCATATTACTGTAAATAAAAACAGTGGCAAGGCTCGAAGCCCTGTGGAGAGTATTATTTTTCTATCTGAGATACAGTTAGCGGGATTTGCACTGGTACTCAACAGCGTTACACAGGGAATTGGCTTATTTAGGGGGTAAACATGCGTCAACTGGTGATCGATATTTTGTTGAAAATGGCAAAAATGGATACGGAAGCTAAGGAGTTGGTGGCGCAGGTTGAGGCACAGTCATTACTGATTGCGGCCTTATTGATTCAGGCTAAGCAGGATAACAACTTAACGATCAGCGACACCGTTCAGGATGCCATTTTGACCGCATCGCGTGCCGGGCAGCAATTTTTACAGTCAGATGTGGATCTGCTGCTGACGCACATTAATCGTCTATTGGCGGTGGCAAGTTATGTAGAAGTGAAAGGGATTGAGCGCGAAGGGTAAACGAAAAAATACTACCTCTGGAGGGGAAATCCAGCAACTCCTCCAGAGGCGGCGCAACAGCACCTTCGTTCAAGGACAATCTACGACCGAAGCCGTCAGGTACAAGTTATACAACTTATTCGAAATTGTACAACTTTTTCCTTGCCGATTTGTGTGGTTGGAGGTGTGTTTGAGATATATTTTTAGTGCCGCTTCGCTTAAAGCTCGTTCTTGATGCAGAACTCTTCCCACGTCATTCCCAACGCTTCCGCATGAGATTTCAGGTAAGTTTCAATGGCTTCAGCGGCAACCGCTTTATCAGGTTCAGCTAATTGGATAGAAAACAGCATGCCATCCAGTTTCTTCTGACGTATGAACGCTGCATAAATGCGCTCAGCGTGCCACTCGCGCAGTTGGCGCAATGACAGGTTAGCCGCGCGCGCATCGCTCTCGGTCAGTTCATCCAGCGCGGCTTGAAAATCGGCGTGCGCAGCAAAAAACATCGTGCGGGCCTGGGCGTAATACTCTTCTGGGGTTTTCATGCGAATTTCCTGCTTATCGATTGCGCGCTAGTGTAACGTGCGCGCGCTGTATTGTCAGGCTCAGCCGGGTTTTCATCGAGATTCCTTGCGTAACTTACGCGAAAAATTATAACGTAGCCGCCATTGATGCGAGTGTAGGGACCAATAATGAAAAAGTGGATGGTACTGGCCGCGCTGAGCTTGAGCGGATGTGCGCAAATCAGCAATTACGACGAAGCGGTAAAAACCCCGGCACCAGTGGAACTGAAAGGTAACTGGCAAACCGTCGGACCGCAGAGCAAGTTGATCAGTGGTCAGGCGATGGGCAGCCTAATCATTGGCGCAGAAGGCGACACGCTGGACTGCCGTCAGTGGCAGCGTGTGATTGCCAAGCCGGGCAAGTTAACCCGCCTCAGCGATGAATGGGTCAACGTGACGCGCCAGGTGCGCGTGATGCCGATTGCGCTGGAGAACGGTGAGCTGCGTTATGACGGCTTGCGCATGCGCAAGGTCGATCGCCCAACCGTTGAGTGTCAGCAGGCGCTGGTAGAAGTGGCGAAGCGTCCTAAAGACGCGGTGATTCAGGATATTACGCCGGAAATTATGCAGCCGGTTTCGGTGCCTGCGCAGAAGTGATTTTGTGAGCACAGCTACAAAGAAAAACGGGTGAGCATCAGCTCACCCGTTTCTCATTCAGCCCGCCGCAAATTAATTCTGTGGCAGATACACATTGCCTTGCTTGCCGTACGCGCTCATCACCGATTTCTGCTTAGATGATTGGCCCACCAGTTGCGTCAGCTCGTCCATACGCAATTTCAACAGACGTTTGACTTCACTCTCATTGTCGAGGATATGGCGCAGTACCGGACGCAGCTGATCCTGCAACTGGCTGGAGGGCGGCGCCGCTTCGGTCGAGCGGGCCAAAGTTTGCACCGCACTGACGTAATCCACTTCCTTTGTAATCAGGTCATCCCATTCGCCGTCTGCGGCCAGGCGCAGCATTCCATGGCTGAGATCGAGTAACTGTTGGTAAACGGTAATCAGATGCGGTGCGTTGTTCATTAAACGGCGTCCTGAAGGTGTTGAGGTTGTGCGACTTCTTTCCAGGCGTCAGCGATATTACGCAGAAGGCCTTCGACTTCTTCGATGGCTTCTACATCATTACGCAGGTTGGCCTGCAGCAGACGGCGGACCATATAGGCGTAAAGTCCCACCAGATTATCGGTGAGCTCATCGCCGCTACCTTCCACCAGACCCTGCTTAAGTCCGTTTTCGATGATGTTGATCGCTTTAGACAGCGATGAACCTTTGCCTTCAATATTGCCATCCTGCAAAAACAGGCGGGCACGAACCAGCGCGCTGAGCGCGCCGTCAAACAGCATGGAGACCAGCTGCTGCTGGTTGGCGCTCATGACAGCGCTCTCCACACCAATTTTTGCATAGGCTTTAGTGCCATTTGCGCTGTACATGATCACTCCTTATTACGATGAGCTGCTGGAGCTAGAGCTACTTGAAGACTCGAACTGCTGCGTCAGATAGCTACTGGTTTGGTTCAGCGAGCTCATCAAAACGTCGAGGGCGGTAAACTGGGTTTTGTAGCGTGCCACCATGTTATCGATGCGCGTACTCATGTCGTTGTACTGATCGGTTAACTCATTCAGTGTTTTGCTCACCCCGTCGGTGGCAGCCTGGACAATACCGGTTGTTGAAAGCCAGCTGGTCAGGTTGGTGGCGATGGTGGTGCTGATGCCGGTGGTTTTACCGTCGCCGACGATCATCTCTTTCACACCATCGGGATCGCTGCTTAATGCCGTTTCCAGTTTGTCGGAGTCGGTTTCTAATTGACCAGTGGTGGGATCAGTAGTGATACCAATCTGCGCCAGTGATTTATAGGTGGATGAACTTTGCGCGTTGGTCAGCATGCTTTTCAGCTGGGTTTGGATAGTACGCAGCGTACTGTCGCCCAACAGCGCGCCGTTGCTGGTGTCCTGAGAATCGGCACCCACATCTACCGCAGTATATTTGGTTAATGTGTCAAACTGATCCAGCAAAGTGTTGTAAGCGCTAACCCAACTATTGATTGCACTCTCTGCTTTAGAGGTGTCTTTGGTAATTGTCAGGGTCTGATTACCGGTGGTGGTATCGTTCAAATTGAGAGTAATACCTTCCAGCGCATCATCAATGGTGTTGCTGCTGTTCTCAATCTCAACGTTGTTCACGGTAAGCTTGGCATTTTGCGCGGCGACGCTTTCGGTCATCGCATTGCTGCTAGCAGTGGAATCGTAGCCGACGATACCTTGCAATGTGTCATCGCCTGTCACGCTAATCGACGTCACGGCATTATCGCTGCCGGTTTCGCTTGAGGTCAGAGACAGACGATAGCTGCCATCACCCACTTTAATGATGGTGGCGGAAACCCCAGCGTCTGCACTGTTAATTGCGTCACGCATCCCGGTCAACGAGGTTTGATCGCTGGTCAGGGTAATGTCTTTGCTGCTGCCATCTTTGAGCGCAATAGTCAGCGTGCGGCTGCTGGCTGAACTGTCACCCAGCGCCGTGGTGTTGCTGGTTTGTACTGCTGAAGTCAGGGTTTGCGCCTGCGCCAACTGCGAAACGCTAATTGTATATTTACCTGCAACCACTGAACCGGATGTTGTGGCACTAAAGGCGCTGGTACTGCTGGTCGCGGAGGTTGCCGTGAACAGATCTGCATCATTCAGCGTGGTGTTAGCGGTCTGGAAAGTGGTCAACGCGCTTTTCAGCGTGCCGTAAGCACTCAGTTTGGCAGTGTAAGCGGTCTGCTGAGTTGAAATCGGCGTCAGGGACGCTTTTTCGGCGGTTTCCAGGTTATCCAGAATAGTACTTAAGTCGAGTCCTGAACCGATACCGAGGGTAGAGATACTAGCCATGTTGTTTCCTTTTATACCGACACGGAGAGTGAATACCGGGGTTATCGGCTCTTAATAGGCAAAGTTTAAAATTATTTACCAGCGAGTGATAAAGCGAATAAGGCATATAGAGAAGGGTAATTCCAACGCTAGAAAAGTATTGGGTTCGCACTAAAGAAGTGCGGGGTGAGGGCGATAAAGATAAGCGTGACAGGTTGAAGAGAAAAAATTTCGCCTGGTACTAAAAAATCTCTAAAGGTTGTTTAAGCACAGACGATAACAACTTTGACGGCGCTGAAGCCGGCGGGTTGAAGCCCAAACCATAACCAAAGACTTGATTAATAGGAACTTAAACCATGGCTCAAGTAATTAACACCAACAGCCTCTCGCTGATCACCCAGAACAATATCAACAAGAACCAGTCTGCTCTGTCTACTTCTATTGAGCGTCTGTCTTCTGGTCTTCGTATCAACAGCGCTAAAGATGACGCCGCTGGTCAGGCTATTGCCAACCGCTTCACCTCTAACATCAACGGCCTGACTCAGGCTGCTCGTAACGCCAACGACGGTATCTCTGCTGCGCAGACTACTGAAGGCGCACTGTCAGAAATCAACAACAACTTACAGCGTATCCGTGAACTGACTGTACAGTCTCAGAACGGTACCAACTCAGATTCTGACCTGTCGTCAATCCAGGACGAAATCAAATCCCGTTTGGACGAAATTGACCGTGTATCTGGTCAGACTCAGTTCAACGGCGTGAACGTACTGGCTAAAGACGGCAAAATGTCTATCCAGGTTGGCGCTAACGATGGTCAGACTATTGATATCGACTTGAAACAGATCGACTCCTCTACTTTGGGACTCAAAGGCTTCTCAGTTGCAAATAACTCACTGGAATTAGGCGATACTATTACGCAAATCGGTGATGGTAGCGGTGCAATGTCTAAAGTTGACCTGCAGGACGTGGCCGATGCCTTGAAAGTTGATGTTAGCTCACTGACATTGCACAACGTTCAAAAAGCTGGTGTAGCACAAGATACTTATGTAGTCAGCTCCGGTAGCGATAACTACTCAGTATCTGTTGGAACTGATGGTAGTGTTGCTCTGAACACCACTCAAGTAACCTACAATGATGAAGAGAATGGTGTGACTGGCGCTCAAAGTGACCAGTATATTAAAGTTGCAGCTAATGATGATGGAGATGCTGTTGGTTTTGTAACTGTCCAAGGTAAGAATTACTTGGCAGGTGATGATGGCACAGGTACTGATGCCATTGCTAACAGCGGCGACACCGCCTCCCCTACTGCTGTTGCAACAGGCGGAACCACAGCGATCGAATTGTCTGGTGATGATGCAACTGCCCAATTCACCGGTGCATCAACAGCAGACCCACTGGCGCTGCTGGACAAAGCTATCGCATCTGTTGATACCTTCCGTTCAAGCCTGGGTGCGGTGCAGAACCGTTTGGATTCTGCTATCACCAACCTGAACAACACCACCACCAACCTGTCTGAAGCACAGTCTCGTATTCAGGATGCTGACTACGCAACTGAAGTTTCAAACATGTCTAAAGCACAGATCATTCAGCAGGCGGGTAACTCAGTGTTGGCTAAAGCTAACCAGGTTCCACAGCAGGTTCTGTCTCTGCTGCAGGGCTAATCGCTCTAAGCTTATTGTTTATCAAACCCCGCTTTGGCGGGGTTTTTTTATATCTGCATATCATGAATATGCAGATATACTCACAGCTCTGACTTTTCACAGGACGTGAACCATGCATAATCGCATTGCCCTTTTAGCGCTTCTACTGCTCTCTGGCTGCGCGCCAATAAAGCATCCTCGTACTTATTCTCAAAATCCCCCTGCGCCTGTGGTTACCGACCTCAAAAGCTACTATTACGCCGTTACCTTTGCTATCCAGACTCAGTTTTTTGACGCCGACAATTACATTGGCAAAACCTGTCAGATAGACATTGATCTGGATGAAAAAGGGCAGTTGAACGGCCTACATATGCGCACCGGCGATTTATCGCTCTGTACCGAAGCGTTGTACGCGGCTAAGCATGCTAAACTGCCGGTACCGCCTTCGGCAGAAGTGCATGAGAAGATCAAACATATGGTGATCATGTTTGCCCCGCAGTGATTATTCCTGCAATAAACCAAATTTGATCTCATCAACGATGATGATTTCCCCCAGCACCCTATAACGCAAGAAAAGTAACCAACCTGTTACAGTCCCACCTATAAATGCCGATAACTTCCCCAGAATCATTCCAATTTTTTCGCACGACTTTTTTCTGTTTCTGGGGTGTCTATGCGCTTCAATTATGACTTGTTACCGGGTGAGCTACTGACCTTCGAAGAGATTGCGTTGCGCTATGCGCAGCA
This sequence comes from uncultured bacterium, assembly GCA_965147305.1. GTDB lineage: Bacteria > Pseudomonadota > Gammaproteobacteria > Enterobacterales > Enterobacteriaceae > Pantoea. The sequence continues at coordinate 216,462 of CBCTJT010000003.1, forward strand.
GCATCCTGATGAGAAAGAGCTTACCGCACGCGGGTTGCTGAGCCCGTCGACCAGCTTTCGCAATTTGGTGATCCGCGCGGTGTTCGCGCAGGAGGAGATAAACAGTCCGTTAGAGGATCTGTTGTTCGTCTCGGAAGATAACGAGCGCAAAAACTATCTGCGCCGTTTCGAACACTATTTAAAAAGCCAGCAGGCTTTCCTTTATTTCCGCCGTAACGATGAAATAAAGAAGGAAGGGCGCTGGAAGGTGGTGGGCGAAACCCAGGTTTACGCCATGCTCGATCCTAACTCGGCGGAGGCGCAGAACCTGCTCTCCAGCCGGGGCTTTAAACTGGTGCTGATGCGGCAGACGGAAGAGGAGGAGTACTGGCAGCTGTTCGACCCGTATGCGCATCCTTGTTTCCCGCTGTCGCGTAAAATTCAGTTTCTGGTGGTGCTGAGCACGCCGCAGCACAAAGTGCCGACGGCGGTGATGCCGGGCTTAGAAGTGGGGCGTCGCGTTAAGGCGAAGGTGTTCCAGCGTGCCAGCCAGGCGGAGTTCAGTTCGGCGGTGAAGGCACGCTATGGCGCCTGCATCATCACTGGCACGCAGCTTACGGAACGCCACAGTTGGCCGTGGGTGGAAGCCTGCTATATCGATACACAGGAAAATGAAGAAGGTTTTCTTGCCGATAACAGCGTCGATAACGGATTGTTCCTTCGCAGCGACTTACAGCGGCTGTTTATCAATAAAATGATAAGTATCGATGCGGAATCCGGGCAGGTGGTGTTTAATCCGCTGCTGGAAACTGAAGCGCCGATAAGCGATTTTTATCAGGCACTTGATGGCAAAACCTGTGCATTATGGGACGTGGTGCCGCCTGGCACGCGCCAAAGGCTGCGCAATCTACGCTAGCGGCTTCGCTTATGGCGGTGCATTCCACCGCCATCCATAACAAATTTGAAATAACCTCGCTTTTGCCCGCCTATTCTGCCAATCGAAACCCCTACAGAATTGGATAATCATGCCGATAACTTTATTAACGCAGGGTAGTCATCGTGAACGATCTCTATACGCCTGAAGGCGTGATGGATAAACATTCGCTCTGGCAGCGCTACGTTCCTCTGGTGCGACACGAAGCGTTGCGCTTGCAGGTACGTCTGCCAGCCAGCGTTGAGCTTGACGATCTGCTGCAGGCAGGTGGGATTGGTTTATTGAATGCCGTGGAGCGCTACGACGCGCTGCAAGGCACCGCCTTTACCACTTATGCCGTGCAGCGAATCCGAGGGGCGATGCTGGATGAACTGCGCAGCCGCGACTGGGCACCTCGCAGCGTGCGTCGTAATGCGCGCGAAGTGGCCGGTGCTATGCATCAGGTAGAACAAGCGTTGGGGCGCTCGGCTACTGAGCAGGAAGTGGCTGAACAGTTGAATGTTTCGCTGGAAGAGTATCGGCAGATTTTGCTCGATACCAATAACAGCCAACTCTTCTCCTACGACGAGTATCGGGAAGAGCACGGTGACAGTGCGGAGCTGGTGACGGATGGGCACGAAGAAGCCAACCCGCTTCATCAGTTAATGGAAGGAAGCCTGCGTGATCGCGTAATTGAAGCCATCGAGGCACTGCCCGATCGTGAAAAATTAGTGCTCACACTGTACTACCAGGAAGAACTGAACCTGAAAGAGATTGGCGCAGTGCTGGAAGTGGGGGAATCCCGCGTCAGTCAGCTGCACAGTCAGGCGATCAAACGCCTGCGTGCCCGGTTAGCGGGGGCGCGCTGACAGAATCAGTTCCTGGCATCTAAAAAATAAAAAAACCGGGGACTCAGCAATGGGAGCCAAAGCCAAAGCCAGACCTTTAAGTCGCTATCTTAAAGACTATAAACACAGCCAAAGCAACTGTTCACATTGTGGCAAAGTTTTAGACCGTATGGCGTTAGTGTTTCGCGGACAAATCATCAATAAAGAGGCCATCGCACGGATGGACCAGATGATTGATGAACAGGTATGGGTGAAACTCCAGCCGGAACTGACCGCGTTATGTCGTTTCTGCAGCGATATTTTTTGTAATACCCATCCTAATTACTTCGACATTATGGCGTTCAAACAGTATCTGTTTGAGCAGACCGAGATGAGTCACAGCACCATTCGCGAGTATGTGGTGCGGCTGCGTCGTCTTGATGACATGCTGAAAGCGAAAAATTTCCCGGCCGACAGATTACGGGGCAATAGCTGGCATGAGTGTCTGGAAAACGATTTGCCGGATGCCGGTAATAATAATTACCGCATCGCTCTGCGTAAATATGACCAGTTTTTAGGCTGGCAGCAGGGCTGATTGTGATCCTGCCCTTGTTGTTGCTGAGCATAGCAGCAACAGGGGCCGCACTCGCAGAATTCCGGGTGCGACTTTTCTCATCTTCTGCAACACTGTATGGATAATTGCATATTGCCCGAATGGAGGCTGCATTGTCCTTACATCTATTGCACCAGTTCCCACGTCTTGAATTACTCGGTGCACCCACGCCGCTTGAGCATCTGCCACGGCTTTCTGATTATCTCGGTCGCGATATCTTTATTAAGCGCGATGACTTCACGCCTGTGGCCATGGGCGGCAATAAACTGCGTAAACTCGAATTCCTGGCGGCCGATGCGCTGCGTGAAGGCGCGGATGTTCTGCTGACGGCGGGTGCAATCCAATCCAACCACGTGCGTCAGACGGCGGCAGTAGCGGCGCGTCTTGGCCTCAAGTGTGTGGCGCTGCTGGAAAATCCGATTGGCACCACCTCTGAAAACTATCTCACCAACGGCAATCGCCTGATGCTCGACTTGATGGATGTCGAGGTGGTGATGGTCGATGCGCTGCATAATCCCACTCAACAACTGGCCGAACAGGCTGAGCATCTCGAAGCCCAGGGTTTCCGTCCTTATATCGTGCCGGTTGGCGGTTCCAACGCACTGGGCGCGCTCGGCTATGTCGAGTGCGCTCAGGAGATCGCTCATCAAAGCGAAGGCGTGGTGGATTTCGCCGCGGTGGTGGTGGCATCGGGCAGCGCCGGAACCCATGCGGGCTTAGCGGTAGGGCTAGAGCAGTTGCTGCCGGAAACGGAGCTGGTGGGCGTGACGGTTTCGCGCAAAGTCGAGGCGCAGCTGCCGGTGGTTGAGCGTATTCGCACCGCGCTGGCTGAGCAGCTGGAAGTGCAGACGCAGGCACCCATCACCTTGTGGGACGACTACTTTGCACCGCGTTATGGCGAACCTAATGATGAAGGCATGGCAGCGGTGAAACTGCTGGCACGTCTTGAAGGCATCATGCTGGATCCGGTTTACACCGGCAAAGCGATGGCTGGATTAATCGACGGCATTGCGCAGAATCGTTTCCGCCGCGAAGGGCCGCTGCTGTTTATTCATACCGGCGGCGCGCCTGCGTTATTTGCTTATCATCCTTCGGTCTAAGGCTCGAACAAAAAAAGCTTATAATCCGGCAGCTGCATTCATATCTCACACGGGTCATGGATGCAGCGCCAATAACGAAAAGGCGGCAAACTCCGGTTTCGCTGCCTCATAGCACACAACACATCACAATAAATGGGGTAAACATGGCTTTCTCTCCTATTCGTCGCCAACTGGTGATGGGCATGATGGCGGTCGCGCTGGTCGCGGGCGTAAACGTTAAAACGTTCGCCGCAGAAGATCTGCTGGCACAGGTTAAGAGTAAAGGTGAGCTGCGCGTCGGTCTGGAAGGCACCTATCCGCCGTTCAGTTTCCAGGATGAAAGCGGCAAGCTGACCGGTTTCGAAGTGGAGTTCGCGCAAGAGCTGGCGCAGCATCTCGGCGTTAAAGCGGATCTGAAGCCGACCAAGTGGGATGGCATGCTGGCATCGCTTGATTCGAAGCGTATTGATGTAGTGATCAACCAGGTGACCATCTCACCTGAGCGTAAGAAGAAGTATGACTTCTCTACGCCGTACACCATCTCTGGCGTGCAGGCGCTGACGATGAAGAAAAATGCTGGCAGCATCACTAAGCCAGACGATCTGTCAGGCAAGAAAGTCGGCGTTGGCCTTGGCTCTAACTACGAGCAGTGGCTGCGCGATAACGTCAAAGGCGTCGATATCCGTACCTATGATGATGACCCAACCAAATACCAGGATCTGCGTTCTGGCCGTCTCGATGCCATTCTGGTTGACCGTTTAGCGGCACTGGATCTGGTGAAGAAAACCGGCGACACCATGGCGGTAGCGGGCCCGGCATTCTCTCGCCTGGAATCAGGCGTGGCAGTACGTAAAGGCAATGATGACCTGGTGAAAGCCATTGATGCGGCGATTGCTGACATGCAGAAAGATGGCTCGCTGAGCAAACTCTCTGAGAAATGGTTCGGCGCGGACGTCACTAAATAATGCAGGAAAGCCTCCAACTGGTGCTGGATTCAGCACCATTTTTACTGAAAGGCGCGCTGTTCACGCTGCAGCTGAGTATCGGCGGGATGTTCTTCGGCTTGATACTCGGCTTTGTGCTGGCGCTGATGCGCCTGTCACATTTCTGGCCGATTAACTGGCTGGCGCGCATCTATGTGTCGATTTTCCGTGGCACGCCGCTTATCGCCCAGCTGTTTATGATCTACTACGGCTTGCCGCAGTTTGGTATCGAGCTGGATCCGATTCCTTCCGCGATGATTGGTTTGTCACTCAATACTGCTGCTTACGCGTCGGAATCTCTGCGTGGCGCGATTGCTGCGATTGAACGCGGACAGTGGGAAGCGGCAGCCAGTATCGGCATGACGCCATGGCAAACTCTGCGCCGTGTGATTCTGCCACAGGCGGCACGTACCGCCTTGCCACCGCTCGGTAATAGCTTTATCAGCCTGGTAAAAGATACCTCGCTGGCGGCCACCATTCAGGTGCCGGAGCTGTTCCGTCAGGCGCAATTGATCACCTCGCGCACGCTGGAAGTGTTCACCATGTATCTGGCTGCCTCACTGATTTACTGGGTGATGGCGACGGTGCTGTCGGCGTTACAAAACCGCCTGGAAGCGCATGTGAATCGACAGGATCGGGAGGCGAAATGAGTGCGATTGAAATACGTCAATTGGTCAAGCAGTTCCACGGCCAGACCGTGTTGCACGGCATCGACCTTGATGTGGCGCCGGGCGAAGTGGTGGCGATTATCGGGCCGAGCGGCTCGGGTAAAACCACCTTGCTGCGCAGTATCAATTTGCTGGAAGTGCCGGATAGCGGTCGCGTCACGGTGGGTAATATCACCATTGATGCCAGCATCGGGCTCAATAAACAGAAAGAACAGGTGCGCCGTTTGCGTCAGCAGGTGGGTTTCGTGTTTCAGAACTTCAATCTGTTCCCGCATCGTTCAGTGCTGGAGAACATCATCGAAGGGCCGGTGATCGTGAAGGGTGAACCGAAAGCGGAAGCCGTGGCGCGCGCGCGCAACTTGCTGGAGAAGGTCGGTCTGCACGGCAAAGAGGAGAGCTTCCCGCGTCGCCTCTCTGGCGGGCAGCAGCAGCGTGTCGCGATTGCGCGTGCGCTGGCGATGCGCCCGGAAGTGATTCTGTTCGATGAGCCGACTTCGGCACTGGATCCGGAGCTGGTGGGTGAAGTGTTGAATACCATCCGCGCGCTGGCACAGGAGAAACGCACCATGGTGATCGTGACGCATGAGATGAGCTTTGCGCGTGACGTGGCCGATCGGGCGATCTTTATGGATCAGGGCCGTATCGTGGAGCAGGGTGCAGCGAAAGAACTGTTCAGCAATCCACAGCAGGCTCGTACCCGGCAATTTCTTGACAAGTTTCTTAACCAATAGTCTCAAGCGTCGTCTGGAACTGACGACGCTTTCTCTTCTCCTTCCTGAATTCGCCCTCTCAGTTTCCTCTGAAAGTTGTTAAGCGTCTTTTATATAACCCACTGAAAAAACGAGTTTAATTGAGTGTGAGATTCTGCTGGAAAGAGGCAGAAAAATTTTTAGGACGCCCCCGATTGAGACATCTTTGTAAATATAAATAATTCTTTACAAATTCATGGCGCAATCAGGATCATAAAATGAGTAATGCCAGAAATGAAGTCCTCTGGATCAACACGCTAAAAGGTGCCTGCATCTTGCTGGTGGTGTTGCACCACTCGATCATCACCACTTTCGCTCCTTCCCTGCATCACCTCACGGCCGGCATCGTCCCTGCGCACTGGTGGGTGACCTTTAATACCTATCTTTCACCGCTGCGTATGCCCGCCTTTTTCTTTGTCTCGGGCTTACTGGCGGCCAGTTCGATCGTGAAGAAAAGCTGGAAAGAGGTGTTCACCAAGAAGTTCAGCAATATCGTCTATCTCTATTTGCTGTGGGGCGTGATTCAGTGGCTGAGCATTCACTATATCTCCACCCATCTCGGTGAGCGGCTATCCAGCACCAAAAACGCCGCCTATGCGGACACGCCGTTTGAGTTCCTTAAGCTACTGCTGACCTCGATGACCAGCCTGTGGTATCTGTATGCGCTGGCGGGTTTCTTCCTGTTCACCAAGCTGTTCCATCGTCAGAAAATGGCGCTGATGGCACTGGCAATTGTCGCAACCTATGCCGCGCAGTTTAGCCTGATCCCCGGTTGGGGCCCGGCCAGCGTGGCGCAAAACTATCTTTACTTCCTGCTCGGCGTGTTCTTCAGCCAGTCTCTGATTGAGATTAGCCAGCTTAAGCGTCAACACTGGCTGCTGCTGGCGGGCATCGCGGTGATTGGCGTGGTGCATCATGTGGGCGGTATCTATAAAAATCCGTTCTACAGCCTGCTGACCATCGTGTTTGGCATCGTCGCGTGCCGCTTCCTCAATGAGCGCCTGAACATGGCGTGGCTCAACTGGATTGGCCGTAACACGCTGCAGATTTACGTGCTGCATCGCATCTTTATCGAGCTGCTGGGACTGAGCGCGATTGCAGTGGCGTTGCATTACGGCTGGTTTGGCAATGCAGTGTTCAGTTGGGCATGGGCATTGTTGATGCCGATTACGGGCGTGGCGCTCTGTGTGACGGTCTCGTTGTTGGTGTGGTCGTTGCTCAATCGCGGTCCAGGCAGAATGTTATTCCTTTATCCACGACTGTTGCGAAAACCCGCACCAGAGACAAAAGCAGCTCCGTTGCAATAATCAAATAGGGCCAGCTCACTGGCCCTAATTATTCCTGTCTAGCACACTATTAATATCCGCGCTTATCCATCTGCCACATTTAATAATTATCCGAATATCATTTTATTTTAATTTGGTTTAATTGTGGCGGATTGCTCTTAATTTCACTGTATTAATTGCTAACCTTATTTCCCTCGCCATACCCTTAGTCACTCTATTTTGGGAAGATATTGTTAGCCTGCTTAGCATTCAACTAATGTCTGGAACTGTAAAGTATTGTTATATCAGGGCCAGTAAAAAACTTTTAGGACTTTCGCTAGAGTCATCCCGCGCCAGCATGTTTAATAATCGTTTAATAACCAGAAATGCATCATTGTTTATTTCCTCATACTTCTCCTTAAAGACCTACACAGCAGCGGGAGTTAATCATATGAATAACGCCAGGAAAGAAGATATTGCATGGGTCAATACCCTGAAAGGGGCCTGCATATTGCTGGTGGTGTTGTACCACACCGTATTACCCGGATTTGAAGGAACGGTGAAATTATTGACGGCTGGTTGGATACCGGCAGAAATATGGGTGCAGTTTAATACCGTTTTATCTCCGCTACGTATGCCAGCCTTTTTCTTTGTTTCTGGATTGCTGGCAACCAACGGTATTCTTAATCGTCCGTGGAAGCAGGTATTTACCAGCCGTATTACCAATCTGTTCTATCTGTATATTTTATGGGGCTTTATCCAGTGGTGGTCGATTGTGGGTATCTCCACAGAGATCACCGGTCAGCGTATCTCACACAACCTGAATGCTGCCTATGCGGGTTCATTGTTTGAGTTCCTGAAACTGACATTTATGGCGATGAGCACCTCGTGGTATCTGTACGGACTGGCACTGTATTTCTTGTGTGCGAAGATCTTCCACAAACAGAAAGTGGCGTTGCTGGTGGTTGCGATTGCGCTTAACTATCTGGCAGTGGAGAAGATTATTCCCTATTGGGGACCGCAAAGTGTGGCGCAGTACTTCCTGTTCTTCTTGCTGGGCGCGTTCTGGAGCCCGATGATGCTGCGCCTGAGCGAATGGCGCCGTGAAAACATCGTGCCATGGGCGCTGCTGGGGGCGGTATCAGGGATTCACATTATCTTCGGTCTGGATAAGAGCCTGTTCCTGTGCATCATCGCGGTGCTGGCGAGCGTGGCGGCCTGCCGCTGGCTCAACGCGCACTTTAAGATGTCGTACTTCAACTGGATTGGCCGTAATACCCTGCAGATCTACGTGATCCATCGCATCTTCATTGAGTATTTTGGCATGTCAGCGATTCTGTTCGCTCAGCGCCATCATCTGTTTGAATATGCCTGGTTCTCCGTACTGTGGGCGTGTTTGTATCCGGTTGCGATTGTGGGAATTTGCTCGCTGCTGTCGGTGGCGGTCTGGTCGGTGACCAATCGCGGGTTGGGGCAGTCGCTGTTCGTGTTCCCGACTTTAATTGGTATGAAGCGCAATAAGTCTGCAGCGTAAATTTAAAGTGCAAAACAACAGCGCCGCGAAGAGTGTGTCAACTCGTCGCGGCGCGCGTTGAATAAGGGCCCGTTTGGGCCCTTGTCTTTTTTAACCAATGGTCATCAAGCTGGCGTTACCACCCGCTGCGGCGGTATTCACGCTCAGCGAGCGCTCTATCAACAGACGTTCCAGTAGCAGATTAGTTTCACCACGCGCGAAGCCCTGCACCGAAACAATCGCGCCGTCACGCGCCGCAACCTGTTCGCACAGCAAACGTAGCTGATCGGCATCACCGTGATAGATCACCGCATCAAACTCGGCTGCCAGCACATCTTTCACCAGCACCACGTGTTTTTGCACGGCAGCGGGGAGAGATTTCCGCAGCGCACGATGCAACTCATCATCCTGCCAGATTGCCTGAGTGCCCACGCTGGTGACTGCTGCCAGTTGCGTCAGCGCATCCTGTTCGTTATCCGCAATACAGAGGACGTGATCGCGCGGCAGAAGCGTAAAGGTGTTACGTTCACCGGTTGGACCCGGCAGCAGTCGCACCGTACCCGCCTGCGCCAGCTCGTCATAACGCTGACAGAGCGCCAGCAGCTCAGGTTTATCCTGCGCCCAGCTCTGCAATGCCTGGTGCGCGCTCATCAACTCGGTGCGCACTGAGCTGTCGACCGGACGCTCGGCATCCTGACGATCAAAGGTCTTACGCAGTGCACTGTCCGGACGGTTTGCCAGCAGGCGATAGAGGTACAAAGGACCGCCGGCTTTCGGACCGGTGCCAGATAACCCTTCACCACCAAATGGCTGCACGCCGACCACTGCGCCGACCATATTGCGGTTTACATATAGGTTACCGACCTTAGCACCCGCCGTGACCTGCGCAATGGTTTCATCGATACGGGTATGCACACCCAGCGTCAGACCGTAACCGGAGGCGTTAATCTGATCGATCAGCTGTGGCAGGTTATTGCGCGCAAAACGCACTACGTGCAGCACCGGACCAAATACTTCTTTATCCAGATCGCTCACCTGACCCAGTTCGATCAGAGTTGGCTTAATAAAGGTGCCGCTGGTCCACTCTTTATTGTCTTGTGGATTATCCTGCGCCGCCTGATACACGGTGAAACCTTTATTGCGCATCCCCTGAATGTGACGCTCGATGTTGCTTTTAGCTTCGGCATCAATCACCGGGCCGATATCCGTCGAGAGACGTTCCGGATTGCCCATACGGCATTCGGCCATCGCGCCACGCAGCATCTTCAGGGTGTGATCGGCCACATCGTCTTGTACGCACAGCAGACGCAGCGCCGAACAGCGTTGACCGGCACTGTCGAAAGCGGAGGCAACGATATCGACCACCACCTGCTCAGTCAGCGCGGAAGAGTCCACGATCATCGCGTTCATGCCACCAGTCTCAGCAATCAGCGGCGTTGGACGGCCTTGCGGATCGAGACGACCGGCCAGATTACGTTGCAGCAGCGTAGCCACGGCCGTGGAACCGGTGAACATCACACCGCGTACGCGCTCGTCGCCCGTTAACTGTGCACCGACGGTTTCACCCTGGCCTGGCAGCAGTTGCAGTACGCCTGCAGGGACGCCCGCATCCAGCATGATCTGTACCGCCTGCGCGGCAATCAGTGGCGTCTGCTCAGCCGGTTTCGCCAGCACGCTGTTACCTGCCGCCAGTGCAGCCGCAATCTGACCCGCGAAAATCGCCAGCGGGAAATTCCATGGGCTGATGCACACTACCGGGCCGAGTGGGCGATGGGTTTCATTATCGAAATCATCACGCACCATGCCAGCGTAGTAATAGAGGAAATCCACCGCTTCACGTACTTCGGCAATGGCGTTGTTGTAGGTTTTACCCGCTTCACGCACCAGCAGGCCGATCAGCTGCTGCATTTGGCCTTCCATCGCTTCGGCGGCGCGCTCCAGAATCGCAGCACGTTCCTGTGGTGGCGTTGCAAACCAGATTGGGCCGGCATTCACAGCTGCATCCAGCGCGTCAGACACTTCCGCTTCGCTGGCTTCGCGCACGCTGCCCACCACATCGGCGGGTGCAGAAGGGTTAAGCACCGGACGGCTGACGCCTTCACCCAGTTCACCTTCAATCAGCGGCTGGGCAACCCAGGGCTGGCTGGCGCTGCTGAGCAGGGCGCTGGACAGAGACGCCAGACGATGCTCGTTAGCCAAATCCAGACCGGCAGAGTTGGCGCGCTTCTCGCCGTACAGATCGCGCGGCAGGGGGATTTTCGGATGTGGTAAACCGATAGCGCCTTCGGTCAGCGCCATCTTCTCTACAGCAGAAACCGGATCGGCAACCAGCTCATCCAGCGGCAGGGTGTTATCCGCGATGCGGTTAACGAACGAAGTGTTGGCCCCGTTCTCCAGTAAACGACGTACCAGATAAGCCAGCAGGGTTTCATGGGTACCGACCGGCGCATAAATACGGCACGGACGGTTCAGTTTGCCGTCTGCCACTTTGCCGACCACCTGCTCATACAGCGGTTCGCCCATGCCGTGAAGACACTGGAACTCATACTGGCCCGGATAATAGTTATTGCCTGCCAGCTGATAAATCGCGGCCAGCGTGTGGGCGTTATGGGTAGCAAATTGCGGATAGATCAGATTCGGCACCGCCAGCAGCTTGCGGGCGCAAGCCAGATAAGAGATGTCGGTGTACACCTTGCGGGTATAAACCGGATAACCTTCCAGACCTTCAATCTGCGCGCGTTTGATTTCGCTATCCCAATACGCGCCTTTCACCAGACGGATCATCAGGCGACGACGGCTGCGCTGGGCTAAATCCACCAGTGAGTCGATTACAAACGGACAGCGCTTCATATAGGCCTGAATGACGAAACCAATGCCGTTCCAGCCTTCCAGCTCTGGCTCGAAACACAGCTTTTCCAGCAGATCGAGCGACAGCTCCAGACGATCCGCTTCTTCCGCATCGATATTGATACCGATGTCATAAGAGCGGGCCAGCAGGGTCAGCGATTTGAGGATCGGATAAAGCTCTTCCATCACGCGCTCATACTGCGCACGGCTGTAACGCGGATGCAGCGCCGAAAGTTTGATCGAGATGCCCGGGCCTTCATAGATGCCACGGCCATTGGAAGCTTTACCAATCGCATGGATCGCCTGCTGATAGGACACCAGATAAGCTTTGGCATCGCTGGCGGTCAGCGCCGCTTCACCCAGCATATCGTAGGAGTAGCGGAAACCTTTCTCTTCCAGCTTGCGCGCATTGGCCAGCGCTTCAGCAATGGTTTCACCGGTAACGAACTGCTCGCCCATCAGACGCATCGCCATATCCACGCCTTTGCGGATCAGCGGTTCGCCACTCTTACCGATAATGCGATTCAGCGAACGCGACAAGTTGGCTTCGTTATGCGTCGAAACCAGACGTCCGGTAAACAGCAATCCCCAGGTCGCGGCATTGACGAACATCGACGGGCTGCGGCCCAGGTGCGACTGCCAGTTGCCATTGCTGATTTTGTCGCGAATCAACGCATCGCGGGTTGGCTTATCAGGAATACGCAGCAGCGCTTCCGCCAGACACATCAGCGCTACGCCTTCCTGCGAAGAAAGGGAGAACTCCTGCAACAGGCTTTGCACCATTCCGGCGCGTCCGGTTGCACCTTTTTGGTGCCGTAGCTTATCCGCCAGGCTGTAAGCCAGTTGATGGGTTTTCTCAGCTAGCGGGGCAGGGAGACGCGCCTGCTCCAGCAGCATCGGCACGGCATCAGTTTCCGGACGACGCCACGCGGCGGTGATGGCCGAACGCGTCACCGTCTGCGGCAAAATATGTTCAGCGAAGTCGAGGAAAGGCTGGAATGACTCGTCTGGCGCGCCTTCTTCACTGGCGGCATCGGCAAGCTGTAGGGGAATTTCTGGCAGTCCTTCACCGGCTTCCAGCTGTGAAAGGTAGTTAAAAATCGCCTGTTTGATCAGCCAGTGTGGCGTGCGGTCAATTTTACCTGCCGCCAGTTTAATGCGATCGCGGGTGGCTTCATCCAGCTTCACCCCCATGGTGGTGGTTCCCATGATTTCCTCGTCCTCAAAATATGAATCGACATCAGCGTGGGCTGCACTATCACTCATGTTGCAACTTTGTGCAACCATGTTAAATGTGACCTGGGTTGCACGTTTATCACCGCTTAAAATCGGGCTTGTGAAAAGCGGCACGGAACTTGCTGCAAGAAGCTCGCCAAAGTTGCAACTCTGGTCAACGAGAGCACTCTCATGTTGAATAAGGTGCAACTCAAAGTGTGAGCGCGTGCAACCTATTGGCATTAAATCAGCGAAGTCAGGTGAAACCATTGTGACAGCTGTGTTAAATGCATTGTGCGCGCCGCCCCTTTGCGGCAGGATACCGCGCCTTAAGAGAAATCGCTTTCTCTGGATGCGGTAAAGCCCTGATGCCATCACGTTCCGATGGCTCAGGAGAGATTTCTCTTAACGGATTAAATAATAAGTGGAGAGAGTATGAGTGTAAGCACACCGATGTTGGTGACCTTTGTAATTTATATCCTGGGAATGGTGCTGATTGGCTTTATTGCCTACCGTTCAACCAAAAACTTTGACGACTACATTCTGGGCGGACGCAGTTTAGGCAGCGTGGTAACCGCACTGTCAGCGGGCGCGTCTGATATGAGTGGCTGGCTGCTGATGGGCTTGCCCGGCGCCATTTTCCTTTCTGGCATTTCTGAAAGCTGGATCGCCATCGGCCTGACCATCGGTGCCTGGCTGAACTGGAAAATTGTCGCGGGTCGCCTGCGTGTGCAGACCGAACATCACGACAACGCCTTAACCCTGCCGGACTTCTTCTCCAGCCGTTTCGAAGATAAAAGCAAACTGCTGCGTGTGATCTCCGCCGTGGTCATTCTCATCTTCTTCACCATCTATTGCGCATCTGGCGTGGTTGCCGGTGCTCGTCTGTTTGAAAGCACCTTCGGCATGGATTACCAGACCGCGCTGTGGGCTGGTGCTGCTGCCACTATCCTCTACACGCTGGTGGGCGGTTTCCTGGCGGTGAGCTGGACCGATACCGTGCAGGCCAGCCTGATGATCTTCGCGCTGATTCTCACACCGGTATTTGTGATTATTGCCGTTGGCGGACTGGATGATTCACTGGCGGTTATCGAAGCGAAAAGCCTCGAAAATCTCGACATGCTGAAAGGGCTCAACTTCGTCGCAGTGATCTCACTGCTCGGTTGGGGTCTGGGATACTTTGGACAACCGCATATCCTGGCGCGCTTTATGGCTGCTGATTCTCACCACTCGATTCGCACCGCACGTCGCATCGGCATGACCTGGATGATCCTGTGCCTGGCGGGTGCCGTAGCAGTAGGCTTCTTCGGTATCGCTTACTTCCAGAACCATCCTGAACAAGCGGCAGGCGTGAGTCAGAACGGCGAGCGCGTATTCATTGAACTGGCGCGTATTCTGTTTAACCCGTGGATTGCCGGTATTCTGCTGTCAGCGATTTTAGCCGCGGTGATGTCCACCCTGAGCTGCCAGCTGCTGGTGTGTTCAAGCGCCCTGACAGAAGACCTCTATAAAGGTTTCCTGCGCAAAAACGCCAGCCAGAAAGAGCTGGTATGGGTAGGCCGTTTAATGGTGCTGCTGATTGCGTTGATCGCTATCGCGCTGGCGGCCAACCCGGAAAACCGCGTGCTGGGCTTAGTCAGCTATGCCTGGGCGGGCTTTGGTGCAGCCTTCGGTCCGGTTGTCCTGTTCGGTGTGTGCTGGAAACGTATGACACGCAACGGCGCGCTGGCCGGTATGGTGATTGGTGCAATGACCGTGTTGCTGTGGAAACAGTACGGTTACACCGAACTGTATGAAATCATTCCTGGCTTCATCTTCGCCAGCATCGCGATTGTGGTGTTCAGCCTGATCGGCAAAGGCCCATCAGAAGAAGCACAGGCGCGTTTCGAGGCAGCTGAAGCGGAATTCAACACCAAGTAATTTGTCTCTGATACATCAAGCCCGCCCGTTAAACGGCGGGCTTTTTTATGGAATCGACCAGGCTCCTACACTCAATTTAAAACAACCGGTGATAACGCAGTCTGGTGCCTTTCTGGGGCTGGCGGTCCTCGCGCCGCTGACGCGGTACCTTCACTTCATTCGTCTGCCTGACGGAACGGCGGGGATGGCACATCCATGTGCCGCCCCGCCTTTCGCCCGCGTCCTGCGGGCTATCCTGGCAGACTCATGACGTTCAGCGCTGCGGAATGCCAGCCCCAGAAAGGCCCCAGTCTGCTCTGAAGCTTTGGTGCGTGTCATTAAAATCAGCAATGCTTAAATCTTCAGTTCAAAGCAATACCACAGCCAAACGTCCAATAAAGGCCATTCCGAAGAGCGAAGCGTCCGCGCCATGGACGGCGCGGCCGATCTGCAGGGATGCGTGATTTCTTCGCGATCGGGATGGCCTTTAGTGGACAGTGCACTGAGCCTGAAGCGATACCCTGCACTGAACCTTTAGTAAACATCGCTGAAATCTCAAACACCCACTTTCACTGAATCTGTCTCCCACGCCGCAAATGAGAAATAATTTCATTAAGTGACTTGTAATTTTACCCGCGATAATGATAATCGATATCGTTTGCACTTTACGTATTTTTACCTAAGGTTTACCCTCCTTAACAATCAAGAGGTTGGTGATGTTCGTACCGTTTCTCATTATGCTGCGTGAAGGTCTTGAAGCAGCACTCATCGTCAGCCTGATTGCCAGCTACCTGAAACGCACCCAGCGTACACAGTGGTTCCCCGCGATGTGGGCGGGTGTCTTCATTGCGGCTGCACTCTGCTTAGGCCTTGGCATCTTCATCAACGAAACCACCGGCGAATTCCCGCAAAAACAGCAAGAACTATTTGAAGGCATCGTGGCGGTCGTGGCCGTGGTCATCCTCACCTCCATGGTGTTCTGGATGCGCAAAGTCTCACGTAACATCAAAGCCACGCTGGAACGATCGGTCGATCAGGCACTGCAAAAGCAGGGCGGCGGTGGCTTCCCGCTGGTCCTCATGGTCTTTCTGGCCGTAGCGCGTGAAGGCCTTGAATCCGTCTTCTTCCTGCTGGCGGCTTTCACCCAGGATGTCGGCTACGCGCCGCCGATTGGCGCGGTATTGGGCTTATTAACGGCGATTGTGCTAGGCATGCTGCTCTATTACGGCGGCATCCGCCTCAACCTGGCGAGCTTCTTCCGCTGGACCAGCTTATTCATCCTATTTGTTGCTGCAGGCCTGGCGGCGGGCGCGATCCGTGCCTTCCATGAGGCAGGCCTGTGGAATCACTTCCAGGACATTGCTTTCGATCTCAGTAACACGCTCTCCACCCACTCGGTGGTCGGCACGCTGCTGGAAGGCATTCTCGGCTATCAGGAAACACCAAGCGTCAGCGAAGTCGCGGCCTGGTTGATCTACCTGATTCCGGCGCTGCTGCTGTTCTTCTTCCCGGCACGCCCCGCGGCTAACACCGCACGCACCACACGCTGAAATTAAATCAGGCGCGATTGCGCGCCTGTTCTTCCATGTAACAGGGATATCACTATGACGATTCGCTTCCGCCGTAAGGCGCTGTTGGTTTCAATGCTGGCTCTCTCAGGCGCTGCATCTGCTGCATCCATCCCGCAAGTCACGGTCACCGTCACTGACAAACAGTGTGAGCCGATGTCACTCAATGTGCAGGCAGGTAAAACCCAGTTCATCATCAAAAACAACAGCCAGAAAGCGCTGGAGTGGGAAATCCTGAAAGGGGTGATGGTGGTGGAGGAGCGTGAAAACATCGCACCGGGCTTCAGCCAGAAACTTACCGCAAACCTCGAAGCGGGCGAATATGACATGACCTGTGGCTTGCTCACCAACCCGAAAGGTAAGCTGGTGGTATCAGGTGAGTCGAAGACCGCAGCCAAGGGCAAAACCGACATCATGCAGCTGGCTGGCCCAATCACGGACTACAAAACCTACGTGATGAGCGAAGTCAAAGAGCTGGTCGCGGGCACTCAGGCCTTCACTGATGCAGTCAAAGCGGGCGATCTGGAAAAAGCCAAAGCGCTGTACGCACCAACCCGTGCGCACTACGAGCGTATCGAGCCGATTGCTGAACTGTTCTCCGATCTGGACAGCAGCATTGATGCTCGTGAAGATGACTTCGAGAAAAAAGCCGAAGACCCGAAATTCACCGGCTTCCACCGCATCGAAAAAATCCTGTGGGCGGATAAAACCACCAAAGGTGCTGAAGAGTTCGCCACTAAGCTGAACCAGGATGTACTGGATCTGCAAACCCGCATCAGCGAGCTGGCGTTCCCACCGGCGAAAGTGGTCGGTGGCGCAGCAGGCCTGATCGAAGAAGTTGCCGCCAGCAAAATCTCGGGTGAAGAAGATCGTTACAGCCGTACCGACCTGTCTGACTTCCAGGCCAATATCGACGGCGCACAGAAAATTGTTGATCTGCTGCGTCCACAGCTTCAAAAAGCCAACCCGCAGCTGCTGGCTAAAGTCGATGCCAACTTCAAGAAAGTGGACGGCATCCTCAGCAAATATCGCACCAAAGACGGTTTCGAATCTTATGAGAAACTGACTACCGCTGACCGCAATGCGCTGAAAGGGCCGATCACCACACTGGCGGAAGATCTCTCCCTGCTGCGCGGAACTTTAGGTCTCGACTAATCATGAGCCATAAAAATGACGCGGCAGAGCCGTCGCGTCGTCGTTTATTGCAAGGGTTAGGCATGTTGGGTGGCGCGGCCGCCCTGAGTGGCGGCTGTCCGTTCCATACGGCAGCCGCGGCTGACAGTTTCTCTCCCGGCACGGTTGCACCCGATGCGCGCCAGCAGGCGCAACCTTTCTACGGCATGCATCAGGCTGGCATTATTACCCCGCAACAAGCCTCGATGATGCTGGTGGCATTTGACGTGTTAGCCAGCGACAAAGCTGACCTCGAGCGCTTGTTTCGTTTGCTCACAGAGCGCTTTGCCTTCCTGACCAAAGGAGGCGCCGCACCGACGGTGCCAAACCCGCAGCTGCCGCCGATGGATTCGGGCATTCTTGGCGCGGATATCGCACCTGATAATCTCACCATGACCCTGTCTGTGGGCACGTCGTTGTTTGATGAGCGCTTTGGTTTAAGCGCGCATAAACCGATGCAGTTGCAAAGCATGACGCGCTTTCCGAATGATTCGCTGGATGCCGATCAGTGTCACGGCGATCTGCTGCTGCAAATCTGCGCCAATACGCAAGACACGGTAATCCACGCACTGCGTGACATCATTAAGTACACGCCCGATCTGCTGGCCGTACGCTGGCGGCGCGATGGTTTTATTGCCGACCACGCTGCACGCAGTCACGGTAAAGAAACGCCGATCAATCTGCTGGGCTTTAAAGATGGCACCGCCAATCCTGACACGCATAATCCTGCGTTGATGGATCAGCTACTGTGGGTCACTGCAAATCAGCAAGAACCCGCATGGACGCAGGGCGGCAGTTATCAGGCGGTGCGCATCATTCGTTTCCACGTCGAGATGTGGGATCGCACCCCGCTGGGTGAACAGCAAACCATATTCGGTCGTGAGAAACTTTCCGGTGCGCCGTTGGGTATGAAAGAAGAACACGACGTACCGGATTACGCGAAAGATCCGGATGGTGATGTCATCGCGCTGGATGCGCACATTCGTCTCGCCAATCCACGCACGCCGGAAACCGACAGCAGTCTGATGTTGCGCCGGGGCTACAGCTACTCCTCGGGTATTACGGGTTCGGGGCAGCTGGACATGGGGCTATTGTTCGTTTGCTACCAGCATGATTTAGCCAAAGGCTTTATCACGGTGCAAAAACGTCTCAATGGCGAAGCGCTGGAAGAATATATTCGCCCGATCGGCGGCGGATACTTTTTCGTTTTGCCAGGCGCTCCGGACGAAAAACATTATCTCGGGCAGCCTTTACTGCAGGCCTGATTAATAAATGCACAGCGCCTGCGCGTCGGGATGACGAGGCAGGCGTTTTATTAAGCCCACCGCTAACTTTCCTCCGGCCGTAACCGCTTCCGAATGTTCCTAAAATGTTCAGCGAGAGCTGAATTATCCATCTTACTGAAAAATTTGAAAAATTTAATTTAAGACGAAATTTCTCATGCTTCGCTTATCGATTTTTCTTTAGCTTGAAGTAAAATTACTGTTGCAAACCCCGGTTAATTTGATGCACTTTACTCATAAGCGTTGTCAGTTGTGTGGCTAAGTCCACTGGAGTTCGCGCATGACCCGGTCCTTCTTTGGACAGTTAAATACACTTCAGCTAGCGCAGTACACTGCGGGGGATTTCTTCCCTCCAAAGTATCCTCGTCACTTTTCAATTAACGTTCCCGAACTATCGCCATTTCTTTACCGGTGCGCTTCAGCGCTTCGTCGTTGTTGCACACTACTCTCAATGGCCAGACCCGGCTTACAAGGAAGCCAAACAAACCTCTAAAGCGTTCAAGTCATCGCCGCGGGTGATCCGCCGCGATAAATGAAACCAACTGTAAGGTGCCACTATGGGAAGACAGAAAGCAGTGATCAAAGCGCGTCGTGAAGCAAGAAGAGTCGTTCGTAGTGATTCTCGCAGTCACCGTCAGCGCGAAGAAGAATCGGTCACTTCGCTGGTGCAGATGGGTGGGTTGGACTCAATTGGCATGGCGCGTGATTCACGCGATCGTGGCCCAATCGAAGCCAGAAATGAAGCTCAAGCGCACTATCTTAATGCCATAGAAACGAAACAGCTGATATTCGCCACCGGTGAAGCCGGTTGCGGTAAAACCTGGATTAGCGCAGCCAAAGCGGCTGAGGCCCTGATCAATAAGGATATCGAAAGGATCATTGTGACGCGCCCGGTTCTGCAGGCGGATGAAGACCTCGGTTTCCTCCCCGGAGATATTTCCGAGAAGTTCGCCCCGTATTTCCGACCGGTATACGACGTTCTGGTTAAACGTCTCGGCGCTTCCTTTATGCAGTACTGCCTGCGGCCTGAAATTGCCAAGGTAGAGATTGCGCCCTTCGCATATATGCGCGGACGTACGTTTGAAAATGCGGTAGTGATCCTTGATGAGGCTCAAAACGTCACTGCGGCACAGATGAAAATGTTCCTGACTCGCTTAGGCGAAAACGTGACGGTTATCGTCAACGGCGACATTACCCAGTGTGACTTGCCGTCCCATGCTAAATCAGGTCTTGCCGATGCGCTGGCGCGCTTCGAAGAGGACGAAATGATCGGCGTGGTGCGTTTCGGCAAAGAAGACTGCGTCCGCTCGGCACTCTGCCAGCGCACGCTTCATGCTTACGGTTAACCCATTGAGAAGTAGATTGAGAGTGTAGCGAAGCAAAACCCGGCGCAAGCCGGGTTTTTTTATTGTTGCTTAGCCTGGTTCAATGGCGCGCATTAATAACTGTTGGTTAGGAAAATCAATCAGGACGCGATGGTGCTGTAAGAAATTGGTGCCTAATAAACCCTCCGCTTCCATTTGCGAGTCAACATTATCCACCAGCACAGCCTCGATATTTATTTTCCCGGATGGCGCGCTTTTGATATTGATTTGAGTCGCCCGGCAGCTTTCATAATCTAATTCGGCAATGACTTCTTTGCAGGGAAAAACGTTATCTGTTCTATTTAAACGTTTACTCCACAGCATTGAGTGTGATGCACCGGTATCCAGCAGCATATTAAAGGTTTCATTATTCTTCATTGCCTCAATGATAATCCCCTCATGGGTTAGCGTTAACGGCAGCGTTAACCATTGCTGACGATCGATATTGAAATCCTCCAGCCGATTCGCCACGGAAAAAAAGCGATGCTGATAATCGATGAGCAGGGCTTTCTGCCGGAATAGCCCCAATCCGATGACCATACTTTCCGGACGTTTGCCGTCAGGCTGCAGTGTCAGCCCCCATGGAATCAGGGAAACCCCTTCAACATTCTCAAAGTTCATACCATTGACGTAAACATGGTGGAACATGAATTTATCATGCAGGAACACTTCGCCGGTAAGATCGGTGGTTCGCACTTTCTCCTCTAACGGTTTTAGCCAGGGCACCTGTCGTATAAATGACTGATCAAAATGGAAAGCAAATGCAGAGCCGGTATCCAGCATGAACTCGCCATCCTGACCATTAATATTCAGTGTTGCCATCGGTACTGCACTCTCATCCAATTTAAACGGAATTTCTATTACCGCTTCCGCTAACGAGGTGAATGTCAGGGCACAGATAAAAATGCCATGTTGTATAAATCCCTTCATTTATTGTTTTTCCCTAAGTTGGTATTAACTTCCCCAGGCGTCTTCAGTGTCGATATTAATAAAACGGGAAAGGTTTACTCCTCATGCTGCGTTATTTTTTATCCAAAAATGTTTTAAGCGCTATTTTGTGATCGAACACAGGAACTTCCTCGGAAAACCGCGCAGTGCGCGCATCGCGTTCATAGCCTTGCGGTTCACAGAGCAGATGATAAAGCTCAGGCCGTCGACCGTGGATCCAGCGACGTCCGGTAGACATCGCCAGTAATGAAAGATCCAGATCGGCGCTGATCAGCGTATCTCTGAATGAAAGGGTTTCGTTGACGATGCGACCATAGGGATCAATCACCATCGCATTGCCGGTACGGATCTCGCCGTTATCCAGTCCAACGCCATTACTGAACAGGACGAAAAGCCCGTTATCGTGCGCACGCGAAGGCAGCCAGCGCATCAACCACGCCCGACCGCTGTCGCTTGCCAGAGCGATTTCCAGTGCGGTGGGATCGCTTTCTCTGTTTTCCCATAAGCTCACCGGAATAGGTTTCATACCAAAAGGGCTGCGTGAGTGGGTGCCACCTGTCTGATGCGGGGCAATCAGAATATCGGCTCCCATCAGCGCGGTGATGCGGACGTTATCGGTTAAATTATTGTCCCAGCAGATCAGTATTCCGGCCTTCACGCCCCATGGCGTATCAAACACGGTGAAATCATTTCCCTGGGCGATGCCAGGATGTTCGAAGGCATGAATTTTACGATGCACATGGCGTTGGCCATCCGGCATGCAGACAGCATAGGCATTGTAGAGCAGGCCATTATCGTGCTTTTCGATGTAGCCGGCGCCAATCGCCATCTGATGCTTTTCCGCCAGGCGGGCGATACGCGCCAGTGACGGGCTGTTTTGCGTGCGCTCGGCCAGGGCTTCGACCTCTGCAATTGGCAAATCCGGCACATGCCAGTAACCGGTGATGCACATTTCAGGGAAGGCCAATATCTTGACTTCTTCTTGTGCGGCCTGCGCGATAAAGCGCTCCATTACGGAAAGATTGTAAGCTTTGTCGCTGGCGCGATGGCAAAACTGCACGGTGGCAACGCGAAGTGAATGTTCCATGGTGTATCTCCGAGGTGAACCAGGCCGCTATTTCACCAGAGGTAAATCCACCATGTATAATCACAACTTCTCCCACTTTGATAACCGATTGGAATGGATATTAAACTGCTGCGCGCCTTCGTCACGTTGGCACATGAAGGCACTTATCACTCGGCGGCGAGTGTTCTCTGCATCACCCAACCTGCGTTATCGAAACAGATCCAGACACTGGAGCACCTCTCTGGTGTGACGCTATTCCAGCGCGGACGGCATGGCGCGCGGTTAACGGTAGCGGGAGAGCAGTTATTAGCCGCTGCCAGCGAGGCGGTGGAGCGCTATGCGGATTTCTTCGCTGATGTGACGGCTATCCAAAGAGGGGATTCAGGAAAACTCACCTTAGGTTTTGGCATCTCTTCTTTTCGTTTTGCTCCCGAGCGCGTCGCCGCTTTTCGCGTGCGTTATCCCGGCGTACAGGTCTCGCTCAACGATATGCCTTCGGCGATTCAGACCCAACTGCTTGCTGAAGGACGACTGCAAGTGGGGTTTGTGCGCTTACCGGTGCCTGAACCACTGCGAAGTCAAAGTCTGGATACGGAACAATTGGTGCTCGCGGTAGCAGCTGATCATTTGTCGAGTCGCGTGGAAACAACGCAGATCATTGAAAATCATCAACTCTTGCAGTTATCACCTCAGAGGGGCGAAGGGCTCACTGCGCAGGCCAATCAGTTCCTCAGCGCAAGAAAACTTACGCCGCGCACGGTGTCGGCTGCTGACGATATTCAGACGTTACTGGCGCTGGTGGCGGCCGGTGATGGTGTGGCGTTACTGCCGGAGAGTGTGAAACACATTCTTCCAGTTGGCGTCAGGCTATTGCCGCTGGAGGGCGAGCATACCCAATGGCAAACCGGTTTGGCGTGGAATGCCGGGATTAAGGACCCGCTTAGAGACAAGTTTTTAGCGATGGTGATGGGGGATGACCAGATAAGTTAACGATGAGGTTGAATTTAAGACAAAAAAAAAGCCTGAACTTTCGTTCAGGCTCTTCTTCAAAGATGGCGGTGAGAGAGGGGTTCGAACCCTCGATACGTTGCCGTATACACACTTTCCAGGCGTGCTCCTTCAGCCACTCGGACACCTCACCAATTTTTTTGCTAACCGCACTGGGTCAACGGGGCGCTACTATAGGGAGTAACCTGAAAACGGTCAAGCCCTATTTTCTCCTTTTGTTCTATCCGCTTAAGCTCTGTGCAGCTTGCTGCATCTCTCGCCGAACTGCGTGTTCTGTCATCAAATTATTCCTTCTCTGCCACAAAAGTGTCACCAGACTGTCGCAGACTTGTCTGCGGAAACATTTGGTTATATTTACTGATAAGGATGCTTATAAATGAAACACATACCTCTTTTCACGGTTTCTCTGCTGGCTTCAATCATCGCAACGTCAGCAGTGGCAGACACGACAACTTATACTCGCGCCGCCACCGGTGATATCACCGAACACGGTGGCGCACGCCGCCTCAGCAGTGATCAGACGGAAGCGCTGAAAGCCTCACTCGTTAATACCACGGCCAAAAACGTCATCTTGTTGATCGGCGATGGCATGGGCGACTCGGAAATCACCGCCGCACGAAATCAGGCAATGGGCGCGGGTGGTTTCTTCCCCGGTATTGATGCGCTGCCGTTAACCGGTCAGTACACCCACTACTCGTTAGACAAGAAAACTCACAAACCAAACTACGTGACGGATTCGGCTGCCTCCGCGACTGCCTGGGCAACGGGTACCAAATCTTATAACGGTGCCATCGGCGTAGACGTTAATGGCAAAGATCAGGCCACCATTCTGGAGCTGGCGAAAGCCGCCGGCAAAGCCACCGGTAACGTCTCGACAGCAGAATTGCAGGATGCCACGCCCGCCGCTCTGATGGCGCATGTCACTTCACGTAAATGTTACGGCCCGGAGAAAACCAGCGAGCTGTGTCCGACCAATGCGCTGGAGCAGGGTGGTAAAGGGTCCATCAGCGAGCAGATGCTGAAAACCCGTCCAGATGTCACCCTTGGCGGCGGTGCGAAATCGTTCTCTGAAAGCGCCAAAGCGGGTGAGTACCAGGGCAAAACCCTGCGCGAACAGGCTCAGGCGCTGGGCTTCCAACTGGTCGATAACCTTGATGGCATGAATGCAATCAAACAGGCCGATCAAACGAAACCGCTGCTGGGGCTGTTCTCCGATGGCAATATGCCGGTTCGCTGGCAGGGGCCGAAAGCCTCCTATCACGGCAATATCGACAAACCCGTCGTGACCTGTGAAGTGAATAAAGATCGCCCGGCATCAGCGCCGACACTGGCGCAGATGACCAAAAAGGCAATTGATCTGCTGAGCACCAATGAGAAAGGTTTCTTCCTGCAGGTGGAAGGCGCATCAATTGATAAACAGGATCATGCTGCAAACCCGTGCGGTCAGATTGGCGAAACGGTGGATCTGGATGAGGCAGTGCAACAGGCGCTGGCCTTTGCGCGTGAACACGGTGACACGCTGGTGGTGGTGACGGCTGACCATGCGCACAGCAGCCAGATTATTGAGAATGGCAGCAAAGCGCCGGGCCTGACGCAGGCAGTGAACACCAAAGATGGAGCGGTAATGACCATCAGTTACGGCAACTCTGAAGAGGATTCTCAGGGACATACCGGTACACAGCTGCGTATCGCGGCTTATGGGCCTTATGCGGCTAACGTGGTGGGCCTGACCGATCAGACTGACTTGTTCTTCACTCTGAAGGATGCAATGGGCATTAAGTAATCGCGCCCAGCAGCAACGAGAATCCCCGCACAAGCGGGGATTTTTTTGTCTGAAAAGAAGGCAAGTTACAATCCGCGCTGTGCCATCAAGCGCGCTAAATCCACCAGGCGGTTTGAGAAGCCCCACTCGTTATCGTACCAGGCGAGGATTTTCACCAGGTTGCCACCAATCACCAGCGTGGAAAGCCCATCAATGATCGATGAACGTGGGTCGCCCTGATAATCACTGGAGACCAGCGGTTCATCGCTGTATCCCAGAATGCCTTTTAATGGGCCTTCAGCGGCTGCGGCTTTGAAGGCATCGTTCACTTCTTCCGCCGTCACATCTCGCTTCAGCGTCACCGTGAGATCCACAATCGACACCACCGGCACTGGTACGCGCAGTGAGTAACCTGTCAGACGACCATCCAGTTCCGGGATGACGCGGCCCAACGCTTTCGCTGCACCGCTGGAGTAGGGCACAATCGAGAGCGCTGCGGCACGTGCACCGCGCAGATCCTTCTCAGGCTGATCGTGCAGCACCTGGCTGTTGGTATAAGCATGGGTGGTATTCATCAAGCCATGTTCAATTCCGAATGCCTGATGCAATACCTGCGCGGCTGGCGCGAGACCGTTAGTGGTGCAGCTGCCGTTGCTGACCACGAAATGCTGCTGGGGATCGTAACGCTGGTCGTTTACGCCCAGCACAATCGTCAAATCATCGTTTTTACCGGGCGCAGAGATGATCACCCGTTTTGCGCCACCGTGCGTGATATGTACTGCTGCTTTCTCGCGCTCAGTGAAGAAGCCAGTCGCTTCAATCACGATATCAACACCCACGTCACGCCAGCGGATATTGGCCGGGTCGCGCTCGCTGAACACTTGCACTGGCTTACCATCGATTCGCAGCTCACCTTCACCGGCCTCAACTTCTGCAGGAAGTTTGCCCAGCAGTGAGTCGTGTTTAAGCAGATGCGCCAGCGTTTTGCTGTCGGTGAGATCGTTAATCGCCACAATCTCAATATCGCTGCTGCCCAGTGCGGCGCGGAACACGTTACGTCCGATACGGCCAAAGCCGTTAATGCCAATCTTAATCATCATTGACTCCTTATCCGAAGTGGTTGCAGTCAATGTAGGACGACGCGCGATTGGCGTAAACGACAAAAAAGGATCACTTTACGCCATTTTTCGGCAGTGAAAGCGCTGACGATATTCTCCAGGCGTAAGATGCAACTGGCGCTCAAAACTGCGGCGCAGATTGATGCTGCTGCCAAACCCGGTGTCGATGGCGATGCGTTCCAGCGTCGCGCGACTCTGCTCCAGCTGTTCACGTGCGGCAGCCAGTCGCGCTTCTGCGACATAGCGTGCGGGTGATGCGCCGGTTTCACGGGTGAAGACGCGGGTGAAATTGCGTGGACTCATGGCGACACGCTCGGCCAACTTTTCTACGGAGAGATCTTCCGCCAGGTTCTCGCGGATCCAGCTTTGCAGATCGTGAATCGGGCCGGTGCTGGTTTGCTGCAACTGGTAGCGGCTGAACTGCATTTGTCCGCCGGGACGACGCAGATACATCACCATATCCTGAGCGATATCACGTGCCACGTTGAAGCCAAAATCCTCTTCAACCAGCGCCAGCGTCAGGTCAAAGCCGGAACTGACGCCACCGGAAGTCCAGATAGGTCCATCCTGAATATACAGCGGGCCACCTTCCACCAGCACGCGGGGAAAGCGGGTTTGCAGGGTTTCCAGCAAGCGCCAGTGTGACGTGGCGCGGCGTCCATCCAGCAAACCCGCTTCAGCGAGCAGCATCGCGCCACCACAAATTGACACCACACGCCGTGCCTGCGGAGCCGCCAGCCTGATGAAATCCACCACCATGTTGCCCTCTTCGACGCTGTCACCGCGTCCGGTAATCATGATGGTATCCCAGGCGGCGCGGGGATCTAATTCGGCCAGCTTCAGGTCAGCCAGCAGGTTGAGGCCTGACTGGCCGTGAATCACCTGATGTGACTGCGTGGTGGCAATACTGACGCGATAACGTGTCTGATCAACGCCGACCGGCAGGTGCAGGTTGGCGTGCATCAGTATGTCGGCAATACCGGCGGCTTCAAACAGCATGCCGCCATCGGGAACAATAACGAGAAAATGCTTCATGGCGTAAACTGCTCATCGCGTCAAAATAAGCCAGATTATCGCACGGCACTATTATTTTTGCTGGTAATACGGTCCCTGGGTGATCGAATTGCGCAGCACCAATCGTCCCGGCATCAGTGCCTGCGCCGTAACGCTTTCACCATCCAGCATTTTCGACAGCTGAGTTAGCGCGCTCGATACCATTTCAGCAACCGGGACATGCACCGTGGTTAACGCGGGCAGGAGATAGGGCGCAACCGGGATATCATCAAAGCCCAGTAATGATACGTCATGCGGGATGCGCAAACCCGCGTTGTGCAAGGCGCATGCGGCGCCAATCGCCATATCATCATTACTGGCGACAATCGCAGAAAATCTGACTTTCCGACGTAACAGCGCTTCAACCGCTAGTTGCCCACTGGCACTGGTCCAGCAGCCATCCAGCATCAGGTTTTCGTCGTATTCAATGCCATTTTCCATCAACGACGAAATATAGCCCTTCAGGCGACTTAATCCGGTGTGAGAACTGCCCATCCCTTTGATAAAGGCGATCTCGCGGTGGCCCTGAGCAATCAGATGATTCACGGCGTTGAGGGTGTCATTTTCGTGGTCGGCACACACCGAATATTGCGGATGCTGCTTCAAACGACGGTTTAAGACGATTAACGGCTTACTCATGCCAGGAATAAGTGCATCAATATCCTCCACGCTTAAATAGCGCGGATAGATGATCACGGCATCGCAATAGCTATCGATTAAAAAGTTTATGGCCTCGCGCTCTTGCTGCGCATTGTGTTTACCATCGCCCAGCACCAGTTGTGAACCGAGTTTTTCCGTCATGGTCGCGGCCTGGAATAACAGCTCGGTAAAAAACGGACCGTTGTAAAGCGTATTGGGCACCATCAGACCAATACTGTGAGAACGGTTGGTCGCAAGACTTCGAGCCAACAGATTAGGACGGTAATCCATCTCATCAATGGCCAGCATCACCCGATCCCGCACCGTTTTTGACACATAAGCGTGGCCAGCCAGCACCCGTGACACCGTGGCTTTGGACACACCTGCGCGTTTTGCGACATCAAGCATTGTAGTCATTTATCTTCCTTCTCAGCGTTCTCGCGCATTGTAGCGCAAAAGCTCAATCTGAAAACCGCAGAGTGCGGCTCTTCTAACCGGTAACGTTTTTTCTCATTATCATCCGATTTCATCACATATTTAAAAGGGTAACGTAAAAATAATATGAAACCGGTCTCAGATTAATCATATTTTCACTTTTTAAATAAGGTTTAACGGTTTGAGTTATGGATCACAAAAAGAACAAATTGAATCTGTAACCGGTTGCAGAAACGATTCTCAGCGCGTAATTATTTAAAAAAAACGGAGGGTATCATGGTGAAAATTCTATTGTGTTGTTCCGCAGGTATGTCAACCAGCATGGTCGTACAAAGAATGCAGAAAGCCGCTACGCAGCTGGGTTTAGAAGCCAAAATTGATGCCGTTGGCATGGAAGAGTTCAGTGAAAAGATCGCGGAGTATGACTGCTGTCTGTTGGGCCCGCAGATCAAATATAAGCTGGCAGATTTCGAACGTCAGGCGCAGGAATATCACAAACCGGTCACCGTCATTAACACCATGGATTACGGCATGTTAAATGGCGAAAAAATCCTGAAGTCGGCGCTCGCCCTGATTGATGCCAATAAGGGGGCATGATGAGTACACTGGCTGACTCTTTATTTGGCGTGATTGAGAACCGCATCAGTCCGATTGCTGCGCGACTCTCCTCGCAAAGGCATGTGGTGGCCATCAAGGACGGGTTTATTGCCTCGATGCCGTTCCTGATTGTCGGTTCATTTATGCTGCTGTTCTCACATCCTCCTTTCAGTCAGGACAGCCAGTGGGGCTTCGCCCAGTGGTGGCTGGGCATGGTGAAGCAGTACAACGACCAGCTGATGATGCCCTACAACATGACGATGGGCATCATGGCGGTGTTTATCACCGGCGCGATTGCCTATAACCTGGCGCAAAGCTACAAACTGAATGGCCTGATGGCGGCGCTGCTGTCGCTGATGACCTTTTTGGTGGTGGCTGCACCGGAAAAGAACGGCGCATTGTCCGTCGCCTCGCTGGGCGGGGAAGGGATATTCACCGCCATCCTGATCAGCCTGTACTGCACGGAAGTGATGCACTGGCTGGTGAAGTACAACATTGGTTTCAAACTGCCGGAACAGGTGCCGCCGAAGATTCGCCAGTCATTTGACCTGCTGATCCCCATCATGGTGATTTTCCTGACGCTCTATCCGCTGAACCTGTTTATGGAGAGCCACTTTGGTCTGTTGATTCCTCAGGCCATCATGTCAGTGTTTGCGCCAATTATCTCAGCAGCCGATTCACTGCCCGCGGTGCTCATCGCCGTATTGTTATGTCATCTGCTGTGGTTTGCCGGCATTCACGGCGCGGCGATTGTCGGCGGGATTTTGCAGGCCTTTTGGCTGAGTAATCTGGGGCTGAACCAGGAAGCGTTAAATGCCGGGCAAGAGATTCCTAAGATCTTCATCGAGCCGTTCTGGCAATTTTTCATCACCGTAGGCGGATCGGGTGCCACCATGGGCCTGGTGATTCTCTATCTGCGCAGCCGTTCAGCGCACCTGCGTTCCATCGGTCGTCTTGGCCTTGTGCCGAGCATGTTCAACATCAATGAACCGATTATATTCGGCTCGCCGGTGGTGATGAATCCGCTGCTGTTTATTCCCTTTATCACTACGCCGTTGATCAACGCAGTTATCGCCTGGACGGCCACCCGCACCAATCTGGTTAATCATGTCATCTCACTGGCGCCATGGACCACGCCGGGACCGATTGGTGCGGCCTGGTCAACCGGGTGGGACTGGCGTGCAGTGGTGTTAGTGGCATTCCTGATTTGTTTATCCACGTTGATTTATTACCCGTTCTTCAAAATGTATGAACGCCAACTGCTTGCGCAGGAAGAAGAGATGGCGCAGGAACAACTGGCTGAGGAGATGAAGTAATGCAAGAGATGCAGGAAATGGAAAGTACGGTGATGGAGTTGATTATTCATGCCGGGGAAGCCCGTTCATCATCGATGCAGGCACTGCAAGCGGCCAGAAAACACAACTGGCAGGAAGCCGATGCGCTGCTGGCGAGTGCACGAGATGCTGCACGCGAAGCCCACAAAATTCAAACCGCGTTAATCGGAGCCGATGAAGGCTGCGGCAAAATTCCGGTCAACCTGATTATGGTGCATGCGCAGGATCATCTGATGAACGCCATGCTGTGCCGCGATTTAGTTGAAGAGCTTATTTATCTGCATCGTCAGGTGCAGGAGTTATCGAAAACCCACTTGCAGTAAGACGCTGTTAATCACATGAAAGGATGGATTATGTCTCAGTTACCGGCTGATTTTTTATGGGGTGGCGCCGTTGCCGCGCATCAGGTTGAAGGTGGATGGAACGAAGGAGGAAAAGGCCCGAGCATCGTCGATGTGTTGACGGGCGGTGCACATGGCGTTGAACGTGAAATTACCGATGGGATTCTCGAGGGAAAACATTATCCCAATCATCAGGCCACCGATTTCTATCATCACTACAAAGACGATATCGCGCTGTTTGCCGAGATGGGTTTTAAGTGCTTCCGTACCTCGATTGCCTGGACGCGCATATTCCCAAAAGGCGACGAGCAACAACCTAACGAAGCGGGGCTGCAGTTTTACGACGACATGTTTGATGAGCTGCTCAAATATGGCATCGAACCGGTGATCACGCTGTCGCACTTCGAGATGCCATTGCATCTGGTGCAGCAGTATGGCGGCTGGCTGAACCGTGAATTGATCGATCTCTTTGTGCGCTACAGCGAAGTGGTAATGAAGCGCTACAAAGGCAAAGTGAAATACTGGATGACCTTTAACGAGATCAACAACCAGCGTAACTGGCGTCGACCGCTGTTCGGCTACAGCAACTCAGGCGTTATATTCACCGATCATGAGAAGCCGGAAGAGGTGATGTATCAGGTGCTGCATCATCAGTTTGTGGCCAGTGCCAAAGTGGTGAAGCTGGGGCATCAAATCAATCCCGAATTCAAGATCGGTTGCATGCTGGCGATGGTGCCGCTGTATCCGTGGTCATGCCACCCTGACGACGTAATGTATGCGCAAAAATCGATGCAGGAACGCTATCTGTTTGGCGATGTGCACATGCGCGGTGCCTATCCTTCCTACATTTTAAAAGAGTGGGAGCTGCGTGGTTTCAACATTGAGATGGCGCCGGAAGATGCACAAACACTGCGTGAAGGCTGCACCGACTATCTCGGCTTCAGCTATTACATGAGTAACGCCGTGGAGTATGCCAGCGCAACGCGCATGGACAGCGCGCTTGAAGCTTTCCCCGGCAGCCGAAAAAACCCGCACGTGCAGGCGTCAGATTGGGGATGGCAAATCGATCCGGTCGGGTTGCGCTACACGCTGAACGCGCTGTATGAGCGTTATCAGAAGCCGCTGTTTATTGTGGAAAATGGCTTTGGCGCCGTCGATCAACGTGAAGCTAACGGCGAGGTGAATGATGACTATCGCATTGCCTATCTGCGTGAACACATCGAGCAAATGAAAAAAGCCGTACTGGAAGATGGCGTGGATTTAATGGGCTTCACGCCCTGGGGCTGCCTCGACTGCGTCTCCTTTGGTACCGGCCAATACAGCAAACGATACGGCTTTATTTACGTGAATCGTAATGACGATCAAACCGGCGATTTTTCACGCTCGAAGAAGAAGAGTTTTGCCTGGTATAAAAAGGTCATTGCCTCGCAAGGTGAAGCGCTTTAATTCGCAATACCCGGCAGGATGCCTGGGTAAAACAGAGTTGTCATATTCCCGGCAATGAATATCCTTTCCAGCCTGCGCAGGCAGGCTGAATAAATAACATGAACCCGAACCAGGAAAAAATATCATCCATGCGGTGAGGCCCGATGCTGCCTGAAGCGGCGCTTCTGCTCACCTGATTGCAACCAAACGGAGTTATTTCCTATGCCAAATAAGATCAAGATTGTCACTATCGGTGGTGGTTCCAGCTATACGCCAGAGTTGATTGAAGGGCTTATCCTGCGTCAGGAGCAGTTGCCGATTGCGGAGTTGTGGCTGGTCGATATTGAGGACGGCGCAGAGAAGATGGAAATCGTTGGCAGTATGGCAAAGCGCATGATCGCGGCCGCCAAACTCGACTGGCAGGTGCATCTTTCTCTCGATCGCAAGGAAGCGTTAAAGGATGCCGATTTCGTGACCACGCAGTTCCGTGTGGGGTTACTGGATGCGCGCTTAAAAGATGAAGTTATTCCGTTGGCCAATGGTTTGCTGGGTCAGGAAACCAACGGCCCGGGCGGGATATTTAAGGCGTTTCGCACGGTTCCGGTGATTCTCGATATTATCGAGGATATGCGTCAATTGTGCCCCAACGCCTGGCTGGTAGATTTCACCAATCCGGCAGGCATGGTCACCGAAGCAGCGATTAAATATGGTAAGTGGGAAAAAACCGTTGGTCTGTGCAATGTGCCGTTTGGCCACATCACTCAGGCATGCAGCGTGCTCGGTGCGGAAGAGAAAGATCTCTATTTCAAATTTGCCGGACTTAACCATTTCCACTGGCATCGCGTATGGGATCAGCAGGGCAATGAACGCACCGCAGAACTGATTGATAAAATCTATTCCCCAGACCAGCAGGAAAAAAGCGATGAAGGGCTGAAAAATATTCATCAGATTCCTTTTAACTACGATCAGGTAAAACATCTCGGCCTGCTGCCCTGTGGTTATCACCGCTATTACTATTTGCAGGAACCGATGCTCGCTCATGCCATCGAAGAGTTCGAACACTATGAAACGCGCGCTGAGGTCGTAAAGAAAACCGAAGCGCGGCTGTTCGAGTTATATAAAGACGTCAATCTTAATTACAAGCCTGAAGAATTAAGTCAGCGTGGCGGGGCGCACTACAGCGACGCGGCTTGCGATCTCATTGCCTCTATCCAGAATAACAGCGGTAAGTTGATGGTAGTCTCTACGCGCAATAACGGCGCAATTGCTGACTTGCCGTTTGATTGCGTGGTAGAAGTCACGGCCGCCATTACTTCACATGGCGCTGAGCCGCTGCGCTGGGGAGCGTTGCCGCCTGCGGCGCGTGGCATGATTCAGCTGATGAAAGCGATGGAGGAAACGGTGATCGAAGCGGCTGTTAGCGGAGATTACGGTGCGGCATTACACGCTTTCACCATTAATCCGCTGATTCCGGCGGGCGACACGGCGATAAAAGTGCTGGATCAATTGTTGTATGCCCACAAAGAGTATTTGCCGAAGTTCGCCAGTAAAATTGCGGAGATTGAGCAGACCAAACCGGAGATTGTCACCTTCGTCGATCAGTTGCTGGTCGACAGGCAAGCGCATGCAAATAAGGCGTGATGAGGATTTATCAGGATCGAATGAGGCAGGCAAGAGACTGAAGACGGTGCCCGGATAAACATTGATGGGCACCGAAGAAAAGCACTCACCGTCCTGGTGGGCGGTGAGTGGATCAGCATTACGCGGTGAGTTCGTTACGGACGATAGCAGCACCCGCGCTCAAGGCTTCCAGCTTACCTCTGGCAACGCGGCGCGACAGTGGCGTCATACCGCAGTTGGTAGAAGGATAAAGCTTATCGGCGTCGACAAACTGCAGCGCTTTACGCAGGGTATCAGCCACTTCTTCCGCAGTCTCAATGGTGTTGGTCGCCACATCAATGGCACCGACCATCACTTTTTTGCCACGGATCAGCTCAATCAGATCCATTGGCACGCGCGAATTCTGGGCTTCCAGTGAAATGATATCGATAGAAGACTTTTGCAGTTTAGGGAACACTTCTTCGTATTGACGCCACTCGGTGCCGAGCGTCTTTTTCCAGTCGGTGTTCGCTTTGATGCCGTAGCCATAGCAAATGTGCACGGCGGTTTCGCACTTCAGACCTTCAACGGCTCTTTCCAGTGCGGCAATGCCCCAGTCATTCACTTCATCGAAGAACACGTTAAATGCGGGTTCATCAAACTGAATAATATCGACACCGGCTGCTTCTAACTCTTTGGCTTCCTGGTTAAGAATTTTGGCAAATTCCCAGGCGAGTTTTTCACGGCTTTTGTAGTGACCATCATACAGCGTATCGATCATGGTCATTGGGCCTGGCAGAGCCCACTTAATCTGTTGTTTGGTTTGCTGGCGCAAGAATTTAGCATCTTCAACAAACACCGGCTTTTTACGCACCACTTCACCGATCACGCTCGGCACGCTGGCGTCATAGCGATTGCGGATCTTCACAATCTCACGTTTTTCAAAATCAACGCCGCTGAGATGTTCAATAAAGGTGGTGACAAAGTGCTGGCGCGTTTGCTCGCCATCACTGACGATATCAATGCCCGCTAATTGCTGATCCTGCAGGGATAACAGCAGAGCATCTCTTTTGCCCTCGACTAATTCATCACCCTGCAATTTCCATGGCGACCACAGCGTTTCAGGTTGAGCAAGCCAGGCCGGTTTCGGTAAGCTTCCTGCCGTTGAAGTAGGCAATAACAATTTCATAATCAATAACCTTTTATTTTGGCTTAATCAAAGAACGTAATGTGCAGACCACTGCTCAAGAATCTCTTGATAGGGTTTGATGAAGTGCTCTTCCGTAAACTTCCCCTGCTCAATTGCCAACTGGCTGCGTTCTTCTCGATCGTAAACAATGCGCGTTAAGGAATGGTCGCCATGCGCCAGGCTTGGCTGATAGCACTGGCCTGCAGCAGAGTTGGCATTGTAGATTTCAGGGCGGTAAATCTTCTGGAACGTCTCCATGGTGCTGATGGTGCCGATCAGTTCCAGATCCGTGTAATCATTCAGCAAGTCACCGGTGAAATAGAAAGCTAACGGTGCGACGCTGTTTTCAGGCATGAAATAGCGCGCCTGCAATCCCATTTTGCCGAAGTAATGGTCGGTGAGGGACAGCGCATCTTGCTTGTATTCATAGCCCAACACCGGATGCTGATAGTCAGTGCGGTGGTAGATATTTTTGCTCGATACGCTCAGGCAGATCACTGGCTTTTTATTAAAGCGTTCCTGATAAGCCGCCGAGTTGACGAAGCTTTTAAAGATATTGCCGTGCAGATCACCGAAACCTTCCGGCAGGCTGAAACCAGCTTGGTTGTTATTGGCCGCCAGCAGACGAACGCTAAAATCGTAATCACGTACGTAAGACGAGAAGTTATTGCCTACGATGCCGTCGGTACGCTGCTGAGTCTGGCGATCAACAATATTGGTTTTCAGGATTTCGATAACCGGGAAGGTTTTGCCATTGCCTTCAATATCGATTTCCGCAGAAATGATTTCCAGCTCAACGGTATATCGATCGCCTTTCGGGTTATCCACGTGCGCCAGAGAGTTGAAACGATTGTTCATCATCATTAAGGCGTTGCGCAGATTTTCCTGGCGGTTGGTGCCTCGTGCCAGGTTAGCGAAGTTCGTAGTGATGCGCGTGCTTTCAGAGGGATTGTAATGCTCATCGAAAACACTGCTCTTAATTGAAAATGCAAAATCGTTGCTCATGATGCTCTGGTATCCTGATTTCTGCTGCAAAACCTTTCCGGCTTTAGGTGGTTAAACCTGATACTGCGGCTTATCACCTGCGGGAGATTTCACATTGTCTTAAGTCAATAACAATGCGGATTTTATGCCAGAGTCACTCAGCGATTGATAGTGATTAAACTTCAAAGCGACATGAGCCAATTTCATGATCGGGTTCACACTCTGGAGCAGGGTGGTCAGAAGAGGGATTTCATGCGGAAAAGCGAGCGGTAAATACGGGCATGTCCGCGACAGAAGCGAAGTGAGAGTGACTACGCCCGGACGCGATGCGGACGAATTTACCTAATGGGAAATAAAAAATCCACGCCAGGCGTGGATTTTTTTGGCTGAATTTAATTCAACAGAATCAAATCATCGACTTGAAGACTTAGACGTTGAACAGGAAGTTCATCACGTCGCCATCTTTCACGATGTACTCTTTACCTTCTGAGCGCATCTTGCCGGCTTCTTTCGCGCCTTGCTCACCCTTATAGGTAACAAAGTCATCAAACGCGATGGTCTGCGCACGGATAAAGCCTTTTTCGAAGTCGGTGTGGATTTTACCGGCAGCCTGTGGCGCGGTGGCACCCACTGGGATGGTCCATGCACGCACTTCTTTCACGCCAGCGGTGAAGTAAGTTTGCAGGTTCAACAGCGCATAACCGGCACGGATCACGCGGTTCAGACCCGGCTCTTCCAGACCCAGCTCCGCCATGAACTCTTCACGTTCTTCGTCATCCAGCTCAGCGATGTCTGATTCAACGGCTGCACACACCGGCACAACGACAGAACCTTCGGCTTCTGCAATCGCACGTACCTGATCGAGGAACGGGTTATTTTCAAAACCGTCTTCGTTCACGTTAGCGATGTACATGGTTGGCTTCAGGGTCAGGAAGCTCAGGTAGCGAATAGCCGCTTTCTCATCGGCATCCAGCTTCAGGGCACGCAACATGCCAGCTTCAGACAGGTGCGGCAGGCATTTCTCCAGCGCAGCCAGCTCAGCTTTAGCGTCTTTATCGCCGCCTTTGGCTTTCTTCTGGCAACGCTGAATCGCACGTTCACAGGTGTCGAGATCTGACAGCGCCAGCTCGGTATTGATGATATCAATATCTTCCGCTGGGTTAACTTTGCCTGAAACGTGGATGATGTTGTCGTTCTCGAAGCAACGCACCACGTGACCGATAGCTTCGGTTTCACGGATGTTGGTCAGGAACTGGTTGCCGAGGCCTTCACCTTTGGACGCGCCTTTCACCAGACCGGCGATATCCACGAATTCCATGGTGGTAGGAACAACACGCTGTGGCTTAACGATTTCGCTCAGCTGATCGAGGCGCAGATCGGGCATTGGCACCACACCGGTGTTTGGCTCGATGGTGCAGAACGGAAAGTTGGCTGCTTCGATACCCGCTTTAGTCAGCGCGTTGAACAGGGTGGATTTACCGACGTTCGGCAGGCCCACAATACCGCATTTAAATCCCATGGTCTGATTACCTTTATCACTGAGTGTGCGGCGCTGACAGGCAGCGACGACAGATTCAAAAAATTTCGCGCATTATACACAGAATTGCCTTCTGCGGCGCGGGAATTGGGCTTAGCCAGCCTTGAACGCGTGCAGGCGGTTCATCGCCTTGATTTTGTCTTCTTTCAGCCACAGCTCAGTACAACGCACCGCTTCATCGACCGCATCATCAATCAGCTTTTGTTCGCTGGCCGGCGGTTTACCCAGCACGAAGCCGGTGACCTTATTACGATCGCCTGGATGGCCGATGCCAACCCGCAAACGGTGGAAATTATTGTTGTTACCCAGTTTGCTGATGATGTCTTTCAGACCGTTGTGTCCGCCATGGCCACCACCCTGTTTAAACTTCGCCACACCTGGCGGCAGATCCAATTCGTCATGCGCCACTAAAATCTCTTCAGGCGCGATGCGATAAAACGTCGCCATTGCCGCGACTGCTTTACCACTCAGGTTCATAAAAGTGGTGGGCACCAGCAAACGTACATCTTCACCCGCCAGCGACAGGCGTGCAGTGTAGCCGTAGAATTTCGGCTCCTCTTTCAATGACTGATTGTTCCGGTCGGCCAGCAAATCCACATACCAGGCACCCGCGTTATGACGCGTTGCGGCGTATTCAGCGCCGGGATTGGCCAGCCCCACAATCAGTTTAATGCTGCTCACGATGTTTATCCTGTCTTGCTGCGGAAAGGGCGATAGTTTACTGCCTGCAAGCGGCGATGACAAAGGGTGCTGAAAGCAGATGATACCTCTGCGTGACTTATCAATTTCTATCGAAATCAAGCCTCTGGCCGTAAAGAAATGTCAGAGATTGTGAAGGATGTGTGATCCTGTCCGCAACTTAACCCGCCGTCATTGCCTAAACTTATGACAAGTTAACCATACGTGCTGTTTTGCTTTTTCATAAGGATGGAGGTGAATCATGAAACGTCAACAATGCCGCTATGTAGGTAATGGCCTGATGTGTTTAGGTTTACTGACGATGGTGTTAGGCGTCGGATATTCCATTATTAATCAGCTACCTGCGTTAAACTTGCCGCAATTCCTTGCGCATGGTGCCATGTTCAGTATCTTTGTTGGGGCGTTGCTGTGGCTGGTAGGTGCGCGCGTCAGCGGACGTGAGCGTGTCGAAGATCGCTACTTCTGGTTGCGCCATTACGGTGACAAACGCTGCCGCCGCAATCACTCGTCGCATTAAGAAACAGCCGCTTCCTGCACAGGCTGTAACTGCACGAAATAACGTTCAACGCGGTTACGGCCACTGGCTTTTGCACGGTATAACGCTTCATCCGCCAGGCCGAGTAAAATCGGGAAGGTGTGATCGTGATGGTTAGCGGTAGCATAGCCAATACTCACGGTATAGCAGACGTCGTTGGGCTGCGACAGCTGTGTCGCCAGTCTGATACGTTCACACACTCGTTCCGCGTCCTCGCTATTGCCCGGCAGAATCGCTGCAAACTCTTCACCGCCCAGACGGGCAAAATGACCTTCTGCGGGTAACAACGCCTGCACCACCTGACAAAAATCGATTAATACGCGATCACCTTGCAGATGGCCGTAACGATCGTTAATGCCTTTGAAATGGTCGAGATCAAACAGCACAGCGGTGTAAACCAGCGGTTGCGGACTACGCGTGTTACGCACCACTAATCTGTCGGCTTGCTCAAACAGAGCGCGGCGATTCCAGACGCTGGTCAAGGGATCGTGAAGCGATGCCCGTTTGTGGGCTATTTGTGTGCGTTCATTGACCATCGCCAAAATGGTAAAAGTCAGGCCAATCACAAACAGAATAGATTCAAGAATCACGTACACCGAAAAGCTGGAACCCGCTATCGCACCGCGCACCGGCGTAGCGATGGCATCATCGAGGAAGATGCGTGCCACATGAAACAGCAGATGGATCCACAGCAACATCTGCGCCGGCCAAAAGGTGACTTGCAGCGCATCGCGAGATTGCCACAACAAACGAATCAGCGCGCCGGTGTAAATGATGCACAGCAGACAAAGCACTAAAACGCGTTTGGGTTGGCTGGCGTAAAACGCAGGGAACGCGCAAAGAATGGCCCACAGCAATCCCCCCGCTAACCAGCTGAACCCCAAGGGTTTATGGCAGAAAGCACGGAAGGCATTGAGCAGATTGCCGTAAGCCAGCAACATCACTACGTTGCCCACAGCGATGGGAAGGAAGACAAACCCAGCGCTGCGCAGGCTACTGAGGAACACCGCAAACAGGGTCAAGATGAGCGCCAGCGTAGTGAACCCCAGCACGCGATCGTATTGCGCACCCACCCAGGCGAAAACCAGAATAATGCTTAAAAACCCCAGCACATAGAGCTCGCAAACAAACAGCGTGTAGATGTCGAGAGTCATAGTGGTCGGAGTTCTCAGAAAAAAGTGTGGAGAAAAATACCACTAATCAATGGCCCGCTAAAGCGCAGCATCGCGTGTCGAATGAAAAGAGTGTAAGGCAGGGAGAATAGCGAGTTTTAACGAAATTTATCGCGAAAATATCTGTGGCGAGAGCGGCTTAATCGGTAAATAAAGCTGATTGTTGGGAATAAAAAACCGGGCGCGGGGCCCGGTTTCATGCAATGTATTAATGTTCGAACATTGCGGAGATGGATTCTTCGTTACTGATACGGCGAATTGCTTCGGCCAGCATGCCAGAGAGCGTTAAGGTACGCACGATTGGCAGGGCTTTCATCTCGTCTGACAGCGGAATGGTATCGCACACGATAACCTGATCGATCACTGACTTACGCAGGTTTTCCACCGCGTTGCCAGAGAAGATTGGGTGAGTCGCGTAAGCGAAGACACGTTTCGCGCCACGCTCTTTCAACGCTTCAGCCGCTTTGCACAGCGTACCGCCGGTGTCGATCATATCGTCGACCAGTACACAGTCACGACCTGCTACATCACCGATGATGTGCATCACCTGAGAAACGTTCGCACGCGGGCGACGTTTGTCGATGATAGCCATGTCAGTGTCATTGAGCAGCTTAGCAATAGCACGAGCACGAACGACGCCGCCAATGTCTGGAGAAACCACAATCGGGTTTTCCAGGCCAATCTGCAGCATATCTTCCAGCAGGATTGGGCTACCGAACACGTTATCAACCGGGACATCGAAGAAGCCCTGAATCTGTTCGGCGTGCAGATCAACCGTCAGAACACGGTCAACACCCACGCTAGAGAGGAAATCGGCAACGACTTTGGCAGTGATTGGCACACGGGCAGAACGCACGCGGCGGTCCTGACGGGCATAACCAAAGTAAGGGATTACAGCAGTAATACGACCAGCAGAAGCCCGACGCAATGCGTCGACCATCACAACCAGCTCCATCAGATTATCATTGGTGGGGGCACAGGTGGACTGGATGATGAAAATATCACCACCGCGTACATTTTCGTTGATCTGTACGCTTACTTCACCATCACTGAAACGGCCAACGGCGGCGTCTCCGAGGCTAGTGTAAAGGCGGTTGGCAATACGTTGTGCTAGTTCCGGGGTGGCGTTACCAGCAAATAGCTTCATATCAGGCACGAGAGGAACCTCAGGCTTGGCGTCCAGAGAATGAACGATTCAAAAGTAACCGGCGAATACTTTTGAAGCTGTTCATACGGGTGTGTTAATGCGCGTCGTGCAGTGCCTGGAACAGGGTGGCACTGTCACGCATACGCTTAGAGCCCGGAAAGGGTGCGTTGCAACGGCGAGATATTAAGCCCGCGCGCCACAAATCCGCAAATCCATTTCGGGGCAAGCTCCAGCACCTGACGAGCAGCGGATTCGGTGCTAAATTCAGCAAATACACAAGATCCGGTCCCGGTCAGGCGCGACGGCGCGTATTCTAGCAGCCAGGAAAGCAGCGCATCAACCTCGCGAAAACGTTTTCTTGCCACAGCTTCACAATCATTGTGAAAAGGACGCTGTAACAGTTCATCTAATGTGCGTATCGGTGAATTGCGCGTCAAGTCAGGATCGCGAAAGATATCCGGCGTGCCGATGCTAATACCAGGATGCGCCACCAGATACCATTTTTCTTCCGGTTCAGCGGGTTGAATCTGCTCGCCAACCCCTTCGGCAAAGGCGGCGTGACCGCGCACAAACACCGGAACATCGGCACCGAGCTTGACGCCTAGAGTGGCTAACTCATCCACGCTAAGCCCGGTTTGCCACAAATGGTTGAGCGCCACCAGCACGGTCGCGGCATCAGAAGAACCTCCGCCCAAACCGCCGCCCATCGGCAGGCGCTTCTCCAGCGCAATTTGCGCGCCCGCGTTTTCGGGCAGCGTACCGCGTGCGGCCGCTGCTTGCTCTAACATCCGCGCTGCCCGCACGATCAGGTTTTCGTCATCGACGACGCCTGCTAATGGCGTCAGCAGCGTAATCTCCCCGCTGCTGTCAGGCGTGATCTCCAGCGTGTCGCCGTAATCAAGAAACTGAAACAGCGTTTGCAGATTGTGGTAGCCGTCAGCGCGACGGCCTGTGATATAGAGAAACAGGTTCAATTTAGCCGGAGCGGGCCAGGTGGTGATCATTTTGTGGTCCAGCTATCCATGCGCAGTTTGATTCGCTGACCACCTTCTGTCAGTTCAAGATTGGCCGGCAGCGGTGGATTCACTTTGCTGTCGTAATCAGAGATGTTCACTTTCCACTGCTGACCATTACGGCTGTAGTTCACACTCTGCAACTGATAGCTGCTGTTGAGCTGATAATCCGCGGCATCACCCGGCAGACCCATCATCCACTGACGCAGGTTCGCCAGCGGGATATCCATGCCGGTCAACTGTGAAATCATCTTCTCAGCATCGTTACTCACGTAGCGCTTGCCTTTGTTATCGACGATTTGCACCACTGAGCCTTGCGCATCCAGTTGCAACTCGGTGCTGCCGAGCGGGTTGGTTAACAACAGACGATAGCGATCGGCGGCGGTTTGCTGCCAGTTGAAGCGCGCATAGACTTTTTGCTTATCAGAGAGATAGGCAAATGCGCCACGCGTTTGATATTGGGTAATTTTCTCAACGGCTTGTTGATGCTGCTGCCATTGCGGTGAGGTGGTGCTGGGGCCAGGACCTTGTGGTTTGTTGATGCTACAAGCAGCCAGCAATACGCTGGCAAGGGGCAAAAGGCGCAACAGCTTGCGCGGGGGCAAATGCATCACGTGGTCGTCTCCTCAGACACGTTTT
Organism: uncultured bacterium; assembly: GCA_965147305.1. Classification (GTDB taxonomy): domain Bacteria; phylum Pseudomonadota; class Gammaproteobacteria; order Enterobacterales; family Enterobacteriaceae; genus Pantoea. The sequence continues at coordinate 258,640 of CBCTJT010000003.1, forward strand.
TACTTCGTAACCGATAACGCTAACCATCCAATACAACGCCGTCAATGCCGATGTAAGGATAATTGCGCACGATCAGTTTAATCTTATTACAGTCATAGCCTTTGTATGGCTTTTCTTGATCTGTGGCATCTTGTAGAATGCGCTTCACAAAGCCCTGACAAATATTGGGACATCCCAACCCGAATCACCATGACGCTGCTAGCTCTCGGAATCAACCACAAAACCGCACCTGTTGCGCTGCGCGAACGCGTTGCGTTTCTGCCAGACACGCTGGATCAGGCTCTTAATAGCCTGTTGTCTCAGCCGATGGTTCAGAGTGGTGTGGTGCTCTCAACCTGTAATCGTACTGAACTTTACCTTAGCGTAGAGCAGCAGACAGATTTGCAGGAGAGGCTGGTGCGCTGGTTATGCGAGTACCACGACCTGCGTGAAGAGGATGTACGTGCCAGCCTTTACTGGCATCAGGACAACGCCGCCGTCAGCCATCTGATGCGCGTTGCCAGTGGTCTCGACTCACTGGTGTTGGGTGAGCCACAAATTCTTGGTCAGGTTAAAAAAGCCCATGCTGATTCCTCTCGCGACCATGCGTTGAGCAGTGAGCTGGAGCGCATGTTCCAGAAAACCTTCTCCGTCGCCAAACGCGTGCGTACTGAAACCGAAATCGGTGCCAGCGCGGTCTCTGTGGCCTTCGCCGCCTGTTCTCTGGCACGCCAAATTTTCGAATCACTCAGCACGGTCAACGTGTTGCTGGTGGGCGCCGGGGAAACCATCGAGTTAGTGGCGCGTCATCTGCGCGAACACAAAGTGCAAAAGCTGATGATTGCTAACCGCACCCGCGAGCGTGCGCAGCTGCTGGCCGATGAAGTGGGTGCCGAAGTGATCGGTTTGGGCGATATTGAAACGCGCCTCGCCGATGCGGATATCATTATTTCTTCTACCGCCAGCCCGCTGCCAATTATTGGCAAAGGCATGGTGGAGCGCGCGTTGAAAGCACGCCGCAACCAGCCGATGCTGCTGGTGGATATCGCCGTACCGCGTGATGTCGAACCGGAAGTGGGCAAGCTGGCGAACGCCTATTTGTACAGCGTCGATGACCTGCAAGCGATCATCGAGCAGAATATGGCGCAGCGCAAAGCCGCTGCGGTGCAGGCGGAAAGCATTGTCGTGCAGGAAAGTGGCGAATTTATGGCGTGGCTGCGTGCGCAAAGCGCGGGCGACACGATACGTGAATATCGTTCACAGGCTGACGACGTGCGCGCCGAGTTGCAGGAGCGTGCCATTGCCGCACTGCGTCAGGGCGCGGATGCCGAGAAAGTCTTGCAAGAGTTAGCGCATAAGCTGACCAATCGTCTTATTCATGCACCAACCAAATCACTGCAGCAGGCCGCGCGCGATGGCGATAACGAACGCCTGCAGATCTTACGTGACAGCCTCGGATTAGAGTAATCTGGTCTGTCACGACCTATCACTGGGATACCCTCTATTACATGAAGAGCTCTATTGTTGCCAAGCTGGAAGCCCTCCAGGAACGCCACGAAGAAGTGGAAGCGTTACTGGGCGATGCCGGCGTAATTGGCGATCAGGAACGTTTTCGCGCGTTATCACGCGAATATGCACAGTTGACCGATGTGACCCGTTGCTTCCGCGACTGGCAGCAGGTGCAGGAAGATATCGAAACAGCTGAAATGATGCTCGACGATCCTGAAATGCGTGAAATGGCTAACGAAGAGTTAAAGATTTCGCGTGAGAAACGCGAAGTGCTGGAACAACAGCTTCAGGTGCTGCTGCTGCCAAAAGATCCCGATGATGAGCGTTCCTGTTTTGTTGAAGTGCGCGCCGGAACCGGCGGTGACGAAGCGGCAATCTTCGCGGGCGATCTGTTCCGTATGTACAGCCGTTATGCCGAAGCACGCCGCTGGCAAGTCGAGATCATCAGCGCCAACGAAGGCGAGCACGGCGGCTACAAAGAAGTGATCGCCCGAATTAATGGTGAAGGCGCTTACGGTCGTTTGAAGTTCGAATCTGGTGGTCATCGCGTTCAGCGCGTCCCGGAAACCGAATCTCAGGGCCGAATTCATACCTCTGCCTGTACCGTGGCGGTCATGCCTGAATTACCAGAAGCTGAAATGCCGGAAATCAACGCGGGCGATCTGAAAATCGATACCTTCCGCTCTTCAGGCGCTGGTGGCCAGCACGTTAACACCACCGACTCAGCGATTCGTATTACCCACTTGCCCACCGGTATTGTGGTTGAGTGCCAGGACGAACGTTCTCAGCACAAAAACAAAGCCAAAGCGCTAGCAGTATTGGGTGCGCGTATTCATGCCGCCGAAACCGCCAAGCGTAATGCTGCCGAAGCCTCAACGCGTCGTAACTTGTTGGGCAGTGGCGATCGCTCCGACCGTAACCGCACTTACAACTTCCCGCAGGGTCGTGTTACCGATCACCGTATCAACCTGACGTTGTACCGTCTGGATGAAACCATGGAAGGTAAGCTGGATACGCTGATCGAGCCGATTGTGCAGGAGTATCAGGCCGATCAGCTGGCCGCGCTGGCTGGACAAGACTGATGATGATTCGCCACTGGCTTAAGCACGCAGTGGTCGCGCTCTGTGGTGGAGACAGCCCGAAACGGGATGCGGAGATTTTGCTGGGTTTTGTCACCGGAAAATCACGCAGTTGGCTGGTGGCGTTTGACGATCATGAACTCGACGCTGCTCAGCTTACCGAACTTGATGCGCTGCTGGCGCGTCGGGTGAAAGGCGAGCCGATTGCGCATCTGGTGGGCGAGCGTGAGTTTTGGTCGCTACCGTTGCGCGTCAATGATGCCACCTTAATTCCGCGTCCAGATACCGAAGTGCTGGTGGAACAGGCGCTCTTACGCATACCCGCAGCACCGTCCTCATTGCTCGATCTTGGCACCGGCACCGGAGCCATCGCATTAGCGCTGGCGAGTGAACGTCCTGATTGTCAGGTGTTGGGCTGCGATCGTATCCCAGCAGCCGTGTCGCTGGCTGAAGAGAACGCTCAGCGGTTGCACATCAGCAATGCGCGTTTCCTGCTTAGCCACTGGTTCAAGGACATCCCCGCCCAGCGTTTCGATCTCATCGTCAGTAATCCTCCTTACATCGACGCTGCTGATGAACATCTGAAGCAGGGAGATGTGCGCTTTGAACCGCTCAGCGCACTGGTCGCCGATGAGGAAGGGCTGGCCGATCTACGTTTGATTATTCAAAGCGCTCTGCAGTGGTTGCAGCCCGGTGGCTGGCTGTTGCTTGAGCATGGCTGGCAGCAAGATGCTGCGGTGCGCGCCATTATGACGCAGCACGGTTATCAGCAGGTCAGCAGCATTAACGATTATGGCGGCAATCCGCGCGTCACACTTGGGCAATTTTTTTGATTTAAGGAAGCATGATGGCAAGTTGGTATCCGCTGATTAAACATTTCCACCTCCTCACCGTTGCCCTCACCATCAGCTTGTTTCTGCTGCGTTTCTATTGGTTAACCACCGGTTCGGCGATGCTGCAGCGCCGCTGGGTGCGCATCGCACCGCACATTAATGACACCTTTTTACTGCTCAGTGGCGTATTGCTGGTGATGATTACGCACTTTTATCCGTTCTCACCGCAAGGAAGCTGGCTGACGGAGAAGCTGTTAGGGGTTATTATCTACATCGCCTTAGGTTCCGTGGCATTGAGCCGTCGCCCACGCAAGATGGGGACACGTTGGATCGCCTGTCTGATTGCAATCGTAGCGCTGCTGTTTGTGATTAAGCTGGCGATGACCAAAATGCCGTTATTGGGGATAGTATGACCTCGCCAGAGCTAGTTGATTACAGTGAAACACCGTTGAGTGAAGCGGTGATTGGTGCGACCTGCGCCATACGCAATGATTTTTCTGCGCCTTCCGTCCAGCAGCAGCTGGCGGCATTAGTTGAAGAAGCACGGGATTACGTCAGCAGCGAACAGGATGCCGACTTGCAGCTGAGTAAGCTACTTGAGTTGTTTTATCGTCAATGGGGATTTGGTGGCGCTAGCGGCGTCTACAATTTGTCCGACGCGCTGTGGATCGATAAAGTGCTGAAGAGCCGACAGGGCACCGCGGTGTCGTTAGGTGTGATTCTGCTGCACATCGCCGATGAACTGGAGCTGCCGCTGATCCCGGTGATTTTCCCTACCCAGTTGATTCTGCGCGCAGACTGGCTGGACGGTGAAATGTGGTTGATCAACCCTTTCAACGGCGAAACCCTGGATACGCACACGCTTGAAGTGTGGCTCAAGGGCAACATCAGCCCAACCGCGAAGCTCTACAATGACGATCTGGATGAAGCCAAAACCATCAACGTGATGCGTAAAATGCTGGATACGTTGAAGGCGGCGCTGATGGAAGAGAAGCAGATGGAGCTGGCGCTGAACGTCAGCCAGGTTTTACTGCAGATTGATCCCGATGACCCGTATGAAATCCGCGATCGGGGTTTAATCTACGCTCAGCTTGAGTGTGAACACATCGCGCTAACCGATTTGACCTACTTCGTTGAACAGTGTCCAGAAGACCCGGTCAGCGAAATGATTAAAGTGCAGATTCACGCAATTGAACAGAAACAGGTGACGCTGCACTAAGCGTCATCTCGACAATAAGGAAAGGGGCATGACTCAGAAAGTAGTAAATATCGGCGATATCAAGGTCGCAAACGATCTGCCATTTGTTCTCTTTGGCGGTATGAACGTGCTGGAATCGCGCGACCTCGCCATGCGTATTTGCGAACATTATGTAAAAGTGACCGACAAGCTCGGTATCCCTTACGTGTTCAAAGCTTCTTTTGACAAAGCTAACCGCTCTTCCATCAAATCCTACCGTGGTCCGGGTCTGGAAGAGGGCATGAAGATTTTCCAGGAGCTGAAACAGGCTTTCGGCGTGAAAATCATCACTGACGTGCATGAAGCTTCTCAGGCGCAGCCGGTAGCGGATGTGGTAGACGTGATTCAGCTGCCAGCATTCCTGGCGCGTCAGACCGATCTGGTGGAAGCGATGGCGAAAACCGGTGCGGTGATCAACATCAAGAAACCTCAGTTCGTCAGCCCAGGTCAGATGGGTAACATTGTCGATAAATTCGCGGAAGGCGGTAACGACAAAGTGATCCTGTGCGACCGTGGCAGCAACTTCGGTTATGACAACCTGGTTGTCGATATGCTGGGCTTCAACGTGATGAAGAACGTCACCAACAACAGCCCGGTGATTTTCGACGTGACACACGCACTGCAGACGCGCGATCCGTTCGGCGCAGCTTCAGGTGGACGTCGTGCGCAGGTGGCTGAACTGGCTCGCGCCGGTATGGCCGTAGGCATCGCCGGTCTGTTTATTGAAGCGCACCCCGAGCCGAACAGCGCGAAATGCGACGGTCCATCCGCGCTGCCGCTGGATAAGCTGGAGCCATTCCTGGCACAGATGAAAGCCATTGATGACCTGGTGAAGGGCTTCCCGGAGCTGGATACCAGCAACTAATTGCTGAGTGCAGATGTGAGAAAGGCGCCGATGGGCGCCTTTTTTTGCTTTTAACCTGAGCGTCAGACGCTACAGCATAATCGTCAGCAAATAACCCGCAAACAGCGCCAGATGTGCGGCGCCATTTAGCACATTGGTACGGCCGGTCGAGAACGAAATATGGCACAGGATAAGTGCGGCACTCATGATCACCATCTGTGGTGGCTCAAGGCCAAACACTAATTGCTGATCCGTCAGCGTCGCGATAATGCTTACAGCAGGCACGGTCAGTGAAATCGTCGCTAACACTGAACCAAAGAACAGGTTCATGGCACGCTGCACCTGATTCATCAATACCGCTTTAATTGCTCCCAAGCCCTCCGGTGACAGAATCAACAGCGCAACCAGGAAACCGGTAAACTGCTGGGGCGCGTTCAGTTCGGTTAGCAGGTTTTCCAGCGGGTTGGCGTTCATTTTGGTGACGCTAATGACCGCGATGAGATGAATGATCAACCATACCGTATGCCACAGCGAGCTATGCGCAGAAGGCTTACCGTGATGAGGATCGCCATCATCCCCGTCATCCTCGTGCTCGTAGACAAACAGGCTCTGATGCGTTTTGGTCTGAATCAGCAGGAACACGCCGTACATGGCAGCGGAGATCGCGGCAATGATTAACGCCTGCGCGGTGGTGAAATTGCCGCCTGGTAACGCATTGGGGAACACCAGCACCAGAATCGCCAGTGGGAAGATAGCGATCATGTACTGCTTTACGCCCGCCAGATTAACGTACTGGGTAGCGAATTTGCGTCCGCCGAGCAGCAGCGCAAAGCCCACCAGACCGCCGGTCACAATCATGATGATGGAGTAGAGCGTGTCACGCATCAGCGCAGGGGCAGCATCGCCGGTGGCCATCAGAGCGGAGATTAAGCTGACCTCCAGAATCACCACGGACAAACTGAGAATCAGCGAGCCATAAGGTTCACCCAGGCGGTGTGCCAGCACGTCGGCGTGGCGTACGACGCTGAAAGCACTAAAAAGAATCGCTACCAGCGCCAACAGGTTGATGCCGATAACCGGCAGTAATGCCGTCTGACTGCCAAAGAAACTTAGCACCGTCAGCGCGACAATCGGGAAAATCAGTGAGTACTCGGTGTGTCGGGTTTTCTCATGTGTAGCCATTCACCATCCTCTCCGGCAAAAAGAACAAAACAGGCGATCAGTGCCTGATAAATATAATGACTTTTCTGACGCAGCGCAGTGTAACTTTTCAACAGTTGTGTTTCAGGTTTTTTACGCGACTTTACTTTAATCTCTTTTTATCACTAACGTGACAAAAGTATCAGTTATCTAACAATAACAATATAAATTCATCGAGTTGAAAAAAAGGTTAAGTTAATTATCAGTCGAAATAAAGCCATAAATGGTGATGATTAATGGCCTTTATCGTGCTTATATCCATGCAGAATTGAGTTGATTAACTAAAGTTCGTGTTTAGTGCCTTGGGTGGCTGTGAGTGACGAAAATGGACGGCTTGCATCAGACATTCGCAGGTTAAATTCGGCCTTTAGTCGCGACTTTATTTAAGTTCTTCACCAGGCAGCCGATGCTATTTACAAAGAATTTCCCCTTTGTGATCGGGGTCAATCTTGAAACTTTTGTTAAAAATGCATTAATGTCTTCTCTTAAGTCGACGCAACGCGTGTTGCCTGTAAGACATCATCTTTGAGGAGCCGAACCGACAGGATGTCAGCGCAGTAGAGGAGGTCGCATTGTTAACTCGGGAATTTCTATTAAAAGCGGATTGTAAAACATCGTTTGGCGATATCGACGAAGCGCTGCTGTGGAGCTGTGAAAAGCGTGCCGCATCGCTCGCTGCCACGCTGGCTTGTCGCCCTGACCAAAGTCCGGTGTGGATTTTTGGCTATGGCTCCCTGATGTGGAACCCGGTTTTTGAGGCGGAAGAAGTGGCTTCCGGGCGACTGGAAGGCTGGCATCGTGCTTTCTGTCTGCGCCTGACGGCCGGCAGGGGCACGGTATCGACACCCGGTCGGATGCTGGCGCTGAAAGAAGGCGGTGCAACCAGCGGGCTGGCTTTCCGTTTACCCGAAGCGCGGCTGCATGACGAGTTGGAACTGCTATGGAAGCGCGAGATGATCACCGGCTGCTATCTGCCAACCTGGTGTGAACTGGAACTGGACGATGCACGTACAGTGACGGCGCTGGTGTTTATCATGGATCCGCGCCACCCGTTGTATGAAGCGGATTCTTGTCGCAGCACTATCGCACCGCTGATTGCTCAAGCCAGCGGACCGCTCGGCACCAATGCTCAGTATCTCTACTCGCTTGAACAAGAGCTGGGCAAACGCGGCATGCAGGAAGATGCGTTGACGCGTCTGGCCGCTGAGGTGAGGGCGCTGCAGCAATCTGCAGCGCGTTAATTACGGCTTACCCGGATTAATCAGCCAGGTTCCGGGTTTGTCTATGGTCAGTGTTTGGCTCAATACCTGGCTGCCATTGTGCACTTCAATGCGATAATTTCCCGCCGCCAGATTGAGTGAAGCAAAACCACTGCTGGCGGGTTTCACATCCTTCGCCTCGCCGTTAAGCAGCACTCTTTCGCCATCCTGTAAACGCAGATAGACGGTTGCCATGCTTGGCGCGCTGCCTGCTGCACTCGTACTGGCCACTGGCGCTGATGCAGAAGGCGTGGCGGCTATCGGTGCGGTTTCACTGTGGCGATTGGTTTTCCACACCACTACGACGACGGCCAGAATGGCAATGGCAGCGGCGGCCACCAGGCCGGGCGACAGGCGGCGCACGTTGCGCGGCGTGACGGGTTCAATCGCGGCGGCCGCATGATTCACCGCCATGACCTGTGGTTCAGGCACCGGAACGGCAATGGGTTCAGGCGCTGGAGCTTCAACCGCCACCGGGAAGGTGGTGACCAGTGCTTCAACATCGCTCACTGGCAAGTCGATCAGGCTGGCAAACGCATCAATACTCTGTGGGCGATCGCCGGGTTTCATCGCCAGCGCGCAGTCGATGGCGTGCAGCAGCGGCAGCGAATAGCCAGCTGGCTTGCGTTCAACCAGTGGCTGATAGTTATCTTCGATGCAGCGCACCACGCTCACAGGAGGCGCATGGCCGGTAATCAGATTGTGCAACACCGCGCCGAGCGCATAGATATCGGTCCACGGGCCTTGCTCAACTTCGCCTTCCTCGCTGTATTGCTCAATCGGGGCAAAGCCGGGCTTCAGCATGATCTCGGTTTCATCGGAGAGATTCCCGATCTCCTTACGCGCCGAACCAAAATCAAGTAACACCGGCAGCTGATTTTCCTGAATCTGGATGTTATCCAGCGAAATATCACGGTGCAGATAACCGGCGGCATGGATGGTGTTAATCGCGCCAAACAGCGGCGGTAACAGGCGTCGAATCCAGGACTCGTCGATACTGTCCGGGCTGGTCACCTGCCACTCTTTTAACGTCATCCCGCTGTAGTAGAGCGTGCCCATGTAGGCGGTGTCGTTCTCTTCCCAGAAGCGCAACACGTGCAGCAGACCGGGATGATTAAAGCGCGCCAGCAGACGGGCTTCCTGAATGAAGCTGTTACGTCCGGCGTTGAACAGTTTCTGGAAGCGCTCGCCGCGCAACTCCAGCGACAGGTCAGCAGCACGCACCGCCAGTGAAACCGGCATGTACTCTTTGATGGCGATGGTGCGTTCCAGCTGATGATCCCAGGCACGGTAAACAATGCCAAAGCCGCCGCCGCCAATCACTTCCTTGATTTCAAATTCATTAAACCGGTAACCCGCAGGCAGGGCATTCGGTGTGTGGTTTTCGTTTGCCGACATAGTGAACTCTCTGAACACGTCCTGTAGCGCCTGCCAGTCTGATGACAGCAAGCGACGACCGCTAATTAATTAATGTTACGCCAGGCACCAATCGCCGGATCGGCAAGATCCGCATGCAGGGTGTCAATCAGTAACACAGTCACTTTTTGCTGTGGCATAAACTGCGACGACCAGGCGCCGCGTAAGGTTTCAACCCGACTCTTCACCGCATCACTATCCTGGCCTGCTGTCTTATCCATTTTAATCAGCAGGTTGCCAGTGAAGCGCCACACATGTTGCTGGCTGTCAAACGGCAGCACTAACCAGCTATCTTCAGCATCCGGACGCGTTACGATCATGCGCTGTTTGTTCACCGCCACCACTTCCAGTGCCGGGCCGCTGAGCTTGAGGTTGGCAATCGGATAGCCTTGATAGAAATTCACCGCCAGCGAGCGCGTTTTGTCACCGCTCATCAGCGTTAACTCACTCGGCCCTTCCAGCCAGCCTTCCGTTGAGCAGTGTTGCTGCGGATTATCCGGAATAAACAGCGAGTCGCCGTTTTCGTCCCAGGAAGTGCGGAAATGGCAACCCGCCGGTAAAGCGAAGTGCTGCAATGGGGTGTTATCTGCCGGGCGCGAGAGATCCAGCGGAGCGGCATTGCTGGCACTGGCGCTGGCGGTCGCATCGTTGATTACGATTGGCCGCCAGTTCTGAAGTTTTGCTGCGCTGCCGTTGGCCAGCACGCTGCCGTCTTTGTTAGTCATCTGCCACGGAATTTCATCCAGCGTGCCGCATTGATTCGCCAGCAGCGTGCCGACGCGCGGCAGGAAGCTGGTCAGAATGCTGGAGTCGGTGCTTTTGCCGGAAACAATACGCAACGGCAAAGTCTCTTTGCACCAGTCGTTGGGTGAATTGCTGGCCACATTATCGATATAGACTTCAAGCGACAGACTCGGCGAATACACCACGCGATAATCATCAGCTTGCGCATTTAGAGCCAGCAACAAGGTCGCTAAGCCCGTCAACCACACTTTCATAAGAGTCCTTGGGATCAATAACGTGTCGGCAGAAAACGTGCCGCATCAGCCTGGGAATAAAGCAGCGTCGCTTCCTGCGGTTCGCCAATCCAGATTGCCAGAGCGCTGAGATTGTCGCTTTTTACACTGCGGTTAACGGCTTGTTCCATCAAAGTCAGCCACTCTTCGCAGGCATTGACCATGCGCAGGGCTTGTTCCATCTCGTGAGTGGTCAGATTGAGCCAGAACCCATCCGTGCAGACGAGAAACGCATCGCCATCCGTCAATGAAATCACTTCACTAAAGGTGGCTGGCCGTGCCGGCTCAACGCCGAGCGCATTATAGAGTAAATTACTGTTAATTCCGGTATTTTCATAGCCTGCTTCTCGCAGTTGCTGGGCCAGACTATGGTCACGCGTCACCTGACTCAACACCCCATGACGGAAGTGATAAACCCGGCTGTCACCGGCATGTGCCCACCATGCGCGCTGCGTCTCGCGGTCAATAAACAGCGCGGCCAGCGTGGTGCTCATGCGTGCATATTTCGGATTCTTTCCCTGCGCGTCGTGAAGTACCTGCTGACAGTGCTCAATCGCCGCACGGGTGCTCTCAGGGGTAAACACTGTACTGTTGTGTAACTGCGTTAGCAGCGTATCCCGCACGATTTGCGCCGCCTTATCACCGCCGGGCAAACCGGCCACGCCATCACACACCAGAAAGCAGGCTTTGTGGTCGTCAAGCTCGGTACCGGTGCGATCCTGATTTTCATCACGCATTCCCTGTTGGCAGCGGCTGGCGAACATCATTTTCATGCGTCTTCAGTCCGTGTCTGGGAATCTTTATATTGATTCACTTCCATATCATACGCATGCAGGAAGGCTTCTCCGAACAAGGTATGGAAGTCATCTTCAATTTCGCCTGCAGTACGCTGATAGTGACGTGAGAAGTAATCCCACAGCGCGGCTTTGCGCCCACCGTTAAACGGCAGCTTAGGCAACACGCCATCTTTACGTGCTTCCTCTTCCAGGCGTTGCGGATTGAAGGATTGCAGCATCGCCGCAATGATGGCGCGAATACCGGCTATCATCCCCAACTGATGCGCCTGCAAATCCACCAGTGCATCGCGCACCGCGGCTTCTGGCGGCATAAAACCGGGCATCTGACTCTGATAAATCTGCATCAATACCGTTTTACCCGATGGCAAAATTTTAAACGGATTGTTCGCCTCATTGAGGATCATCGTCATGTCGGCTTTCACGCCGCGTTTTAGGATCGAGCGGGAAGAGAGCAGGGCTACTGTGCCTTGCGAGAACAGGCTCAGCATGCGACCGGTCACGCGCATCTGCTCTTCAGTGATCGGCGTGTGATGGCCATTATTCAATCCCATGCCTTCCAGCAGTGCGGCCAGCAGTTTGTCCTGATCGGCTTGAGGTAACGTGGCGGGTACGGCAGGCGCATCGCTTTGCGGATCGATGCCCAGCCGTGGGTCAGTCCGGCGCTCCTGACGCGCCGCAGTGGCTTCCGGCACAACCTCGAATGCCTGTTGCATGCCGAGAGGATCGGCAGCGCTGTCCGCGAAGAACGCAAGCGGGTCATCCTGCTGGGTGCTCTGGCAGGCAGGATCGCGCACTTCAAGGCCATAATCGCCGATTTGCAGTGCATCACCGTGCTGTAATTGCACTTGTGAACCCCGCAGCAACGCCATGCCGTTCAGTACCACCGAGGTTACGCTGCCCTGATTGGTCAGGCGGCACTCACCTTCCGGGGAGATATGCACCAACGCCTGCAAGCGTGAAATGGCGCGCGATTCGTCAGGCAACACCAGATCATTATCCTGGCTGCGGCCAATGGTTCCCCCAGGCGGCTTAAAGTCAACCGTCTTCGCTGGCACATCCGTATTGCACTGCACAATGGTAAATTGCATGAGTCATCCTGTTAACAAGGAAAACGCTGCGGCTCATTCAAACATCGGTGGATAGAGGCCGTTGCGTCCCGGCTGTGCACCTGCCGCCGGGTTAAACAGTAACGCAAAAAGTTGCGCGGTGAGCGGCCCACTGTGTTTATGTGTGGCGTGGGCAAAACCGTCACTGCGATTACTCCACCAGTAGCTAATGTGCTGCTGGGGATCAAATTTATCCGCCACTTCACGCCAGCTCAGCGTGCAGGGCAGATCATCAAACCCAATCACATCCATAATGTCGCTGCGCTGATTATCCGGAACCATCAGCGGCGTCACACGCTGCATCTGCTGCTCCATCACATCAGGGTTCAGTCGTTCGCGTACGCCACGCAACAGCAGCGAGCCCAGATCCTGAAACCATTCGCCCGACATTGCCAGCTGCGCGCTGTGCCATTGGCTGAGCGGAAAACTGCGCAGTGCCAGTAATGGCCAGGTGCGCCCCACGCGATCGCATGAGGGCAGCAAACAGCCCATCTGCACCTGCTGACGCAGCGGCGACAGCGGCAGAACAAAATTCCAGACGGGTGCGCGCAGAAACAGCTGAGTGGTGGCATCGGGTTGCTGATGCCAGTGCATGAGCCCCTGTTGAAACCAATGGCTCCAGGGCGTCACGGTACTCTCACTCAGGCGCTGGCGCAGGAAATCACCGGTGGCCGGCAATTTGCCGTACCAACCCGGCGCGGTGTGCGTCGCCATTGTTACCTCACCATTACTCACTGTGTCCGGTCAATCGCTGCGAAACCCGCTGTGGCGCGATCGCCAGCGAACTGCCATTCTCACCGGCATTTTTCAGATTTTCTGCAAGCTTGCGCATCATCAGCGCATTATCGCGCGCATACGGTGATGACTGAATCTGCTGATCAAGTAGCTGGCTAAGGTGCCAGTCAAGCTGCTGCAAATCCCGTGCGCTGACATCATCTGGCAGATTACGTTGCAGGTTCTGCATCAGCCAGCCACGCAGGAATTCGCCGTCATAATTGCGCGGCTGATACAGCATCTGGTAAGCACGCAGCGCATTGCGGCTGTATTCATTGTCATTTCCGGGGTCATTACGCAGCAAATTGGTGATTTGCTGGGCGACGCGCGGTAACAGCAAAGACTTAAGCGCATTTTGATATAGCACCCATGCCGCATCGCTTACCTGGTTGCCACGATACAGTCCTACGCGCATGCTAAGCGGTGGATTGTCGAGGGAAAAGCGCTCCGACAACGGCAACTTCACCAGGTTATTTAAGAAGGGTAGCAGATCAAAGATATTATCGGCTGGCTGATGAATCACCTGCTGGCTCTGGCGGGTAATCGGCTCGATACGTGCAGCAACCTGGTCAAGATAATGCTGGTTCTGGACATAGCTGGCCAGCCATAAACCGGAGAGCAAGAGTAGTGCCCCAGTGAGCGCACCGTAACCGATCCAGTGGAACAGGCGGTTGCGATACTCCCAGTGGCGATTGCTGCCCGCCAGGCCACTTTCACGGAACACCAGATCGCTCAGCAGGTCGCGGATAAAGAAGCTCTGGCCCTTATTACCGGGGATAGGGTTATTACGGGTGACGCTATCCCAGGTGGCGAGGCTACTCTCACCGGTATGCGGCAACTGCAGCTTACGGTTAAGTTCGCCCATGATGCGATCAAACGGCAAGCCTTCCTGAGTGCCGCTGGTAAAGAATAAGCCGCGCGCTGACCAGGCAATCTCATCCTCATGGCGCGAGAACACCACATCCAGATACTCATTCAGTAACGGCCGCAACGAGCTGAACTCCTGTGGGAACAGGAAGCAATCAGCCCGCAGGGTGAGATCGCGTTCATTCGCCATCACCGTGGGCAGTTGTTGCTGCAGGCGCTGTTCTAAACGCTGATATTGCTGGCTAAAACTGTTATGCCAGTCATCTTTGTGCGGTTTGCCCGGTTCCCATGGGAAGGTGAATCCCCAGATGGCGTCGCGCTGCGGTTTGCTCAGCCCTTCGTTAAAGCTTAAAAACCCTTTTAGCAGATCGGTCTTGGTGACCATCACATACACCGGGAAATGAATGCCGGTTTGCTGGTGTAACTCCTGCATGCGGTTACGTAACGCGCTGGCCTGCGCGTGGCGCGCTTCCGCAGAATCGGTGAGCAGGTCGGCGACGCTAATGGTCATGATCACGCCGTTGATTGGCTGGCGGGTGCGATAGCGTTTTAGCAGATTGATGAAACTCTGCCACTCGGCGCCATCACGTGCGCGTTGGCTCTCCTGCAACGCATAACGTCCAGCGGTATCAATCATTACCGCGCTGTCGGTGAACCACCAGTCGCAGTGGCGAGTGCCGCCGACGCCGCGAATCGCCGCTTTACCGAGGCTATCGGTCAGCGGGAACTCCAGTCCGGCATTGAGCAGGGCGGTGGTTTTCCCCGCGCCGGGTGCACCAATGATCACGTACCAGGGAAGCTGATAGAGATAGTGGCTCTGAAAACGTGCCAGCCAGCTCTGTTGATGGCGGCGGCCAAACTGGGTGCGTTTAAGACGCAGGGCGGCTTCACTGAATCGCTGAGAGAGCAGCGTATCGGTGGCTTGACGATCGGACAGCTCCTCCTGACTCATCTCCTGCAAACGGTTCAGGAGTTTGCTGTTAAACCAGCCACGCCAAATCGCGGGGATAAACTGGAACAGCACCCAGCAGAAGAACAGCAAACCGACCAGCAGTTGACGAGGAAACACCGGCTCAAGCGGACGGGTGTCTCCCCAGGTCCAGAGCGGGCCGAGCATCCACAGCACACAGCTTAAGGCCGTGACACCAATCAGGCTCCACAGCAGGCGGTGGGTTAACAGATGTTGCAGCGATGCGCGCATCACTCACCTCCCGGATGATTGCCAAGGGTTTCCGGTGCGGCAAACAGGGTGATTTCCACACGACGGTTGCGCGCGCGGTTTTCATTGCTGTCATTCGGCAGCAGGGGATTACTGTCACCGCGACCTTCCGCTTTCACGCTGTGCCCCTCAGCCAGTTGCGGATTCAGCAACTGCGTCACGGCGCGGGCGCGCGCAAAGGAGAATTCATAACTTGAAGCAAAACGCCCATCAACCGGACTGTTATCGGTGTATACCGACACCAGCACCGTGCCTTTGACGGTTTTCATGGCGCTGGCAACGTGCGCCAGCAGCGCGCGACCGACCTGATTGACCACGGTACCGTCCGGGGAGAAGAGTTTATCAGCGGGGATAATCACCTTGCTGCCGAATGCCCCATCGCTAACTTCCAGCTGACCGGCGGCGATCACATCATTCAAACGCTGATGTAAATCCAGCAACGCCTGCGGTGAAGTGGGACGACGGCCAGGCATAATTTGCGGCAACGGAGTTTGATAGATGGCGCGCAGCAGCGGTTCGGCCGCGTTGCCCAGCCGCCAGTTCAGGCCGCTGTAGATCAGGCAGGCAATCAGGGCCGCTAACATCGCACAGGCCCATAACGGCACCATCGGACGGGTTAAGCGACTGACTAATGGATGCACTTCCACCAGCGGCGCGGCCGGATTAGCGGTCGACGGGCGTGTTTCCTGAATCAGTTGCGCGAGACGTTTACGAATGCCTTCACACTGTGCACGACCAGCATCGCTGCCGCGATAACGGCCTTCATAGCCCAGCAGCAGGCAGTAATGAATCAGCTCCAGCAACCACAGATGCTGCTGCGGGCTTTGCGAGACACGGGAAAGCAACTGAAACACTTTCTCGCCGCCCCAACTTTCATTGTGGAAGGTGACCAGCATGCCGTTACCTGACCACACGCCACGCGTGCCCCATGGGGTTTGTGCGGCGGCTTCATCCAGCACGCTGCACAAACAGTAGCGCGCACCAATGATCATCTCAAATGGCAAACCGGCTTGCTTGCAGCGTTGTTCAAAATGGCGGATCTCTTCGATCAGTAACTGGCGTAAACCGGCGGGATCGTCATGCGTGGCGGCCTGCCGTATACGGACAACGGCATTCAATATCGGTGCTGCGGCATTAAGCAAAAGGTTATCGTTGCCCGCGACAATGCCATCGCGGACAACAGAATCCTGGGTCATTAAATATCGTTTTTCCTGGCAATGGCGCTATTGGCAGTCCACAGAGTGCGACCTTGCTGTGGACAATCTGCGCCGTATTGCATTATCAGTCTAAGATCCAGGTCGCGGTATCGTTGGTGCGGCAGGCTTTGCTGGCGCCTCCAACGGCTACGCAGACCTGTTTAGTGCGGCGGGGACGAGGGCGGTCGCTACGCACGGTGGCGTCATAACGGCTGCTTTCAACCCCAGCTTTCGGCGGAATATAACCAATCAGCTGTCCATTGGGTTCATCGGCAACGGCTAACCAGCTGTGTTCGACACGTCCCAGCACTTCAAACGGTTTCGCGTTATCGAGATAGCGTACAACCTTGCCGCCATAATCTGGCGTGGTCATCACGGACGCCGCATAGAGCGCGCGGAAACTCTCATTAACCGGCGTGAATTCGCCTGGCGCGGCCACCGCATGACGGTGGACCAGCTTGACGCCATTAACCTCACTGGTAACCAACGTGTCATCAGTCACCGACGGAGGTGGCGCTTTACAACCCGCCAGCGTCAATACCGCCAGCAGAGTTAGCAACAGACTCTTATTCACCATGAACCTCAAATTTCATCAGATTAGCTGCAGATTAATGTGTGGCACACGCATTTAAGGCGGGCAGAGTATGCAGCAGGAAAGCCATCAAAAAACAGTCAGATTACAGAAAGATAGTGCTGTGCTCAGTCTACCTAAGACTTTTGAGAATTCAATCCATTGCATCGCGAGAAATCCCGTGCTACCGGGCGAAAATAGCTCATAGCAGGGTGATAAAAAACCCGTGCCTTTAGTGATAGATAAGCTGAATTTACTTATTTACCCGTGTAAGCGTATGACGCAGGCGATAAAGCCGAAGCAACCCAGAAAGGTGCCTGATTAATAGTAAGCACTCTTAATCTTTCCTTAAGGTTAAAAAAAGATTGCGCGAGTAAACAATTTTCTTACTTTCGGAATTTCCGTGCACATTTCCGCCAGCTTTAAAGTCGGTCCGGCACGGCTTTTGCTTAAAGTTGTTATGTCTTTTTGCTCAAGAGAACCTTATGAGCCGGGCTTTAGAATATTTGCGCGCCAGCCGCGCCAGCGAAATTGCCAGCCTGCGACGGCTAATGCGCACAGGTGAACAGATTCTCGCCATCAGTGAGTTAATTCACGTGCTGCAACGTGAGCGCGGTGCCAGCAACATTTGGATCTGTTCAGCAGGTCGCTTGTTTGGCGATGAACTGGATGCGCGCGCACTTGAGGTAGAGCAGCGACAGGCGAATGCTCTAAAGGTCCTGCCGGAAGCGGTGGCGCAACCAGGTTACAGCCGTTTCTGTATGCTGATAGCTGCAGCACTACAGTCGTTAGAGAGCCTGCCATCATTACGCCATCAGATACGGATGGCGCACTGCAGCCATGCGGAGGCGATGGAGGGCTTTAATCACATTATTCGCACCTTACTTAACCTGGTCTTCGAGGCCACCGACACCGCCAGTGAGCCCGAGATTTCCCGTGCGCTGATTGCACTCTTTAGCTTTATGCAGGGTAAGGAGCTGGCAGGGCAGGAGCGTGCCACCGGTTCGGCTGGTTTCGCTGCCGGGGAGTTCACTGCGGAACAGCGCCAGCGGATTCAAATGCTG
Source organism: uncultured bacterium (assembly GCA_965147305.1). Lineage (GTDB taxonomy): Bacteria > Pseudomonadota > Gammaproteobacteria > Enterobacterales > Enterobacteriaceae > Pantoea. The sequence goes on from CBCTJT010000003.1 coordinate 276,606, forward strand.
ATTGCCGCTCAGGAGCAAAGCTTCGCGACCTTCAGTCAGTTCGCGGATGCGCAAAATCAGCAGCGATGGCTATTGATGGCGGATGCGGACAGCCAGATTGAGCGTCTGCGCCGCATTGCCTGTACCGGTGCGCAGTGCGGTGAGAATGGCGTGCTGCAGTGGTTTACGCTGCTGAGCCAACGTCTCGATCAGATGAAACAGATTGAGGATGAACTCTGCAGCACATTAATGGCGTGTTGCCAACGCGCCATTGCGGCGAGTGAACAAGCTGAACCGCAGCACCTGGCGATCAATGAGGACGCAAGTTTCTCGCTGTATGTGGCAGGCGCCAGCTGGCTGGGTGAGCAGGAGATGACACTCGACAGTAACGGTCTCGCACCTCAACTGGGTCGATCGGTGTTGTCACTGATCCGCGAGCAGGCGCAACGCTTACAGGCACAGGCAGATGAACTCGCCACCATGCGCGCTTCTATTGATGAGCGAAAAGTCATCGATCAGGCCAAAGCATGGCTGATGCAGCAGCACGGTTTTAGTGAGCAGGATGCGTGGCAAGCGCTGCGCAAAAGCGCCATGAATCAGAACAAACGCATGCTGGATATTGCTCAGGCGATCCTCGCCGTAGCGGCCACGCTGAAGCCATAACCCGAAGGAGGTAGTTGCACAAAGCTTGTGCGTATTGTGCGTCAGGGCAGTGCAAAGTGAGGTCAGATTCACACGCTTATGCAGCGGTAATATTGATTTTGCAGTAAAAAATTTTCTGGCACAGGCTTTGCAATATTTCATCGACATTGCGCATTTGTTTCGCCAACGGCGGTGAAGCGAGTGCTTTGGATAAAGGCGTCCGGCCCCATGTTTTTACGACATGCGGGAGGACGCCTTTTTTTATTTCTTTTTTTCAGGAAGCGCATGATGAGTAAAACGCGGTTTTCAGTCTCACGTCGTCAGTTCCTGCTGGGTAGCGCGGTGGTGGGCAGCAGTTATTTACTGCCGGGCTTACGCAACGCGGTGTGGGCTGCCGGTTCAGATGCGCCAGAAAAGAGCAGCGTGCGCGTGGGCTTTATTCCACTCACTGACTGCGCTCCGGTGGTGATGGCTTCTGTAAAAGGTTTTGATAAGAAGTACGGCCTGACGCTGCAACCCAGCAAAGAAGCGAGTTGGGCGGCGGTACGCGACAAACTCACAGCCGGAGAGCTGGATGCGGCACACGCGCTGTACGGCATGATCTACGGCTTACAGCTGGGCGTGGCAGGGCCACAACACGACATGGCCAACCTGATGACGCTGAATAACAACGGTCAGGCCATCACCTTAGCCAATCAGTTAAAAGAGCAGAAGGTCACTGATGCTGCCAGCTTGCAAAAGCTGATCGGCAGCCAGGCGAAAGGCACGTTCACCTTCGCGCACACCTTCCCGACCAGCACCCACGCCATGTGGCTCTATTACTGGCTGGCGAACGCGGGCATCGATCCATTTGAAGATGTGCGCACCGTAGTGGTGTCGCCGCCGCAGATGGTGATGAACATGAAGATGGGCAACATGAGCGGCTTCTGCGTGGGCGAGCCGTGGAATCAGCGCGCCATCAGCGACAACATCGGTTTTACCGCCACCACTACGCAGCAAATCTGGCCCGATCATCCGGAAAAAATCCTCGCCACCCGCGCGCAATGGGTCAAAGAAAACCCCAACACGGCGCGCGCCATGACGGCAGCGGTGCTGGAAGCCGCACGCTGGATCGATGCGTCTGACGCCAACCGCAAAGAAACGGCGGCAGTATTGGCGGGCCGCGCATGGATCAACACCAAAGTCGAGACGCTGGAAGGACGCATGCTCGGCAGCTACGAAAACGGGCTTGGCCAGAAATGGCAAGACGCGCACGCCATGCGCTTCTTCCACGATGGCGAAGTGAGCTTCCCATGGATCTCTGATGGCATGTGGTTCCTGACGCAAATGAAGCGCTGGGGCATGGTGAACAGCGCGCCGGATTACGCCGCCGTTGCCCGTCAAATCAACCGTATCGACATCTATAAACAAGCCACCAGCGCAGTGGGGGGCATCTCCGTGCCGTCCAGCGAAATGCGCAGCAGCACCCTTATCGACGGCAAAGTGTGGGACGGCAGCAACCCCGCCGCTTATGCCGACAGTTTTGCCATTAAACGTAGTTAAGTGAGGTCAGCATGAAATCTGAAGCCCGCACGCTGAAACCCGCGACGCCTGTCGTCGCTCAACCGGCGCAGGTCATTACGCTCAAGGTGCCTCAGGCACCGCGCGCCCGTCAGCGCTGGTTGAAACCGTTATTGCAGCGACTGATCCCGGCGAGTTGTGGCGTGATCCTGCTGCTGTTTATCTGGCAACTGGCATCGATGTCGAGCAAAGGCTTCCCTACGCCCTATGCCACCTGGCAGGCGGCCGTGACGTTGTTCGCCGACCCTTTTTATAACAACGGTCCTAACGATCAGGGTATTGGATGGAACATTGTCGCCTCATTGCAACGCGTGGCGGTGGGCTTTGGACTGGCGGCGCTGGTGGGCATTCCAGCGGGTTTTCTGATCGGTCGCTTCACCTTTGTGGCGCGCATGTTCAACCCAATCATCGCGCTGTTGCGTCCGGTCAGCCCACTGGCGTGGCTGCCGATTGGCTTGCTGCTGTTTCAGCGTGCGGAACCCGCCTCCAGCTGGACCATTTTCATCTGCTCAATCTGGCCGATGGTGATCAACACCGCCGAAGGCGTACAGCGCATCCCGCAGGATTACCTCAACGTCGCCCGCGTGCTGCAACTCAACGAATGGACGGTGATGCGCCGGATCCTGTTCCCGGCGGTATTGCCCGCCGTGCTCACCGGCATGCGCCTGTCGATGGGCATCGCCTGGCTGGTGATCGTCGCTGCAGAAATGCTGACCGGCGGTCTCGGGATTGGCTTCTGGATCTGGAACGAGTGGAACAACCTCAACGTGGAAAACATCCTGATCGCCATCGTGGTGATTGGCGTGATTGGGCTATTGCTGGAGCAGGCACTGATGCTGCTGGCACGTCGTTTTAGCTGGAAGAAATAAGGAGCCGATGATGAATCCGATTATTCGCGTACAGCAGGTGAGTCAGCGTTTTAACACCGCCAGCGGTGAGTTTCTGGCCCTCGATAACGTCAGCTTTGATATCAATGCAGGCGAAACATTGAGCCTGATTGGCCACTCGGGCTGCGGTAAATCCACCTTGCTGAATTTGATCGCCGGCTTAACTCAACCGAGCAGCGGTGTGCTGCTGTGTGAGAACCGCGAAATCAGCGGCCCCGGCCCCGAGCGTGCGGTAGTGTTCCAGAACCACTCGCTGCTGCCATGGCTCACCGCCTATCAGAACGTTGAGCTGGCGGTGCAGCAGGTGTTTAAAGGGCAGATGAGCAAACGCGAGATGAGCGAGTGGATCGAACACAACCTCAATCGCGTGCAGATGAGCCATGCCATGCACAAGCGCCCCTCGGAAATCTCCGGCGGCATGAAACAGCGCGTCGGTATTGCGCGTGCGCTGGCGATGAAACCGCGCGTACTGCTGTTGGATGAGCCATTCGGCGCGCTCGACGCCTTAACGCGCGCCCACCTGCAAGACAGCGTGATGCGCATCCAGCAGGAGCTGAAAACCACCATTGTGCTGATCACCCATGACGTGGATGAAGCGGTATTGCTGTCGGACCGTGTGCTAATGATGACCAACGGCCCGTCGGCGCAGGTTGGTGAGATTCTCGCGATCGATCTGCCGCGCCCGCGTTCCCGTGTAGCGCTGGCCGATGAGCCGCGCTATCACCAACTACGCCAGCAGATCCTGCATTTCCTCTACGAAAAACAGACGGCAGTGGCGTAAGGAGCGGGCGATGACTCAGCAACTGGTGGTGATTGGTAATGGCATGGCGGCGATGCGCATGGTGGAAACCTTGCTGCAACGTGCGCCGGGCCGCTATGCCATCACGGTGATTGGCCGTGAAGCACAGGGCAATTACAACCGCGTGCTGCTGTCACCGGTGCTGTCAGGGGAAAAAGTCTTCGCTGACACGCTGATTCACACGCCGGAATGGTATGTCGCACATGACGTACAACTGCTGATGGGTGAAGAAGCGCTGCAGGTAGATCTCACTGCACGGACAGTGTTCACCGATCAACGCACGCTGCACTGGGACAAGCTGGTGTTTGCCTGTGGGTCGCAACCACGTATGCCGGATCTGCCGGGTGTTGAAAGTCCGCAGGTTTTAGGTCTCCGCACGCTGCGCGATGTCGACACCATGCTGGCGCAGGATGGACCGGTGGTGGTGCTGGGCGGTGGGTTGATTGGGGTGGAAGCCGCTGCGGCGCTGCGTCTGCGCGGTCGTGACGTCACGCTGCTGCATCATCGTCCCTGGCTGTTGGATCGCCAGCTGGATCAACAGGCGGGCGCACTACTGATACAGCATCTCACTCAGCGCGGTATCCAGTGCCGTCTCGGCGTGTCGCTGCAATCGATCCAGCGCGCTCACGTGACGCTCACCGATGGCACGTTGCTGCCCGCGCAGCAGGTGGTAATGGCGATTGGCGTGGTGCCTGAAATCGCCCTGGCGCAGCAGGCTGGCGTGCCGTGCCAGCGCGGCATCATCGTCAACCGCCAGCTGCAAACCCAGGTCGCTAACGTCTATGCGCTGGGCGAATGCTGTGAAATCGACGGGGAGACCTTTGGCCTGGTAGCGCCGTGTCTGACTCAGGCCGAAGTGCTGGCAGCACAGTTGGCTGATGAACCGCTGGCGGATTTTCACTATCAGGAGAGCGGTACCCGGCTCAAAGTCACCGGCATTGAGATGTTCAGCGCGGGCGACATCCGTGAAGGCGACTCTATCACCAGTTTTGATCCTTTCGATGGCCACTATCGCCGTCTGTTCTTGCGCGATGGCGCCCTGCGCGGCGTGCTGCTGTTTGGCGACAGTCAGTGCGCCAGTTCGCTCCTAACCCAATTACAACAGGCAGAACACGTGGACATTCACGCGCTGTTTGGTCTGAAGAATCCCTCAACGCAGCCGTGTGCTGCAGGAAGCAATGTGATGAGCAAACCTCTTCTCGCCGTGGTGGGCCACGGCATGGTCAGCCACCATTTTCTTGAGCAGCTGGTGAGTCGTGAACTGCATCAGCACTATCACATCGTGGTGTATGGCGACGAGCCGCAGATGGCGTATGACCGCGTGCATCTCACCGAGTACTTCACTGGCAAAAGTGCAGACGATCTCTCTCTGGTGAGCGAGAACTTCTTCCAACAACACGGGATAGAATTACGCACGGGTTGCGAAGTGCTGGCGATTGATACCGACAAGCGCAGCCTGCGCGATGCCAGCGGTGCGGAGCTGGCGTGGGACAAACTGGTGCTGGCCACCGGATCGATGCCGTTTGTGCCGCCGGTGCCAGGACGTGAAAGCCCACGCTGTTTTGTCTATCGCACCCTGGCCGATCTCGATGCGATTGCTGCCTGCGCCAAACAGGCCACGCGCGGCGTGGTGATCGGCGGAGGTTTGCTGGGTTTGGAAGCGGCCAATGCCCTGAAGCAACTCGGGCTGGAAACCCACGTGGTGGAGTTTGCCCCGCATCTGATGGCGGTGCAGCTGGATGACGGTGGAGCACAAATGCTGCGCGGCAAAATCAGTGCGCTGGGCGTGCAGATCCACACCAGCAAACAGACTGAAGCGATAGAAAGCCAGCCTGACGGCAGCGTGCTGTTGCGCTTTGCCGATGGCACTGCGCTGGAGACCGACTTGATTGTGTTCTCCGCGGGCATCCGCCCACGCGATACCCTGGCACGGGCGGCGGGTATTCAGCTTGGCGAACGGGGCGGCATTGCCATAAACGATGGCTGTGAAACCAACGTAACCGGCGTGTATGCGATTGGCGAGTGTGCACTGTGGGAGGGGCAGATCTTTGGCCTGGTAGCACCGGGCTATCAGATGGCGCGCGTGCTGGCAGCACAGCTGGCACAGGAAGATCTGGCGTTCAGCGGCGCGGATATGAGCACCAAACTTAAACTACTGGGTGTGGAAGTGGCCTCCTTTGGCGATGCGCATGGCCGCACTGCTGACAGTCAAAGCTATCACTGGACTGACAATCCCAAAGGCATCTACAAAAAACTGGTGGTGTGCAAAGACAGCAAAACCCTGCTGGGTGGAGTGCTGGTGGGGGACAGCGGCGATTACAGTAGTCTGCTTCAGATGATGCTCAACAAGATGCCGCTACCGAGTGAACCAGAAAGCCTGATCCTGCCGCAGCTGGCGGGGGCGCCATCCAAAGCGCTTGGCGTAGCAGCCTTGCCGGAAGCCGCACAAATCTGCTCCTGCCATAACGTCAGCAAAGGGGATATTTGTGCAGCCGTGCAGGGTGGTTGCGGTGATATGGCCGCGATCAAAAGCTGCACCAAAGCCGCTACTGGCTGTGGCGGCTGCAGCGCGCTGGTGAAACAGGTGATGGAACTGGAGCTAGCGAACCAGGGCGTGGTGGTCAAAAAGGATATCTGCGAGCACTTTGCCTATTCGCGCCAGGAGCTGTATCACCTGATTCGCGTCGGCAATATCACCACCTTCGACCAACTGATCCAACAGCATGGTCGGGGTCACGGCTGTGAAGTGTGCAAGCCGCTGGCGGGCTCGCTGCTGGCATCTTGCTGGAATGAATATCTGCTCAAACCTCAGCATTTACCGCTGCAGGACACCAATGACCGCTACTTCGCCAACATCCAGAAAGATGGCACTTACTCCGTGGTGCCGCGCGTGCCTGCCGGAGAAATCACGCCAAAAGGGCTGATTGCCATCGGCGAAGTGGCGGCACGTTACGATCTCTACACCAAAATCACTGGCGGGCAGCGTATCGATCTGTTTGGGGCTCGGCTGGATCAGTTGCCAGATATCTGGGAAACGCTGATCGCCGCTGGGTTTGAGACCGGCCACGCCTACGGCAAATCACTGCGCACCGTGAAGTCCTGTGTGGGTTCGACCTGGTGTCGTTATGGTGTACAGGATTCTACTGCGTTCGCGATTGCGCTGGAGAATCGCTACAAGGGGCTTCGCGCCCCACACAAAATCAAAATGGCGGTGTCAGGCTGTACCCGCGAGTGTGCCGAAGCGCAGAGCAAGGACATCGGTGTCATCGCCACCGACAAAGGCTGGAATCTCTATGTGTGCGGCAACGGCGGCATGAAACCGCGTCATGCCGATCTGTTTGCCAGCGATCTGGATGATGAAACCCTGCTGCGCTATGTCGACCGCATTCTGATGTTTTACGTGCGCACCGCCGACCGTTTGCAGCGCACCAGCGTGTGGATGGACAACATGGAGGGCGGACTGGATTACCTGCGCAGCGTGATCATTGAGGATGCCCTCGGCATTGGAAACATGCTGGAGCAGGAGATGCAGCTGGTGGTGGATCGCTACCAGTGCGAATGGCAGAGCACGTTGCAGGACCCTTCACGCCGCGCATTGTTCAATGCAACCGTCAACAGTGAGCAAGCGGATGAAACCCTCAACTATGTGCGCGTGCGCGACCAGCGACAACCCGCGGCCATGGATATCATTCCAGTGACAACGCTGCCTGCTGAACCCTGGAGTGCGATTTGCGATCTGGCCTCAATTCCTGAAGCGGCAGGCATGGGCACGCGACTGGGTGGCCAGCGCGTGGCGCTGTTCCGCTTTGGTGAAGCGATCTACGCGCTGGAGGATATTGAACCGGGCACGCAGGCCAGCGTGTTGTCGCGCGGCATTCTCGGCGATGTGGCAGGCGAACCGGTGGTGATCTCTCCGCTGTATAAGCAGCGGATTCGTTTGCGCGATGGGCAGAGCCTGGACAACGCCGAGCACCAGCTGCGTTGCTGGCCGGTACGCATAGATAGCGGCAAAGTATGGCTGGGTCATCAACCTATTCTCGCGCTCGCGGCAGCATCATGAAAACTACCTGTCCTTACTGCGGCGTGGGGTGTGGCGTAGAAGTCAACGCGCCCGATCAGCCGGTGAGCGGGGACCGCCAGCATCCGGCGAACTTTGGCCGCCTGTGCGTGAAAGGCTCAGCGCTGGGTGAAACCTTGTCTCATGAAGGACGTCTGCTTTGGCCGCAGATCCATGGCGAACGCGTCAGCATGGATCGGGCGCTGGATCGTGTCGCACAAGGCTTGCGCCGTATCATCGATCAGCATGGCCCTCAGGCAGTGGCGTTTTATGGCTCTGGCCAACTGCTGACTGAGGACTACTACACCGCCAATAAGCTAATGAAGGGCTTTATCGGTGCCGCCAATATCGATACCAACTCGCGGTTGTGTATGGCGTCGGCGGTGGTGGGGTACAAACGTGCGTTCGGTGCCGATGCTGTTCCTTGCTGTTATGAAGATATCGAACAGGCGGATGTGGTGGTTCTGGTGGGATCGAATGCCGCATGGGCGCATCCGGTGGCGTGGCAGCGGCTGGTGCAGGCGAAAACCGATCGGCCCGAGATGCAGTTGGTGGTGATCGATCCACGCCGCACCGCCAGTTGCGATATTGCTGACCAGCATCTGCCTTTACAGCCAGGTTCGGACAGCGCGCTGTTCGCCGGGCTGCTTAACTGGCTGAGCGACAATGATGCGGTGGATGCAAGCATGCTGCCCCATTTGTCCAACGTAGAAGCCACGCTGGCGGCCTGCAAAGACTGGGATCTGGCCACGGTCGCTGCCGTCTGCCAGCTCAGCGAGCAAGATATTGTGGCTTTCTGGCAACGGTTTGCCCTGCAGCGCCGCGTGGTGACGTTGTGGTGCATGGGAATTAACCAGTCGCAAACCGGCAGTGACAACAACAACGCCATCATCAATGCCCATCTGCTCAGCGGAAAAATCGGCTATGCAGGCGCGGGTCCCTTTTCATTAACCGGACAACCTAACGCCATGGGCGGGCGTGAGGTCGGTGGCCTGGCCAATCAGCTGGCGGCGCATATGGGGTTCAGTGAAGAGGAAGTGGACCGCGTGAGTCGCTTCTGGAACAGCCCTCAGGTGGCGCGCCAGCCCGGTTTAACGGCGGTTAATCTGTTCAATGCGATTGATCGTGGCGAGGTCAAAGCCGTGTGGATCATGGGCACCAATCCGGCGGTATCGATGCCTGAAGGTAATCGTGTCGCTCAGGCGTTGGCAAAGTGCGAACTGGTGGTGGTGTCGGAAGTAAGCGCGCGAAGTGATACCGCTGATTTAGCGCACGTCTTGCTGCCCGCACAAGGATGGGGCGAAAAGAACGGCACGGTGACCAACTCCGAGCGGCGTATCTCACGCCAGCGCACTTTTATTGCCCCGGCTGGCGAGGCGAAACCTGACTGGTGGTTACTGGCGCAGGTGGCGCAGCGTCTGGGCTACGCCAAAGCCTTTGCCTGGCAGCATCCCAGCGAAATTTTTGCTGAACATGCGGCGCTGTCGGGCTTCGAAAATCATGGCCGCCGCGCTTTCGACATCAGTGCACTGGCGCATATCACCCGTGAGCAATATGACCAGCTGGCACCCGTGCAGTGGCCGCTTAACAACCGCGCACCAAGTGGCACCGCACGGCTGTTTGCCAATCGTCGTTTCTTCCACGCGGATGGCAAAGCGCGTTTGCTGCCGCCTGCCATCCCGATTAAGACGCTCACCAGTGCGCGCTATCCCTTATTGATGAACACCGGGCGCATCCGCGACCAGTGGCACACCATGACGCGCACGGGCAACGTGCCGCGCCTGATGCAGCATTATGATGAGCCTTTTGTCGCGCTGCACCCGCACGATGCGGCGGCACACGGCTTAAGTCAGGGCGATCTCACTCGCGTGCAGTCGGCATTGGGCTGGTGGAGTGGTTGCGTGGTGATCGACAGTGGCTTAACGCGCGGGCAGTTGTTTATCCCGATGCACTGGACGCGTCAGTTTAGTGCGCAGGCGAACGTAGACGGACTAATAGCGGCTAAATGCTGTCCCGACTCGGGGCAACCTGCTTTGAAGCAGACCGCAGTGCGTTTGCAACCGCTGCGTCCGACGTGGCAGGGGTGGCTGTTTATGGATGAGGTGATAACGCTACCGCAACTGCTGTATTGGTCGCGTGCGCCGCAACAGGGTGCGCAGCGTTATGTGCTGGCGGGTGAGGTGCAGGCCGCGGATTGGTTAATGCAGTTATCCGCTATGCAGGAACTGCAGTGGCAACAGGCGCAGGCGGGACAGCAGTTGCACATGCTGGGCTGGCGCAGCGGGCGTTTAATGTGTGCGTTTTATGCCGCTCCCTGGCTGCCAGAGATTGATCATGGCTTTGTGTCGCGAGCCTTCACGGAGACGCCCTCTTCTGCACAGCAGCGCCATGCGTTATTGGGTGGGCGTCCGGCTCAGGGTGAAAGCCAAGGCCGGACGATTTGCAGCTGTTTCGGTGTGGGTGAAGTGGCGATTCGTCGGGCGATTGAGCAGGGCTGCCATTCTCCGGCGGCGCTCGGTGCAGCGCTAAAGTGCGGCACCAACTGTGGCTCCTGTATTCCGGAGCTAAAAAACTTACTGGCAACCCTGCGCGTGGCGCAGTAGCGGAGAACATCATGACTCAGGCCATTGAGCGTCTTGAAAAACTGTTCACTCTCCAGAGAGGGGATTCGACGCCGGGCTGTGTATGGCTGGTGGGCGCAGGGCCGGGTGATGTCGAATTACTGACGCTGAAAGCACTACGCCTGATGAAAAGCGCCGATGTGGTGGTGTATGACCGCTTGGTAAGCGACGAGATCATGGCCGAAGTACCGCCCAGCACGCTGGCAATTGATGTCGGTAAAAAGCCTGGCAGTCATGGTCTGAAGCAGGCGCAGATTAATCAGTTGCTGGCAGATCTGGCGGCAAGTGGTCGTTTAGTAGTGCGGTTGAAGGGCGGCGATCCCTTTATTTTCGGACGCGGCGGTGAAGAGATGTTGTTTCTGCAGCAGGCGGGTATTGCCTGCCAGATAGTGCCCGGCATCACCGCAGCAGCCGGTTGTGCGGCAGCAAGCGGCATTCCGTTGACGCATCGCGACTGTGCGCAATCTTTACGGCTCATCACCGGGCATGGCAAAAGCGGTGAGCCACAGTTGGATGATGCCAGTTTAGCCGCCAGCAATCAGACGCTGGTGTTTTACATGGGATTGAAATGGAGTGCCAGTATCAGCGCCCAACTGCAGGCGCACGGTCGCGCTGCCGATACGCCGGTGGCGATCATTGAAAATGGCACGCGCCCTGACCAGCGCGTGATGGTGACCACTCTGGCGGACCTGACCGCTACCATTGCGCGTGAGCAGGCGCAATCTCCCGCATTGCTGCTGGTGGGCGAAGTGGTACGCTTTTATCGCCAGCCTCATACCGCAGATCTCAGCGCAATTTCACTTATGGCTAAATAAACTCGTATTTTCCCCCCTTAATCCACGCTTTAGCCTTGGCGGGTTTTGGCATCCTATGCTCAGAATTCCTGCCAGCTGAGGTATGTCGTGGCTGAAGAGAGCGACGAGGACAAAACAGAATCGCCCACGGCGCACCGACTAGAGAAGGCGCGAGAAGAGGGGCAGATTCCGCGATCGCGCGAGCTGACATCGGTACTGATGCTGCTGGCGGGCTTGCTGATCCTGTGGCTGGGAGGCGAACTGATGGCTGAACAGCTGGCCAGTATGTTGGCCACCGGTTTTCGTTTCGACCATGCCATGGTGACCGATGACAAAATGATCATCGCCCATATCAGCAATCTGATTGGTCAGGCAGTGATGGCGCTGCTGCCGTTGATGGCGGGCCTGGTGATTGTGGCGATTGCCGCGCCGATGCTGCTCGGCGGGATCAATATCAGCGGCAAATCCATCAAACTGGATTTCACCAAGCTCAATCCGCTGAGCGGCCTGAAGCGCATGGTTTCCTCCCAGACATGGGCAGAATTGCTTAAAGCCATTTTGAAAGCAGTGCTGGTGGGGCTGGTGGGCGGCTGGTACATCTGGTCGCACTGGCAGGAGATGCTGCGGTTGATCAGTGAATCCCCGGTTAATGCGCTGCATCACGGTTTAACCATGATCGCGATTAGCTGTGCGTTGATCATGCTGGGCCTGGTGCCGATGGTCGGCTTCGACGTGTTCTGGCAGCTCTACAGCCACTTCAAAAAGCTGAAGATGTCCCGCCAGGAAATTCGCGACGAACATAAACAAAACGAAGGTGACCCGCATGTCAAAGGGCGCATTCGTCAGGCGATGCGCGCGGCGGCGCGTCGTCGCATGATGGCAGATGTGCCTAAAGCGGATGTGATCGTCACCAACCCGACGCACTACTCTGTGGCGCTGCAATATCAGGAAGGCAAGATGAGCGCGCCAAAGGTGATTGCGAAAGGGGCCGGCGATATTGCACTGAAAATTCGTGAACTGGCAAAAGAGCATCGCATACCCATTTTAGAGGCGCCGCCACTGGCGCGTGCGCTGTATCGACATACGGAAATTGGTCAGTTCATCCCCGGCGCACTGTATGCGGCGGTGGCGGAAGTGCTGGCCTGGGTGTGGCAACTGCGTCGCTGGAAGCGCGAAGGTGGCCTGATCCCAACCAAACCAAAACAGCTGCCGGTTCCGGCAGACATGGACTTTGCAGGAGAGAACAGAAACGATGGCTAATCTGGCCGAAAAGCTGCGTTTACCGGGCAACTTTAATGACACGCAGTGGAAGGTGCTGGCTGGGCCGATACTGATCATGTTGATCCTGTCGATGATGGTGCTGCCGCTGCCGGCCTTCATTCTCGACCTGCTGTTCACCTTTAACATTGCTTTGTCGATCATGGTGTTGCTGGTGGCAATGTTCACCCAGCGCACGCTGGAATTTGCCGCCTTCCCGACCATTCTGCTGTTCTCTACATTGCTGCGCCTGGCGCTGAACGTCGCCTCAACCCGTATCATCCTGCTGGAAGGTCATACGGGTGCTGATGCCGCCGGACGCGTAGTCGAAGCTTTCGGCCACTTCCTGGTGGGCGGTAACTTTGCCATCGGTATCGTGGTGTTCATCATCCTCGTTATCATCAACTTTATGGTTATCACCAAAGGTGCCGGACGTATTGCCGAAGTGGGCGCGCGTTTCGTGCTGGATGGGATGCCCGGTAAGCAGATGGCCATCGATGCTGACCTTAACGCCGGTTTAATCGGTGAAGAGGAAGCCAAACGTCGTCGTACCGAAGTGACCCAGGAAGCCGACTTCTACGGCTCAATGGATGGTGCGAGTAAGTTTGTGCGCGGTGACGCCATCGCCGGTATTTTGATCATGGTGATCAACGTCATCGGCGGTCTGCTGGTGGGCGTGGTGCAGCACGGCATGGATCTGGGGCACGCGGGTGAAACCTACACCCTGCTGACCATCGGTGACGGCCTGGTGGCACAGATTCCGGCGCTGGTAATCTCCACCGCAGCGGGTGTGATTGTGACGCGCGTTGGCACCGATCAGGATGTGGGCGATCAGATGGTCTCCCAGCTGTTCAGCAACCCGCGCGTCTTGATGCTAAGCGGTGGTGTTATTGGTCTTCTCGGCCTGGTGCCGGGCATGCCAAACTTTGTCTTCCTGCTGTTTACCGCAGGCCTGCTGGGTCTTGCCTGGTGGCTGCGCGGTCGAGAGATGAAACCCAAGACAAGCGCTGAACCTACCAGTTTAGTCAAAACCCAGGAAACGCCCGCCACCGTGGAAGCGTCCTGGAAAGACGTGCAGCTGGAAGATTCATTGGGTCTCGAAGTCGGTTATCGCCTGATTCCGATGGTCGATCATCTGCAAAACGGTGAACTGCTGGGGCGCATCCGCAGTATCCGTAAAAAAGTTGCACAGGAAGTAGGCTTCCTGCCGCCTGTGGTGCATATCCGCGACAATATGGATCTGCCGCCAGCGCGTTACCGCATCCTGATGAAAGGCGTGGAAATTGGCAGCGGTGATGCCTATCCAGGACGCTGGATGGCGATTAACCCAGGCACCGCAGCCGGTTCATTACCGGGTGAGCCAACCATCGACCCGGCCTTTGGCCTGGCGGCGATTTGGATCGATAGCGCGCTGAAAGAGCAGGCGCAGATTCAGGGCTTCACCGTGGTGGAAGCCAGTACCGTGGTGGCGACACATCTCAACCATCTGATTGGTCAATACGCCAGTGAACTGTTCGGTCGTCAGGAAGCGCAACAGCTGCTGGATCGCGTCACCCAGGAGATGCCGAAGCTGACCGAAGATCTGGTGCCGGGCGTGATCACCCTGACCACACTGCACAAAGTGCTGCAGAACCTGCTGATTGAGCGTGTGTCGATTCGCGATATGCGCACCATTATTGAAACGCTGGCGGAACATGCGCCAGTACAAACCGACCCGCAAGAGCTGACCAGCGTCGTTCGCGTAGCATTAGGCCGCGCGATTACTCAGCAGTGGTTCCCAGGTAATGGTGAAGTGCAGGTGATTGGACTGGATGCCACGCTGGAGCGCCTGCTGCTGCAAGCGTTGCAGGGCGGCGGCGGTCTGGAACCTGGGCTGGCAGATCGTCTGTTAGTGCAGACGCAGGGCGCTCTTCAACAGCAAGAGATGACTGGTGCACCGCCAGTGTTATTGGTGAATCACCCGCTGCGTGCTTTGCTGGCGCGCTTCCTGCGCCGCAATCTGCCGCAGCTGGTGGTGCTGTCGAATATGGAGCTGACCGACAATCGCCAGATCCGTATGACCGCCACCATTGGAGGAAAATAACCATGCGTCGCTGGTGCTGGGCATTAATGATGTTACCGATGATGGCGCTGCCGCTGAGTGTTGATGCGGCAGGATCCTGGAATGACAGCGCCAGCGGCCCGAGCCTCGGTGTACGCGGTAACTGGCATACCACGCCCGCTTTAAAAGCCCCGTCGCCCGCCGTGGGTGCCATTACGGTGGTAAACTGGCGTTATCAGCTGAGCCGTCCGGCCCCGTCAGGATTGATCGTGCGGTTGTGTGCGACGCAACGTTGCGTGGAGATTGAAGGCGGCAGTGGCTCAACGCGTAGCCTGGCGAATATCCCGGCAGACGAGACGCTGCATCTGGCGTTTGGTTTTCAGGGGAAGGGCGCGTTACCTCCGGGATTACGGGTGGTGAGCAGTGAAGTGACGGTGAATTACCAATAGCCAATAAAAAACCCGCCGAAGCGGGTTTTTTTGTTATTACATACGCTCGACGGTTTTGATACCCAGCGTATCCAGACCTTGCTTCAGCGTTTTGGCGGTCAGTGCCGCCAGTTGCAGACGGCTGTTACGCACCTGCTCATCCTCAGCAGAGAGGATTGGGCAGTGTTCGTAGAAGCCAGAGAACAGGCCAGCCAGGTCGTACAGGTAAGCACACATCACATGCGGTGTACCGTCACGTGCAACCTGAGTGATCACTTCTTCAAACTGCAGCAGGCGGGTGGCTAACTGCGCTTCGCGCTCTTCAGTCAGCACAATGTCACCGCTCAGGCTCTCTGCATCGATGCCGGCTTTACGGAACACCGACAGCACGCGCGTGTAGGCATACTGCATGTAAGGCGCAGTGTTACCTTCAAACGCCAGCATGTTATCCCAGTCGAAAATGTAATCGGTGGTGCGGCTTTTTGACAGGTCGGCATATTTCACGGCGCCGATACCGACGACTTCCGCCAGATCTTTCAGCTCTTGTGCTGACATTTCCGGGTTCTTCTCGCTGACCAGCGCATGTGCACGCTCAACCGCTTCATCCAGCAGATCGGCCAGCTTAATGGTGCCGCCGCTGCGGGTTTTGAACGGGCGGCCATCTTTGCCCAGCATCATGCCAAACGCGTGATGCTCAAGTGGCACAGACTCCGGCACATAACCGGCTTTGCGCACGATGGTCCATGCCTGTTGCAAATGCTGATGCTGACGTGAATCGATGTAGTACAGCACGCGGTCGGCCTTCAGCGTTTCGTAGCGATATTTCGCACAGGCGATGTCAGTGGTGGTGTAGAGATAGCCGCCATCCTTTTTCTGGATGATCACGCCCATCGCTTCGCCTTCCTTGTTTTTGAACTCATCAAGGAACACCACGGTTGCGCCTTCGCTGGTCACGGCCAGACCTTTTTCACGCAAATCGCTCACGATGCCAGGCAGCATATCGTTGTACAGGCTCTCGCCCATCACGTCTTTGCGCGTCAGCGTCACGTTCAGGCGGTCATAGACTTCCTGATTCTGGCTCATGGTAATATCGACCAGCTTCTTCCACATAGCGCGGCAATACTCGTCGCCACCTTGCAGTTTCACCACGTAACCGCGTGCACGCTCGGCGAACGCTTCGTCGGCGTCATAAGTCACTTTGGCTTCACGGTAGAACTCTTCCAGGTCAGCCAGCGCGATGTCTTCGTGATGCTCATTCTGCTGCTTTTCCAGATAGGCAATCAGCATGCCGAACTGAGTACCCCAATCGCCGACGTGGTTGGCGCGGATTACGTTGTGGCCGAGGAATTCCAGCGTACGTACCGCAGCATCACCGATGATGGTGGAGCGGACGTGACCGACGTGCATCTGCTTCGCCACGTTGGGCGCCGAGTAATCGATGACAATGGTTTGTGGCGTGAGGCTGCTGACGCCAAGACGCGGCAATTGCAGAGCTTGGGCGGTTTGACCGGCTAACCAGTTGCGGTCGAGGAAAATGTTGATGAAGCCGGGGCCGGCGATTTCTACTTTGCTGGCGATGCCGTCGAGATCAAGATGCTGGATCACCTGCTCAGCCAGTTGGCGCGGTGCCTGACCGAGCTTTTTCGCCACAGCCATGATACCGTTCGCCTGGTAATCGCCGAACTGCACTTTAGCAGACTGACGTACCTGAGGTTCGCAATCTGCTGGCGCACCCGCCGCAACCATAGCCTGACCGACTTTATCGGAAAGAAGAGCCTGAATATTCACCGCGTTACCTTCATTTGCTGAAAAGGCCCGCCAGAAATGGCGAGCCGATGTCGTCATCCCGCAACTGCGCGGCGGGACAAAAAAATAGAGGGGAAGTATACGTGAAATGTTAGGGGGCGTCAGCTTTTCGCAAACGCAATAGTGGGCTGAAGCAACCCGCGCGCCGATTAACGGCGACGCGGGTGACGACGAGGATTTTTAACGCTTTTGTCTTCACGCACCTTCCAGTGGCGGGAAATTGCAAATCCCATCAATGCAATCAGGACCGCGACAACAATGAGCATAGACATATAGCCATTCCTTGTAGTTGTGAAACACAAATTTATAAGAAAGGGTATCAAGCTGCAATTGTTTGCAACTGAAATAAGACTTATCTCATTGTATTAATTATCGTTAATATTAACAGTAATTTAAGTCATTTTCATAAAGTAACTTCTGGACCTATTTAGGGGATTACTCCTAAACAGATGGCCTATTTATGCGGTTTCAGGCCTTTTCCATGGTGAAATCGGAAGAATCCGACGATTTTGTCAAGGGGATTCTGAAGCGCAGCTGTTTTTTAATTGATTAAATTAACTGAACTGATATTGATGTTTTTGGAGTATTGAGATGAATTTTCCTTCGGAACTGAATGATTTAGAACAAGACCTGGCTCGATTTGAACAGTCTTTGCAGCAATTTGCTGAAAGATTAGGGCTGCAGCTATCTGAACATGAGGCCGATCACCTGGCGGTGCGTTGCCACCAATTCGCGACAGCGGAGCGCTGGAAGGCGGGATTACTGCAAATGGGCAGTCAGTTTTCCGAAGCGATGATCAACGGGCGTCCTATCTGCTTGTTCAAACTGCATCAGCCGCTAAAGCTCGCCGGATGGCAGATCGATGTGATTGAATTACCCTGGCCGGGTGAGAAATTGTATCGCCATGAAGGTTGGGAACATGTGGAAATCGTATTGCGCGGCGAGCCAGAAACATTGGGCATGCGCGCGATGGCGTTACTCTCCGACCATGCGCTGACGCAACCCGGCATCTCGTTCAAAACCAGCGCGCCGAAAGGTGAGAACGAGCGTTTGCCCAACCCGACACTGGCGGTGACGGACGGGCAAACCACCATCAAATTTCACCCATGGCGGCTGGAAGAGATTGTCGCCAGTGAGCAAGATTAACGCCGTGCGATGACCGCGCTGCGCAATCGGCTCACCGCCTGTTCCAGTAAGGCGCGCGTGCAGCCGAAGTTAAAGCGCACAAAGTTATCATCACCGAAATCGCGGCCGGGTGAGAAACCAAGGCCGTGCTTTTCGAAATAGAGCGCGGGGCTGGCCACATCCAGCTGGCTGGCATCGATCCAGCCGAGATAGGTGGCTTCGGGCGAGTTCATCTGCAGTTCGGGAAGCGCATTGACCTGCGCCACCAGCCAGTCGCGATTGGTTCGCAGGTAGTGGATTTGCGCCTCCAACCACGCATCACCTTCACGCCAGGCCGCTTCTGCTGCCACCAATGCGAGAATATCGACGCCTGGCACAATACCTTCGCGTACCTGTTTAAAACGTTTACGTAATTCGGGATTGGGGATAATCGCCATCGATGCGCCGAGACCAGCGATGTTGAAGGTTTTCGAAGGTGATATCAGCGTAATGCTGCGCTGTGCTGCATCATCACTCAATGCTGCAAAAGGAATATGGCGGGCATCGGGCGACAAAATCAAATCACAATGGATTTCGTCAGAACAAACGATCAAATCGTGTTGCTGAGCAAACGCCAGTTGCGCTTCCAGCTCCTCGCGGCAATAGACGGTGCCGCCAGGGTTCTGCGGATTACACAGCATCAGCAGGCGTTCATTACCCTGCATCGCATCCGCATCGAGATCGACGACCCAGCGGTCTTGCTGTAAACGCAGCGGCAAGTTGACCTGCTCGCGCTCGGCGAGTTTTGAGGCAGCGCGAAACGGTGGATAAATTGGCGTCGGTGCCACCGTGCGTTGCCCAGCCTCGGTAAAAGCGCGGACCGAAAGATTCAGGCCGCTGACAACGCCAGGCAGCATGACAATCCATTCCGGTTGAATATGCCAGTTGTAGCGAAGCGCCAGCCGGGAAACAGTGATATCAATCAATCCCGTGGGCGTGCCGCCATAGCCGAAAACACCGTGGTCAGCGCGTTGTTTAATGGCATCAATAATGCACGGAGGGGAGCGAAAATCCGTGTCTGCGACCCATAATGGCAGCACATCACGATCGCCATATTTGTGCCATTTCAAACTATCGCTGTGACGACGGTCTATCCATTGATCAAAATCGAATGCCATAGTGAGGTTTCCACGTAAACTGTCCAATTAAGCAGACTAACTTAAGCCATCCTCCCGAGCCAGAAGTCATGAAAAGGAGCAAGGTATGACGAAACTGGAAATTTGTTGCTACGGCATCGACTGTGCAATGACTGCACAGCAGTCCGGTGCCGATCGCGTGGAATTGTGCAGTGCCCCACGTGAAGGCGGGCTGACGCCGTCGGCTGGCGTGCTGGAAGCCGCACAACGAGAATTGTCGATTCCGGTACACCCGATTGTTCGCCCACGTGGCGGCGATTTTTGTTACACCGCACAGGAGTTTGAGGTGATGAAATCCGATGTCTCGCTGATGCGTGAACTGGGTTTCCCTGGCGTGGTGATTGGCATGCTGGATGAAGATGCCCATGTTGATATTACGCGGATGCGGCAGATTATGGCGCTGTGTGATGGGATGGCGGTGACTTTCCATCGCGCTTTTGATTTGTGCCACAGTCCTAAACGCGCGCTGGACGTGCTGTCGGATCTGGGCGTTGCCCGTATTTTGACCTCCGGCCAGCAGCAGAGCGCGGAGACCGGAATTGCATTGTTGCGGGAACTAAATGAACTCAGCACGGGTCCAATCATTATGGCCGGTGCGGGTGTCCGCTTGAGCAATTTGCAGAAATTTATCGATAGTGGTCTGCAGGAAGTTCACAGCTCCGCCAGCCGACTGGTTGCTTCGCCGATGCGCTACCGTAAAGCCGGTGTCTCAATGTGCTCCGAAGCAGAAGTCGATGAATTCAGCCGAACTTGTGTCGACGGCGATGTGGTTGAAGCGATGAAAAGTATGCTGGAAATGACCGCAGTTCGCGTCGCCTAAGTTCGCACTCCTTTTGC
Source organism: uncultured bacterium (assembly GCA_965147305.1). Classification (GTDB taxonomy): domain Bacteria; phylum Pseudomonadota; class Gammaproteobacteria; order Enterobacterales; family Enterobacteriaceae; genus Pantoea. The sequence continues at coordinate 296,614 of CBCTJT010000003.1, forward strand.
CGCGCAGCACGCCAATACTCTGACGTGATGTTTGCAAGTACCAAACCCCAGTGAGTTTTGCTGGGGTTCTTTTTTTCAAAACCATAAGTTTTAGTGCGAGGAGTTCATCGAGGTAGCCCGACATTCTCAAAAACAATCCTTTTATAAACAATATTCAACAGGGTTGCGCGTGAAACTAATTTCATACGATTGACCTAACTATCTTATTGAAAAGTACATTGGAAGTTCGTCAATTGCAGCTTGTTTCAATGGATTGTTTCAGGATAAATTACATGGAATACGCTATTTAGAAAACGACACGTTAATAATTGATAGTTGTGTCTATTGATTGAGGCAGAAACGCCCGGATGAAAATGCCTTGTTAGTTGAACATTACATAAAAGACACTACAAAGCGAGCATTGGCAAGAAAGCTTAAAATCGCAGAAGGCATGTTCTGTATCAAGTTCCAGATGGCAGAAGGCATAATTGTTGATGGATGCCAATCCATTCTCGACAATGGACTTGAGATGGATGGTTAGCATGAAACTCTGAAAGCCCACTATATGGGCTTGATTTAGATAATTACCTAATTAAATAAACAGCTATAACAGATATGCCCATGATAAGATAACATATGCCTGCAAGCATCCAAAGACGCGATATCTTAACCATCCAACCATCAACAGTCATTCTATTTTCGGAAAAGAAAGAATAAGCTGAGTCGCTATAGTCTAAAAGGTATATTCTTTCCTTTTTGCTTATTTTTATAAAAAACCTGCATGTCTGATAAGCACCAAAAAAACCCATCAAATGGGAAAGCGAATATGGAGCTGGAAACCGATGGTTCTTCAGGAAAAGGCTAATATAACATTCATATTTTCTTTTATTGAATGCATATATAAAGAATGAAACAAAAATGAGAAAGCTTCCCATTAAACCGAAAAATAACCCGGTACGGGAAATGATAAGATCAATCACCTGTTGTTCCTAATAAGTAATTCACAGCCTTCTCTCCAGCCGTGCTGCCTAAATAGCCACCAGCAGCTGTGCCTACAACTGCGCATGCTACCCCACCTGCGCCAGCAGTAACTATACCCAGTGCAGCACAGCCAGCTAAAGCAAGTGAACCGCCCCATGCACCTCCGAACATTCCTGCGCCTGTGCTTACTGCAAATTTGGAGTAATCGTGAAACGCAATCTGCCTACATTCACCTTCCCTGCCTTTACTGCAAGCATCTACCACATCATTCGTGGTACCAGCAAATGAAAATCCAATGCCAATATAACCTCCCGACTTCAGGAATTTAGCAGCCTTAGCTGCATTACCTACATAATAGGAATATCCAGGTATTGCGCCTATTCCCGCCGTGGACCACTCGTGAACTATTGAACGGCTGGAAAGATTCAGCGCACGTTTCATACTCTCGTATTGCTGGAACTTTATGGAGTACCGGGCTAGATTTTTGAGTAAAGGCTTATTCACAAGCTCCTTTAACTGATTCAATAACTGATTTCGTTCGACAAAAAACTGCTGACCAATCAGCGTTCCTTGAGTACGAAACTGATTCTGATAACTGGCTTCAATTTTCTTCAGAGTCAGCTCAATAGCGTTAAAATATTTTTCGCCAGCATCAGCGGCGGTGCCAAAAATCTTATCCCCAAGACCTGTCAGCGCTGCAATAGTACCGTAGTGTTTTTGCATAAAGCCGGCTTCTTCGACATTAACGCCAATTAGTGCATTATCTGTTTTTGATTTTGCCTGCTTAAGCGTTTTAAGCGCATGCATGGTCAGAGGGGCAGGAGTGTCGGGATCGGCCACGATGAGCATTTGTCCCGGCCTTAACCAGGGATTATTGGCATTCAATTGCATAAACATACTAGCGGCCGGGCTGCGAATGTCCCTGAATAGTTCTCTTGCCTGAAAATCCAGCGAACCAGGGCGCGTTACAATACAATATCCGGGGGCCAGGTTACGAGCCATGAATCCTTCCTCCTTAAATTAGTGCCACCAGCTACAGGGGGCAAAAATAAGCTGAAGTTAATATAAATAATTCTACTGTATTACGCAAAAACTCTTGTAATCTTCCAGGAATGGTTACAAAGCAGTGTTTCTTATTATCAAGAATGAGTTGCATAAATCGTGAATGACTCAAGCGTCCAAAGCCTTACCCGCTGTCGGGCGTTTTTTGCGGCATTAGCTCAACGGGGAGCAGGTCAATTCATATCAAATTCGATATTGAACATTAGGCCAGCGGAGCCCAGTGTTGCTCCGAGGAAAAGTAATGTAATTGCGAACTGTCGATGGACTCCCCATCTGGTGAGGCTCTGAACTCAGCATGACTGATGAACGTGTTTGAGGTGAACTCGCTAAGATGAATATCGCAAATTTCATCTGGGTTCGCCAGGCTGCAGCGCATTTGCTGGGGTTCTTTTTGTCTGCCGTATGGCCGTTGATAGCGCATTGTTAAAAAAGATGCTTTGATTACTCTATGGCTTAGCGCGGATAACATTCATGAAATCCTACTCTTGTGCTGTTTTAGTGCTGTTGTTCCCCTTGTCTGGTTCCGCGCTGGCGGTGAGCACTGCCTGTCCGCCTCTGAGCAAGAATATTACCAGCAGCAACAACTGGATCATGCTGGGTGGTGATGCCAAAGGCGCGGTACGCCAGGTGGTGGCGGGGGAATTCGGTAAAGATGTTGATTCGCAAAAACGCGTGCTGGGGCAGTTCGATCAGTGCGGGGATCTGATGGTTGCCGACATCACGTATGACAAGAACGAAGGCAACGTGGTGCTGACCATGGAACAGCACATCGCCCGCGTGCAGCGTGGTTGGGTGGCGGAGTATGCCTATCTGGTCAAAGTGGTGAGAGCGGGCAAAGAGGAAGTGGTGGATAACCGTCAGGGCACCATCAGCTGGCAAATTGGTCAGCATGGCAACATCATCAGTTCGTCCGACAAATTCACCAGCATGGGCAAGGATGGCTTTACCGATACCACTTACCGTTATGACAAACATTTTCGCCTGGAGAAAAGCGTCGCGCGCGGCAGTGATGTGATGACCAACGGAGAAAGCAGCTGGCGCTGGAATCCTCAAGGGCTGGTGACTTCATCATCGAGTGCACGAGGCAAAGATACCTACAGTTACGATAAGCAGTGGCGGGAGTTAAGACTTAACGGTTTCGCCACCACGCCGGTGAGTACCTTGAGTTCAGTTGATGAGTGTCAGTTATGGGATGAGGTCGGCAACTGCACGCTGAGTTATCTGCATGAAACCGAGGTGTTTGCGAAAGGCACCATCGAGCGGCACCTGAGTTCTGCGTACAAATATCAGTACTGGGATCGCCCGCCTGCCGTAGCGGATGACGGGGAGTAAACGCGGTTGATCCGGGCGCACCGCGGTGCGCCCAACCTCTTTTACTGCACAGTTTTACTAAAGGCATCTACCGCCACAATCGCGTTGGCAATGTCTTCTGGCGACAGGTTCGGGTTGAGGTTTTTCAGTGTATCCCCCTCGCTGTTCGCCAGCGCACCGACGCGTAGCAGATTCTCCCAGGATTCGTTCTCCAGATGCAGCTCTTTCAATGTGGTCGGCATCTTGATTGAACGGTAGAAGCGGATATAGCGCGCAATCTCTTCATCCGGACGCTGCTCCAGCACCATCTGCGTCAGCGTGCCGTAAGCGACTTTTTCGCCGTGCGTCAGATGATGGATATCGCCATCAATCGCGGTAAAACCATTATGAATGGCATGCGCGCCAGCCAATCCGGTATTTTCAAAGCCAAGACCTGAAAGCAGGGTATTGGCTTCCACCACCGCTTCCACGGCTGGCGTCACGCGTTTTTCACTTACCGCGGTGTACGCACTGTAACCCCACGTCAGTAGTGTCTCTTCACAGGCACGCGCAATCGCGGTGCCTGCAATGGTCGGATCGCCGTTAACCATCGATTTGGCGTGCGAGCGCAGCACGGCCTGAGCCTCCACCCAGGTTGCCAGACCATCGGCAATGCCGGAGGCAAACAAACGAGCAGGCGCACCGGCGCAAACAGCGGTATCCACCAGCACCAGATCCGGGTTTTTGCTGTAGAAGCGATAGCTCTCAAATACGCCGCTGTCGGAATAGATCACGGATAGCGCGCTGCAGGGCGCATCCGTCGAGGCCACGGTCGGCACAATGGCCACCGGCTGCTTTAGCTCATCCGCAATCGCTTTTACGGTATCCAGCGTTTTACCGCCGCCAAGGCCCACCACCACCTTGCTGCCTTGTGATTTCGCCAGTTGCGTTAAACGATTGATCTCATTGCTGGAGGCTTCACCGTTAAACTGCTGCCAGCTGAACACAATGCCCGCCGCTTTTAACGTTTTCTGTGTGCGTTCACCGATCAGCTTCCAGACGATGTCATCGGCGACCAGAAACGCATGCTGCCCCAGCTCGGCAACATAGGTTCCCAGTTCATCTAATACACCAGCGCCTTGAACATATTTACGCGGAGAAGAAAAAATGAATTTACTCATAGCGACAACTCCTTGATGTGAGAAAAGCCGTTGCCGATAAAGTGACACAGATAAATGACGGAGATTTAACCATTGCTGGCAAGTTGAGAATTATTATCAATTGCTGACGGAAGGTAACTATCGTCAAGATGTTGCGGCAAGGTTAAGATAGCGACGAACTGACAGGGAGCTTGCCATGACACTGATTTTCTCATTTCTTTTTGCCATTACGATTCTGACGTTGACGCCAGGCTTTGATACCGCGCTGGTGCTGCGATCCGCAGCTGCACAGGGGTGGAAACGGGCATCAGCCACCGCATTGGGCGTCACCATGGGTTGTCTGGTATGGGGCGTGGCGGTGGGACTGGGTCTCGGCGCGCTGCTGCTGGCTTCCGAAATGGCCTATAACCTGCTGAAGTGGGTCGGTGCAGCATATCTGTTATATCTCGGCGTCAAACTGCTGCTGAATCCCCGCACTCAGGCGGAAGAGAGCCAGAACGTGCAAGGCAAAGAGCAGAGCTATTTCGCCTGCTTCTCGCGGGGATTGTTCGGCAATCTGTTGAATCCGAAAGTCGGCGTGTTTTATGTCACTTTCCTGCCACAGTTTATTCCGGCTGGTGCGTCAGTGGCACTGTGGTGCACCTTGATGGCGTTAACTCACATGCTGATTGGTTTGGTATGGAATGCAGTGCTGATTGGCGGCAGCCAGTATTTTGCGGCGCATCTGCGTCGCCCGATGGTGTTGAAAATGATGGATCGTTTGACCGGCTGCGTGTTTATTGGTTTCGCCGCGAAGCTGGCGCTGTCGCGGCGTTAAGCATTACGGCTTGCGTGCCACCAGTACCGCACGCAGCGGTGCTGGATAACCTTCAATGGTTTTGCTGCTGTCGTTAGGATCAAGGAACTCGGCCAGCGATTCGCTGGTCATCCAGCTAGTGCGACGTTGTTCTTCCACTGACGTCACCGCGTAATCCGCGATGCGCACATCGACAAATCCACACTTCTCCAGCCAGCCTTTTAACGCGGCGGCAGACGGAATAAAGTAGACGTTACGCATCTGCGCATAACGTTCACCCGGCACCAGTACGGTGTTTTCATCGCCTTCCACTACCAGCGTTTCCAGCACCAGCTCACCCTCGCTGACCAGCTGATTTTTCAACTGCAGCAAATGATCGAGCGGCGAGCGGCGGTGATACAGCACACCCATCGAAAACACGGTGTCGAATGCCTGCAAGGCGGGCAGTTGCTCGATGCCGAGCGGCAGCAGATGGGCTCGGCGATCGTCACCTAGTAATTTACGCACCGCTTCAAACTGACACAGGAACAGCTGCATCGGGTCAATACCCACGACCATCTTCGCGCCCGCGCCAATCATGCGCCACATGTGATAACCGCTACCGCAGCCGACATCCAGCACTGTGCGATGCGTTAACGGCGAAATATGCGGCAGTACGCGATCCCATTTCCAGTCCGAGCGCCATTCGGTATCAATCTCGGTACCGTAAAGCGAATAGGGACCTTTGCGCCATGGCATCAGATTACGCAGCAGGTTTTCAATGCCAAGGCGTTGGCGATCGGTGAGATCGTCAGCCGTGGCCGTGACGCTGTTGATCAAATCCAGGGTTTGCGGATTCAGCAGCGGCAGGTAATCCACTGCTTTTTCCCAGTCGCGGAATTTACCGTGTAGATTTTCGCGCTGCCAGGCTGCCACTTGTGCGGGTAAAACTTCCAGCCAGCTCGCCAGCGGGCCGGTGGCGATTTGCTGATAAAAACGGCCAAAATCAATCATTTCAACGCTACCAAAGAACCAAAGTTAAAGCACTGGAACCACAATTCCGCGTGGGCAAATCCGGCGGTTTTCAAACGCGCTTTGTGCGCTTCTACGCTGTCGGTGAGCATGACGTTTTCGAGCATGCTGCGTTTCTGGCTGATTTCCAGTTCGCTATAACCGTTAGCACGCTTGAAGTCGTGATGCATGTTGAACAGCAGTTCGCCGACTTCGCCATCTTCGAAGCTGAATTTCTCTGACAACACCAGTGCACCGCCTGGGTTCAAACCTTTAGCGATCTTTTTCAGCAGTTCCAGACGCGCAGGCGGCTCAAGAAATTGCAGGGTAAAGTTCAGTACCACCATCGAAGCGTTTTCAATGTGGATGTCCTGAATATCCGCTTCAATCACCTGCACCGGCGTCTCTGCGCGGAAGGCATCAATGTGACGGCGGCAACGTTCAACCATCGCGGGAGAGTTATCCACGGCAATAATCTGGCAGCCAGGCACATGAATATTGCGGCGCACAGAGAGCGTGGCGGCACCCAACGAGCAGCCGAGATCGTAAACCTGGCTATCAGGCTTCACAAAGCGTTCTGCCAGCATGCCAATCATCGAAATGATGTTGGAATAACCCGGCACCGAGCGCTGAATCATATCGGGAAAGACTTCAGCCACGCGCTCGTCAAAGGTCCAGTCACCCAGCTTATCGATGGGTGCGGAAAATAGCGTATCGCGGTCAGACATAATGGAAAGTCCGGAGAGAGGAATCGGAAAGGGCGCTATTCTGTCAGAAAGTCCCGCAGGCTGCACCCGCTTTGAGTTTAGAACAAGCTGCTTTGTTGCGGCCAGTCTGGCAGATTGCGCAGCGAAGGCTCAAGCTGCAGCAGCTTTGGCCACAGCGCCTGCAACAGTGGAAACACCTCGCCCATATCCGGCGTATGGATAAACAGCATCGGATCGCTATCCGCCTGCCACTCTGTCAGTTTGTTTTGCCACGGCTGAAACAGCGGCACGCTCTCTTCCACGCTGTCGCTGCCGATAAAGCGCACCATCGGTTGCGAACCGCTGCGCATCGCATGGGGTGGCACGCGTGGCTTTTTCGCCCGGGCATCCACGGCGGCGGCGGTTTGCGAAGTCGAAGCATGGACGGGACGGCTGTCGAGGATCACCCGATTGACACCGCGTTCCAGCAGGCCGCGATTGAAGGCGCGCTCAGCTTCGCCTTTGGCAAAAAACTGTTCGTGGCGAACTTCCACACCGTAGCTGAATCCGCGCGGCAGGCTATCGAGAAATCCCCACAGATCCTTTAATTGAGCCGGTGAAAAGGTCGCTGGCAATTGCAGCCAATACTGCCCAATGCGCTGGCTCAACGGATCGAGTAAGCGGAAGAATTCGTTAAGCAATTCATCACAGTTTCGTAGCGCGGCTTTATGACTGATGCTATTGGGGAATTTAAAGCAGAAGCGGAAATCATCGTGCGTCATATCGCGCCAGCGCATCACCACTTCCGGCGAGGGCAGCGCATACAGCGTAGTGTTGCCTTCGACGCAGTCAAACAACTGGGCATAATCCGCCAGGGTTTCCAGGCCATACTGCTTCCAGCGGGGATGCTGCCATTGCGGTAATCCGATGCGAAGTGTCAAACGCGGCTCCTGAATCCTTTTGCGGGCGGGAAAGTGTCGGGTAATGTACCCTGTTTTGATGTTGGCAGGAAAAACCGCGCGATAAACCACAATGTTTTGTCCGCTTTGATCTGGCTCTACTTATCCTGCCTGGGTTTTTCCATTATAATAGCCGCCTTTTTTGCGACAGCATCTCATAAGGTTACGCGGCCTGATGTTGTCTGGCAGCAGCGGCGAAGTTAAAAGGATACGTTATGCGTACAGAATATTGCGGACAGCTCAATCTGTCTCACGTGGGTCAGCAAGTCACTCTTTGCGGTTGGGTTAATCGCCGTCGCGATCTGGGCAGCCTGATTTTTATCGATATGCGCGACCGCGAAGGTATCGCTCAGGTATTCTTCGACGCCGATCATCAGGACGCTTTCCAGCTGGCCTCTGAACTGCGTAACGAATTCTGCATCCAGATCACCGGTACCGTGCGTGCGCGTGATGAGAAGAACCGCAACAGCGATATGGCAACCGGCGACATTGAAGTGTTTGCCCACGCGCTGAACATTATCAACCGTGCTGAACCGCTGCCGCTGGACTCTAACCAGGTCAACAGCGAAGAAGCGCGTCTGACCTATCGCTATCTTGACCTGCGTCGTCCGGAAATGGCGCAGCGTCTGAAAACCCGTGCGAAAATCACCAGCTTCGTGCGTCGCTTTATGGATAACGAGGGCTTCCTCGATATCGAAACCCCGATGCTGACCAAAGCCACGCCAGAAGGCGCACGTGACTATCTGGTGCCAAGCCGTGTACACAAAGGCAAGTTCTACGCACTGCCACAGTCACCTCAGCTGTTCAAACAGCTGCTGATGATGTCCGGTTTTGACCGCTATTATCAGATCGTCAAGTGCTTCCGCGATGAAGACTTACGTGCTGACCGCCAGCCAGAATTTACTCAGATCGACGTCGAAACCTCTTTCATGACCGCCGAGCAAGTGCGTGAAAAGATGGAGCGTCTGATCCGTGAACTGTGGATCGACGTGAAAGGCGTGGATCTCGGTGACTTCCCGCAGATGACCTTTGCCGAAGCGATGAGCCGTTACGGTTCGGATAAGCCGGACCTGCGTAACCCAATGGAGCTGGTCGATGTTGCTGACCTGCTGCAGAACGTGGAATTCCAGGTGTTCGCTGGCCCGGCTAACGATCCGAAAGGTCGTGTTGCCGCACTGCGTGTGCCAGGCGGCGCGGCACTGACGCGTAAGCAGATCGACGAATACACCAAGTTTGTTGAAATCTACGGCGCCAAAGGTCTGGCGTGGATGAAGATCAACGAACGTTCGAAAGGTTTCGAAGGGGTTCAGAGCCCGGTAGCTAAGTTCCTGACGCCAGAAATCGTCGAAGCGATTCTGAACCGCACCACTGCGCAAGATGGCGATCTGATCTTCTTCGGCGCTGACCGTGCCAAAATCGTCACAGATGCGCTGGGTGCACTGCGTCTGAAAGTGGGCCGCGACCTGAAAATTACCGATGAGAACATGTGGGCGCCGCTGTGGGTGGTTGACTTCCCAATGTTCGAAGCGGATGAAGAGGGCGGTCTGGCTGCGATGCACCACCCGTTCACCTCGCCGAAAGAGCTGACAGCTGAAGAGCTGGCGGTTGATCCAACACAGGCAGTTGCCAATGCCTACGATATGGTGATCAACGGTTACGAAGTGGGCGGCGGTTCGGTGCGTATCCACAACGGCAAAATGCAGCAAACCGTGTTCAGCATTCTCGGCATTACCGAAGAAGAGCAGCGTGAGAAATTTGGCTTCCTGCTTGATGCACTGAAATACGGTACGCCACCGCACGCGGGCCTGGCATTTGGTCTGGATCGTCTGACCATGTTGCTGACCGGCACCGACAACATCCGTGATGTTATCGCGTTCCCGAAAACCACCGCAGCAGCGTGCCTGATGACCGAAGCGCCAAGCGAAGCCAACCCGGCGGCGCTGTTGGATCTCGGTATTCTGGTCGCACCGAAGAAAGAAAAGTCAGAGAACAAGTAATGGGCTATAAACATCCGGTTTCAGTGCTGGTGGTGATATTTTCGCGAGATACTGGCCGGGTGTTAATGCTGCAGCGACGGGATGATGAAAGCTTCTGGCAATCCGTGACCGGCAGCCTCGAGGCGGGTGAGAGCCCGCGTCAGGCGGCACAACGCGAAGTGTCAGAAGAGCTGGGTATCGACGTTGCGGGCGAACAGCTGGTGCTGGACGATTGCCACAAACACATTGAGTTTGAAATCTTCCCGCACTATCGCCATCGCTACGCACCCGGCACCACGCACAACCGTGAACACTGGTTCCGGTTGGCACTCCCGCAAGAGCGCGACCTGCTGCTCACCGAGCATCTCGCCGCGCGCTGGCTCGACCCTGCCGCTGCCGCAGCCCTGACGAAGTCCTGGAGTAATCGCCAGGCAATTGAAGAATTTACCTGAATGCCCGCCGCCGCGCGTTTTTCCGGCGACGAATCAGCTAGATTTCATTTATCCTGCGCAGAGTTTCAACCCTGCGCCCTAATATTGAACAGTCGAGCGTAATCGGCGCAGCGAGGTCGGTTACCGCCAGCGCGCAGCAACCGGAGCGTACTTTTGTACGTGAGGATTGCGAGCACTGCCGGGAATCGAGATCGCAAGTAAGATAGCTCGTGCGAAATAAAAGATCGGAGAAATACTCAAGATGGCTGGACACAGTAAGTGGGCGAATACAAAGCACCGCAAGGCGGCGCAGGACGCTAAGCGCGGCAAAATCTTCACCAAAATCATCCGTGAACTGGTGACCGCAGCGAAACTGGGTGGCGGCGATGCCGGCTCCAACCCGCGTCTGCGTGCTGCAATGGACAAAGCCCTGTCCAACAACATGACCCGTGACACCATGAACCGTGCGATTGCACGCGGCGTGGGCGGCGAAGATGATTCCAACATGGAAACCATCATCTATGAAGGTTACGGTCCTGGCGGCTCAGCGGTGATGATTGAGTGCCTGAGTGACAACCGTAACCGTACCGTGGGCGAAGTGCGTCACGCCTTCACCAAAACCGGTGGCAACCTCGGTACCGACGGCTCCGTTGCTTACCTGTTCAGCAAAAAGGGTGTGATCTCCTTTGCGCCAGGCCAGGATGAAGATGCCGTTATGGAAGCGGCGCTGGAGGCCGGGGCTGAAGACGTGGTGAGCTACGACGACGGTGCGATTGATGTGTTTACCGCGTGGGAAGAGATGGGCGCAGTGCGTGATGCACTGGAAGCCGGTGGTCTGAAAGCGGACACCGCTGAAGTCTCGATGATCCCTTCCACCAAAGCGGAGATGGATGCGGAAACCGCACCGAAACTGCTGCGTCTGATCGACATGCTGGAAGATTGCGACGATGTGCAGGAGGTTTACCACAACGGTGAAATTTCTGATGAGGTCGCGGAAACGCTGTAATGGCGTTTTCCATTAACTCGACAGCCGGAGGCGCGTAGTGGCGATCATTCTCGGGATTGACCCCGGTTCGCGCGTCACCGGCTACGGTGTGATTCGTCAGGTTGGCCGCCAGCTCACCTATCTGGGCAGCGGCTGTATCCGCACCAACGTCACCGATCTTCCCTCACGCCTCAAATTGATCTACGCCGGGGTGACTGAAATCATCACCCAATTTTCGCCAGACTATTTCGCTATTGAACAGGTGTTTATGGCGAAGAATGCCGACTCAGCACTTAAGTTAGGTCAGGCGCGTGGGGCAGCGATTGTTGCGGCGGTGAACCTCGATTTACCGGTGTTCGAATATGCCGCGCGTCAGGTCAAACAAACGGTAACCGGCACCGGTGGGGCAGAGAAAAGCCAGGTACAGCATATGGTGCGTACTTTGCTGAAACTGCCTGCTAACCCGCAAGCCGATGCCGCTGATGCGCTGGCCATCGCCATTACCCACTGTCATTTGAGCCAGAATACGGCGCGATTGAGTGACAATAAGCTGGTGATGACACGCGGGCGATTGCGGTCCGGCTGACGAAAACCCAAACATTGAAGGCTGGATATTGATCCAGCCTTTTTTATGTTATAAATACCCGTCATATTTCCACTGACTGATGCATTGGCTACCCTTGAACACCCGAATCACTGACATGTGTGAGTTGATTGGGATTCGCTCGCGCGCCGCCATTCCGTCAGCGGAAATCTATTCGGTATTGATAGAATTACATAAGGAACTGCTCAGGTGATTGGTCGCTTACGAGGCAATATTCTGGAAAAACAGCCGCCGCTGGTGTTAATTGAGGCGAACGGTGTCGGTTATGAAGTGCATATGCCAATGACCTGCTTCTACGAGCTGCCGGAGATCAATCAGGAAGCGATTATCTTCACCCAGTTTGTGGTGCGTGAAGATGCGCAGCTGCTGTTCGGCTTCAACAACAAGCAAGAGCGTGCGCTGTTCCGTGAACTGGTGAAAGTGAATGGCGTGGGGCCGAAACTGGCGCTGGCGATCCTTTCTGGCATGTCAGCACAGCAGTTTGTCACCGCCGTTGAGCGTGAAGAGATCGCGTCATTGATCAAATTGCCTGGCGTCGGCAAGAAAACCGCAGAGCGCCTGGTGGTGGAGATGAAAGATCGCTTCAAAGGCATGCACGGCGATCTGTTTGGCAGCGACTCCACCTTTACGCTGACCACGCCGTCTGAAGCGCCAGCAGCGAATGACGCTGAGGCTGAAGCGGTTGCTGCGCTGGTGGCGCTGGGCTATAAACCGGCAGAAGCCAGCCGCATGATCAGTAAAGTCGGTAAGCCTGATGCGGACTGCGAAACCCTGATCCGTGAAGCTCTGCGCGCAGCTATTTGAGGTAATGCATGATTGAAGCCGATCGCCTGGTCTCGGGCGGCTCTATTATTGAAGAAGAGAGCCTCGACCGTGCCATTCGTCCTAAGCTCCTGGCGGAATATGTTGGTCAGCCGCAGGTGCGTGAGCAGATGGAGATATTCATCAAAGCGGCGCAGTTGCGTGGCGATGCGCTGGATCATCTGCTGATTTTCGGCCCACCGGGATTGGGTAAAACCACGCTGGCTAATATTGTGGCGAATGAGATGGGCGTAAATTTGCGTACCACTTCTGGCCCGGTACTGGAAAAGGCGGGCGATCTGGCCGCGATGCTGACCAACCTGGAACCTCACGATGTGCTGTTTATCGATGAGATTCACCGCCTGTCACCGGTGGTGGAAGAGGTGCTCTATCCGGCGATGGAAGACTATCAGCTGGATATTATGATTGGTGAGGGCCCAGCGGCGCGCTCGATTAAACTCGATTTGCCGCCGTTTACCTTGATTGGCGCCACCACCCGCGCAGGTTCACTGACCTCGCCGCTGCGCGACCGCTTTGGTATCGTGCAACGCCTTGAGTTTTACAACGTACCGGATCTGCAACACATCGTCAGCCGCAGCGCAGCGTGCTTAGGGTTAGCGTTGAGTGAAGAGGGTGCGTTAGAAGTGGCGCGCCGTGCTCGTGGTACACCACGTATCGCTAACCGTTTATTACGCCGTGTACGCGATTACGCCGAAGTGCGCGCTAATGGCGTGATGAGCGGTGAAGTGTCTGCCAGCGCGCTGGATATGCTCAACGTCGATAATCAGGGCTTCGATTATATGGACCGCAAGCTGTTGCTGGCGATCATCGACAAGTTTTCCGGTGGTCCGGTGGGATTAGATAACCTGGCGGCGGCGATTGGCGAAGAGCGGGAAACCATCGAAGACGTGATTGAACCCTTCCTGATTCAGCAGGGATTCATTCAGCGCACGCCGCGCGGCCGTCTGGCTACGCAGCATGCTTATAAGCATTTCGGTATCAGCCGCGAAGAGTAATCCAGCGTTACGCCATCATATTCGGGTGCGCGGTTTCCCGATCTGACATTTGTAGAGGGGCCATTGAAGGCCCCTTTATTATGCCGCCGGTTTTTTCGCCATACTGAATATGAACAGCACAGCGGCGCACAGCACCACGGAAGGACCGGCTGGTGTGTCGTAGGTGGCGGAGAAGGTCAGTCCGCCGGTAACCGCCAGAATGCCAATCACCACCGCAAAACCGGCCATCTGTTCCGGTGAGCGGGAGAAACGACGTGCGGTGGCAGCGGGAATGATCAGCAGCGACGTGATAATCAGCGCACCGACAAACTTCATCGCTACACCAATCGTCAATGCGGTGACCAGCATCAGCATCAGGCGCGTGCGTTGAATGTTGACGCCATCCACCTGAGCCAGCTCTGGGCTGATGGTCATCGACAGCAGTGAACGCCACTGCCACGCCATCACCGCCAGCACAATGGCCACGCCAGCACCCATCATCCACAAATCATCCGGCGTGACCGCCAGCAGATCGCCAAACAGATACGCCATCAAGTCGACGCGCACGCCTTGCATCAGGCTGACCACCACCAAACCCAGCGACAGCGCACTGTGCGCCATAATTCCGAGTAAAGTATCGATCGCCAGGTGCGGACGACGCTCCAGCCACACCAAGCCCAGCGCCAGAAACACCGTCACCAGTATCACCGCGTAATAGGGGTTCACATTCAGCAGCAGGCCAAAGGCCACGCCGAGCAGAGAGGCGTGCGCGAGGGTATCGCCGAAATAAGACATGCGGCGCCAGACCACAAACGAGCCAAGCGGACCCGCCGCCAGCGCCAGCAATACACCACCGAGCCAGCCGGGCAGTAACAGTTCAATCATGACGGACCATTTCCTTTGCGCAGAACAATTCGTCCCTGTAAATCGTGACGGTGATTGTGATGATGGCGATAAATAGCCAGTTGCTGCGCGCCGCGTGGGCCGAACATGGCGATAAATTCAGGATGCTGAGACACCGCTTCCGGCGTGCCGGAACAACAAATGTGATGGTTGAGGCACAACACTTCGTCGGTTTTTGCCATCACTAGATGCAGATCGTGTGAAACCATCAGCACGCCACAATTGAGCTCCTGGCGCAGCTGATCGATTAAGTCGTAGAGCGCAACTTGCCCATTCACGTCAACGCCTTGTGTGGGTTCATCTAACACCAGCAACTGCGGTTGATTGAGCAGCGCACGCGCCAGCAGTACGCGCTGGGTTTCTCCACCCGAGAGTTTTTGCAGGGGCGCATTCAGCAGATGACCCGCCTGAACGCGTTTCAAGGCCGGCAGAATGGCATCCCGTTTGCTGCCACGCGTCAGGCGCATAAAACGTTCAACGGTAATCGGCAGCGTCGGATCGATGTGTAATTTCTGTGGCACGTAGCCGATGCGCAAACCGGGGGTGCGTTTGACCGTGCCGCCCGTAGGCGCGAGAAGGCCGAGCACCGTTCGTACCAGCGTTGATTTGCCCGCGCCGTTTGGCCCAAGCAATGTGAGTATTTTTCCCGGCTCGAGCGTCAGGCTAATACCTGATAGCACAGGGCGCTGGGAGAACTTCACTGAAATGTTTTCAAGTGTAACAAGTGACGACATATTATTTACGGGTTGCATTGAATTTCGAATGTTATAATATCACATTCCATCAACAGGTCACGATGGAATGACGCATTATGTTACACATTAAGCAGCGCTTCGCTTTCACTCTTCCTGCTGCGGCTCTCGCCGCCGCCTGCGCGATGCCCGCGCACTCAGCTGTAGTGGCTTCAATCAAACCAATCGGATTTATCGCAGCGGCGATTGCCGATGGCGTAACGCCGGTGGAAGTTTTACTGCCGGATGGCGCTTCAGAGCACGATTATGCTCTGCGTCCTTCCGATGTAAAACGTATAAAAAACGCGGACTTAGTCGTATGGGTGGGGCCAGAAATGGAGGCGTTCCTCACCAAGTCAGCGGCGGGGTTACCTGACGCTAAAAATCTTGAAATTGCGGCAATGCCAGGCGTTAAACCGCTATTGATTCGTGGCGGTGAAGACGAGGATGAACATGAGCACGGTCACGATCATGACCATGACTCAGAAAAATCTGAAGACCAGGACGCGTCTCATGAACACCACCATCATGGCGAGTTTAATATGCACCTGTGGATGTCCCCAGAGATTGCGCGACAATCTGCGGTTGCAATCCATGGAAAATTATTGGAACTTATGCCGCAAAGCAGAGCCAAACTTGACGCGAACCTGCAGCAGTTTGAAGCAGAATTAGCAGATGCGGATAAGCATATTGGCGCGCAGCTTGCCCCGGTAAAGAATAAGGGTTATTTCGTTTTTCACGATGCGTACAGCTACTTTGAAAAACACTACGGTTTGTCCCCTGCTGGACACTTTACCGTCAACCCTGAGATCCAACCGGGCGCCCAGCGTTTACATCAAATACGAACACAGTTGGTTGAGCAGAAAGCCGTATGCGTTTTCGCTGAACCACAATTCAGGCCGGCCGTCATCGATGCCGTGTCTCGCGGAACCAACGTGCGCAAAGGCACACTTGATCCGCTGGGCATGGGAATCAGCTTAACCAAAGACAGCTATGTGAAATTCCTCTCACAGTTGTCGAGCCAGTATGCGAGCTGCCTGAATGGAGCATAGAGGAATAGGTAAAAGTGCAGCAGATAGCCCGCTCTGTCGCCCTCGCATTTAATAATTTGCCGCGTCCCCACCGCGTTATGTTGGGTTCATTAACCGTTATCACGTTGGCCGTCGCTGTCTGGCGGCC
This sequence comes from uncultured bacterium, assembly GCA_965147305.1. Classification (GTDB taxonomy): domain Bacteria; phylum Pseudomonadota; class Gammaproteobacteria; order Enterobacterales; family Enterobacteriaceae; genus Pantoea. The sequence continues at coordinate 313,122 of CBCTJT010000003.1, forward strand.
TTACGTTTACCATCCCCATGATGTTGCCCCCATCGTGAAAGACATCACGCTGGACAAAAACGAACTGCGCACGCTGTTACCAGAAGCCAGTGAACCGATCGATCAGACCACGGTTGAACCGGAAGAAGAGATTCCGGCCGATGACATCGATAAAGATGTGCAGGACAACCCGAATCAACACGATTACACCGTTTCCTCTGGCGATACCTTAAGCAGCGCGCTTAACCAGTACGGCATTGATCTCGGTGACATCAACGCTTTAGTCAGCAGCGATAAAGACTTCCGTAATCTGCGCGTCGGCCAGCAACTGAGCTGGACGCTGGATGCGGATGGTCAACTGCAAAACTTCACCTGGGAAGTAGATCGCCGCGAAACCCGCACCTACGAGCGTCAGCCGAATGGCAGCTTTAAGATGCAGCAGGAGATGCAAAAGGGTGAGTGGCAGAATAGCGTGCTGAAAGGAGAAGTGCGTGGCAGCTTTGGTGCCAGCGCCCAACGTGCAGGCTTGACCAGTGCTGAAACCAGCAACGTCATTAAAGCCATGCAGTGGCAGATGGATTTCCGCAAGCTGCGCGCCGGTGATGATTTCAGCGTGCTGATGTCCCGCGAGATGCTGGATGGCAAAAGTGCGCAAAGCCAGCTGCTTGGCGTGCGTCTGCGGACCGGTGGCAAAGACTATTACGCGTTCCGCGCCGAAGATGGCAAATTCTACGATCGTAACGGCTCAGGCCTTGCGCGTGGCTTTATGCGCTTCCCGACAGTGAAACAGTATCGCGTTTCCTCTAACTTCAATCCGCGCCGTCTTAATCCGGTGACCGGACGTATCGCGCCGCACAAAGGTGTCGATTTCGCACTGCCTATCGGCACGCCGGTGCTTGCCGTCGGTGACGGTGAAGTGGTGATGGCGAAAAATGGCGGGGCGGCAGGTAACTACGTGGCGATTCGTCATGGTCGTCAGTATATGACCCGTTATATGCACCTGAGCAAGGCGCTGGTGAAACCAGGGCAGAAAGTGAAGCGTGGTGACCGTATCGCGTTGTCAGGCAACACCGGGCGTTCTACTGGCCCGCATCTGCATTATGAAGTGTGGATCAACAATCAGGCGGTCAATCCACTCACGGCAAAACTGCCGCGTATGGAAGGGCTGACCGGTAAAGATCGCAGCAACTATCTGGCGGACGTGAAGAGCTATCTGCCACAACTGGCACTGAAATAAACCATTTCTGTAGCCAATATTGAAAAAACCGACGAATTATTCGTCGGTTTTTTGCTATCTGACGCATGATGATTGCAAAATTAACCACCGTCACTATCATTGTCCCGTGATTGTCAGAGGCGAGTGCATGGAAACCCGAAAGAAAAATAACAGTGAATTTATTCCCGTTTTTCAACGTTCTTTTTTAAAACCGAAATACTGGGGCAACTGGCTGGCGATTGGTGCGCTGGCGGGTATGGCAATGCTGCCTGCAAAAGTCCGCGATCCGATTCTGGGTGGATTGGGGCGTTTTGCCGGCAAGCTGGCAAAGAGTGCGCGTCGTCGTGCGCTGATCAATCTCTACTATTGCCTGCCGGAGTTGAGCGAAGCGCAGCGCGAAGAGATTGCTGATCGTATGTTTGCCACCGCGCCACAGGCGATGGTGATGATGGCTGAGCTGGGTATACGCGACCCGGCGCGGGTGCGCCAGCGTGTTGACTGGCACGGCCGTGAAATTATCGAAGAATTACAGGCCAATAAAGAGAATGTGATCTTCCTGGTGCCGCACGGCTGGGGTGTGGATATCCCGGCGATGCTGCTGGCTTCAGAAGGTCAGATGATGGCGGCCATGTTCCATAACCAAAGCGATCCGCTGATGGATTATGTGTGGAACACCGTACGTCGCCGTTTTGGTGGACGCATGCATGCGCGTAATGACGGCATCAAACCGTTTATCGCCTCAGTGCGTCAGGGCTATTACGGCTATTATCTGCCGGACCAGGATCACGGCCCGGAGCACAGTGAGTTCGTGGATTTTTTTGCCACCTATAAAGCCACATTGCCCGCGGTCGGTCGTTTGATGAAGGTTTGCCGTGCGCGCGTGGTGCCGCTGTTCCCGGTGTACAACAGCGAAACGCATCGTCTGGAGATCTATGTACGTCCGCCGATGGATGATTTACTGGATGCTGACGATAACACCCTGGCGCGACGTATGAATGAGGAAGTTGAAATCTTTGTGCGGCCGCATCCGGAGCAATACACCTGGATTTTGAAGCTGCTGAAGACGCGTAAAGAAGGGGATATTGAACCCTATTCGCGTGACGAGCTTTATCCTCGTAAGAAATAACCAAAGGGGCCAATTGGCCCCTTATTTATTCCACCGCTGCAACGTGACTACGTCGGATACGTTCACGCAGGAACAGCGTCACCAGGCCAAACCACAGCACACCCGCCGCAAAATTGATGCCGCTGAACCATGGCGTGCCACCACTGAAGTAGCCCGCTTTCGCCAGCTCAATACCAATAGCCAACGTCAAAATGCTGATCATACCCAGCATAGCTGCAACGCTACCTTTACCTTCGCCGCTGGAATAGAGCGTCAGACGGTATAGTCCCGCATTGACCATCCCTGCGCCAAAGGCGTACAGGCTTAATCCTGCTGTCAGCAGCAGGTAGGTATGACTGTCGAGCAGGTTAGCCAGCAGAGAAATGCTCAAACCTATCAGAATCGGCCACGCAGCGAATTTCACCGGCTGCTCGATGGGCACGCGTCCCGCCAGTTTGCCCAGCGTCAGGTTACCGGCAATCATGGCGAGGAATACTGGCAACTGAAGCAGCGCATACTCCATGCGTGATAAACCTTCATCGTGCATCAGGATCACCGGCGACAGGGCAACCCAGGTCAGAATCGGGATAAACACCAGACCAATGGCGAATGATCCGTACATCACCTGACGATCGCGTGCTAAACGGCCGTAAGCGCGCGCCAGGTTGGGCAGGGCGATGGAGTGGCTTCGATCGCCAGCGGTTTCCGGCATGATGCGCCACAGCACCACAAATGCCACCACGCTGCAAATCGCAAACAGCCAGAACATGCTGCGCCATTCACCGACGGTTAACCAGGCGGCACCCGCCAGCGGGCCGGCCAAAGGTGCTAACAGCGCTACGTTAGCCATCAACGCCATCATGCGCACCGCTAAAGCTTCATCAAAGGCTTCCTGCACCGCGGCATAACTGACTGCGCCGATAAAGCACAGGCTGATGCCTTGAATAAAGCGCAACGTGACGAATTGTTCAATGTTGCTCACCCAAGTCGTGAGGATGCAGGCCGCGGCGAAGAACAGAATGCCGAACAGCAGGACCGGTCGGCGGCCATATTTGTCCGAGAGCGGGCCAAGCAGCCACTGCAGTACCACGCCGCCCATCAAATAGGCTGTAAGTGAAGTCGACACCCACTCCGGGCCGACGTTGAATTCAGAGGTCACCAGCAACATGCCTGGCTGAATCATGTCATGGGCGATATAGGTCGCGAACTCAAACAGCACCAGCGCGAGCGGGAACAGCAGCACTCGTCCGGTGAGTTGGGTAATGGGTTGATAGCGGGCCATCTGGCCTCCTTGTCAGAGAAAAAATAAAAACGCGACTGCCAGGCAGTCGCGTTTGTCCATGTTGTTACAGCCGCTGTCGGTGGTGCGTGAACGTTTAGTCTACGCGCAGAACACGGCTGGTGTTGGTGGTGCCGGTCGTCGCCATCACGTCGCCCTGGGTAACAATCACCAGGTCGCCAGAGACGAGGAAACCTTTGTCGCGCAGCAGGTTCACTGCATCATGCGCGGCGGCAACACCATCATTGTTGCTGTCGAAAAACACCGGCGTCACGCCACGATACAGCGCGGTCAGGTTCAATGTACGTTCGTGACGTGACATTGCGAAGATCGGCAGGCCTGAAGTGATACGTGAAGTCATCAGTGCGGTACGGCCCGATTCGGTCATAGTGATGATGGCAGAAACACCCTGCAGGTGGTTGGCTGCATACATCGCGGACATCGCAATCGCTTCTTCAACGTTGTCGAACTGCACTTCAAGACGGTGCTTAGACACGTTGACGCTTGGGATTTTTTCCGCGCCAAGGCACACTTTCGCCATCGCTGACACGGTTTCGGCAGGATACTGACCGGCAGCGGTTTCAGCTGACAGCATCACAGCATCGGTGCCATCCAGCACGGCGTTCGCCACGTCCATGACTTCGGCGCGGGTTGGCATCGGGTTGGTGATCATCGACTCCATCATCTGCGTGGCGGTGATGATAGTGCGGTTCAGCTGACGCGCACGACGAATCAGCGCCTTCTGGATTCCGACCAGTTCTGGATCGCCAATCTCAACGCCGAGGTCGCCACGAGCGACCATCACCACGTCAGAGGCGAGGATGATATCATCCATCGCTTCCTGTGACGCAACGGCTTCAGCACGTTCGACTTTGGCCACCAGTTTGGCATCACAACCTGCATCGCGCGCCAGACGGCGAGCGTAGTTCATATCTTCGCCATTACGCGGGAAGGACACGGCCAGGTAATCCACGCCGATTTTCGCGGCGGTGACGATATCCACTTTGTCTTTCTCAGTCAGCGCTTCTGCTGACAGACCGCCGCCGAGTTTGTTGATGCCTTTGTTGTTAGAGAGCGGGCCGCCGACAGTGACTTCGGTGAACACCTTCACGCCCTGAACTTCCAGCACCTTCAACTGCACACGGCCATCATCCAGCAGCAGGATGTCGCCTGGCACCACGTCTTCTGGCAGGCCTTTGTAGTCGATACCGACTTTCTCTTTATCGCCTTCGCCTTTGCTCATATCCGCATCCAGCAGGAAGCGATCGCCGACATTCAGGAAGACTTTGCCTTCTTTGAAGGTAGAAACACGAATTTTTGGACCTTGCAGGTCGCCCAGAATTGCCACGTGACGGCCAAGCTTAGCGGCAATCTCACGCACCTTGTTGGCGCGCATCTGGTGATCTTCCGCGGTGCCGTGGGAGAAATTGAGTCGCACCACGTTCGCGCCCGCCGCGATGATTTTTTCGAGGTTATTGTCGCGATCGGTGGCTGGGCCGAGGGTAGTTACGATCTTGGTTCTTCTGAGACGTCTTGACATGAAGGACTCCGTTGACAAAGGTTCGTGTCACTCTCAAGGGGACACGGTGTAATCGCATATTCTATATGATCGATGGGCTGTGATTCGACTCACATTGTGAATGTGATGTTAATTATTTTACAGCACCCGCTTTTCCAGGCGCGAATCTTTGAGCGCTTCTTTCACCCGTTTCAGATTTTCGCGGAAAGCCGCGCCACGCTCAAGGGTAAAACCTGTCGCCAAAACATCAACCACGGTTAGTTGCGCAAGGCGGGAAACCATTGGCAGGTAGATATCCGTATCTTCAGGTACATCGAGCGTCAGTGCGAGGGTTGCTTCTGCCGCAAGGGGGGAACCCGGAGAGGTGATAGCCAGTACTGTGGAAGCGTTTACACGCGCCAGGCGAGCCAGTTCTATCATATTTTTGGTTCGACCAGTATGTGATATGAGAACAAAAACGTCATTTGGCCCACTATTTATGCAACTCATGCGCTGGATCACAATATCCTCTGACCAGATGACCGGCAGATTAAAGCGCAGGAATTTATTGGTCGCATCGTGAGCCACTACCGCTGAGGCGCCCAGACCAAAAAAGGCGATCTTTCTTGCCTGAGTCAGGGCTAAAACCGCTTGATCAATCACCTGCATATCCAGCTGTTGGCGCACATGGCTTAAGCCGGCGAGAGCCGAATCAAAAATCTTATGACTGTAACTTTCGACGCTGTCATTTTCTTCCACATCGCGACTCACCCAGTTCGGGCCTTTCGCCAGACTCTGCGCCAGGCGTAACTTAAAATCTGGGAAGCCGCGCGTGCCCATACGATGACAAAAGCGATTAACGGTCGGTTCGCTGACATCGGCGGCACGGGCCAGGGTGGCGATGCTGGAGTGCATAGCCTGCTGTGGAGCGGCCAAAATCTGTTCTGCCACTTTGCGTTCTGATTTGCTCAGCGCGTTAAGTTGCGCCTGAATATGTTCCAGCATGTTGTTAACCTGATGCGCCTCAATCACTTTCATCGCGTTCATCACATGATAAAACGCTGCCAATTCACAAGAATATACCGTGTAATACGCCCTCGCACGCAGCAGCGGACAAATGTAAGCGCGTTTTTTTTGTCATACTTTGATCGTCGCCGGGTTTTATCCCGACAAACATCGAAACAGAAAAAGCGCCAAAAGCGCACACGACAACACACCTTTGTTCGCCATTATGTTCAAAGTAATGGCTAATGCCACACCGCGTCTGGGTTGTTCCGATGCGGGGAAAAAAGTACATTGTGCTGTAAGAAAATTACAATAAGGACCTGGGATGATGAGGACGCTCAAACCGGGTATATCCTGCAACGAGGAGAGGAAAATGGCGGTAACACAAACAGCCCAGGCATGCGATCTGGTTATTTTCGGTGCCAAAGGCGATCTTGCTCGCCGGAAACTGTTGCCTTCACTGTATCAGCTGGAGAAAGCCGGTCAGATTCACGACACCACACGCATCATCGGCGTGGGGCGCGCGGAGTGGGACAAAGACGCGTATACCAAGGTGGTTCGTGAAGCGCTGGAAACCTTCATGAAGGAGAAAATCGATGAAGCGCTGTGGGACAAACTCAGCAGCCGTCTCGATTTCTGCAACCTCGACGTTAACGACACCTCGCATTTCACCAAACTGGGCAAGATGCTTGACCAGAAAGATCGTGTCACCATTAACTATTTCGCCATGCCACCAAGCACCTTTGGGGCGATTTGCGACGGTTTGGGCGCAGCCAAGCTGAATGCAAAACCGGCGCGCGTGGTGATGGAGAAGCCACTCGGCACCTCATTAGCGACCTCACAAGAGATCAATGACAGCGTCGGCAAGTACTTCGAAGAAAGCCAGGTGTTCCGTATCGACCACTATCTCGGTAAAGAGACAGTGCTGAACCTGCTGGCGTTGCGTTTCGCCAACTCCATCTTCGTGAATAACTGGGATAACCGCACCATCGATCACGTGCAGATTACCGTGGCGGAAGAGGTGGGTATTGAAGGCCGTTGGGGTTACTTCGATAAAGCTGGCCAGATGCGCGACATGATCCAGAACCACCTGTTGCAGATCCTCACTATGATCGCCATGTCACCGCCATCCGATCTCAGTGCGGATGCGATTCGTGATGAGAAAGTGAAGGTGTTGCGTTCACTGCGCCGTATCGACCAGACCAACGTGCGCGAAAAAACCGTGCGTGGCCAGTACACTGCGGGCTTCGTGCAGGGCAAAAAAGTGCCGGGCTACCTGGAAGAAGAGGGCGCGAACAAGCAGAGCGCCACCGAGAGCTTTGTGGCGATCCGTGTCGATATCGACAACTGGCGCTGGGCGGGTGTGCCGTTCTACCTTCGCACCGGTAAGCGCTTGCCGACCAAATGCTCTGAGGTTGTGGTGTACTTCAAGAACCCAGAGATGAACCTGTTCAAAGATTCTTACGCTGAATTGCCGCAGAACAAGCTGACCATTCGTCTGCAGCCGGACGAAGGTGTGGACATCGAGATCCTGAACAAAGTGCCGGGTCTGGATCACAAGCACAAACTGCAGACCACCAAGCTGGATCTGAGCTACTCCGAGACTTTCAACCAGTCGCATCTGGCGGATGCTTACGAGCGTCTGCTGCTGGAAACCATGCGTGGTATTCAGGCGCTGTTTGTACGTCGTGACGAAGTTGAAGCAGCCTGGGGTTGGGTGGATTCCATCATCGATGCATGGAACGCCGATGCTGAAGCGCCTAAGCCATACCAGGCCGGTACCTGGGGCCCGGTGGCTTCCGTCGCGATGATTACGCGTGATGGCCGTTCGTGGAACGAGTTTGAATAAGCCTTAAAATCTAAGCCCGCCATTGAGCGGGCTTTTTTGTGCCCAAAATTCATTTTTCTTAAAATTGAACCAGAGTTTCAATAATTTTTGATATCCGATAGACGCCGCTCCAGCCAATCTTGTATGGTAGAGCCCAAACATTGACAGCCGGATGTGAGTCGGGCTGATGCAACTAAGGAAACCTGATGAAGAACTGGAAAACCACTGCTGAACAGATCATGACAACGGGCCCGGTTGTGCCGGTGATTGTGGTGAACAAACTGGAACATGCTGTGCCGATGGCCAAAGCGCTGGTGGCGGGTGGAGTACGCGTGCTGGAAGTGACGCTGCGTACCCCGGTGGCGATGGATGCGCTGCGTGCGATGATCAAAGAAGTGCCGGAAGCGATTGTCGGTGCGGGCACGGTGATCAACACTCAGCAGTTGAAAGAAGTCACCGATGCCGGTGCGCAATTTGTGATCAGCCCAGGTCTAACCGAGCCGTTACTGAAAGCCGCGGTTGAAGGTCCGGTGCCATTGATTCCGGGCATCAGCACCGTTTCTGAACTGATGTTAGGAATGGATTACGGCCTGCGTGAGTTTAAGTTCTTCCCGGCGGAAGCCAATGGCGGTGTTAAAGCGCTATCAGCGATTGGCGGCCCGTTCCCGCAGGTGCGTTTCTGCCCAACCGGCGGTATCTCACCGGCAAACTACCGTGACTATCTGGCGCTGAAAAGCGTGCTGTGTATTGGTGGTTCATGGCTGGTGCCGAACGATGCGCTGGAAAGCGGTGACTGGGATCGCATTACGCGTCTGGCGCGTGAAGCAGTTGAAGGCGCGAAGTAACGCATTTGCCAGGGTGCGAATCATTGGTATTGAAAGGGCGGCCCTGTGGCCGCCCTTATACGTTGTTTCTACAGACAAATGGCAGGTGAGGGGATTAGCCCTCAACTTTCACGGCTGCGGCACTCGCCACGGCACGTGCAATTGCCTCATCGGTATTGTCACCGGTTGCCAGCGCCACGCCCAGACGACGTTGACCGGCAATCTCCGGCTTACCGAACAGACGCAACTGCAGACCAGCACCCAATGCTGCTTCGATGTTAACGAACTGCACGTTGTTGCTGTCCAGCTGTGGCAGGATCACCGCCGAGGCTGCCGGGCCATACTGGCGAATACCACCGATTGGCAGGCCGAGGAACGCGCGCACATGCAGTGCGAACTCTGACAGATCCTGAGAAATCAGCGTCACCATGCCGGTATCGTGTGGACGCGGCGAGACTTCGCTGAACACCACCTCATCACCGCACACAAACAGCTCAACGCCAAACAGGCCATATCCACCCAGCGCTTTCACCACTTTAGATGCGATGTCTTGTGCGCGTTGCAGCGCCAAATCGGTCATCTGCTGTGGCTGCCAGGATTCACGGTAATCGCCATCTTCCTGACGATGACCAATCGGTGCGCAGAAATGGATGCCATCTACTGCGCTGATGGTCAGCAGGGTGATTTCGAAATCAAACTTCACCACGCCTTCAACGATCACGCGACCCGCACCGGCACGACCGCCTTGCTGTGCGTAATCCCAGGCTTTATCCAGCTGGCTCGCTTCGCGGATGAAGCTCTGACCTTTGCCCGATGAGCTCATCACCGGTTTAACGATGCATGGGAAACCAATTTCACTGGCGGCCGCAACGAAATTCTCTTTGCTGTCAGCGAACTGATAGGTCGAGGTCGGTAACGACAACTCTTCTGCCGCCAGACGGCGAATACCTTCGCGGTTCATGGTCAGGCGCGCAGCGCGGGCGGTGGGCACCACTTTCTGGCCCTGAGCTTCCAGTTCCAGCAGTTTTTCAGTGGCGATAGCTTCAATTTCTGGCACCACGAAGTGCGGCTTCTCCAGCGCGATCAGCGCAGCCAGCGCATCACCGTCCAGCATATTGATCACATGGCTACGGTGGGCAACGTGCATCGCAGGTGCATCGGCATAACGATCCACGGCAATCACTTCCACACCCAGACGCTGACACTCCAGCGCCACTTCTTTGCCCAATTCGCCTGAACCTAACAGCATCACACGCGTTGCGGCAGGGCGCAGCGCGGTTCCGAGAGTCGTCATAATTTCACCTTAGCAGTCAAAATGCGCGCGCAGTATATACGAAAACGTTTGCGTACTCACGCATTCGGCTCGAACAGGTTTGCCATACTTTTCCCGCTCTGACGTTACCTGACACTCGCTACGGCAGCATGGAACGCGGAAACTTAAACAGGAGTTAAACGATGAGCAATTGGTTGCAGCAAATCCAGTCGGTGCTGGCGAAGAAGGGCGGCGACGGCAAAGCCGGTGGATTGAGCGATATGCTGGCACCCGGCGCGCTGGGTGGTTTAGCGGGATTGCTGGTGGCCAGCAAGTCCACGCGAAGCCTGTTGACCAAATATGGTGGTAAAGCCTTGCTGGTCGGCGGCGGTGCGGCGGCAGGTGCGGTGCTGTGGAATAAGTACAAGCAGCGCGTGCGTGAAACCCATCAGGATGAGCCGGGATTTGGTCAGCTGCAGACGCCCGTTGACCAGCGCGCTGAACGTCTGGTGACTGCGTTAGTGTTTGCTGCCAAGAGTGACGGCCATATTGACGATCGTGAACGCGCCGCTATTGAGCAGAACATCCACCAGGCAGGTTATGGTTCACAGGCGGAAACGCTGATTCAGCAAGCGATGAATCGCCCACTCGATCCACAGTGGCTGGCAGCAGATGTGAAAAACGAAGAAGAAGCGTTAGAGCTTTACTTCCTTAGCTGTGCCGCCATCGATGTGGATCACTTTATGGAGCGCAGCTATCTCTCTGCGCTCGGCGATGCCCTGAAGATCCCACAGGATGTGCGCGACGGCATTCAGCGCGATATTCAGGCGGAGAAAGCCGCATAATTGAACAGAGGGCCTTGCAAGGGCCCTTAACTACACTTCCTGTGCGCTGCTGCTTGGCTTCCCGCGTGATAAGTGCCACGCTTGCTGAATGTTGTCTTTCAGGGAAAGGAGCCAGAATGAATCAGCCACAAGCGAAAAAAATCCCCCACGTCATGAACCTGCACGGCGAATCGCGCACCGATAACTACTTTTGGATGCGCGATGACGAGCGTGAAAACCCAGAGATTCTTGAACATCTGCACGCCGAGAATGCGTACGGCAAAGCGATGATGGCATCGCAAGAGAATCTGCAAGAACGGGTACTCAAAGAGATCGTTGATCGCATTCCGGCGCAGGATCACTCGGTGCCTTATGTGAAGAACGGCTATCGCTATCAAAGTCGCTATGAGGTGGGGAACGAATATCCGCTCTATTTTCGCCAGCCGGTCAACGCGCCAGCCGATGAACCCTGGCAACTGCTGATCGACGGCAATCAGCGTGCCTCACACAGCGATTTTTACACCATGGGCGCACTGGCTATCTCACCCGATAACCAGGTGATGGCGCTGGCGGAAGATTTTCTATCGCGCCGTCAGTATGGCATCCGCTTTCGTAATTTAGAGAGTGGCAGCTGGTATCCGGAAGTGCTGAGTGATGCTTCATCCAGCGTGGCGTGGGCCAATGATTCACGTACGCTGTATTACGTGCGCAAGCATCCGAAAACGCTGCTGGCGTACCAGGTATGGCGCCATGAATTAGGCCATCCGCAATCAGACGATCAGCTGGTGTATGAAGAGCAGGATGAGAGCTTCCATCTCAGCGTGCACAAAACCACCTCCGAGCATTTCATCCTGATTGCGATGTACAGCACCACCACCAGTGAGATCCAGCTGATTGATGCCGAGTATCCGGATGCGCAACCGCAGGTGTTCTGTCCGCGTCGTCGCGATCACGAATACAGCATCGATCACTACAATCATCAGTTCTATATCCGATCAAATCGCGACGGCAAAAACTTTGGCCTGTATCGCAGCGCATGGCTGGCCGAGAACCGCTGGCAGGCGTTGATTCCGGCACGCGATAACGTGGTGCTGGAGGATTTCCAGCTGTTCCGCCACTGGCTGGTGGTGGAAGAGCGCCAGCGCGGCGTCAACACGCTGCGCCAGATCAACTGGGAAAGCGGCGAAAGCATCGGGATCGCCTTTGACGATCCGGCTTACGTTACCTGGCTGGCATACAATCCTTCGCCAGAGAGTGACACGTTGCGTTATGGCTACTCATCCATGACCACGCCAACCACGTTGTTTGAACTCAATATGGAGACGGGCGATCGCCGGGTGTTGAAACAGACGCCGGTGCCGGGCTTCAACTCAGATGACTACAAAAGTGAACATCACTGGATCACCGTGCGTGATGGCACTGAAGTGCCGGTGTCGCTGGTCTATCACCGCAAGCATTTCAAACCAGGCAGTAATCCACTGCTGGCTTACGGCTATGGTGCCTACGGCAGTAGCATGGACGCCAGCTTCGGCACCAGTCGCATTAGCTTGCTGGAACGCGGCTTTGTTTACGCGATCATTCACGTGCGCGGCGGCGGCGAGTTAGGGCAACAGTGGTACGACGATGGTCGCCTGAAAAATAAGATGAACAGCTTCACCGACTTCATCGATGTGACGCAGGCGCTGGTGGCGAAAGGTTTGGGTGATCCGCAACAGCTGTATGCGATGGGCGGCAGCGCCGGTGGTTTATTGATGGGCGGGGTAATCAATCTGGCACCCGAACTGTTTAACGGCGTAGTGGCACAAGTGCCGTTTGTTGATGTGGTCACCACCATGCTGGATCCGTCGATTCCGCTGACTACCGGCGAATATGATGAGTGGGGCAATCCGGAACATGAAGAGGATTACCACACCATCCGGCAGTACAGCCCGTATGACAACATTGAGGCCAAAGCTTATCCGCACCTGTTGGTGACAACCGGGCTGCACGATTCCCAGGTGCAGTATTGGGAACCGGCGAAGTGGGTGGCAAAACTGCGTGAGCTGAAAACTAACGACACGCTGTTGCTGCTGTGCACTGAGATGGATTCCGGACACGGTGGCAAATCGGGGCGTTTCAAAGCGTATGAAGGCGTGGCGCAGGAATTTACCTTCCTGATCGGTCTGGCTCAGGGCAGCTTGCCAGACCGCGTCGATTACTGATCTATCTTCACGTACTTGCGCAGCGCCTGCCGTAACGGTGGGCGCAAATCACGCACATTTTCCAATACCCAGCGCAGATAGCCGGGATCTTTGCGCGCAATGCTGCCAATGCTCTGTCCACGATATTTGCCAAACGGAAACACATCGCCGCTCACCTCAGCGGGCTGGCAGCGGCCGACCATATCACTGACGCTCCAGCCGGAGGTCTCCATGATGCGGATCAGCAGCGCGGCAGTGACATAGCAGTCATACAACGCACGGTGCGCATGCAGTTCAGCAGGTGGCGTGACGTCCAGCTTCAGGCTGTGACGCAGTGCCTGATTACCGTATTTGATGCCCGGCCACAGCTGGCGCGCCAGCGTCATGGTGCAAATCCATTCACCGGGCATGATCGGTAACATACGACGATCAAAGCTGGCATTGTGCGCCACGTAATGTGGGCTGCCATGATAGCGACCAATTGCTTCTTCAATAGTGGGCTTGTCAGCGACCATCGCTTCCGTGATGCGATGTACCGCCATGGCCTGACGGCTGATCGGACGGTCAGGGCAAATCAAATCGCTCATTGGATTGACGATCTGGCCGTCGATCACATCCACCGATGCCACTTCGACCACGCCGCCTTGCAGGCCACAGGTTTCGGTATCGATAACGCGTAACATAGATTAACTACTTCTGTTTAGGTTCGTAGGGCAGGCGAGAGAGGCTGAGCGATGCCTGACGATAGCCCATCAAGCGCTGACGGAACCACTCACGCAGGGCTTCCGGCTGCTCGCGCTCAACCATTTCCGCAATCACGGGCATGTTGTAGCGCTCTTTAAACGCCACGCCTGCGGCGGCCAGATCGACATTCACTTTGTCTTTCTCTTCCTGCGACAACAGGGCAAGGTTTTGGCTCATGCATTTCTCCTGATAAACAGGGGCAAAAGTAATGGTTTCCCCTTTACGGATCAAGGAAATTGGATCGCACCGCAAGTCTCGACACGTCTTTGCCAGCGGCGTATCCTGCTGCCACGTTTGCGGCAGAGCGCCGCATTGCAAAGGGAAGAAGTGATGAAGAAAACTGCGTTAAACCCGATTGTGGCGCTGTTGCTGGCGTCATCCACGTTGGTCTTCAGTCAGTTTGCACTGGCACATGCTCACCTGAAAACGCCGGTTCCCGCCGATAAAGCGGTGATCGACAGCTCGCCACAAAATATTACGCTGACCTTCACAGAAGATGTTGAGCCTGCCTTCAGCGGTGTTGAAGTGCTCAATGCACAGAATCAGCCGATGGTCGTGGAAAAAGCCAAACTCAACGACAAGCAGCATGATCAGTTGATCGTGCCGATCAGCAAACCGTTGCCATCCGGCAACTACCAGGTGAAATGGCATGTGTTGTCCGTTGATGGACACAAAACCAAGGGAAGCTACGCGTTCAGCGTGAAGTAATCCATGGGTCTGAGCACGTTGTGGATCGTCCTGCGCGCCCTGCATTTTATTGCGGTGCTATTGCTGGCTGGCAGCGCATTCTACACGGCTCTGCTGGCGCCGCGGCGTTATCGCCCGGTGCTGGCGCAACGATTGCACAAAATTTTAGTCGCGACGGCGCTGTTAAGCCTGCTCAGTGCGCTGTTGATGCTGGCTACGCAAACCGGTTTGATGAGCGGCGACTGGCGCAATGTCGGTGACGTGGAAACCTGGCAGGCGGTTTTAGCAACGCGCTTTGGCGCAGTGTGGCGTTGGGAGCTGGGGTTCGCACTGCTGAGCACGCTGGCTTTGCTGCTGCGTGGCACACTGCGCCAGCAGCTTTTGCTGGTGAGTGGTTTGTTACAACTGGTGGCGCTGGCAGGCGTCGGGCACGCCGCCATGCGCGATGGTTTACCCGGCTTGCTGCAGCAGATCAATCACGCGCTTCACTTGATTGCCGCTGCGTTCTGGACCGGCGGTTTACTGCCCCTGTTATTGCTGATGCGCGAGGCCCGGCAGATTGCGTATCGCACCGATGCGATTCGCTGCATGATGCGCTTTTCGCGTTATGGGCATCTGGCAGTCGCACTGGCGCTGCTCACCGGGCTGATCAACAGCCTGATGATAGGTGGCACGCCGCTCAATTGGGGCACCACGCTGTGGAGTGCGATGCTGGTGGTTAAAGTGATGCTGGTGATGATGATGGTGGGCATTGCGCTGATCAATCGTTATGTTCTGGTGCCAGGTTTTCGCGTCGCCGGTAGTCACGCGACGCAGCAGTTTATTCGCCTGACGCAGCTAGAGCTGCTGCTGGCCATTGTTGTTGTCGGATTGGTCAGCGTGTTTGCTACGCTGTCTCCGGCCTGAATTGTAATAAATGAAAAATGAGGTCGAAATTTTGCTGAAGAAATTGATTCCAGCCTGCATTCTGATGGCACTGTGCAGCCAGGCGATGGCCGCGCAGATTATTACCGTCAGCCGCTTTGAGATTGGCAAAGACAAATGGCCGTTCACCCGCGAAGAAGTGATGCTGACCTGCGAGAAAGACGGCGCGCTGTTTGCCATCAACCCGAGCACCTTGCTGCAGTATCCGCTGAATGATAAAGCGCATGCACGCGCTGACGCGGGTAAAGGCACTCAGCAATCCATCGATACCATCGTGGCGGAAGACAAAGCACATCCGGGCCAGAAGATGAGCCTGCAGCCGATCGTCGATCGCGCGCAACAGTTGTGCGGTAAGTAATCTAGGCAAAAAATTCGGGCGTAGCGCACAGTTTTGCCGCTACGCTTGCTTTCCCGATGTGTCAGCACGATCACAGAGTTGGCAGCTTCCTTACCGCATCGTGACGGTTGGCTGGAAAATAATCACCCTTGGACTACCTTTAAATGGCAAGGCGAACTCGCCTTCAAAAATGCCAACTTTTAGCGCACGGCTCTCAAAGAGCCATTTCCCTGGACCCGATACAGGAATCGTATTGGGTCTTTTTTTATTTTGTTGATTTATAAGGGTATTTTCCAGAAAGTACGAAAATGTCCGAAATATGTCCGAAATCCTTATATACGAATCAAATCATCACATATTCCTGACCGCGAGAATCAAGATACTTTTTGGTCATCGACATGTTTTTATGACCGAGCAATCTTTGCGCAAATTCCTCTCCATTCTCCACGGCATAAAGCCGACTTGCCAGGCTCCTGATTTCATGGAAAGAGGGTGGGCTTGGACCAAACTGAATCCCACTCAAAGATCGTGCATCGGTGAATGCACCGGTAATCGCATCTGGTAAAACTGCTCCCGGCTTTCTGCCGCCTCTTCTGACGGAGGAGTAGATGATGTGATCGGAAGGATTGTCGATGCGACATCTCTCAATGACTTCTGCCAGGCTAACTCCGGCCGCCTCAAGAGACAGAGACAAAGGGACTGCAAGCATATGGCCTGTTTTACCCTGAGTGATAAAAATACGGTCTTCCCTCACTTCACTGAATGTCATCCTTGAAATGTCCTCTCTTCGCTAACTTGTCAATATCGCAATGTCCATTGCGTTAGCCAGCCATCCTCCCATTGAGATTGCAGCCTGACGAATCGCCAGGTAGTTATCTAGCATCATCTTTTCACGCTTGACCTCCGGCGCCGGTGTTCGGGTAGGCTCTGCTGGATTCCTCTCCAGAATTCCTTCGACAACAGCCTCCTTGAACACATCCATGAGTAGCGCACGAAATGCGGCCGCCATTGTCTTTTTCCCACACTCTACGTATGACTCAAGAAACACAGCTATATCTCGTGTCGTAATATTTCTATTACCTTGTGCCCAAAAGAATCACGTAAAGTTTTGAGCTGATTTTCTCTGATGCGCATCGTGTTGGGTTTTAGATCTCGGCGTGACAGTATCACCTCATACCGCTCTAACCACTTGCTGAACGTAAATTCAGGCACATCCTTTAAACGCTCAAGCAATGATGAAGGGATGCAATTCTCTTCGATGTAGTTATTTTCCTCTATAGCCTGCCCGGGCAGCGATCGAACAAGTTAATTGTGATGCAAAAAAGCCTTGCTGACTCAACCTCTGTGAGGGCTTTTTTATTACCCAAATTCTGGCAGCCAGCTGGAATGTCCCACCTAACCTTTGGGGGGGAACCAACACCGCTGATGGGTCATGAGGTTTCCGCGCTGAACGGTTCGAAACTGCTGCATCCAGAAAATCTCAAAACCATGTGCTTTTGCGATTGCATGAGATTACACATTCAAGGTCAGCAACAGAGCTGGCCTTGATTGATTCCCAATGAGATATGGTTTAAATAGTGAAATTAAAGTCGCTTGTCAGGATTAAGACAGACAATATCGCCCATATAAGCTGCGGCGCTAGAGCCACCTTTAACGTAATCCATTTTTGCCACAACTCGGCCACCAAGGTCATACATTATAATTTCGCCGTACTCATCCTTGCAGGCCTGGAGAGGTATGGAGAATCTCTTATAGCTCACGCTGCTGTTGCTGGCTTGAGAAATTGGAACCTGCTGAATCAGCATTTCACGACTGTTCTGTTTTTCTTTAAGTGACCCATTTTTAACATAGTAATTGAATTCATTCGTACTTGTTATGAATGTCCACCCCTGAATTTCCTGAGCAGCTAAAGCTTCAAAGCTGTGGATGGATGAAATCATTGCAGTAAGCAGCATTATTTTTTTTAACATGATGGTTATCCTTGCCAATGAAAGATGACTTGCACTCTCATAGAGAGGGCCCGAGCATGATAATTCTAATTTAGTCTTATCGGCATCATTCGCAGGCTATTTAACCAAAAAAACTTATGGACTCGCTTCGGCGGGTCTTTTTCGTTTTCGCCCCTGCCAATCACTGCGACCTCACGGATTATCCCTAGTGGTAGCGGGCGTCTTTTATGCATAAAAAAATCCGCACTCAGGCGGATTCTTTCTCATTGGCTACCTAACGGCGCAAGGCGGGCTTCTCTCTCGACAAGATGAAGCTTAACCGGGCTTGTCCTGTTCAACCTCTAGACAATTCCTATTTGGACAAGCCCTATGCGGGAGTGGAAATGAAACGTATGCCTTATAAATCCGAACCGGGCTTTATTGCCACGCTGATTGCGCTGGGCATGACTGTACTCGGCGCGGTGGCTGCATATGCCTACAAAGTTCTGAGTGGTGACACCTTTAGTTGGCGGACACTTTGCCTGCAGCTAATCGTATCCATCTTTGCTGGCTTCCTGATTATGCTACTTGCCATTTACTGGAACTGGCCACAGGAAGTAATCGGCGGCATCTGCGGTATGGCTGGCTGGTCTGACTCATCCCTTATCTAATCCCTTGAAAAACGCTTCCTGCAGAAAGCAAGCGGCGACATAGGAGTACCTAAATGATGACCCGTGACCAGTTTAAAAAGGCTGCCGGTATCATGGATACCCTGTCTGATAAGTGGTTTCCACACGTAGCAGCAGCCATGAAAGAGTTCGGCATTGATACACCAAAGCGCCAGGCGCATTTCATTGCGCAGATTGGCAATGAGTCAGCCGGATTCACCCGCGTATCAGAAAGCCTGAATTACAGCGTCGAAGGGCTGAAAATATTCAACTCCCGGCTGACTGAAGCACAACGCCAGCAACTCGGACGCCAGACCGGCGCCGCATCTCTGTCTGCTGAACGACAGGCTGCAATTGCCAATCTGGTTTATGGCGGACACTACGGAAACAACCTCAATGGTGATGGCTGGAAATATCGTGGTCGTGGCCTGAAGCAAGTCACTTTTCGCGATAATTACGAAGCGTGCCGCAAAACGCTAGGCCTTCCACTGCTTCATAATCCTGACCTGCTTTTACAGGATACCAACGCCGCCCGTTCTGCAGGCAGGTTCTGGAAATCCAATAACTGCAATCAGTACGCCGACCACGACGACATTGTAGGCCTGACCCGCGTGATTAATGGCGGTTCAAATGGCCTGGCAGATCGCCGCGTGCTTACCGATAAAGCTTTGCAGGTGCTCCTATGACAGGTATAGCAAGAATGGCCCGATATCGCCGCTTCATCCGGCACTGTTCTCAATCATCATAAACAGCTTTGTCGGCAAGCTCCGGTATGACAATGCCAACCTGACTGAAAGGATCAACCGCCTGAGCGAACAGTTTCTGATGGCTAATGAGCGAAATATGAAGTTTGCAGAAGGCATCGGACCGATTACGAAGCGGCTTGATAGCCTGGCTAAAACGCTCGACGAAGAATCACGTCGTCGCTCTACAGCTGAATCCAGAGCCAACTCACTCTATAAGGAAAATGAGTTCCTGCGTAGCAGCAAACAATGCTCTATTTCGATTAATCCGAATGCGGTACAGAAGGGCTCGAAAGATCCGAGCGCCGTAATCATCCAGGCAGCCCCGACGGGTGAATGATGAAATGGTTGGCTGATAACTGGAAGGTGTTCGCCGTCATCGCATTAATCGCCGCCGCAATAGGGTACGGAGAGATTCGTTAGCGCAATTGTTGGTATGCTCACAGCGCCAAAGTTAACGCTGACTGTTCACTGAAGAAACAGAAGGCTGAAGCCAAGCTGGTTCCGATTGAGCAGAAGGCAGCAGCAGCCTATGCAAATGGTAAAGTCATCTACCGAACCATTACCCGCGACGTGATGAAATATGTGCAGGATCCGAATCGCACTGTGTGCAGGTTTGATTATGCTGCAGTCAGCATTCGGCAGCGAGAAACCGACGCGGCCAACAATATCGCAGGATTTGATGAGCCAACCGCGCAAACTCAGTCCGGCGGGAAAGGACAGTGATGCAGACCTGCAATCGGATGTTGGGAATGCGGAGTGTGTGAGAACCCTCCGCCTCAACACTTACCGATGGCAGGCGTGGTATAGGGCATCACAATATCGCTAACGCGATCCTTAGAAATTAATTTAAGCTGTCACTCTTATGTAAATCTTAATGGATAGCCGTATATGCAGGGATATTTAAGAGACTATAAAGGGGCGTTTCAGCGCGGGCACAAGCTAGGATGGAAGCGATGGATTATGTTTTCTCTGAAAAGTGTCTTACTGTTCATTGTCCTTTACCTTGCAATCTGCTGCTTTCAATACGCGCTCCTGTTCTACACCTCACTGTACGAACATGTCACTGTCAACGATGTACAGCTATCCAGCCTGCTAGCAATTACCCTCATGCTGCTGATTAGCGCCATGCCAAGCATTATTTATCTGGTCAAGCTTATCTTTCGTTGAATACTGGGCAATGGGCGCATTTGCGAGTGCGCCCGGTGATAGGCTAAGCAGATATCAATTTATTCTCGTACGCTGAAGTTAAGATTTTATTGAATACAGTAATTTCAATATTCCTGTCGTATTCAGTATCAAAAACCTCCTCTGAAACTGGATAGTCGAAAGTAAGTTCGCCGCTAAATCGCAGATAGCATTTGAGCAGAGATACCTCTTCCTCTTTAACAGTTGTGAAAAATTCGACTTCAGAAATTAAATCCTTGTTTGAAAGAATGAACTTATCCCTGCTGTTAAAGCAGAAGTTAAGTTTTGGCATTTGCGCACAGAACTTACCAGCTTCAAGTCTCCCGGTGATGACTGTATGGAAAAAATCGCGTGATTGCCAGTAGCGGAAAAGCCCATCATGAAAACCAGAAGTCACATTATCTAAGTGAGAGCCGTAATTTTTCATTGGCGTAGCAATGTCTGCAAGATTGACGTTAATCATAATCATCCTTAGGGGTTCACATGGCACTCACTGACAAACAAGAAATGTTCTGTCGCGAGTACCTCATCGATTTGAACGCCACGCAAGCGGCTATTCGGGCGGGGTACAGCGAAAAGACTGTAAACCGCACCGGATCTGAAAACCTGTCAAAACCTGATATTGTGCAACGCATTGTCGACCTTAAATCAGGGCGCAACGACAGGGTAGAGGTAAACGCGGATTACGTGCTTCGTCGCTTAGTTGAGATTGACGAAATGGATGTCCTCATGTGACTTATTGGCCATTCCTGATTATGACTGGATCATATTCGGGGTCAGGGCCAAATTGAAGACATTACTAATATCGCGGTGTACTAATCAACGGGGAGCAAGTCAACCTCCTTATCTAACGTACTGAGTTAAAGGGTAAAATTAGTATTGGGTGTTTTTTATATCATTGATTTTAATAACTAAATTTAGTTATCCGCCTTAATTTCCCGAAACTTGTCCGAAATCTTGATATCCGAATCAAATTCCGCTCCCGCAATCCTAACCCAATCTTTGCGCAAAATACCCGCATTTCGCCCAGTTATTCACCCATTCGCGCCACACTTCACGTGCTACATTTCCTCTCAGCTTCCCGCAAACCATGCCAGCCTAAACGAGAGTCTTGAGATGTTCAAACCTGCTGTTCTGTTCACCACAATCCTGCTACTCAGTGGCTGTGCGCTGAAACAATACCCGCAATCACCTAAAGTCAGTGATGAAGAAGCGCAAACCTACAACTGTGCGGCACTGGATCAAGAGATCGCCAAATCCCACAGCGTCCAACAGCAGATCGATAAAACCGGTGAGTTTGATGCGCTGACGGTGATTGGTTTTATCGGCGACTTTGGCATCGGCAACGGTATCGCTAAGGCTAGCGCCAACAAGCATGCGACAGTTCGGCTGAATGAGCTGGAACAATTAAAAGCCGCGCGTTGCGGCCATCCAATGGCGTAATGAATTCAAGCCAGCACGAAAGATGCGGACATTTAACAGCAGCCAGTTGGCGTGAAAAATGGTATAAGAGTGCGCACTGTTGTTATTGCCGATTAATAAGGATCCTTCATGGCAAATGCGCAATATCTTCTCTGGGTAATGATTGGCACCTTAACGCTGCTGAGCATCTTTATCGGTGTTGTGGTAGGGCGGACGAAAACGCCACGTGTCGGCTTTGCCACCTTTGCCGGATTGTGGGTATTTTTCCTGCTGGCGATCTTCTTTCTCTCGCGCTAGAGAACACCTTTTGCCACACGGCTAGTGTGGCAAATCAGTCAGTTAAGCGGTGTGGTGTAAAGCGGCCCGATGCCGGGCGATCAGCGTATCTGCCAGATGGCGATCTTCTTCATGTTGCGACACGTAATATTCATACGGATCGCGTACGCCAAGACTTTCGATATAATCCAGATGGGCTTGTTTCACTTCACGGTTAATATATTGCACCACCTCTAATCCCAACTCATCCGCATACACCGGCGCTTTGCTTTTTATTTCGCGAATCAAGTCCGCATTATTTTGCATGAAAAGCTCCAGGTCGATTTTATAATAGTCTTTCATTGCATCGCTCCTTTTATTAATACACCTTTAAAGCGTAGCAAAAACCCTGCGAGCGATGTGGCGTTAGATGCCAGATAGAAATCATCTGATGAAATAATCACCACTAATGTAAGCGAAGCGTAAAAAGTCATGATGAGAATGATAGTTAATATCATTTAACTTGTTCGGAATTGTCTGAATTGATAAAGTGGCCGCCGTCCCGCACAGAGCTAACGCCTTCAATGAGCGCCGGAGATAAGCGCCGGACGGGACTTTCATCAGGGCTGCAGGACGCAGCCACTGTTGAAACTCATTTTGGTTTTCTGGCAGACAGCAAAAACATCATCGGGCGGTCTCGCTCTTCCTCTAAGCCTGGATTCTGTTTTACCTGCTCATCGGCAGGTCCCCATTCATCAAGATGCACAATCTGGAATCCAGCACCTATCAACGCATTAATCCAGCTGGCTAATTTACGATGCTGCTTCTTCACGCCATCGGCAAACCAGTTACTGATGCGCTCACCTTCCTGTTGATAATGATTGATTGGCCAACTGCGTTGCTGTTGGTCATCCACAATCCACTGCTGCTGAAACGGAGCGGTATAAATGGGGTGTTCGCAGGAGAAAACCAGCATGCCGCCAGGCTTTAATGTATCGAACAGGGTGGTCAGCAACGGCTCAATATTGCTCAGGTAATGCAACGCCAGTGAGCTATAGGCAAGATCATAATTTTCATTGAGTTGCAGAGTTTCTAAATCCGCCCGCTGATAGTGAATTTCAGGCGCGGAAGTCATGGCGGCTGCTTGTGCCAGCATCTTTTCTGAAACATCAATGCCTAGTACTTCACGGGCACCTTGCTGTTGCGCGTAGCGGCAAAACCAGCCATACCCGCAGCCTAAATCAAGCACGCGCAAGTCATGAAGATCGGGCAGCATCGCTCGCAATGCGGGCCACTCAGGTGCGCCATCCAATCCTTCCACCGAGCGGGGTAAGGTGGCATAACCGGCGAAGAAGGTGGGGTTATCGTAAATGTTCTGGCTCATATTGGCTCCTTTATATGAATCGAAAGGAGTTTAGGTGTTTAGCGCGGCAGGAAACAGCGATTAGCCCACAAACAGCAGATGCACCAAACGCGCCAGTGATTCCAGCAGCAGCAGGCTGCCGAGAAATATAAACACCAGTACACCGATAAATTGTTTACGGCTGCTCACGCTGCTCCCTCCCCTGGCTTCATCTCACCGGACTATACTTTATGCCGGGTTCACTAAACTTCCAGTCAACCGGGAAAGATTACATGTTTTACCAAACGCTGAGTGCCAAAACGTGGCGTAACATTTGGGTGGTCGGTGATTTACATGGTTGCCGTGCTCAACTGGACTCGCAGCTGATTCTGCATGACTTCGACAAAGAGCGAGACCTGCTGCTGTCGGTGGGAGACTTGATCGATCGCGGCCCTGACAGCCCCGGCTGCTTACAACTGTTGCAGGAGCCGTGGTTTCGTTGTGTGCGCGGTAATCATGAACAGATGGCGTTGTCGGCGCTGGAAGGGCAAGACCCTATGCTGTGGATGATGAACGGCGGTGACTGGTTCTGGCAATTAAAAGGGGCGGATTTAATTGCGGCGCGTCATGCGCTGAAACGCTGTGCCGATCTGCCGCTGATTCTGCACCTCGAGTTAGCAGATCGCGTGGTGGTGATCGCTCATGCCGACTATCCATCTAGCCATTATGAGTTGGGTCAGGACGTGGACTGGCATCAGGTGGTGTGGAGCCGCGATCGCCTCGGGCGTCATCATCGCGGCACTTCCGCCAGTATCGACGGCGCGAGCGATTTCTATTTTGGCCACACGCCGCTGGAGCAACCGCTCAATGTGGCGAACCAGCATTACATCGACACCGGCGCAGTGTTCGGTAATCGCTTAACGCTGGTTCAGCTTCAGTAAGGTTTAACGGAACAAACGTCCGTCGCGCACCAGTTCGCGCGGATAGCTGTTCTTGATGCGGTTACTGACTTTCTTAGCTAGTCCCAATGGCTGTTGCTGATACGTGACGATCACTTCATCGCGCGTCGGTGCGGTTTCAGGGCGAATATCCTGGCCGCGATACCAGCTTTCTGCCTCGGCTTCCGTCAGTTCAAAATCCAGAGCGCTGCCCGGTTGTGTCAGAGCCACCACGGCTTCATGCTGCCAGCGATAGCCTTTCGGGAATGTCTCTGCCAGCTTCAATCCAATGCGTGAGAAGCGTACTCTGCCGAGCCAGCTTTCCAGTGCGGCCGGGAACAGCCACAGCTCTTTATCGCGCTGCCACAACGAATGCTGGTCATCCCACTCGATCCCCACCTTCGCTGCCGCTTGTTGCACTTCGGCAATCAGCTTACGGCTGGCAGGCGAGAAGGGCAGTTTCCCCACTTTATAGGTCGGTGCAGGTAGTGCCGGGATGCTGGCGGTTTTGCGCAGGCGCGCAACAAAGAAGCCTTCACTGTCAAAAATCTGTGGGAAGACGTGCAGGAAACCTTCTGGCGTCAATGCACGCTCGGCACCGTCAAATAGGTCGCGCAACGGCACGATTTCTACCGCATCAGGATAGCGCTGCTGCAACCAGGCGATCACCTGTTGATTCTCAATCTGGTTCAGCGTGCAGGTGGAATAGATCAACGTGCCGCCTGGCTGTAAGGCATGAAACGCACTGTCGAGCAGATCACGCTGGGTCGCGGCAATCTCTTCGGTACTGGCCAGCGTCCAGTTGCGCAGGGCGTCGGCATCTTTGCGCACTACACCTTCGCCGGAGCAGGGCGCATCCAGCAGGATGGCATCAAACTGTTCGGGAAGGGCCGCGCCAAATACGCGGCCATCAAAGTGCGTCAGCGCGACATTGCTGACGCCACAGCGGCTGATATTGGCATGCAGCACTTTCACTCGGCTGGCCGAATACTCATTGGCGAGGATCACGCCTTCATTGCGCATGTGCGCCGCCATTTGCGTGGTTTTGGAGCCCGGTGCAGCGGCCACATCCATCACCTTGCGTGCTTCTGGTGCGGCATCAAACAACGCAGTGACCGGCAGCATGGAGCTGGCTTCCTGAATGTAGAACAAACCGCTCAGGTGCTCGGCCACGCTGCCCAGCGGCAATGTCTCATCTTCGCGCTCGATCCAGAATCCTTCGTCGCACCAGGGAACCGGCGTTAAGCGCCAGCCATAGTGCGCAGTGCGTGCTAAAAACGCCTCCACGCTGATTTTCAACGTATTGACGCGCAGGCTGCGGCGCAGCGGCTGCTGGCTGATGGTCAGGAAACGCTGCAGTTCATTTTCATCAGCAAGGCTGGCGCGCATCAGCGCAAGGAAATCTTCAGGAAAGCGATCGGACACGGACATTTACCGGGGTATCAAATTAAGCGCGAAGTGTAACACGTGCAAATAAAACGGGCAGCCCGAAGGCTGCCCGTTTGCTTAATTGGGATCCGGAATCGCCGTTCCCCAATTGCGCCACTCTTTCGGCGCTTCATCTTGCAGCAGGAAGTGTTTATCTGCGCCCGCCTGCGGTGCCAGCGGCACGGTTGGCGGTGTGGCAAACTGGATGCCACCACGAATGAACTGCTGGAAGGTCCCGGTTTTCACTACGCCACCAATCAGACCAAAGTCGAGGTTATAGCCAGACGCCAGCCAGAACACCGAGTTGTTACGCACCAGATGCTGATACTTCTTGCTGATGCGCAGTGCGATCTGCACGCGATCCGCCATATTGCCCAACGACGTGCCGGTGACTGTACCGACTTCAACACCACGGAACAGCACCGGAGTACCCAGCGACAGCGAACCGGCCTCGGCGGCATCAACATAGATATTCAGCCCGTTCAGATAACGTGAATCGGTAATGGTGCTCTCCTGCAATTCAAAGGTGCGTGCCTGAGCGCCTTTACCGGGATCAACATTGAGATAAGGCTGCAGCAAGGTTTCCAGATGATTAACACCCGCCGGGGAGATTTCCGGCGAGACCACCGAGAAGCGGCTGCCAATACGCGCGAAGTCCTGCACATATTCTGGATACAGCACTGCTTTCGCCACCACCTGATTGTTGTCTTTGCTCAACGCCAGCGATTCAACCTGACCGACGTTAATGCCGAGGTAGCGAATCGGCATGCCTGCTGCCAATTTACTTGCATCAAAGGTATGCAGAGTGATCTGGCTGCCCACCGCACGGGCGGCTGTTTCAGAGGCATACAGCACACGTTTCACGCCTTTTGCCGCTTGTGCGCCGGTGAGGTTATCGAAGCTGATTGCCCCTTTCAGCGCACGGTTGAGCGGCGAAGCCTGCACTGTTAAGCCGCTGCCGTTCAGCTGCACTTTCGCGCCACCTTCGGCCCAGAACACGCTTTCGTTGGTCAGCAACTTACGGTATTGCGGCTCAATGTGGATCGATATTTCAAAGGCATCGGCGCGCGGTACTACGTCCACCACTTCACCCACCTGGAATTTACGATACAGCAGCACCGATCCGGCTTGCACATCCGGCAGGCTGTTGGCAGTGAGTTTAAGTGTGGTCGGCGGCTGGTCACCGATAATGCCTTCCTGCGCACGTTCAGCATCAGCATATAAAGGATAGCGTGCGGAAGGATTGCCTTTGGTACCTGGTACCAGACGAATGCCGCCGTCTACCCATTCACGGGCGCTGGCGCCTAGCACCTGCATCCCATCGAGGCCAAATTTCACATCGAGACGGCTATTCACGATGAATTTGCTGTCCGCGTGTACCAAATGGCGATATTCCGGATTGATTGCCACCGCAAAGCTGATGCCATCCTCATCCAGCTGACGTGAAATGACCTGTCCGATCTTCATGCCGTACAGCATCACCGGCTGACCGCCATCAATACCGTAGGTTTCCGGCGCGCTGAGTTTCACCGTTAACACATCCGGTTTCTGCAGCAGGGTTTCGCTGGCAGGCAATACAGTGAAGTGATCCTGCGCGGGACCTTCGCCCGGCACCAGTTCGAAGGTGTTGCCGGTCAGCAAGCTGCTGAGATTGGTGTCAGTCAGGCTCAGTTTAGGCGCGCGCATCTCAATGCGCGTGCCGCTGCGCATCAGGCTAGTCACTGAAGGATCAACCGTGAGTTCGCCAGTAACTTTGCCGCCTGGCAGCAGATTGAGTTTGGTCAAGGTGCCGACTTCCAGGCCCTGGTACATCAGAGGCGTGCTATCCGCTTTGAGGTTGTCGCCGTTTGGTAAATCCAGACTGATCTGCACACCACGCTGGCTGCGGGCCAGATCGGGATAAAGCTGATAGTTTTCGTCACTGTTTGCTTGCTGGCCTTCCTCGGGGGAATCGAAGGCGATGGCGCCATTCACCAGCGCAGCCAGACTTTCCAGCTTCACTTTGGCACCGCTCAGACTGACGTCAGCGTCCACGCCGGACACGTTCCAGAAGCGGCTCTGTTTTTTCACCAGATTGACGAAGCGACGATCGATCAAGACATCGACGGTGACGCCATCAGTATTGCCGTTGATGCTGTAGTCATACACGCGTCCCACCGGGATTTTGCGGTAATAGACCAGCGAACCGGTATTCAGCGATCCCAGATCGGGAGAATGCAGGTGGATCAGCAGTTCCCCGGTGTTAACGCGATATTTCGGTTGGGTATCCAGCGCGGTGAAGTGCTCACGCGGGTTGCCGCCGCCCGGCATCATGCCGATATAGTTACCGCCCACCAGCGCATCTAATCCAGAAACGCCCGCCAGAGAGGCTTTCGGCGTCACCAGCCAGAACTGCGTATCGTCCTTGAGGGCATCGCGCATATCACTCTTGATACTGGCCTTGATCTGGATGCTGTGATAATCATCGCTCAGCACAATACCTTGCACAGTACCGACTTCCACACCTTGATAGCGAATAGGCGTACGGCCCGGCACGATGCCATCCGCGGTCTGGAAGTTGATGGTGATAGTGGTACCGCGTTCCTGATAATTGGTCCACAACAGCCAGCCAGCAATCAGCAGGGCAATAATGGGCAATAGCCAGAATGGCGAAATCTTGCGTTTATTACGCAGGTTCGCGCTAGTCGGTGTAGTCTGCGTTTCCTGTTGCATGTGCATCCCAGATCAGGCGGCTGTCAAGCCACTCTACAGCCATAATGGTCAGGATGACTGCCGCGCCGAAATAGAAGGCGGCAGGTCCCATGGTAAAAGCCAGCAGTTGATCGCGATTCACCAATGACATGGTGACCGCAATCACGAACAGGTCCAGCATCGACCAGCGTCCCACCCAGGTGATGGCACGCAGCAGTCGAATACGGGTTTTAATGCCCTGTTCGCATTTAAAATGGATGCTGATGAGCAAGGTCAGCATCACTAACACTTTGGTAAACGGCACCAGAATACTGGCGATAAACACCACCGCTGCCACCGGCACGTTGCCTGAAGCCAGCCCCAGAATGCCGGAGAAAATGGTATCTTCGCGGCGTGCGCCATTGACGTAGACCACTGAAATCGGCAGCAGGTTAGCGGGGATCAATAGCACAATAGAGGCAATCAGCGCGGCCCAGGATTTCTGCAAGCTGTGGCGACGACGGAAGTCGAGCGGGGTATGACAACGCATACAGCGACCGCGATCGTCCGGCACGCCGGTTTGATGGCAGTTCAGACACACCTGCCACTGTTCAGGAGGTGTGGTCGGTATATCTTGTGGGTAATAGTGTTCCCACAACTCTTCCACGTTAAGGTGAATCAGCGTCAGCAGGCTCAGCACCGTAAGCGCGATATAGGCCACCAGACCGTAGCCCACTTCCAGCGCGGCATAATCCTGCACCTTTATAGAGGCGACCGCCACACCGACCAGATAGATATCCAGCATCACCCACTCTTTGAGCTTCTCCAGCATCAGCAAAACCGGACGCAGGTTCATCCCGAGGGCGTTGCCAATCCATAAATAGCAGATACCCGCGACTAAGGTTACGGGCGCGCCAATGGTACAGAACGCCACCATCGAGGCCGTCAGCACGTTGCCCTGTTGCGCCATCTGGATCACGCCTTCCACCAGGCTGGCGTTAATACGCATGCCGAGCAAGCGAATATCCACCAACGGCAGGCTGAAGGCGAAGGGCATCAGCACGATCATGGTCACCGCCATCACGGTGAGTCGCGTCATTGACCAGTCGCGGCCGCTTTGAATTTTTGCATGGCAACGCGGGCAATGCGCCGACTGATGCGATTTCACATCCGGTAAGGAAAAAAGGGTATCGCATTGCGGACAACGCTGATAACGTGCGTGGGGCAACGTCTGGCTGATAGCGTGAATTTTCATAGGTGACGCAAGTGGCCCATCGTTCGTTACGTTTACCGGCATGCTGTTCAGAGCATTCTGACTGCAATAGGAAGTGGTACAAGAATAGTCTTAACCACCGACTGCTAAGGGTATAGTAACTAACACAATGATTCACCTGATGGGGCTGGATTATTAGTGCTTATTTTAACAACTGAGTGACAACAAGCTCACGACAGTGACGAGTTATGGTTAAACAATGAACAAAAAAGCCTTTTACGAGGATTTAAATCGCGATGTCCGTGCACTGTTAGCGGGCGAAACCTCTTTCCTGGCGGCACTGGGTAATTGCAGTGCGCTGTTGTTTGAGCGTCTGGAAGGCGTGAACTGGGCAGGATTCTACTTGCTGACCGAGCCGAATACACTGGTGCTGGGCCCGTTCCAGGGAAAAATTGCCTGTGTACGTATTCCGGTGGGCAAAGGGGTTTGTGGCACAGCGATTGCAGAGGATAAAGTACAGCTCGTTGAGGATGTGCATGCGTTCCCAGGCCATATCGCTTGTGACGCGGCCAGCAACGCCGAAATCGTGATTCCTCTGAAAGTGAATGGCACCCTGGTGGGTGTGTTAGACATTGATAGTACGGTTTATTCTCGCTTCGATAACGAGGATCAAACGGGGCTGGTGGCCCTTACCGACGGGCTTTGTGAAGTGCTGGCGGGCAGTGACATCGAAAAATTTATTCAACTGTCACGCAGCTAATCGACTGGATCACATAGCATTTGGCGATGTTGTCATTATAATGTCGCCTGTTCATGCCTGCTCTGGTCGGCAAACCCGTAGTAATCAGGAAATTTCATGGAAAATCAACCTAAGTTGAATAGCAGTAAAGAAGTGATCGCCTTTTTGGCGGAACGTTTTCCGCAATGTTTTAGCGCCGAAGGTGAAGCGCGTCCGCTTAAAATCGGTATCTTCCAGGATCTGGTTGAGCGCGTTCAGGGTGAAAACAACCTGAGCAAGACGCAACTGCGTTCAGCCTTGCGCCTTTATACCTCAAGCTGGCGTTATCTGTACGGCATTAAAGCGGGTGCAATCCGTGTTGATCTCGATGGCAACGCCTGTGGCGTGCTGGACGAGCAACACGTCGAACATGCGCGCAAGCAGCTGGAAGAAGCCAAAGCGCGCGTTCAGGCGCAGCGCGATCAGCAAAAAGCGAAGAAACGCGAAGCCGGTGAAGAGACCGCTGAACGTCGTCCACGCAAACCTGCTCCTCGCAAGCCGGCTGAAGGTGACGCACCACGCAAGCCTCGTCCGCAGGCACCGCGTGCCGCATCTGCAGAACGTACTGCTGCACCGCGCCCACCGCGTGCTGTACCTGTCACTGACACCTCAACTTTGCAGCTCGGCCAGAACATCAAAGTTAAAGCAGGGAAAAGTGCAATGGACGCCACCATTCTTGAAATCACCAAGGATGGCGTTCGGGTGCAACTCGCTTCCGGCATGGCTATGATTGTGCGCGCAGAACACTTGCAGTTCTGAAACGGAGGCTGACCTCGGCATGAACAACATTTTAAAGATCGGTATGATCGCGGGCCTGCTGTTAGCAGGCCCCACCTTTGGCGCAGATAACATTACCCGCGCTGACCAGATTCCACAGTTACACGAAGACCCACAGCATCCTACCGTCAGTGAACGCGTCACTTCGCGTTTTACCCGCTCACATTATCGTCAGTTCGATTTGAATCAGGATTTCTCCGCGAAAATTTTTGATCGCTACCTGAATCTGCTCGACTACAACCATAATGTTTTGCTGGCCTCGGACGTTGCTCAATTCGCCGATAAGAAAACCACCCTCGGTGATGAACTGCGCAGCGGTAAGCTGGATGTGTTCTACGATCTCTATAATCTGGCGCAGAAACGCCGCTTTGAGCGCTATCAATATGCGCTGAGCGTGCTGAGTCGCCCGATGACCTTCAGCGGCAATGACACCATCGACATTGACCGTGCAAAATCGCCATGGCCAAAAAGCAGCGATGAGCTGAACGCGCTGTGGGATGCCAAAGTTAAATATGATGAGCTGAGCCTGAAACTGGCTGGCAAAGATGACAAAGAGATTCGTGAAACGCTGACTAAGCGTTACAACTTTGCTATCCGCCGCCTGGCACAGAGCAACAGCGAAGATGTGTTCCAGCTGGCGATGACGGCCTTTGCGCATGAAATCGATCCACACACCAACTATCTTTCGCCGCGTAACACCGAGCAGTTCAATACTGAGATGAGCCTTTCGCTGGAAGGTATCGGTGCGGTGCTGCAAATGGACGACGATTACACCGTGATCAACTCCATGGTAGCCGGTGGTCCGGCAGCCAAAAGCAAATCCATCAGTGTGGGCGACCGCATTGTCGGTGTTGCTCAGCCAGGTAAGCCAATGGAAGATGTGATTGGCTGGCGTCTGGATGATGTGGTGTCAAAAATCAAAGGACCTAAAGGCAGCAAAGTCCGCCTGGAAATCCTGCCTGCTGGCAAGGGCACCAAAACCCGCACCGTGACGCTGACGCGTGAGAAAATCCGTCTGGAAGACCGTGCTGTTAAAGGCACTGTGCATAACGTCGGTAAAGAGAAAGTCGGCGTACTGGACATTCCGGGCTTCTACGTTGGCCTGACTGACGATGTAAAAGTTCAGCTGCAAAAACTGCAGAAGCAGAACGTCGACAGCATCGTGATTGATTTACGTACCAACGGCGGCGGTGCTCTCACCGAAGCGGTATCACTGTCTGGTCTGTTTATTCCAAGTGGCCCAGTGGTGCAGGTACGTGACAACAACGGTCGCGTGCGCCAGGACAGCGATAACGACGGCATTGTTTATTACAAAGGTCCGCTGGTGGTGCTGGTCGATCGTTTCAGTGCCTCGGCTTCTGAAATCTTCGCCGCAGCGATGCAGGATTACGGTCGCGCACTGATCGTCGGTGAACCGACCTTTGGTAAAGGCACCGTGCAGCAGTACCGTTCGCTGAACCGCATCTACGATCAGATGTTGCGTCCTGAATGGCCGGCGCTGGGCTCAGTGCAATACACCATCCAGAAGTTCTATCGCATTAACGGTGGCAGTACTCAGCGTAAAGGCGTCACGCCGGACCTGCTGATGCCAACTGGCGTAGAAGCGGCGGAAACCGGTGAGAAGTTCGAGGATAATGCGCTGCCATGGGATAGCGTGAATGCCGCGACTTACACCAAAACAGGTGATATCACCGCGTTGGTACCGCAGCTGACCAAAGAGCACGCCGATCGTATCGCTAAAGATCGCGAGTTCCAGTACATCATGAAAGATATTGCTCGCTTTGACGCGATGAAAGACAAACGCAATATCGTGTCGCTCAATCTCGCCCAACGTGAGAAAGAGAACCACGAAGATGATGCACTGCGTCTGGAACGCATTAACGCGCGCTATCAGGCGGAAGGCAAAGCGCCGCTGAAGAGCATCGAAGATTTGCCGAAAGACTATAAAGAGCCAGACCCGTATCTGGACGAAACGGTGAAGATCGCCAACGACATGGCGCAGGTTGAGAAAACTCAGCCAGCGACACAAGGCGCGAAGTAATCGTAAGCTGAATCAAAAGCACCGCTCCGGCGGTGTTTTTTTTTGCACTAAAGGTATTGTTCATTGCGGCTAATGGGCAGACTTGCGCGCGTCATTACCAAATGTAAAGTTATGTCTTTTTAGACACTTAAAGATTAAGGTTGCTTGAAAACCTGCGCAATGGACATAGGATGTATATCCGCGCATGAGCGCGAGCACAACTGAGGAAGATTAACGTTTATGATGCGTATTGCGCTTTTCCTGGTCACCAACCTGGCGGTGATGTTGGTATTCGGACTGATTCTGAGTCTGACAGGAATTCAGTCAAGCAGTGTTCAGGGTCTGATGATTATGGCAGGTCTGTTTGGCTTTGGCGGTGCGTTTGTTTCACTGCTGATGTCTAAATGGATGGCGTTACGCTCCGTCGGCGGTGAAGTGATTCAACAACCCCGTAACGAGACAGAACGCTGGCTGATGGATACCGTCAGTCGCCAGGCTCAACAGTCCGGCATTGCGATGCCGCAGGTGGCGATTTACCACGCGCCAGACATTAACGCCTTTGCTACCGGTGCGCGCCGTGATGCCTCGCTGGTTGCGGTCTCCACCGGTTTACTGCAGAACATGAGCCGTGATGAAGCGGAAGCGGTGCTGGCGCACGAAATCGCCCACATCGCTAACGGTGACATGATCACCATGACGCTGATTCAGGGTGTGGTGAACACCTTCGTGATCTTCATTTCGCGAATTATCGCGCAGGTGGCATCGGGCTTCCTGTCAGGTAACCGTGATGGTGAAGAGAGCAGCAACGGGAACCTGCTGGTCTATTTTGCGGTCGCGACTGTGCTTGAACTGGTGTTCGGTATTCTCGCCAGCATCATCACCATGTGGTTCTCACGTCACCGTGAATTCCACGCGGATGCAGGTTCAGCCAAACTGGTGGGCCGCGAGAAGATGATTGCCGCGCTGCAGCGTCTGAAAACCAGCTACGAACCGCAGGAGCCAAGCAGCATGATGGCGTTCTGCATCAACGGTAAAAGCAAATCGTTGAGCGAGCTGTTTATGTCGCACCCACCGCTTGATAAGCGTATCGAAGCGCTGCGTAACGGCGACTATCTGAAGTAAGGGTTCGGCTGTTGCAATGAACAAGGGTGCCCAAGTGGGCACCCTTGTTGTTTTTATGATTCCGCAGTCTGACTCGACTGGGTCATGCGCGACATACTGACAACGGCCGCCACCGTGGCGAAACTCCCCGCTAAAATCAGTGACGCATGGGTCCCGCTGTCGTTGAACAGGTTGAACATCAACGCAACCAGCGCGGCACCGCTGCTCTGACCGACCAAGCGCGCGGTCCCGAGCATCCCGCTGGCGCCACCGCTGCGATGACGCGGTGCAGAGGAGATAATGGTGTGGTTGTTCGGTGACTGGAACAAACCAAAGCCCGCACCGCACAGCATCATACGCCAGATGATATCGATGTCGGAGGGCTGCGACGGCAGCAATGCCAGCAGGAACAATCCCGCCGCAAACATCGCTAACCCCAAACCTCCCAACAATCCTGCATGGACTTTCTCAATCAATCGCCCGGCAATCGGTGCCAAAACCATGGTGGCCAGCGGCCACGGCGTGAGCAGCAATCCGGTCGCGACTTCATCTCGTCCCAGCACGTTTTGCAGGAAGAACGGCAAAGAAACCATTGCCAGCATCTGCGCGCAGAATGAGCAAATTGAGGTGCAAAGCGACAGCGAGAAGATCGGGATGCGCAGCAAATCTACCGGCAGCAGCGGCACTGGCATCGCCAACTGACGACGGACAAACACCAAGCCCACCAGCACCAATGCTACCACTTCAGCCAGAATCAGCCAGCGGTCTTGCCCCTGGGAGAAGCCGCTGAGTGCAGAAATCAGCAGGCCGAAGAACAGGGCGTTCATGATGGCGCTGGGAATATCGAACTTCTGCTGTTTGGCTTTTTGCGTGTTGTCGGGCAGGAAACGCAGCGCCAGCCACAGGGCCACAATGCCCAGCGGTATGTTAATCAGGAATAACCATTTCCAGCTGGCGATGGAGAGAATCGCGGCGGCAACCGTCGGGCCTGCTGCGCTCGACACTGCGACGATCAGCGAGTTAATCGCCATTCCGCGGCCAAGAAAACGTTGCGGATAGATAATACGAATCAGCGCC
This sequence comes from uncultured bacterium, assembly GCA_965147305.1. Classification (GTDB taxonomy): domain Bacteria; phylum Pseudomonadota; class Gammaproteobacteria; order Enterobacterales; family Enterobacteriaceae; genus Pantoea. Next base: position 348,352 of record CBCTJT010000003.1, read on the forward strand.
GTGTTCACACTCATCAGTGCCGCGCCGCCAAAACCTTGCAGGATGCGCGCCACGGTGAGCATATTGAGGGAAGAGGAGAGGGCGCAGAAGAGTGAGGTGGCGATAAACAGCCCCAGACCTACCTGATAAACACGGCGATAACCCAGCATATCCCCCAGAAATGAGAGTGATAGCAGCGAAATAACGATGGCGATTTGATAGGCGTTAACAATCCAGATTGATTCAGCGGGACTGGCATTTAACTCACGCGCAATAGTCGGTAATGCGACGTTAGCAATAGCGCCATCCAGCACCGCCATCATGATGCCTAACGCAATGGTGATAATCGCGCCGTATCGCTGCGGAACAGGTAATCCATCCTGAGAAACTGTAGGAGACATAAAGGGAATAAGTGAAGGAAGTGAATATCATCATGCTAATCAATTTCGTGACGGAAAGCACCGCATTGATTGACAAAAAATTACGAAGGAATGTGTCGCTGCATGCCAGTCGTTGCCGCAGCCGGGCTGAAACGCATATACTGGCGCTTCTGTTCCGTTTTTTTTGAAACACCGTCAAAAAAGGATACGCGCAATGGCGAGCAGTGATAACGATAAACAGCCAGACTCCGTCTCTTCGGTAATGAAAGTGTTCGGCATTTTGCAGGCGTTAGGCGAAGATCGTGACCATGGAATCACCGAGCTTTCGCAACGCGTGATGATGTCAAAAAGCACCGTTTACCGCTTTCTGCAAACCATGAAATCATTGGGTTATGTGGCGCAGGAAGGGGAAAGTGAGAAATATTCACTGACGCTCAAGCTGTTTGAATTGGGTGCCAAGGCACTACAAAACGTCGACCTGATTCGTAGCGCCGATGTTGAAATGCGTGAACTGTCGCGGTTGACCAAAGAAACTATCCATCTTGGCGCACTGGAAGAAGACAGCATTGTCTACATCCATAAAATCGATTCGCTATACAACCTGCGCATGTACTCGCGCATCGGCCGCCGAAATCCGCTGCACACGACCGCCATTGGTAAAGTGCTGCTGGCATGGCGCGATCGCACTGAGGTTCAGGAGGTCCTGAGCGAAGTCGAGTTTCGTCGCAGCACCGCGAATACCATCGTCAGTGCAGAAGCGTTGCTTGAGGTGTTAGATCAGGTGAAAGTGCAGGGGTTTGGTGAAGATAACGAAGAACAGGAAGAAGGTTTGCGCTGTATCGCCGTGCCAGTTTTCGACCGCTTTGGTGTGGTCATCGCTGGATTGAGCATCTCGTTCCCGACTATTCGATTTTCAGAAGAAGCGAAAAACGAATATGTGGCGATGCTGCATCGTGCCGCGCGCAATATTTCCGATCAAATGGGTTACCACAGCTACCCATTCTGAATAGCATAACGGGCTGTCGCCAGCCCGTTTTGATGATTAATTATCTACCACTTCACCACTTTTCTTCAGCAGTGGACAATCCGTCACACCCACGATCCCGCTGTCGGTATGCAGATATTGCGCGGTGATCATGCCGCGTGCAGTGAGATAGCTACACTGTAAGCCCAGTCCTGCAGCGTTTTTATTGCTTCCGGTAAGCACGCCATAGCCTGTTAACAGCATCCCTAACCAGACCACAGCCACTACGATTATCGCCCGAATGAATAGTTTCATTTTATCTCCTTGTGATACATAACGCAGCTATCCTGGAGTCGCTGCGATTTCTATAGTAGCAGCATGCCGCGTCCTGCTGAGGAAATCGATCAGAGATAACTGAAAGCCATCGGGATGCGGGATAATCTGCTTTCCACCGGCAACCATTATCTTTTCCGCGCACAACGAGTAGAATCAGCGGCGGTGTAAGTGTTTTAAGTTTGACAATAGAGGCAGTGATGAACGAGTTAGCCGCAAATACCAGTCCGTTGTTGAGTTATGGCGTACTGGCCATCCTTATTGTTGTGGCCTTGATAGCCTGGTACTTCGTCAACCGGGCGAGCGTGCGTGCCAGTGAACAAATCCGTTTACTGGAAGCATTGCTGGAAGAGCAGAAAAAACAGAATGCGTTGTTGCGCCGCCTGGCGGATGCTCAACCTGCCACAGCAAAACAGCAGGAGGAAGAGGACGCAGTTGAACAACGCGACTTCATCCGTATGATCCCAGAACGTTAAGCAAAAAATAGAGCAGTAATGGTCTGGCATAACCCCCCCTGGTACGGCGCAATACTGGCACATCACATGCCAATGAGTTTCCGCAACCCGGAACCCGCATTGCGCCAGCCAGGGGATTTGCCACGCTGGCGGGATAAGCGTCAACTGGACAATTTCCGCTGTGGCTCTCTCATCTCGGCGCGTTGATAATTGGCGCTTATGCACCAAAATGGTTCATGCGCGGTCAGTGCAGGGTTCCGGACCAGGCTGAACGTGTATGGCAGGCCCTTGGTCGTCCGATAATGCCGCCCATTCAATGGGTGTATTTGAACTGGCAGATAATCCTTTGGATGAGCCACCCGCGGCTTTAGCGCACGCAATGCAATCAACGGTTAAATCGGACTCGCGCCTTCAGCCTTGCAGAATAGGCGCAAGCCTTAGCCTGCAGAATACGGGTTCAGATTAGTCCTAAGCCCATTTTGTTAAATCAAGTGACACGGTGCGTTTTTTTAACATTTAATTGTAGAGTCTTTAGATAAAAATAAGATAACCGCCAAAACGGGCGTGCATATATTTGGGGCAATGCCTATTATATTTTCCTGATTTTGGTGCAAAACAATTAATGACTTGTACTTAAATATTTTCACTGTACAAGTTTTGCGCAGTGCACAAATGTTGCATTCAAGGTTGAGTTTTTGCCGGAATATTTTATCAATGCCATATTAATGCAATACTTTTTGCGTAGTGTTGACCGCTTTAATTGTGCTGGTTTGTTTTGCGCCGCTACGCTTGACTAACGTCTGGACTGGCGCTAACTACACTGACATATAACAATTTTTTGCGCAGTTAATATGTCATCTGTCAATATGCTAGTGGCAGAAGAGTGCAGGGTAACCGCCAATTATGTGCGTCATGTCGACCACCGTTTAAAAATGGCTTGCCATTAATTTGCGGATATGTGATAACGACTCTTGGGTCAAACGAGGTACAGTTCTGTTTATGTATGGCATCTTCAGTAAAGAAGTTACGAGTAAAGACGTTGACGTTGAATTCCGCTTCCTTGCCGAACCTTAAATTAGTGCCTCATTCAGTAACGTCTCTGGTTTATCTGTAAGACTGCCTTCGGGCAATATAAACAATCAAAGGAATTTGCAAAAATGGCAAAGATTAAAGGTCAGGTTAAGTGGTTCAACGAGTCTAAAGGTTTTGGTTTCATTACTCCTGCTGACGGCAGCAAAGACGTGTTCGTACACTTCTCTGCAATCCAGGGTAACGGCTTCAAAACTCTGGCTGAAGGCCAGGCTGTAGAGTTCGAAATTCAGGACGGCCAGAAAGGCCCAGCTGCAGTAAACGTTACTGCTATCTGATTTCGCTCTCAGACTCGGTGCCATGCACCGCTGACACGAATCGTAAAGCCCTGGTCTCTGACCGGGGCTTTTCTTTTATCCTTTCTGTTGCCAGACGATCAGGGTAAACTGCGCGCGAATCGTGAACCCGGAGTTGTCTATGTCTTTGATTTGCCCCCTTTGCCAGCAACATTTGCACCAGCAAGCCAACAGCTTCCGCTGCGATGCAGGCCACCAGTTCGATCAGGCAAAAGAAGGGTACGTCAATTTGCTGCCGGTGCAGCATAAAGGCTCAAAGGAACCGGGTGACAGCGCTGAAATGCTGCTGGCACGTCGCGCATTTCTTGATGCCGGACACTATCAACCCTTGCGCGATACGGTGGCGCAACATCTGGCGCAGCGCCTGAATGGCCAGGCTGCTCAGGTATTGGATATTGGCTGTGGTGAAGGTTATTACACCGCAACAATGGCGGAAGCCCTTCCGCAAGCGCAGTTGTTTGGCCTTGATGTGGCGAAAGCAGCCATTCGCATGGCGGCTAAACGCTATCGTGCAGTGAAGTTCTGTGTCGCCTCAAGCCAGCGATTACCCTTCGCCGACGCATCGCTGGATGGCATTGTGCGCATTTACGCGCCTTGCAACGAAGTGGAATTGAGTCGCGTCGTCAAATCGAGCGGCTATCTGCTGACGGTGACACCGGGCCCACATCATCTGCAGCAGTTCAAAGCGCTGATTTATCGTGAAGTGCAGCTGCACGCGGCAGAAGAAAAAGCGTACGAAGGCTTTACCCAGCTTGAGCAGCACAATCTACGTTATGAGATGACGTTAAACGGGGCCGAAGCGGTGAGCCTGCTGCAGATGACGCCATTTGCCTGGCGCGCGCGCGAAGAAGTCTGGCAACAGCTGGCGGCAGCCGATACCTTTAGCTGCGACGCCGATTTCATGCTAACGCTATGGCAGCGCGCTTAACGCGCTTCAACCAGCGTGTTGTAAATACGTTCCAGGTCGTCGAGTTGTTTCACCGCAATCAGCAGGCGACGCTGTTCCAGCTGCATCACTAAGATGCCATCCTCAGACAAGTTCATACTTTGAATACGGCGGTAGTCGATCCACACGCTGCCAAAGAACAATCCCTCGGTCTTCATCAACAGTTTCGGCGTGCGCAGCCAGAACAGCCAGATTGCCATAAAGCACAGCACCATCAAAAGTGTGGTGCTGAGCTGCGGGCCATGATTACTGACGTTATTCCACAGCAGAATCAGCAGTAACACGATAAAAATACCACTGTCGATCTTATGGCGACGACGCAGCGCGACACGCAATTTTGTCGGCCCCTTGCGACGCGGCAGGATGGCGTCATCGTAGATCGCGAACAGGGCGAAGGCGATGATCAGCAGGGTAATCAGAGCGTCAGTCAGTGACATTACATTTTCTTCCTCAACCGAATTTACCTCAACGTTGGCGCTCAGGTAACTTCGCTTAAAACAGCCGGGAGCCGAAGCCCCCGGCGAGATGATTACAGGCCGAGTAAGCCGATCCAGTAACCAAAGATACCCAGGGCAAAGAAGCCCACGATAATCCACAGTGCGTTGACCTTACGGCGCAGCAGCCACATACAGCCGAAGGTCAGCAGCAGCGGGATTAAGCCCGGCATCAGCTGATCGAGAATCGACTGAACGGTGGTCACGGTGGTTTTGCCGGTGTGATCGGTAATGCGCGACACCACAAGCGGCACGTTCACGTGTGTCCACTTGTTGACCAGGGCCCCCATAACAAACAGGCCGAGAATCGATGCCCCCTCCGTGAGCTTTTGCAGGAAGCCGCCGCCCATATCGCTGACGATATCCACGCCTTTGCGATAACCGTACGCTACACCATAATAACGCGTCAGCATACGCACGGCGTTAAACAGAATGAAGAACAGCAGTGGACCGAGCAGGCTGCCGCTCATCGCGATACCGGCACCGAGTGCGGCAAACACCGGACGCACCGTACCCCAGAAAATCGGGTCACCTACGCCCGCCAGCGGTCCCATCAGGCCAACTTTGATGCCGTTAATCGCCGCATCATCAATCGCCGCACCGTTAGCACGCTGTTCTTCCATCGCCATGGTAACGCCGAGCACCGGAGCCGCAACGTAAGGATGGGTGTTGAAGAACTCCAGATGACGTTTAATTGCCTGTTTACGATCGTCATTGTTCTCAGGATAGAGGCGACGAATCACCGGCACCATTGAGAAACAGAAGCCCAGCGCCTGCATACGTTCAAAGTTCCATGAACCCTGAAACAGGTTAGAGCGGACGAACACAGCACGGACGTCGCTTGGGGTGAGTTTCTTTTGAGTATTCGTTGTATCAACCATGATTTCACCTGTTCCTAGTCGAGTTCGTTGTCGAGGTCATTGTGTGCAGGACCGGCAGCGGCAGCGCCTGCTGTACGGTTATATTTCGGCGCCAGCTGGATATACAGCACCGCCATGACCACACCAATTACGCCCAGAGCAACCAGGTTGAAGTTGGTGAAGGCCGCCGTCACAAAGCCCAGATAGAAGAACGGCATCAGGTAGCCTGCGCGCATCATGTTTATGACCATCGCGTAACCGACCACCACGATCATGCCACCGGCGATGTTCAGGCCGTTGGTGACCACTTCTGGAATGGAGCTCAGAAGTTCCTGCACCACGCTGGTACCGACTGAAATCGCCACGATCAGGGCTGGAATCGCGATACGCATCGCCTGCAATACCAGGGCGGAGACGTGGATCCAGCTGATGGCGCTCAGATTGCCTTTCTCGGCGGCCTTATCGGCAGCGTGCTGGAAGGCAACGGTGATGGTACGTACGATGATGGTCAGAACCTGACCGGCTGCTGCCAGTGGAATCGCCAGTGCGATACCCGCACCAACGCTTTGGCCACCCGCGATAACCAGGATGGTTGAGATGATGGAGGCCAGTGCCGCATCGGGTGCAACTGCCGCACCGATGTTCATCCAGCCCAGTGCGATCATCTCCAGCGTACCACCGATGATGATACCGGTTTTCATGTCACCCAGAACCGCACCAATCAAGGTACAGGCCACCAGTGGACGGTGGAACTGGAACTCATCAAGAATCGATCCCATCCCGGCAATACAAGCCACAATAAATATCAGGATGATTTGTAGCGTGGTTATTTCCATTGCTTTTCTCCTCAGCAAGGTCTCAAGTATTCGCCCGCCAGCGCAGGCAAAAGCGAACTACTGATTGACCTTGGCGATCAGGTCCATCATTTTCAGTCTTGGGTCGTTTGATACTTTACGCACTTCAAGTTCGATGCCGCGATCATTCAATTTGCGGAAGGCCTCAATGTCCTTCTGATCCACTGAAACCGCGTTATTGACCTGAGTTTTACCCTGTTTAAACGCCATGCCGCCGATGTTGACCGACTTGATATCCACGCCTTGCTCAACAATGCGTTCCACATCGGTAGGATTGGTGAACAGCAGCATCACGCGGTCACGGCCATATTTCGGGTTGTTCCACACGCGGATCATCTTGGCAATATCCACCACGTGTGCAGTAACACCAGGAGGTGCCACCTGCGTCAGCAGCGTTTTACGCACATGGTCATTGGCCACTTCATCACTAACGACGATGATGCGAGTCACGTTGGTCTCTTTGGTCCAGCGGGTTGCCACCTGGCCGTGAATTAAACGGTCATCGATACGAGCAAGGCCGATCTTCATATGCTCGCCCGGTGCCAAAGGCTTTTGCGGTTGCGCCGGAGCTTTAACGGCAACAGGTGCTGCGGCTTCCGGGGCAGGGGTTTCGGTCTTAAGGGCTTTAACACCTTCGCGACCGGCTTCCACGGCAATGTGAATCAATTCCTCAAAGGATGGGTTGTCATCACGCCCCATCAGGGTTTCCACCAGCATCGGAATATTCACGCCAGCGATGACATCATAATCCGGCTTGTCCACCACAATGCGGCTGGCCGCATTGAATGGGCTGCCACCCCAGGTATCGACCAGGAACAGCACACCTTTCGACGTGTCGAGTTCTGCCAGTCTTGCCTGATACTTTTCGATTAGCGTTTCTGCATTTTCGCCGGGCACGAAATCAATCCATCCGACATTTTCTTGCTCACCCAACAACATTTCTGCTGTCTTAAGCAACTGTTCTGCCGCCCAGCCATGTGTACCAATTACAATAGCAATGGTCACTTGCTACCTCCGTTCGCATGAGAGATTCTCTGGCAATGCCGGGAATCATTGAGAATTACCGTTGTTGATTCAGGTGGATCGTTTTGGTCTAAAGTGAAGAGTGCATCAATAAATATTCCGAAACTGTCCGCTGCACAGCAGTAAGGTCGCGATTTATTTTAGTGCGCGAAAAAATAATTTATGTGATGTTTGTCAGCTATTTCGAGCGTAGCGCTGCAAAATTGCATTTATGTTCGTTATTCCTGCGTTTGTGCAGTTGTTTGTAAATGTAATAAAATTTTTTGACGCCGTTGATGTAACTGATACATTAGCAATCTGTTTAATATTAAGGAGTACCGGGCTTCAGCTCACCTATATGGACCGTCACCGACGTCGCTCAACATGTTCTCAGCGCTTTCTGGCGCACACTACAACGCTCTTCAGCGTGACCTCATTTGCTAACGATCTCTCGTCTCGCTTCCCGGCGCAGGCTCAATCTCGTTCGCCCCTCTGTGTTGTAAGGAGTCATTGATGGAATTTCTCTTCGACCCCTCAATTTGGGCGGGTTTGCTAACGCTGATCGTGCTGGAAATCGTTCTCGGCATCGACAACCTGGTGTTCATCGCCATCCTTGCGGACAAGCTGCCACCGAAACAGCGCGATAAAGCGCGCCTGATCGGTCTGTCACTCGCCTTAATCATGCGACTTGGCTTACTGTCGCTGATTTCCTGGATCGTGACATTGACGCGGCCCCTATTCAGCGTAGGCGATTTCAGTTTTTCCGGACGAGATTTAATTCTGTTGTTCGGTGGCTTGTTCCTGTTATTCAAAGGAACCATGGAACTGCATGAGCGGCTGGAAAGCCGCGGCATGGAACAACAGGGCAATAAAGGTTATGCCAGCTTCTGGGCCGTAGTGATCCAGATTGTAGTGCTGGATGCGGTGTTCTCGCTTGATGCGGTGATTACTGCCGTGGGCATGGTCAACCATCTGCCGGTGATGATGACGGCCGTGGTGATCGCCATGGGTGTGATGCTGTTGGCTTCGAAGCCGTTGACCAACTTCGTCAACGCCCATCCGACGGTCGTGGTGCTTTGTTTAAGCTTCCTGCTGATGATCGGTTTGTCATTGGTGGCCGAAGGCTTTGGTTTCCATATTCCGAAAGGTTATTTGTACGCCGCGATTGGCTTCTCAATTGTGATTGAGCTGTTCAACCAGATAGCGCGCCGTAACTTTATTCGCCATCAGGAACATCGTCCGATGCGCGAGCGCACCGCCGAAGCCATTCTGCGTTTAATGGGCGGTCGCCAGCGTAATCAGCCGGCCACTAATGAGGAAGCGTCGCTGGCCCAAGCGATGCCACAGGAAGCGTTTAAAGACGAAGAGCGGTACATGATCAACGGCGTGTTGACGCTCTCACAGCGCTCAATTCGCAGCATCATGACGCCGCGCGGCAATATCTCGTGGGTAGATGTTTCCCGACCGCTGGATGAAATCCGCATTCAGCTTCTCGACACGCCGCACAGTTTGTTCCCGGTTTGCCGTGGTGAGTTAGATGAAATCATCGGCGTAGTGCGTGCTAAAGAACTGCTGGTGGCGCTGGAGCATGGTATGGATGTGGCGACCTTTGCCGCAAACACGCCAGCGATCGTGGTGCCTGAAACGCTGGACCCGATAAACCTGCTGGGCGTGCTGCGTCGTGCCAAGGGTAGCTTTGTCATCGTCACCAACGAATTTGGTGTCGTACAAGGTCTGATTACCCCGTTGGACGTGCTAGAAGCGATTGCCGGTGAGTTCCCGGATGAAGACGAAACGCCAGATATTATTGCGGATGGCGATGGCTGGTTGGTGAAGGGCGGTACCGATCTGCACTCACTGCAGCAGTTGCTCGACCATCATGAGCTGGTCGATCGGGAAGAAGATCATGCCTCGCTGGCGGGTCTGTTGATTGCCCAGAAAGGCCAACTGCCGCAGCCCGGTGAAATCATCGACCTGCCGCCGCTGCATTTCCAAATCATTGAGGCCACGGATTACCGTATCGACCTGGTACGCGTAACCAAAGATAAGCCGCATCACGACGAAGAGCATGACGCGTAAGCGCTAGGCTAGTTGTCACCGAAAAGGCCGATATCCATGATATCGGCCTTTTTTATTCCTGTGACCCGTTCTAAATAGCGTTGGCACATATTACTCACTCACTGAGGAAGATGTGATTAACCAGTATGTGTTGCGCCCTGAATGGCGTTGACACCTTTCACACTCACAATGAGGAATAGGCAATGAACCAGCATGTTAAACGCTCAACGCGATTGACCCATTTCAGGAACAGCGTTCTGCAGACCGCAAAAACGCCACATGAAGCCGGTAAAGGGGGATGAGAAGTAAAGCGTACGCCGCATGGATGCGGCGTCCGAGGCTACAGGGATGTATTCACGCCGTCTTTACGGAACATCCCCCTTTACCGGCTGGAACGCACCCTCAGACACAGCCCCCCAACACCAGACACAGCACCCCAACACCAGACACAGGACCCCAACACCAGACACAGGACCCCAACACCAGACACAGCACCCCAATATCAGGCCCTAAGATGCGCCTGATGCTGCTCCAGCCACACAGGAAAGTCTTCGATGGGCATTGGACGGGCGTAATAATAACCCTGTAGGTGATCCACGCCGCGCTCACGCAGATAGTGCGCCTGCTCCGCGGTTTCCACACCCTCAGCCACCAACGCAATATTCAAACGCTGCGCCAGCGAAATCACCATATCTGTCACCGTGGCGTTAATCGCGTCGGTGCCGATGGCCGCAGTGAAAATCTTGTCAATTTTCAGCACATCGGGCTTCAGGTCTTTCAGATAAGCCAGTGAGCTGTGTCCGGTACCGAAATCATCAATCGCCAGACGCACACCGATCTCATGCAACTGCGACACCACAGACTGGTCGATCACCGGCAAGGCATCGCGCTCGGTCAACTCGACCACCAGCTTCGGCAGCGGATTAGCCGGCCACCAGATGTTTTGCAGATCCTCGACAATCGCACGATCACGGAAATGGCTGGCGGCAACGTTAATCGCAATATGGAAAGAGGAACATTGCGGCAGGTTAGGCAACTCATCCACCACTTTGGCTAACACAAAGCGCGTCAGTGGGGCTATCAGGTTCTGGCGCTCGGCTAGCGGGATAAACACATCCGGCGCAACCCAGCCCTGTCGCGCATTGTGCCAGCGCAGCAGCAGCTCCATGCCATCGCACTCACCACTTTTGGCATTGATCAGCGGCTGGCAATACACCATAAATTCATTTGCGGTGATGCCATAACTGATTTGCCAGCTGAGGCTCATGCGGTTCGCTGTGGCTAACCAAACGATATAACCCATCAGCAAACTCAGCAGCACCGCCAGCGGTAACTGTGAAGGAAGCGTGTGCAGTGCCAGACGCGCCGGAGAAGGGCCATACAAGGTAATGCTATATGGATAACGCAGTGAAGCCTGATCAAAAGCCACTTCATCTTCCGATGGCTCGGTCTCTTCGATCAGCGGATTACCATATTCCAGACTCTGTCCGCCGACATTGAAAATAGCGCGTTCAACCCAGGGTAACTGCGGCTCCAGTAAATAGTTGGTCATCAACTCGACATTGATAACCTGCAGCAGACCATCGCGATTATCCAGTGATTTGGGCGTCCACAGCAGTAATACCGGTGAGCCTTTCAGCAGATAATTATCCGTGGTCAGAATCATACGTTGATTGTTAATCGCCAGCTCCGGATAGGTCTGGCTAAACGAAATATTGCGAGGACCGTAAATACTGGAGCAGTAAATACTGTCGTCCTGAACCAGCAGGATGGTGCGCACGGTCTGTAATGACGAAATCTTTTCGATCAACGGATAGCGAACTTGCGCACAAGGCACGCCAACCAGCCCAAGCGTGTTGTTGGCGGAAACATCCAGCGGGGAGAACATACGATCAAAGCGCTCAATGGCGCGGCTGGCAAAATTCAGGGACTGCTGCTCAATACGCGATTTCTCTTCGATATATCGAAAAGTCAGCGTGAGAATCAGAACCAGCGCCGCGATCACCAACGCAATAAGCAAACGCTTACGGCGAAATTGACCGACAAATTGCTGGGGAATGAGCATCAGTAACCACCTTGCAAAACAAAAATTGAAGCCAAATTAACGTGTAGGTTATCGGCATTGAGGCGGCCAGGTTTAGCGCATCGCAGAGAAAAAAAGCGGCACTAAAAAACAACGCGGCCACTAAGGGCCGCGCGCAAATTAATGTATCTGGTTTACTCACATGGAGGTAGCGTGAGATGCAGAAAAAAATCTAATTGATTATTTTTTCAGCATGTCTGGTTAATCACATTGAACCTTGATCGCCAGACCGCCGCGTGAGGTTTCACGATATTTGGCGTTCATGTCTTTACCGGTTTCGTACATGGTTTCGATCACCTTATCCAGTGAAACACGCGGCTCACTGGTACGGCGCAACGCCATGCGGGCGGCATTGATGGCTTTCACTGAAGCGATGGCATTACGCTCAATGCACGGCACCTGCACCTGACCTGCCACCGGATCGCAGGTTAATCCCAGGTTATGTTCCATGCCGATTTCAGCCGCGACGCACACCTGCTCCGGGCTGGCGCCGAGCAATTCCGCCAGGCCTGCAGCCGCCATGGAACAGGCCACGCCAACTTCGCCCTGGCATCCCACTTCAGCGCCGGAAATAGAAGCATTCATTTTATACAGAATGCCGATAGCGCCCGAAGCGAGGAAATAACGAATGAAAATGTCCGGCGTAACGGTCTCAATGAAATGATCGTAGTAGGCCAAAACGGCAGGCACGATACCGCAGGCGCCGTTGGTTGGCGCAGTGACCACACGTCCACCGGCGGCATTTTCTTCATTCACCGCTAAGGCAAACATGTTGATCCAATCAATCACGTTCATCGGGTCATTGGAGTGCTTGGAGGAAGAAACCAGCAAACGACGCAACGAAGCAGCGCGACGCGGCACCCGCAGTGGGCCAGGCAATACGCCTTCGGTATTTAAACCGCGATCGATACAAGCCTGCATGGTTTGCCACACGTTGCCGAAGTAGGCATAAATGTCTTCCCGGCTGTGCAACGCCAGCTCATTCTTCATCACCAAACCGGAAAGTGACAACCCGCTTTGATGGCAGTGGCTCAACAACTCTTTGGCAGAGTTGAACGCATACGGCACCGATACCTCATCCAATACAGATTGGCCGAAATGCTCTTCATCAACGATAAAACCGCCGCCGATGGAGTAGTAAGTCTTGGTCAGGATTAACAGATCGCCGGCAAAGGCGAAAACCGTCATGCCGTTTTCATGTAATGAAAGGTTTTCGCTGCGGAACACCATGCCGCCTTCGCGTGGGAAGTCGACTTCACGCGCACCGTTAGCCAGCAGCAGGCGCTCGCGCTGTTCTACATCTTTAATAAAGGCGGGAATGCTATCGATATCCACCGTGGCGGGCTCAAAGCCGGCTAGCCCCATAATGATAGCGATATCGGTATGGTGACCTTTACCCGTGAGCGACAACGAGCCATAAACGTCGACGGCAACGCGCGTCACGTCTTGCAGCTTGCCCTGTTCGGCCAGCAGATCAACAAACTGCTTGCCCGCTTTCATCGGACCTACGGTATGTGAACTGGATGGGCCAATGCCCACTTTGAACATGTCAAAAACACTAATCACCGGTGACACTCCTCACAAATCTTATTCTGCACGGCTGAGGCCGTTTATGGGGCTAATAGTAATCGTCCACGTGACTCAGTGAGCAGCTTTTCGCATGAAATAAACTAATTATAAGCCACAGAAATAGTTATCCCATTCTGCTGTTGTGAAGTGGATCGAGTTTATGGCGGAAGTGACGCGCTGCGCGCAACTCAGGGAAGGGCGATTTGTTGACTTAATGCGCGAATAATCCCGGCGGTCATGCCCCAGATAAAATAATCCTCGTACCACGACAACCACACCTGATGCTGGCGATGACCACGGCGCAAGGTGAGCCCACTGTAACGACTGAGGCGCAGGGCTTCAGCCAGCGGCATCGAAAAGGTGCTTTCCACTTCATCGGGATTGATATTGAGGGACAGACCTGCGGGAATGATACCAACCACCGGCGTGACGGCAAAACCAGTGCTGCTGGTCACGGGCGGTAAGACACCCACAACGTTGACCTGAGCGGGTTGAATGCCGACTTCTTCTTCGGCCTCACGCAGTGCGGTGTGAATGAGCGAATCATCCGTTGCATCCTGCATGCCGCCGGGGAACGCCACCTGACCCGCGTGTTTACGCAGGTGTGAAGAGCGACGTGTCAACAGTAATCCAGGTTCAGCGCCCGCAATCACGGGCACCAGCACTGCCGCTCGCCGGCCGCTGATCACGCTTTTGGAGGCGCTCAGAGGAGGTTGCAGCACAAAGCGGTTAAGGAACTGATCGAGCGTCAGGCTCATTTAAACCTCGCCACTCAGGCTCGGCAGGATGCGATTGACCTTGTGGAATGTCTCTTGATATTCCAGCTCTACATCGCTATCGGCCACCAGACCGCCGCCCGCCGCACAATAGAGATGCTGGTTTTCAGCGATTAACGTGCGAATGGTGATGCTGGTATCCATACGACCGCACAGGCTGATGTACCCGATACTGCCGCACCAGGCGTTGCGGCGTTGCGGTTCCAGTTCCTCAATGATTTCCATGGCACGTATTTTAGGTGCGCCGGTAATCGAACCGCCGGGGAAGCAGGCGCGCAGCAGATCGGTTGCAGTGAGGTGTTGGGGCAACCGGGCTCGCACGGTGCTCACCAGATGATGCACCGCCGGGAAAGGTTCCACCACAAACAGCTCAGGGACGCTGACGCTGCCGGGTTCAGCCACGCGACCGATGTCATTACGCAGCAAATCGACAATCATCAGATTCTCAGCGCGATCTTTTTCCGCATGGGCCAGTTTCTCTGCCTGCAAGCGGTCGGCCTCTGGATCGGCTAAGCGCGGCAGGGTGCCTTTGATCGGACGGGTTTCAATCTCTTTTTGTTGTAACGAGAGAAAGCGTTCCGGTGACAGGCTGAGAATGACACTTTTAGGCAAACGGATAAACGCACTGAAAGGGGCGCGATTGTCGCGGTTGAGTCGTAAAAAGGCCAGCCATTCGTCGCCGTGATAGCGAGCCTGAAAGCGTTGCGCCAGATTCACCTGATAGCAGTCACCGGCCTGAATGTAGCGCTGAACCTGATCAAAACGCGCGGCGTACTCGTCAAAACTGAGGTTTGATTGCCAGTCGCTGGTTAGCGCAAAACCTTTAGGCTGCGGAATCGCTTGTGCCTGCAGCCACTGCCAGCGTTGTCCGGCATCGGTGAGCGAAATCAGAGTCAGTTTTTGCTGATGATGATCCGCGATCAAAGCCCAATCGTAGATGCCGACCGCCATATCTGGCGTCGCCAGATCCTGTTCAGCGCGCTGCGGCAGGGTTTCAAAGCGCCTTCCAAGATCGTAACCAAACAAACCCAGCGCGCCGCCCTGGAAAGGCAGATCGGCATTAAACAGCGGCGTCGCGCCAAGGATTTCACACTGCTGCTGCACCAGACGCAGCGGATCGTCGGCGGAAAGGATCACTTTGCCGTCACAGTCGATTTCCGTCATCTCACCGCGCGTGGTGAGCGTGGCACGCGGATCGGCCGTTAAAATGTCGAAACGATTATCGGCATGGTCGGCATGGCCAGAGGTGAGCAGCATCGCCCAGGGACGATGCGCAAGCGCAGAAAAGCGGTGCAGCAGCGCATCCGGCGTATACTTCAGGTTAAGGGTTTTTACGATCATCGGGCTAATTAATCCAACAAGCAGGCGCGTAGCCTGGCACATTTTTTTGTTGCTGGCACCTGTTTGTTCCGCGTGGAATAATGCGTCCCCTTTTGCACCAGGAGCAAATGATGTTTACAGGTCTACCAGCTTTATCTCATGAACAGCAGCAGCAAGCTGTGGAACGTATCCAGGAATTGATGGCGGGTGGCATGGCGAGTGGTCAGGCGATTGCGCAGGTGGCACAAGAGATCCGCCAGAACTACAAGGGTGAAGGGATCCGGGCGATGTTCGAAGACGACGAAGAAGAAGACGAATAACGCCCGAAAGGGTTACAGCGCAGCGATGATTTTGATTTCCACTTTGTATTTGGGGTTCATCAAGTCAGCTTGCACGGTGCAGCGCACCGGCGCGTTGTCAGGTGAAACCCAGGCATCCCATGCGCGATTCATTGCCGGGAAATCAGCTTTATCGACCAGGAAGATCGTGGCATCGAGGATCTTACTTTTGTCCGATCCGACGCGGGTCAGAATCGCGTCAATCACCGCCAGCGCGTTGGCGGTCTGCGCTTCTGCATCGTCATCCAGATTTTCTGGCACGCTGGTGTAATAGACGGTCTGGTTATGCACAACGGCTTCTGACATGCGGGGTGCGGGATCAATACGCGTAATGGTCATGGTGTTCTCCTGTAATTTCGCTGCGCTAGCCTGCCATATCCTGTAGGGCGCTGTCATCTGTTGTGGTCGCCTCAGGGGAATCCTGACATAATTACAGTGTTTTTGACCAATCGGTGAGGATGTGTGGCAGACGATTTTGCAGCTGATGGCGCGCTGGCGCAGGCTATCCCAGGTTTCAAACCGCGTGCCGCGCAGCGTGAAATGGCGCAAGCGGTCATGGAAGCGGTAAAGAAGGGCGGTGAGCTGGTGGTCGAAGCCGGCACCGGGACCGGTAAAACCTACGCCTATCTGGCACCCGCATTGCGTGCGAAAAAAAAGGTCATTATCTCGACCGGTTCTAAGGCCTTACAGGATCAGCTGTATAACCGCGATTTGCCCACCATCGCTCGTGCCCTGAAGTTCAGCGGTAAAACCGCCCTGCTGAAGGGGCGTTCCAACTATTTATGCCTCGAACGTCTGGAGCAGCAGAATCAAACGGGTGGCGATCTGACCGTGCAGGCGCTCGGGGATTTGATCAACGTGCGCAGCTGGTCAAATCAAACTTCGGATGGCGACGTTAGCAGCTGTTCCGGCGTGGCCGAAGACAGCCCGATCTGGCCGTTTGTCACCAGCACTAACGATAACTGCCTTGGCAGCGATTGCCCGCTCTACAAAGATTGCTTTGTGGTGAAAGCGCGTAAAAAAGCCATGGATGCCGATGTGGTGGTGGTGAACCATCATCTGTTCCTTGCCGATCTGGTAGTTAAAGAGGGCGGCTTTGGTGAGCTGATTCCAGAAGCCGACGTGATGATCTTCGATGAAGCGCATCAGCTACCCGATATCGCCAGCCAGTACTTTGGTCAGCAGCTTTCCAGCCGTCAACTGCAGGATCTCGCCAAAGACATTATTATTGCCTATCGCACTGAAGTCCGTGACGTCCAGCAGCTGCAGAAATCTGCCGACCGTCTGGCGCAATGCGCCCAGGATTTCCGCTTAACGCTCGGCGAGCCGGGTTTTCGCGGCAATCTGCGTGACCTGCTGAGCGACAACAACATCATGCGCATGTTGACTCTGCTGGATGATGCGCTGGAACTTTGCTACGACGTTATCAAATTGTCGCTGGGGCGCTCGGCGCTGTTGGATGCGGCGTTTGAACGTGCCGCGTTGTATCGCACTCGCCTTAAACGTCTGCGCGCCATTGATGAACCTGGTTTTAGCTACTGGTATGAGTGCACCAGCCGCCACTTCACGCTGGCGCTAACGCCGCTGTCGGTGGCCGAGCGTTTCCGAGAAGTGATGGATAACCGTAAAGCGGCATGGGTATTCACTTCTGCCACGCTGGCAGTAAATGAGCAGATGAGCCATTTCTCCAGCCGATTGGGCGTCGATAAAGCCACCACTATGATTCTCGACAGCCCGTTCGATTACACCCAACAGGCACTGCTGTGCGTGCCGCGCAATATGCCAGAACCGAATCAACCCGGTGGAGCCCGTCAGCTAGCGCGTATGATGAAACCGCTGATCGATGCCAATAAAGGACGCTGCTTCTTCCTTTGCACTTCACACAAGATGATGCGCGAACTGGCCGCCGAATTCCGCGCCTCGATGACCTTGCCGGTGTTGTTGCAGGGAGAAACCAGTAAAGGCCAGCTGCTGAAGCAGTTCCTTGAGGCCGGTAACGCCTTATTGGTGGCTACCAGCAGTTTCTGGGAAGGCGTTGATGTGCGTGGCGATGCGCTGTCACTGGTGATTATCGATAAGCTGCCCTTTACCTCCCCAGAAGATCCGTTGCTGAAAGCACGCATGGAAGATTGTCGCCTGCGCGGCGGTGATCCCTTTAATGATGTGCAATTGCCGGATGCCGTCATCACCCTGAAGCAGGGCGTTGGCCGTTTGATCCGCGACACGGATGACCGTGGCGTGCTGGTGATTTGCGATCAGCGCCTGGTATCGCGTCCGTATGGCGGGTTGTTCCTTAATAGTCTGCCGCCCACGCCGCGTACCCGCGATTTGCAGCGCGCCATCGCCTTCGTCCGCCAGCCAGAGAAGCACTAATTTGTGCCAGGCTGTGTTAAGATGCGCGCCATTTTGACTTTCAGAGGTTGTTATGTCCGCCCGAATTTTAGCTCTGGACACGGCGACAGAAGCCTGTTCTGCCGCGCTGCTCAATCAGCAGCAGATCGATGCCCGCTTTGAAATCGCCCCGCGCGATCACACCCAACGCATCTTACCGCTGGTCCAGGAACTGTTGCAGGTGCAGCAGTTGGAGCTGACCGCGCTTGACGCGCTGGCGTTCGGCCGTGGGCCGGGTAGTTTTACTGGCGTGCGCATTGGCATTGGCATTGCGCAAGGGCTGGCGTTGGGCGCGAACTTGCCGATGATCGGCGTATCTTCCCTCGCTACCATGGCTCAGGGCGCATTGCGCTTAACCGGCGCTGAGCGTGTGCTGGCCGCCATCGATGCGCGCATGGGTGAAATTTACTGGGCCGAATATCAGCGTGATGCCAACGGTGAATGGCAGGGTGCAGAATCGGAAGCCGTATTGAAACCTGAAGACGCACAGGCGCGCATCGCCCAGTTAAGCGGCGAGTGGGCAACGGTCGGCACCGGCTGGGCGGCTTATCCGCATCTGTTAACCTCGACGGGCGCAACCTTAGTGACCACCGAAGTGACACTGCCTGCAGCTGAGGACATGCTGCCGCTGGCGTTGAGTGCCTGGCAGCGCGGTGAGTCGGTGGCGGTGGAAAATGCCGAACCGGTTTACCTGCGTAATGAAGTGGCATGGAAAAAGTTGCCGGGCCGATAAGCGTCACGCAACTATTCCGTAAGCGCCCAGTCTAACTGAGAAATAACAGGAGAAGTGCTATGCCAATAAGTCGTAAAGGGATGTCTGGCGCTCTGTTAGCCTGCGCGTTGTTGCTCAGCGGCTGCGTTTCGGTGCCAGATTCCATTAAAGGGAGTTCTCAACTTCCACAGCAAGATTTATTACGTGTGATGAATGCGCCACAGCTGTATGTCGGCCAGGAGTCACGTTTTGGCGGTAAAGTGGTGAAAGTCACCAATCTGACGGGCGTTACGCGCCTGGAGATCGCCACCCAACCGCTGGATGACAGTGCGCGGCCGCGTTTAGGTTCCGCATCGGTTGGGCGTATCTTTGCCGACATTCGCGGTTTTGTTGACCCGGTGGATCTGAACAATCAGTACGTCACAGTGTTGGGTAATATCAAAGGCATCGAAAAAGGTGAAATTGGTAAAGCCAGCTACAACTTTGTGGTGGTGGATGTGCGTGGTTACCAGCGCTGGCACCTGACACAACAGGTGATGACGCCACCGCAGCCGATCGATCCCTGGATCTGGTATGGGCCAACGCGTCGTCATCCGGGTTACTGGGGCCCCAATCCCTACTGGGGGATGAACATGAATACCGGCCCCGCGCAGGTGGAAACCATCCTGACCGAATAATCCATCTTCATTATTTGACGGCCCGGTCGCGGCGCTCGCGACCGGGCTTTTTTATTGGGCGCGCAACCGATGCGCGAAATTTAGTGATGCGCTTCGCAACCTGAAAATGCCGAAACAGGCAAACTGGTACAATCAGTTAAAATATTGTTAACAACACTGATTGCAGAGGCGGCGATGGCTACGCAACAAGAATATCGGGGTGATTCTTTGAATAAGGTTTGGCTTAAACGCTATCCGGCAGATGTTCCTGCGGAGATTAATGCGGACCGTTATACCTCTTTGGTCGAACTTTTCGAGCACGCAGCATTGCAGTATGCCGATAATACGGCGTTCATTAATATGGGCCAGCCGATGACCTACCGTCAGCTGGATAAGCAAAGTCGTGACTTTGCCGCCTGGCTACAACAAGGCCTGGGCCTGAAGCAGGGTGACCGCGTGGCGCTGATGATGCCAAACCTGCTGCAGTATCCGGTGGCGCTGTTTGGCGTGCTGCGTGCGGGCATGGTTGTCGTCAACGTGAATCCGTTGTACACGCCGCGTGAGCTGAAACATCAGCTAAATGACAGTGGCGCCAGCGCGATTGTGATTGTATCCAACTTTGCCCACACGTTGGAAAAAGTGGTCGCGGAGACGCCGATCAAGCACGTGATGCTGACGCGTATGGGCGATCAACTTGCCCCGATCAAAGCCACGCTGGTCAACTTCGTGGTTAAGTATGTGAAGAAGCTGGTGCCGAAATACCATCTTCCCGGCGCGGTGCCGTTCCGCAGCGCGTTGCAGCAGGGCGCGCAGATGAGCTATCAGCGTCCTACGCTGACCAATGGCGATCTGGCGTTCCTGCAATATACAGGCGGAACCACCGGCGTTGCCAAAGGCGCGATGCTGACCCACGGCAACATGCAGGCAAACCTGGAGCAGACCAAAGCCACCTACGGCAAACTGCTGCGGCCTGGCAAAGAGCAGGTGGTCACGGCACTGCCGCTCTACCATATCTTTGCGCTAACCGTTAACGGCCTGCTTTTCCTTGATCTCGGCGGCACCAACTTACTGATCACCAATCCGCGTGATATTCCCGGCTTTGTTAAGGAGCTTAGCAAGTTCCCGTTCACTGCGATTACCGGCGTGAATACGCTGTTTAACGCGCTGCTGAATGACGAAAACTTTAATAAGCTCGATTTCTCTACGCTGCGTTTATCTGCTGGCGGCGGTATGGCGGTGCAAAAGGCGGTGGCTGAACGCTGGGAAAAGCTTACCGGACATTATCTGCTGGAAGGCTACGGCTTGACCGAGTGCTCACCGCTGGTGTCGGTCAATCCCTATGACATCACTTGCCACACCGGCAGCATCGGACTTCCTGTACCCTCCACGGATGTGCGTATCGTGGATGACGAGGATAACGATGTGGCGCCAGGCGAGCCGGGTGAACTCTGTATTCGTGGTCCACAGGTGATGGTCGGTTACTGGCAGAGACCGGATGCCACCGAAGAAGTGTTGAAAAATGGCTGGCTGCACACCGGTGATGTTGTTACCGTTGATGGCGAAGGTTTTATTCGCATCGTCGATCGTAAGAAAGACATGATTCTGGTGTCAGGCTTTAACGTGTATCCTAACGAAATCGAAGATGTGCTGATGCAGCATCCGAAAGTGCGCGAAGCCGCAGCAATCGGCGTTCCCAGCGACCTTTCCGGCGAAGCGGTAAAAGTGTGCATCGTTAAAAAGGATCCCTCACTGACCAAAGAGGAAGTGCTGGATCATTGCCGCCGTCAGCTCACCGGCTACAAAGTGCCGAAGATTATTGAGTTTAGAGACGAGCTGCCGAAGACCAACGTCGGCAAAATTTTACGCCGCGAATTGCGTGACGAGGCGAAGCGAGAAGGGCAGTAACCTGCTTTTTCCCTTAGGTTAACGCCGGCACAGTCCGGCGTTTTTATTGCTTTTAACATGGAGCGCTGCGCGAAGTGTGCCGCAGCGAGAATGACTACGTGAATTACACTTTGATCGACCAAAACAGTCAGTTGGCTGCCGTGTGTGAACAGGCGCGCCAGCATGACGCAGTGGCGCTGGATACTGAATTCGTGCGCACTCGTACTTACTATCCGCAGTTGGGACTGATCCAGCTGTTTGATGGTGAACAACTGGTTCTGATCGATCCGCTTAATATCAGTGACTGGACGCCGTTTATCGCGCTGTTGCAAGATACCAACGTCACCAAGTTCCTGCACGCCAGTGGCGAAGACCTCGAAGTGTTCCTGCATCGCTTTAAATGCTTGCCCAATCCGATGATTGATACGCAGGTTTTAGCCGCATTCGCAGGACAACCGCTGTCGTGGGGCTTTGCCTCAATGGTGAACCACTTTAATCAGATTGAACTGGATAAAAGTGAATCCCGCACTGACTGGCTGGCACGCCCGCTGACTGAGCGCCAGTGTGTTTATGCCGCAGCAGACGTTGCTTACTTGCTGCCGATTGCGCATCAGTTAGTCGAGCAAACCGAAGCCGCGGGCAACATGGCTGCCGCGCTGAGCGAATGCGATAATCTGTGCCAGCGTCGTCTGGACGTTTTGCAGCCAGAGGATGCATGGCGCGACATCACCAATGCATGGCAGCTGCGTCCGCGCCAGTTGGCAGCGCTGCAACGCCTGGCGGCATGGCGCTTAAACATCGCCCGTCAGAAAGATATGGCGGTGAACTTTGTGGTGCGTGAAGAGAATTTGTGGAAAGTGGCGCGCTTTATGCCTGGCAGCCTGGGTGAACTGGATCATCTGGGCCTGAACGGTCACGAAATTCGCTTCCACGGGAAAGCGATGGTAGCGCTGGTGGCTGAAGCGCAGTCACAGGATGAAGCCACTTTGCCACAGCCGCTACCTAATCTGATTGATCATCCGCATTACAAACAGGCGTTTAAAGCAATCAAAGCGCTGGTGCTGCAGGTTAGTGAGGAGACGGGTTTCAGTCAGGAACTGCTGGCTTCGCGTCGGCAGATCAATCAGGTGCTGAGCGTTTACTGGGGCTTGAAAAGCGGATGCCGTACACCAGAATTGCTGACTGGCTGGCGCGGTGAATTACTGCAAAAACGTATCGACGAGATCCTGCAGGCGTTATAAGCCAGATGTTTTCCCCTGCGAATAACGCAGGGGAAAATCAGGATACCGCTACGATCATTTAGGCTCGTCTTCCGTCTCCGGCAAGGTGACGTTAAGTTCCAGAATGGAGATGTCATCCCCTTTCTGATCCAGCTGAACGGTCACCATATCCGGGTCAATTTTCACGTACTTACAGATCACTTCCAAAATATCGCGCTTAAGTTGCGGCAAATAGTGGGGCTCACTGTCGCCCCTTCTGCGCTCGGCTACGATAATCTGCAGCCTTTCCTTGGCTATGTTGGCTGTGTTCTTCTTACGGGATAAAAAGAAATCTAATAATGCCATTGGTTATCCCCCGAACAGGCGTTTCAGGAAACCCTTCTTCTCTTCTTCGATAAAGCGGAAGGGGCGGTCTTCGCCAAGCAGGCGATCTACGGTATCTGAGTAAGCTTTACCGGCGTCAGAGTTAGCGTCGAGGATCACCGGCTCACCCTGGTTAGAGGCGCGTAACACGGATTGATCTTCTGGGATGACACCAACCAGTGGAATGCGCAGGATTTCCAGCACGTCTTCCATGCTCAGCATGTCGCCACGTGTCACGCGGCCTGGGTTGTAGCGGGTCAGCAGCAGATGCTCTTTCACCGGGTCTTGACTGTTTTCAGCACGACGCGATTTAGAAGAGATGATGCCGAGGATACGGTCGGAGTCACGTACGGAAGAGACTTCCGGGTTGGTGGTGATAATGGCTTCATCTGCGAAGTACAGTGCCATTAACGCACCGGTTTCGATACCTGCTGGTGAATCACACACGATGAAATCGAATTCCATCGCGGCCAGGTCGTTTAGTACTTTTTCCACACCTTCGCGGGTCAGCGCATCTTTATCGCGTGTTTGTGAAGCAGGCAGGATATAGAGTTGCTCCGTGCGCTTGTCACGAATCAGTGCCTGATTCAGCGTCGCATCGCCCTGGATGACGTTGACGAAGTCATAAACGACACGGCGTTCACAGCCCATGATCAGGTCGAGGTTACGCAGACCGATATCAAAATCGATCACGACAGTTTTCTTACCTTTCTGCGCTAAACCGGTTGCGATGGCCGCGCTTGACGTGGTCTTGCCAACGCCCCCTTTACCCGATGTAACTACAATGATGCGTGCCATAAATGTTGATTTCCTTAACGAAAGAAAAGGGGCCTAATAAAGTGTCTGAATGGTGAGCGCGCCCTCTTTAAGGCACAGGCGCGCGGCTTTACCAAAGAATTCCGCCGGAATCTGATCCATGATCCAGTACTCCCCGGCAATAGAGACCAACTCGGCTGCGAGGTTGGTACAAAAAATCTGGCTATCACGTTCGCCACTGGCACCGGCCAGTGCACGACCGCGCATCATGCCGTAAATATGAATATTGCCGTCTGCCACCAGTTCGGCACCGGCGCTGACGCTATTGGTTACGATAAGGTCGGCATTACGCGCATAAATCTGTTGGCCTGAGCGCACTGGCGTATTGATGATGCGGGTTTTACTGGCGGTTTCAGCGATCGGCGCCGCAACAGGCGGTGCTTCTTCAACCACTGGCACTTCTGCACGCTTGCGATTCTCTTTGCCTTCCGACAGCACCGGCAAGCCTGCACGGGCAATCATCTTTTTTAGGGCTTCATCTTTACAACCGCTGACACCGACAATGCGTAAACCGGTGGCGATCACCGCCTGCTGCATCTGCTTCCAGTTGATGTCACCGTTCAGTGCTGACACGTTGAGCACCACCGGCGCATTCTGCAAAAACGCAGGCGCCTGGTCGATTTTGTCCTGCAGCGCCTGACGAATCACCTCGGGTTGCGAATGGTGCAGATGAACCACTGACAGGGTAAAACTGCTTCCCTTGAATTCGATTGGCGTTTGCGACATCTGTCCTGACTCAGTCCTGTTTTACGACCCTAAGATGTACGTCGATAAAATCATCATTAACATCAAACGGTCAATATTCGAAGTTCTGCAAGCATGTTATAGTTACTGCTATATTCAGGCAAGTGACGCCACAGGTTAATTCGAGTAAAAAATATGTTTTGTGTGATCTACAGAAGCCCGCAACGCGAACAAACTTATCTTTATGTTGAAAAAAAAGACGATTTCTCACGCGTACCGGAAGAACTGCTGCGCGGCTTCGGTAAACCTCAGCTGGCGATGGTGCTGTCACTGGACAAACGCGACAAACTGGCTAATGCCGATATCAATAAAGTTAAGCAAGGTTTGAGCGATCAAGGCTATTATTTACAGATCCCACCACCGGTTGAAAGTCTGCTCAACATTCATCTTGATCAGAGTAAAAAAGTTTAATTCGGATTCATCTGTAAATATGCCCTGTAAAAATCCTCAGTGTTATTTGCATTAATTATTCGCCCGCTTTAAAGCATTATTGCGGGCAATAATTTCAGGTTGTGATCCTGTTTGTTGCGTATGATTAACGACTTTTGACAATTTCCGCCACGTCTGCCGCCATAAAACCGCTAATATAATCCTCCTCAGCTTGCCGCGTTCCGGCACTGAACCTGACCTATCCGCCAGTCAGACTGGCATCAAACACAACTAATGCAGGGGAACAGCATGTATCAGCATCGTAACTGGCAGGGCGCTTTGTTGGATTATCCCGTCAGCAAAGTGGTTTGCGTGGGCAGCAACTATGCGAAGCACATCAAGGAAATGGGCAGTGCCACGCCGACAGAACCGGTGGTGTTTATCAAACCGGAAACGGCGGTGTGCGATCTGCGTCAGCCGCTCTCAATTCCAGCTAACTTCGGCGAAGTGCATCACGAAGTGGAACTGGCGGTGCTGATTGGCTCAACGCTGAAGCAGGCAACGGAAGAGCACGTGGTGAAAGCGATTGCCGGATATGGTGTGGCACTGGATCTGACGCTGCGCGATGTGCAGGCGGGATTGAAAAAAGCCGGTCAGCCGTGGGAAAAATCCAAAGGGTTCGATAACTCTTGCCCGCTGTCTGGTTTCATTCCGGTTTCTGAATTTAACGGCGACCCGCAAGACACCGAGCTGAAGCTGGTGGTGAACGGCGAAGTCCGTCAGCACGGTTCAACCGCAGATATGATTCACAAAATCCTGCCGCTGATTGCCTATATGAGCCAGTACTTTACGCTGCGCGCGGGCGACGTGATCCTGACGGGCACCCCGGAAGGCGTAGGCCCAATGCGTTCTGGCGATAAGCTTGAAATTTCGCTGGCCGGTCACGGTATTACCACCCGCGTACTGTAAAACTTGCATCACCGCACCTAACCCTTTATAAGGTGCGGTCTTATTGCACAACCCGGACCGCGAACATGACTGAACAACCTTTCTGGCAGACAAAACGCCTTGACCAAATGGACGATGCAGAGTGGGAATCACTGTGCGACGGCTGCGGCCAGTGCTGCCTGAACAAGTTGCAGGATGCGGACACCGACGAAATCTATTTCACCAATGTGGCCTGCAATCAGCTGAATATCAAAACCTGCCAGTGTCGTAACTATGAGCGCCGGTTTGAGTATGAAGAGGACTGCATCAAGCTCACGCGTGAAAACCTTACTACCTTTAACTGGCTGCCGCGCACCTGCGCCTATCGTCTGTTAGGCGAGGGCGGGACATTGCCCGCCTGGCATCCACTGGTGGCAGGTTCAAAGAAAGCGATGCATGCGCAGCGTATCTCGGTGCGTTTTATTGCGGTGCGGGAGAGTGAAGTGCGCGACTGGGAAGATCACATTATCGATCGACCCGATCGTAACGGTTGATGTGATAACAGGCAGCGAGAGCTGCCTGTTTTGTTTTGCTTAACGGCTGAACAAATCGCGGCGTTTTGGCTTAAACGGCTGGGCAATCAGCACCAGCGCGCCAACCAGCAGATACGCGGCGAAGATTACGATCATCCACTGCGGCATACTCCAGGTCAGGAATGTCCAGCTGCGCTCGGCACAATCGCCACTGGCCACAAACACCGATGGCAGCCATTTATCCAGTGGCAGCCAGGTCGGGAAACGCGCAGCAAAGTCACAGGTGACAAAAGGATTCGGGTGCAACTGGATATCCGTATGTTCAATCGAAAGCATCAAGCCTTTGTAGGCGCTGTACAGCCAAATCAGGATTGCACCCCAACGTAATGGCAGGGACTTCGGCGCGAAAGCACCCACAATCCCTGCGCCCATTACGCCAAACAGCGCACAACGTTCGTAGATACACATCACGCAGGGTTTCAGTCCCATGACGTGTTGGAAGAAGAGTGCAGTCAGTTCAAAAGCCAGAGCTGTCAGAGCCAGCAATAACCATGCTCCGCGTCCTCGTGAGCATTGATTCAAATATCGCAACATATTGCTTATCCTGTAACCATTAATGCTTCGCAGTGTAAACCAAAAGCGTAACCGTGCCAGCCAGGTAACGGGAAAAAATCATGTACAAAAATGACTTAAGCCTGATCCAGGCCATAAAAATCGCATTTACTGATCAAGCGGATGTTTCGAAAGGTCCCTACCACGCAAACGAGTGCGTAGAAGCCTGACAGGTTAAAAACACGGCTGAATTTTGCGCCAGCGCGCGCTTTTAATCGGTTGTCAGGCTATTTCCGCTATAGCCGCTCTGGTATGATGAGTGCCATTACGATAAAGAAAGCAATGAGAAAGAAATGCTATGGTGATTAAGGCGCAAAGCCCCGCAGGATTTGCTGAAGAGTATATTATTGAAAGCATCTGGAACAGTCGCTTTCCGCCGGGGTCCATCCTGCCTGCTGAACGTGAGCTTTCTGAACTGATTGGCGTCACACGCACTACGCTGCGAGAAGTTTTGCAGCGTCTGGCACGCGATGGCTGGTTAACCATTCAGCATGGTAAACCCACGCGAGTAAATGATTTCTGGGAAACCTCAGGCCTTAACATTCTCGAAACGCTTGCCCGCCTCGATCACGATAGCGTACCGCAGCTGATTGATAATCTGCTGTCGGTGCGTACCAATATTGCGTCGATCTTTATTAGCCGTGCACTTCGTCATCATCCGGACCAAGCGCGCGAAGTGCTGGAAACGGCATTGAGCGAAGAGGATAAAGCGGAAGCCTATACCGAACTGGATTATCGCGTGTTCCGTGGTTTGGCCTTTGCGTCCGGCAACCCGATTTACGGTTTGATTCTGAATGGCTTGAAAGGGTTGTACACCCGAGTGGGTCGTCACTATTTCTCTAATCCTGAAGCGCGCCAGCAGGCTCGCAGCTTCTACCGTCAGTTGGCGGATTTGTGCAGTGTTAATCCCACACAGGATCAGATTGTCGATACCGTACGTGAGTATGGTCGTCGCAGCGGAGAGATTTGGCATAGCATGCAAAAAAGCATGCCAGATGATTTAGCCAGCAAGCGCTAAAAGAAAACCGGACTAAATAGTCCGGTTTTTTTATGTTTACAGTGCGGGTCCACGTGTTGGCGACCGGTCCAGCAGCTCAACGCTGCCATCTTCGTTCTGCTGTTCCAGAATCACATCGAACCCCCACAAACGATGCACATGCTTCAGCACTTCGCGGCGGCTTTTATCCAGCGGCGCACGTTGCTGCGGCACATAGCGTAAGGTCAGTGAACGGTCTCCGCGCAGATCCACGTTGTAAACCTGAATGTTAGGTTCGAGATTACTCAGGTTGTACTGCGCCGAGAGCTGCTGACGAATCGCACGATAGCCTGCCTCATCGTGAATCGCGGCAATTTCCAGGAAGTTATTGCGATCGTCATCCATTACCGTAAACAAGCGGAAGTCGCGCATTACTTTGGGTGACAGGAATTGGCTGATGAAGCTCTCATCCTTAAATTCACGCATGGCAAAGTGCAGCGTTTTTAGCCAGTCGGAACCCGCAATGTCCGGGAACCAGTAGCGATCTTCTTCCGTTGGTGACTGGCAGATCCGCTTAATATCCTGGAACATGGCGAAGCCCAAAGCGTAAGGGTTTATCCCGTTGTACCACTGGCTGTTATACGGTGGCTGATAAACCACATTGGTGTGGCTGTGCAGGAACTCCATCATAAAGCGTTCCGACACTTTCCCTTCGTCGTACATGTGGTTAAGGATGGTGTAATGCCAGAACGTCGCCCAACCTTCATTCATTACCTGCGTCTGCTTCTGCGGGTAAAAATACTGACTCACCTTACGCACGATGCGCAGCACCTCACGTTGCCAGGATTCCAGCAGCGGGGCGTTTTTTTCCATAAAGTAGAGCAGGTTTTCCTGCGGCTCAGAAGGATAGCGGGCCGCTTCCACGTGCACAGATTCCTTCTCTTTACGCGGCAAGGTGCGCCATAAGGTGTTCACCTGGCTTTGCAGATACTCTTCACGGCTTTTTTGCCGCGCTTTCTCTTCCTGCAGCGAGATCTTTTGCGGACGTTTGTAGCGATCCACGCCGTAGTTCATCAGGGCATGACAGGAGTCGAGCAGGCGTTCCACTTCTTCCACGCCATATCGCTCTTCGCAATCAGTGATGTAGTTTCGCGCGAATAACAGGTAATCGACGATGGAGCTGGCATCGGTCCAACTGCGGAACAAATAGTTATTTTTAAAGAAAGAGTTGTGCCCATAGCACGCGTGCGCCATCACCAGCGCCTGCATGGTCATGGTGTTCTCTTCCATTAAATAGGCAATACAAGGATTGGAGTTGATGACGATTTCGTAGGCTAAACCCTGCTGGCCATGTTTATAGCGTTGTTCGGTTTCAATGAATTTTTTACCGAACGACCAGTGTGCATAGTTAATCGGCATACCCACGCTGGAGTAGGCATCCATCATTTGTTCGGAGGTGATGACTTCGATTTGATGCGGATAGGTATCAAGCCCGTAGCTCTTGGCTACACGGTCGATTTCCGCCAGATAGACATCAAGCAGTTCGAAGGTCCAGTCGGGTCCATCACTGAGTCGTTTACTGCTCCGGGTTGGCTCGTCAAAGATTGTCGTCATAGCGCACCTCTGTTTTGCAAGCGGCAGGCAACGGATTGTCACCTGTCACGATCGTTTAAGGCTTCATCCTGAGAAAGACAGCCCAATAAAACTGAGCGAACACTTCAATGATAGTCCACTGTCGCTTATCCGAAACCGGAACTCAATCGAATTCTTTTGGCAGAAAATCATTCAAAAATCGACGCTTAAGTCATTACTAATGACAACTGTTGGTTTTATATTGATTGGCAGAATAAAGCTCTGTTTATAAGTGCATTGTATGACTGCGGCGCTTTCTCCTGAAAAAAGAGAAAAGCACTGCCCTGCGCATAATAAATTGCTGGTTAATGGTTTTATGGCATAAAAAATCCTGATTTTTGCACTACCTCATGATTTCTGTGTGCAGGAAGGTGAAAAACATGTGAAATATGTCTGTCGAATGTAAGATGAGAAGTGCTGTCTGGTTATGCTAATACAGGCAGTATTCATAGTTGATTATGCTTTTGCCGCGACGAGGGGCTTATGCGCGTAGTGATTCTTGGAAGTGGTGTCGTGGGAGTGGCGAGTGCCTGGTATCTGGCGCAGGCTGGACATGAGGTGACGGTGATCGATCGCCAACCTGGCGCCGCGCTGGAAACCAGTGCAGGTAATGCGGGCCAGATCTCTCCAGGCTATGCTGCGCCCTGGGCAGCACCGGGTGTGCCGCTCAAAGCGGTAAAATGGATGTTTCAGCGTCACGCGCCATTGGCTGTCCGCCTCGATGGCAGCAAATTCCAACTGGAGTGGATGTGGAACATGTTGCGTAACTGCGACATGCGCCATTATCAGGAAAACAAAGGGCGTATGGTGCGTATTGCAGAATACAGCCGTGATTGCTTGAAAGCATTGCGCGCCTCGACAGGTATTGCCTATGAAGGCCGTCAGGGTGGCACCTTGCAGCTGTTCCGCACCCAGCAACAATTCGAAAGCGCCAGCAAAGATATTGCCGTGCTAAAAGAAGCCGGCGTGCCTTATGAACTGCTGGAAGCACACCAGCTCCACAGCGTTGAACCGGCGCTCGCCGCTACGGCCCACAAGCTGACAGGTGGGCTGCGCTTACCGAATGACGAAACCGGAGACTGCCAGTTATTTACGCAGCGCCTGGCTGAGATGGCGGCGGCGGCGGGTGTCACTTTCCGTTACGACACTCAGGTTGATCAGCTGCTGCGTGAAGGTAATCGCATTTATGGCGTGAAGTGTGGTGACGAGGTGATTAAGGCGGACGCCTATGTGGTGGCGTTTGGTTCTTATTCCACCGCGCTGCTGAAAGATATCGTGTCGATTCCGGTTTATCCGCTTAAAGGCTATTCCCTCACCATTCCGATTAAGAATCCCGAAGCCGCACCGGTGTCCACCATCCTTGATGAAACCTACAAAGTGGCGGTCACGCGCTTTGACGATCGCATCCGCGTGGGTGGCATGGCGGAAATTGTTGGTTTTAACACCAAACTGACGCCTGCACGACGTGAAACGCTGGAGATGGTGGTCAGCGATCTCTATCCTGAAGGCGGTTTTGTTGAACAGGCCACGTTCTGGACGGGATTGCGTCCGATGACGCCGGATGGCACGCCGATTGTTGGGCGTACGCCGCTGTCTAACCTCTATCTCAACACCGGTCACGGAACGCTGGGATGGACCATGGCCTGTGGATCCGGTCAGCTGTTGGCCGATTTGATTTCCGGTCAGAAACCGGCGATTGCCGCAGACGATTTGTCAGTGCTGCGTTATCTGCCGGGATTCGAACCCCATTCGTCGCCGTTGCGTAACGCTAGCGCGGCGCGTTGAGACCTCAGGGAGAGCACAAGCATGTCACGTCCTACTGGCGCAACCATTCATCAACAGGCGCTGCGCCGCAATCTGGCGATTGTGCGGCAGGCTGCACCGCAGTCGCGGGTTTGGTCAGTGGTCAAAGCCAATGCTTACGGGCACGGTATCGATCGCGTCTGGCAAAGCCTGGCGGAGACCGATGGTTTCGCGCTACTGAATATGGAAGAAGCGATTCTGCTTCGTGAGCAGGGTTGGAAAAAACCGATTCTGCTGCTTGAAGGTTTTTTCCATGCGGAAGATTTGACACTGATTGATCGCTATCGCTTGACCACCAGCGTGCACAGCAACTGGCAGATTCAGGCGCTGGCAAAGGCTTCACTTTCTGCGCCAGTTGATATCTATGTGAAGATGAACAGCGGCATGAATCGTCTCGGTTTTCGCCCGGAACAGGTGCAGGCAGCGTGGCAGAAATTGCGTGCGTTGCCCAACGTCGGCGAGATGACGCTAATGGCGCATTTTGCGGATGCGGAAAACCCGGAAGGGTTAATCGAACCGATGAAGCGCGTTGAACTGGCCGCCGAAGGTTTGGATTGTCCGCGCTCGCTCTCCAACTCTGCCGCCACCTTGTGGCATCCTGAAGCGCACTTTGACTGGGTGCGTCCGGGAATCATTCTTTATGGCGCATCGCCGAGCGGTGACTGGCAGGATATCGCCAGTACCGGATTGCAGCCGGTAATGACCCTTAACAGTGAAATCATTGGTGTCCAGCAACTCGGTGCCGGCGACGGCGTGGGCTATGGCTATCGCTATCACGCTACGTCCTCGCAGCGTATCGGGATTGTGGCCTGTGGCTATGCCGACGGCTATCCGCGCCATGCGCCAACCGGCACGCCGGTGAGTGTCGACGGTGTTCGTACCCAGACGCTGGGTGCGATTTCGATGGATATGATGATGATTGACCTTGAACCTTGCCCGCAGGCCGGGATTGGTTCCAAAGTGGAACTGTGGGGCAATCAGGTGAAAATCGATGAGGTGGCGAAAGCTGCCGGCACGGTGGGCTACGAGCTAATGTGTGCGCTCGCGCCCCGTGTGCCAGTTGAGGTTATTTAAGCGCGGTCACGCTACCGTGCATCTTCTTACTGCAGCGCCAGGCGATCAGGGCCAGCGCTGCACCTAAAAGCATCATCAAGGCCAGCGCTGATTTTTCTGCGACCGGCAAAGCGACAATCATCAGACTGCCACCCGCGCCGCACGCCATCTGAATAAACCCTTGTAATGCCGCGGCCACGCCCGCCTGCTGCTGAAACGGCTCTAATGCGTAGCTGGTTGCTGGGCCAACGGTAAAGGCCAGTCCTGCAACCGACACCGCCACCGGAATCATATACAGCGCCCAGTGTGTTTGCCACGCAGCAGGCAACAACGCCATGCCCGCCACCAACAGAATGGCGCCCAGCAGCATCGTCACAAAGCCCATTGCCAGACAAAACGGCCGACCGGCTTTTCGAATGGTTTTATTCACAAACGCACTCACCAGCATGATCCAAAAGCCGTTGGCACCAAAGGCAAAGGAGAACTGCAGCGGCGTGAGACCGCCTTCCGTCATCAGCACATGCGGTGCCAGTGACACATAAGTCAGCACCATGCCGAGCGCACCGGCGTTGGCAAACGCAAAGGCGAGGAAACGTGGCTCACGAGCAATTGCGGCATATTGCGCCAGCGGCAATCCTTTGACGCGCAGCGTGTCGGCAGGGCGGGTTTCCGGCAGGAAGAACACCACAATCACACCAATCACAGCGGCATAGCCACACAGGAACCAGAAGGGTGCGCGCCAGCCGTAGGCCTCAGCGAGAATACCGCCTAACAGTGGCGCCAGTGCTGGCACAATGTTAAGCGCACCATTCAGGAAACCGTAGGCGCGTGCCGCTTCATCTCCGCTCAGACGATCGCGCACGCCACTGAACGCCACCACCGCAGTGCAGCAGACAGCGCAGCCTTGAATCAGGCGTGCCAGGAAGAATATCGGCCATACGGTGGAGGTGGCCGCAACGGCGCTCCCCACGATGTAAAGCGCCAGGCCAATCAGCGCAATCGGCTTACGGCCAAAGTTATCCACCAACGGTCCGGTCACCAACTGACCGATACCCATCACCAGCAAAAACAGTGGAATAGTGGTCTGAATTAAACTGACTTGGCTGTTAAGGCCTTGTGCGATTTGCGGGAGTGTAGGGAGATAAAGATCGATGCCAAGCGGTGCCAGCAGCACCAGGCTTAACAGCAGCAGGGTAAATTTTTGCATCTATAACCAGAAACGTCCTGTTGAACAAGCGGGAAGGGTAAAGACTTAGCGGAGAAAAAGAAAGGAATAAAAAAGCGATGTCTGCTGGTCTGGCACAGACATCGCAATGAGGGTATTAGTAAGCACCATCGCGGCGGAACACCACGCCTGCAGTTTTGAACAGAATGGCAATATCAGTCCACAACGCCCAGTTCTTTACGTACCAGGAATCGAAATAGACGCGAGTGTCATAGTCGATATCGTTACGACCACTGACCTGCCATAGGCCGGTCATGCCCGGTTTCGCCATCAGGTAGTAATCCACATCACCGGCATAACGCTCCAGCTCCGCTTCGATCACCGGACGTGGGCCGACCAGACTCATCTCACCACGAATAACGTTCCACAACTGCGGCAATTCGTCGAGGCTGGTTTTACGCAGGATGCCACCGATTTTGGTCACGCGCGGATCGTTTTTCAGTTTGAAATCACGATCCCACTCAGCACGCGCTTCTTCACTGGTGGCCAGCAATTTCTGCAACACTTCTTGTGAGTTGGTACACATGGAGCGGAACTTCAGGCATTTGAATTTCACGCCATCCTGGCCAACGCGTTCATGGCCATAAATCGCATTACCCCCATCACGTTTCACCATCGCACACAGAAGAGCGAACACCGGTGCCAGGAACAGCAGCAGCAACGATGCCACCACGATATCGAAGGTGCGCTTGAGGAAGCGAGATGAACGTTTTGCCAGGTTGTTACTCACGCGCAGGATCATCACTTCATGGCTGAAGATGAATGACATATCTGTGCCATACAGCGGCACGCCGCGCAGGGTTGGGATCACGGAGATGGAACGGCACTTCATTTTGGACAGGAACTTCAGCCATTTATCGCGCACCACCTGCTGCTCAAACTCAGTGGCGACGATAAATTGCGTGTTGTCACGATCCATCGTTTGCCAGTTGATGTCTTTCCAGGTGATGACCGGGACACCATTAACGTTTTCAGGGCGGTTTTCATCTTCCAGTGAAATAAACGCCTGCACGTTATAGCCGAGGATTTCTTCACTCTGCAGGGCCGCATAGGCTTCCATGGCATTTTTGCCGGAGCCGATGATGATAGTTTCCTTCTGCCATTGGCCTGCGCGATTAATAGCACGCTTGACTACGGCACGCATCAGCGGCAGCAGCAGCAGGGCGTAAGTCCAGCTAAACACCCAGACCATGCGCGAGAAGTCCCACTTGGAGAAGGCAATCAGCGCCAGATCCAGCAGCGAGAACACGAACAGGGTTTTAACAATCTCTTTTAACTCGAACCAGAACGGTTTGCGGTAAGTGTAATGACGCATGCGCACCCAAAACCACGCGGTGCAAAGTACAGAGAGCCCTAACTGAGCGATAAAGCGGTATTCAATTTGCTGCGGCGGAATAAAGGTGTCCAGCTCTCCCCAAATACCCTGAACGGTCGCCGCAGATAAAAACAAAGCCAGATTTAGAGCAATTAAATCCGAAAAGCTTAATGCGACTTTTGCGATGAGATTTTTACGCAATCCGCTCCATGAGCGGGTTGCATCATTCATTACCAATGTACTCGCCATAAAACCTGCTCTCTTTTCTTAAGTAAAAGATGGCCTGACCAGAATCAAGTACGCGCTCAGGAGTAGTCCACCGAAAATAAAAAGAAATGATTTTTCAGTGCGATATAAGTCGATGCTGCCATAAGCGCTGCATGGAAAGGGCCGTTTGAGACGTGATGCACATCACAAAAAGCTGCAGCAACGTTTAAGAGTATGCAGGAGTTATTTGACAGAGTTAATATGGAAATAGTCCTAAAAGGAAATAAATGCTGTGTGAAATAGTGAGCTAGCTAATTGAAATGCAAGGTTAAAAGCAAAAAATTCGCTGATATAACGCTTCATTTTAAGACTGCTTTTAGGAATGACCGCCATACGAAGCGGATGGCGGCGGGGAATATCAGGCAGGTTTTTTTAATACCCAACGGTCTTGTTGCTTGTCATAGTGTCCGATCTGCAGATCAACGGGTTCGCCATCAATCCACGCCGGCACACTGGTTTCATGATCCCAGCCATCGAGTTGGTAACTCAGGCCGGGGTTGGTATTGCAGGGAATGCTGATGGTATCGAGCTTCTCAGCATTCAGTTCTGCATCTACGATTTCGTAACGACCAATCTTTACCACGTGTCCCATTCTCTTCTCCCGTTTATGCTGGGTGGAATAGTTATCATAGTCGCTCACACGCAGTTTTGGCGCTTTCGCGTTTCGGATTACTCCTTGTCTTCCATTACGCGTACGCCGATTTTAACGATTTGGTTGTCCTCTTTTTCTGCCACCGTCCAGGTCAGTTGGTTCCACTCCACCTGATCGCCGACCACCGGCGTACTGCCCAGCAGGCTCATCACCAGTTGACCGAGGGACTGCTGGTCGTTGGTGGTTTCATCAAGTTCCAGACCATAAATTTGCGCCACATCGCGTAAGCGCGCTTCGGCATCCAGAATAAAGTCACCAAAGAAGCGTTGATCGAGAGCCACCGGTGGCGAATGACTAAACATTTTACCCAGCGCGGGCAAGTCGCGTTCGCGTCCAATCACACAAAGCACATCGCCCTCTTTCAGGCGCGTGCTGCCGTTGGGATGCATCAGCGCGTTATCGCGGAACAGGGCAGCGATGCGCGTCTCGCGTGGCATCTGCAAATCACGTAGCGCGGCACCGACGCACCATTTGTCAGCGCCAAGCTGGTAAACAAACTGCTCCCAGGGGTTCTCAGGGTGGATATCCAGTCCAACGCGGCTGATGGGCGATGCGGTCGGGGGCACCACAACTTTGGCGCGTTTGGCCGCATAGCCCAGCGAGGTGCCCTGCAGCATCAGCGACACCAGCACTACAAAGAAGGCGATGTTGAAGTAGAGCTTGGCGTTTTCCAGCCCGGCCATCATCGGGAACACCGCAAGGATAATCGGTACGGCGCCGCGCAGGCCAACCCAACTGATAAAGATGCGTTCGCGCCCGGTAAAGCCTTTAAACGGCAATAAACCCACCAGAATCGAAAGCGGGCGCGCCACCAGAATCAACCACAGGGATAAAATCATGGCAGGAACGGCGATATGCCATAAGTCGGATGGTGTCACCAGCAAACCCAGCACGATAAACATGCCGATCTGGCTCAACCACGCCATACCATCAAAGGTTTGCAGAATACCGTGACGGTTGCGGATTGGACTGTTACCCAGCAGATAACCGCACAGGTAAACCGCCAGAATACCGCTGCCTTCCATCACCGTGGTCAGTGCAAACACAATGATGCCGCCACTTAATGCCAGCAGCGGATAGAGGCCTTGCGCCAGATTGATACGGTTAATCAGCTGTTGTAATGCCCAGCCACCGCCCAACCCCAGTACAACACCGAGGCCAAACTGTTGCACCAGATGCACCACGAACATCCAGCTTAAGCCTGACTGGCCTTGCTGGATCATGTCAATCAGTGTGATGGTAAGGAACACCGCCATGGGGTCATTGCTGCCGGACTCAATTTCCAGCGTGGAACTGACACGTTCGTTAAGCCCTTTATCACCCAGCAGGGAAAATACGGCGGCAGCATCGGTGGAACCAATAATCGCGCCGATCAGGAAACCCTGCATCAAATCGAGTTTAAATAGCCAGGCAGCGGCCAATCCGGTTAAACCGGCGGTTATCATCACTCCGACCGTGGCAAGCGACAGCGCGGGTCCTAGCGCTACCTTGAATGAGCTAGCTTTGGTGCGCATGCCGCCATCCAGCAAAATAATGGCCAGCGCAAGGTTAGATACCAGATACGCCACCGGATAGTTATCAAAAGCGATGCCGCCGATCCCATCAACGCCGGTCAACATGCCTAATGCAAGGAAGATCACCAGAATAGGGATGCCAAGCCGTGACGAAAATGAACTCAGAAGAATACTTGCTGCTACCAGCACTGAACCAATAATAAACACACTGTAAATCATGCTGGCATTCAACGGCGTTCTCCTGCGGTACGAGCGAAAAAGACAAACTGCGGGGGATTCACACAGACAAGGTGAAAAGATAATGCCTTATCAATAGCTTGTCAGCGCTTAATTGCATATTTTTTCAATCTGCTGAGCGCTATCCCATAGATAGTTAAAATTGTGTGAAAAATCAGCTGGAATTTAAAGCGAATGAGCGGTGGCGCGGAAAAGAAAAAGCCGGTCAATGACCGGCTTGATGTTCATGCTTCTGCCACCTGTTTGTGGAAAAGTTCTCTAAATACCGGATAGATGTCTTCCGGCTCGCGGATGTGCTGAATCGCGAAGTTATCAAACATGGCCTGCAGATGTTCATACTCACGCCACAGCGTCTGATGTGCTCGACGCGTGATTTCGATGTAGCTGTAATAACGCACAACCGGCAAAATATGTTTGGCCAGTATCTCGTGGCATAACGGAGAGTCATCCGCCCAGTTATCGCCATCTGAGGCCTGTGCCGCATAAATATTCCACTGCGCCGGGTCATAACGCTCTTTGACCACCTCATCCATTAATTTCAATGCGCTGGAGACAATGGTGCCGCCTGTTTCCTGCGAGTAGAAAAATTCCTGCTCATCGACTTCTTTCGCCTGAGTATGGTGACGGATATACACCACCTCCACATTTTTATAGGTCCGGCTCAGGAACAAATAGAGCAGAATATAAAAACGCTTCGCCATGTCCTTGGTGGTCTGGTCCATGGAGCCGGACACATCCATCAGGCAGAACATCACCGCCTGACTGGAAGGCTCAGGGCGCTTCTCAAAGTTTTTGTAGCGTAAGTCGAAGGTATCAATAAATGGCACGCGTTCGATGCGGGCCCGCAGTTCGGCAATCTCTTTACGCAGCCGCTCTTCTTCGAGCAGCTGAGCCGGTTCACTGTTTTCCACTTCAGTCAGCGTGGCTTCCAGTTCTTGCAGCATGCGGCGTTTACCGGCCGTCATGGCAGTACGACGCGCCAGTGAATTTTGCAGTGAACGCACAACGCTGATGTTGGCCGGCACGCCATTAGAGGTGAAGCCTGCGCGATGAGTTTTGTATTCATTCAACTGCCGATGCTGATTTTTACGCAGATTCGGTAAAGCCAGATCCTCAAACAGCAGGTCGAGATATTCATCTTTGGATATCTGGAAGACAAACTCATCCTGACCTTCACCATCCTGACTGGCATTGCCCTGGCCGCTGCCACCACCACCGCCGCCCCCTTGCGGACGCTCAATACGGTCGTTCTGTACGAAATGATCGTTCCCCGGATGCACGCGATGGCGACTGCCGCCGCGTCCCTGGTGGAAAATAGGCTCATTGATGTCATCGATAGGAATCGAGACAGATTCGCCGCTCTCCACGTCGGTGACCGAACGCTTATTGATGGCCTCGGAGATCGACTGCTTGATTTGCGACTTGTAACGGCGCAAGAAACGCTGCCGATTGACCGCGCTCTTGTTTTTACCGTTCAGACGCCGATCGATAAAATAGGCCATACATATCCCCCAAACTACAGTGCAAGCCAGGCCGGAACCACTCCGGCCTCCTGTTGCGGCGCCGCGGCGCCGCGTAGCTTACAGGTAACGATTAAGACGATTTACGCACGCGCAGATACCATTCGCACAGCAGGCGAACCTGTTTGCGGGTATAGCCTTTTTCCATCATGCGATCGACAAAATCATCGTGTTTTTTCTGTTCGTCCGTTGAGGTTTTGGTATTAAACGAAATCACCGGCAGCAACTCTTCGGTATTGGAGAACATTTTCTTCTCAATAACCGTGCGCAGTTTTTCGTAGCTGGTCCAGTTAGGATTACGTCCACTGTTTTGTGCCCGAGTACGCAGCACAAAGTTGACGATCTCGTTACGGAAATCTTTCGGGTTACTGATCCCGGCAGGTTTCTCGATTTTTTCCAGCTCGGCATTCAGTGATTCGCGATCAAACAGCTGTCCGGTATCCGGATCGCGATACTCCTGATCCTGAATCCAGAAGTCGGCGTAAGTAACATAGCGGTCAAAGATGTTCTGACCATACTCAGAATAGGATTCCAGATAGGCGGTTTGAATCTCTTTGCCAATAAACTCCGCGTATTTAGGGATCAGATAGCCTTTCAGGTGCTCAAGGTATTTCTCTGCCAGATCCTGTGGGAACTGCTCGCGTTCAATTTGTTGCTCCAGTACGTAGAATAGATGTACCGGGTTGGCCGCCACTTCGGCATGGTCAAAGTTGAACACACGCGACAGAATCTTAAACGCGAAACGGGTTGAAAGGCCGTTCATGCCTTCATCAACGCCCGCGTAGTCGTGATACTCCTGCCATGACTTGGCTTTTGGATCGGTATCTTTAAGGCTTTCACCATCATAGACGCGCATTTTTGAATAGATGCTGGAGTTTTCCGGCTCTTTCAAACGCGACAGGATAGAGAAGCGCGCTAAGGTTTCCAGCGTGCCCGGTGCACATGGCGCCGTTGTCAGCTCACTGTGATCAAGCAGTTTGTTGTAGATTTTGATCTCTTCCGACACCCGCAGGCAGTAAGGCACTTTGACGATATAAACACGGTCCAGGAACGCTTCGTTGTTCTTGTTGTTACGGAAGGTCACCCACTCTGATTCGTTTGAGTGCGCCAGAATGATGCCGTTAAACGGCAGGGCAGAAATCCCTTCAGTACCGTTGTAGTTACCTTCCTGAGTGGCGGTAAGTAAAGGGTGCAGCACTTTGATCGGTGCTTTGAACATCTCAACGAATTCCATGATGCCCTGGTTCGCGCGGCACAGTGCGCCCGAGTAACCGTAAGCATCTGGATCATTTTGCGCGTGGTTTTCCAGTTTACGGATATCCACTTTACCGACCAACGCGGAGATATCCTGGTTGTTCTCATCACCGGGTTCCGTTTTGGCGATGGCCACTTGTTCCAGGATTGAAGGCCAGACTTTAACCACTTTGAAGCGGGTGATATCGCCGCCAAAGTCATGCAGGCGTTTTGCCGCCCACGGCGACATAATGGTGCCCAGATAACGCCGTGGCACGCCATACTCTTTTTCCAGAATATTGGCGTCTTCCTGCGGGTTGAACAGGCACAGAGGATGATCGTTTACCGGGCTGCGCTCGCCATCAGCACTGAGCACGTAAATCGGTACGCGCTGCATCAGGGCTTTCAAACGCTCAGCAAGTGACGATTTACCGCCACCGACGGGTCCCAGTAAATAGAGAATCTGTTTCTTCTCTTCCAGGCCTTGCGCAGCATGTTTCAGGTAGGAGACGATCTGCTCAATCGCTTCCTCCATACCATAAAACTCTTCGAAGGCGGGATAGCGCCCCATGACGCGGTTAGAGAAGATTCTGGAAAGGCGTGGCTCCTGCGCCGTGTCAACCA
Source organism: uncultured bacterium (assembly GCA_965147305.1). GTDB lineage: Bacteria > Pseudomonadota > Gammaproteobacteria > Enterobacterales > Enterobacteriaceae > Pantoea. The sequence goes on from CBCTJT010000003.1 coordinate 389,426, forward strand.
TCACCGGCTCACCGATAGCCATCAATAGTCGCTCTGCAGCGTTGGCGTATGCACTGCGATCCTGCTTACAGATAGCGAGAAATTCCTGCAGTGTGAACTCTTCGTCCTTGGCAGCTTCATAACGCTGACGATAGTGATCGAATATATTCATAGCGATGCCCGTCCTTTCGTTTTTAGCACAGGTAAAGGAGCGAAATAAGATACGTTTGCAGCTCCCGGAAGATATTCTTTATTGAGTACAGCAACCCTTATGCCAACCTGACGATTTTTTATCGGGATACACAATTCTTATGGTTACTCTGCTCGTACAAAAAGTCTCGTCTTACTTTTAACTGTAGAAGGCATTCAGAAAATCTGCAGCCACTTTTCTCCTTATTTAGCGATATATCAATAACAAAGTCTCATAAGCACTAAGGCATTCAGTTTGCATGTCTACCCTGGCAACAAGCCTCAGACTATTCCGTGTGGGTGATAAACATCCCTGATTTAACGTTAACCCAACGCGAAAATTTAGTTAGACTCTGCGTGTGATTGTTATATTAATGGACTGATTAAATTGTGAACCAATTCAAACTTAAAGCGCTTGCTTGTGCTGTTCCTTGTTATTTTGCGGCGTTCAGCACTCATGCAGAACCCTTATCTCTCGGGGCTTCGGTTATTTATGCCCAGTCACCTTATCGCGGTGGACAGGACCGATACATCCCGGTTCCGGTCATCAACTATGAAGGTGAAAACTTCTGGTTCCGTAGCCTGCAAGGTGGCTACTACCTGTGGAAAGACCAGCAGAATCAACTGTCATTAACTCTGCTGGGTTCACCACAACAGTACGATCCTAAGGACAACGATCTGGGCGATATGAAGGCACTGGATAAGCGCCGGATGACCCTGATGGCGGGTGCCAGCTATCGTCATGTTGCAGATTGGGGCATCGTGCGCACCGCTCTGCTGGGCGATGTGCTCAACAACAGTAATGGCATTATCTGGGATCTTACCTATCTGTATCGCTTCAATTTTGGCGCGTTTAGCCTGACGCCTGGCATCGGTGCAATGTGGAACAGCGCCAATCAAAACCGCTACTACTATGGCGTGTCATCGCACGAGAGCGCGCGGACAGGTATTGCTGAATACCAGCCGGACGACAGCTGGTCACCTTATGTGGAAATGAATGCCAGCTACCAGATTAGCGATAGCTGGAACGCCAGTTTGTCCGGGCGCTACACCCGTTTTGATAGTGAAATTAAAGACAGTCCGATGGTGGACAAAAGTGGCCAGTTCACACTCTGGACCGGCATCAGCTACAGCTTCTAACGGTTTTACATGACGCCTCTTAATGAGGCGTTTTTATTACATTGCACCAATAACGCGCCCCATGATGGCGCATCAGGAGGCGTGATGAAGACTATTCAATTCCGTGGAGAATCAGCATTACCCGCCATTGGGCAAGGGACGTGGTATATGGGGGAGAATGCAGCGCTGCGTCGCCAGGAAGTGGCGGCGTTACAGGCTGGATTGGATCTGGGGCTGAAACTGATTGATACCGCAGAAATGTACGCCGAAGGCGGGGCGGAAGAGGTGGTAGGCGAAGCGTTACGCGGACGCCGGCATCAGGCCTGGCTGGTATCAAAAGTCTATCCCTGGAATGCCGGGGAAGTGGATGCTATAGAGGCCTGCGAGAGAAGCCTGAAGCGCTTAGAGACCGATTATCTTGATCTTTATCTGCTGCACTGGCGCGGCAATGTGCCTCTGGAGGAGACGATTCGAGCCATGGAAACTCTGCAGCAGCAGGGAAAAATTCGGCATTGGGGCGTATCAAATTTCGATACGGACGATATGCATGAACTATGGAGTGAACCAGGCGGTGAAAACTGCTCGACCAATCAGGTGCTGTATCACCTGGCATCACGTGGAATCGAATACGATTTATTAGCCGCATGTCAGCAACGTGATACGCCGATAATGGCCTATTGCCCTCTGGCACAGGCGGGACGTTTGCGTCAATCGCTGTTTGATGATCCCCATTTGCAGCAGATTGCACAACAGAAGAGCATCAGCGTGGCGCAATTGCTGCTCGCGTGGGTGATTCGTCAGCCTGGCGTGATCGCCATTCCCAAAGCCAGCAGCCAACAACATGTGACGGAAAATGCTGCCGCGTTAAACCTACATTTGAGCGTTGAGGAATCAGCGATCATCGACCGGGCATTCCCGGCACCGCAGCACAAAACGGCCCTGGACGTGGTGTAGCGGCGCATCAGCGCCGCAAACTTACTTATTCCGCACGCGCAGCGTGGTACCAAGTCGGGCAGGGGATTCACCGGCGCTTTTCATCGGCTTGTTGATGCGAGCCGTTTCCACGCAGACCATGGTTCTGTAGCCTTCGTTAGGCATATCCGCCATGCTACAGGATAATTCTGGACCTGGATTCCATGTGACAACGTCACTTTGATAGTGATGATACACTTCAATCTGACGTTTTCCTGCTATGTCGTGAATCACACTGCAATCTTCGGCAGCGGTGTGAATGCGATCGACGCGGTCAGGGTAGGTTTGTTTGCCATCAGACGAACTGCCCACCGTATTCGCATCCACCTTATCGATATAGCTGTTTCCTAAGCCACTCACTTCAACCTGAGCAATATCGGCGATCTGGAAGTAGGTGTGTAAGGCAGCGGTGGCTTCGTAATCGCCCCAGGCTTCCAGCTCAATTTCACAATGCTCGGCGATACGGAAACGGGCTAGCAGAGTGAAATCATGTGGCCACAGCTTTTTCGTTTGAGCGTTGCTTTCCAGCGTGAACGTCAGCATGACCGCATCTTCGTTCTCATCGTGTGCGGTGAGTGTCCAGGGTTGATTGCGGGCGAAACCGTGCGCGGGTTCACCTGCAGGTCCAAACCATGGCCAGCAGATCGGCACACCACCACGAATCGCTTTACCTGTGGCAAACGGCGTTTTATCGCTTAACCAAATCACCGGCTGCTGGCCGCTGGGCTGCCAGGAGAGCAGGTGCGCACCTTGTAGCGCGATCGCCGCACGAACCTTAGGATGGCTTACGACCACGATCGGCAAATCGCCCATCTGGCGTTGTGAAAGGTAAGGGGTGATCTGATTCACCACCGGTAAACTATAAAGCGTATCTTGCATCGTCAGACCTTCTCTTCTTCCAAATGAAAAAAAAGGGGCGACCGAAGTCACCCCTTGTCTGTTTCGCCAGTCGCTTACTTAGAAGCAACCAGTGCAATCAGATCCAGAACTTTGTGTGAGTAGCCAGTTTCGTTGTCGTACCATGAAACCAGTTTCACGAAGTTGTCGTTCAGTGCGATACCGGCTTTAGCATCGAATACTGAAGTCAGGGTTTCGCCATTGAAGTCGGTTGATACAACGTCGTCTTCGATGTAGCCCAGAACGCCTTTCATCTTGCCTTCAGATTCAGCTTTGATCACGGCACAGATTTCTTTGTAAGTTGCTGGTTTTTCCAGACGTACAGTCAGGTCAACAACAGACACGTTCGGGGTAGGAACGCGGAACGCCATACCGGTCAATTTACCGTTCAGCTCTGGCAGAACCACGCCTACTGCTTTCGCAGCACCGGTAGATGAAGGGATGATGTTCTGAGCTGCGCCGCGGCCGCCGCGCCAGTCTTTGTGAGATGGGCCATCAACAGTTTTCTGGGTAGCAGTGGTAGCGTGAACAGTGGTCATCAGACCTTCAACGATACCGAAGTTATCGTTGATCACTTTAGCCAGTGGTGCCAGGCAGTTAGTGGTGCAAGATGCGTTAGAAACGATATCCTGACCTTCATATTTGTCGAAGTTTGCACCGCGAACAAACATTGGGGTCGCATCTTTAGAAGGACCGGTCAGAACCACTTTCTTGGCGCCAGCGGTGATGTGTTTACGTGCAGTTTCGTCGGTCAGGAAGATACCGGTCGCTTCTGCAACAACGTCAACACCCACTTCGTCCCATTTCAGGTTAGCCGGGTCTTTCTCAGCGGTAACACGGATTTTCTTGCCGTTAACAATCAGCGCGCCGTCTTTCACTTCTACGGTGCCGTCGAAACGACCGTGCGTAGAGTCATACTTCAGCATGTAAGCCATGTAATCGGCGTCGAGCAGATCGTTGATCGCGACGATTTCGATGTCAGAACGCTGCTGTGCAGCACGGAAAACGATGCGACCGATACGGCCAAAACCGTTGATACCTACTTTGATAGTCATATATTCCACCAGCTATTTGTTAGTGAATAAAAGGTTGGCTGTAAAATTACAAAAACCTTACCAGGCGTCAAGCGGAATCGTGTCAATTGTTGCGACAGGTCAATTCCAACGCCAGGAATAATTGGTTGCGCAATCGCTTACGCAGCACCCTTATTGCGCGCCTATGTTACGCCGAATACCGACCGAAAAGGGATGACTTTTGCAAAGGGTGATCGACGTCACAATTTTGCGCTGTGGCAGTCGTGGCGAACGGGTTCGCACGAAAAAAGACCATGAAGATGTTGTTCGTTTGTTAGAATACTAGTCGATTTTTACAGAATGACACTCCGGAACTCAAAATGGCTAAAGACACCGCACCCGAGGCAAAAATCGCGCAGCTTTCAGAGATGCAGCGCTATGTCACACAGCATCGCGGCACGGAACCTCCTTTCAGTGGCGCTCTACTGCATAACAAGCAGGAAGGCATCTACCACTGTTTAGTGTGCAATTCACCGCTGTTCCTCTCCGACTCTAAGTATGATTCAGGTTGTGGCTGGCCGAGCTTTTACCAGCCTTACAGCGATGATGCGATTCGTTATCTGGAAGATGATTCCCACGGTATGCACCGCGTGGAAATTCGCTGTGGCAACTGCGATGCGCATCTCGGTCACGTGTTCCCGGATGGCCCACAGCCTTCTGGTGAGCGCTACTGCGTTAACTCTGCCTCATTGAGTTTTACCGATGAGCAGGGCAAGCAACAAGAGGGCTGAGCATGAAGCAAGAACTGGAAGCCATGCTGGCGGCAATGACGCCAGAAGTTTACGAGCGGCTCGCAACTGCAGTCGAAACCGGTAAATGGCCGGACGGTGTCGCGCTCACGCAGGAACAGCGTGACAACAGCCTGCAGCTGGTGATGCTGTGGCAGGCGCGCCACAACGACGACCCACAGCACATGACCATTGGTAAAGGTGGTGAAATGGTGATGAAGTCGAAGAAGCAGCTTAAGGAAGAGTTTGGTATCGAACCGGACGTCACGCGTATTAACCTGCACTAAAATGCCAAAGGGCTGGTTTTCGCCAGCCCTCATTTTCAGATTATTACCGCACCCTGCGCTTCCATCTGTTGGATGGCGATTTCGCTGTCATCGGGGTTGAGATTGACACCGCGACAACCCTCTTTCACCACTTCAACGTTGTAGCCCAGCTCCAGCGCATCCAATACGCTGTATTTGACGCAGTAATCGGTGGCGAGACCCAGCATCACCAGATCGCTGATACCGCGTTCACGCAGCCAGCTGTCCAGCTCCGTTTTACGACGATGACCATTGTCGAAGAAAGCACTGTAGCTATCCACGTCAACATCGCCGCCTTTGTGGAACACCGCATCAATCAGTGTGCGATCCAGTCCGGGGTGAAAATCCGCACCCACTGAGTTCTCGATACCATGATCGGGCCACCAGATTTGCGCCAGACCGTTCAGTTCACCCAATGTATACACGGGTTCGCCAGAAACTGAGGCGAAGCTGCCGTGATCTGCCGGATGCCAGTCTTGTAATGCCACCACGCATTCACCCCGATCGCGGAACTCGCGTGCGTAACGATTGGCAACGGCAACGGTTTGGTCACCTTCACGCACCGCCATTGGGCCGCCGGGGCAAAAATCGTTTTGAATGTCGATGATTATCAATGCCCGCTTCATTACATCTCGCTCCGTATCAGTCGTCGGTCAGTTCGCCACGTAAATTCTGTTGCATTCTGGCACGAATTTCCGAATTGGTAAGGTTTTGACTCAACAAAAAGTGCAGTTTTGTTAATGTTGCCTCAACGGTAAGGTCGAAACCACTGATCACGCCTGCATGCTCCAGCGCATTGCCAGTGGCATAACCCCCCATATTCACTTTGCCGGACATGCATTGCGTCAGGTTCACCACCACAATCCCACGTTCGCTGGCCTGCTGCAGCTCAGCCAGGAATTCTGCATTCTGTGGTGCATTGCCCACGCCATAAGAGCGCAGAATTAACGCTTTCACCGGCTGGCGTAAGAAGTTTCGTACCACATCGGCAGAGATACCAGGATAGATGGTAACTACACCAATCGGCTGCGGGGTAATCGGATGCACAATCAGCTCACCGCTGCCCTGAGGCGCTGGTGGTGTATTGAGTTTACGAATGTGAATGCCGGCTTCCAGCAAAGGGGGAAGATTCGGTGAAGCAAAGGCGTTAAAGCCGTCAGCATGCGCTTTGGTGGTTCGATTGCCGCGGAACAGCGTGTTATTAAAGAATAACGCGACTTCATTAATCGGGTAGTTAGCCGCAACATACAGCGAATTAAGCAAATTCTGTTGACCATCTGAGCGCAATTCTGCCAGTGGAATCTGCGAGCCCGTCACGATAACCGGCTTCGAGAGGTTTTCCAGCATGAATGACAGCGCCGAGGCGGTAAACGCCATGGTGTCGGTGCCGTGCAAAATCACAAAGCCATCGTAGCTGTCGTAATTCTGTTTGATGTCGTCAGCAATCGATTGCCAATCCAACGGCGTCATATCTGACGAATCCATCAGAGGCTGATATTCATGAATGGTGAAGTTCGGCATTTCTGGCCGATGGAACTCTGGCATGTTGGCCAGTTGCTGCTGCAGGTGACCGGAAACCGGAATGTAGCCCTGCGCGGAGCGCTGCATACCGATGGTACCGCCCGTGTAGGCTACATAGATATTTTTCTTTTGCATGGAAGAACTCAGACTTGCCGTAAAACGCGCAGTATAAGGGGATTAACAGCGAAAAGCAGCCCGACCAGCGGCCGGGCTGTAAAGATTAGCGTACGTTGCCGCAGTTCAGGCAGAAAGCGTAGCGATTTTGCGGATCGTTAAGATTGTTCATCAGACCTGGCTGATCTTTCACAGCACTCATCACGTCCAGCATCGGCGCAGGCAGCCACACTTTCAGTGCGGCTGGCAGCATCGCCTGTGCGGATGCATTCATCTGATTCAACAGCAGATCAATCATGCCTGGATCGTCCTGATACCAGCTAAGCTGCGGTTTCGCGACTTTTGCCAACTCGGCAGCTTTCGCCACGGCATCGTCAAAATCACCCAACGCATCGACTAAACCATTCGCTTTAGCATCGCTACCGGTCCAGACGTGGCCCTGGGCGATATCATTAATTTGTTCAGGCGTTTTGTGACGTGACTTCGCCACCAGCCCGACAAAGTTGCGATAGCCGTTTTCGATGGTCAGCTGCATCAACTGTTGGACTTCCGTCGGCAGGGCTTTGGTCGTGGCAACGTCAGCCAGTGGCGAAGTGGCCACGCCGTCAGTGTGCACGCCAATACTGCTCAGGCTGTTCTCAACGGTATTGATGACCCCGAAAATACCAATCGAACCGGTCAATGTACTTGGCGCAGCGACGATGTAATCTGCCGGCGTTGAAATCCAATAGCCGCCGGATGCCGCCATGCCGCCCATGGAAACCACCACCGGTTTACCGGCATCATGCGCTGCGGCTAACTCTTCGCGAATCGCTTCCGATGCCGACACGCTGCCGCCAGGGCTGTTGACGCGCAGCACAATCGCTTTGATTTTCGGATCGAGACGCGCATCGCGGATCTGCGAAGCAGTGGTATCGCCACCCACGTTTCCTGCGGTTTCTTCACCGTCCATGATCGCCCCGCTAGCGAAGATCACGGCAATATTGCCATCCTGATCCTGCTGAGGCTGCTTCACGGTGTAATCGTAAATGCTGACATTGCGGTAATCGTTATTGGCTTTATCCCAGCCAAAGGTTTTCACCAGTTCCTGATCGGCTGCCGCACGGCTATCCAGCACATCCACCAATTTCGCATTCAGCGCATATTTTGCGGTATCGCCATCGACCGCCTGCAATCCGCTGATGACACCGGCGGCACCAGGGAAAAGCTGGTCTGGCGTGATCTGGCGATTCGCGGAAACGGTGTTCAGATAGTTTTGCCACAACTGGCCGATCCAGCGACCGTCAGCATCACGCGCTTCCGGTGACATATCGTCACGCAGGAAAGGCTCGACGGCGGATTTGTAGGTGCCGACGCGGAACACATGTGAATTGACTTTGAGCTTCTCTAACAGGGATTTGTAATACAAGCCGTTGGTAGCAAAGCCATGCAGATCGACGGTGCCCTGCGGAGATAAATAGATTTTCGTGGCATAGCTAGCGATGTAGTACTGCGCCTGGCTGTAGCTGTCGCCAATGGCGTAAATCGGCTTGCCCGCATCACGGAACTCGCGCAACGATTTACCCAAATATTGCAATGAAGGTTGATCGCCGCCAGCGAAGTCACGCAAATCGAGCACGATCCCGGTGATGTTTTTGTCAGTTTTCGCCTGACGAACCGCATCCACCACGTCGAACAATGAATTCTCTTGCAGACGGTCGCTGCTGGCGCCCAGCAACTCACGGCTGATGCGACTCAGGCGATTACTGACGGAGGGTTTATCCACCAACACACCGCTTAAATCCACCTTCAGTGCACCTTGTTGCACCGGCTCGCTGCTGTTGGCGCTGGAAAGCTGCATCCAGATACCGACGCCCGCGAGGATTAAGACGATGAGGAATAAATTAAGAATAAATTCCCGAATAAAATTTAACACCCGCCAGCTCCAGCGGAACAGGCCAGCAATAATTCGCCACAATGTGCGCATAAACTCTCCATATTCACGTAACAGGGCAGTCGCCACGCGGTCTGCCCCGATGTCGGGTTCATCCTAATGAGCAGCGTGCGAAATGTCAGCAGGAAATCGCGCCAGACTGTTACAAAAGATCTTGCTGTGCCAGGATTAGCCCACGCTTTTTATTCACGGGAGAATAATGATGGATGCACTGGATTTATTAATTAACCGCCGTTCGGCATCACGTCTGGCAGAACCGGCGCCAGCGGGCGAAGTCTTGCAGAACATTTTGCACGCGGGCTTACGTGCGCCGGATCATGGCACGTTGCAGCCGTGGCGCTTTGTCATTGTAGAGAATGAAGGGCGTGAGCGTTTTGGCAAATTGCTTGAACAAGCGGCGCGTGACAGTAACCTCGACGAAAAAGCGATTGAAAAGTCGGCCACCGCGCCGTTTCGTGCCCCGATGATTATCACCGTAGTGGCGCATTGTGAAGAGCATGCCAAAGTCCCGCACTGGGAGCAGTTGGTATCAGCAGGCTGTGCGGTGATGGCGATGCAAATGGCCGCAGTTGCTCAAGGCTTTAACGGCATCTGGCGCAGTGGTCCATGGACCGATCATCCTTCAGTACGCGAAGCCTTTGGTTGCCGCGAGCAGGATGCGATTGTCGGATTCCTGTATCTCGGTACACCGCAACTCAAAGCGAATACCACGGTAGTGGCACCGGACGCCGCGCAATTTGTCAGTTATTTCTGACAGACATCGGCGGGTTTCTTCGGCAGGGTGAGCCGTGTTGCAAAGATTGCACATAGCGTGTGCGTAAGATCGAGCTTAGGTCGCGCAACACTTACCACCGGCTGACAGCCAGGCTAACATACGGCCTTCTGTTCAGCGCATAAGGAACCCGCCATGAGTGAACCTCTTCGTCTGACGCAATACAGCCATGGAGCTGGCTGCGGCTGCAAAATTTCGCCGCAGGTACTGGAAACCATTCTTCATAGTGAGCTGACTCCTTTTCACGACCCACAGCTGCTGGTGGGCAACGAAACGCGTGACGACGCCGCCGTTTACGATCTCGGCAACGGCACAGCGGTGGTGAGCACCACAGACTTCTTTATGCCGATTGTCGATGATCCGCATACCTTTGGCCGTATCGCCGCCACGAATGCCATCAGTGATATTTATGCCATGGGCGGTAAACCGATCATGGCGATTGCCATTTTAGGCTGGCCCGTTAACGTGCTGAGCCCGGAAGTGGCGCAGCAGGTTATTGAAGGTGGCCGTGCGGCGTGTCAGGCTGCCGGTATTGCGCTGGCGGGTGGGCACTCGATCGATGCGCCGGAGCCGATTTTTGGCCTGGCTGTAACCGGCATCGTTGATGTGGCGCGGGTGAAAAAGAATAGCGCCGCGCAGGTGGGGAGCCAGCTGTTTCTCACCAAGCCGCTGGGAATAGGTATCCTGACAACGGCCGAGAAAAAAGGCCTTCTGCAGCCAGAGCACCAATCTTTAGCGGCTGAAGTGATGTGCCAGTTGAATAAAGCCGGTGCCGAATTCGCCAAGTTGGATGGCGTCAGCGCCATGACCGATGTCACCGGTTTTGGCTTACTCGGGCACCTGAGTGAAATTTGCCACGGCTCAGGTTTGCGCGCAGAAATCAACGCCACGCAGGTTCCGCGCTTGCCGGGAGTGGATGAGTATATTGCTGCAGGTGCAGTGCCCGGTGGCACTCAGCGCAATTTTGCCAGCTATGGTGGCCATATTTCCGCGATGGATGATGCAACGCGTGCGTTACTGTGTGATCCGCAAACCTCGGGTGGTTTACTGGTGGCGGTGCAACCCAGCGAGGTCGAAGCTTTCCAGCACTGCGCAACATTGGCAGGCGTGCAGGCGACGGCGATTGGTGAACTATTGGCTGCCGACCCGTCTTGCCCATTAATTACCGTCGTGAATTGACGTAGAAGGAACGACGCCAGACATGCGTTTGTTTATTGCTGAAAAACCCAGCCTGGCGCGCGCCATTGCTGATGTACTGCCGAAGCCGCATCGCCGCGGTGACGGTTTTATTGCCTGTGGCAACGATCAGATGGTCACATGGTGCGTCGGGCATTTGCTGGAACAGGCGCAGCCGGACAGCTATGACAGCCGCTACGCGCGCTGGAATCTCGCCGACCTGCCGATTATCCCGGAAAAGTGGCGTTTACAGCCGCGCCCGTCGGTGGCGAAACAACTCAAAGTGATTGAGGGCTTGCTGCAACAGGCGAGTGAAGTGGTGCATGCCGGTGACCCGGATCGTGAAGGTCAGCTGTTAGTGGATGAAGTGCTGGACTACCTGCAACTCGTGCCGGAAAAACGGCAGAAAGTGCAGAGGTGTCTGATTAACGATCTCAACCCCTCCGCCGTGGAACGCGCGGTGAGCCGTTTGCGCGAGAACCGCGAGTTTATCCCACTGTGTGTCTCTGCGTTGGCGCGCGCCCGTGCAGATTGGCTTTACGGCATCAATATGACCCGTGCGTTTACGTTGTTAGGGCGCAATGCCGGTTATGATGGCGTGTTGTCGGTCGGTCGCGTTCAGACACCGGTGCTCGGCCTGGTGGTGCGTCGTGATGAAGAGATCGAGAACTTCATCCCGAAAGATTATTTCGAAGTAAAAGCGCATATCGTAACGCCGAAAGATGAGCGTTTTGTTGCCAGTTGGATACCCAGTGACGCCTGCGAACCGTGGCAGGATGAAGAAGGGCGGTTGTTGCATCGTCCGTTGGCCGATCACGTCTTAGAGCGTATCAACGGTAAGCCGGCGATGGTGACCGGGTATAACGACAAGCGAGAATCTGACACTGCGCCACTGCCGTTTTCTCTCTCCAGCCTGCAGATAGAAGCCGCAAAGCGTTTCGGCCTCAGCGCGCAAAACGTACTGGATTGCTGCCAGCGTCTGTACGAAACCCATAAGCTGATTACCTATCCGCGTTCTGACAGTCGTTATTTGCCCGATGAGCACTTTGCCGGACGCCATGCGGTGCTGAATGCGATTCAGGCGCACCAACCCAATCTGACTCCGCCCACGGATTTTAATCCTGATCAGAAGAATCGCTGTTGGGACGATAAGAAGGTGGATGCTCACCACGCCATCATTCCTACCGCCCGCGCCAGTAAAGTGAATTTGACGGAAAATGAAGCCAATATTTACGGCCTGGTGGCACGACAGTATCTGATGCAATTCTGCCCAGACGCGGTGTTTCGCAAATGCGTTATCGATCTCGACATCGGCGGTGGGAAGTTTGTTGCGAAAGCGCGCTTTCTGGCGGAAGCGGGTTGGCGTGCCTTGCTTGGCAGTAAAGAGCGCGATGAAGAGAACGATGGTACGCCTTTACCTGTGGTGGCAAAGGGTGATGAGCTGCTGTGCGAGCGCGGTGAAGTGCTCGCAAAGCAGACACAGCCGCCGCGCCCGTTTACTGATGCCACCCTGTTATCCGCCATGACCGGCATCGCGCGCTTTGTTCAGGATAAAGAATTAAAGAAAGTGCTGCGTGCGACCGATGGTTTAGGAACGGAAGCGACGCGAGCCGGCATTATTGAATTATTGTTCCGCCGGACATTCCTTGTGAAGAAAGGCCGCTATATTCATTCTACGGACGCGGGCAGGGCGCTGATCCATGCGTTACCTGAAATGGCGGCCCGACCAGATATGACGGCTCAATGGGAATCGACATTAACGCGCATCAGTGAAAAGGCCTGCCGCTACGATGAGTTTATGCAGCCGCTGGTCGCCACGCTGATCGGGTTAATTGGCGAAGCGCGTCAGCGACCCTTATTGCAATCATTTAGAGGCATTGCCGCACCGGCCGCTAAACGCAAAGCAAAACCGAAATCGACCCGGCGTAAAACCAAGGAGACAGAGTGATGCGTTATATTCTATTAGCGCTTAGCTGGCTGTTGCTGTGCACCAATTCTGCACTTGCTAACCGCCAGCCGGAGAACAGTCGCATGGGCAATACTGATGTGGTGGTCGATATGCCACCTGAAGTCTGGACACAAGGACAGAATAATCAGCAGAGCAACTGCCTGCAGTGCTGCACCTTTGAGAATCGCAGTTATTCCGAAGGGGCGGTTGTGAAAGCGGAAGGAGTGCTACTGCAGTGCGGGCGTGATGAGAAAGTGATGGGCACTAACCCATTGATTTGGAAAATCATCAAGTAAACGTGCGTGGCGTTTTCACGCCACGCAGTATTATTATTTTTCCAGATTGAACGTCGACCAGACCGGCGCATGATCCGACGGTTTTTCCATGCTGCGGATCTCGTAATCAATGCCGCTTTCAATGCAACGCGCTGCCAGCGGCTGACTGGCCAGCAACAGGTCAATACGCAGACCACGGTTATCATCAAAGCCTTTGGAGCGATAATCGAACCAGGAGAAACGGTCGGCCGTTTCCGGGTATTTCGCGCGCCAGGTATCAACCAGGCCCCAATGCATCAGACGATCCATCCACTCACGCTCTTCTGGCAGGAACGAGCATTTACCGGTGCGCAGCCAGCGCTTACGGTTATCTTCGCCAATGCCGATATCAAGATCGGTACTGCTGATATTCATGTCACCCATGATCAGCACCGGTTTATCCACCGCCAGCTGCTGTTCCAGATAATCCTGTAAATCGCGGTAAAACTTCTCTTTCGCCGGGAATTTTGTGGGATGGTCACGGCTCTCACCCTGCGGGAAGTAACCGTTAATCACGGTAATGTCGCCAATCGGGCTAGGGATTTCCGCCATGATCAAGCGGCGCTGCGACTCCTCGTTATCACCAGGAAAACCACGACGCACCGAGACAGGCTGCGCTTTAGTCAGCAACGCAACACCATAATGGCCTTTCTGACCGTGATAAAACACGTTGTAACCCAGTTTGCTGACGTCTTCGAGCGGGAACATGTCATCGTGAACTTTGGTTTCTTGCAAGCCGATAACGTCCGGCTGATGCTGTTCGACGAGGGCTTCAAGTTGATGAGGGCGTGCGCGTAAACCATTGATGTTGAAAGAGATGAATTTCATTTCGCTGCCATTCTTATCCGCAAAAGTATGCCGGGATGGTAACGAGTTTTCGTCAGAATGTCATGGATTGAATAGGGAAGAAATATCGATGTAAGCAATAGGAAAAGCGATGGTGGCGGGAGAAGGATTCGAACCTTCGAAGTCGATGACGGCAGATTTACAGTCTGCTCCCTTTGGCCGCTCGGGAATCCCGCCAGGGATATAAAGCTCTTAACGATTCAGGAGAGGAGATTATTCAGATGGTGGCGGGAGAAGGATTCGAACCTTCGAAGTCGATGACGGCAGATTTACAG
>CBCTJT010000004.1:0-273113 GCA_965147305.1 uncultured bacterium
ATCAACTCATCAACTCATCAACTCATCAACTCATCAACTCATCAACTCATCAACTCATCAACATTTTGGTTTCTTCTACCACCCTGTCCAGCACATCCACTGCCTGCTCGAACGATTGAATATTGGTGTAGCCAATCACCAGCCCGTAGCGTTTCTGGGTTTGCGTATACCAGCCAGAAAGCGGCAATACGCGCAGCTGATGGCGCTGCCAAATCTCCGCCAGTGCCACATCCTGAATACCTCGCCGTAGGAACGCGACGATATGCATGCCGCCATCAGTGAGTTCAAACTCAAACAGCTGCGGGAAACAGTGCTGCAGCGCGTCCAGCATCACGCGGCGACGTTGCTGGTACAGGATGCGCATCTTCTTAATATGGCGATAGAAGTGCCCTTCATTAAGAAACTGCGCGAGGATCTTCTGCGGTAACAACGGCATACCGGTTTCGAGAATTTCACCCAGCTCGCTGAAGCGTTCGATGGTCTGTTGCGGCATCACCAGATAACCCACGCGCATCGCCGGCATCATGGTTTTACTGAAGGTGCCGGTGTAGATCACCCGATCGTGCACATCAAGGCTTTTCAGCGCCGGGATCACTTTGCGCGTGTAGTGAAACTCGCCGTCGTAATCATCCTCAATAATCCAGCTGTTATTCTGCTGCGCCCACTCCAGCAACTGATGCTTACGGGGCAGCGATAGCGTCACCGCCAGCGGGCTCTGATGCGTTGGTGTCACCACCGCGAAGCGTGCGTCTGAGTGATAACGTTGCAGGAAATCCACATCGAGACCGTCACGATCCACCGGCACATAGTGCAGATTTGGTGCGATGCGCTTTAGCAGTTTCTGGCCAAAGAAATAGCCAGGATCTTCAAACAACACTTTGTCGTGAGGATGGGCCAGTACTGAAAGGATCAGCCGCAGATTGGCGCGATAGCCGGTGGTGATAAAGATCTGCTCCGGTTGGCAATTAAGCCCGCGCGAAATATTAAGATAGCTGGCAATCGCCTCGCGCAGCGGCTGGTAGCCCATGATGGCGGGCATGATCATTTCATCGGGCCGCAGCGTGCGCGCTGCCTTTCCTGAGATCAGCAGCCATTTCTTATGCGGAAATTCATCCAACGCGGGAATGCCCAGTCGCAGCTCGCCTTTGCTTTCAATCACCGGATGTTCCAGCCGCGTGGAAGGTGGCGCAGTGGAAATCACAGCCGCTTCGCCGAGATTGAGCGCAGGGTTCACGCGCGTGCCTTTCGCCCCCTGGCTGACAAAGTACCCTTCTCCGATCAGGATCTCGTAGGCCGCTTCCACCGTTTTGCGCGCCACCTGCAGTTCATTGGCTAACACGCGGATCGCGGGCACCCGATCGCCCGGCTTTAAGCGCCCTTCCAGGATCTGCTGGCGATAGCGAGCGTAAATTTCTTTGTAACCCATCTCTCTTCCTTCATCACGATGAGGTGCACATGAATGTGCCCTCTACAAAGTGAGAGCACCACCCAGCAATACAACCATGTCCTACCTTTTTTCCATCATATTGACCCTTTTACCTTCGACATAGAAGTTTAAGATGCTCCCATCAACCCGACAACCATTCACAGGCCGCGATGAAGATTGTTCATTACCAAACGCCCACGGAGCTGGCGCGCTGCTATGCGTTGATGCGCGCACTGCGTTTCAAGCTGACGGATGAAGCTGCGTTTGTCGCGCAGGCGCTGCGTCAGCAAGCACAGGGCTATCAACTGGCGGGCTTCGAGCAGAATGGCAAACCGTTGGCGCTGGCGGGCTATCGCCTGCTGGAGAACTTTATTCATGGCCGCTTTTGCTACATCGATGATCTGGTGACCTGCGCCAACACCCGCAGTCAGGGTTTAGGGGCAGCATTGCTGCACGTCCTGGCGGAGCAAGCGCGAGAACAAGGCTGCGGGCGCATCGTGCTCGACACTGCGCTGAGCAATCAACGAGCACAACAATTTTATCAACGCGCTGGGTACCACGCGTTGGGACTGCACTTTTATCGCGATCTCGCTGAGGGAGAAAAATCATGAAACTGCTGCACATTCAGGTCAGCCCGGATCTGGCTGGATCGGCCTCACGTAACGCCTCGGCACGTTTGGTGGAGAAACTTCGCGCCCAGCATACCGATCTCGAAGAGACGGTACTGGATCTGGCGCAGCATCCGTTGCCACACCTGGATGCCTTCACCATTGGCGCGTTCTTTACTCGCCCGGAGGATCGTAACGATGCACAACGTGCCGCCATTCAGACTTCCGAAAAAATGGTGGATCAGCTGTTCGCCTGCGACACCCTGGTTATCTCGTCGCCGATGTGGAACCTCGGTTTGCCGTCGGTATTGAAAGCCTGGTTCGACCATATCACCCGCGCCGGACGCACCTTCGCCTTTACCGCGGAAGGCACCAAAGTCGGCCTGGTGAGCGGCAAGAAGGTGTACAGCGTGGTCGCCAGCGGCAGCGTGTTTGCCCACGGACCGTATGTGCAGGATGACCAGTTCACGCCTTACATCCGCGTGGCACTCGAATACATCGGTATCACCGATGTGGAATTTATCCGCGTGGACGGTACGCACGATCCCGTCAGCCGCGGTTCCGCATTACCCCAAGCTCTGCAAGCCATTGACCGCTTATTTTGAATGAGGAAAACATCATGACTTCACGCGTTAACCATTTTAAAACCGCGCCAGCACTGGCCAAATCCATGTCTGATTTCTCTAACACCGTGGCGAATACCGCACTGGAGAAGTCACTGAAACACTTAATCGATATCCGTGCTTCGCAGCTCAATCACTGTGCCTTCTGCCTCGACATGCATGTGAAGCAGGCGAAAATCGATGGCGAACGCGAACTGCGTCTGCACCACGTTTCTATCTGGCGTGAATCTCCGCTGTTCAGCGCACGTGAGAAAGTGGCTTTTGCTCTGACCGAAGCGCTGACCCGCATTGGTGAACACGGCGTGGATGAGGCTCTGTACGGTGAACTGCGTGAACACTTCTCTGAAGGCGAAATCAGTGAGCTGACCTTTAAGATCGCCGCCATCAACACCTGGAACCGCCTGATGATTTTGTCACAGATGGCGCCGGGTGCCCTGGACAGCGCTTACGGCCTGGATCGTGCTGATTTACGTTAATTTTTACCGCCAGTAGCGCGTGCTGCTGGCGTTGTCATGTTCATCTGCGCTGCCTGACGCTATAGTGAGATTTTGCACCACACAGGACAGCGCGCATGAAAGGCATCAATATTGCGATTTACTTCGATCCCGACCTGATTCACATCAGCGTTCACCAGCAGGATGACAGCTATCTCAGCCAAAACTTCAGCTACGACGACAGCGTGATTGAAGAGATTTATCAGTGGCTGGAGCAGTTCACGCCTAATCGCACCCACATTTGCCTGATTGAGCACGATACTGCCGATATCCTCGCCGATGAGTTGGTCGATAACGGCTATCACGTCCATCAGGTGACGCAGCACGATCTCCTGAACTGGTTTGCCAGCGAGCCTCCAGCAGAACCCGATGGTTCGCCAGTGCGCGCCCTGCTGCGCTATCTGGAAAACGAAAACCCGTCTGAATACCAGTCTCGCACTCCGCAGATCGAAGCCTTAATGGATATGCTGGATGAGCTGGACGATCTGGAAGGCGTGGACGAAGTCGAGGATGAGGATAACCTGCCGGATGACGTACTGCGCTTGATGAAGCAGAAGAAAATTACCGCCAACGAAGCCGCACAGCGTTTGCTGCCCGACGTCAATGAACGCATCCGCGAACACCTGATAAGCTACCCTGAGCTGATGACGCCTGAGCTGCTGGAAGATTTCTTCCCGGAGCTGCTGGAAGCGTTAGAAACGCCAAAACATTGATGCATTTTGCACAAGCGCGCTAAATCGCGCCGCGACGCGCCTTTACGCTGTGTCGCGGTGCCATTTGAACTCGGGGAAAACCATGCTGGACCTGTTTAAAGCCATCGGGCTGGGATTGGTGGTTCTGTTGCCGCTGGCCAATCCACTGACCACGGTGGCGCTGTTTCTCGGACTGGCGGGAGACATGAATTTCCAGGAACGCAATCGCCAGGCCATGCAGGCTTCGATCTACGTGTTCCTGATTATGATGGTGGCGTGGTACGCCGGGAATGCGGTGCTGCACACCTTCGGAATTTCGATTCCTGGCCTGCGTATGGCGGGGGGATTGATTGTCGCCTTTATCGGTTTTCGTATGCTGTTTCCGGCGAAACCGGTCGGTCACTCCGTTGAAGCCCGGCATAAAAAGGATGAAATCGATGCTACGGATACGCAGAGTGAATCGGTGAATATCGCCTTCGTGCCGCTGGCGATGCCCAGCACGGCCGGTCCGGGGACCATCGCGATGATCATCAGTTCAGCCTCAACCGTTAAAGCAGGCGTCGATTTTCCCAACTGGGTGGTGAACGTAGCGCCGGTGCTGACATTCTTATCAGTAGCCGTGATTTTGTGGATTTCGCTGCGCAGTTCGGGTGCCATCATGAAGCTGGTGGGTAAAGGCGGGATTGAGGCAATTTCGCGGTTGATGGGCTTTTTGCTGGTGTGTATGGGCGTGCAGTTTTTGATTAACGGCGTGTTAGAAGTGGTACGGACTTTTCATTGAAGAAAGTGCGGCCCGAAGGCCGCACCCGATTTACTCTACTTTCAACGTCTTGCGAACATCAGCGACCTGATCTTTGGTCACCGCTGGGGCATTGTTGCTCCAGCCCTGACGAATAAAGGTCGCCAGCTGCGCCACTTCATCATCCGTCAGACGTTTGCCAAAGCCCGGCATCGCCAGCGTGGACGGCGCCTTCTCGGTCGATGGCTGCTGCGCACCGGCGAGAATGGTGTGGATCAAACCGGTAGGATCGTTGGCATTCACAATGGTGGCCTGATCCAGCTCCGGGAAGATCCCCGGCGCGCCCTTACCGGTCACGAAGTGACAGGCACCGCAGTTATCGATGTACAGACGCTCGCCTTCCGACAGATTTTTCGCTGCGGTCAGTTTAGCTTCTGTCGCCTGCTGCTTCTGTACGTTGTACGCCTGCAGCGGCGGGTTGCCACCGATAAACTTCAGGTACGATGCAATGGCTTTCAGATCGGCATCGGTCATGTGCGAGCTGGAGTGCTCAATCACCGACTTCATCTCACCGCCCACTGCCGCTTTGTCGTTACGACCGGTTTGCAGATAATCGACGATCTCCTGCTCACTCCAGCGCGGTAAGCCACGCAGCGATGGCACATCCCAGTTGTTCAGGCTGCCACCGGCGAGGAACTTGTCGTCACCGCTATCCAGCGCTTTCTCATTCATGCCGAGGCCGCGTGGCGTATGGCAAGAGCCGCAGTGACCGAGGCTTTCCACGATGTAAGCACCGCGATTCACTTCTTCAGACGCGCCGCCAATTGGCTGGAACGGCTTATCAGAGGTGAATGCCCAGTTCCAGAAACGCATGCCCCAGCGCTGGCTGAACGGGAAGCTCAGTTTGGTCTCTTCCGGCTGTTCGCTACTCGGCTTCACGCCTTTCATGAAGTAGACATACAGCGCGTGCATGTCTTCATCACTGATTTTGGCGTAATCCGGGTACGGCATTGCCGGGTAAAGACGTGAACCGTCCGGCAGCACACCTTTGCGCACCGCATCAGAGAACTGCTGCTCGCTGTAGTTACCGATGCCGTGCTCTTTGTCCGGCGTGATGTTGGTGGAGAAGATGGTGCCGAGATTCGACTCAATCGCCAGACCACCGGCGTAATCCGCTTTGCCCGCGACGCTATGGCACGCCATACAGTCGCCGAGACGTGACAGATATTCACCCTTCTTAATCAGCGCGGCGTCATCTTCCGCGTGAGCCTGTACCGCAAAGCTTCCCAGCAGCACGGCGTTAGCGATTAACAATGATTTTAATTTCATGTGCTTATGCCTGTACCAATGGACCTGGGTTTTTCAGATAGTGTTCTTTGATCGCCTGCGCCGCCATCAGGGTAATCGCGCCGATGGTATCGGTCGGGTTCGCCTGGAAGTTTTGCGGGAAGGCGTTACCGCCCGGTACAAACACGTTATGTACATCCCAGCTCTGCAGGTACTTGTTCAGCGCTGAAGTTCTTGGGTTATCGCCCATCACCGCGCCGCCCACGTTGTGCGTGGAGACGTATTTGGTCAGATCGAAGTCCGCGCCCATCGGCAGGAAGCTCATGCTCATGCTGTCTGGGTTCAACTCTTTCGCGATATCGCCAACGATGCCTTTCAGATGCTGTTGCAGCTTAAGTTCGTTCTCTTTCCAGTTGAACGTCATACGCAGCAGCGGCTGACCGCGATGGTCGGTGTAGTGCGGATCCAGATCCAAATAGATATCGCGATACGACTGGCAAGTTGTCGTGATGCTGATCTTCATGGAATGGTTGTACCACTCCTCCAGACCTTCTTTGTAACCCATGCCCCAGGCTGGCGTGCCTTTTGGCAGTGAAGCGGCCATTGGCGTACCGGTGGCTTGCGAGCTGTGGATCTTCGCGCCGCCGAGGAAGCCGAGACCTGGGCCATCGAAGTTGCCTGGTGAGATGTCGTTGAACATCTGACCGGTGGCGCCGGCGGTGGCGTAGGAGTTGAAGTTTTTGTCTTTGAAGAACAGGGTTGCGCCGCCGTTCGACAGGAATGCGTAGTTACGGCCTACCACACCTTCTTCGGTGATCGGGTTGTACGGCTTGCCGATACCGGACAGCAGCATCAGACGCACGTTGTACAGCTGGAAGCTGGACAGCACCACAATTTTGGCTGGCTGGAACACTTCGTTGCCGTCTGCATCGAAGTAGAGAACGCCCTTCGCGGTTTTACCATCATCGTGCAGCACCACTTTGTACACTTCCGCATGCACTTCGTAAGAGAAGTTCGGCAGACGCTTCAGTGCATCCATCACAGCAGTTTGTGGTGAGGCTTTGGAGTAGTTCAGGCACGGATATTTCGAGCAGTAACCGCAATAGTTACAAGGCGCGATCTGGTTGCCGTACGGGTTTTTCCACGCGCGAGATACGCACGCAGAAGGGTTCGGGAACGGGTGATAGCCCAGCTTGGTGGCCGCTTCTTTGAACATCACGTTGTTCAGCGTGTCTTCCAGCGCAGGCAGCGGATAGGGTTCAGAACGTGGGCCTTCGAACGGATCGCCGCCTTCCAGAATCTGACCGCGCAGGTTGCCGGTGTTACCCGACTGACCGCAAATCAGCTCAAACTTGTAGTAATACGGCTCGATCTCTTCCCAGGTGAACGGGAAGTCCATCACGCGCATATCGTCCTGCAGCACGCCCGGCTTGTAGGCCTGATCGACGTAAGTTTTCAGTTTGATATCGGTTGGCGTTGGACGAATCAGTACCGCCGTCCAGTGCATACCTGCGCCGCCGACACCGGTACCCGGTGCGAATGCGCCCCATTTACGGGTTGGCAGTGCGGTCTGGCTCATGTTGTAACGCACGGTGACCGCCACTTCTTTCGGGGTGGCAAACACTTTGTTACGCACGTTATAAGCGTATTCATCAGCCGGTTTCGGGTAAGCAAAATCCGGGTAATCACGCTCGCCGCCGCGCTCTAACGCGCGCACTTCCAGCCCGGCCAATGCCAGTTCGATACTCATCAACGAGCCGGCCCAGCCGAGGCCGCAAACGACGACGTCGACTTCTTTCTTTGTAATCTGTGCCATGTTAATCCTGTCTCACATACCAAATACGGGGGGAGGCTTACGCGCGCTCACCCAAGAGGCTGACCGGTCCCAGCGGGTACGGCACGTTGTGCTGTTTCACCCATTCGGTGAAGCTGGCGCGTGCGCCTGGGAAACCGATGGCAATCCAGGCTTTCATGCCCTTGTTGCCGCCGTACATCGGGTCAGCGAGGTAACCGTGTTTGGTATCTGCCAGCAATTGGCCAAAGAACTGTGAAGCCTTCAGGTTCGGCTCGCCCAGCGCAGCGAAGTCGATACCGTCGTTTTTGTTCACTTTGGTCAGCACAGCATCTTTCTGTTCCAGCGTCAGTTCATGGAATGACTTCTGGTAGGTGCTCTGCGTCCACTGATCCACCAGCTTGATACCGGCCTGATAAATCTGTTGTGGCGTGAAGGGAATTTGATAACCCATGGTGGCGGGCGCATGCACGTCGAACGGGCCCTGCATGTATATTTCGCCGCCAAACTCCGGGCTGTGCAATTGCTGATCGATAAAGATCGGCACATTGGTTTCCAGTGCACCTGGCGCTTTGCCATTGCCGCCAGCGGGGATCAGGCGATCGGTTGCAGCCAGAATAAACTGCCACTCCTCCGCGCTGAAAAAGATCGGTTTATAGTCGGTCAGCTCGGGTGCTGCCATTTCCGCAGCTTGCGCCGCAGTTAATCCCTTAAATACCAGGTCGCTTAATGGCAAAGCCAATAACGACCCAAGCAAAAACTTACGTCTGGTGGTCGGTTTATTTAGAAGCATGGCGCGACGACTCTCACTTGCTAAGAAAGATAATTATTTTTGTTAATGGCTTTATAAATCGGTAAATAACCTGGCAATCTTAGGGATATAGATATTTCTGAATGTAAGAATCAATGCACAGATGTGTTTTGATGAGAAAACATCATGATGTTGAATTTAGGTTAAGGGCAGGTAAAGGGCTATCGAGGCGGGAATTGGACTTTTAACCGTACAATTGCTGTGTTTTTAGCAAGTCGTGATGGGCAAACGACCAAAATTGATCGCGCAGAGAAATAATCGCCCAAATTAATCGATAAAAATAAATCATACTTCCATACAAGAGAATTATTCTCATTAATAACATTTTATTTACTTAATTGACCAGTACATGAACGATCTATTTCCTGGAAATGACAGGCGGCGCACAAAATAAGTGAAATAATCGCTAAATGTTATCAATTGTTAATTTCTGGCACAGCTCAGAACAAACCGGCATTTTGCCTGAGCGGCCGCAGCGATAGAGTCGATTAATCTATCACTCAGGAAAACAATAAATGCGTGCATTGATTTTGTTGGTCACTTTATGGAGTAGTGCATTTGCCTTGCAGGCTGTGACACCGAAAGACACGCTGGTGGTCGCCGTGCCGCTAGATGGCATTATCAGTTTCGACCCCGCGGAAAGCTTTGAAACGGTCAGCAACAGCGTGCAGCGCAACATCTACCAGACGCTGGTGCAAGCCGATCGCGATACGCCACAGAAACTGGCGCCGCTGCTGGCGACATCCTGGCAAACTGGCAGTACGCCGCACAGCCTGGTGTTTAATCTCAAGCCGGATGCACACTTCTCCAGCGGTAATGTGGTCACGCCGCAGGATGTGATTTTCTCACTGACGCGTGCCGTGCAGTTGAACAAAGCGCCCTCTTTTATTCTCGCCGAGTTTGGCTGGACCAACGAGAACATCGCCAGCCAGTTTAAGGTGCTGAATGATCACCAGCTGGAGATTCAATGGCCCGCGCAGATTGGTCAGGATTTGGCGCTACGCCTGCTCACCGCGCCGGTCGCATCCGTAGTGGACAGTAAAACCGTGCAGCAGCATGCGGTGAATAACGATCTCGGCAATGGCTGGCTGCACACCAACACCGCAGGCAGCGGCGCGTTTACGATTCAGCAGTATGTGCCACAGCAGGCACTGGTGCTGAGTGCCAACCCGCAAGCCAATCCGCAGCCACACCTGAAGCGTATTTTGCTGAAAGGCGTCGCCGATGCGGGTGCGCGTCGCCTGCTGATTCAGCAAGGCGATGTCGATGTCGCTTATCAACTCGGCCCAGACCAGATTGATGCACTAAAGAGCGATAAAAACCTGCACATTGCGGCATTCCCTTCAAGCCTGGTGTATTACCTTGGCTTCAATACGCAGAACAAAGCGCAGCCCGCATTGGGTAATCCGGCCCTGTGGGAAGCGGCGCGCTGGTTGGTAGATTACCAGTCCATCTCACAAGATTTGCTGAAAGGTCAGTACCGCATTCATCAAAGTTTCCTGCCGCAGGGCTTTGACGGCGCGCTGGAAGACAAACCGTTCCACTACGATGTGGCGAAAGCCAAAGCGATTTTATCCAAAGGCGGCATTAAACCCGGCAGCAAGTTTGCGCTAACGGTGATCAATCAGCCGCCGTACATTGATGTCGCGCAGGCGCTGCAGGCCAGCTTTGCCAAAGCGGACGTGCAGATTGAGTTGCAGCCGGTGGCGGAATCGGAATTGTGGAGCAAGATGCGCGGCCGCGATTTCCAGTCGATCTTTATCTACTGGGGCGCGGATTACGTCGATCCGAATACCAATGCGAGCGCCTTTGCTTACAACGTACCGGGCGGCTCAAAAACGCTGGCGTGGCGTGTCGGCTGGGAAATCCCGGAACTCAGCGCCAAAACACGTGCAGCAGCGGGCGAAAGTGATGCCGCCAAACGCCGTGCGCTTTACACCGACCTGCAAAATACCGTGCAGCAGAACTCTCCGTTTGTGGTGATGCTGCAGGGCGCGCAGCAGGTCGCGGTGCGGAACAACGTCAATCATGTGCAGCAAGGGATTGGGGTGAGCTTGCTATTCTTTGATGTGGTGCAGAAGCAGTAAATCCTGTTGATGGGGGAATGACTTCCCCCATCAACACTTTCAGTACAATCTTCATCCTTCCCCTCGCATCGCTTGCTATTCTTTCTGGCATAACCTGTTGCCTGCGAGTGAAAAAATATGACCACCCCGTTGCTGATTGCTCAAACGCCCGACATCCAGTTATCCCTGCTCTCCAATATGGCGAACCGCCACGGTTTGATCACCGGCGCCACCGGCACCGGTAAAACCGTGACGCTGCAAAAAATCGCCGAGTCCTTCTCCAGCATCGGTGTGCCAGTGTTCATGGCAGACGTCAAAGGCGATCTCACTGGCGTGGCGACCGCTGGTGAAGGCTCGGAAAAGCTGCTGTCGCGGCTGGAGAAGATTGGCGTCACCGACTGGCAGGCACAGAAAAATCCGGTGATGGTGTGGGATATTTTTGCCGAGAAAGGCCATCCGGTGCGCGCCACGGTTTCCGACCTCGGCCCGCTCTTGCTGGCGCGCTTGCTCAATCTGAATGATGTGCAATCGGGCGTGCTGCAAATCATCTTCCGCATCGCCGACGATCAAGGCTTATTGCTGTTGGATTTCAAAGATCTGCGCGCCATGACGCAGTACATCGGTGATAACGCTAAATCCTTCCAGACGCAGTACGGCAACATCAACAGCGCCTCCGTGGGGGCGATTCAGCGCGGCTTGCTGGCGCTGGAGCAGCAAGGCGCTGAGCACTTCTTTGGCGAGCCAATGCTGGATATCCGTGACTGGATGCGTTGTGACAGCGAAGGCAAAGGCTTCATCAACATCCTTTCCGCCGAGAAGCTGTATCAGATGCCGAAACTGTATGCCACCAGCCTGCTGTGGCTGCTGGCGGAGCTGTACGAACAGCTACCTGAAGCCGGCGATCTCGACAAACCGAAGATGGTGTTCTTCTTTGATGAGGCACATCTGCTGTTTACCGACGCACCGCCAGTACTGCTGGAGAAAGTGGAACAGGTGATCCGTCTGATTCGTTCCAAAGGTGTCGGCGTCTATTTCGTCACGCAGAATCCATCGGATATTCCTGACAACGTGCTCGGCCAGCTAGGCAATCGCGTGCAGCACGCCCTGCGCGCCTTCACGCCCAAAGATCAAAAAGCGGTGAAAAGCGCCGCCGAAACAATGCGCGCCAATCCGGCGTTCGATACCGTGGAAGCCATTCAGGCGTTGGGCACTGGCGAGGCGCTGATTTCGTTCCTCGATGAAAAAGGCAGCCCGTCGATGGTGCAGCGCGCGATGGTGATTGCGCCCGGTTCACGCATGGGGCCGGTCACCCAAGATGAACGCAATGGGCTGATCAATAACTCCCCGCTGTATGGCAAATACGACACCGAAGTGGATCGTGAATCCGCGTTTGAGATGCTGCAAAAAGGGGTGCAGGCCGCGCCGCAGCAGGCTAATGCGCCGGAAGCCAAAGGGAATAATGTCGAAGTCGATGACGGCATTCTCGGTGGCCTGAAAGACATTCTATTTGGCACCACAGGTCCGCGCGGCGGCAAGCGCGATGGCGTGGTGCAGAGCGTGGCAAAAAGCGCGGCGCGTCAGGTGACCAACCAGATCATTCGTGGCGTATTAGGGAGTTTGATGGGCGGTCGTCGTCGTTAAACTTGCTCTCATCGTATCTCGGGCGGTCATCAGGCTGCCCTTCAAAGCCCCCTGCAATCCTCTCTGCTAAAATGGGTATATGGATAAATATCAACAACTCAAACGGAGCAAGCGGCTCGCGCTGTCGCTGCTGCTGATAGCGGCGGCAACTTTTGTCGTGACGCTATTTTTGCCGCCCAATTTCTGGGTGCTCGGTGTGAAGGCGATTGCCGAAGCCGCAATGGTCGGTGCGCTGGCCGACTGGTTCGCGGTGGTGGCGCTGTTTCGCCGCGTGCCGGTGCCCTTCATTTCACGTCATACGGCGATTATTCCGCGCAATAAGGATCGCATCGGGGAGAATCTTGGCCGCTTTGTGCAGGAGAAATTTCTCGATACCGATTCGCTGCTGGCGCTGATTCGCCGCCACGATCCTTCGCAGATGCTGGCGCACTGGCTGAATACGCCGGGCAATGCCGATCGCATCGGTCGCCATCTGTTGCAGGTGATGCGCGGCTTCCTCGATCTCACGGATGATGAACGCATCCAGCGCTTCCTGCGTCGTGCCGTGCATCGCGCACTGGACAAGGTCGATCTCACCCAGTCCAGCGCACTGTTACTGGATAGCCTGACCAAAAATAATCGTCATCAGGAACTGCTGGATGCGGCAGTGCAACAGTTGCTGCGCCAGCTACATAAGCCCGGCACGCGTGAGTTTATCGCAACTCAGATTGTGCGCTGGCTGAAGCGGGAACATCCTATTAAAGCCAAAATGCTGCCAACGGAATGGCTGGGTGAGCACAGTGCTGACGTCGTGGCTAATGCCGTCGATTCAATTCTCGATGAAGTGGCGATCAATCAAGGTCACGAACTGCGTCTGGGCTTTGATCGCGCAGTACAGCGACTGATTGAGAAGCTGAAAACCGACCCCGAAATGGCCGAACGCGCCGAAGTGATTAAAAACTGGCTGAAAGAAGATGAGTCGCTGAATCGCTATATCGGCGAGTTGTGGCAGGATTTGCGTAGCTGGCTGAAGGCCGACCTCAATAGTGAAGATTCCCGCGTGCAGGAGCGTGTGCGTCTCGCAGCGCTGTGGTTCGGCGAAACGCTGGCAGCCGATGAAGCGCTGCGTACTTCGATGAATCAGCATCTGGAAGATGCCGCCCGCAGTATCGCGCCGGAGTTTGCAGAGTTCCTGACGCGCCACATCAGCGATACCGTGAAGAGCTGGGATGCACGTGATATGTCCCAGCAGATCGAACTTAACATTGGCCGCGATCTGCAGTTTATCCGCATTAACGGTACCTTGGTTGGCGGCACCATTGGGTTGGTGCTGTACCTGCTATCGCAGCTGCCAGCTTTGATTCATACATTGAAGTAATAAAAAAGCCGCCATGGGGATGGCGGCTTCAGTGGGGTTTTCGTGATAGCTGCGGGTTATCCCTTCACAATCATCAACTGCGCTTCATCAACAAATACAAGCTGATGGCAAAGAACGCGGCGCTCGGCAATAGCGCACCCAGAATCGGCGGGATGCCATACACCAGGCTCAACGGACCGAAAATCTGGTCCAGCACGTAGAACAGGAAGCCGAAGCTAATCCCCGTTACTACGCGCACGCCCATCGACACGCTACGCAGCGGGCCAAAGATAAACGACAGCGCCATCAGCATCATCACCGCCACGGACAGTGGCTGGAAGATTTTACCCCACATGTTCAGCAGATAACGCCCGGAAACCTGGCCGCTCTGCTTGAGGTATTTGCTGTAGTTGTACAGGCCGCTGATCGACAGCGCATCCGGATCCAATGCCACCACACCGAGCTTGTCGGGCGTCAGGTTGGTTTTCCACTCACCGCCCAGACTTTGCGAACCGGTAATCTGCTTCGCATCACTCAGGTTGGACTCGTCCACCTGCGACAGCTGCCACAATTTCTTGTCTTTGTTCCAGGTCGCACTGGCGGCATAACGCACGCTCAGGAGACGACGCTGATCGGTGAAGGTGTAAATGCTGACGCCATCAATCTCGTTGTCGCCTTTGATGCGTTCGATGTAGATGAAGTCATGGCCGTCTTTTGCCCACAATCCATTCTGCGTCGACATCAGCGAGCCGCCATACAGCTGCTGCGCACGGTAGTTACGCGCCATCTGCTCGCCCTGCGGTGCCACAAACTCGCCGATAGCCATGGTCAACAGCACCAGCGGAATCGCGGTTTTCATCACCGCCAGCGCCACCTGCATACGAGTAAAGCCCGATGCCTGCATCACCACCAGCTCGCTGCGCTGCGCCAATGTCCCTAAGCCCAACAGTGCGCCCAACAGCGCGGCCATCGGGAAGAAGATCTCAATATCTTTCGGTACGCTGAGCAGCGTGTAGTAACCGGCGTCGAGCGCGGTGTAAGCGCCCTGTCCGGTTTTACGCAGCTGGTCGACAAACTTGATGATGCCCGACAGCGACACCAGCATGAATAACGTCAGCATGATGGTGTTGAAGATGGTTTTACCGATATAGCGGTCAAGGACCTTAAACATCACTGCGATCCTCCACGGCTAAAGCGACCACGAATGCGTCGCATCGGCACTGTATCCCACAGGTTTAACAACACCGCCAGAGCCAGATAAGAGAGGTTGACTACCCACATCCAAATCGCGGGATCAAACCTGCCTTTCGCTGCATTTGAGCGCAAAGAACTCTGCAACAGGAAGAAAATCAGATACAGCAGCATCGCAGGCAGCATCGACAGCACGCGGCCCTGACGTGGGTTTACCACGCTAAGCGGCACCACCATCAACGCCATCACCAGCACCGCAAACACCAGCGTTAAACGCCAGTGGAACTCGGCCTGGAACTGCGGTGTTTTGGTTTTGAACAAGGTGCTGATATCAGCCTGATCGGCATCATTCGGATCGAGCGTGGCTTCTTTGTAGCCCACCAGCGCCTGATAGTTAGTGAAGTCAGTGATGCGGAAATCGCGCAGCATCGCGGTACCTTCAAAGCGCGTGCCTTTATCCAGCGTCACCACCTGCGAGCCGTCTTTACGCTGCTCCATGTGACCGCTATCAGCCAACACCACTGATGGACGCGCATTGCCTTTCGGGCGCAGCTGCGCCAGGAACACGCTACCAAAGGTGTTACCCTTGACGTTCTCAACGAACAGCACGCTATTGCCGTCGCTGGACGTCTGGAACTGGCCTGCCGCCAGCGCCGCCGCTCCGGGGTTGGCTTTGGCATTTTGTGTCACTTCGTCCTGATAACGCGATGACCATGGCCCTAACCAGATGACATTGACTGCCGCCACCGCGGAAGTCAGCAGCATCAGGATCATCGCCGCTTTAACCAGCACACTTTTCCCCAGGCCGCAGGCATGCATCACCGTGATCTCGCTTTCGGTGTACAGCCGCCCAAGGGTCATTAAAATCGCCAGAAACAAGCTTAGGGGCAGGATAAGTTGTGCCATTTCAGGCACGCCAAGTCCTAACAATGTCAGAACCAGATTTGTTGGGATCTCGCCATCCACCGCTGCACCCAAAATCCTGACTAACTTCTGGCAAAAGAAGATCAGTAGCAGGATGAACAGGATAGCCAGCTGGCTTTTGAGCGTTTCCCGAACCAGATATCTAATGATGATCACGCTTAGTACGCCTGTGATAACTTGTCTTTTTGCAGGAAAATCGCTAGTTTCAACGCTTATCAGCCATTTTTCTTCATCAATGGCCGTCATCGTAGCTAAAATAGTATGACGAACGCGTTAGGGTGGTGAAAAAACAACACATTGCCACCACATCTCATTATGACCGTCGGCGTTAAATTGTCATGGCGCCGCTAAAAATAATGGGTTACGAACGCGCTACATTCTAACGACAGCTAAGGCCGTTGTCTTTAAGATTCAGGAGAGTGCATGGAGTTCAGTGTAAAAAGCGGTAGCCCGGAAAAACAGCGTAGCGCCTGCATTGTTGTAGGCGTTTTCGAACCGCGCCGTTTGTCACCCATTGCTGAACAGCTGGATAAAATCAGCGACGGCTACATCAGCGCCCTGCTGCGCCGCGGTGAACTGGAAGGCAAAGTCGGTCAGACATTGCTGCTGCACCATGTGCCTAACATCCTGTCTGAACGTATCCTGTTGATCGGCTGCGGTAAAGAGCGCGAGCTGGATGAACGTCAGTACAAGCAGGTGATTCAGAAGACCATCAACACGTTGAACGACACCGGTTCAATGGAAGCGGTGTGCTTCCTGACCGAACTGCATGTTAAAGGGCGCAACACCTACTGGAAAGTACGCCAGGCGGTTGAAACCTCAAAAGAAGCGCTCTACAACTTTGATCAGCTGAAAAGTAATAAAGTTGAACCGCGCCGTCCGCTACGCAAACTGGTGTTTAATGTGCCAACGCGCCGTGAACTCACCAGCGGCGAACGTGCGATTCAGCATGGTTTGGCGGTTGCTGCGGGTGTCAGAGCAGCGAAAGACCTCGGCAATATGCCGCCAAATATTTGTAACGCCGCGTATCTGGCGTCACAGGCGCGTCAGTTGGCTGATGCTTACAGCAAAAATGTCACAACCCGTGTCATCGGCGAACAGCAGATGAAAGAGCTGGGCATGAACGCTTATCTGGCGGTCGGTGCCGGTTCACACAACGAATCGCTGATGTCGGTGATTGAGTACAAAGGCAGCACCGACCCAGAAGCACGTCCGATTGTGCTGGTGGGTAAAGGCCTGACCTTCGATTCCGGCGGTATCTCGATCAAACCTGCCGATTCGATGGATGAGATGAAATACGACATGTGCGGCGCGGCATCGGTATACGGTGTGATGCGCATGGTGGCGGAACTCAATCTGCCACTCAACGTAGTTGGTGTTCTGGTGGGCTGCGAGAACATGCCAGATGGTCGTTCGATGCGCCCCGGCGATGTGCTGACCACCATGTCGGGCCAGACCGTTGAAGTGCTGAATACCGATGCGGAAGGCCGTCTGGTACTGTGCGATGCGCTGACTTACGTTGAGCGCTTCGAGCCAGAAGTGGTGATTGATGTTGCGACCCTGACCGGTGCCTGCGTGATTGCGCTGGGCCATCACGTCAGCGGTTTGATGTCGAATCACAACCCGCTGGCACACGAGCTGATCAGCGCCTCCGAGCAAGCGGGTGACCGCGCCTGGCGTCTGCCGATGGCGGATGAGTATCAGGAGCAGCTGGAGTCCAACTTTGCCGATATGGCAAACATTGGTGGTCGTCCAGGTGGTGCTATCACCGCCGCCTGCTTCCTGGCTCGCTTTGCCCGTAAGTTTAACTGGGCGCACCTGGATATCGCCGGCACTGCATGGCGTTCTGGCAAAGCCAAAGGCGCCACCGGTCGTCCGGTTCCGCTGCTGTCGCAGTTCCTGTTGAACCGTGCAGGATTGAACGGCGACGATTAAAGCCGAGTAAAAATAGACACAAATAATTCGAGGTGCAGAAAGGCGGCAAACGAGAGAGTCCCGATGAGCTTACTCAAGTATGTGATTCGGGTGGACGAGAGCAGCCAACGCATCTGCACCTTGAAGTATGAAGTGTATAGACGTATGAACTCATGGGGCGCAAAATGCGCCCCACTGTCATTAATGGAAATAAGCTTGCCATGAAAAACGCCACTTTCTACGTGATGGAGTCAGAAAGCGCCAGCGACGGCCTTAGCGCCATCGAAGCACTGGTGTGCGATCTGGCCGAAACACGCTGGCGTGACGGCAAACGCATCCTGATTGCCTGTGAAAATGAAGAGCAGGCCAATCGTCTGGATGAAGCACTCTGGCAGCGCCCGGCCAACGCCTTTGTGCCGCACAATCTGGCCGGTGAAGGCCCGCGCTACGGCGCACCGGTGGAACTGGCCTGGCCGCAGCGTCGTGGCAGTTCCCCGCGTGACCTGCTGATTAGCCTGCTGCCACAGTTCGCAGATTTTGCTACTGGTTTCCATGAAGTGATAGACTTCGTACCTTACGAAGAATCCCTAAAACAACTGGCGCGCGACCGCTATAAAGCCTATCGCAACGTTGGTTTCCAATTGAATACGGCGACGCCACCTCCGCCGCAAACGACAGTGTAGAAATGGAAAAGACATATAACCCGCAAGATATCGAGCAGCCGCTCTACGAGCACTGGGAACAGCAGGGCTACTTTAAACCGAATGGCGATACCAGCCAGGAAAGCTTTTGCATCATGATCCCGCCGCCGAACGTCACCGGCAGCTTGCATATGGGTCACGCTTTCCAGCAGACCATCATGGATACCATGATTCGCTACCAGCGCATGCAGGGTAAAAATACTCTGTGGCAGGCGGGTACTGACCACGCCGGCATCGCGACGCAGATGGTGGTTGAGCGCAAGATCGCCGCTGAAGAAGGCAAAACACGCCAGGATTACGGCCGTGAAGCCTTCATCGATAAAATCTGGCAGTGGAAGGATGAATCTGGCGGCACCATTACCCGTCAGATGCGTCGCCTTGGCAACTCTGTGGATTGGGAGCGCGAGCGCTTCACCATGGATGAAGGCCTGTCGAATGCGGTGCGTGAAGTCTTCGTCCGTTTGTACAAAGAGAACCTGATTTACCGCGGTAAGCGCCTGGTGAACTGGGATCCAAAACTGCGTACGGCGATCTCCGATCTGGAAGTGGAAAACCGCGAGAGCAAAGGCTCTATGTGGCATATCCGCTATCCGCTGGCGGATGGCGTGAAAACCGCAGAAGGCAAAGATTATCTGGTGGTTGCCACCACTCGCCCGGAAACCCTGCTGGGCGATACCGGCGTGGCGGTGAATCCGGAAGATCCACGTTACAAAGACCTTATTGGCAAAGAGCTGATCCTGCCGCTGGTGAGCCGTCGTATTCCGATCGTGGGCGATGACCATGCAGATATGGAAAAAGGCACCGGCTGCGTGAAGATCACCCCGGCACACGACTTCAACGACTACGAAGTCGGCCGTCGTCACAAGCTGCCAATGATCAACATCCTGACCTTTGATGGCGATATCCGCGAGCGCGCGGAAGTGTTCGACACCAACGGCGAAGTCAGCGACGAGTGCGCGGATGAGATCCCAGCACAGTTCCAGAAAATGGAGCGTTTTGCTGCACGTAAAGCGATGGTGGCTGCGGTTGATGAACTCGGCTTGCTGGACGAGATCAAACCTCACGATTTGACCGTACCTTACGGCGACCGTGGTGGCGTAGTCATTGAGCCAATGCTGACTGACCAATGGTATGTGCGCACTGCTCCGCTGGCGAAAGTCGCGGTAGAAGCAGTTGAAAACGGCGACATCCAGTTCGTGCCAAAACAGTATGAAAACATGTACTTCTCATGGATGCGTGACATTCAGGATTGGTGCATCTCGCGTCAGCTGTGGTGGGGACACCGCATTCCGGCCTGGTATGACAACGACGGCAACGTCTATGTGGGCCGTACTGAAGCCGAAGTGCGTCAGGAAAATAACCTGGCTGACGTTGTTGTTCTGCGCCAGGACGACGACGTGCTGGACACCTGGTTCTCGTCAGGCCTGTGGACCTTCTCTACCCTTGGCTGGCCAGAGAATACCGAAGCGCTGCGTACCTTCCACCCAACCAGCGTGTTAGTGAGCGGCTTCGACATCATCTTCTTCTGGATTGCGCGCATGATCATGCTGACCATGCACTTCATCAAAGATGAAGACGGCAAGCCACAGGTGCCGTTTAAAACTGTCTATATGACCGGTTTGATTCGTGATGAAGAAGGCCAGAAGATGTCCAAGTCGAAAGGCAACGTCATCGATCCACTGGATATGATCGACGGCATTTCGCTGGAAGACCTGCTGGAGAAACGCACCGGTAATATGATGCAGCCGCAGCTGGCTGAGAAGATCCGCAAACGTACCGAGAAACAATTCCCGGACGGTATTGTGGCTTCCGGCACCGATGCCCTGCGCTTCACCCTGGCGGCACTGGCCTCAACCGGTCGTGACATCAACTGGGATATGAAGCGTCTCGAAGGCTATCGCAACTTCTGCAATAAGCTGTGGAACGCCAGCCGCTTCGTGCTGATGAACACCGAAGAGCATGATTGCGGCCAGAACGGCGGCGAACTGAAGCTATCGTTGGCGGATCGCTGGATTCTGACCGAATTCAACAGCACCGTGAAAGCCTATCGTGAAGCGCTGGACAGCTATCGCTTTGATATCGCAGCCAACATTCTGTATGACTTCACCTGGAACCAGTTCTGTGACTGGTATCTGGAGCTGACTAAGCCAGTGATGAGCAACGGCAGCGAAGCGGAACTGCGCGGCACGCGTAATACGCTGGTTACCGTACTCGAAGCGGTGCTGCGCCTGGCGCATCCGATCATTCCTTACATCACTGAAACCATCTGGCAGCGCGTGAAAGGTCTGAAGAACATCGATCACGATACCATCATGCTGCAGCCGTTCCCGCAGTTTGACGCGGCGAAAGAAGATGCTGAAGCCAAAGCGGATATCGAGTGGATCAAGCAAGCGATCGTGGCAGTGCGTAACATCCGTGCTGAGATGAACATCGCACCGGGTAAACCTCTGGATGTGCTGCTGCGTGACTGCTCGCCAACCGCGCAGCGTCGTGTCGATGAGAACCGTAGCTTCCTGTCACGCCTCGCGCGTCTGGAAAGCCTGACCATTCTGCCTGCGGGCGAGAAAGGTCCGGTATCAGTCACCAAGATCGTGGAAGGCGCTGAGTTGCTGATCCCAATGGCGGATCTGGTCAACAAGGAAGCTGAGCTGGAGCGTCTGGCGAAAGAGCTGACCAAGCTGGATGTCGAGATTGAGAAGATCCAGGTCAAACTGGCGAACGAAGGCTTTGTCGCACGTGCACCGGAAGCGGTGGTGGCGAAAGAGCGTGAGCGCATTGTTGAGCTGGAACAATCAAAAGCAAAACTGATTGAACAGCAGGGCGTGATTGCGGCATTGTAAGCGCATCAGTCCAACTGCTTAATCCAGGCCGGGCACTGCCCGGCTTTTTTACACCGGAAGAAAATGATGACCACCGCTACGCCACTGAATTTACAGGTGCGCCCGATTGTTGCGGCCGATAATCCGCTGATTGCGCAAGTGATCCGTGATGTCTCCGCGGAGTTTGGCCTGACCGCCGACAAAGGCTACACCGTGTCCGATCCGAATCTGGATCGCCTGTTCGAGTTGTACAGCGAAGTCAACAGCGCTTACTGGATCGTCGAGCATGAGGGTCTTGTTGTGGGCGGCGGTGGCGTGGCACCGCTGGCGTGTAGTGCGCCGGATATCTGCGAACTGCAGAAGATGTATTTCCTGCCGCAGGTGCGAGGTTTAGGGCTGGCGCGTGCGCTCGCTTTGCAGGCCATGGAGTATGCGCGTCAGCAGGGCTTCCGTCGCTGCTATCTGGAAACCACCGGCACGCTAACCCGCGCGATTAAGCTGTATGAGTCGCTGGGATTTGAGCTGATTGACAGCGCCATGGGCTGTACCGGGCACGGTGATTGTGAAGTGCGGATGTTGAAAGTGTTGTGATGTAAAAGCGGTGCGCAGATTTGCGCACCCAACTTACCAGGCGGGAACACCGCTGTGGAAACGCAACTCACCATCCGGCTCGCTGATTAATTTCGCTTCCGCTGCACCAAACGCCTGCACGCGCGGCGTAATATCCCTGGCAGAAATCTGTTCCGCCAGCTTCAAATAATCCTGATAGTGACGCGCTTCAGAACGCAGCAGCGAGATGTAGAACTTCTGCAGCTGTTCATCCAGATACGGCGCCAGGCTGGCAAAACGCTCACAGGATCGCGCTTCGATATAGGCACCGCAAATCAGCTTATCCACCAGCGCTTCAGGTTCAAACGTACGGATTTCACGAATCAGCCCTTTGGCATAGCGGCTGGCAGTGATTTTGCGATACGGCAAACCACGCGACTGCATGATTTCCCACACCTGATAAAAATGATGCAGCTCTTCTTTGATCAGCAGAATCATCATCTCGACCAAATCATCCGCCCACGGCAGTTCGTTACGCACAATGATGCTCTTGGTCAGATTTTTATGCGCGTTAATGAAGTTGCTGTCCGGCTCTTCGCGGTAGATGAAATCTTCGTACGGCTTGAGCCAAGCCAGAATGGCATCGCCA
The DNA here is from genome assembly GCA_965147305.1 of uncultured bacterium. Classification (GTDB taxonomy): domain Bacteria; phylum Pseudomonadota; class Gammaproteobacteria; order Enterobacterales; family Enterobacteriaceae; genus Pantoea. Next base: position 22,263 of record CBCTJT010000004.1, read on the forward strand.
CTGGGTTTATCAGCCACATACTTACGAATGATAAACACCGCGGTTTGTGCCGCTTTTAACTCGCACACCATGTGATCGGTCAGCAGCAGCGTCAGGTTTTCCGGCTTGCGCGCTTCGTCAATCCACGCTTGTGGCGTGCGGCAGTGCAGGAATTCATAAATGGGTTCTAACAGGGGAGCGTAATTCATCGGCGTTCTTTATATGGCGGGGGAAATGATCTGGGCGGCGAGCGCCGCCCATCAAGACTTAGTGACGCACACCGTCATCTTCTTCGTCGTCGATGAAATCACCATCGTCGTCTTCATCTTCCGCGTCCGGGTCTTCGAAGTAAGTGCCCCAACCGTCGTAATCGACGTTGAACTTACCGGCCAGATTCACCAGTTGCTCAACCTGTGCATCAATCAGCTCTGGCTTCAATGCGCCTTCGCTTAAGATGTCCACACACATCACCGTGCCGCCCTCTTCCAGCTCCAGCTCTTCTGGCTCGCTCACTTCAAAGCCCAGTTTGAAAGCCTCAACCGCCACTTTCTCTAGTGAGTCGAAGTTGTTGCAAGAGAGGTGATGCTCGATAGTGTAAAGCGCATCCGGATCGCTGCCGTCTTCCAGCAACTCTTCAATGATCAGGCGGGTTTCTTCGCGCTGTTCTTCCAGCAATGCTTCATATGCCATGTGCGTGTCCTCAAAATGTTCGACGTGAATGCAATTATTTTCCCACACTGCCTCGCGCGCCACTACACAAAACGGAAAGTTTCTTAACGTCGGGGTTGAAAATGCATATTCATACGGTTAGATTGAATTTTAATTCATTATGAACCCGTATCTGGAGCGCTGTATGAGTCAGCTGTATTCGAGACACTTCCTGAGATTGCTGGATTTCACCCCCGCCGAAATCGCTAACCTGTTAAGTCTGGCAGGTGAATTAAAACACGCTAAGAAAAATGCCAACGAGACGCAGTACCTGAAAGGCAAGAATATCGCGCTCATCTTCGAAAAAGACTCGACCCGTACCCGATGCTCTTTCGAAGTTGCCGCATACGATCAGGGCGCTAACGTCACTTACCTCGGCCCAAGCGGCAGCCAGATCGGCCATAAAGAGTCGATGAAAGACACTGCGCGCGTTTTAGGTCGCATGTATGACGGCATTCAATATCGTGGCTTTGGTCAGGAATTAGTGGAAACCCTGGCGGAATTTGCCGGTGTGCCGGTGTGGAATGGCCTGACGACCGAGTTTCATCCTACGCAACTGTTGGCCGATCTGCTCACCATGCAGGAACATCTGCCAGGCAAACCGTTGAGCGAGATGACGCTGGTGTACGTCGGTGATGCACGCAACAACATGGGTAACAGCATGCTGGAAGCCGCTGCGCTGGTGGGGCTGGATCTGCGCCTGGTCGCGCCAAAAGGCTGCTGGCCGGAAGAGCAGCTGGTAGAACAGTGTCGCGTGGCGGCACAAAAAACCGGTGGCAAAATCACACTGACGGAAGACATTACCGAAGGCGTGCAGGGTGCGGATTTCATCTACACTGATGTGTGGGTGTCGATGGGCGAAGCGAAATCAGTGTGGGAAGAGCGTATCGCCCTGCTGCGTCCTTATCAGGTGAACAGTGCGATGCTGGCGCTGACCGGCAATCCTCAGGTGAAATTCCTGCACTGTCTGCCCGCCTTCCATGACGATCAAACCACTCTTGGACGCCAGATGGCTGAGCAATACGGTCTGAATGACGGCATGGAAGTGAGCAATGAAGTGTTTGAATCGTCGCACAGCATTGTGTTTGATCAGGCCGAAAACCGTATGCATACCATCAAAGCAGTGATGGTCGCCACGCTGGGTAACATGTAAAGCAAACGTTTACCTTGCGGCGATTTCTGCTTGATGCAAATCAGTGAATGCGTATAATGCGCCACAATTTGCCGGAGGAAACATGCAACAGCGCAGCGTACAATTTGCCGCTCTACCCCGCCTGACCACAGGCGATGCCGCTGTTTCTTTCCGTCATACATTGATCGTAAAAAAAGCCCCTTAAGCAGGGGCTTTTTTTTGTCCGCAATCCGGCAGCGCAGAGGAGAACGCTATGGCCAACCCGCTATATCGCAAGCACATTATTTCCATTAACGATCTCAACCGCGAAGAGCTGGAGCTGGTGTTACATACTGCTGCCCAGCTGAAAGCGCATCCTCAGCCAGAACTGCTGAAGCACAACGTGATCGCCAGCTGCTTCTTTGAAGCCTCAACGCGCACGCGCCTGTCATTTGAAACCGCCATGCATCGCCTTGGCGCTTCGGTGGTGGGCTTCGCCGACGGCAGCAATACCTCGCTGGGTAAGAAAGGCGAAACGCTGGCCGACACCATTTCGGTGATCAGTACTTATGTCGATGCGATTGTGATGCGTCATCCGCAGGAAGGCGCCGCGCGTCTGGCGACTGAGTTCTCCAGCGGTATTCCGATTCTCAATGCCGGTGACGGTGCCAACCAGCACCCGACGCAAACCCTGCTGGATCTGTTTACTATCCGTGAAACTCAGAGCCGCCTCGATAATCTCAACGTGGCGATGGTCGGTGACCTAAAATACGGCCGTACCGTGCACTCGCTGACGCAGGCGCTGGCGAAATTCACCGGCAACCGTTTCTACTTTATCGCGCCGGATGCACTGGCGATGCCGGCCTATATCACCGACATGCTGGATGAGCAGAACATCGTCTGGACGCGCCACGACACCATCGAAGAAGTGATGCCAGAACTCGACATCCTCTATATGACGCGTGTGCAGAAAGAACGTCTTGATCCGTCCGAGTACGCCAACGTCAAAGCGCAGTTTATCCTGCGCGCGGCCGATTTAGCCGGTGCCCGCGATAACATGAAAGTGCTGCATCCGCTGCCGCGTATTGACGAGATCACCACCGATGTTGATAGCACGCCGCACGCCTGGTATTTCCAGCAGGCGGGCAACGGCATCTTCGCCCGCCAGGCACTATTAGCACTGGTACTGAATAGCGAACTGGCACTGTAAGGAGCAACCGATGACACACGATAATAAATTGCAGGTTGAAGCCATCAAGCGTGGCACGGTAATCGACCATATTCCTGCGCAGGTCGGTTTTAAATTGCTGTCGCTGTTTCGCCTGACCGAGACTGACCAGCGCATCACCATCGGCCTCAATCTGCCTTCAGGCGAGATGGGCCGCAAGGATTTGATCAAGATCGAGAATACCTTCCTGACCGACGATCAGATCAATCAGCTGGCAGTGTATGCGCCGCTCGCCACCGTTAACCGTATTGATGAATACGAAGTGGTAGCGAAGATCGCCCCGACCTTGCCGGATCGTGTTGAGCGCGTACTCACCTGCCCGAACAGCAACTGTATCAGCCGCAGCGAGCCAGTATTCAGCAGCTTTGCGGTGAAACAGCGTGACGATGATGTACACCTGAAGTGCAAATACTGCGAGAAAGAGTTCGCGCGCCACGTGGTGCTCGGTCACTGGTAATCGTGCTTATCGTCCCTATAATGGGGCGAACCAATACGCGGCTGACAAAGGTCGGCTGCGCACTTTTAAGGAGAAACAATGTCTCGCGAAATCAGCACAGAAAAAGCACCCGCAGCAATTGGCCCTTATGTGCAGGGCGTGGATCTCGGCAGCATGATCATCACTTCAGGCCAGATCCCAGTTGATCCGGCGACCGGTGCCGTGGCAGATGATGTGTCTGCGCAGGCGCGTCAGTCACTGGAGAACGTGAAGGCGATTGTTGAAGCCGCTGGCCTGAAAGTGGGCGACATTGTGAAAACCACCGTGTTTGTGAAAGATCTGAACGACTTCGCCACCGTGAACGCGACCTATGAAGCGTTCTTCACCGAGCACAACGCCAGCTTCCCTGCACGTTCTTGCGTGGAAGTGGCGCGTCTGCCGAAAGATGTGAAGATTGAGATTGAGGCGATTGCCGTACGTCGTTAAGTAAAGGCAATGCGCAATAAATTGCGCCGCTACAAGCTTGTACTCAAGTGTGGCGGCGCAATTAATGTGTGAGAACATCACCTTACCGGCATCATTGCTTGGTGTGCCATTCCCCCGTAGCGACGAAATTCCATGGTGTGCCATCCCCCCGTAGCGGCGCGATTCATTGCGCATCCGTTCATTTAGACGATCTCAGCAACTTCTCCAGCGGCCTGACCAGCGCCAGCACGGTTTCATCCTGCACCTCGGCAGCGGCATCCAGCCTGGCATGCATCTCGGCCACTTCGCTGGCACCGTACGCCTGATTACGCTGCATCGCATTGACCAAATCGATGCCCATGCGGCTCAGTTGCGCCACTTGCTGAACCTGCTGCTGCAGCGGCTTGAGCTGATAGCTGCCCAGAATCAGCGGCATCACCGCATCACTGTTGTTCTGCCAGCGCTGTAACTGCTGGCGAATGGCATTGGCCGCGCTGCGATCCTCGCGATTGGCCATCAGTGCATCCACCTGTTTATCCAATAAGCGCACCGGTTCGCTCTCGGCAGGCAGCACATCCGCCAGACGATTCAGCGGCTCAAAGTAATCGTAATGCCCAGCCTGGAACTTCAGATGCTGGCGCGTGTAATACTGTGCCGGCTCCAGCACTTCTGCCAGCACCCGCAGCGGCGTGATATCGCTGGTGTTGGCCAGCCGCATCATCTGCACCTCTGCCTGCTGATGCTGCTGTAATCCCACCGACACCGTGCCCCAGCGATCCACCGCGTTTAAGCGTTGGTACATGCTGTCACTGTCGGTGACATCCTTCGCCGACCACAGGCGTTCAGCCACCACAAAGGCGCGCGGCCACAGGCGGGTATCGATCACCCGGCTGTTGACGTTTTCCGCCCACAGCGCCGCTTCACCGCCAATCAGGTTGTTTTGCATCTGTTCCTGCGTGGGGACGGATGGCTGAATGCCAGTGGGCACCTGCGCCAGTTTGCTGCCCTCGGCGGGGTAGCGCACATTGCCCACCAGCATATAGCCGGTCAGTTTGTCCTGCGTCAGAGTGACCATTGGCTGGAACGGCCCCATCCAGGTATCGACGCTAAAGGTCAGCTGCGTTGGCGACAGCCAGCGAATGTCACTCACCATGCGCCGCGCTTTGCCATTGAAATCAATAAAACCGCGCCAGCCATTTTTACCTTCAACCAGGGTGAAACTGCCTTTCAGCGGGCTGCCTTTCAGACGCGGCATAGTGAACTGCCAGCTCTGCGCCTGCTCATCGGTTTGAATCTGGTCCTGACCATTAAGTCCTTGCGGCCAGGGTTCGTTGCGATAGTGGTAGGCCGCGGTTTGCGGTTGGTCGAGATAGAAACCGGTGGAGAGAATGCCACGGAAATCGTGTTTCGCTGCCTCGCCGAGCGCGTCCTGCCCTTGCCACGACTGAATCAAAATACTTTTCGGCAGATCAGGATGGTAAACCTCATCCCAGCCGATCATGCGTCGCTGGTGCGCTTCCAGAATCTTCTCTACCCGCTGATTGAACCACGCCTGCAACGCATGGGTGTCTTTCAGGCCGTGGTCGCGCATAAACTGCTGAATCTTCGGCGAGTCGTTCCATTGTGCCGGATCCACTTCATCGCCGCCGATATGGATATAAGGATCGGGGAAGATCGCCGTAACTTCGCCCATCAGCGTATCGATGAAGGTGAAGACTGCTTCGTTGCTGGGATCGAGCAGCGGTTTAAACACGCCCCAGCCGCGCTCCATCTTATACGGGCCCGGCGCGCTGAGCAGTTCCGGCATCGCCACCGCAATCGCCGAGGCGTGTCCCGGCACATCAATTTCTGGCACCACGCGTATGCCGCGCTGGGTGGCGTAACGCACCACATCACGCATCTGCTGCTGCGTGTAGTAAAGGCCGTCGCTGGCCTTCTCCTGTAGCTGTGGATAGTGATTGGAGGCAAATCGCCAGCCCTGGTCGTCGGTGAGGTGCCAGTGGAATACGTTCATTCTCGCCGCCGCGATGCCGTCGATTTGTCGCTTCACGGTTTCAATCGGCAGGAAGTGGCGCGCCGAATCGATCAGCACCCCGCGCCACGGGAAGCGCGGCTTATCATCAATGGTGACGTAAGGAATCTGCGTGCCTGTTTCATTATTCTCAATCAGCTGCAGCAGCGTCTCCATACCGCGCATCGCACCGAAACGCGTGTTGGCTTTGAGTATCACGCCGCTGCTGTTGACCTCAAGATGATAGCTCTCATCGCTGTCCGGTTGTGGCAGGGGATCCACTGCCTGAGCGATTTGCACCTGAATCGTGGCCTGATCGCTTGGTGCGCTGGCGGGCAGCAGCGGCCAACCGGTTTGACGTGAAATACGTGCGCGCCAGCGCGCTTCGGCACCTTCCAGATGATCGCCCGTAATATGCAGCGTGAATTGCGGCGTCAGCGTCAATGCGCCACCGCTGGCGGGCTGCACCACTTTTTGCGGCCAGGGCATCAATGGTAGATCGGTAACCGGGGCGGCAAAAGAGGAGAAGGTCATGGATAAACAGCAGGCAAGCAGCGTTCGTTGCAGAGGCATGTAAGGCATCCTTGTAGAAAAAATGACGGGCCAAAAATAGGCAAAAAAACCATTAAACCTGCTTCGCATCGCAAATCAAGTTGCACGAGGTCGAAGTTTGGGCGGGTTAAAACTTTTGAAGTTTAGTCCGCTTAACCATTGTGCGGCTTTCAAACTTCGTTATGCCTTCTTTGCGACAGGTCAAAAACAGCACGATTAATTTCAGCCAAAACACCACATATAGCGATTACACTCTGCACAAACATCTACATATAGTTTCACGGAGAGAAAATGGCGACGGTGGTAATTAAGCGAGACGGCTGCAGAGTGCCGTTTGAAGCGCAGCGTATTGCGCTGGCGGTTCAGGCGGCGGCGCAGGCCGCGCAGATTGAGGATGCGAGCTGGTGCGCACAGGTCGCTGAGCAAGTGAGCCAGCGACTGTCCGATCGCGTTGAGGTCGATATCCGTGACATCCAGTGTGCAGTGGAAGAGACGCTAATGGCCGGACGCTGGCCGCAGCTGGCGCGCGCGTATATTGAATATCGTCATGACCGTGATCTCGCCCGTGAACAGCGCGGCAAACTGCACCACGCCATTCGTGGCCTCGTAGAACAGACCAACGCCGCGCTGCTCAACGAGAACGCCAACAAAGACAGTAAGGTGATCCCCACGCAGCGCGATTTGCTGGCAGGCATCGTCGCCAAACATTATGCCCAGCAGCAACTGCTGCCGCGGGATGTGGTGCTGGCGCACGAGCGCGGCGAAATCCACTATCACGACCTCGACTATTCGCCGTTTTTCCCGATGTTTAACTGCATGCTGATCGATCTTCAGGGCATGTTGAACAATGGCTTTAAGATGGGCAACGCGGAGATTGAGCCGCCAAAATCCATTGCCACGGCGACGGCGGTGACGGCGCAGATCATTGCGCAGGTCGCCAGCCATATTTACGGCGGCACCACCATTAACCGCATCGATGAAGTGCTGGCACCGTTTGTGAATCTCAGCCTTGAAAAGCATCGCGCGGTGGCGGTGGAATGGCAGATCCCGGATGCGGAAGCCTATGCTCGCGTGCGCACCGAGAAAGAGTGCTATGACGCCTTCCAGTCTCTGGAATATGAGGTCAACACGCTGCATACCGCCAATGGACAGACGCCGTTTGTCACCTTTGGTTTTGGCTTGGGAACTGACTGGGCTGCACGCCTGATTCAGCAATCGATTCTGCGCAACCGCATCGCAGGGCTGGGAAAAAACCACAAAACTGCGGTGTTCCCGAAACTGGTGTTTGCCATCCGCGAAGGGGTAAATCGTCGTCCTGGCGATTTTAATTACGACATCAAACAGCTGGCGCTGGAATGTGCCAGCAAGCGGATGTATCCCGATATCCTGAATTACGAAAAAGTGGTCGAGATCACCGGCTCATTCAAGACGCCGATGGGCTGCCGCAGTTTCCTTGGCGTGTATGAGGAAAACGGCGAGCAGATCCATGAAGGTCGCAACAATATTGGCGTGATCAGCCTCAACCTGCCGCGTATTGCGCTGGAAGCCAACGGCAACGAAGCTCATTTCTGGCAGCTGCTGGATGAACGCCTCGCACTGGCCAAGCGCGCCTTAATGACACGCATCGCCCGGCTGGAGAAAACCAAGGCGCGCGTAGCACCAATTCTCTACATGGAAGGCGCGTGCGGCGTGCGCCTGAGTGCGGATGATGAGGTGGGTGCGATTTTCCGCAATGGCCGCGCTTCGATCTCACTCGGTTACATCGGCCTGCATGAGACGCTGAATGCGCTAAGTGGTAATGAGGTTCATCCGTACGATGCACAGCACCTGCGGGAAAAAGGCGTGGCGATTGTGCAGCGCCTGCGCGATGCCGTGGATGCGTGGAAAGACGAGACCGGCTACGGTTTTAGCCTTTACAGCACGCCGAGCGAGAATCTCTGCGATCGCTTCTGCCGTCTCGATGCCGCCGAATTTGGTGTGGTGCCGGGCGTCACCGATAAAGGCTATTACACCAACAGCTTCCATCTCGACGTCGAAAAGAAAGTGAATCCCTACGACAAGATCGACTTTGAAGCGCCCTACCCGGCCATCGCCAATGGCGGCTTCATCTGTTACGGCGAATACCCCAATATTCAGCACAACCTCAAGGCGCTGGAGGATGTATGGGATTACAGCTATCACCACGTGCCCTATTACGGCACCAACACGCCCATCGATGAGTGCTATGAATGCGGCTTCACCGGCGAATTCAGTTGCACCAGTAAAGGCTTCACCTGCCCGAGCTGCGGTAACCACGATCCGGCTCGCGTCTCCGTCACGCGCCGCGTCTGTGGCTACCTCGGCAGCCCGGATGCCCGTCCGTTTAATGCCGGTAAGCAGGAAGAGGTGCAGCGCCGCGTTAAACATCTGGATACCGGACAGTTAGGATGATGCGCATTCATCGCTATTACGCCGTCGATATTGTCAACGGGCCGGGCACGCGCTGCACGCTGTTCGTCGCGGGCTGCGAGCATCAGTGTCGCGGCTGCTATAACCAGAGCACCTGGCGCCTCGATTCCGGCGTGCCATTTACGTTGGAGATGGAAGAGCAGCTAATTGCCGATCTAAACGATCAGCGCATTCCACGTCAGGGTTTGTCGCTGAGCGGCGGCGATCCGCTGCATCCGCACAACGTGCCGCACATCCGTCGTCTGGTGAAACGCGTGCGGCGTGAGTGCCCGAGCAAGGATATCTGGCTGTGGACCGGTTATGAGATGGCGGAACTGAGCGCGGCACAGCGTGAAGTGGTGGCTGAAATTGACGTGCTGATTGATGGGCGTTTTATCGAAGCCGAGAAAGATGCGCGGCTGCTGTGGCGCGGCAGCCGCAATCAGAAAATCTGGTATTTACGTCAGCAACAGGGCGAGTATGCCGAGGATGATGCCGCTGAGCGCCACGCCAATCAGCGCGATCCACAAGGCACGCGGCGGGAAAGCACGGTGCAGCATCAGTAGTGACGGCACACTCACGGCGGGTAAGGTCACCAGCAGCGCTAACGCAGGTGCCAGGCCCATGCCCGCCAGCATCATGGTTTGCACAATCGGGATTTCTGCGGCGGTAGGAATGACAAACAAACAGCCGGCTATCGCCATCAGCATCACCCAAAACAGTGTGTTGCCCACCGCACCATCGGCATGCGGGAATAGCCAGACGCGCGCAGCACCCAATAACAGCACGGCAACGATATACAACGGAATGGTGTTCCAGAATAGCCGCCACATGACGCCCAGCCAGCGATTGAGAAACGGCTGCTCGCTGCTGGCAGCCATCACCACGGGCGCAGCGACCCTGTGATCCGGCACGCTACGCTGCACCAGTGACGCGATCCCCAGCACCATGACCAAACCCGCCACCAGCCGGATCGCGGCGAAGTGCCAACCGAGCACAAATCCCATAAAGATTAACGTAGCCGGATTCAACAGCGGATTCGCCAGCCAGAAGGCCATCGCCGCCCCGCTCGACACCTGCGACTGACGCAAACCCGCCGCCACCGGCGCTGCGCAGCAGGTGCACATCATACCAGGCAAACCTAAACCGGTGCCGATCAGCGTCGATCCAAACCGCGAGTTGCCCATCAGGCGCAGCAGCCAGTTGCGCGGGATCAGCACTTGTACCAGCGATCCCAGAATGACCCCCAGCACTGCGGCTTTCCAGACGGCGAGGAAGTAAACCATCGCGTAATCCAGCGCCGCGCGCCACGGTGAGTCCGCGGCGTTTGCCAGAATGGATTTGCCGATTGAATGGGTTTCAGCCGCCGTGAAGGCTTTGCCGTAATAGGGCTGCCATTTGACGTACCACAGGCCAATGACGACGACCGCGAGGAACAGCAAGGGTTTCCACCATGCGAAGCGCGTCGCCGGTGCAGAAGTTGCGAGTTGGGTCATAGCAGATTCCGTATTCTACAGAATAACGAATGCCACACCGAAAAGTGTGGCGGTTAATCCATAGTGTTATTCAGGTTATTGGAATCTGCTACGCAAAGTTAGCGTAAGTTTGATCGGACGCGGAAATTTACCTTTCGCCGCTTTCGTTACGCTGCCAGACAATCTTTTTGCCGAAGCCCAGTGCGTTGTCAGTCATCTTCACTTCATCCAGCAGGATTTCCCATAAAGGCGCCTGAACCTTGCGGGCAATCGGAAAACGCTTCTGATAGGCATGACGCGCCTGCGCTTCTTGCTCTCCATTAAGCTGCTGGATACGGCCACGGTACTGCACGCCTTTGATTAACAGCACGGTTTTTGGCTGACCGTTGACCGTGCCCGCGACGCGCGGGTGGGTTAACATCAGCGCGCCGTGTCGGGTACTGGGTTCGGTCATCAACCAAAACGCCATACGCGTTTCATCGAAGACGTAAAAGCAGTTAGCACACCACAGATCGTCGCCGTTGCTGGCACACAATGACAGGGCACGCTGTTTTTTGAGATAGCGAATAAGATGAGAATGGTCAGACACAATGCAACTCCATGCGGCACATAGCGAGGCTAACCTAAGCGCGCTACACTGCCCAACAGCCATCGAACAGGAAAAGTCATATGCAACAGGGCTGGCAGCTTTACATGCTGCAAACCGCCGCTGGGATGATTTATACCGGCATTACCACCGATGTTCATCGTCGCCTGCAGCAGCATCAGAGCGGGAAAGGTGCACGCGCATTGCGTGGCAAGGGTCCGCTGACGCTGGTGTTTAACTGCGAGGCTGGCGATCGCTCGGCCGCTTCGCGTCTGGAGTATCAGGTGAAGCAGCTCAGCCGCACGCAAAAGCTGCTGCTGGTTGCACAGCAGCCTTCATGCCTGAATGCGTGGTTTAATCGAAACGATTAAAGGGTTCAGCGAAAGCGATCAGCCCTTCTGCGCCCGTAAACGCATCGTCCGCTAACTTGTACACCTGAAACGCCGCTTCACTGCCCAGCCAGCGACAATGCAGGCCATGACGTGCCGCCGGTTCGAAGCCCAGCGGGTTGTAGAATTCGGGATCGCCCAATACCACCACCGCGCTGTAGCTGAACTCGTTCAGGGAATCGAGCCCTTCATATACCAGCTGTTTAGCAATGCCCTGCTTGCGCACCGATTCATCCACCGCCAGCGGCGCCAGCGCCACCCAGTTGCGGTCTTCACCTTGTAAGGTGACCGGGCTAAAGGCGGCATAACCTAACACCTGACCTTCATCGTCCGTAGCCACCACGCCCAGCGTTAACAGACCATCTTCACGCAGCTGCTGCACCAGTTCAGCCTCGGCGGAGGTTGCAAAACTGCGCTTCAATAACGTGTCGATGCCCGCAGCATCCACACCAATTTCAGTACGAATCAACATGAGATCCCCGCGCGCGCCTCTGCGGCCTCCGCGTCCTGTTTCATTCCTGCCTCAACAAAGGCAGCCAGCTGCTGCAACCCCGTGCGCAAAGGCGTGGGCATGGCATCCAGTTCAATAGCATCCATTAGATTCTTCACCTCCAGTCCCAGCTCCGTGTCACCTTCAATCACCAGACGGCGTTGAAAGAACAACATATCGGGGTCTGCTTTGCGTGCTGCCACCAGCAACAAATCGTTGGCTTCACCGCGAAACCAGACATCTGCCTCGGCGTCGCGTGAAACGGTCAGGCGCCCATTCTGCAAGGTGGTGATCCACTGCAGATTCACATCCGCAATCTCAATCCCCAGAAAGCGCCCTTCCAGAAAGTCTAACTCACCTTCAGACAAAGCATGACGAAATTGCCAGTTTAAGAGTTGTTGCAAAACCACTTTTTTTACAGGGAATGGGGTAAGTGATACAGGTAAGGCAAGGAATTCTGGACCTTTTTCCACAATCAGGCCGCGTAAGCGCGAGAACATAATCAACAATCCCTTCAGAAAATTTTACCTATATTGCCACATCCGCACGGCTTCGCGTCCACTGAGATCAAGGAAATCGCCGGATAACTGATTAAATTATCTACACTCCGTATCCTCAATGGCGCTTTCACTGCCTTAAATCAACATTAGCGCGCGATGCCTTCCTTACACTTTACGGTTTCAGAATTCGGGGGAGGAGAATGTATGGAACTGCTGTGTCCGGCGGGGAATTTACCTGCGCTGAAATCGGCGGTGGAGCATGGTGCCGATGCAGTGTATGTCGGTCTGAAAGATGACACCAATGCCCGCCACTTTGCTGGCCTTAATTTTACTGACAAGAAGCTGGCAGAAGCGGCGCGCTTTCTGCATCAGCACCGTCGCAAGCTGCATGTTGCCATCAATACCTTTGCCCATCCTGATGGGATGAATCGCTGGCAAACTGCCATTGATGTCGCAGCGCAGAACGGCGCTGATGCCTTGATTCTCGCCGATATCGCTACGCTGGAATATGCCGCGCAGCGCTATCCGCAGGTGGAACGCCATCTTTCAGTGCAGGCTTCGGCCACCAATCTGCAAGCAATCCACTTTTATCATCGCCATTTCGATCTCAGCCGCGTGGTGTTGCCGCGCGTGCTGTCGATGCATCAGGTTAAACAGCTGGCGCGTGAAACACCGGTGCCGCTGGAAGTCTTTGCCTTTGGCAGCCTGTGCATTATGGCGGAAGGCCGTTGCTATCTCTCCTCCTGGCTGACGGGGGAATCACCCAACAGTGCGGGTGCCTGCTCGCCAGCAAAATTCGTGCGCTGGCAGCAAACGCCGCTGGGGATGGAATCACGCCTGAATGAAGTGCTGATCGATCGTTACGGCGCTGATGAAAGCGCCGGCTACCCCACGCTGTGCAAGGGGCGTTATGAAGTGGATGACCAGCGCTATCACGTGCTGGAAGAGCCCACCAGCCTGAACACCTTATCGCTGTTACCAGAACTGCTGCGCGCCAATATCGCTTCGGTGAAAATTGAAGGTCGCCAGCGCAGCCCGGCCTATGTGGCGCAGGTGGCAAAAGTGTGGCGGCAGGCGATTGACCGCTGTATGGCCTCGCCTGAGCAGTTCGCGGTGCAGGAACCCTGGATGCGTGCGCTGGGCGAACTTTCTGAAGGTAGCCAGACCACGCTCGGTGCGTATCACCGTAGCTGGCAGTGAGGAGATGTTATGAAATATGCCCTTGGGCCAGTGCTGTGGTACTGGCCAACGGACACGCTGGAAAGCTTTTATCAACGAGCAGCCGACTGTTCCGCTGACATTATCTATCTCGGCGAAGCGGTATGCAGTAAACGTCGTGCGACCTCTTTTTCACAATGGATGGAAATGGGGCACACGCTGGCGCAGCACGGTAAGCAAGTGGTGCTCAGTACCCTTGCGCTGCTGCAGTCGCCATCAGAAGTGAAAGAGTTGCGGCGCTATGTGGAGAACGGCGAGTTTTTACTGGAAGCCAACGATATTGGCACCGTCAATATGGCGGCAGAACGTAAGCTGCCGTTTGTTGCCGGTCCGACACTTAACGTCTATAACGCGCAAACGCTGCAACTGTTGCTGAAAGAGGGTATGACGCGCTGGTGCTTACCAGTAGAAATGTCGCGTGACTGGCTGATTCAGCTGTTACAGCAGTGCGATGCGGCGGGGCTGCGCGATAAGTTTGAAGTGGAGGTGATCGGTTATGGCCATCTTCCGCTGGCGCTGTCGGCACGTTGCTTTACCGCCCGCTCCGAAAATCGTGCCAAAGATGACTGTCAGACTTGCTGTATCAACTATCCCACCGGCCGCCGCGTGCTGTCCCAGGAGGGCCAGCAGGTGTTTGTGTTGAATGGCATCCAGACCATGAGTGGCTACTGTTACAACCTCGGTAATGATTTAGCCGGCATGCACAACTGGATCGATATCGTACGCCTCTCGCCGCAGGATGAGACCACGCTGGCAGAGGTCGATCGTTTCCGCGCGAACGAAGCCGGTGAAGCACCGCTGATGATGGCGCGCGGCAGTGACTGCAATGGTTACTGGCGTCGTTTGGCCGGCATGGCGCTTGAAGGCGGACGGTAAAGGCACATTCCGGCTATATTCCTGCTGTTAATAGCAGTTTTAATATGGGTAATGATGAGTAATACTCACTGGCGCAGGTCTGATAACACCTGCGCCATCCTTATTTGGAGTGCCCATGTCTGAGAAAAAAACGGTTCGCCTGTCTGTACTGGATCTTGCGCCTATCCCGCAAGGTTCTGCTGCGCGCGAAGCTTTCCACAATTCGCTGGCGCTGGCGCGTCAATCTGAAGCCCTTGGTTTCCATCGTTACTGGCTCGCTGAGCATCACAACATGACCGGTATTGCCAGTGCGGCAACGTCAGTGTTAATTGGTTATCTGGCCGCCAATACCGAAACCCTGCGCCTCGGATCCGGCGGCATTATGCTGCCCAACCACGCACCGCTGGTGATCGCTGAGCAGTTTGGTACGCTCGAATCGCTCTATCCTGGCCGTATTGATTTAGGGCTGGGCCGCGCCCCAGGTTCTGACCAGCGCACCATGTTAGCGCTGCGCCGTCATCTCTCCAGCGCCCAGGCGGATAGCTTCCCGGAAGATGTGGCAGAACTGATTCGTTGGTTTGATGCCGAAGAGGGCGAACATCCGCCAGTGCAGCCGGTACCGGGTTTAGGCTTGAAAATTCCTGTCTGGCTATTGGGTTCCAGCCTTTATAGCGCACAGCTGGCCGCACAGCTCGGCCTGCCGTTTGCCTTTGCTTCCCACTTTGCACCGGACCTGTTGTTCCAGGCATTGCATCTCTATCGTGAGAAATTCAAGCCTTCTGCGCGTCTGGCGAAACCCTATGCCATGGTGTGCGTCAACGTGGTCGCAGCGGATAGCGAGCGTGATGCGCGTTTCCTGTTTACCTCGATGCAGCAGCAGTTTATTAACCTGCGCCGTGGCAAACCGGGCCCGCTGCCTGCCCCCGTCGAGAACATGGATAACCTGTGGTCGCCATCAGAGCAGTATGGTGTGCAGCAGGCGCTGAGCATGTCGATTGTCGGTGATAGCGACAAAGTGCGTCAGGGGTTAGCCGCGTTGATTCGCGAAACCCAGGCCGATGAGATCATGGTCAACGGCCAGATTTACGATTCACAGGCGCGTCTGCGTTCGTTCGCATTAGCGATGGAGGCGGCACGCTCGCTGTAACATCTACTGCTGTGGGGTCAATCCTTCTGGCCCCACTGCCACCATGCGCACATCACGCGCCGGCGATTGCCCATAGAAACGGCTGTATTCGCGGCTGAACTGCGAAGCGCTCTGATACCCCACGCGATACCCCGCGGTTCCCGCATCTAACTTATCAATCAGCATCAGGCGCCGCGCTTCGTTAAGACGCAGCTGCTTTTGATATTGCATCGGCGTCATGGCCGTTACCGATTTGAAGTGATGATGCAGCGACGAAATACTCATACCGACGCTGCTGGCCAGCTGATCCATCTTGAGCGGCTGATGAAAATTTTCACGTAGCCAGCGCGCTGCGCGTGCCACTTTGTTGCCTGGCCGTTCCGTCAGCGCCATGTTGAGGATGCGTGGTCCTTCCGGACCGGTGAGAAGTCGATAGAAAATCTCTTGCTCAATCAACGGCGCCAGCGCCGGAATATCCTGGGGCTGATCCAGCAGTTCAATCAGGCGAATCACTGCATCGACCAGCGGCGGCGCCACTTTGTGAACCGTGATCCCACGTTCGTTGGTTACCGTGGCAGCGATCTGTTGCAACGGAAAATGTTCGAGGTAATGCATCAGGCGCGTTTCGTTGATGGTGATCCCCACGCCCAGATTCGGTTTTTCCTCGGTGGCCTGTACCACGCAGGATTGCACCGGCATATCCAGCGTCACCAGTAGCAGATCGCCCGGCCCGTAATGCATCACGTCCTCACCCATGCGCAATGCCTTTTGCCCTTGCGCCACCAGTGCAAAACTAGCCCAGGTAGCAATGTGCGACAGACTTGTAGGTCTGGAGCTGTGGCCAAAAGAGAGAAAATCGATGGGGCTGAAGTGGCGGCCATCTTCCGGGGTATGGCGAGCAATCATCGCCACTAACTGCCGCCACTGTTCCTGATGAATCATGCGTTACGCGCTCCGCGATGAGAAATCACTGTGCCTGCATTCTCGCCTTTCACTCGTGCTACGCCTAGCCCTTGAGCCCCACATTTGCAGGATTGTGCAAAAAGCTTGCAGGATTGCGCTACCGCAAAATTGTATGGACAGCGCATGCTTACCCTTCCCCGAATTCCCAGGTGGAGAGACACAATGAAAGCACTTGAAGGCAAAATCGCGCTGGTGACGGGCGCTTCGAAAGGCATTGGCGCCGCCATTGCTATGACTTTCGCGGCGGCCGGTGCACGCGCCATTGTTAATTACCGCCAGGATGAAGCGGGCGCGGCGGATGTGGTGGCAGACATCTGCGAGATGGGCAGCGATGCCATTGCCGTGCAGGCCGATATCTCCCGCGAGACCGATGTGCAGCGTTTATTCGCGCGCAGCATCGAGCAGTTTGGCGCACCGGATATCGTGGTCAACAATGCCGGTATTTTCCATCACGGCGATTTCGCCGAACTCAGCCTGAGTGAAATGCAGCAGCAGTTCAATGTGAATGTGCTGGGCACATTACTGGTTTGCCAGCAGGCAGCGAAACATTTCCCAGCCCGTGGTGGCACCATCATTAATCTGAGTGCCCTTAACAGCCAGCGCAGTACGCCGGGTTCGGTGCTGTGGGCAGCGACCAAAGGGGCGATTGATACCTTAACGCAGGGACTGGCACGTGAATTTGGGCCGCGCAATATCCGCGTCAATGCGCTGGCACCGGGAATCATCCTGACGGAAGGTTTGCTGGCAGCGAAGAAGATGAATCCGGATGTTAAAGCGAAGTTGATTGCGGCCACGCCGTTGGGACGTTTCGGTTTACCAGAAGATGTGGCTCAGGTGGCGTTGTTCCTGGCATCAGAAGACTCAGCGTATGTGAGCGGTGAACGGGTGTTGATTGCAGGTGGGGTGTAAGGTTTAATTTACGCACATAAAAAAAGGGACGCCGCGGCGTCCCTTTTTGTTTTTAAGCGCTTATCGCTTATGCGTCACGACGACGTGGTGCAGAAGCACCTTCTGGACGTGGGCCACGACCGCCTTCACGGCTGAAGCGTCCGCCTTCACGACCTGCATCACGACCACCTTCACGGCGCTCAGAGAAACGACGCGGTGCGCCTTCGCCACGCGGTGCGCCATTGCCACGACGCTCGCCATCACGGCCAGCAGGACGACGCTCAGAACGCTCGTGCACAGGTGCATCACCCATCAGCTGCATGTTCATCGGCTTGTTCAGGATGCGCGTGCGAGTGAAGTGCTGCAGAACTTCGCCCGGCATACCTTTAGGCAGCTCGATAGTTGAGTGAGTACCGAACAGCTTGATGTTACCAATGTAACGGCTGCTGATGTCGCCTTCGTTAGCGATCGCGCCAACGATGTGACGAACTTCAACACCATCATCACGGCCCACTTCAATGCGGTACAGCTGCATTTCGCCAACGTCACGACGTTCACGACGTGGAGCGCCATCACGGCTGTCGCCACGATCGCCACGGTCTGCACGGTTTTCGCGCGGACCACGTGAATCGCGTGAGTCGCGTGAATCACGACGGTCATCACGGTCGCGGAATTCACGACGTGCTGGACGCGGTGCTTCTGGTGGCAGAATCAGTGGACGTTCGCCCTGTGCCATTTTCAGCAGTGCTGCGGCCAGTGTTTCGATATCCAGATCTTCGCCCGGCTGCATTTTGCTCAGCAGTGCGCGGTACATGTCCAGATCGCTGCTTTCCAGCTGCTGCTGTACTTTTGCTGCGAACTTAGCCAGACGACGCTCACCCAGCAGTTCTGCGTTAGGCAGCTCAACTTCTGGAATGGTCAGCTTCATGGTGCGTTCGATGTTACGCAGCAGACGACGCTCGCGGTTCTCAACGAACAGCAGTGCGCGACCCGCACGACCTGCACGACCGGTACGGCCGATACGGTGAACGTAAGACTCAGCATCCATTGGGATGTCGTAGTTAACAACCAGGCTGATACGCTCAACGTCCAGACCACGTGCAGCAACGTCGGTTGCGATCAGGATGTCCAGACGACCATCTTTCAGGCGCTCCAGCGTCTGCTCACGCAGTGCCTGGTTCATATCACCGTTCAGTGCTGCGCTGTTGTAACCGCTGCGCTCCAGCGCTTCGGCCACTTCCAGCGTGGCGTTTTTGGTACGCACGAAGATGATAGCGGCATCAAAGTCTTCTGCTTCCAGGAAACGTACCAGCGCGTCAGTTTTACGACCGTAAGCGGTCCAGTAAGACTGAGAGATATCAGGACGCGTAGTCATGCTTGACTGAATGCGCACTTCCTGAGGATCTTTCATGAAGCGTTTGGTAATGCGACGAATCGCTTCTGGCATAGTAGCTGAGAACAGCGCGGTCTGATGACCGTCTGGGATCTGCGCCATGATGGTTTCAACGTCTTCGATGAAGCCCATACGCAGCATTTCATCAGCTTCGTCCAGCACCAGACCGCGCAGGTTAGACAGATCTAACGTGCCGCGTTTCAGGTGGTCGAGCAGACGGCCAGGTGTACCCACAACAACCTGTGGTCCCTGACGCAGTGCGCGCAGCTGTACGTCATAACGCTGGCCGCCGTACAAGGCAACCACGTTCACGCCACGCATGTGTTTAGAGAATTCAGTCATGGCTTCAGCAACCTGAACAGCCAGTTCGCGGGTTGGAGCCAGCACCAGGATTTGCGGTGCTTTAACAGTTGGATCAATGTTGTTCAGCAGCGGCAGAGAGAATGCTGCAGTTTTACCACTACCGGTCTGCGCCATACCTAACACGTCACGGCCCGCCAGCAGGTGAGGAATACACTCAGCCTGGATCGGGGATGGCTTCACATAGCCCATGCCGTTCAGTGATTCAAGGATGTCGGCGTTCAGGCCAAGTTCGGAAAAAGTGGTTTGAATATCAGTCATGTAGTACACGTGCCTCTTAGATTGCGGCGGCCAGTCTACATAACTCGTCGTGAAAACTTTCAGTCATTTTCATCAAAAAGTGTGAACCGGCTCAAATTAGAAGTTTTGACGAACAGAAAAGCCCTCACCTTGAAGATGATGACTTTACAAGTATTCAGGCAATAAAAGTTCGTCAGCTATTGCTGGTCAGATTCTGATAAATCGTCTTGTGTCTGGCCGAGTTGCGCCAGTTCCAACAATGCGTATCGGTGCTCAACAAAGTTGTTAACGTTGTTGGCCACCGCCAGTTTGAACAACGCTTTCGCGTCGTCCTTCTCCCCCAGACTTAGGTAGTACTTACCTAAATAGAAGTTGGTTTCACTGAGATGTTCAGCGAGCGAGGTGTTATCCGTTGCGTCCGCCTTGAGACGTTCCATCAGCGTTTTTTCACTGATGTCGCCAAGGTAGAACTCGACAATATTCCATCCCCATTGGTCCCGGACCGCTTTGTCATGTCGCTGTCTCAGCGTGACTTTGGCCTTGTCGGCATCCATATCGCTTTCAACGAGATAGAGCCAAAGGCTGCGGAAAGGATCGTTAGGATCGTCTTGATAAAACGCCAGCAGATCATCTTGCGCTAACTTGTATCGACCGCCGTAATAGAGGGCGATACCACGGTTTAAATGCGCATAGTTGTAAGTTGGATCAAGCTCAAGTACAGAATCAAACGCTTCATAGGCAGCATCAAAATTGCCTGCCTGCGTTAAGTATATACCGAGGTAGTTAAACACCTCAGGCATATCCGGTCTTATAGACAGCGCTTGCGAAAAATCGTTCCGCGCTAATGCCCTCAGACCCAGACTATCATACAACACTCCGCGCTCATATAATAGCTGTGCGCGTTCATCATCGGTCAGGGCACGACTGGCAAGAATTTGTTCCATTCGCGCCAGGATCACCTCTTGCTGCAGTGTGGGCTGCAAAGGTACTGCCAGAACTTCGTTCTTACGCCAATTGGAGTTGCTGCATCCTGCCAGCGTGATAGCTGTCGCAACAAAACACCAGCGCAAAAAAGGCTTCATTTCCCACTCCCGAATACAAACATTGGGACAACCATCCTGTCATCCGCCTGCTGTGCACAAGGATTCCCGCCCTCGCGATGATCCAAACACCTCTCCCTGAAAAGCAGGGAGAGGCCAATCAGTAAACGCTTACTCGGCGTCAGATGCATTCGTTGCAGCGGTAGTTTCTTCTGCTGGTTTCTGCTCTGTCGCTTCTTTGATGCTCAGGCGTACGCGGCCCTGACGGTCCACTTCCATAACTTTCACTGGAACTTCCTGACCCATCTGCAGATAGTCGGTCACTTTCTCTACACGCTTATCAGCGATCTGAGAAATGTGTACCAGACCTTCTTTACCGCCGCCGATTGCCACGAAGGCACCGAAATCAACGATACGCGTCACTTTACCAGAGTAGATACGACCCACTTCGATTTCAGCGGTGATCTCTTCGATACGACGAATCGCTTCTTTCGCTTTGTTGCCGTCGGTTGCTGCGATTTTCACGGTGCCATCATCTTCGATTTCGATGGTGGTGCCGGTTTCTTCGGTCAGCGCACGGATAACAGAACCGCCTTTACCGATAACATCTTTGATCTTGTCTGAGCTGATCTTGATGGTATAGATACGTGGTGCGAACTCAGAGATTTCCTGACGTGGGGTGCTGATTGCCTGCTCCATCACGCTCAGGATGTGCAGACGCGCGCCCTTAGCCTGATTCAGTGCAACCTGCATGATCTCACGGGTGATACCTTCAATTTTGATATCCATCTGCAGTGCAGTGATACCGTCGCGGCTACCCGCCACTTTGAAGTCCATATCGCCCAGGTGATCTTCATCGCCCAGAATGTCAGACAGAACCACGAAGTTTTCGTCTTCTTTCACCAGGCCCATTGCGATACCCGCAACAGCTGCCTTGATCGGTACGCCTGCATCCATCAGCGCCAGAGAAGCACCACACACGGAAGCCATTGAAGAAGAACCGTTAGATTCGGTGATTTCTGACACCACACGTACGGTGTACGGGAACTCTTCCTGCTTAGGCATTACTGCCAACACGCCACGCTTCGCCAGACGGCCGTGACCAATTTCACGACGCTTCGGTGAGCCAACCATGCCGGTTTCGCCCACTGAGTATGGAGGGAAGTTGTAGTGGAACAGGAAGCTATCAGTACGCTCGCCCATCAGCTCATCCAGGTTCTGCGCGTCACGTGCGGTACCCAGCGTTGCGGTAACCAGTGCCTGCGTTTCACCACGGGTGAACAGAGAAGAACCGTGAGTACGTGGCAGCACGCCAGTACGTACATCCAGACCACGGATCATGTCTTTTTCGCGGCCATCGATACGTGGCTCACCACGAATAATACGGCTACGCACGACGCTCTTCTCGAGATCGTGAACGATGTCAGCGATTTCGCCAGCATCCAGCGTTTCATCTTCTGCTTTCAGTGCAGCTATGGTTGCATCTTTAACGACGCCAACCTGCGTGTAACGCTCTTGCTTATCAGTGATGCGGTAGGCATCAGCGATACCGGCTTCTGCCAGTGCAGCAACACGTGCAATCAGTGCATCGTTCGCTGGCTCTGGCTGCCAATCCCAACGTGGTTTGCCGGCTTCAGCAACCAGTGAGTTGATGTTTTCGATAACAATCTGCTGCTGATCGTGGCCGAATACTACCGCGCCCAGCATCTGGTCTTCGGTCAGTACTTCTGCTTCTGATTCAACCATCAGAACCGCGTTCTGCGTACCGGCAACGACCAGGTCCAGACGTGAGGTTTTGAGCTCATCAGACGTTGGGTTCAGCACGTACTGGTCATTAATATAACCTACACGAGCAGCACCGATTGGACCGTTGAATGGCAGGCCTGACAGCGCCAGGGCTGCAGATGCACCGATCATCGCAACGATGTCTGGGTTAACCTGTGGGTTAACAGAAACAACGGTAGCAATAACCTGCACTTCGTTGATGAAACCTTCCGGGAACAGTGGGCGCACTGGACGGTCAATCAGACGAGAAATCAGGGTTTCGCCTTCGCTTGGACGGCCTTCACGACGGAAGAAGCTACCCGGGATACGACCAGCAGCGTAAGTACGCTCCTGATAGTTAACCGTCAGCGGGAAGAAATCTTGATTTGGTTTGGTTTTTTTCTGGCCAACAACGGTCACGAATACCGCGGTGTCGTCCATGCTCGCCATAACTGCTGCAGTGGCCTGGCGCGCCATCATGCCGGTTTCCAGCGTGACGGTATGCTGACCATATTGGAATTTGCGTACGATCGGGTTCAGCAAAATTTAAGTCCTTAAATTCGAGGGGCAGAGCGCTTTTGGGCTCGCCGGGGTTTACCGATCTTTAGTTGCATCCTCGCGACTAATGACAATCTTCAACCGCTCATGCGGTAAAGCCTCTCATTAGCCGCGCGAAACGCTGCAAGCAAAGATCACTCTCAGCAACAATACATGAGTTTGGTACGGAATGCTGCGGATTGCTCGAAAAAAGGGGCCATAAAGGCCCCCTTTTCGCGAAACTCGCACAAATCTGATCGTCAGATGCGCTTTTCTGCATAGTGCATGTGCTACATCGTTGATCAGATTCTTCAGACTTAGCGACGCAGACCCAGGCTTTCGATCAGGCTGGTGTAGCGAGCAACGTCTTTACGCTTCAGGTAGTCCAGCAGCTTACGACGCTGAGATACCATGCGCAGCAGACCGCGACGGCTGTGGTGATCTTTTTTGTGCTCAGAGAAGTGACCCTGCAGGTGGTTAATCTGAGCAGTCAGCAGAGCAACCTGAACTTCAGTTGAACCGCTGTCATTGGTACCACGACCGTATTTAGCAACGATCTCTGCTTTAGCTTCTACGCTTAGAGACATAATAAACTCCAGATAAAAAATGAATGTATGGGTGCCGATCTCTAATTCAGCAGCCCGCTTTAAAAGCCGCGCTATTCTACTCTTCGCCTGATAGCAACGCAAATGCGCCGTAAGGTCAAACGTGAGTGTCTTGATTAGGCGGGGAACTCTACCACCAGACGACGCGGCGCTACGCGCCCATCCTCAGCGATTTCAGCCATACCGATAAATTTGTGCTCATCACCTTCAGTGACGCGAACCAATCCCTGAGCTGGCACATTTGCTGCCTGAACGGGCATGCCCTGCTTGAAATAGGCGGCCACGGCAGGCAACAAATTCACAATCGGGAATTCTTCGGCCGGGCTGTCCATTGGCAACAGCAGCGCATCCATTGCACGGTAATCTGGCGTTTCTGCTGCGTTAGCTTCTGCAGCCATCGCCTGCAACTGCTCAAAGGTGATCATGCGTTCAATCGGATACTTCGCCACCTGCAAACGGCGCAACATAATCACATGTGCGCCACAGCCTAGCTTCTCACCGAGGTCATCGATGATGGTGCGAATATACGTGCCTTTGGAAACATGAATTTCCAGCTCCAGCTCATCACCTTCCCAGCGGATGAACTGCAGTTCAAACACGGTAATCGGACGCGCTTCACGCGGTACGGTAATGCCTTCACGCGCATACTCATACAGCTTGCGGCCTTGATACTTCAGTGCAGAAAACATGGTTGGCACCTGGAAGGTGTCACCACGGAAGCTCTCCAGCGCCGCATCCAGTGCAGCCTGGTCGAACGTCACTGGCCGCGTTTCGACGATGTTGCCATCGGCATCCGATGTATCGGTGCGCTCGCCAAGGCGTGCAATGACGCGATAACGTTTATCGGAATCGAGCAGGAACTGTGAGAACTTCGTCGCTTCACCAAGGCAGATCGGCAGCATGCCAGTTGCCAGGGGATCAAGCGCACCGGTGTGACCTGCTTTATTAGCATGAAACAGACGCTTCACTTTCTGCAGCACATCGTTCGAGGATGCGCCTTGATGCTTATCCAGCAGAAACACACCGTGGACGTCGCGACCGCGACGACGAGGACGACTCATTAGTCCTCCTTGTCATCTTCCGCGGGGTTTTCACCACGACGCTCAACGTCACTTTTAATCACGTTGCTGACAAGGTTCGACATGCGCATGCCTTCGACAAGCGAGTTGTCATAGAAGAAGGTCAGCTCTGGCACAATGCGCAGACGCATCGCTTTACCTACCAGGATGCGGATATAGCCAGACGCTTCTTTCAGCGCTTTCAGGCCATTCTTTACCGCTTCTTCGTCTTTGTCGTTTAGAAAAGTCACGAAAACTTTGGCATACGCCAGGTCGCGGGACACTTCAACGCCGGAAACAGTCACCATCATACCCAGACGCGGATCTTTAATTTCGCGCTGCAGGATAATTGCGATTTCTTTTTGCAGTTCCTGAGATACGCGCTGCGGGCGGCCAAATTCTTTTGCCATTTGTCTTTCTCCCAAATAATTCGGGAGGCCATAGGCCTCCCAAATTGCAACACATCAAATGATGATCAATCGATGGTGCGTTTAATTTCAATGATTTCGAAGACTTCGATCATATCGCCAACGCGAACATCATTGTAGTTCTTCACGCCGATACCACACTCCATGCCGTTACGCACTTCGTTGACATCGTCTTTAAAGCGACGCAGAGATTCCAGCTCGCCTTCGTAAATCACCACGTTGTCGCGCAGTACGCGAATCGGGTTGTGACGTTTGATGTTGCCTTCGGTAACCATACAGCCGGCAATGGCGCCAAATTTCGGTGACTTAAACACGTCACGCACTTCGGCCAGACCAATGATCTGCTGTTTGAATTCCGGTGCCAGCATGCCGCTCATTGCCGCTTTGACTTCGTCGATCAGATTATAGATGACGGAGTAGTAACGCAGGTCAACGCTTTCAGCGTCAATCACGCGGCGGGCAGAAGCATCAGCACGAACGTTGAAGCCAAGAATGATCGCGTTAGACGCTGCAGCCAGGGTGGCGTCGGTTTCAGTAATACCGCCCACACCTGAACCAATGATTCTCACCTTCACTTCGTCGGTAGAGAGTTTCAGCAGTGAATCGGAGATCGCTTCCACAGAACCCTGTACGTCGGACTTCAGCACGATGTTCAGCTCGGACACTTCGCCTTCGGTCATGTTGGCGAACATGTTCTCCAACTTCGACTTCTGCTGACGCGCCAGCTTCACTTCACGGAATTTGCCCTGACGATACAGTGCAACTTCACGCGCTTTCTTCTCGTCACGTACGACGGTCGCTTCATCACCCGCTGCTGGCACACCAGACAGACCGAGGATTTCCACTGGAATGGATGGACCCGCTTCCAGTACTTCACGACCCAGTTCGTCACGCATCGCACGGACACGGCCATATTCGAAGCCGCACAGCACGATGTCGCCTTTGTTCAGCGTACCTTCACGTACCAGCACGGTAGCAACCGGACCACGACCTTTATCAAGGAAGGATTCGATAACCACGCCGCTCGCCATACCTTCACGGATAGCAGAGAGTTCAAGTACTTCTGCTTGCAGCAGAATCGCATTCAACAGATCGTCGATACCTGTTCCAGCTTTCGCAGAAACGTTAACGAACATGTTTTCGCCGCCCCACTCTTCCGGAAGAATTCCGTATTGAGTCAGTTCGTTCTTAACACGATCCGGATCAGCATCAGGCTTATCAACTTTGTTGACCGCAACGACCACTGGCACACCCGCTGCTTTCGCATGCTGGATAGCTTCGATGGTCTGAGGCATCACGCCATCATCTGCAGCAACAACCAGGATAACGATATCCGTTGCCTGTGCACCACGTGCACGCATTGCGGTAAACGCGGCGTGGCCCGGGGTATCCAGGAAGGTAATCATCCCGTTTTCGGTCTCAACGTGGTAAGCACCGATATGCTGTGTAATACCGCCAGCCTCGCCTGAAGCGACTTTGGTTGAGCGGATGTAATCCAGCAGAGAGGTTTTACCGTGGTCGACGTGGCCCATAATGGTCACTACTGGCGCGCGAGCTTCCTGCGCAGCATCAGTGTCACGATCGTCCATTACCGCTTCTTCCAGCTCATTCTCACGGCGCAGGATCACTTTGTGACCCATTTCTTCCGCGACCATCTGAGCGGTTTCCTGGTCGATAACCTGGTTGATGGTCGCCATCGCGCCCATCTTCATCATCGCTTTGATGACCAAAGAACCTTTGATCGCCATTTTATTGGCCAGTTCAGCCACGGTGATGGTTTCACCGATGACAACATCGCGGTTCACAGCCTGAACAGGCTTGTTGAAGCCCTGCTGCAGGGTGCTTGGCTTACGATGTTTACCACCTTTACCGCCACGTACTTGCGCACGTGCTTCTTCGCGGTCGGTTTTCGCTTCAGAATGCTTGTTGCCTTTCTTCACCGGGCGAGCAGCCTTAGTGGTGCGCGCACGTGCACGTCCCGCTTCGACTTGACGATCGTTCTCGTCTTCGGCCTGACGGGCATGAGTTGAAGTGGTGACGTGATAGTCGCCCTTATCTTCTTCCTCAGGTTTTGCCCATTCAGCGGCTTTCTCTTCAGCCAGACGCTTAGATTCTTCTGCTACGCGGCGGGCATCTTCTTCCAGCTTACGGCGCGCTTCTTCTTCTGATTTGCGTTTCAGTTCAGCCGCTTCGGCTTCACGACGGGCTTTATCAGACTGCGCAGCCTTGGTTACTTCGTCGGTAGGTTGATTTGTCACTTTGTCATTTTCCGCTGCTTCACGTTTGGCCTTTTCAGCGGCTTCGCGCTTGGCTTTATCTTCGGCTTCACGTTGCGCTTTTTGTTCAGCTTCGCGACGGGCTTGTTCTTCCGCCTCGCGACGCGCCTGCTCTTCCGCTTCACGCTGCGCCTCGGCTTCAGCTTCTGCCTGAGCTTGCTCAGACTCTGCATCACCTTTCACGTATGTGCGCTTTTTGCGGACTTCGATTTGCACCGACTTACTTTTACCCCCGGTGACGGGAATATTCAAGGTGCTGCGCGTTTTGCGCTGCAAAGTCAGTTTACTTGAACCGGTCTGACCGTGCTCACGATTCAGGTGGGACAGTAAGGTCTCTTTCTCTTGCTGGGACACCGCATCGTTTTCAGACTTGCGGATCCCTGCGTCAGCAAATTGCTGTACCAGGCGATCGACCGGAGTCTGAATTTCGGCGGCCAGCGATTTTACGGTTACATCTGTCATGCTGTTCCTTCCTGTTATTACGCGTCATCGCCGAACCAGCAGATATTACGTGCAGCCATAATCAGCGCACCGGCCTTCTCATCATCCAGCCCTTCAATATCTGTCAGATCGTCAACACCTTGCTCAGCGAGATCTTCCAGCGTGCAAACGCCTTTTGACGCCAGGCGATACGCCAGCGCACGATCCAAGCCCTCAAGATTCAGAAGATCCTCAGCGGGCTCCTGATTACCAAGGCTCTCTTCTTTCGCTAATGCCAGGGTGGTTAACGCATTTTTTGCTCGTTCACGCAGGGCTTCAATGGTCTCTTCGTCGAGGCCGTCGATTTCCAGCAGCTCGTTGATTGGCACATATGCCAATTCTTCCAGCGAAGAGAAGCCCTCTTCCACCAGAACGGTGGCGAACTCTTCATCGATTTCGAGATGTTTGGTGAACATATCGATCGCTGCGTGGGCTTCAGCCTGATGCTTAGCCTGCAGATCATCGACGGTCATCACGTTCAGTTCCCAACCACTGAGTTGAGAAGCCAGACGCACGTTTTGGCCGTTACGGCCGATCGCCTGAGCCAGATTGCCGGCTTCAACAGCGATATCCATGGTGTGATTGTCTTCATCCACCACAATTGACGCCACATCGGCTGGCGCCATGGCGTTAATCACGAACTGTGCCGGGTTATCGTCCCACAGCACGATATCGATACGCTCGCCGCCCAGCTCGCTTGATACAGCCTGCACGCGCGCACCGCGCATACCGACACAAGCGCCTACCGGATCAATACGTTTATCGTTGGTTTTCACCGCGATTTTGGCGCGTGAACCCGGATCGCGCGCTGCCGCTTTGATCTCGATAACTTCTTCACCGATTTCTGGCACCTCAATGCGGAACAGTTCGATCAGCATTTCTGGTTTAGAACGGGTCACAAACAGCTGCGCACCACGCGCTTCCGGACGAACGGCATACAACACGCCGCGAATACGGTCGCCTGGACGGAAGTTTTCACGTGGCAGCATATCTTCACGTCCGATCACGGCTTCAGCATTGCTGCCCAGATCGAGTGAAATACTGTCGCGGTTTACTTTCTTCACCACGCCGGTGATGATTTCACCTTCGTGTTGACGGAACTGATCAACCACCATCGCGCGTTCAGCTTCACGTACTTTCTGTACGATAACCTGCTTGGCGGTTTGAGTGGTGATACGGTCGAAGGTGACAGATTCAATCTGGTCTTCAACGTATTCGCCCAGATTGAACGCTTCGTCTTCAAAGCGGGCCGCATCCAGCGTGATCTCGCGAGTTGGCTGTGTCACTTCGTCCACAATCACCCAGCGACGGAAAGTATCGAAATCGCCGCTGCGACGGTCAATGCTGACGCGCACTTCGATCTCTTGCTCATACTTCTTTTTAGTCGCAGTGGCCAAAGCGCTCTCCAGCGCTTCGAAGATTTTCTCACGCGGCAGGGCTTTTTCGTTAGAAACGGCTTCTACTACAGCTAAGATCTCTTTGTTCATCCTGGTTAGCCTCAATCCGGACTTTTAAAAGTGGGGGACCAGGTTCGCTTTCTGAATATTATTCAGAGCGAACACCTCATCGTTACCCTCAACGGTTACCGTGATCATCTCACCTTCCACGGACTTGATGATCCCCTGCCATTTACGGCGGTTCTGTACGGCCATGCGCAGTGTCAGGCTCACCTCATCACCGGCGAAACGTGCATAGTGTTCAGCAGTGAAAAGAGGACGCTCGAGACCTGGCGAGGAGACTTCAAGGTTGTAAGCCACCGTAATGGGATCTTCCACATCCATTACCGCGCTGACCTGGTGGCTAACATCGGCACAATCATCAACATTGATACCATTCTCACTATCAATATAGATGCGCAAAGTCGATGTGCGACCGCGAACGAATTCGATACCGACCAATTCGTAGCCAAGCGCTTCTACCGGAGCGGTGATCAAATCAGTCAATTTTTGCTCTAATGTGGACAAGCCCACCCCCAAGACATAAAAAAAGGGCCTATAGCCCAGTATTGCGATTCCTGATAACAAAAAACCCCGAAAATTCGGGGCTTTTTGTGACTGGACCCTGTACGCCGCATAGCGGCTTCGGCACACAATCCAAAAGAATTTTTTTCAAAAAACACTGAGGATGCGTCCGTCGATGCATACAGTATATTTGAAAAAGAACTCTAAGGGAAAGTGGTTGCGGGGGCCGGATTTGAACCGACGACCTTCGGGTTATGAGCCCGACGAGCTACCAGGCTGCTCCACCCCGCGTCCGAAAACGTGGCGAATAATACGCCGACCTTGCTTAAAAAGCAAGTTTTACTGAGATTTGGTACCGAGGACGGGACTTGAACCCGTAAGCCCTTTCGAGCACTACCACCTCAAGGTAGCGTGTCTACCAATTTCACCACCTCGGTACTGCACTGACTGCGACGTTGTGTTGCCGCTAAAGCATTGACGATGTTACTGCGGGATATCATTGCCCGGGGTTGCCGGTTTAGCTGGCTGAGTCTGCTGTTCAGACTGAGCTGGCGCAGTGAGGTTTTCCCACTCGCTTCCTTTAGAAGACTTATTCGTGTTCAGATTGCCCAGGATCAAGCTGATAATGAAGAACAGGGTCGCCAGTACTGCAGTCATACGCGTCATGAAGTTACCAGACCCGTTTGAACCGAACAGTGTACCAGAGGCGCCTGCACCGAATGAGGCTCCCATATCAGCGCCTTTGCCTTGCTGAAGCATGATCAGACCCACGAGGCCAATCGCAACAATAAGGAAAACAACTAACAGAGCTTCGTACATAATCAACCTGTTTCCTTGCGCGTTATCCGCACAGTTAAAGCTTCACCAATATTGATGGGGAGTATCGTCATCACCCATCAGAAGCGGGTGTGAATACTAACCAATGGGGCATACCTCTGCAAGCGCAATTTTCACGAACTTTATTGATTGCGGAAAAAAGCGCCAGGGTGGTGATTTAACAGGCGGAAAGTCGAGATCTCACCGCCTGTTAACGGTCTTAAACCGCTTTCACCGCATCGGCAATTTTATGCGCCAACTCGGTGACTAACGCTTCGTCCTCACCCTCAACCATCACGCGAATCAGCGGTTCAGTGCCCGACTTACGCAGCAGCACACGTCCCCGACCTGCTAACGTTTTCTCTACTTCAGCGCTAACGGCTTTCACACTATCGGATTCCAGAGGATCATGACTGCCGCTGAAGCGCACATTCACCAGAATCTGCGGCAGCATTTTCATGCCACTGCACAAATCATGCAAACTCATGTGATTACGCACGATCGCAGTGAGTACTTGCAAACTTGCCACGATACCGTCGCCGGTACTGATTTTGTCCAGCAGAATGACATGCCCGGAGTTTTCGGCGCCCATGCGCCATCCCTTCTCCTGCATTTTTTCCAGCACGTAGCGGTCACCCACTTTGGCACGTGTGAACGGAATGCCCAGCTGTTTCAACGCCAGTTCCAGCCCCATGTTACTCATCAGTGTGCCCACCACGCCGCCGCGCAGTTGCCCCTGACGCAAGGCTTCACGTGCAATGATGTAGAGGATCTGGTCACCATCAACTTTCATACCCAGATGATCGACCATCATGATGCGGTCGCCGTCGCCATCGTAAGCGAGGCCCAAATCCGCCTTCTCATCCAGCACGCGCTGTTGCAGCATGCGGAGGTCAGTCGCACCGCACTCTTTGTTGATGTTCATGCCATCGGGCTGTACGCCAATCGCAATCACTTTGGCACCCAGTTCACGCAGCACGTTAGGCGCGATGTGATAGGTCGCACCGTTAGCGCAATCCACCACGATTTTCAGACCGTTCAGGCTTAACTCGCTCGGGAATGTGCCTTTACAGAACTCGATATAACGACCGGCAGCATCAACGATACGGCTGGCGCGCCCCAGCTCAGCGGACTCGACGCAGGTCAGCGGCTTCTCTAACTCAAGCTCGATTGCCTCTTCTACTTCATCCGGCAATTTAGTGCCTTCTGCAGAGAAGAATTTGATCCCGTTATCATCGAAGGGGTTATGCGATGCAGAAATAACAATACCGGCTTCTGCGCGGAAGGTGCGCGTCAGATAGGCAATAGCGGGCGTTGGCATGGGTCCTGTGAAGGCCGCCGACAAACCGGCTGCAGCCAGGCCGGCTTCCAGTGCCGATTCCAGCATATAGCCAGAAATACGCGTATCTTTACCAATCAATACTTTACGTGATCCTGAACGCGCCAGGACCTTACCCGCAGCAAAACCCAGCTTCAGGACAAAATCAGGTGTAATCGGTGCTTCACCGACCTTGCCACGAATACCATCTGTACCGAAATATTTACGATTACTCATGTCTTTATCCTTTTGCTCTTCGCGTCGCTTCGACAACGCGCATCGCTTCGACAGTTTCTTTCACATCATGCACGCGAATAATTTGTGCCCCCTGCATAGCGGCAATTACCGCACAGCTTAGGCTGCCAGTCAGGCGCTGTGCTGGACCGACGTTTAACAGCTGGCCAATCATCGACTTACGCGACATCCCCACCAGCAGCGGCAAGCCGAAATGGTGGAAATGGCTGAGTTCAGCCAGCAGCTGATAATTGTGGTTGAGATTCTTACCGAAACCGAAGCCAGGGTCGAGTAGCAGATTATCTTTTTTGATGCCTGCCGCTTCGCAGCGTGCAATCTGCGCGAGGAAGTAAGCGTCCACTTCGCTCACAATATTTTGATATTCGGGTGCTTGCTGCATGGTGCGAGGTTCGCCCTGCATGTGCATCAGGCATACCGGCAAGCCGGTTTCCGCTGCTGCTGCTAACGCACCCGGTTCTGAGAGTGAACGAATATCATTAATGATGTGAGCACCCACTCGCGCCGATTCACGGATCACCTCTGGCTTTGAGGTGTCCACAGAAATCCATACTTCAAAACGCTGGGCGATGGCTTCCACCACCGGAATCACGCGCGCTAATTCTTCGTCCACGCTGACTTCATCAGCACCTGGCCGCGTTGATTCTCCGCCCACATCGATGATGGTTGCACCCGCATTCACCATCTCATTGGTATGGGTCAGTGCCTCCACCAGCGTGTTGTGCGTCCCACCATCAGAGAAGGAGTCCGGCGTGACATTCAAAATGCCCATCACATGGGGAAACGACAGATCGAGATGGGAATCACGGGCGTACAACTTCATGGCGGGAATCTCCTGAGGAATCACAGTATCACTGAATGTAAAAAACCCCGGACCGGCCGGGGTTTTTGCTGAGGTTTGAAGCCTCTTATTTGTCGAGCTGTTCTGACATGGTGTTGCCAGGGTTCGGCGTACGCGGTTCATCAACCGGACGTGGCGCCTTTGGCGTGCCATTGTTATCAGATGAGCTGCTGTTGCCTGAATCATCCCAGCCTGCAGGTGGGCGAACTTCACGGCGAGCCATCAAGTCATCAATCTGTGGTGCATCAATGGTTTCATACTTCATCAGCGCGTCTTTCATCGCGTGAAGGATGTCCATGTTCTCACCCAGCAGAACACGAGCACGCTGGTAGTTGCTGTCGATCAGGTGTTTAACTTCCTGGTCGATGATGCGCGCTGTTTCATCAGACATGTGTTTTGCTTTAGCCACAGAGCGACCAAGGAACACTTCGCCTTCTTCTTCTGCATACAGCAACGGACCGAGTTTTTCGTTGAAGCCCCACTGCGTCACCATGTTACGAGCCAGATTGGTCGCCACTTTGATGTCGTTGGAAGCACCAGTAGAAACGCGTTCAGCACCGTAGATGATCTCTTCTGCCAGACGACCGCCGTACAGCGTAGAGATCTGACTTTCCAGTTTTTGACGGCTGGCACTGATAGCATCACCTTCCGGCAGGAAGAACGTCACACCCAAAGCGCGTCCACGCGGGATAATCGTCACTTTGTGTACTGGATCGTGTTCCGGAACCAGACGACCAATAATCGCATGGCCTGCTTCGTGGTAAGCGGTCGATTCTTTCTGCGCTTCCGTCATCACCATGGAGCGACGTTCCGCACCCATCATGATTTTGTCTTTCGCTTTCTCGAACTCAACCATCGAGACCACACGCTTGTTGCCACGTGCAGCAAACAGTGCCGCTTCGTTGACAAGGTTAGCGAGGTCTGCACCCGAGAAGCCCGGCGTACCACGTGCGATGATCGCAGCATCAATGTCAGTGGCCAGCGGCACACGACGCATATGCACTTTCAGAATCTGTTCACGACCGCGAACATCTGGCAGACCTACCACAACCTGGCGGTCAAAACGGCCTGGACGCAGCAGCGCGGGGTCAAGTACGTCTGGACGGTTGGTCGCGGCGATAACGATGATGCCTTCATTACCTTCGAAGCCATCCATCTCAACCAGCATCTGGTTCAGCGTCTGCTCACGTTCATCGTGACCACCGCCTAAACCGGCGCCACGTTGACGGCCCACGGCATCGATTTCATCGATAAAGATGATGCACGGCGCAGCTTTCTTCGCCTGTTCGAACATGTCACGCACACGAGATGCACCGACACCGACGAACATTTCTACGAAGTCAGAACCAGAGATAGTGAAGAACGGTACTTTTGCTTCGCCAGCAATCGCTTTGGCCAGCAAGGTTTTACCGGTACCCGGAGGGCCGACCATCAGGACGCCTTTCGGGATCTTACCACCCAGTTTCTGGAAGCGGCTTGGCTCGCGCAGATATTCAACCAGCTCACCCACTTCTTCTTTCGCTTCATCGCAGCCTGCGACGTCAGCAAACGTGGTCTTGATCTGGTCTTCGGTCAGCATGCGGGCTTTACTCTTGCCAAAGGACATCGCGCCTTTGCCACCGCCGCCCTGCATCTGCCGCATAAAGAAGATCCAAACGCCAATCAACAGCAGCATTGGGAACCAGGAGATGAAGATAGAAGCCAGCAGGCTTGGTTCTTCTGGTGGTTCGCCAACCACTTTGACGTTTTTAGTCAAGAGGTTATCAAGCAGCTTAGGGTCGTTGACAGGAATGTAAGTCGTATATTTATTACTGTCTTTTTTGACAACGTTAATTTCACGCCCGTTAATACGTGCCTCGCGGACCTGATCCTGGTTCACTTCTGACAGGAAGGTTGAGTAATCAACCCTACGGCCATTCGACTCGCTGGGCCCAAAGCTCTGGAAGACAGACATCAGCACGACCGCGATGACTAACCAGAGAATCAGGTTTTTCGCCATGTCACTCAAGGGATTAACCTCATATTACAACGGTGTTAACAGACAGCGTAGGGTACTATATATCCTTCAGACCTGGAATCGCGGCGCTGATGATTTTACTGCTTTCCACTGAAACTCAGAATTACACATCAGAGTAAACGCAGTTCGCCTTGCTTTGATTCCAGTGCCGAGAGCTATAGTTTGCGCCCTGTCGCCACAATATACACTTCACGTGAACGTAAACGAGAAGCGTCTGGCTTACGAATTTTCACTTTCGTAAATAGGGAGCGAATTTCCCGCAGGTATTCCTCGAAGCCATCTCCCTGAAACACTTTCACTACAAAACTGCCGCCAGGCGCCAGGATATCCCGACACATTTCCAGCGCCAACTCTACCAAATACATCGATCGTGGAATATCAACCGCAGGTGTACCGCTCATGTTCGGCGCCATGTCAGACATGACAACTTGCACCTTTTGGTCACCTACGCGCTCCAGCAATGCGTTCAGCACAGCCTCTTCACGAAAGTCGCCCTGTAAAAAATCGACACCGACAATCGGGTCCATGGGCAGCAAATCACAGGCAATAATACGACCATTCGATCCAATCTGTTGTACCGCATATTGCGACCAACCACCGGGAGCAGCACCCAGATCTACCACTGTCATGCCGGGTTTGAAAAGCTTGTCACCCTGCTGAATTTCGTCCAGTTTAAACCAGGCGCGCGAGCGCAACCCCTTTTTCTGTGCCTGCAGCACATATTTATCGCTAAAGTGTTCCTGTAACCAGCGACTGGAACTGGCCGAACGCTTTTTACCCGTCATAATTTTTCCAATTAAATCTTCATCGTAGCGATAAATCAGTACGCAATGGGTCGCGTTGATTTGGCGATATACCCGAGATGGCGGTAGAATGAACCGTTTTCAATCCCTGAGTAAGTAAAAAATACGATGAATCTGAGTACCAAACAAAAACAGCACCTGAAAGGCCTTGCCCATCCACTTAAGCCCGTTGTCATGCTGGGCGGTAATGGCTTGACCGAAGGCGTGCTCGCCGAAATCGAACTGGCGCTCGAGCATCACGAATTGATCAAGGTGAAAATTGCCTCTGAAGATCGTGAAACCAAGCAGCTGATCGTTGACGCTATCGTACGTGAAACAAAAGCTTGTAACGTACAGGTCATCGGCAACACGCTGGTGCTGTATCGCCCTGCAAAAGAGCGCAAAATTACTCTGCCACGTTAATTAGCCGTTAAGGCTGCCATGACGGGCAGAGAAAGTGCCATGCTCCTGCATGGGATAAAAGGCCGCTATGCGGCCTTTTTCCTTTCTTTACAAAGTGCGGCTACACATTTCAAAGCGTAGCAATATCTTAAAGGTATTCCACCTTTAACACTTCATATTCGACATCACCACCGGGGGTTTTCACGATGGCCACATCGTCAGCCGATTTCCCCACCAGCCCACGCGCCATCGGCGAGTTCACTGAAATCAGGTTTTGTTTGAAGTCAGCTTCATCATCACCCACGATGCGGTAAGTGAATTCTTCGTCCGTATCCACATTCAAAATGGTCACGGTAGAACCAAAAATTACGCGTCCGGTTTTTGGCATAGAAGTGATATCAATCACCTGCGCATTGGAGAGTTTGGCTTCAATCTCCTGGATACGCCCTTCACAAAAACCCTGCTCTTCACGGGCAGCGTGGTATTCGGCATTCTCTTTCAGATCGCCGTGCTCGCGAGCTTCGGCGATAGAGGCGATGATGCGCGGACGCTTCACGGTTTTCAGTTCGTTCAGCTCTTCACGCAGGCTCTCAGCGCCTTTCAACGTCATCGGAATCTGATTCATTTTGGCTCCTCGTCATCTATCCTGGTTAACGGCGTCATCCTGACCGGTGACAGCAGAAAACAGCTTCTGCGGCGCGTTACCTCTTTTCACAAGCAAAAGAAGCCTGACCCGGAAAGCTTTCCGGGTCAGGTTCGGTTTTGCATTTTGATACGTATTTTACCCCAGAGTTCCCTGTGGGTCATCGTTTACTTTGCACCGCCTCGGGACGTAGTATTGACGCCTTCACCCGTCAGTTACCGCGAGATTATGCGATTTTCACGACTTGTTACCGGATTAACCTGTGCGTTTATGCTGCAGGCACAAGCAGCCCCCGTTGAAGAATACATGCAGTATTTGCCAGACGGCGCAAACCTGGCGCTGATGGTACAAAAAGTGGGCGCATCAACCCCGATAATCGACTATCACGGCAAACAGATGGCTTTGCCGGCCAGTACCATGAAAGTGATTACCGCGCTGGCGGCCCTGCTGGAACTCGGTCCGGACTTCCGTTTTCAGACCACGATGGAAACCAAGGGTGCGGTCAGTGATGGCACGCTCAATGGCGATTTAGTGGCGCGTTTTGGTGGCGATCCGACGCTGAGCCGTCAGGATTTGCGCAACATGGTGGCTGCGCTGAAAAAGCAGGGCATCACGCATATCAAAGGCAATCTGGTGATCGACACGTCTGTGTTCGCCAGCCACGATATGGCGCCCGGTTGGCCATGGAATGACCTGACACAGTGCTTCAGTGCCCCGCCAGGTGCGGCCATCGTCGACAAAAACTGCTTCTCGGTCTCGCTCTATAGCGCCACCACCCCGGACGAAAACGCCTTTGTGCGTATCGCTTCCTACTATCCAGCGCACATGTTTAGCCAGGTGCGCACCCTTGCCCGTAACAGTGGCGAAGGACAGTATTGTGAGCTGGATGTGGTACCGGGTGAGCTGAACCGCTACACGCTGACCGGCTGTATGCGTCAGCGGGCTGAACCGTTGCCGCTGGCCTTTGCAGTGCAAGATGGTGCCGCATGGGCGGGCGAAATCCTCAAGGCCGAGTTGCGTGCCGCGGATATCGATTACAGCGGTCATTTAGTGCGTCAGACGCAGGTTACCCCGCCGGGTACCGTGCTGGCTTCGACGCAATCTGCGCCGCTGCACAACCTGCTGCATACCATGTTGAAGAAATCTGACAACATGATTGCGGACACCGTATTCCGCACCATTGGTCATCACTACTTCAACGTACCTGGCACCTTCCGCGCCGGTTCCGATGCTGTGCGTCGTGTTCTGCGCGAAAAAGCCGGCGTTGACTTGGGTAACAGCATTCAGGTCGATGGTTCAGGGTTATCACGCCATGACTTGATCGCGCCAGATACCATGATGCAGGTACTTCAATTCATTGCGAAAAACGACTCAACGCTGAACTATATTTCGATGCTGCCGCTGGCGGGTTATGACGGCACATTGCAGTATCGCGGTGGTCTGCATGAAGCGGGTCTGGATGGCAAAGTGTCGGCGAAAACCGGTTCGCTGCAGGGCGTTTATAATCTGGCTGGATTTATTACCACTTCCAGCGGTGCACGTGTCGCCTTTGTGCAGTATCTTTCTGGTTATGCGGTGCCGCCTGAAGATCAGAAAACGCGGCGTATTCCTCTGGTACGCTTTGAAAGCCGCCTCTACTCGGATATCAACAAAAACAACTGATGAAACTGCTGATCGTTGAAGATGATGCGCTATTGCAATCGGGCCTGGCTCAGGCCCTGAGCGCGCAAGGTTATGCCGTTGACTGCGCCAGTACCGCTGCAGAGAGCAATGCTTTCTTACGTAGCGGGCAGTACAGCCTGATCGTACTGGATCTCGGTTTACCGGATCGCGATGGTGCCACGCTGCTGCGCCAGTGGCGGCGTGAAGGCATCAATGTGCCGGTGCTGATCCTCACGGCGCGTGATGCATTGGAAGACCGCGTGGATGGCCTGGACGCCGGTGCGGACGATTATCTGGTTAAACCCTTCGCGCTGGTGGAACTGCAGGCGCGTGTTCGTGCTTTGATCCGCCGCTTTCAAGGCCACAGCGACAATCTGCTGCAACAGGGTGACCTCACGCTCAACCTCAGCTCGCAGCAGGTATTACTGGAAGAGCGCCCGCTGGAAATCACTCCAAAAGAGTTCGCGCTGCTAACGCGCCTGTTGATGCGTGTCGGTCAGAATGTGCACCGCGAAACGCTGCAGCAGGATCTCTACAGCTGGAATGACGATCCCGGATCCAACACCTTAGAAGTTCATATCCACAATTTGCGCCGCAAACTCGGGAAAGATCGTATTAAAACCGTGCGCGGCGTCGGCTACCGCCTGGAAGTGCGCGAATGAATAGCATGCGTCAGCGGTTACTGATCATGCTGGCGCTGATTCTCCTCACCTGTCAGGTGATGAGCGCCATCTGGTTATGGCATGAAAGCCGCGAACAGATCAGTTTTCTGGTCAATGAAACGCTGTCTGCACAGGCGCGTAACGATCGGGTCGAGAATGAGATCCGCGAAGCCATCGCCTCGCTGCTGCTGCCTTCACTGGTGATGATCGCCCTGACGCTGCTGCTGTCATTCTGGGCAATCAATTGGATTATTCGTCCATTACGATCCTTGCAGGACAGCCTCGCCCATCGCTCTGCCGATAATCTCACCCCGCTGCCGGTTTATTCAGAAATGGATGAAATCGTTGCCGTGACCTCCTCCATCAATCAGCTATTTTCGCGGCTTGACCACACGCTACAACAGGAACGCCTCTTCACCGCCGATGCCGCCCACGAGTTGCGTACTCCTTTGGCCGGTTTACGTCTGCACCTTGAGCTACTGCACCAGCAGAACGTGCCGCAAAGTGAAATGCTGATTGAACGTATCGACCAGTTGATGCACACCGTGGAGCAACTGCTGATGCTGTCGCGTGCCGGTCAGGCGCTGGCGGGCGGCCACTATCAACAACTACAGTGGCAAAAAGACATCATGCAGCCGCTGCAGCCGGAAATGGCCGAACTTTATGAGCAGCGTCAGCAAACGCTGCACTGGCCGCACGGAAAAGATATCCCGCAGCAAGGTGAAGCCGTATTACTGCGCCTGATGCTGCGTAATCTGTTAGAGAACGCCTCACGCTACAGCCCGGAAGGCAGTGAAGTGAAGGTGAAAATGCAGCAGGATAAACAGCAGGTGATTATCGAGGTGTGGGATCAGGGGCCGGGCATTGAGGCCGATGCGGCAGAAGAACTGACGCAAGCCTTCCGTCGTCGCGATCAGCGTTACGGTGGCAGCGGATTGGGTCTGAACATTGTGCTGCGCATTGTGCAGATGCATCGTGGCAGGCTGGAACTGGTCAACCGTGAAGATAGCAGCGGGCTAATTGCCCGCTGCTATTTACCGCATCAACTGCTTTAGAAGTGAGTGTTGAGGCTCATGTAGTAAGTACGGCCTGACTCGTTATAAGTATTCGCACCCGCACCATACAGATAGGCACCTGTCGTAGCGTTACCGGTGGTTTGCGCATTACCTTCGCGGAAGTGACGCTTATCAAACAAGTTGTCGATACCCAGGGTGACGCTGGCGTACTTATTGACATCATAAGTCCCGCTCAGGCCAATGATGGAGTAAGGGCTCACTTTGTCGGCCGCGCTTCCCGTCACAGGTTGACCTTTGTAGTCATACTTTTTCGGTGTCTGCGTGCCGTACCAGGTCAGCGTGGTCTGCAACGACAGATCCTGTGTCGCCTGCCAGCTCAGCGTTGAGTTCAGGGTGTATTCCGGGATGATCGACAGACGATCGCCGGTTTCCTTGTTCTTACTCTGCAGCATGTAGGTGAAGTTGTTGTTCCAGCTTACGCTATCCGAGAACGGCACATTCACCGTACCCTCCAGCCCTTCAACCACCGCTTTCGGTACGTTTTCCCACTTGTAGATATCCGTGGTGCCATTAGAGGCTTTACCGACGGCCGCGTAACCCGCTTCAATCTTGTTGCGGTAATCATTACGGAACCAGGTCAGACCCGCTTGATAACCTTCGTGTTTCCACTCCAGTCCAATCTCTTTGTTGAAACTGTTCTCGGCTTTCAGGTCTGGGTTACCTTGCAGATAACAGGCACCGGTACTGGCAGCACAACCCTGACCGTTGCTATACAGCAGGTAGTTCGGGTTGGTCTGATACAGGCTTGGGGCTTTATACGCGAGGCCAGCGCCCATCTTCAGGGTGAAGTCATCACCCAAACCTTGCGACAGGTTCAGCGACGGGCTCCAGTTGTTGCCCACGATCGAGTGATGATCGAAACGCAGGCTTGGCGTCAGCATGGTGCTGTCGGTTAGCTCCATGTTGTCTTCGGCGAACAGCGAGAAAATTTCCGCCTGTGAATACGGGCTACGACCGGTATTCGACACGCCAGGCACGGAACCGTAACTCGCAGCCTGGGTGGTTGAAGAGGGATCTTTCATGCTTTGCTGGTTCCATTCGGTACCCAACGTTGCCGTCTGATTAATCAGCCACTCAAACGGAATGCTGACTTCGCTGTGCAGCAAAATATCGTCTAACTGGATGGTATTAAAACCATCATTGGAGAAGATACCTTCCGTACCGCCTGCCAAACCTTCGTTGATACGGCTGTTACGGGTTTTCTCGTAACGCGCGTAGGTATTGGTGCTGGCACCGTTATCCCAGGCACCAGTCCATTTCAGTGAGATATTTTGACGATACAGACGGTTGGTCTCATCGCCATACAGGCTCTTCACCAGCGCACTGGTGTTGGTGTTCTGGGTATCGCCCGCATACAGGTTACCCTGACGACTATAACCGGCCTGCAGTTCCAGGGTTTGCATCGGGGCAAACGTCCAGCTCAGCAAGGCATTGATATCTTTGTTCACCGACCCTTCACGACCCGAAGGATAACTGCCCGCATACGTACCGGTACGCGCTGCCGCATGGCCTTCGTTGATGTCATAAGCATCGGCCTGGGTTTTGGCTAAGCCACCGTACAAGCGGAAGTTGAAGTCATCACCCAGCGGCCCTTCAAGGCTGAAGTTAGTGCGTTTGGTTGAGCCTTCCGATTTGTGTTCAGGTGCATTTAAGTAGGTGTTCCATGAACCATGCCACTGCTGATCGGTGTTTTTCTTGGTGATGATGTTCACCACACCACCTGCTGCACCGTTACCGTAACGCACCGCGGCCGGGCCACGAATCACATCAATGCGTTCGATCAGTTCAGGCGGCACCCAGTTGGTATCACCGCGCGTATCACGCTCGCCACGCCAGCCTAAACGTACGGAGTTGCGGCTGGTGATCGGCATACCATCCACCATGATCAAGGTGTTTTCCGGGCCCATGCCGCGAATATCAATCTGGCGATTGTTGCCGCGCTGGCCGCTGGTTGAGTTGCCGGTCAGGTTGACGCCTGGCATGGTACGAATAATTTCTGACACATCACGCGCCGGTGGATGTTTTTTAATTTCATCTGCGGTGATGGTAGAAACGCCGGGTGCCTGCAGGTTCTGCTGCTGTGCGGTCACCATTAACGTGCCGCCATTCATTGATTCGGCGTCGGTAGTGGATTGGCTGCTGGTCGTCTTGCTGGAAGTGTCTGCTGCCCAGGCGCTGCCGGAGAGCAGTGAGGCGCTGAGCCCCAGTTCAATCAAAATAGCTAATGATAATCGTGAGTAACGCGTCATTTTTTTTCATTCCTGGATGGCCAGTAAAAAGCCGTTGGATTCTTAACTGGCGAGCCGGTGAGAATATCCCTGTCCTTATCGCGCCCAGTTCCAGACCTGGCAGTGCCATCCGTTGCGTAACCTTCCAGGAAGGAAAGAGTCAGGCGGAACGAGCGTGCTCTTTTGAGCGGAAACACCCTATTGCAAATGCAAATAGTTATCAATAGTATTAATTATTAATCTTATGTAAATCTTTCCCTACACAGTGACTGGCAGCCCCTATGACCTGGCGAAATGATGTAACCGGTAGCGAAGCCTGGTGGCAGGAGCAACAAACTCAGGGTATTCCGCGAATTGCCCCTCAGCAGGATGGCACCTGCCTTGTGACCTTCTTCTGGCGCGATCCTCAAGGCAGCGAAAAAACGTCAGCGACTCAGCGTGTGTGGATCAACATCACTGGCGTGACCGATCACCATCAGAAGCGACCACCGCAGTCCCTGGTGCGCGTAACAGGTACCAATGTGTGGTACTGGCAAACCGCACTGCCCTCTAACTGGCGCGGCAGCTACTGCCTGATGCCTGATGAGCTGGCGACCGACTTTAGCGGTGAAGCTGACATGTACGCGTTACGTAATTGGTGGCGTGACAAATTCCCCACGGCGAAGGCTGATCCCCTGAATACACTGCGCGGTTGGGCCGGTGGGCGCGGCATGGGTGTTTCGCCGCTGCATCTTCCTCAGGCACCTGACCAGCAAATCTGGCAAAGCGTGGATGATGGCAGCGCACCTGCTGTTTCTTTGCGGGAATATCAGTGGGATAGCGAACTGTTAGGCAACCATCGCAAAGTGTGGGTTTACACCACTGGCGAGTCTGATGCTGAGCAACGCCCATTGGCTATCCTGCTGGATGGTCAATTCTGGGCAAACCAAATGCCGATCGCCGGGCCGTTGCAGCAACTCACTGACGCAGGGAAACTCCCGCCCGCGGTCTATCTGTTTATCGACATCATCGATCGTGAACACCGCAGCCGCGAACTGCCCTGCAACCCGCAGTTCTGGCAAGCCGTGCAGCAGGAGTTACTGCCGCAGGTGACACAATGGGCACCTTATCGCCAGCAGGCAGACAGCACACTGGTGGCCGGACAAAGTTTTGGCGGGCTGGGATCCGTGTTTGCCGCGCTGCATTTCCCGGAGACGTTTGGCAACGCGCTGAGCCTTTCCGGTTCATTCTGGTGGCCTGAACGCGGCAACCCGCACGGCTGGCTGCTGCAGGCGCTGGACAGCGGCCTGGCACCGAAACAGCCGCTGCGTTTCTGGCTGGAAGCAGGCAAACGTGAAGGCCTGATTCTGCAAGCCAATCAACAATTAGAACAAAAACTTACCACTGCCGGCTATCAGGTGAATTACCTGCCGGTGGAGGGCGGCCATGACGCGCTATGCTGGCGCGGTGGTCTGCTCGACGGTCTGCAAGCCCTGTGGCGCAATCCGACTTAACTTCATTACGCAGGACGCAAACCGGAGCACAGATGTCTGAATCTCTGATGAACAAAACTATGACCGACCAACACACCTTGCCCTTAGTGGCAGCCCAGCCCGGCATCTGGATTGCCGACCAGCTGACCCAGCATCACAACGCTTATGCGGTGGCGCACTTTGTCGAATTGCGTGGCGCGATTAACAATGGCCTGCTGGCGCAGGCCATTGTGGCCGGCATGCAGGAAGCCGACACGCTGAATATGGCGTTTGCCGAAGTTGAAGGCGAAGCGCTGCAATGGCTGCAGCCGCAGGCCTTTAATGCGCCAAAAATCGTCGATTTACGTGATGAGACCGATGCAGCTGCCAAAGCGCGCGCGTTAATGCGTGAAGACATGAACGGGGATTTACGCGTACTGAGCGGTGCCCCTTTGTGGCATCACACGCTATATCGCATTGGCGATCAGCACTGGTTCTGGTATCAGCGTTATCACCATTTGGTGGTCGATGGCTTCAGCTTTACCGCTATCACTCGTCGTATTGCGAACCTTTACACTGCCGCCGTGCAGCAGCAAGAG
The DNA here is from genome assembly GCA_965147305.1 of uncultured bacterium. Taxonomy (GTDB): domain Bacteria; phylum Pseudomonadota; class Gammaproteobacteria; order Enterobacterales; family Enterobacteriaceae; genus Pantoea. The sequence continues at coordinate 66,561 of CBCTJT010000004.1, forward strand.
GCCGAGCCAACCCCGTTCATCCCGTTTAGCGAAGTAGTCGAAGAGTACCAGCGTTATCAGGAATCCTCTTCATTCACGCGCGATGGTGATTTCTGGCGCGAAAAAGGCGCAGAGCTGCCCTCTCCGGCTTCACTGTCACCGCTGCCGCTGGCCGGGCAAAGCGCTACCACCGATCTACTGCGCCACAGTGTGACGCTCGACCGCAGCACCTTCCAGAAGTTGGTTAATCAGCATCCACAATCCAGCGCCGCCGATTTGGCCTTTGCGCTGGTGGCGCTGTGGCTGGCGCGACTCAGCGGACAAAATGACTTCGCCGCAGGATTCATCTTTATGCGCCGCATCGGATCCGCCGCGCTATGCGCCACCGGTCCGGTGATCAACGTGCTGCCGATGGCCGTGCATTACGATCCCACCCAGCCGCTGAGTGCGCTTGCTGCCCAGTTGGCAGGTGAAGTGAAGAAAATGCGCCGCCACCAGCGTTATGACGCAGAACAGGTGCAGCGCGATCTCGGACGTTTGGGCGATGGTGACCCGCTGTACGGTCCGGTGATCAACCTGAAGATGTTTGATTATCAACTCGATTTTGCTGGCGTTGAGGGCATAACCCACCAGCTGTCATCCGGTCCGGTGCGCGATCTGGAAATCGCTATCTACATCAGCGAACAAGGTGAGTTGACGCTGGAGTTGCTGGCGAATGCGGAGCGCTATAGTGAATCCACGCTGATTCGCCACGCCAGCCGTTTTGCCCTGCTGTTGGATCAGCTGGCGGAACAACCGCTGCGGGCGTTGGGTGAACTGGATCTGTTGACCGCAGAAGAGCACGTGCAAATTGCCGGTATCAACCAGACAGCGCATCCCGTTCCGGCCGAAACGCTGGCTTCACTGCTGGCGCAACAGGTCGCGCGCACCCCCAATGCCCCGGCGCTGGGTGATGCGACGCACCAGTTAAGCTACCGTGAAATGCAGCAGCAGCTGTATGCCTTGGCAGCAGATCTCAGTGCGGCTGGCGTCCAACGCGGCGATATCGTCGCGGTAGCGCTGCCGCGTTCGGTGCAGCTCTCGCTGGCACTGCAGGCGATTGTGTCGCTCGGCGCGGCCTATCTGCCGCTGGATACCGGCTACCCCGATGAGCGTTTGCAGCTGATGCTGGAAGACGCCGCCCCCAAAACGCTGATCACCTCAGCGGAATTGAGCGCCCGCTTTAGTGCTATCGACCCTGTTAAGCAGCTGCACTTTGATGCGCTTTATGCCGCGCCAGACGCGCCACAACCCGTCAGCGCGCCGACACCGCAGGATGGCGCTTACATCATCTACACCTCAGGCTCTACCGGACGTCCGAAAGGCGTGTTGGTCGGTCATGAGGCGATCGTCAACCGCCTGCTGTGGATGCAGGATCGCTATCCGCTGCAAGCCGACGACGTGGTATTGCAGAAAACCCCGAGCAGCTTCGATGTGTCCGTGTGGGAATTCTTCTGGCCGCTGCTGGTAGGCGCGCAACTGGTGATGGCACCGCCGGAAGCGCACCGCGATCCGGAAGCCCTTCAGCAGCTGTTTGCGCGTTACAAAGTGACCACCACGCACTTCGTCCCTTCGATGCTGGCCGCCTTTGTCGCGGCGCTGGACACTGAGCCAGCGATTGCCTGCTGTGGCAGCTTACGCAACGTCTTCTGCAGTGGTGAAGCGCTGCCGACCGATCTGTCGCGGGAATGGGAGAAATTGACGCAGGTGCCGCTGCACAATCTTTACGGCCCGACCGAAGCGGCAGTGGATGTCAGCTGGTATCCGGCGTTTGGCGAAGCTTTAGCAGCCGTTGAAGGGGCCAGCGTGCCGATTGGTTTCCCGGTATGGAATACCGGATTACGCATTCTTGATGCGCGTATGCAGCCGGTGCCGCCGGGTGTGGCGGGCGATCTTTACTTAACCGGCGTACAGCTGGCACACGGCTATCTTGGCCGCCCGGATCTGACCGCCAGCCGCTTTATCGCCGATCCTTTTGCCGCTGGCGAGCGCATGTATCTGACCGGTGACGTGGCGCGCTGGCTGGATAACGGCGCGGTGGAATATCTTGGACGCAGCGATGATCAGCTGAAGATCCGTGGCCAACGCATCGAACTCAACGAAATCGATCATGTGATGAGCGCACAGCCTGGCATTGAGCAGGCGGTAACACATGCTGTAGTGCTTGGCGGTGCCGCAGCACAAGGCGGTGATGCGCGTCAGCTGGTGGGATACGTCATCGCAGAGCACGCTGTCGATGGTGACGCGCTGCGTGATGCGCTGGCGCAACGCCTGCCTGCACATATGGTGCCGGTGGCGATTGTGCAACTCGATGCCTTCCCGCTGAGCAGCAACGGCAAGCTGGATCGTAAAGCCTTACCGCTGCCGCAAAATGCGGCTGACAGCATGGGACGCGAACCGCATCCCGGTCTGGAAACGCAGCTGGCACAGGCTTTCTGCCAGCTTTTAACACGCGACAGCATCAGCGCGCAGGATGATTTCTTCGCCCTCGGTGGTCACTCACTGCTGGCAATGCGCTTAGCCGCCCAGCTGCGCCGCGAACTGCAACAGCCGGTTTCGGTCGGGCAGATAATGGTGGCTTCGACGGTAGAGAAACTCGCCCGGTTGCTGAGCGATACACAATCGCATCAGCAGGCAGGTTTTGAAGCCGTACTGCCGCTGCGTCAGGGCAATGGCCCCACGCTGTTCTGCTTCCATCCGGCATCGGGTTTTGCCTGGCAGTTCAGCATTCTGCAGCGCTATCTCGATCAGCGCTGGTCGCTGGTGGGCATTCAGTCGCCCGATACCCAGAGCCCGCTGAATCAAAGCGCGCATCTCGACGATGTGTGTGACGCGCACCTGCAAACGTTGCGTGAAGTGCAGCCGCACGGGCCGTATTTCTTCCTCGGCTATTCGCTGGGCGGCACGCTGGCGCAGGGCATTGCGGCGCGGCTGGAAGCAGCAGGTGAAGAGGTGGCCTTCCTCGGCCTGCTCGATACCTGGCCGCCGGAAACGCAGAACTGGGATGAAAAGCGTGGCGAGAATGTGCTGGATCCGGCTGTGCTGGAAGAAGTGAATCGCGAGCGCGAGCAGTTTATCGCTGCCCAGCGCCATCAGGCGGGCGAAGAGATGCGCGCGATGTTCGATACCATCGAAGCCAACTACGCCAGTTCAGTGCGCCTGCTGGCCACCGCGCGCAGTGCGCGTTTCAACGGTCGCGCCACGCTGTTCCTCGCCGAGCAGACGCAGCAGCCTGGTCAGGATGCGCGTCGCGCCTGGGCACCGTATGTCGGCGAGTTAGAGGTATGGCCGATGGATTGTGCACACGTGGAGATTATTTCTCCGCAGATGTTTGAGCAGATTGGCCCGCTGTTGCAGCGGATTTTGGGATAAGCATCATCAGGTACGCATTTTTGCGTACCTGCATTGTTGGGGCGGCATTTAAGCCTTAATGCTTGTCAGTTAATCAGCTGGATAATCACACTTCTCGGTAGTGGCGCAATTTATTGCGCTTCTGCCAGCAACTCAGCTGAACAAAAATGCGCGATAAATCGCGCCGCTACGCAGGTGCAATGAACCTGTTCATGGCTTAACTGATTGGCATTATGGCATTTATGCCGCCCTGATTACCTTCCCCGCCCCAGCGGCACGATCATTGGCGTGTGCGCCACCGGATCTTCCACAATCACGCAGCGTAAACCGTACACCTGTTCAATCAACGCGGGCGTGACAATATCTGCGGGCTTGCCTTCGGCGATAATTTTACCGTGACGCATGGCAATCAAGTGCGTGGCATAACGGCAGGCGTGGTTGAGGTCGTGCAGCACCACAACCAGCGTGCGGCCGTGCTGCTGATTCAGCTCCTGCATCAGTTCCAGCAGTTCAATCTGATGGGTGATATCCAGCCAGGTCGTCGGCTCATCGAGCAACAACAGCGGGGTTTGCTGCGCCAGCACCATGGCAATCCATACGCGCTGCCGCTGGCCACCAGATAAGGTATCCACCGGCTGCTGTGCCAAATCCGCCACGCCGGTTGCCCGCATCGCGCTTTGCACCGCCTCTTCATCTTCGCTGCGCCAGCGACCAAACAGCGCTTGATGCGGGTAACGCCCACGCGCCACCAGCTCGGTAACGCTGATGCCCGCCGGTGCGTTGGAACTCTGCGGCAGCAGCCCAAGTCGACGCGCCACCTCTTTGGTTGGGTAACGCGCTATCGCTTCACCATCCAGAAACACCTCGCCTTTCAGCGGGGTGTTAAGACGGCTCAGGGTGCGCAGCAAAGTGGATTTACCGCAGGCGTTGGGGCCGATAATCACCGTCAGCTCCCCTTCCGGGATCGCCACCGACAGATTTTCTGCCACCACTTTCTTGTCGTAGCCGAGCGTCAGGCCTTCGCCATACAGCCGTGAAGGGATATCGATCATTGGCGTCGCGCCTCCCGCACCAGTAAAGCAATCAGATAAAGTCCACCGAGGCTGACGGTAATAACGCCAACCGGTAGTTGATAAGGCAGGAACAGATGCTGCGCAGCAAAATCGGCAGCAATCAATAACAGAGCGCCACACAGCGCCGCCAGCAGCAGCGCGCCCTTCTCGCCGCCGCCGAGTCGACGCGCGATCTGTGGTGCCAGCAGTGCGACAAAGGAGATCGGCCCTACCAGCGCAGTGGACGCCGCCGTCAAGACCACACCAATCAGCATCAGCAACAGCCTGCTGCGCTCCACCGGCACACCGAGCGCGCTGGCAGTATCATCACCCATTTCCAGCAAACGCATCCGTCGTGTGAGCAGCGCCATCATCAGCAGTGACAGCAGCAATACCCCAATTACCGGCGGCGTTTTCGCCCAGGTGATACCGTTAAGCGATCCGGCACTCCACAATCCAGCGCTGAGCGCGGATTCCAGCGAAGCACTGATAATCAGCCAGGCATTCAGCGCCATCAGCAACGCGCGCACGCTAATGCCGACAATAATCAGGCGGAAGGTTTCAACCCCGTTACGCCAGGCAAAGAGATACACCAGCGCTGCGGTGCCGATACCGCCGACCAACGCCGCGCCGGTCATCGCGGCGATTCCCTGATTAAACAGCACCAGCGCCACCAGCACGCCACTGTAAGCGCCGGTATTGAAACCGAGAATATCGGGGCTACCGAGCGGGTTGCGCAGCAGTGACTGGAAGATTGCGCCGCTGACGCCAAGCGCCGCGCCAATTAGGAGCGCCATCAGCACACGCGGCAGCCGCCATTCTAAAACGATGAGTTTGATGTTACTGGCACCGTTTCCCGCCAGCACCTGCCAGAACTGCTCAGCCCCAATCGGCAATGCGCCTCGCGTCATCGCCAGATACGCCAGCAGCGCGCATCCGAGTAGCAGCCACGTCGTATGTAATCCAACCCGACGCGTCATAGCGCACCTCGTCCAAGTTTACGGCGTACCAGCACGATCAGTACCGGCGCTCCCAACATCGCCGTGACGATGGAGACGCGCAGTTCACCCGCCACCAGCAGTCGTCCCAGAATATCCGCTGCTAGCAGCAGAATCGGGGTAATGATCGCCGTGGCAGGCAGCATCCAGCGGTGATCGTTGCCGACCATCCAGCGTGCAAAATGCGGCGTCATCAGCCCGATAAAGGCAATCGGCCCCACCGCAGCGGTCGCCGCACCACACAGCAACGCAATCGCCAGCAGTCCTAGCAGTTGCGTGCGCCCGACGCGCGTGCCCAGCGCGGTCGCCATATCGCCGCCCATGCTTAAACTGTTCAACGCCTGCGACAGATAAAGCGCCATTACGCTGCCGACCAGCACGGCCGGGAACAGCGTACGCAGCACGGTGAAATTGCGAATATCCAGCGAGCCGCTGTGCCAGAAACGCAGATGATCATAAATATCAGGATTGAGCAGTGACAAGCCAGACGTCAGGCCATCCAGCACCGCGCCCAGGGCCACGCCGGCCAACGTCAGGCGTACCGGATTAACTCGCCCGCCGCCAATCGCGCCCGTCATCGCCACCAGCAATGACGCCAGCAGTGCACCGGCAAAGGCGAAGCCGAGCCAGTCGAGAGGAGAATCCGCGCCAAACAGCGCAATGCCGATCACCACCGCAAACCCGGCACCTGCATTAACGCCGAGAATGCCCGGATCGGCCAGCGGATTGCGCGTCAGGCTCTGCATCAGCGCGCCCGCTAACCCGAGGGCGACACCCGCAAGCAGACCTGCCAGGGTACGCGGCAGGCGAGCATCACGCACAATCACGCACTCAGCGCTGCTGCAGCTTGAGGTAAGAGAATGATAAACATCGGAAATGGGTATCGATTTTGCCCCCAGCATCAAGCTGAGCGCAATGAGGAGCAAGAGCAGAATCCCTGAGCCTGCTAATGCACGGATCTGGCGCATCGTTCTAAACCTTCACTGTTTAACGTCGTCGCATGCGCAACGCAATTTGATAATGGTTATCGTTATTACTCGCGTTTGCCTATGTTACCATGACTCGCCTCGCGGACGATGAGGAAAATTGGTGCAAAAAGGCGAACAAATGAACAAATCTTCCCACTTTATCGATCTCTCCCTGCTGAAAACCCATGCGGCGTTTCGCGCGGTATTTATTGCCCGTTTCATCTCGATTGTTGCCCTCGGTATGCTCGCCGTGGCGGTGCCGGTGCAGATTCAGCAGATGACACAATCCCCGCTGCTGGTGGGATTGGCCGTCACGCTGGCCGCATCCGGTATGTTTATCGGTCTGCTCACCGGCGGCGTGTTAGCCGATCGCTACGAACGCAAAAAACTGATTCTGATTGCCCGCTCGACCTGTGGATTGGGCTTTATTGCGCTGGCAATCAATGCCGCGCTGCCGCAACCCTCGCTGATCGCGGTTTATTTGCTGGGATTCTGGGATGGCTTCTTTGGCGCGATTGGCGTCACCGCGCTGCTTGCCGCGACGCCGGCGCTGGTGGGTCGCGAAAACATTATGCAGGCCGGTGCCATCACCATGCTGACGGTGCGCTTTGGTTCCATCCTCTCGCCAGCCATCGCAGGACTGGTGATTGCGCATGGTAGCGTGGTGTGGAACTACGGTTTAACCGCGTTTGGCACGCTGATTACCGTACTGACGTTGCTGAAATTACCGCAGCTACCGCCACCGCCTCAGCCACGTGAGCATCCGCTGAAGTCGCTGGCCGCCGGGGTGCAGTTTCTGTTTGCCAGCCCGATTGTCGGTATGGTGGCACTGATAGGCGCGCTGGTGACTTTAGCCAGCGCGATTCGCGTGCTCTATCCCGCCCTTGCACCGCATTGGTCAGTAAGTGCTAACCAGCTTGGCATGCTTTACGCAGCTGTGCCGCTGGGTGCCGCGATAGGTGCCTTTACCAGCGGTAAACTGAAGCACGCAGCCCGACCAGGGCAGCTGGTGCTGGGCAGCGCGGTCTCCGCCTTTATTGCGTTGGGATTATTCAGCCTGATGCCCAACCTGCCGCTGGCGCTGCTGTGTCTGGTGGCGTTTGGCTATTTCAGCGCCATTAACAGTCTGGTGCAGTACGCGATGATTCAGCTGCTGACGCCTGACCATCTGCTGGGCCGCATCAACGGCTTGTGGACCGCGCAAAATGTCACCGGGGATGCGATTGGTGCGGCGATGATTGGTGCCATGGGTTCATGGTTATTGCCGCCACAGGCCGCCGCCGCGTTTGGTTTTGCGGCAGCGCTGTTGGGCATGGTGATGTGGTGTGTAATGGGCCGTTTACGTCGTTATGCTCCGCCAGCCCCTGAGCTGGCGGAGCAGGCATCATGATTTAACGAACAGTTTTTCCAGACGCGCCAGCAGGTTGCTGGCGCTGTAGTAATCCAGACGGAACGAATCGACGCCAAGCGGGAACACTTGCTTATCCTTAACCGCCGCGTTTTGCGCGAGGAACGGATTGCCGATCACCGACTGCGTTGTTTTATCGTCAGCCGCAAACAGCAGGAAGGTTTTACCGGTTAAACCGCTCGCGACGTTCTCACCCGAAAGCTGAATAATGTCTTTACGCTGTCCCATGCTGTGGCCCTGCTGCACGCTGGCAGGCGGCGTGGCGAGCGTAAAGCCAAGCTGCTCCAGCAATTTTCCCTGAGCCGATTCGGTGGTCCACACGTTGACGGCACGCCCATCGCCATTCCACACCATCGCTGACACCGGCTGCGGCGGTAAGGTGATGGCTTTCTTCAACGCCGCTTCACGATCGTCAAAAGCTTTCACCCGCTGTGCGGCCTGCGCTTCGTGGCCGGTTGCCTGGCCCAGCAGCGTCACCACATCCTGCCAGCTTTTGTCGTCGTAATTCACCACCAGCGTCGGCGCGATGGCGGAAAGTTGGCTGGCGAGTTTAATCGCAGAATCATTCCCCGTGGCGCTCACCAGAATCAAATCCGGCGCTTCTGCCGCCACCGCTTCCGCACTCGGCTCGCCAATATAAAGACGTTTAAGATGGCGCTGTTTTGCGACCTCGCCCCACTGACGGAAGAACCCTTGATCGTCGGCCAGGCGACTGTTCGGCGCTGTCGCGCCTGATGCTACAACCGGCGCATCAATCGCCAGCAGCGATCCGGTTAAGGTCACGCTGGTCGAGACAATTCGCTGCGGGGCTTTGTTTAAGGTAATTGAACCATTTGCCCCTTGTACCGTGCGCGGCCATCCCTGTTCAGCCTGCGCGAGCCCTGTGAAAGTCTGGAAAATAAACAACAGGGCTGACACGCCCAATAAACCGCATTTATTCATAAGTTTTGGTCCACCTTTTAGCTTATTGCACGGCTCGACGTCACCTTCCGATTACGCCTAATCATGCGGGAAATCCCGCGAATGGATTGACTCTTTTGTCCAATCGACGTAGGTTACAGGCCCATAATAAAAATGATAATCATTCTTAATAATCTTATCATTTATAGGTGAAAATTATGGTGGAATCATCCATGTTTGAAAATGCCTTATTAGAGGATTTTTCTGCGTTATGCCGTGGGTTCCTCTTTACCTCGCCGTGGCGAAGCCTCGCGACTCAAGGGTGCTATACCACGATAACTACCTCTGTGGCAGACGCTGCATCGTTGCAGGGTGATTTTCAACTTCAGCTGCGTCAACATTTCGCAGCGGCTAAACAACAAGGCATTGAGAATCCGATCCTGGTGGGTGCGATTCCCTTTGACGTCAGTCAGCCTGCGGCCCTGTTTATCCCTGAAACGTATCAAACTTTTCATCGTGCCGATCTACAAAATGCGCTGCCTGCCGCTTCAAGCGAACTGCCGCAGGTTCGTCGTCGCATGGCTGTGCCAGATCACGACATCTTTACCCAAATGGTGGCCGATGCAGTGGCGGCTACGCAGCGTGGTGACCTCGATAAAGTCGTGCTGTCGCGCCTGATGGATATCGTCACCGAGCAGCCTGTGGATACTGCCGCGCTGATGCAACGCGTGATTGCGCAGAACCCGAATAGCTATCACTTCCATCTGCCGCTGCCACAAGGCGGTGCGCTGGTGGGTGCCAGCCCGGAATTGATGCTGCGTAAACAGGGGCGTGATTTCAGTTCCTGCCCACTGGCGGGCTCGGCGCGACGCGATCACCACGACAGCCAGCAAGATCAGGCGGCGGGCAATACGCTGATGGACTCCAGCAAAGATCGCCATGAACACCAGTTGGTCACGGATGCGATGCGCGACACGCTGCAACCGCGTAGTCGCCTGCTGTCGGTGCCGACCGTACCGTCGTTGATCACTACGGCAACCTTATGGCACCTCGCTACGCAAATTGATGGTGAGGTACAAGATGATCGTGAAAACGCATTGTCGCTGGCCTGCCTGCTGCATCCGACCCCCGCATTAAGCGGCTTCCCACACCAGCGTGCTCAGCAGCTAATTCAGCAGTTAGAGCCTTTTGATCGTCAATTGTTTGGCGGCATTGTTGGCTGGTGCGACAGTGAAGGCAACGGCGAATGGGTCGTCACCATTCGTTGCGGCACCGTGCAGAGCGCACGCGTGCGACTGTTTGCTGGGGCGGGCATTGTGGCTGACTCCCAACCTGAATCAGAATGGCGCGAAACCGGCGTGAAGCTGGATACCATGTTGCGCGCTTTTGGACTGCAATAAAGGAAAGAGCATGAGCATTCCCTATAACCGCTGGCCGGACGATTTAGCCGCACGCTACCGCGAAAAAGGCTACTGGCTCGATGTGCCAATGACCGATATCCTCGCGCGCCACAAAGAGAATGAGGCGATTGCGGTGATCGACGGCGATCGTCAGATCAGCTATCGCGAGTTGGACCGGCTGACCGATAACCTCGCGGCTGCCCTGCAGCGCCGTGGCCTGCAACAGCGCGATACCGCGTTAGTGCAGCTTGGCAACGTGGCTGAGTTTTATGTCACGGTCTTCGCGCTGTTTAAACTCGGCGTGGCATCGGTATTCGCGTTGTACAGTCATCAACGTACCGAACTGACCGCCTACGCTGCGCAGATTGAGCCAAAGCTGCTGATTGCCGATCGTAGCCACGCGCTGTTTGCCGATGACACCTTTATCGGTGCGCTCTGTGCCGCTCAACCGTCACTGCAGCAGGTGATTTTGCGCAATGACGGTGATAAAGAAAACACCCTTGAAGCTTTGATGGCTGAAGCGGCAGGCGATTACCAGCTAACGCCAACTGCTGCCGATGAAGTGGCGTTTTTCCAGCTTTCCGGCGGCAGCACCGGTACGCCGAAGCTGATCCCACGCACGCATAACGATTACTACTACAGTATCCGCGCCAGCGATGAGATTTGTGAAGTCACGGCTGACACGCGCTATCTGATCGCCCTGCCCGCACCGCATAACTTCGCCATGAGCTCACCGGGTTCACTCGGCGTGTTTTATGCCGGTGGCCAGGTGATTCTTGCCGCTGATCCAAGCGCTACGCTGTGCTTCCCGCTAATTGAGAAGCATCAGGTCACCGATACCGGTCTGGTGCCGCCAGCGGTGAGTCTGTGGTTGCAGGCTATTCAGGAATGGGGCAGCAACAAGCAGCTGGCTTCACTGCAGCGCATTCAGGTCGGTGGGGCGAAGCTTGGCGAAACGCTGGCTGCACGCATACAGAGCGAAATTGGCTGCCAGCTGCAGCAGGTGTTTGGCATGGCCGAAGGTCTGGTGAACTACACCCGTTTTGGCGATGACGAGAAAATCGTTCTGACCACACAAGGCCGACCGATTTCTGACGATGACGAAGTCTGGGTGGCCGATGAACACGGCAATGCATTGCCGCACGGCACGGTGGGTCGCCTGATGACACGCGGTCCGTACACCTTCCGTGGCTACTATAAAAGCCCGGAACACAATGCTGCCAGCTTTGATGCCAACGGCTTCTATTGCTCCGGCGATCTGATTGAGATCAACCCGCAGGGTTACATCACCGTGCAAGGCCGCGAGAAGGATCAGATCAACCGTGGCGGCGAGAAGATCGCCGCTGAAGAGATCGAAAATCTGCTGCAGCGCCATCCTGATGTGATCCACGCCGCACTGGTGTCGATGAATGACGAACTGATGGGTGAAAAGAGCTGCGCCTTTATTGTCGCCAGCCAGCCGATCAAAGCGGTGGCACTGCGTCGCCATCTGCGTGAACTCGGTGTCGCCGAGTTTAAATTACCCGATCGTATTACCTGCGTAGATGCCCTGCCGCTGACCCCGGTTGGCAAGGTGGACAAAAAACGTTTACGCCAACAGCTTGCTGACCAACAAGCGCAAGCCTGAACCTGTTCCGGAGATTGTAATGGCTATTCCAAAACTGAATTCTTACGCGCTGCCTGCCGCCACCGAACTGCCGACCAACAAGGTCAAATGGACCGTAGAGCCACAGCGTGCTGCACTGCTGATCCATGATATGCAGGCTTATTTCCTGAATTTCTGGGGCGAGAACAGCCCGCTGATCGATCAGGTTGTGGAGAACATTGCCCGCCTGCGTGCCTACTGCAAAGCACAGGGCATTCCGGTGTTTTATACCGCACAGCCTAACGAGCAAAGCGATGCCGATCGCGCACTGCTCAACGACATGTGGGGACCGGGCCTGAATAAGCATCCGGATCAACAGAAGATCGTAGATGCGTTGGCGCCAGATCAGGACGATCAGGTATTAACCAAATGGCGTTACAGCGCCTTTGTGCGCTCGCCGCTGGAATCGATCCTGCAAGAGATGGGCCGCGATCAGCTGATCATCACCGGCGTTTATGCTCATATCGGCTGCCTGACCACAGCCACTGACGCTTTTATGCGTAATATCCAGCCATTTATGGTGGCGGATGCGCTGGCCGACTTCAGCCGTGAAGAGCACATGATGGCACTGACCTACACCGCTGGCCGCAGCGGCAAAGTAGTGATGACCGCCGATCTGATGCCGCTGCCGCTGAGCAAAGACGATCTGCGTGCGCTGATTCTGCCGCTGCTGGAAGATGATGATGTGCCGGAAGATGATGAAAACCTGATCGACTACGGTCTGGATTCCGTGCGCGTGATGGCGCTGGCGGCGCGCTGGCGCCAGGTGCACAACGACATCGATTTCGTTAGCCTGGCGAAAAACCCTAGCATCGATGGTTGGTGGGCACTGCTGTCACGGACGCCAGCCAAATGAGTGCTTCTTTCGACTTTAGCGGAAAAATCGTCTGGGTAACTGGCGCGGGTAAAGGCATTGGTTACCACACGGCGCTGGCATTCCATCAGGCTGGCGCACAGGTGATCGGCTTCGATCTGCGTTTTGATCAGACCGACTATCCGTTTGCCACTCAGGTGATGGATGTTGCGAATGCGGCTGAGGTGAAAGCCGTGTGCCAGCGTCTGCTGGCAGACCAGCCGCGTCTGGATGTGCTGATCAACGGCGCCGGGATCCTGCGCGTCGGCAGTACGGAAGAACTCGCGTTCGAGGACTGGCAGGCGTGCCTGGCGGTGAACGCCGGTGGCGCATTCAATATGTTCCAGCAGACGCTGCCGGTATTCCGCCAGCAGCGCGCCGGCGCGATTGTTACCATCGCTTCCAATGCCGCTCACGCGCCACGTCTCGGCATGTCTGCTTATGGTGCTTCTAAAGCCGCTCTGCGCAGCCTGTGCCTGACCGTCGGCCTGGAAATGGCGCCGCTGGGTGTACGCTGCAACATCGTTTCACCAGGCTCAACCGATACCGACATGCAGCGCAGCCTGTGGCACACACCGGAAGCCGAGCAAGAGATGATCAACGGCTTCCCGGATCAGTACAAGCTGGGGATCCCACTGCGGAAGATCGCTAAGCCGCAGGAGATCGTGAACAACGTCCTGTTCCTCGCCTCGGATCTTGCCAGCCATGTGGTGCTGCAGGATATTGTGGTCGACGGTGGCGCAACACTAGGATCCTGACATGGCAATCTGGAAACGGTCGGTTGATCTTGCAACCTTAAATACCCTCGGTGACAACTCGCTGGTGTCGCACGTCGGCATCGTATTCACGGTGATCGGCGACGATTATCTTGAGGCAACCATGCCGGTGGATGCACGTACGCAGCAGCCGTTTGGCCTGCTGCACGGCGGCGCGTCGGTAGTGCTGGCGGAATCGATGGGATCGATTGCCGGTTATCTGAGTGTGGAAGAAGGCAAAAGCGTGGTGGGGATTGAAGTGAGTGCCAGCCATCATCGTGCGGTGAGCAGCGGCGAAGTGCGCGGCATCTGTCGTCCCCTGCACCTTGGCGCACGCAACCAGAGCTGGGAGATCGAGATCCGCAATGGACGCGACCAGCTGTGCTGCACATCACGATTGACCGTGGCAGTGCTGGGGTAATTTTCCAGCACCTGAACTCCTTCCCGTATTGCAGCGGGAGGAGTGATCAAGCCCGATTGCTGAACACGATGCGCTTTCACCGGGAGGTGAAAATGGGCACTCAGCAGCCATAAAAAAAGCGGCCCATTGGCCGCTTTCTCTTTTGCGATTAACGCTGGTAAATGATTTCGACGCCTTCGTCGTCTTCCTCGTCCCAGTCGTCATCCCAATCGTCATCTTCTTCCACTTCCTGAGCGGTTTCCATGGCTTCGCGATGATAATCATCCCACATGAAGGCCACTTTCTCCGGCTCTTTCGCTTCTTCTTCGGCTTCTTTCGGGTTCTCGATGATGAAGGTCATCACATCCCAGCAGAGATCTTTCACGCCGTCATGGCTGGCCGCAGAAATCAGGTAGTACTTCTCATCCCAACCCAATGCTTCCACAACCGCTTTAGCGCGGGTTTCCGCTTCTTCGCGGTCCAGCAGGTCACATTTGTTAAACACCAGCCAGCGTGGCTTCTGGAACAGCTTCTCGCTGTATTTTTCCAGCTCACCCAGAATGATGCGGGCGTTCTCAGCCGGATCGGATTCATCAATCGGCGCAAGGTCGATCAGGTGCAACAGCACGCGGCAACGCTCAAGGTGCTTCAGGAAGCGAATACCCAGACCGGCACCATCCGCTGCGCCTTCAATCAGGCCAGGGATATCAGCAACAACAAAGCTCTTTTCGTTGTCCATGCGCACCACGCCAAGGCTTGGCACCAGAGTGGTGAACGGATAATCCGCCACTTTTGGTTTGGCCGCAGACACGGAACGAATAAAGGTCGATTTACCGGCATTCGGCAGGCCGAGCATACCGACATCAGCCAGCAGCATCAGCTCCAGCTGCAGGTCGCGTTTCTCGCCCGGCGTACCCATGGTCTTCTGACGTGGGGAACGGTTAACCGAGGATTTAAAACGGGTATTTCCCAGGCCATGCCAGCCGCCTTTCGACACCATCAGCTTCTGCTCATGGCGGGTCATATCACCCAGCGTTTCGCCAGTGCCCTGGTCAATCACGCGCGTACCGACAGGCACTTTAACAATAATGTCTTTACCGCGTTTACCGGTGCAATCACGGCTTTGACCGTTCTGACCACGTTCAGCGCGGAAAGATTTCTCGAAGCGATAATCGATCAGGGTATTCAGGTTTTCGTCAGCGATCAGATAAACATCGCCGCCGTCGCCGCCGTCGCCGCCATCTGGGCCACCGCGTGGAATATATTTTTCGCGGCGGAAGCTTACGCAACCATTACCGCCATCGCCCGCGACCGCAAGGATCGTCGCTTCATCTACAAACTTCATTTCATTTCTCCGTCACGCTATCGTTCGCGGCTATTAAGCACGGCAAACGGGTCCGCCAGGGTCTTCTGCGCTGACCGGCGGCGGATAATACAAGATTGGCAAAGCCAGGTGTACATAAATTGTACAGCATACTGCGCATTTTGGTCAGAGGGGATCCCGCAACCTGCGGCAGAATGTAAAAAGCCCCGCAAAGCTGCGGGGCCTTCAATTCGTGTGTTCAGACGTTAACCGTCTGCGTCACAGCAACCTTACTCAGCAACGATGCTGATGTACTTACGGTTGTTAGGACCTTTAACTTCGAATTGTACTTTGCCGTCTGCGGTAGCAAACAGGGTGTGGTCACGACCACAACCTACATTGGTACCTGCGTGGAATTTGGTGCCACGCTGACGAACGATGATGCTACCTGCCAGAACAGATTCACCACCGAAACGCTTAACACCCAGACGTTTTGCATTGGAGTCGCGACCGTTACGAGTCGAGCCACCAGCCTTCTTATGTGCCATTTGTCAGATCTCCTCTTACGCGCCGATCACAGTGATTTTCACATCAGTGAACCACTGACGGTGACCAGCTTGCTTACGGTAGTGTTTACGACGACGAAACTTAACAATCTTAACTTTCTCGCCACGACCGTGAGCAACAACTTCTGCTTTGATCACACCGCCTGATACCAGTGGCGCGCCGATTTGCACGTCTTCGCCATTTGCAATCATCAGAACCTGGTCGAACTCAATGGTTTCGCCGGTTGCGATGTCCAGCTTTTCCAAGCGAACGGTCTGACCTTCGCTTACTCGGTGTTGTTTACCACCACTTTGGAAAACCGCGTACATATAAAACTCCGCTTCTGCGCATGCCTTTCTATTCATCAGGCGGCGCGATAAATATTCACAATAGGGCGCGAATTCTACGCAAATCTCCAGCAGAAGACAAGTGCACTTTGCACTCTCTTGCAGAAAAAAAGCGCAGGACGAATGCAAACGTTTCTCAGCCCGATTTTTCAAGTACAATCAGTAACAGATTACCTGAACTCACGCTGGGTAAAAGCGCTTACCATGCAAAATACGAGTCAAAGCTGAACAGACGAATGAACTTAGAACAGATTAATGAATTAACCGCGCAGGACATGGCGGCCGTCAACCAGACCATCCTCGACCAGCTGAATTCAGAGGTCTCACTGATCAATCAGTTGGGTTATTACATCATCAGCGGCGGGGGCAAACGTATCCGGCCAATGATCGCGGTGCTGTCGGCACGCGCGCTAAATTATCAAGGATCGCTACATGTCACCAATGCGGCGCTGATCGAATTTATCCATACGGCGACACTGCTGCACGATGATGTGGTGGATGAATCCGATATGCGCCGTGGCAAAGCCACTGCCAATGCTGCGTTCGGTAACGCTGCCAGTGTACTGGTGGGTGATTTTATCTACACCCGCGCGTTTCAGATGATGACCAGCATGGGATCTTTAAAGATCCTCGCGTTGATGTCAGAAGCGGTGAACGTGATTGCGGAAGGTGAAGTGCTGCAGCTGATGAACTGCAACGATCCTGATATCACTGAAGAGAGCTACATGCGCGTGATTTACAGCAAAACCGCGCGCCTGTTTGAAGCGGCTTCTCAGGCCTCCGCGATTCTGGCTGAAGCCACGCCAGCGCAGGAAAAAGCGCTGCAGGATTATGGCCGCTATCTGGGCACGGCTTTCCAGTTAATTGACGATTTGCTTGATTACAGTGCGGATGGCGAAACGCTGGGTAAAAATACCGGTGATGACCTGAGTGAAGGCAAGCCGACGCTGCCGCTGCTGCATGCCATGCATAACGGTACGCCAGAGCAAGCTCAGATGATCCGCAAAGCGATTGAAGAAGGTAACGGTCGCCATCTGCTGGAACCGGTGCTGGACGCCATGCAGCAAACCGGCTCGCTGGAATGGACGCGTAAACGCGCTGAAGAAGAGGCGGATAAGGCCATTGCTGCCCTGCAGGCCATACCTGAATCACCATGGCGCAGCGCGCTCGAAGCGCTGGCGCACATGTCAGTACAGCGCGAATTCTGATTGCGATAACGGGGCGATTAAGCCCCGTTTACTTTCCTGCATCACCCGTTTTCTCTCCTGCTTCACTTCCCCTGCCCTTCCCCTGACTGCCAATTACATTCCTTGCAGCGCTTTTGCGAAAGAGAGCTCAGTTTCATGCCACGCCAAAACAATTACTGGAAGCTTATGGAAACTATTTGCTATAAGGTTTTTGTTTTTTCCTAATATCTCTGCATTGGATACGCACGTTGCGGCAGAGATAACGCAATAACATGGACAAGGAGCAGGACGTTATGAAAGCAAGGAAACAGGATTGGCATCCCGCAGATGTGATTGCAGCACTGCGTAAAAAAGGCACATCAATGGCTGAGTTGTCACGCAATTCGGGGCTGAACTCGTCCACATTATCCAACGCACTTTCCCGCCCCTGGCCCAAAGGAGAATGGTTGATCGCTAATGCGATCGGTGTTCATCCCGCCGAGATCTGGCCAACTCGCTATTATGATCCCGTCACCTCACGCTTGCTGGATCGCAAAAAACGCATTCGATCGCCCAAGGATCGTCAGGAGATCTGAGATCCCGGGCATAAAAAAACCAGCCACGTTACCGAGGCTGGTTTTCTTCGAACGCGAGGTCAGTGTTATTCGCCGCTGACGCGCTCGATATTAGCACCCATGGCCTTCAGTTTATCTTCGATGTGCTCGTAGCCACGATCGATATGATAAATACGGTCCACGATGGTGGTACCTTCCGCGATGCAACCGGCCAGCACCAGGCTCGCTGAAGCACGCAGATCGGTTGCCATCACTTGTGCACCCGACAGCGTCTCAACACCGTGGCAAATCGCAGTGTTGCTCTCGATTTCCGCGTGACCGCCCATGCGAATCAGCTCAGGGATGTGCATGAAACGGTTTTCGAAGATGGTTTCGGTAATCACGCCAGTGCCTTCCGCCACCATGTTCAGTAAGGTGAACTGTGCCTGCATGTCGGTTGGGAAACCCGGGTGTGGCGCAGTGCGAATGTTAACCGCTTTAGGACGCTTGCCGTGCATATCTAGGCTGATCCAGTCTTCACCGGTTTCGATCTCGGCACCCGCATCACGCAGTTTCGCGAGAACAGCATCCAGCGTATCGGGCTGAGCCTTGTGGCACACCACTTTACCGCGGGAAATCGCAGCAGCGACCAGGAAAGTACCGGTTTCGATACGATCCGGCAGAACTCGATACACACCGCCACCCAGACGTTCAACGCCTTCGATGGTGATTTTATCTGTGCCTGCACCGCTGATTTTTGCGCCCAGCGTGTTGAGGAAGTTTGCCGTATCGACAATTTCCGGCTCACGCGCGGCGTTTTCAATAATGGTGGTGCCGGTAGCAAGGGTAGCAGCACTCATGATGGTCACGGTCGCGCCAACGCTGACTTTGTCCATGACGATATGCGCGCCTTTCAGGCGGCCATTAACGGAAGCTTTGACGTAACCTTCTTCCAGTTTGATTTCCGCACCCAACTGCTCAAGGCCGGTGATGTGCAGATCAACCGGACGCGCACCAATGGCGCAGCCGCCTGGCAATGAAACCTGACCCTGACCAAAACGCGCCACCAGTGGACCCAGCGCCCAAATCGAAGCACGCATGGTTTTCACCAGATCATACGGCGCGCTGAAGACGTTAACTTCGCGAGCATCAACGTGAACCGAACCATTACGCTCAACGCGCGCACCCAGCAAATTCAGCAGCTTCATGGTGGTATCGATATCACGCAGCTTCGGCACGTTCTGAATCTCTACCGGCTCTTCTGCCAGCAGCGCAGCAAACAGAATTGGCAGCGCAGCATTCTTCGCCCCGGAAATGGTCACTTCACCACTTAAACGGGTGGGGCCTTGCACACGAAATTTGTCCATTAACGGCTCTCAATTATCTATCAACAAAACAACCTGTGAGGCGCTTAGAAACCGTTGAGTTTACGGTCGCGCGCCCACTCGGTTGGGGTATAAGTTTTGATGGAAACCGCATGAATACGGTTATCCGCAATGTATTCCATCAGCGGCGCATAGACAGCCTGCTGTTTTTTCACACGGCTCAGCTCACCAAACATCTCACCGACAGCGATCACCTGAAAATGGCTGCCGTCGTTGCTGAGAACATGGACTTCATCTAAGGGTAACGCCTGCATCAGCACGGCCTGAACTTCACTATTTTCCATCGCTCTTTGCTTCACTTAATAATAATAAGGCGGATATCTTAGAGGAAAGCGCCTGACTCTTAAATACGCAAAAGCACCTGAAAAAATCAGGGGCTTTTATCGTTTAACACTTAATCAGGCGATTTTTTCCGCAGAAACAATAATCTGCTGCAGGTTGTACAGCGTAATTAATGACTGAAGTTTGTCGTTGATGCCGGAGAAAACCGGCGTGCTACCTTGTGCCCGCGCGATCTCGCGCAGATGGACCAGCAGCGCCAGACCCGCTGAATCCACGCGATCCAGCGCTCCGACATCAATGGTGGCAACATCCACCATGGCAGTTTCACGTTCATGCCATAATGCCAGCAATGTGTCGCGATCCAGCATGCCGCTTAAAGATAGCGTGCTGGCATTGCGCTGCCAGCGTAACGGTTCGCTCATTCTTACTGTTTATCCAGAGTGATAGGCTGTGCTGCGTACGTTTTCAACTGCGCGGTCAGACCATCAATACCTTTGGTACGCAGCAAATCGCTCCACTCATTTTGTTTGGTGGTGATCATACTGATGCCCTCAGCCACCATGTCATAGGCCTGCCAGTTGCCGGTTTGGCTGTTCTTACGCCACTGGAAATCCAGGCGCACAGGTGGACGACCATTCGGATCGAGAATAGTGACGCGAATCGCCACGATATTCGAGTCGCCAATCGGCTGCGGCTGCTGAATCTGGTAGGTTTGACCATGATACAGCGCCAGTGCCTGGCCATAAGCCTGCGCCAGATAATCACCAAACGCGGTAAAGTAAGCGTCACGCTGTGCCGGAGTTGCCTCACGATAATAGCGGCCCAGCACCAGCGCACCCGCGTATTTTATCTGCACATACGGCAGCAGCTCCTGACGCACCACCTCTCGCAGATAGTTAGGATCCTGCTTGATTTTGGGTTGCTCATTCTTCAAGCGGGTGAAGGTCTTCGCCGCTGCTTCGTTCATCTGTTTGTAAGGATCGCTTTGATCCGCCGCATTGGCCGCCAGCGGCACAATTGCCAGCATGGCAATCATCAGGAAACGCTTAAACATCGTGTTTTACCTCTCTATTCCGTTGTAGCAGGTGCCGCAGGGGCGGGCGCACTCTCCTCACCCTGCTTTTGATTATCGTTTTTATTGTCGCCGCTCTTGTAGAGGAACTGGCCGATCAAGTCTTCCAGCACCATCGCGGATTTGGTGTCACGTAACGTGCCGCCATCTTTTAGCATGGCCGAACCCAGCTCAGGATCGTCAAAGCCTAAATTGAGTGCGAGGAACTGTTCACCCAGCAGACCTTGCGTGCGAATCGCCAGCGAGCTGGTGTCCGGAATTTTGTCAGTGTACTGATCGCTGATATCCATGGTGACACGCGGCGACAGCGTTTTATCATCCAGCGAAATATCTGTTACACGACCAATCACCACACCACCAATTTTCACCGGTGAGCTGACTTTCAGGCCGCCGATATTATCGAAGGTGGCGTACAGCTTCCAGGTAGGTTCGGTGCCAAGTGACTTGAGATCGGCCACGCGCAGGCTGAGGAATAACAGTGCCAACAGTGCTGCCAGCATGAAGACGCCAACCCAGATTTCGTTTTTCTTGCTTTGCATTGCATCAATTCCCAAACATCAGTGCTGTCAGCACAAAGTCCAAACCGAGTACCGCCAGTGAAGCATGCACTACGGTACGCGTCGTCGCCCGACTAATTCCTTCCGAGGTCGGGATGGCATCATAGCCATTGAACAGCGCAATCCAGGTTACCGTCACGGCAAAGACTGCGCTTTTAATTATGCAATTGATGACGTCGGTGCGGAAATCCACGGCATTTTGCATCGCTGACCAGAAGAAGCCCGGGTCGATACCTTTCCAGCTCACGCCCACCAACGCACCGCCAGCAATGCCCACTGCCGTAAATATTAACGTGAGCAGCGGCATGCTGATAAAGCCCGCCCAGAAGCGCGGCGACACCACGCGACGCAGCGGATCGACCGCCATCATTTCCATGCTGGAAAGCTGTTCAGTGGCTTTCATCAGACCAATTTCTGCCGTCAGCGCTGAACCCGCGCGTCCGGCAAACAGCAGAGCAGTGACCACAGGCCCCAATTCACGCAGCAGCGATAATGCCACCAGCATGCCGAGACTGGTTTCAGCGCTGTAGGTCGTCAGCACCAGATAACCCTGCAGGCCCAGCACCATACCGATGAACAAGCCCGAGACCACAATGATCAGCAGCGACAGCACCCCCACGCTATAGAGTTGTTTTATCAACAGGGGTGCGTGTCGGCGGAAGGCGGGTTTACCCACCAGCGCATGAAACAGCATCAAGCCTGCACGGCCAAACGCCGCACAGGTATTAATTCCCTGGCGTCCAAATGACCCCAGCGCCTTTAGCAACATCAGTTTACGTTCTCCCTGCGCGAGTCAGATCGCTGAGGTAATCCCCGGCAGCGAAGCGGAACGGCACCGGACCGTCTGCATGACCCTCAATAAACTGGCGCACGCGCGGATCGGGATTTTCCCGTAACTCCGGCGCACTACCCTGAGCAATAATCTTTTGACCGGCAACAATATAGGCATGGTCAGCAATGCTCAAGACCTCTGGCACATCGTGTGAAACCACAATGCAGGTCACGCCTAATGAGTGATTCAATTCGTCGATCAATTTCACCAGCACGCCCATGGTAATCGGGTCCTGCCCGACAAAGGGCTCATCGAACATGATCAGGTCCGGCTCCAGCGCAATAGCGCGCGCCAGCGCCGCACGGCGCGCCATGCCACCAGAAAGTTCGGCCGGCATCAGTTTGGCTGCACCGCGCAGACCCACCGCTTCCAGTTTCATCATCACTGTGCTGTGCAGTAATTCCGGCGGTAATTGCGTGTGCTCACGCAGCGGCCAGGCGACGTTATCAAAGACGTTGAGATCGGTAAAAAGTGCACCCGACTGGAACAACATGCTCATTTTTTTTCGCACTTCATACAATTTAGTGCGAGAAAGCGCCGGGATATTCTGGTCACGGAACCAGATTTCACCTTTGTCCGGCTGCAACTGCCCACCAATCAGGCGCAACAGCGTGGTTTTCCCAATCCCGGATGGCCCCATAATAGCGGTCACTTTACCCGCTGGCACGGTGAGCGAAATGTCATCAAAGATGACGCGGTCTCCGCGAGTGAAGCTGACGCCACGAACCTCAACCAGATTCGTTTTTTGCTGGATCATCGTTACCTCTTTATGCGGATCGGGCGTAATCAAAGTCGTGGATGGTAGCCTGGTAGACCACAATGCACGATAGTTTTACAGAAACTTACCCGTGAGGTGTGGCATAAACGGCCTTAAAATTTACTTTTGCCTCTCAGACAGTCAAAATCAGCGCCTGTTTCCGCGCGCGCAATGTTTTTACCTGTCGGACAAGGTTCGCCGACACACCTATCCATCAAGGATTTTTCATGTTCGTAGCCACTGCCCTGCTGTTTATCGGATTGATTTTACTGGCTTACGGTGCTGACCGTCTGGTTTTCAGTGCCGCGATCCTGTGTCGATCCTTCGGCATTCCTCCACTGATCATCGGCATGACAGTGGTCAGCATTGGCACATCGTTACCCGAACTGATTGTTTCTTTCTCTGCGGCACAGCATGGGCAAATGGATTTAGCCGTCGGCACCGCGCTCGGATCAAATATCACCAATATTCTGCTGATTCTTGGCGGTGCCGCTCTGTTACACCCGTTAACGGTGCACTCCAATCTGATTCGCCGAGAACTCCCCCTGATGCTGCTGGTCTCACTGCTGAGCGGCATCATGCTGTTTGATAATCACCTTAGTCGACTTGATGGCATTGCGCTGCTGCTGATTGCCTTGGGCTATTTGCTGATCGCTATCCGCATCGCCCGCCGCGCGGAACGTGATAACAACGACACGTTAACGCGCGAACAATTGGCTGAACTGCCGCGCGATGAAGCTGGCAATACCGTGGCCTTTCTGTGGCTGGCGGTGGCGCTGATTATTCTGCCGATGTCGACGCGAATGGTGATCGATAATGCTACCGTGTTTGCCGACTATTTTGGCGTCAGCGAGCTGGTGATGGGCCTGACGTTGATTGCCGTGGGCACCAGCTTGCCAGAACTGGCTACCGTACTGGCGGGTGCGTTGAAAGGTGAAGACGATATCGCTATCGGTAACCTGATTGGCGCTAATATCTTTAATCTGGCCATTGTACTTGGTCTGCCCGCGCTGGTGCATCCCGGCAGCATAGACGTACACGCTTTCGCACGAGATTACTGGGTGATGCTGGGTGTCAGCGTGCTGTTCGCCCTACTCTGCCTGTTACGCAAACGCCGGATTGGCCGCGTAGCCGGTACTCTTTTATTAACGGGATTTATTGCGTGGGTACTGTGGCTGTGGCTCAGCCCTGCGCTCATCACAAGTTATTAAGGACGGACTGACCATGTCACATCAGCAACCGGATTTTGATTATCAACAGGCAGGTAAAGCGGTACTGCGCATCGAACGCGAAGGGCTGGAGCAGCTCGATCAGTATATTAATGCCGACTTTAGCCGCGCCTGCGAAATGATCATTGCCTGCCGTGGAAAAGTGGTGGTGATGGGCATGGGTAAATCCGGTCATATCGGGGCAAAAATGGCGGCGACTTTCGCCAGTACCGGGACGTCTTCATTCTTTGTCCATCCCGGCGAAGCGAGCCATGGTGACCTCGGTATGGTGACACCTAACGACGTGGTGATCGCCATTTCTAATAGCGGCGAATCAAATGAAATCCTGGCCTTGGTCCCGGTTCTTAAGCGACAGAAAGTGCCGTTAATTTGCCTGACCAGCCGTCCGGAGAGTGCCATGGGGCGCGCCGCTGACGTGCATTTATGTGTGAAAGTGCCGCAGGAAGCGTGCCCGCTCGGTCTGGCTCCGACCTCCAGCACCACCGCCACGCTGGTAATGGGCGATGCGCTGGCCGTCGCCCTGTTGGAAGCGCGCGGCTTTACCCAGGAAGACTTCGCACTCTCGCATCCCGGTGGCGCACTGGGCCGCAAGCTGTTGCTGCACGTCAGCGATATTATGCACAGCGGTGATGAGATCCCGCACGTTAGTCGCGATGCATCGCTGCGTGATGCGCTGCTGGAAATTACGCGCAAAAACCTCGGACTGACGGTAATTGTTGATGACCTGATGAAAATCGAAGGCATCTTCACCGATGGTGACTTACGCCGCATCTTCGATATGGGTATCGATTTCCAGACAGCCAGCATTCAGGATGTGATGACGCGCGGCGGGATTCGCGTGCGCCCGAACATGCTGGCCGTCGACGCACTGAATCTGATGCAAAACAAAAACATCACTGCGGTGCTGGTCGCCGATGACGATCGTCTGCTCGGTGTGGTACATATGCATGACATGCTGCGCGCTGGCGTAGTTTGAACAGGAACTAATAATGAGTGTTGAAACCACGATGATCGATACCTGCTATGGCCCGGTGAGTGCCGATATTATGGCTCGGGCGGCGCAGATTCGCCTGCTGATTTGCGATGTCGACGGTGTGATGTCTGACGGCGTGATTTACATGGGCAACAATGGCGAAGAATTGAAAGCCTTTAACGTCCGTGATGGTTATGGCATTCGCTGCCTACTGACCTCTGATATCGAAGTGGCTATCATTACCGGCCGCAAAGCCAAGCTATTGGAAGATCGCTGCCAGACGCTCGGTATTACGCATCTTTACCAGGGACAATCAGATAAGCTTTTGGCGTGGCGTGAACTCCTGGATAAACTGTCGTTATCTGCCGAGCAGGTGGCTTATATCGGCGACGATCTGATCGATTGGCCGGTTATGGCGCAAGCAGGTTTAAGTGTGGCCGTTGCCGATGCACATCCGGTATTACTGCCACGCGCACACTATGTGACTCGTATTGCCGGTGGTCGTGGTGCGGTGCGTGAACTCTGCGATCTGATTTTAATGGCGCAGAACAAATTTGAGGATGCCAAAGGGCAATCAGTATGAGTAAGAGCAGGCGTTGGATAACGCTGATTTTGGCCTTGATCGCCCTGGTGCTGATCGGCTGGAATCTCACCAACCAGGATGACAGCAAAACGCCGGTGGCGACGAATACCCAAGAGCCAACCTACACCAGCGAAAAATCCCATTCTGTGGTGTACAACCCCACGGGCGCGCTGGCGTACAAACTGATCTCGGATAAAGTCACCTACTTTGCGGCAGATGAGGTGAGCTGGTTCGATAACCCGGTTGCGACCACGTATGATGAAAACAAAGTGCCTACCTGGACTATACGCGCCGATAAGGCAAAGCTGACCAAAGATCGTATGCTGTATCTATATGGTCACGTTGAAGTGAATACCCTGACCCAGGATTCTCAACTTGAGCGCATTATTACCGATAATGCTCAGGTTAATCTGGTCACCCAGGATGTGACATCTGACGATCAGGTCACCCTATTTGGCCGCAGTTTTAATTCCACTGGCATGAAGATGCGCGGCAATTTACGAACCAAAAATGCCCAGCTGCTTGAAAAGGTCAAAACTTCTTATGAAATCCAAAATGAACAAAAACAGCCTTAAGTTGTTGCTGGTGAGCGCCTTACTGGCGACCAGCCTGCCCGCGCTGGCTCTGACGGGAGATTCTGACAAGCCCGTTAATATTGACTCGGTGAATCAGGCGTTGGATCTGCAAGGCAACGTGGCGACCTTTACCGGCAATGTCATCGTGACCCAGGGTTCCATCAAAATCACCGCTGACAAAGTGGTGGTGACACGTCCGGGTGGCGACAGCAAAAAAACCATCGTCGATGCCTACGGTGCTCCCGCCACTTTCTATCAGATGCAGGATAACGGCAAACCTGTGCAGGGCCACGCCTCAAAACTGCATTACGAACTGGCGAACGATTTCGTTGAACTGACAGGTAATGCCTTCATTCAGCAGCTGGACAGCAACATCAAAGGCGATCGCATCACTTACCTGGTGAAAGAGCAGAAAATGCAGGCCTTTAGCCAGGGCGAAAGCAAGCGCGTCACCACCGTGCTGGTGCCGTCGCAGTTGCAGGACAAAAACGGCTCGTCCACGAGCCCTAAAAAGAGTAACTGATCGCTATGGCCACATTAGTCGCTGAAAACCTGGCGAAAGCCTATAAAGGCCGCCGCGTGGTGGAAGATGTCAGCCTGCAGGTAAAATCTGGCGAAATTGTCGGCCTGCTGGGTCCAAACGGTGCCGGCAAGACCACCACGTTTTACATGGTGGTGGGTATTGTGCCGCGTGATGCAGGCCGTATTGTGATTGATGACGAAGACATCAGTATCTTGCCGCTGCATGCGCGAGCGCGCCGCGGGATTGGCTATCTGCCGCAGGAGGCTTCAATCTTCCGCCGCCTGAGCGTGTTCGACAATCTGATGGCGGTGTTGCAAATCCGTGATGATTTGACCGAAGAGCAGCGTCAGGATCGTGCCAATGAGTTGATGGAAGAGTTCCACATTGAGCATCTGCGTGACAGCATGGGACAGGCGCTTTCCGGTGGTGAACGCCGTCGTGTTGAAATCGCCCGCGCCCTGGCAGCCAACCCTAAGTTTATCCTGCTGGATGAACCTTTTGCCGGTGTAGACCCGATCTCAGTCATCGATATCAAAAAGATCATCGAACATCTGCGCGACAGCGGTCTTGGCGTGCTGATTACCGATCACAACGTGCGTGAAACGCTTGCGGTGTGCGAACGTGCTTACATCGTAAGCCAGGGACATCTGATCGCGCATGGCACGCCTGATGAAATTCTTGCAGATGAGCAGGTTAAACGGGTTTATTTGGGCGAAGAGTTCAGACTCTGATAAGGTGTCGTTATCCACGACATTTGCTTAGGAAATTCAAGCAGAATTATGAAGCAAGGTTTGCAACTCAGGCTCAGCCAACAGCTGGCGATGACCCCACAGTTGCAGCAGGCTATTCGTCTGCTGCAACTCTCTACGCTTGAACTCCAGCAAGAACTGCAACTGGCGCTGGAAAGCAATCCGCTGCTTGAACAAACCGATCTGCACGAAGAAATTGATACTCGTGAACAACAGGAAAGTGATTCTTTAGATACACGAGAAGCACTCGAACAAAAAGATATGCCGGAAGAGCTTCCGCTCGACGCCACCTGGGATGAAATCTACACCGCAGGTACCCCTTCAGGCACCGGTACTGATTACCAGGATGATGAACTGCCGGTTTATCAGGGCGAAACCACGCAGTCACTGCAGGATTACCTGATGTGGCAAGTGGAACTCACTCCTTTCACCGATACCGACCGCGCGATTGCCACGTCGATTGTCGATGCCATCGACGACACGGGATATCTCACCGTTTCCGTTCAGGACATCTGCGACAGCATCGGTGATGAAGAACTGACGCTGGAAGAGGTTGAAGCGGTGCTGAAGCGTGTTCAGCGCTTTGATCCTGTCGGCGTCGGCGCCCGTGACTTGCGTGATTGCCTGCTGGTGCAGCTTTCCCAATACGCTGCCGATGCGCCAATGCTTACGGAAGCGCGTTTGATCGTCAGTGAACATCTGGATCTGCTCGCCAACCACGATTTTCGTAGCCTGATGCGTGTCACACGGCTCAAGGAAGATGTGCTGAAAGAAGCGATGCTGCTGATTCAGTCACTCGATCCCCGCCCTGGACAATCGATCAATACCAGCGAACCTGAGTATGTGATTCCTGATGTGCTGGTGCGTAAAACCAGTAAGCGCTGGGCCGTTGAACTGAATTCAGACAGCTTGCCCCGCCTGAAGATCAACCAACAGTATGCCGCGATGGGCGGTTCCGCGCGTAATGACAGCGACAGCCAATTTATTCGCAGTAATTTGCAGGAAGCCAAATGGCTGATTAAAAGCCTCGAGAGCCGCAACGACACGCTGCTCAAAGTGACGCGTTGTATTGTCGAGCAGCAGCAGGCGTTCTTTGAACAGGGCGAGGAGTACATGCGCCCGATGGTGCTGGCGGATATCGCCCAGGCCGTGGACATGCATGAATCCACCATTTCCCGTGTGACCACGCAAAAGTATCTGCACAGCCCGCGTGGCATCTTTGAATTAAAATATTTTTTCTCCAGCCATGTGAACACCGAAGGCGGCGGCGAAGCCTCTTCCACGGCGATCCGTGCACTGGTGAAGAAATTGATCTCCGCGGAAAACCCCGCAAAACCCTTGAGCGACAGCAAACTCACCTCCATGTTATCCGATCAGGGCATCATGGTGGCGCGACGTACGGTTGCTAAATATCGCGAGTCTTTATCTATACCGCCATCAAACCAGCGCAAGCAGCTGGTTTGACCGAACGAAGAAGGAAGACCTATGCAGCTAAACCTGACCGGACTTAATGTTGAAATCACTGAACCGCTGCGTGAATTTGTAAATAGCAAATTTGCCAAACTGGAACACTACTTTGATCGTATCAATCAGGTTTATATTGTTCTGAAAGTGGAGAAGGTGACGCAGATTGCGGAAGCAACACTGCACGTCAACGGCGGAGAGCTGCACGCCACAGGGGAAGCGGAAGACATGTACGCGGCCATCGACGGGTTAATCGACAAGCTTTCCCGTCAACTGACCAAACACAAAGACAAACTGAAAAAACACTAACCTTCATGCTTGCAGAGTGCTGACCGATTCGGCACTCAGAGCGCAAATGGGGCGGGTTAACCGCCCCGTTTTGTCATCTGCGCAAGCGCCAACGGGAGACTCGCCATTGTGGTATGAATGGCGTTAACCTTGCGGCTATGTGAACTCGCAAGTGAAACGATGATGAACAACGATCTGACACTGGAATTGAGCTCGGTCCTCACACTGGACTGTACCCGTAGCGGCGTACACTGCCAGAGTAAAAAACGCGCGCTGGAAATTATCAGCGAGCTGGCAGCCAAGCAGCTCAATCTGCCGCACCAGACGCTTTTTGAAGCCATTCTGACCCGTGAACGCATGGGCAGTACCGGCATTGGCAACGGTATCGCCATTCCTCATGGCAAGCTGGAGGAGGATACGCTGCGCGCCGTTGGCGTGTTTATTAGCCTCGACCAGCCGATCGCCTTTGATGCCGTGGACAACCAACCGGTTGACCTGCTGTTCGCTCTGCTGGTGCCCGCAGATCAGTGCAAAACCCATTTGCATACGCTGTCGCTGGTCGCTAAACGCCTGGCGGATAAAACCGTCTGCCGCCGTTTGCGTGCGGCACAGAGTGATGAAGAGCTCTATGCCATTATCACAGAAGCTCAGGAAGAACACTCTTAAGCGACAGACACATTTACCGGCGTATTCGCCGGTTTAAAACGGGAGAAATGTGATGGTGCTGATGATCGTTAGCGGTCGGTCAGGCTCAGGAAAATCGGTCGCACTGCGTGCCCTGGAAGACATGGGATTTTACTGTGTCGATAACCTGCCAGTGGTACTGCTGCCGGAATTGGCGAACACCTTAACGGAACGCAATATCTCGGCGGCCGTCAGCATTGATGTGCGCAACATGCCTGAATCGCCAGAAGTGTTTGAAACGGCGCTCAATAATCTGCCGGATTCGTTTTCGCCGCAGTTACTGTTTCTGGATGCCGATCGCAACACGCTGATTCGCCGTTACAGTGATACACGCCGTCTGCACCCGCTCTCCAGCAAGAACCTGTCGCTGGAAAGCGCGATTGATGAAGAGAGCGATCTGCTTGAGCCTTTACGTTCGCGCGCCGACCTGATCATTGATACGTCCGAAATGTCGGTTCATGAGTTGGCTGAAATGCTGCGTACCCGCCTGTTGGGCAAACGCGAGCGTGAACTGACCATGGTGTTCGAGTCCTTCGGCTTCAAACACGGCATCCCGATTGATGCCGATTACGTCTTCGATGTGCGTTTCCTGCCAAACCCGCACTGGGATCCCAAGCTGCGTCCGATGACCGGGCTGGATCGTCCTGTTGCCGCATTCCTCGATCGCCACACCGAAGTGCATAACTTCATTTACCAGACGCGCAGCTATCTGGAACTGTGGTTGCCAATGCTGGAAACCAACAATCGCAGCTATCTGACCGTTGCGATTGGCTGTACCGGTGGTAAACACCGCTCGGTTTACATCGCCGAACAGCTGGCAGATTACTTCCGCTCACGCGGCAAAAATGTGCAGTCTCGTCATCGCACCCTGGAAAAACGTAAATCATGACCGTGAAGCAAGTCGTTGAGATTCGTAATAAGCTGGGCATGCATGCGCGCCCGGCAATGAAGCTGTTCGAGTTGGTGCAGAGTTTTGACGCAGAGGTGTTGCTGCGAAATGAAGCCGGTACGGAAGCCGAAGCCAGCAGTGTGATTGCGCTGCTGATGCTCGACTCCGCGAAGGGCGGTCATATTGAGATTGAAGCCAGCGGCCCACAGGAAGTGCAGGCGCTGGCTGCAGTGATTGAACTGTTTGAAGCTGGGTTTGACGAAGACTAAGTGCCGTTAGTGCAGTTTATAGCGTGCGAGGAAACCTTCGCCGCCTAACTGGCGCATCTGGCGCATTATCCACTGTTGGCGCATCCGCACATACCCGGAAGGCGCATCTGCGCGGAAGCGAATAGGGTTTGGCAATACCGCCGCCAGCAGTGCCGCTTCTGAAATCGTCAAGCGACTGGCCGGCTTGTGGAAGTAGCGCTGTGAGGCTTCCTCCACACCAAACACTCCGTTACCAAACTCCGCAATATTCAAATACACCGTCAGGATGCGACGCTTTGTCCAGACCGTTTCGATCCCAACGGTTAAACCCGCTTCCAGCCCTTTGCGAACCCAGCTGCGGCCATCCCATAAGAACAGGTTTTTTGCCGTCTGTTGCGACAGCGTAGAAGCGCCACGCATCTGTTCCGAACCATCGTTATCCAGCACTTTCTGAATCGCATCGACATCAAAACCCCAGTGCTCTGGGAATTTTTGATCTTCAGAGGCGATCACGGCCAGTGCCATCCACGGAGAAATCTCATCCATGCTCACCCAATCAGAGTGCGCCACATAATCGAACCGGCCGCTGAACCAGGCACCCAACTGACGCTCCACCATCACCGCAGAAAACGGTACTGGCAGAAACGCAAAGATCACAATCCCGGCCAGCCAAATCCCCAGCCATGCCAACAGCACTTTAGCAATCAGCACTTTAATGCGTTGCCCCAGTTTCCCTTTACTCTTACTCATGCAATTTTCTCTTACCTGTTCCCTGCATTAATCAATCACCCCGGTCACAGTTTTATTTACCTGCAATCCTGGGCAAAACTTTATCGCTTATTGCGTGACAGTTAGAGAGGAAGCTATAACCTGCGTCATCATCGTTCCTCTATTAGAGCCAATCACATCAAGCACTTCCATCATTAGGGAATCGGTTCCATGGCGAAAAACCCAGCAAAACCCTTACAATCGAATACTTCATACAAAGTGATGAAGATCACATTTAAACTTTCACAATACTTAACAATAAACTTTCAAAGCATTTGAATAAGCTCATTGATAAGCGAGACCATTCCGAAAAACATGACTGAAATCGCGTCAACATCGCCATGATTACCCCTGACGCTAGTAAAGGATTTAGCCTTCCGTTTGGTTTACATTGTGCCGCAAAACCCTAAACTGGAACTTTCTGCAGAGGGTTTCCAAAACGTTTTGGATAACCTACCAGAATCACCTTTTTTGTTACTTAATATCAGTATGTTAAGCTCACTTAACTCCGATTTTTTGGCAGTTTAGGAATTTCAATGCAGCTGTCAGGCTTTTCCTGCTCCTGGCTGAAGGAAATTCAGGCAAAAAGCAGAACAATTGGTCAAAAATAGTGCAATACGGCAAAGAAATTAATTCCTTGCTTGACTGTGTCAGCAAATTAATGTTTTCTGTATTTAATCGCTGCTCAACTTCACACAATTTAATGAATCTTGTCACAAGCATTGGCGAATTTGTTAAGGTGATTTCGAAGCGTTAACCAATACCATACTGTTGCTGATCTATTCGACTTCTAACGATAGCAGCAGTACCCATTTCCCTGGTGTTGGCGCAGTATTCGCGCACCCCAGTTTCGACTGGGGTCATTTTTTTCTGGCATCCGAAGATTTTTCCCGCTCTGCTACCCACTCGCGTAACACGTCAACGTCATGCTGCCACTCATGTTTTAACTCGTCGATCCACTCCTGCACGTTATCCCACCATGCTGGAAGTTCCGGAGACTGAATCTGTTTCGCCAGTTTCTGCAGATGCAGCAGCCCCACTGAGCCCGCCGCACCTTTAATTTTATGCCCTTCTTCAGCAATCCCTTTTTGATCACGCGCCATCATGTTGGAATCCAGCACGTCGAGATAGCCCGGCATCATCTGCTCAAACATCGTCAGGCTTTGTGTAATCAATCCTGGGCCGACCAATTCGATATACTGTTCCAGCATCTCCACATCGAGCAGCATGCGCGAGTGTTCGTCTGAGGACGCCTGAGTTTCTTCTTCCGGTTCGCCCTGATAATCCCAGAATTTTTTGATCATCGCCGTTAATGCCGGAACCGCCAGCGGTTTACTCAGCACATCATCCATACCGGCATCGAGATACTCTTTTTTATCTTTCAGCACGTTGGCCGTCAGTGCTACCAGCGGCGGCAGCGTCACGCCAGCATGGCGTTGATGAATGGCGCGCGACACATCCAGCCCAGTCATATCTGGCAACTGGATATCCAGCAGCACCAGATCAAATTCCTGCGGATCAAACATAGCCAGCGCTTCAGTGCCGGTCATCGCCACTTCCACACTGCATCCGAGCTTCTCCAACACCGAGCGCGCCACGATGACGTTGAGTTCGATATCTTCGACCAGCAATACATGCAGCGCCGGCAGCGGCATGCTGTCATCGAGATCTTCGTCTTCCACCTCATCGGCCACGCGT
Organism: uncultured bacterium; assembly: GCA_965147305.1. Taxonomy (GTDB): domain Bacteria; phylum Pseudomonadota; class Gammaproteobacteria; order Enterobacterales; family Enterobacteriaceae; genus Pantoea. The sequence goes on from CBCTJT010000004.1 coordinate 99,781, forward strand.
GGTGCTTTGATCTCGACCACAAAGCATGAGCCCTGCCCCGGCGCGCTGCTCACGCTAATGTCGCCACCCATCGCCTGTGCCAGACGACGCGAGACCGCCAGGCCAATACCGGTACCGGTGGCGGGTTTGCCGCCGTGCTGATCTTTCACCTGGTAATACATCGCGAAGATCTTGTCCTGCTCTTCCTGCGGAATCCCCATGCCAGAATCCTGCACTTCAAAGCGCAGTGTCTCGTCCTGACGATAGGCAACGCGCACCACAATTTCGCCCTGCTGGGTGAATTTCACCGCGTTACCGATCAGGTTCCACAAAATCTGACGCAGGCGCGTGCCGTCTGCAGAGATGATATGCGGCAGCGGCAGTTCCGGCGCCATGACAAACTTCAGCCCTTTTGGCTGCGCCAGTAATCCGGAGAGGTTTTCCAGATCGGCTAGGAAACCGGTGAAGTCGAGCGGCTGATTGTCCAGCTGCACTTTGCGGCGCTCGATTTTGTCCACTTCAATCACGTCATTAAAGATGTTGCCAAGCGTGATGGCCGAGACATGAATGGTTTTCAGGTACTTCAGCTGTTCCTGATTAAGATCGGTATCCAGCAGAATGCGGCTCAGGCCGACAATGCCATTCAGCGGCGTGCGCAGCTCGTGGCTGATAGTAGAAATAAAGGTGGTCTTCTCACGGCTGGCGTTCTCCAGCGCGTCCTGATAGCGCTTACGCTCGGTAATATCGCGACCAAAGCCCATCAGGCCACTGCGTTTGCCCACGCGGTCGTAATACGGCACTTTACGGATTTCGAAGCAGGCTTTGCGCCCATCAGGGTATTGCAGCCACTGTTCGTACGTCAGGGAGACATTATGACGGAACACCTTCTCATCGGTCTCCAGCACCTTAGAGGCGGCATCTTCATCGTAGATATCGCGTGGCGTCAGACCAATCAGCTGCTTCTCGCTCATACCGGTCAGTAACTCCATTGCGCGGTTACAGCCAGAGAACTGCTTGTCGATATTGCGATAGAACACCAAATCCGGCGAGGCGTCGAGGAAGGAACGTAAGAAGGAAGACTGCTGCTCCAGCTCAATCTGCGCTTGCTCACGGCGCGCCATCTCTTCGCGCAGCTTATCCATTACCTGCTCGCGCGCCTGCTCCGCTTTGATACGATCGTTAATTTCCTGATTCAGCTGAGCGATGGTCTCTTTCATTTGCTGGTTGAGTTCAAGATCGCGCGTGCGCATCTCCTCCAGCTTATCGACCAACTTTGTCAGGCGCTGGCGTGATTCCTCCAGCTGATCCACCACCACCGAGAGAAAATAGACCGCCCAGGGTGTGATCAACAGGCCAAAGAACACCGATCGCACCACGTCGATACTTTCAACATGGCCACGCAGTACCATGGTGACCGCCATCTGCACCACCATCGCCAGCACCACCAAGGCTGAGGCTAACAGCAGCGAGAAACGCACCAGCCCCAACTTGACCATCAAATCAACGTAGTACTGCGCTAAAAGACGAATCTGTTTCATCACGAGCTCCCTGAACGAAATCTGGCTCATGATAGCGTAATTATCGCGGCACTGCGCCGCCTCAGCGTGTCATTACTCGCAGGTTTTGCCTCATTATGGTGCAATGCGACGCGATTTCGCCGATGTTCGCGTCGTTATGCGTAAAGCGCTTGACTAAATCTGCCAACTGAATAATCTGGAGGGCCGCGCTTTTGCGACACTTTCATGACATCCCGTGCTATTCAGCATCCCGGCAGCCATTCACCCCGATGGTTGCGCCTCGTTATTGCATATCCATTCAACTTTAGCGCTGTTTTAATCACACTCACCCTGATTAATTTTACTAATGACAGACCGTTTTTGATTCAAATATGACGCCATAAGAAAAACAGATACATCCTGTGCATGAAACCGCCCCAACAGAATTTTATGCTGATGGCATGCAGTTATTCAGCATTGTTTAGATATCTGAGGCGCACCTCACAGTGAGACGGCTCACACTTCATAGGGGAATCAGAATCGTCAGATTGACAGTTATTTACGTAATAAATTGTTCATAATCATAAAGTTAATTGGCAAAACAGCCTATTAACCGCAACAAAGCTGGCTATTTGACCTGAGTTCGCTTTCCCGATAAGTTGGAATTCCGCTGGATGCTTTCCAGTCGGGACTGTGTCTCGGCATATCTATGCAGCAAGAAACACCCTCTGGATGCAAGTTATCTCCCGTAAGAGACCGGAAGTTAAGAGCAGCTCATCAAGGACGAGACCATACTCTCTTGAGAGCCTTTGCTCGGTATTGCGACGTCCGCGTTTAAGCGGCGAAAACGAATTTGATACAGCACGCAGCAGTGCTCTGTGCTTGAAATAATGCAGGTAATGTCAAAAGCAGTTTAAGGAGACCCTCAATGTCCACTCAAAAACCTCATCCATATGGTTTGTATGATCCCTCAGCCGGTAGTGATAGCTGTGGTGTTGGGTTTATTACCCGTAAGGACGGCGAGCAGACCCATGAGATCCTGCAGATGGCCCATAGCGCACTGTGCACGGTGCCGCACCGTGGCGGCATGTCTGCTGAGGGCGTGGGCGATGGCGCAGGTGTCAACGTCGACCTTTCTTTAAACTTCTTCCGTAAAGTCACTGGCCAACCGCTGGAAGCCGGTCGCTTTGGCGTGGGTAACTTCTTTGTGCCGAAAGATGCCGAACTGCGTGCGAACGCTGAGCGTCTGGTCGAAGAAACCCTCGCAGCCCATAACTTCCCCGTGCTGATGAAGCGCGACATGCCGCTGGACGGCAGCGTAACGCGTCCAGCCGCCCTGCAATTCCAGCTGCCGATTGTGCAGTGGATCTTTGCGGCACCTCAGGAAGTGACAGAACAACTCGAATTCGAGCGCCACATCTATCGTGCGCTGCTCGACATCGAAGCACGTGCCTTTACTGAAAGTGAATTCGGCGGTCTCTACCCGCTGTCGCTCTCTTCGCGCACGCAGGTGTTTAAAGCCCGCCTGAACTCCAATGAAGTGATTCCTTACTTCAAAGATTTGACCGATGCCGATCATCAGGTGCGCGGGCTGTTTTTCCATACCCGTTTTTCCACCAACACCGATCCGCACACCACCATGGCGCAGCCGTTCCGCCTGATGGCGCACAACGGTGAGCTGAACACCGATCGTAAAAACCGCATTGCGGAAGCGGCATTGATGCTGGCGCGCGGTAAAAAAATCGTGCGTCCAAAAGGTCAGTCCGACAGTTCGCGTCTCGACCAGAGCATTCACAGCCGTTTGATGGAAGATAATCTCGACCTGATCAACGCCGTGGTGTCGATGATGCCGCCCGCGTGGGAAAACGACACCTCGCTGTCAAATGAAGTGCGCGCCATGCTCGAATACTTCTCACTGTATGAAGAGAAGAACGATGGCCCAGCAGCGTTGATCTTCGGTAACGGCGAAGTGATCGGGGCGCGCCTTGACCGCCTCGGCCTGCGTCCGCTGCGTTCGGTTGAAACCGCTGAATACATCGGTGCGATGTCCGAAGCCGGCCAGATTGCCTTCCCACCGGAAAGCGTGTTGCGTCGCGGCCGTATCGAAGCGGGCGGCATGCTCTATTACGATCACAAAGAAAAACGCTCTTACACCACGGTGGAAGCGCTGGAAAAACTGGCGGCAGAGAAAGATTACCTTTCACTGCTGAGCGCGGCACGCGTTGACCTGCACGATCTGCCGGAGATTCAGGCGGAGCAGCTCGGCTCACCGCTGCGTTATCGTGGTGACCTGCAAACTTATCAACGTTTTGTGGCGTACTACTACAACCAGGAAAGTTTCAAATTCATGATGGACCCGATGCTGCAAACCGGCGCTGAGAAGATCTCGGCAATGGGTTACGGCAACGCCATCAATGGCCTGTCCGACCATGAAGGCGGCATGGCGCACTACTTCTCACAGCGTTTTGCTCAGGTCACTAACCCGCCACTGGACTCCATCCGTGAAGCGGACGGCATGACGCTGCGCGTGGCGCTGGGTGCAAAACCGCATCTCGGCCGCAGCAAAGGTCAGCAGGTTATCGTGCCTACGCCGATCCTGACGCACCTCGATATGCTGCGTCTGCGCGAGCAAACCGTCGCGCCTTATGCTCGCTTTGAAATGCTGTATGAGCCAGTCGTCGGCAAAGATATCGTTAGCCGTGCGGCCAACGCCAACGCGCTGGAAAACGCCATTGATAACCTGGCACAGCAGGTGGTGGATTTTGCTCGCCAGCAAGGCGGCATCGCGGTGATCACCGACCGTCACATTTCATCGACGCATGCGGCGATTCCAATGCTGCTGATGGTTTCTGCCATTAACCAGCGTCTGGTGCAGGAAGGTCTGCGTCTGGATGTATCGCTGGTGGTAGAAAGCGGCCAGAGTATCTCCTCTCACCACATCGCAGCCACTTTAGGCTTTGGTGCGTCAGCGGTTTATCCGTTGGGCGTGCAGATGCGTGCGGAAGAGAAATTTGGCGAAGGCGAAGAAGGCAACAAAGCGTTTAAGCGCTATGCCAAAGCCGCAGAAAAAGCCTTGATGAAAACCATGGGTAAAGTGGGTCTCTGTACCGTAGAGAGCTACAGCTGTGGTGAGTTCTTTGAACCTAACTTCCTGAATACCGACGATCCGGTATTGAAGAAGTATTTCCCGAATATCAAAACCCCAGTGGGTGGCGCGGGCTTCCCGGCTATCGCTCAGATGGCGGTTGACTGGCATCAGAGCTCGCTGAAAATCCAGGGCGAGGCGGAAGTGCCGCTGCTCGGCTTGTTCAAAGAGCGTGCGGAAGGCGCAGGTCACTCTTACGGCACCATCGCCGTACGTACCTTTATTGATATGACGGAACAACCGATTCGTTTCGCGGATAAGGCGCGTGAAGAAGATAACTTCATCCGTCTGATGACGCTGGCCAAACTGGACAACGCCTTCAGCATCAAAGCTGACGCCTTTAAAGACAGCAGCTTCGAGCGCATCCCGAACGAGGTGATTGACTCGCTGGCGATCACGCCGGATTACCGTCAGTTCTCTAGCCTGATGCACGCCGAGCGTAAACGTCGTCCAGCAGCACTGCGTGACATCCTCGCGCTGCCGTGTGATTTGACCCACGTTGATAGCGAAGCGGAGTTTGGTCGTAAACTCGGCCGTTATTCACTGGTCAATAACGGCTTCGCCACACGTGGACTGAAGTGTGAAGCGGTGGACGGCAGCCTGAACCAGTTTGAACTGCGCCTGATTGATTCCATCGCGGGCCTGAAGCCAGAAAATGAACGTCTGGAAGCGCTGGCACGTGCCCTGAAAACGCGCTTCAGCGATGACATCGAAAGCAGCAGCGTAGCTGACGGTGTATTGCATATCACCGCTTACGGTAAAGCGGCAGATTATCTGTCACTGATCTTTACCGCGCTGCCTTCGCTGCCGCTGGCAGAGATTCAGCCGGCACACGAAATCACCCGCACTTTCGCCTCAGGCGCGATGAGCCATGGTGCGTTGGTAGCGCCTGCGCACGAAGCGGTAGCGCACGGCACCAACATGGTGGGCGGCATGAGTAACTGTGGTGAAGGTGGCGAGCACTATTCCCGTCACGGCACCATCCGCGCGTCACGCATTAAGCAGTTGGCATCCGGCCGTTTCGGCGTGTGGGCGGCTTATCTGGCGGATCCGATGCTGGAAGAGCTGGAAATCAAAATTGGTCAGGGCGCGAAGCCGGGTGAAGGCGGGCAGCTGCCAGCACCGAAAGTGACCGTGGAGATCGCCGCAGCGCGTGGCGGTACGCCGGGCGTTGAGCTGGTATCACCGCCGCCGCACCATGACACCTATTCCATCGAGGATTTGGCACAGCTGATCCACGACTGTAAGGCAGCGCGCGTGCGCGTTATCGTGAAACTGGTGTCTTCAGAAGGTATCGGCACCATCGCGGTCGGCGTGGCGAAAGCTGGCGCAGACGTGATTAACGTGGCAGGTAACACCGGTGGTACCGGTGCGGCCTCGGTCACCAGTCTGAAATACACCGGACGCGTTGCCGAAATAGGTATCGCGGAAGTGCATCAGGCGCTGTGCGCGAATGGCCTACGTGACAAAGTGCAGCTGCGTTGCTCTGGTGCACAACAGACCGGTAGCGATGTGATCAAATCTGCCCTGCTTGGCGGCGACAGCTTCGAGTTCGGCACCACCGCGCTGATGATGCTGAAATGCGTGATGGCGAAAAACTGTAACGTCAAATGCCCGGCTGGTTTAACCACCAACGCCGAAGCCTTTGATGGCGATCCGCGTCAGCTGGCACAGTACTTCGTCAACGTGGCGCAGGAAGTGCGTGAGTTCCTCGCACGCCTCGGCTTGCGTTCACTGCGCGAAGCGCGCGGTCGTTCTGACCTGCTACACCTGATGGATCATCCGCTGGAAGTGGGTAAATTGGATCTGCGTGCCATGTTGACCGTGGTGCCGGAGCAGAAGATCGCGAAGCCAGTCTATCTGGAGAAAGATTTTGAGCTGGATGATGGCTGGGTTGAAGAGCTGAAAACTCAGCTGATCGGCCAGGCGAGCCGCGATATCGCGCTCGGCGCGGGCATCACCCTGAACAACCGTAACAAGAGTGTTGGCGGCCAGTTGGCCATCGACATCGAGCGTATGCTGAATCATGAATTGTCTGCTGAACAACGTGCTGCACTGCCAGCGGTGTTCAAAGACGATCGCGGCCGTCATTACCTGGCACCGCGCACCGTGAACATCCACACCAGCGGTTCTGCCGGTCAGTCATTTGGTGCCTTCTGCAACGATGGTATGCAGATGAAACATTACGGCACCTGTAACGACGGTGTCGGTAAAGGTCAGTGCGGTGGCGAGCTGGTAGTAATGTCTCCAGGCGGCGGCGCGCAAGACAGCGATGGCAACGTGCTGATCGGCAACTTCGCGCTGTTCGGCGCAACCGGTGGCCGCTTGTTCGTACAAGGCCAGGCGGGCGACCGTTTTGCGGTACGTAACTCCGGTGCAACCGCAGTTGTGGAAGGCGTCGGTGATTTCTGCTGCGAATACATGACCAACGGCGCCATTTTGAACCTCGGCACCTATGGTAAAGGCTTCGGCAACGGCATGAGCGGCGGCTTTGCTTACCAGTACGACCCGTACGGTGCTCTGGCAGGACATGCAGCTGGTGACTCCGTGCTGTTCGGTTCTATCGCTGATGAAGACGAACTGGCGCAGGTGCACAAGCAAGCGGTGCTGACCATGCTGAACTGGCATCTGGAAGCCACTAATTCTCCTCGTGCAGCCTGGCTGCTGGAGAACTGGGAAACCGAGTGCCACCACTTTGTCTATGTGATGCCGCGTTCGCTGCTGCTGTATCAAGACGGCGGCGAGATCCTGAAAGCGAAATCGCGCAAAGATCTGCTGGAAGAGCTGTCAACGTCACTGGCCGCGCATCAGGTTGCTAAGTTCAAGGCGGCATGGCGTACAGGCAAAACCATTGCGGATGGCGCAGTACCGGCTTACGGTGCGACCGATACGGCAGAGATGTTCGTGTTGCTCAACAACTACACCGTACTAAGCTTCGCACAGCAATTGGCGCTGGGCAAACTGCCGAAAGGCACGCCAGTGGAAGATGCGGCGGTCGAGAAAGCGGTCCGTAACCTGCTGATGACCGAAGATTTTGCGCTGGTGAGCAAACTGCAACGCCATGCACGCTCAGCGATTGAGAGCTACAGCGACGACGAACTGGCGAGTCTGATTGCAGCCAAACGTATGTCCGATTACAAAGCGGCGCTAACGCAACGTAACATTCGCTCCATGGACAGCCTGGCAACCTATGGCTGGATTATTTATCAGGATGCGCGTAACCGCGAGGTGCTGGGTCATCTGCCTGATTTTGAAGAGCTGTTTGCACGCGCTGCGCTGCCAGAAATCGCCGCTGCTGTCGGGAAACTTTCCTGATAGCAGCACCAATGAATGTGTGTATATTGACTGAACATCACGAGACGGGTTTGAGTACAGATATCCATGAAGATTCCTTACATTCCTGAAGATGCGCCGTTTAACGGCGAACAGAAATACTGGCTGGCGGGGTTTCTCGCCGGTCTCCACTCGCGTCTGTTGGTATTAGAAGATAAGCAGACGGCACCTGCGGCCGGTGGCGCCACCAACACGCAGTTGCACATTCTGTTCGGTTCACAGACCGGCAACGCTGAAGCGCTGGCACAAACTGCTGCGAAAGCCGCTCGCGCCAAAGGTCTGGTGCCGGTGGTTCAGGCATTGGGCGAAGTGGATTTGGACGTGTTTGCGACCATGCGCCACGTGCTGATTGTCACCTCAACCTATGGCGAAGGCGAAATGCCAGACAACGCCCAGCTGTTCTGGCAGGCACTCTCAGCCAGCACCGCGCCGCGTCTTGAGCAGATGCACTTTGCCATCCTGGCGATTGGCGATACCGGCTACGATGGCTTCTGCCAGGCCGGTAAATTCTTCGATATGCGCCTGGAACAGCTGGGTGCAAAACGCGTCTTTGACCGCATCGACTGCGATATCGACTTCGAAGAGCCTTCCAGTGCATGGATTGGCGACGCGATGCCACAGTTTGCCGCCAGTGCGGGCAGCAGCGGCACGGTATTAGAGAGCGCGCCAGAAGCACCTGTCATTCCAGGTAGCAATAAACAAAATCCTTACGCGGCTGGTTTAGCGACCAACAAGCGTCTGTCTGGCGAATCATCAGCGAAAGATATTCGCCACTTTGAATTCGACCTCACCGACAGCGGCCTGAAATATGAAGCCGGTGATGCACTGGGCGTTATTCCAGTGAATGATGCTGAGCTGGTTAGCCTGCTGTTGAGCGAGCTGAAAGCCGATTACGAAACGCCGGTGCCGGGCTTTGACCGCAACCTCGGCGACCTGCTGACCTATCAGTTCGAAATCTCTGAGCCATCGCGCAAGTTGATTGAGTGGGTTGGGCAGAACACCGGTAATCAGGAACTGCTGCACGTATTGCAGCACGACGATAAAGATACCCTGGCCAACTGGCTGTGGGGTAAAGATACGCTGGATCTGCTGCAGCTTGAGCTAAAGCGCAACCTGTCAGTGCCAGAACTGGTGGCGATGCTGCGTCCGTTGCAGCACCGTGCGTACTCCATCTCTTCCAGCTCGAAAGCGCATCCAAATCAGGTGCACCTGACTATCGCTTCCGTACGCTACCACAGTGGTGGCCGCGAGCGTAAAGGCGTGTGCTCAACCTATCTGGCTGAGCGCGTGCGTCGTGGTGAGAAGCCGGCAATCTTTATCTCGCCAAACAAAGCGTTCCGCGTACCTGCGAATAACAACGCGCCACTGATCATGGTCGGCCCTGGCACCGGTATTGCACCGTTCCGCGCCTTCCTGCAGGAGCGTCAGTCAACCAGCGCCGAAGGCAAAAACTGGTTGTTCTTTGGTGACCAACATCAGGAACACGACTACATCTATGAAGATGAGTTGAACGGCTGGCAGCAAAGCGGTCTGTTAACGCATCTCGACCTGGCGTTCTCACGCGATCAGGAAGAGAAGATTTACGTGCAGAACCGTATGCTGGAAAAAGGCGCTGAGTTGTATGCCTGGCTGCAGGATGGCGCGTATTTCTACGTGTGTGGCGATGCTTCGCGTATGGCGAAAGATGTCGATGCGGCACTGTATGAAGTGGTGCGCCAGTTCGGTGGCATCTCCAGCGAACGTGCGGCGGCTTACATCGATCAGCTGAAGAAAGATAAACGCTACCTGCGTGACGTCTACTAAGCATTACAGACATAAAAAAACGGGCCGATTGGCCCGTTTTTTATTTCATGCGATTTACTTCACTACGCGCAATGAAGGACGCCCACCACGCGGTGGCGGTTCATCATCAGGCGTGTGATCGTTATCAGCCGCATCGTCGGGACGATCGCCATCAATCACAGACATCATCGTCTCTTCCTGGCCTTCCTGCTCGTTGGTTTCCAGCTCGTAAGCTGGTTCCGGTTCGAACATGGTACCTGCACCGTTTTCACGTGCGTAGATGGCGAGAACAGCGGCCATTGGCACAGAAACCTGGCGAGGTACGCCGCCGAAGCGCGCATTAAAACGCACTTCGTCATTGGCGAGGTCGAGGTTACCGACAGCGCGTGGCGCGATGTTCAGAACGATCTGGCCATCACGCGCATACTCCAGCGGCACCTGCACACCAGGCAGATTGATGTCGACCACCAGATGCGGCGTCAGCTGGTTGTCGAGCAACCAGTCATAGAACGCACGCAGCAGATACGGACGACGAGCCGTTAGTTGCGACATTTCCATACATTAGCCCCGGGCTTGCAGGCGCATTTCACGTTCTGCTTCCGTTAATGAAGCCAGGAAAGAGTCACGTTCAAATACGCGTGTCATGTAGCCTTTCAGCTCTTTAGAACCCGCGCCAACCAGTTCCACGCCCATCTGCGGCAGACGCCACAGCAGCGGTGCCAGGTAGCAGTCTACCAGGCTGAACTCTTCGCTCATAAAGAACGGCGTGCGTGCGAACAGTGGCGCAATCGCCAGCAGCTCTTCACGCAGTTGTTTGCGCGCGGCATCAGCTTCAGCGTTGTTACCGGTTTCGATGGCGCGCATCAGGGTGTACCAGTCCTGCTCGATGCGATGCATCATCAGGCGGCTTTCACCACGGGCAACCGGGTAAACAGGCATCAGCGGTGGATGCGGAAAACGCTCATCCAGGTATTCCATGATGATGCGTGATTCATACAACGTCAGTTCACGGTCGACCAGCGTTGGTACAGTGCGATACGGGTTGAGGTCAATCAGATCCTGTGGCAGGTTATCCGTTTCAACCTGCTCGATCTCCACGCTGACGCCCTTTTCAGCCAGCACGATACGTACCTGGTGGCTAAAAATGTCAGTCGGACCGGAAAACAGCGTCATTACCGAACGTTTGTTGGCAGCGACAGCCATGAAAACCTCCAAGTTTGTTCACAAAAAGATACTGCGAATAGCCAACCACGCGGCGACTCACCTGCTCATCAGATTCGCACACAGCCAACGTCAGCGGCGCTTTCCCGTCTTCCCGACAGAAATAACACGCACAACGCTCCGGCCTGCGGGCGCAAAGTGTCAGTGAGTTTACCAGATTTTAAGCAGCTTGTGGGGCGGGGATGATGAATTGCGGGCAAAATGCGGGTAAAGCTCGCGTTTTTAGCGTGAAAAATCGTTAATGGCAGCAATAAAAAACCCGCCGAAGCGGGTTTTTTGAGCAAATTGTGTCTGCCGAAGCAGCAACAATTAACGCTTAGAGAACTGCGGACGACGACGTGCTTTACGCAGGCCGACTTTCTTACGTTCAACTTCACGTGCGTCACGGGTAACGAAGCCCGCTTTACGCAGTTCAGGACGCAGAGACTCGTCGTATTCCATCAGAGCGCGTGTGATACCGTGACGGATCGCACCAGCCTGACCAGAAATACCACCACCTTTAACAGTGATGTACAGGTCAAATTTACCAACCATATCAACCAGCTCCAGCGGCTGACGCACGACCATGCGTGCAGTCTCGCGACCGAAGTATTGCTCCAGTGAGCGCTGGTTAATTACGATGTTACCGCTACCCGGCTTGATGAAGACGCGAGCGGCAGAGCTTTTGCGGCGACCAGTGCCGTAGTTTTGAGTTTCAGCCATTGCCTATAATCCCGATTAAATGTCAAGAACTTGCGGTTGCTGCGCCGCGTGAGTGTGCTCGTTGCCTGCGTAAACTTTCAGTTTACGGTACATAGCACGACCCAGTGGGCCTTTCGGCAGCATGCCTTTAACCGCGATTTCAATCACACGCTCAGGACGGCGCTCGATCATCTCTGCAAAGGTCGCTTGCTTGATACCACCGATGTGGCCAGTGTGGTGATAGTAAATCTTGTCAGTACGCTTGTTGCCGGTTACAGCAACTTTCTCAGCGTTCAGAACGATGATGTAATCACCGGTATCAACGTGCGGAGTGTATTCCGCTTTGTGCTTACCACGCAGACGGCGCGCCAGTTCAGTCGCGAGGCGACCCAAGGTTTTGCCAGTTGCGTCAACAACATACCAGTCACGCTGTACGGTTTCTGGTTTAGCTGTAAAAGTTTTCATTGAAAAGCTTACCCAAATAAAAAGTTACACGTTGGTGAAATCCCAAACGCTAAGTAAACGATTGAGGCTCACACGACCATTTTGCCCAGCAAGCCACCCCTTCAAGTGAGTTACCGGATCACATCGAGTTCTTGGGAAAGAAAACCGATGCTGTAACGTGGGGTCGCAAGATTATAGAGAAGTCGAACTCAAAGATCGAACCTTTTTGCATCGAAATCCTGCGTTTTTTGCCCACGTCATCAGGGCAGATGCGGCAGACGCAAATACTCTTCGCTTTGCATCTCCTGCAAACGCGACAAGCAGCGTTGATACTCAAACTTCAGGCGCGTGCCCTGATAAATTTCAAACAGTGAGGTTTCGGCCGCGACCACCAGTTTCACGTGGCGTTCGTAGAACTCATCCACTAACGCCAGGAAACGGCGTGCCTGATCTTCGGTCTTATAAATCATCACCGGCACATCGTACAGCAACACGCTGTGGAAGCGGCGTGATAATTCAATATAGTCGTGCTGGCTGCGCCCTGTGCCGCACAGCGACAGGAAATCAATGGCTAATACGCCTTCGTTGACGCCCAGCGTCGGCATCTGACGATGGTTAATCTCCAGCACCGGTGCCTCTTCACGCGGTTTGCCGGAAAGGGCACGGAACATACGCTCCATCTCAGCATGCGTGGCATCGTTAAGTGGGAAATTCCACAGATGCGCGGAGGTCAACGTACGCAGGCGATAATCAATGCCCGCATCCACGTTCATCACATCACAATGGCGCTTAATCTGCTCAATGGCGGGCAGGAAACGCGGACGCTGCAGGCCGTTGCGATACAGATCGTCAGGCGGAATGTTTGAGGTCGCGACCAGTGCAATGCCGCGATCAAACAGCGCTTCCATCAGCGTACCCAACAGCATGGCATCGGTAATATCTGACACAAAAAATTCGTCGAAGCAGAGAATATCGGTTTCTGCTTTAAATCGGTCGGCCACAATCAGCAGCGGATCGCTATGGCCCTGTAATTGGGTCAGTTCTTCATGGACGCGCAGCATAAAGCGGTGGAAATGCAGACGAAGTTTGCGGTCGCCAGGAATAGACTGAAAAAACAAATCCATTACCCAGGTTTTACCGCGCCCCACGCCGCCCCACATATACAGCCCGCGCACCGGCGCTTCGCTACTGCTTTTCTCTTTAGACATCAGCTTAGATAAGCGGCCAAAGAGCCCTTTAGCAGCGGGTTCTGATGATGGCTTACGGGCAATCAATCCTTGCTGGATAGCATCTAAGCGGGTAATGGCTTCACGTTGTACATCATCCGGGCGGAACTCGCCCTGTGACAGCGCCTGCTCATAGCGGGCAAGCGGAGATGAGGTTTGCATGGTTCTCTCAGAATCCCTGAAAAAGTCCGATTCACGGGTCGGTTGGCGAAAATTAGGCCGCTCTACAGTAAGCGATGCAGCCCGATAGTTCCACTTCCATAAGATTATTGGTTATAGTGGCTGCTATTGAAGTGGAAACAGAAGCAATGCCCTACGAAGCAACGGAAATTACACGGGAGTCATTATGACCTGGGAATACGGGCTGATTGGTTTAGTGATTGGCATTATTGTCGGCGCAGTCGTCATGCGTTTTGGCAACAAGAAGCTGCGTGAGCAGCGTAGCATGCAGTACGAGCTGGAAAAATCGAAGGCTGAGCTGGCAGATTATCGCGAAGAGCTCACCAACCACTTTGCGCGCAGCGCAGAATTGCTGGACAACATGGCACATGACTATCGCCAGCTGTATCAGCATATGGCAAAAGGCTCGAATGACCTGCTGCCAAATCTGCCGGGCGAAAAAAATCCGTTTGCTTATCAGCTAACGGAAGCCGAAGCGGATAACGATCAGGCACCGGTGCAAATGCCGCGTGATTACTCTGATGGCGCATCCGGTTTGCTGCGCGGTAGCGACCGTACACCGCGTAAATAATCCTTTTGGGGCACAGCTTAGCTGTGCCCTTTTTGTTTTCCGAACACTTACGCCAAACTACTGTCACACTTTCTATCCCCCTTTCTTCTTTCGCAGCGAGAGCGTTGTAGCAATGAAAAAACAAGCACGACTGTTAAGCGCATTAGCCTTGAGTATTGGGATGAGTCTGGCGGCAACGCCTGGCGCTATGGCGACGCTGCCCGCTCAGGTACAGGGGCAAGCACTGCCGAGCCTCGCACCGATGCTGGAAAAAGTTTTGCCTGCGGTGGTCAGCGTACATGTCGAAGGCACTGACAGCGGTCAGCAGGCACAGGACATTCCTGAACCGCTGAAACGCTTCTTTGGTCAGGCGCCAGGACAATCCCAGCCACAGCCGTTTGAAGGCCTCGGTTCAGGCGTGATTATTGATGCGGCTAAAGGCTACATCCTCACCAACAACCACGTGGTGAACGGTGCCGATAAAATCAGCGTCCAGCTCAGCGATGGCAATGAATATGATGCCAAACTGATTGGCCATGATGAGCAAACCGACATCGCGCTGATTCAGGTTGAAGGCGCTAAAAACCTGACGCAGGTGAAAATCGCCGACTCCGACTCACTGAAAGTGGGTGATTTTGCCGTGGCTATCGGTAACCCCTTCGGTCTCGGCCAAACCGCCACCTCCGGCATCATTTCGGCACTGGGTCGCAGTGGTTTGAACCTTGAAGGCCTGGAAAACTTCATTCAGACCGATGCAGCGATTAACCGGGGTAACTCCGGCGGTGCGCTGGTGAACCTGAATGGCGAGCTGATCGGTATTAACACCGCGATTCTGGCCTCCAGCGGCGGCAACATCGGTATCGGCTTTGCGATCCCAAGCAATATGGCGATGAACCTCGCGCAGCAGCTGATTCAGTCTGGTGAAGTGAAACGTGGTCAGTTGGGCATTAAAGGCACCGAAATGACGCCTGACATCGCCAAAGCCTTTAACGTTGATGCGCAGCGCGGTGCCTTTGTTTCTGAAGTGCTACCGAACTCCGCCGCGCAAAAAGCGGGCATTAAAGCAGGCGATATCATTACCTCCATCAATGACAAAGCCATCACCAGCTTTGCTGAGCTGCGCGTGAAAGTGGGCACCACCCCGCCGGGCCAGCAGGTGAAGATTGGTCTGCTGCGTGAAGGTAAGCCTGTCACAGTGACCGTGACGCTGGAACAGAGCGCGCAAACCACCGCCAGCGCCCAGTTGATGTCACCGGCGTTACAAGGTGCAACGCTGAGCGATGGCGCAGCCAAGAGCGGCGATAAAGGCGTGAAAGTGGATGCCATCGAAAAAGGTACGCCGGCTGAGCAGGCAGGCTTGCAGAAAGATGATGTGATTGTCGGTGTTAACCGCGATCGTGTCACTTCACTGGCGGAAATGCGTAAAGCGCTGGAAAGTAAACCCGCGATCCTGGCACTGAACGTGGTGCGCGGCGACGAGAGCATTTACTTACTTATGCGATAATCCTCGCAACAGGCGGACAAGCAGGTGTTTGTCCGCCTATCTCATGTTATTCTGCCCAGCGATCCCACCTTTCCTGAAATAACACCATGTTTCCTAAACTTTTGCGTTCTGTGGTGATGGGCTTGATCGTGGCGGGCTTACTGCTTGTTGCGATTCCTGCGCTGCGTATGAGCAGCAACGTCACCTTTGATCATGACAACAGTGATGATGAATCCCCCGTGAGCTTTAATCAGGGGGTGCGCCGCGCTGTGCCTGCGGTGGTCAACGTCTATAACCGCAGCGCCCATGGCAACAATAATCGCGGTATCACCACGCTGGGTTCAGGCGTGATCATGAACGTGAAAGGCTACATCCTCACCAACAAGCATGTGATTAATAACGCCGATCAGATCATCGTTGCGTTGCAGGATGGCCGCTTCTTCGAAGCCACTTTAGTGGGTTCAGATGCGATGACCGATTTGGCAGTGCTGAAGATCAGCGCCACCAACCTGCCAGTGATTCCCATCAACGCGAAACGCATCGCCCATATCGGCGATGTGGTGATGGCGATTGGCAACCCTTATAACCTCGGCCAGACCGTCACTCAGGGCATTATCAGTGCCACCGGGCGCGTGGGCTTGAGCTCATCTGGGCGTCAAAACTTCCTGCAGACCGATGCATCCATCAATCAGGGCAACTCAGGCGGTGCGCTGATTAACTCGCTCGGCGAACTGATGGGCATTAACACCCTGACATTCGATAAGAGCAATGATGGCGAAACGCCGGAAGGGATTGGCTTTGCGATTCCGACCGCGTTAGCAACTAAGATCATGGATAAGCTGATTCGTGATGGTCGGGTGATTCGCGGCTATATCGGTATCACCGGACGTGAGCTACCACCTTTGCACGGCCAGGGCAGCAGTCTGGATCGCGCACAGGGCATTATCGTCAGTGAGGTCACGCCTGGCGGTCCAGCCGATCATGCCGGGATTCAAGCCAATGATGTGCTACTGCAGGTGAACGGTAAACCGGCGCTGTCAGCGCAGGAAACCATGGATCAGGTGGCGGAGATTCGCCCAGGATCGGTGATTCAGGTGCAGGTTCTGCGTAACGAACAGAAGATGATGCTGCCCGTCACCATTCAGGAATTCCCCGAAGCGCCCGCCGCTCCCACGACGCAGCAGTAACCATTAAACGACCAACGGCGCAATACATGCGCCGTTGTTGTCTGAAACATCCTGCCCGAAAGAGAATGATCAGCTGCGGTCCACCGGGAAGGCAATCACGTCGCTTAACGCATTGGCTTTCAACGCCAGCATAATCAAACGATCCACACCCAACGCCACTCCTGAACAAGCAGGCATGCCATGTGCCAGCGCATCGAGTAGGTTGGTATCAATCGGATGCTGCGGTAAACCACGCGCTGCACGGCGACGGTTATCCTGCTCAAAGCGCTGACGCTGTTCGCGACTATCGGTTAACTCACGGAAGCCGTTTGCAAGCTCTACGCCTTTGTAATACACCTCGAAACGCTCGGCGACGCGATGATCCTCAGTGCTGATCTCCGCCAGTGCCGCCTGGCTGGCCGGGAAGTGATACACGAAGCACGGCTTATCGTTACCAATCTTCGGTTCAACGCCCAGCATGAACAGCAGCTGCAACAAGGTATCGCGGTCTTCTTCACGATTTGCCAGTTCACCTTCACCCAGTTTGGTCGCGGCTTCACGCAGTTGCGTTTTATCCGCCGACAAAGGATCGAGTTCCAGATGACGAATAAATGCCTGCTGATACGACAGGGATTCGGCGCTATCGCACTCCAGCACCTGCTGCATCAAATCGTCGACTTCGTTCATCAGGCGATACATATCGTAGTGCGGGCGATACCACTCCAGCATGGTGAACTCTGGATTATGGTGACGGCCCGCTTCCTCGTTACGGAAACAGCGTCCCATCTGATAGATCGGGCCACTGCCCGCAGCCAGCAGACGCTTCATATGATATTCCGGGCTGGTCATCAGCCACAGATCGCGCCCTTCCGCTGCGCCCGGCCCCACAAAACGCGTCTGGAACGGGACCAGATGGATATCCGTGATGGTCGCCTGGCTCATCGCCGGGGTATCTACCTCCAGCACGCCGCGATCGGCAAAGAAACGACGTATTTCCGCTAAAATAGCGGCGCGTTTCAACAAATTGGCAATGGGTGCGCTCGGCTGCCAGCTTGCCGTTTCGCTCATGTTGGTGACTCCGTATACAGATAAGGGGGAGAAGTCTACCCGTATTGGCTACGCCAAACAACGGCGCGTCGGGATCGAGGACGCTAGCGCTGTCTTTTCAGACAAAGAAGTGGGTATAAGGAAAAATCCGGTACGAAATCAGGTTTCGCACCGGTTTGGATCACTGTGCGCTGCGCTGAATCGCTTTGCCGCCGGCCTGAACGTCCTCGCCAACACCACGAGTGGTGTTGCAGGCGGTCAACACAGAGGAAAGCACCAGAACAGAAAGAATCGCGACAATACTTTTCTTTAACATAGCCATATCCTTGTTGGTTGCAGTAAAAGTACAGCCTTTCAAGCATAGACCTTCTACACAACCCTGCTGGCTAAGCCGCTGAGAAAAGGCGATGTCGTCGCAATTTATTTGTCGGCTGCGCGTGAAATGGCACCGCCCAAGTGGGAGACGTCTTCACCAAAGCCGTGAAAGGTGTTGCAGGCACTTAAAGCAGAAGAGACGAGCAACGCAAAAACAGCCAATTTCGCTATCTTTTTCATTAGTCTGAACTCAAAAAAAGGCGCATCGATTGATGCGCCTGATTTGGCAATTATTTTACGCGAGAAACGTATTCGCCAGAGCGGGTGTCAACTTTTACCACTTCGCCAATCTGCACGAACAGTGGAACTTTGATCACTGCGCCAGTAGACAGAGTTGCTGGCTTGCCGCCGGTACCGGCAGTGTCACCTTTCAGACCTGGGTCAGTTTCGATGACTTCGGCTTCGATGAAGTTCGGTGGCTGAACAGCGATAGCTTTATCGTTCCACAGGGTAACGATACAATCCGCATTATCCTGCAGCCATTTGGTCACGTCATCCAGCACTTTAGATTCGATCTGATACTGCTCGAAAGACTCTGGGTGCATGAAGTAGAAGAAGTCGCCGTCGTTGTAAGAGTACTGCAGCGTCATATCACGAACGTCTGCGCCTTCGGCAGAGTCGGTAGATTTGAAGGTCTTCTCAACGCGAGAACCGGTCAGCAGACGACGCATTTTCACGCGTGCAAATGCCTGGCCTTTACCCGGTTTGACGAACTCACTGGCTTCGATGGCATAAGGTTCGCCTTCGAACATGATTTTAAGACCGGGACGGAAATCGTTGCTAAGATAAGTCGCCATAAAGGCCCTCTGTAAATATTGAACTGGTAATAGCCAAAAAAATGGCAAACATTGTAACCCTAAATCCCCCCATCAGAGAAGATTGGTTGCAGCAACTTGCTGATGTTGTCACCGATCCTACTGAATTACTGCAACTTTTATCTCTCGAACAGCATGCGGATCTGGCCGCAGGCAACGATGCGCGCAAGCTTTTTGCGCTGCGTGTGCCACGTGCCTTTATTCAGCGCATGACGCCAGGCGATGCAAACGACCCACTTTTGCTGCAGGTGGTGACCAGCCGTCAGGAGTTTGTTGATGCGCCAGGTTACAGCACCGACCCGCTCGATGAACAAAGCAGCGTGGTGCCCGGTTTACTGCATAAGTATAGAAACCGTGCGTTGCTGCTGGTGAAAGGCGGCTGTGCCGTTAACTGCCGCTACTGCTTCCGTCGCCATTTCCCATATCAGGATAATCAGGGCAATAAGCGCAACTGGCAGGCCGCGATCAATTATATCGCTGAGCATCCGGAGCTGGATGAGATCATCTTCTCGGGTGGCGATCCGCTGATGGCCAAAGATCATGAGCTGGCGTGGCTGGTCGGCGCGCTGGAGAAAATCCCCCATCTCAAGCGTCTGCGTATTCATAGCCGTTTGCCGGTAGTGATACCCGCACGCATTACGGAAGGTCTCTGCCAGATTCTGGCCGAGACGCGCCTGCAAGTGTTGATGGTGAGCCACATCAACCACGCGCAAGAGATCGACGATGAACTGCGCTACGGCATGCAGATGCTGAAACGTGCGGGCGTCACCTTGCTTAACCAGAGTGTGCTGCTGCGCGGTATCAATGATGACGCACAAGCGCTGGCCAACCTGAGCAACGCGTTGTTTGATGCCGGCATTCTGCCGTATTACCTGCACGTGCTGGATAAAGTACAGGGTGCTGCACATTTCTTTGTCTCGGATGACGAAGCACGTGCGCTGGTTCGCCAACTGCTGACCATGGTCTCCGGTTACATGGTGCCGAAACTGGCTCGCGAGATTGGCGGAGAGCCAAGTAAAACGCCGCTGGATCTGCAGTTACGTCAGGAATAAAAAAAGCCGCATCAGCGGCTTTTTTTAACATCTTTTTCATGCCATTACGGGCACTTGTACACCTGACCGGACATTTTGCTGTCGAGCGGTGCGAAAGCAGATAGCAGGTTCTGCGTTGGGCTGGTTGCACCGTAAATCACGTTGCCCCCCATTTCTGCCGCACGGTTACGCAGGTCATTGGCTGCGCCACGCAAAGAACTGCCTTCACCGCCTGAACCGCTCAACCAGTTGCTCTGTGAGCCGGTGACATTGCCCAGCAGCTGACATTGGCTTCCCGGCTGTTGGTCAACGAATGTGACACGCTGTCCGCCGGAACTCAGTTGATTGGAGCTGCTGCAGCCCGCCAGCAGTAAAGTCCCTACCGCCAGTCCGAGCAAGAGGTTAATCCGCATTGTAATCCCCATTTATTATCATCAGTGTCGGGTGGCAGCGTAGCAGAAAAGCGCACATTTTTTCTGAACGTTCATTGCCTTATACCCTAAATAGTTCAAGGTGCAGAAAGGCGGCAAGGGCATGAATCCCCGGAAGCTTACTCCAGTAAGTGACTGGGGTGAATGCACGCAGCCAACGCATCTGCAATTTGAAATATGACGGGTATAAACCCGCAGAGCCGAAGTATTGCGCTCATACTTATACCTTGTTCGCCGCCAAAAGAAAAACCCCCGACCGTTTCCGATCGAGGGTTTTTCAAATGACTAAGCAGTCAGGGGCAAATTACATCATGCCGCCCATTCCGCCCATGCCACCCATGCCGCCAGCGCCACCTAAATCAGGTGCATCGCCTTTTGGCAGGTCGGTCACCATCGCTTCGGTGGTGATCATCAGGCCCGCAACAGAAGACGCGTACTGCAGAGCAGAACGGGTTACTTTAGTTGGGTCCAGGATACCGAAGTCGATCATGTTGCCGTATTCTTCAGTCTGTGCGTTGTAACCGTAGTTACCGTCGCCTGCTTTCACGTTGTTAGTCACAACAGAAGGCTCTTCACCGGCGTTAGACACGATCTGACGCAGTGGCGCTTCCATTGCACGCAGTGCAACTTTGATACCCACGTTCTGGTCTTCGTTCTGACCTTTCAAGCCTGAAGCAGCAATTTTCGCAGCAACGCGAACCAGTGCTACACCACCACCTGCAACCACGCCTTCTTCAACCGCAGCACGGGTCGCGTGCAGAGCATCTTCAACGCGGGCTTTCTTCTCTTTCATTTCAACTTCAGTTGCTGCGCCCACTTTCAGAACGGCAACGCCGCCTGCCAGTTTCGCTACGCGCTCCTGCAGTTTTTCTTTGTCGTAATCAGAGGTCGCTTCTTCAATCTGCTGACGAATCTGCGTTACGCGGCCCTGGATTGCGCCCTGATCGCCCACGCCATCAATGATGGTAGAGGTATCTTTGTTGATCACAACGCGCTTAGCCTGACCCAGATCTTCCAGGGTAGCTTTTTCCAGGTCCAGACCGATCTCTTCAGAGATAACGGTACCGCCGGTCAGGATAGCGATATCCTGCAGCATGGCTTTACGACGGTCGCCGAAACCAGGTGCTTTAACAGCAGCCACTTTCACGATACCGCGCATGGTGTTAACCACCAGAGTCGCCAGTGCTTCGCCTTCAACATCTTCAGCGATGATAAGCAGTGGTTTACCGGCTTTCGCAACCGCTTCCAGTACTGGCAGCAGTTCACGGATGTTAGAGATTTTCTTATCGGCTAACAGGATGAACGGAGCATCCAGTTCGATCGCGCCAGTCTCTGGCTTGTTGATGAAGTACGGGGACAGGTAGCCACGGTCGAACTGCATACCTTCAACCACGTCCAGCTCGTCTTGCAGACCGGTGCCTTCTTCAACGGTGATAACGCCTTCTTTGCCTACTTTCTCCATCGCGTCAGCGATCAGAGCACCCACGGTTTCGTCGGAGTTAGCAGAGATGGTACCAACCTGAGCAATCGCCTTGGTATCCTGGCAAGGAACAGACAGCGCTTTCAGCTCTTCAACGGCAGCGATCACTGCTTTGTCGATGCCGCGCTTCAGGTCCATTGGGTTCATGCCTGCAGCCACAGCTTTCAAGCCTTCGTTCACGATAGCCTGAGCCAGTACGGTTGCGGTGGTGGTGCCGTCGCCCGCAGCGTCGTTCGCTTTAGAGGCTACTTCTTTCACCATCTGCGCACCCATGTTCTCGAACTTATCTTCCAGTTCGATTTCACGTGCTACAGAAACGCCATCTTTAGTGATGGTCGGTGCACCAAAAGATTTATCCAGCACCACGTTACGGCCTTTCGGGCCCAGGGTAACTTTTACTGCATCTGCCAGGATGTTAACGCCACGCAGCATTTTTACGCGTGCGTCATTACCGAATTTTACGTCTTTAGCTGCCATTTCAAATATCCCTTAAATTCGTTTCGTTCAGTGAAATACGCGTAATTACGCTTCGACAACCGCCAGGATGTCGCTTTCAGAGATGATCAGCACTTCTTCGTTATCGATTTTTTCAGTTTTGGCACCGTAGCCTTCGCTGAAGATAACCAGATCGCCAACTTTCACGTCCAGTGGCTTAACATCGCCGTTTTCCAGGATGCGGCCTTTGCCAACAGCCAGAACTTCACCGCGGGTTGATTTGCCAGCTGCAGAGCCGGTCAGAACGATACCGCCAGCAGATTTAGCTTCAACTTCTTTACGCTTGACGATAACGCGATCGTGCAACGGACGAATTTTCATTTGGTAGCTCTCCTTTGAGAAGTCCAATCATTCAGTTTTTTGGGTTGAACCGGACTGCATGGCTTCCGGCCTCGTGGAGAGAGAGATAGGGTCAATAAATGGGCTTTCAAGGGGCAGAAAATAAAAAATTTTCGTTTGTGTAACAGTTGGCGAAAAAGGCAGCAAAAAGGGCGACTATTGTCGCCCTCTCTTATTAACGATCTTTGTCGTGCCCGATCTTATCCTGATCTTTACGCTCGTATTCGCCATCCATCGTAAAGCCGCTGTCAGGTCCGGCACCCGGCCCGCGCCACACACGCAAGTGTGGCATCAGTTTCAACGTCAGATGCTTCTGCACCGGAGGCAGCAGCAGCAATAAACCGAGGAAGTCAGTGAAGAAGCCCGGTAACAGCAGTAAGAAGCCTGAAATGATCAGCGACACGCTTTTGGTCATCTCAGCGGCTGGGCTTTCATTACGCGCCAGCTTTTCCTGCATAAGGCGGAAATTCTTCATACCCTGATTCTTCACCAGCGACACACCGATGCACGAGGTGAAGATCACCAGCAGCATGGTCAGCAGCACGCCGAGCGCGTGTGCCACCTGAATGAAAATTGAGATCTCAATCCAGGCCAGAACAAAAAAAATCACGAACGGTATCCAGCGCACCGATATCTCCTGTGAGTAGGGCTGCCTCGCTTCTTGCCAGGCAGCAGAAAGGGATGGTCTGTAAGACCGTATTGATAGAGATGGGCATCTCAACCCGCGATTTCAACCGATCCTGCCAAATTTTTCCCACTGACTTAAAATTGCGAACTACATCACATATCGTTATTACCGCTGGGCCAGCAAATGCCCGTAAAGTGATCTGTGCACAAACAATTCTGTAACAACAGAATATGATCGTGCCCGCCAGCCTGAAGATGGATAATATGTCGGTGCTGGTATTCCACGACAATATAATTGCTTCACCTGCACAGTGATTGCCGCCCGACCATCCCGGTCGCCCGGCAGTGACACCGCAGAAATAATAAGAAGGTAATCATGGCGAACAACATTCGTATCGAAGAAGACCTGTTAGGCATGCGCGAAGTTCCGGCAGACGCTTACTACGGTGTTCATACTCTGCGTGCGATTGAAAACTTCTACATTAGTAACAATAAAATCAGCGACATACCGGAATTCGTTCGCGGTATGGTGATGGTGAAAAAAGCAGCCGCGCTCGCCAATAAAGAGCTGCAAACAATCCCTCGCAACATCGCAAACACCATTATTCAGGCCTGTGATGAAGTGCTGAATAACGGTAAATGCATGGATCAGTTCCCGGTTGACGTCTATCAGGGCGGCGCGGGCACCTCGGTCAACATGAACACCAATGAAGTGCTAGCGAACATCGGTCTTGAGCTGATGGGGCACCAGAAAGGGGAATATCAGTTCCTCAATCCCAACGATCACGTGAACAAGTGTCAGTCTACCAACGATGCTTATCCCACCGGTTTCCGTATCGCCGTTTACGCGTCCATTCTGAAACTGCTCGACGGAATTAGCCAACTGAGCGAGGGCTTCCAGCGTAAAGCGGTGGAGTTCGAAAACATCCTCAAGATGGGTCGCACCCAGCTGCAGGATGCGGTACCGATGACGCTGGGCCAGGAGTTCCATGCGTTTAACGTATTGCTGAATGAAGAAACCCGCAGCATTCTGCGTACCGCAGAGTTACTGCTGGAAGTGAACCTTGGCGCGACGGCCATCGGGACTCGCCTCAACACGCCAGATGGCTATCAGCAGCTGGCGGTTCAGCGTCTGGCGGAAGTCAGTAATCTGCCAGTGGTGCCTGCTGAAGATCTGATTGAAGCGACCTCGGACTGCGGTGCATACGTCATGGTGCACTCCGCGCTGAAGCGTCTGGCGGTCAAGCTGTCGAAGATCTGTAACGACCTGCGCCTGCTCTCTTCAGGTCCGCGTTCGGGCCTGAACGAAATCAACCTGCCAGAATTGCAGGCGGGCTCATCAATCATGCCAGCCAAAGTGAACCCGGTGGTGCCAGAAGTGGTGAACCAGGTGTGCTTCAAGGTTATCGGCAACGACATTACCGTGACCATGGCGTCAGAAGCGGGCCAGCTGCAGCTGAACGTAATGGAACCGGTGATTGGCCAGGCGCTGTTCGAATCGATCAGCATCCTGACCAACGCCTGTTTCAACCTGCTGGAAAAATGCGTTAACGGCATTACCGCTAACAAAGCGGTGTGTGAAGCATACGTGTTCAACTCCATCGGTATCGTCACTTATCTGAACCCGTACATCGGCCACCATAATGGCGATATCGTCGGCAAGATTTGTGCGGAAACCGGCAAGAGCGTACGCGAAGTGGTGCTGGAGCGCGGTCTGCTAACCGAAGCGGAACTGGATGACATCTTCTCCATCCAAAACCTGATGCATCCAACCTACAAAGCCAAACGCTACACCGACGAAAACGAACAGTAATCCGTTCCGGATCAAGTCGCAAAAAAGCACGCTTGTATACAATACGGCGTGCTTTTTTCTTATTGGCGGCTACAACTTTAAGGGTCTGGATTTCCTCCCGGCTCAGGAGCGGAACGAATGGTGGTAGTGGAATTACTGATTGTCCTGCTGGCAATCTGGCTCGGTGCACGTTTAGGCGGCATCGGCATTGGATTTGCCGGCGGTTTAGGTGTGCTGGTATTGACGCTGTTCTGCGGCATGAAACCAGGCGCAATTCCCTTCGATGTGATCGAAATTATCATGGCAGTGATTGCCGCGATTGCCGCGATGCAGATTGCAGGCGGGCTCGATTACATGGTGGGGTTAGCCGAGCGCCTGCTGCGCCGTCATCCGCGCTACGTCACCTTCCTTGCGCCACTCGTCACCTATGTGATGACGCTGCTGGCGGGCACCGGCCACACCGCTTTCTCCACGCTGCCGGTGATTGCTGAAGTCGCCAAAGAGCAAGGCGTTCGCCCTTCTCGCCCGCTGTCGATCGCCGTTGTTGCTTCTCAAATCGCCATTACCGCCTCACCGCTTTCTGCTGCGGTGGTGTTCTTCGCGTCGATTCTGGAACCGCGTGGTGTCAGCTATCTGGCGCTGCTCGCGGTATCGATCCCCTCCACTATGGCCGCCATCTTCTGTGCCGCGGTGATCACCAGCTTTCTCGGTAAAGAGTTAAAAGAAGACGAGGTTTATCAGACGCGCTTAGCCAAAGGCGAAGTCACGCTACGCGGTGAACGCGTCTATGACATGAAACCCGGCGCCAAACGCGCGGTCGGGCTATTCCTGATCGGTATAGCCGCCGTGGTGCTGTATGCCACCGCGATCAGCGATAGCGTTGGGCTAATTAGCAATCCGGTACTGCCGCGCAACGAAGCGATTGTGGTGTTTATGCTCACCGTCGCCACCTTGATTTGTTTGATCTGCAAAGTCGATACCGGCGAAATCCTCAGCGCCAGTACTTTCAAATCCGGCATGAGTGCCTGTATCTGCGTAATGGGCGTAGCATGGCTGGGCGATACCTTTGTCAAAGCCCATCTGGCTGACATCCAGACCTTTGCGGGGGGAATGTTGCAGAGTTATCCGTGGATGCTGGCGCTGGTACTGTTCTTCGCTGCTACCCTGCTCTACTCACAGGCCGCGACCACCAAGGCGTTGATGCCCGCCGCGCTGATGCTCGGTGTATCCCCGCTCGCCGCAGTCGCCTCCTTTGCCGCCGTCTCGGCGCTGTTTGTGTTGCCGACCTATCCCACCTTATTGGCCGCAGTCGAAATGGATGACACCGGTTCGACCCGAATCGGCAAGTTTGTGTTTAATCACTCCTTTATCATTCCCGGCGTGTTGGCGATTGCCTTCTCCGTGGCGTTTGGCTTCCTGTTTGGCAGCCTGATTCTGTAGCGCCGTTACATCCTGAAAACCTCGTGGCGAGGCGGCCGTGCTATCATCGCGGCTCATTCGCCACCGGAGCTGATTACATCCTCATGGCTGCACGACTTTCTCGCCTGATGGGCCTTTGCCTGGCGCTGCTGTTTTGCGTTTCAGCGCACGCTAATATCTTCTCACCGAACAACAACAGCCGCTTTGTGCCGGTGGATCAGGCGTTTGGCTTTGATTTCACCCAGCAAGGAAATCAACTCACACTGAGCTGGAAGGTGAAAGACGGCTACTACCTGTATCGTCAGCAGATTCATGTGACGCCGCAGAAAGCGCAGATGGCGCCATTGGCTCTGCCGCCAGGACAGCCACATGAGGATGAGTTCTACGGCAAGAGCGAAATCTATCCGCAAGATTTACAGGTGCCGATCACTCTGCATCAAGCTGAGTCAGGTGCCACGCTCACCGTGACCTATCAAGGCTGTGCCGCCGCCGGATTCTGCTATCCGCCTGAAACCCGTTCGGTGCCGCTTAACCCGGTTGCCGCCAATCACGATGCTCCCGTCGTTAATGCGCAGCCTGCACAACAGCGCACGCCACTGCCGTTTTCACCGCTGTGGGCGCTGCTGATTGGCATCGGCGTTGCCTTCACGCCGTGCGTATTGCCGATGTATCCGCTGATCTCCAGCATCATTCTCGGTGGTCAGCGTCGCTACTCTGCTGGTCGCCTGTTCGCGCTGGCGATGGTGTATGTGCAAGGGATGGCACTGACTTACACCGTGCTCGGCATGGTGGTGGCCGCCGCGGGCTTGCGCTTCCAGGCGGCGCTGCAACATCCTTACGTATTGATTGGCCTGTCAGCGTTGTTCATCGTGCTGGCGCTATCAATGTTTGGCTTGTTCTCACTGCAACTGCCTTCCAGCCTGCAAACACGCCTGACGCTGTGGAGTAATCGCCAGCAAGGCGGTTCGCTGCCGGGTGTATTTATGATGGGCGCACTGGCGGGATTGATCTGTTCGCCCTGCACCACGGCGCCACTTAGTGCCATCCTGCTCTATATCGCGCAAAGCGGTAACCTGTGGGCTGGTGCAGGCACGCTGTGGCTTTATGCCTTCGGGATGGGCCTGCCGCTGATTGCGGTGACTATGTTTGGCAATAAGTTGCTGCCAAAAAGCGGGCCGTGGATGCAAAGCGTTAAAGAAGGTTTTGGCTTTGTGATTCTGGCGCTGCCGGTGTTCTTACTGGAGCGGGTCATCGGCGATGTCTGGGGCTTGCGTCTGTGGAGCCTTCTCGGCGTCGCGTTCTTTGCCTGGGCGTTCAGCCTCAGCCTGCGCGCTAATGGCAAATGGCGCATTCTACAAATCATCATGCTCGCTGCTGCACTGGTGGCCGCTCGTCCGCTGCAGGATTGGGCTTTTGGCAACAGTAACAGCGTGCAATCCGTGGTACACCTGCCGTTCAAAACCATTGCCAGCAGCGAACAACTGGATAGCGCACTTCAGCAGTCACAAGGTCGCATTACTATGGTCGATCTCTACGCCGACTGGTGCGTCGCCTGCAAAGAGTTCGAAAAGTACACCTTCAGCGACGAAGGCGTGCGTGCCGACTTAAGCCAGCTGCAATTGCTGCAAGCTAACGTCACCGCCAACAGCACGCAGGACAACGCTTTGTTGCAGCATTTGCAGGTGCTGGGATTGCCCACCATTCTGTTTTTTGATGCGCAGGGAAAAGAAATCCCCGACTCGCGCGTCACCGGATTCCTTAACGCGGCCGACTTCCGCACGCATTTGCACAATCTGTCGCGTTAAACGACACTGGTTCCAGGACACTGCCCGTTCGTGCGCGAGCGGGCCCGTACTCCAGAGGAGAGTCACTTGCAACGTGAACAGATTCTTGAGCATGCGCTGAATGTGCTCGAGCAAAGCGGCCTGGCCGCCACCACTTCCTTGCATCAATTGGCCGGTGAAACCGGACTTGATGCAGAACATCTAGAACGTTTCTGGCCCGACCGCGACGCGTTGTTGTATGACGCGCTGCGCTACCACGGTCAGCAGATTGACAGCTGGCGCCGCCAGATACAGCTTAATGAACATCTCACTGCCCAACAAAAATTGCTGGCGCGCTATGACGTGTTATCCGAACACGTGAACAAAGGCCGCTTTCCCGGCTGCCTGTTCATCGCCGCCTGCAGCTTCTATCCACAGCCGGATCAACCGGTGCATCAGATAGCTGAGCAACAAAAACGCAGCTCATGGCAGTTCACCCATGAGATTCTGGTGGATTTGGCCCTCGATAACCCGACGATGGTTGCTGACCAAATGGAGCTGATTCTTGAAGGTTGTCTGAGTAAGTTGCTGGTGAAGCGTAACGTGCAGGATGTGGCCACCGCCCGCCGTCTGGCAGAAGATGTGCTGAGTATTGCGCTGTGCCGGCAGAATGGGGCACTGACTTAAACTGTCGCGGGCGATCCTTAGGCTCGCGCATCACGCAGGTCATGCAGGTCATGCAGGTCATGCAGATCATGCAGGTCATGCAGGTCATGCAGGTCATGCAGGTCATGCAGGTCATGCAGGTCATGCAGGTCACTCAATCCTGAATACCGCTTAACCACCAGCGGGCACGTTGAGATTTTGCACGGCCTGCCTGAAAAGCAAGCAATCAGTCACGATTGCTACGCTTTTTTGACGAAAGCCGTTGACGGCTGAAAGCCATTAAGGTTTAATGCGCCCCGTTGCCCGGATAGCTCAGTCGGTAGAGCAGGGGATTGAAAATCCCCGTGTCCGTGGTTCGATTCCGCGTCCGGGCACCAACATTCTGAAAACCCAGCTTATGGCTGGGTTTTTGCTTTTCTGCGTTTGTCGTTTCTGTCATTGCTCACTAACACTCCAGACTGACACAAAATGTTATGTCCCATCCTGAGGACTTAATTCATCAAACAGCGCGTTAAGTCCCAAATAGAGGACATTACGCAGAATATTTGAATCACTTACCTCTCGCCTGCTCAGCTCAAATGGCCAACGGCCACATTGGTTAAAGCAGAAAAGTTCGCCCATCGCCCGTCGGTAGTTCAACGTTCAGGCTCAGCTTCCCACCTAATGCCTCAACATACTTTTTTAAGCTTGAGAGTTTTATCTCATCGCCTCGGGCTTCAATCGCTGCTATGGCTGGTTGTGAAATGCCCATTTTCTCGGCTAACTGTACTTGTGAAAGCTCAAGCTCTTCGCGTAAGTGACGCAAATGAACTCCAATTATTATTCCCGCAACTTTAACCTCAATTCTTTTCTGTGACTCATGAGAGCGCTGTGCAATGAGTTCTTCAAGTTTAGGCATTGGGTATTGACCTCCTATTCGTCGGTATAAACCAGAAGTTATATTTGAAACTTACCCTTTTTCAATACCAGAACGCTTAAGTGAGGTTGAAATAATGTTGAACTGAGATACATCGCGAATAAAACAGCAAACAGCCTGCAAAGTGCAGTTAGTCATAGGTAACGCCCCTAAAGCTCAGAACCCATGAGCAGCATTCATAAGCTCATGCCAATTGCCCCTACAGTCATCAATGGCCTTCCCCGCTATGCTTGCCGCATCACTTATTCCTCAAGGCGGGAGAGACAATGAAAGAGATTATGGTGGTTATTGGCGCGGGTGCGATTGGACAAGCCATCGCGCGTCGCGTGAGTCAGGGCAAAACTGTGCTGCTGGCGGACCTCAATTCGAGAAACTGTGCGGCTGCCGCACAAACCTTACGTGATGCCGGCTTTACGGTAGAAACCAGCCAAGTCGATGTCAGTTCGCGCCAATCGATTCAACATCTGGTGCAGCAGGCCACTGCGCTGGGTGTTATCAAAGGAGTGATTCACTCGGCTGGAGTCTCGCCCTCGCAAGCCAGCCCCACCACCATTTTGCAGGTCGACCTTTACGGCACGGCTGTAGTGCTGGAAGAGTTCGGTCCACACATGGCGTCAGGCGGTTGCGGAATCGTGATTGCCTCGCAATCCGGGCATCGACTGCCTGCGCTCACGGTAGAACAAAACGAAGCGTTAGCCATCACGCCAACAGAGGATTTGCTCAACCTGCCATTTTTGCAGAACACTGCTTTCAGCGATCCTCTGCTGGCCTATCAATATGCTAAACGCGGCAACGCTCTGCGGGTTATGGCCGAAGCGGCGAAATGGGGCCAGCGTGGCGCGCGCGTCAACAGCATCAGCCCCGGCATCATCTTTACACCTTTAGCGAATGATGAGTTGAATGGCCCACGCGGCGCAGGCTATCGCAATATGCTGGCAAAATCCCCCGTCGGGCGCGGCGGTACCGCCGACGAAGTTGCAGCGCTGGCAGCCCTCATGATGGGGCCAGAAGGCGGCTATATCAGCGGCAGTGATTTTCTGATGGATGGCGGCGTGACGGCATCTTATTGGTACGGTGATTTGAAGCCCTGATTGATTTCCCCGCCGTACATGTCCTTCGGCGGGTTAAATATAAAATATGCAATACACCTGACCATACTTTAAATATATCTAGCCATAACCATATCCAATAAAATTATTAATCAGTAAGTTAAATACGGTGTGAATATTATTTCGTGATCCTGATTTTGTTAGCTGTAACAACGCATTCGTAACACATCACTAATCCTTTACACTCTCCTGAATTCAGAAAGTCATTCATCACATGATCATCTACAAATAAAGTTAAATTTATTAACCGGCGAGATTCGTTGGTCATCCTTTATCGATTACAAGTTAATGTCCCTGACAGGAGAAATAAAATGACCGCAGGAAATCGTATTTATTTACGCCGCCCCTCCGATGCCGAGCCGTTATTGGAAGCGTTCCGCCGTTTACCCGCAGCGGTAGTGGCGGACTGCATGAGCCGTTTACCGGCGCTGTCAGCGGAAATCAGCCTGAAAACCGCGCCTAAAGCCCCCATCATGTGCGGCCTGGCGGTCACCGTGAAGGCGCGCTCTGGCGATAACCTGATGTTGCATAAAGCGCTGGATATGGCCGGGCCCAACGATGTCATCATCCTGTCAAACGAAGGTGACCGCAGCCAATCGTTGATGGGCGAAGTGATGGCGACTTATGCCAGACAGCGCGGTATGGAAGGCATCGTTCTGGATGGTCCAGTACGTGATATTGAGGGCTTATCACGCATGGATTTCCCGATTTATGCCGCCGGACACACGCCTGGTGGCCCGTTTAAAGATGGCCCAGGCGAAATCAACGTGCCGATTGCCTGTGGCAAAATCCACGTCTCACCGGGCGATATCGTGCTGGGCGATGCCGATGGCGTAATTGTGATTCCACGCCAGGACGCCGCGCGGATTCTTGAAGCAGCACAAGCTTACTTAATCGTCGATGAGCATAACTTTGAGCTGGCGAAAACCGGTTCACTGGAACGCGGTTGGCTGGCAGAAGCGCTGCATAACAAGCAGGTAGAAATTATCGATGATGTTTATCGGTAAGCGCATGAGCGCTGTGTTATCCAGGCCGCCATCTATGGCGACCTGGTTTTCACAAACTGCACAGAGGCTAGTACACCGAATTACGGCGTACTGCTCACCATCGCCAACTTACGCTGCCGGTTTTCCCGCCATACCGCAAAGATCCCAGCGAGCGCCACAATCGATGCGCCTAATATTGTGGTTGAACCCGGCAGGCTATTAAGGAACAGATAGCCAATCAGCATCGACCACACCAGCGTGGTGTAATCAAACGGCGCCAGCAGGGAGGCATCGGCATAGCGCAGGCTGAGTGTCACCAGAATCTGTGCCAAACCGCCAAATAAACCGCAGCCCACCAGCAGCAGCCACTGCAATCCGGTCGGTTTTACCCAGCCGAAAAATGCCGTCGCCAAACCAATCAACGTCGTCATCACCGAAAAATAGAACACGATC
Source organism: uncultured bacterium (assembly GCA_965147305.1). Taxonomy (GTDB): domain Bacteria; phylum Pseudomonadota; class Gammaproteobacteria; order Enterobacterales; family Enterobacteriaceae; genus Pantoea. The sequence continues at coordinate 132,211 of CBCTJT010000004.1, forward strand.
GCGCCCGGTTTTTCGATGCCGTTGAGGAAGCGGATTTGCACATTCGAAGTCGCCGTGCAGAGTGCGGCAATCAATGCAAAAGCAACACCAATGCTTGCCGTGGCACTGCTGGCGCCGCCTGCCAGCACGCCACCGCTGGCCGCAAGGCTGGATGAGAGCATAATCAGAATGCCCGACAATCCCACCACGACCGCTACCCAGCGCGACACGCGAACGCGTTCTTTGAGCAGCATCGCTGCCATCATCACGGTAAACAACGGTGCGGCATAACTCAGTGCCGTGGCATCAGCCAGCGAGATATACACCAGAGCCAGATAGTTGAAATACATGCCGCCGGTGCCGGAGAAACCGCGAATGAAATGGCCAAACAGATTACGCGTCTTGAGATTCTCTAACACGTTACCCTGCACTTTCAGCCAGATTAACAGCGGAAAGAGCGCAATAAAGCTGCGGAAAAAAATCACTTCACCGGTGGGGATGGCACCATTCAGGCCTTTGACACAGGCCAGCATCAGCGTGGCACACAGTGCGGCGAATATCTTCAATAACACGCCTAATCGGGGATTCATGCTCTCACTCTTCTCTCTCTACCACGCGCAATCGGCAGGATTGCCGAGAGGACAACGCGTTTAACACTAGGGAGAAAAATGTGCGCTGGATAACACTTTTTCGCTCTGCCTGAATAGAAATAACTTATTGCCGGGGGTCATATCATTTCGCTATCGCATAACACGCTTTCCCTCTTTTTCGCCGCAAAACAAAGCCGATATAGTCCAGAAAAGCGAGATTTTGCGCTCCGAGGCAGTATCCACCATTGAGGGAATGCACATGACCATGAAAAGACTTACCACCATTGGGTTGGCACTGCTGCCGTTGCTGGCTGTTTCGGCGGCGCAGGCAGACATGATGGCGAATATCAAATCCAGCGGTGAGCTTAAGTGCGCAGTCTATTCTGACGTGCCGCCCTTCTCTTCACCGGATCCAAAGACGCGTCAGCTGGTGGGTATGGATATTGATCTGTGCACCGCACTGGCGAAGCAGATGGACGTCAAACTCACGCTGGTTCCAACCTCTGTAGAAGCCCGTATAGCAGTTATCGCCACCGGCCGCGCCGATGTGTTGATCGCTAACCTCGCCTACACCAAGACGCGCGGTAACCAGATCCAGTTCAGCGATCCTTACTACGTAGCTAAAGAGATGCTGGTGGTCAAAGCACCGCTGGCAGATAAGTCACTGGACTTCTTCAAAGGCAAACGCATCAGCGCCACCAAGGGCACCACCTCTGAGCAATCGATCCACATCAAAGGCGGCAAAGCGGTGACCTTCCAGGATACGGCATCCGCCTTCCTGGCACTGGAGCAGAACAAATCTGTGGGCTTCGTGACCAACACCATGACCGGTATTAAAACCATCGCGCAGGCGAAAAAAGACGGCATTGAGCTGGCGATGGTGAAAGAGCCGATGGCGCTGGAGCCGATTGGTATTGGCATGAAGAAAGATGAGCCGGCACTGCTGGCCAGCGTTAACAGTGGCCTGAAAGCGATGGACGATGACGGCACTATCGACAAAATCTGGGATACCTGGATTGGGCCGAAAACTGAATACAAAATGGTGCGTGAAGAGCGCGTACAACCGCTCTCCAGCCTGAAATTTGAACCACTGGAATAGTGATCGGTGATGTCGCATTCTGATATCCAGCCCGCCAGCGCACCCGCGCTGGCTTGTTCCTCCACGATTACCCTTTCCACCATCGGTGCTCGCGCATGGCTGGTGGAAGCGCCGGGTGGATTCGATCTTTCTGCTCAGCGCCGCATCTGGTCCCTGGCGCGTCTGCTGCAGGCAGATGAAGCGGTAGAAGCGCTGATCCCTGGCGTCACTAATTTGCTGGTGCTGTTTCGCCACATCCCGCGTGATGACACGGCGGTGCGCGCTAGCCTGCACGCGGCCTGGGAGCAGGCGCAGTCGATCAGCCCACAAGGCAAACTGATTGAGATCCCGGTGCATTACGGAGGTGAACACGCGACCGATCTGGATGCGGTATGCCGCCATACCGGGTTCAGTGCGCGCGATGTAGTGCGTCGTCACCATCAAAGCGAATACACCGTGTTTGCCCTCGGCAGCGCGCCAGGCTTCGGCTATCTGCACGGACTGGATCCGCAGCTGGCAACACCGCGCAAAAAAGTCCCGTCTCTCAGCATGTTGAAAGGCACCGTCACCATTGGTGGGGCACAGGCCGGTGTTTCAGCGCTGACCGGCCCCAACGGCTGGAACGCCATCGGTTTTGCCGAGCTGGAAGTGTTTGATCCTCTCGCGGAATCGCCTGCACTGATGGCTCCTGGCGATCGTATCCGTTTTCTGCCACAGAGGATTGAACTGTGATCGAAATTGAACAGAGCGGCGCCCTAAATACGGTTCAGGATCTGGGGCGTTTCAACTTCCGCCATATGGGCGTCTCGGTGAGTGGTGTAATGGATCCGCTGGCACTGCGCGCCGGAAATCTGCTGCTCGGCAATGAAGAAAATGCCGCCGCCATTGAAGTGCAGCTGTTTCCGTTTCGCGTACGATTTTTGCAGGACAGCAGCATCGCCGTAACGGGCGCTGACTGCCGCGCCACCTTAGACGGTGCGCCATTACCGCCCTGGTGGGGCTGCGGCGTGCGTGCCGGACAGGTGCTGGAATTGCGTTACCCGCGTAGCGGTGCTCGTGGTTACCTCTGTATAGCTGGCGGCATTGATGTGCCAATGGTGCTGGGATCGCGCAGCACGGCACTGCGCGGCGGTTTTGGTGGTCTGGAAGGGCGTCCTCTGCAGCGTGGCGACCGCCTGGCGCTGGGTGACACGCACGCTTCACCGCTGCCCACCAGCGGTATTGGCATTGAGCCGCCCGACAGCGCCCTGCGCGCCCATTTTCCGCGCAATAGTGCAGGCGAAATCCAGCTGCGCGCCATTCCATCGGGCGAATATCCCTTGTTCGCTGCCGATGCGAGTCGCTTCTGGCAGCAGTCATGGCAGGTGTCCAATCAAAGCAATCGCACCGGCTATCGACTGGCGGGCGATCCGATTTTCCCTTCACAAACCATTGAGATGCGATCTTACGGACTGATCCCCGGCATTGTGCAAGTGCCACCCGGCGGCGAGCCGATCATTCAGCTCAGCGATGCCAACACAGCTGGCGGTTATCCCAAGATCGCCGGCGTGATTGAGCAGGATCTGTGGCGTTTAGGACAGGTGTTACCGGGCCAATCGATCCAGCTGATCCAGAGTGATACGCGTGAGGCCATTGCCATCGAGCAAGAGGTCGCAGGCTGGCTGAGCCGCTTACGGGTGAGCTGCCCACCGCTGCGTAAAGCATTAACCGCTTAATTTTCCAAAGGATCCCAAACCATGAAGATTGATGTGAACTCCGATATGGGCGAAGGCTTTGGCGTTTATCAGCTGTGTGATGACGCCGCGCTGATGAAAGTGGTCTCCTCAGCCAATATCGCCTGCGGATTCCACGCCGGCGATCCGGCGATCATGACCCGAATGGTCCGGCTGGCGAAAGAGAATGGTGTCGGCATTGGTGCGCATCCAGGACTGCCCGATCGTCAGGGTTTTGGTCGTCGCGAGCTGCCGTTCAATGCCGAGGAGATTTGCCAGCAGGTCGCTTATCAGCTCGGGGCGCTGACAGCGATTGCTCAGGCGGAAGGCACGAAAGTGTCTCACTTCAGCTTCCACGCCGCGATGGGCAATATTGTTAATCGCGACGAGGCATTAGCGCAGCAGGTAATGGCGTTGGTGGCCCGCATCAATGCGGATCTGATTGTGTTCGCACAACCCGATACCATCATTGAGCGAGCGGCACAGGCAGCGGGTCTGAAAACTCTGACGCTGTTCCTCGCCGACCGCGCCTACGATGCGCAGGGCCGTTTAGTCCCGCGCGGCATTGCTGGTTCAGTGATCAAAGAGGAAGCGGCGTTGCGGGCGCGCGTACGACAGTTTCTGCAGCATGGCACTGTCACCACCTTTGAAGGGGAAGTGATAGCCGTGCGCGCGCGTTCGATTCTGGTGCACAGCGACACGCCGGGTTCACTGGCGCTCGCCAGCATCGTACGCAGTGAAATCGAAGCCAGCGGCCATCAGGTGGCACCGGCGGCAGAAGTGCTTGCTCAGTAACGTTTTAAATCGCCCAAATAAAAATGGCTGCCCATCGGCAGCCATTTTTTTTCGCCTTCCGTTTAACGACAGCCAGCGCAGAATGCCGCGATACGATCGCAGCCGGTCTGCAAACGTTCCATGCTGGTGGCGTAAGACAAGCGGAAGTACGGACTCATGCCATACGCGGCGCCCTGCACCGTTACCACATGCTGCTCTTCAATCAGTGCCAGCACAAAATCGGCATCGTTGCTGATGAAGCGGCCACCGGCGCTGGTTTTGCCAATCAGCCCTTCAATATTCACGAACAGATAAAACGCGCCCTCTGGCTTATGGCAGCGCAGCCCCTCAATCGAGGTCAGGCGCTCCAGCACGTAATCACGGCGTTCACGGTAAATGCGTGCGCGCTCTTGCAACAAATCCTGAGGGCCTTCCAGCACCGCCACCGCTGCCGCCTGTGTCAACGTACACACACCGCCACTGTTCTGCGTGTTCACATTGCTCATGGCTTTAATTAATGGCGCAGGACCGCCGCAAAAGCCCAGACGCCAGCCTGTCATCGAATAGGCTTTCGACACGCCGTTCACCGTCAGCACGCGGTCATACAAGCGTGGCTCAACCTGCGCCAGCGTATAAAAACGCACATCGTCATAGATCAGATGTTCATAGATATCATCCGTCATGATCCACACCTGTGGATGGCGCAGCAGCACGTCGCCCAACGCCTGCAACTCGGCTTTGCTGGCAACCGAACCGGTTGGGTTGCTCGGATAGTTCAGCAGCAACCACTTAGTCTTATCGGTGATCGCCGCATCCAGATCCGCTGGCAGCGGTTTAAAGCCGTTCTCCTGCGCACACGGCAGCGGCACCGGAACACCACCGGCAAATTTCACGATATCGGCATAGCTAATCCACGATGGCGTCGGGATCACCACTTCGTCGCCCGGATTGATGGTCGCCATGATGGCATTAAAGATGATCTGCTTCGCGCCGCCCGCCGTGAGAATCTGGCTGACGTCATAATCCAGCTGGTTATCCCGTTTAAATTTCAGCTGGATAGCTTTGCGCAGGGCAGGCGTACCGTCGGTGGGTGGATAGCGCGTGTCGCCCGCGCGTGCAGCGGCATATGCGGCTTCAATCGCATGTTCCGGCGTAGGGAAATCCGGTTCGCCGGTAGAAAGTGCTACCACATCAACGCCCTGGGCCGCGAGATCGCGTGCTTTTTGGGTCATGGCAACGGAGGCTGAAACAGTCACATTCTTTAATCGATCGGCTATCTCGGGCATGGTCAATCCTGGGTTCGGGGGAGTCAGTTTCCCCTGAGCATAGGATTAGGGCCGAAGCCACGGATAATAGTGCTTTGTTGTGGTGATATAACACAAAGCGATGACTGGACCGACTGCAAACTTTTGCCATAAAGGCGGGAAATTGGCACGGAATTGCGCGACAGGTCACGCCCGCGCGCCTGACGGAATGTTAATAAAGTGTTACTTTCTTTCCCGAGTCACATCTCGAACCCACGATTTTCCTTGCCCGTCATTGGCAATGCTGATGGGTCAACTGCACTCATTCGGTGCAGTGCTGCATTTTTCAACACCCGCCAAGCCGGCGGCTCACTAGCTCAGCACCTGCCTCAGGAGGCCCGGTAGCCGTACCCTCCTGTCTGAGTTCAATAACGAAAGCTTATCCTGGCATCAACTTTGCTTGAGGAGGATATGCGTTCTGTTTGAGGGAAGTGTCCATGAATCTTCGTCGCCTGAAGTACTTTGTTAAAATTGTTGACGTCGGTAGCCTGACGCAAGCTGCCGATATCCTGCATATCGCCCAACCTGCACTGAGCCAACAGCTGGCCACGCTGGAAGGTGAAGTGAATCAACAGCTGTTGATTCGTACCAAACGCGGTGTCACGCCCACCGAAGCCGGGAAAACACTCTATTCCCATGCACAGTCTATTTTGCGCCAGTGCGAACAGGCGCAAAGTGCGATTGATCTGGTTGGCGCAGCGCTAAGCGGCAGCGTCTCTGTCGGGCTGGCTCCGGGCACAGCAGCGCAAAACCTGGCGCTCCCGCTGATGATGGAAGTGCAGCAGCAGCATCCTGGCATCGTGCTCTATTTTAACGAGAACTTCGGCACCACGCTGAGCGAGCTGATCATGAACGGTCGAATGGATATGGCGGTAATCTACGATCATCGCACTATCCATGGCCTGCGCTTCATGCCACTGATGAAAGAAGATCTGTGCTTCGTTTGCCCGTTCAGCCTGGCAAAACCGGTGAAAGAGATCCCGCTGTCGCAGGTCGCGCAATATGATCTGTTCCTGCCACGTATCTATAACATCATGCGCAAAGTGCTGGATGACGCCTTCGTGCAGAACAATCTGCAATACCGCGTGAAGTGCGAAATTGAGTCGCAAACCACCCTGAACGCGGCACTGAGTGCCGGTCTGGGCACTACCATCATGCCGGAATCCGCCGCACGCGCGATGCTGAAAAATGGGGATACCTGGATGGCGAAGATCATCGAGCCGGATGTGCAGGCCTCACTGTCGTTCTGCATGTCAGATCATCTGCCGCTGTCCCAGCCTGCCGAAGCGGTGAAATCCATTCTGTTGTCCCTGATGTCGCGTCGCAACGTGGAGAACCATCCGCTGACTCTGGTGGGATAAGACCCGCTTATCACCGCAAAGCAAAACCCTCTTACTGCCCGTCTAACGAACGCGCTAGATTAATCTGGTCTGTTGCCCGCTCCGGCGGGCGTGCTTCGCTTTGACGGGAATCCCATGGAAAAAACCGCGATACCGCTGCCGACGCTGCGCGCGTTGGCGCGCAAGATGCAACGTTCTGGCCTCAATAGCCTGGCGTTAGAGGGCAAAGAGTGGTCGGTTCGTCTGACGTTTGCGCCTGCGCCCGCTTTACCCGTCATGCCGACGGAGGAAACCCCGCCCATCACACAGGTTATCGGCGCGCCGCTGCCCGGTACGCTGCTACGCCGTCATCCGCACAGCCAACAGGATTTTGTTCAGCCCGGCCAGCAGGTCGCACCTCAGGATCTGTTGGCGCTGGTACAGGTCGGCCCGCTATATGTACCGGTGATCTGTCCCATCAAAGGTCGCGTACAGCAACTGCGTGTTGAGGCATACTCAGCGGTTGAATACGACGAAGAAATCCTGACTATTCAGATGGATAAATAATTAGCAATCCGGTTATAAGGGGCTCTTATCGCCTCACAGTTTTTATGTCTTATGCCCTTGCGGCATAACTGCATAAAGTCAAAAAAGACCCATTACGCCGGGGACACACCTGGCGAGACGAGGAAACACAAATGCCATTTTCAGATTACAAAACCGCGCTGGTGACCGGCGCATCGGCTGGCATGGGCGAAGCGATTGTTGAGCGCCTGTGCAAAGAGGGGATCACCGTGCACGCGGTGGCGCGCCGTAAAGAGCAGTTGGCGGCGCTGGCCGACCGCACTGGCTGTATTCCGCACGCGGTCGATGTCAGTGATGTCGCGGCACTCACTGCGCTGTGCAAAGACCTGGAAATCGACATTCTGGTTAACAACGCGGGCGTTTCACATCCTGGTTCGATTCTTGATGCCGACGAAAACGTGGTGGAAACCCAGGTCGATGTCAATCTGCGTGCCGTGCTCCACCTGTGCCGCTTGCTGGTGCCAGGCATGATGGCGCGCGATCGTGGCCACGTGTTCAACATCACCTCGATTGCCGCCATCTACAACTTCAACGGTAACTCGGTGTATCACGCCACCAAAGCCGGGGTGCATGCCCTGTCGCGCCAGTTGCGCGTGGACTGCTATGGCAAACGTGTGCGCATCACCGAAATCTGCCCAGGTCGCGTCGCCACCGACATCTTCGGCAACGTTTCAGGCGATCACGATGATGCGCGTCGCCGCTTTATCGATGGCTTCGAACTGCCACAGGCCAAAGATATTGCCGACTGCGTGGCTTTCGCGCTGTCTGCTCCGGTCGCCGTCAACATCGGCAACATCGAAATTACCCCGACGCTGCAGGTACCGGGCGGTCTTTCCACTATGCGACCGGGCGACCGCACCGCGTAATACCGTACGATGAGGTAACTGTATGGCACTTGATTTCAGCAGTGTGATAACCGGCCACTACGGCCAGATGATCGTTGACGGAACGGTGGTCACCCTTGAACTGGCGTTGGGTGCCTGGCTGCTGGCGATGGTTCTCGCCCTGCTATTGGTGGTGGTCCGCCTGACGGAGAATCGTATTGCCGTTGGGCTGGTTAAGGCGTATGTCTCCTATCACCGCAATGTGCCAACGTTGATTCAGTTGATGATGTGGTATTTCGCCATTCCCACGCTGCTGCCGGAATCGGTGCAGATGATGATCGTTGACTACAACGCCGAGTTTTTATTCTCTCTTATCGCCCTTGGGCTGTGCCAGGCCGCCTACTTCTCTGAAGATATCCGCAGCGGCCTGCGCGCCATTCCGGATGGCCAGAATGAGGCCGCCCGCGCGCTCGGCATGAGTTATGTGCGCGCCATGCGCTCGGTGATTTTGCCGCAGGGCGTGCGCAACGCGCTGCCGTCGGTGGTCAATCACACCGTGCTGCTGTTTAAAAACACCAGTCTGGCGATGGTCATCGGCGTGGCGGATCTCACCTATGTGACGCGTGATATCGAAAACCAAACCTTCCGCACCTTCGAATCCTACTTAGTGGCCACCGTGGGTTACCTGTTCTTCTCCCTGCTGCTGATGGGCTTGGGCGCGCTGCTGGCCCGCCGCTTCCAGCGCGTTTACGCGAGGTAATGGCGATGTTTGAGATCTTCACCATTTTGCATGACAACGGCATGCTGCTGTTAATGGGCCAGTACCCCAACGGGCCGCTGGGTGGCGTACTCTGTACGTTAGTGATTTCCGTATTAGCTGTGGTGCTGGCCTTCCCTATCGGGGTGATGCTGGGACTGGCGCGCCTGTCACCGTGGCGCTGGCTGAGCTGGCCCGCCACCTGCTGGGTTTATCTGCTGCGCGGCATTCCACTGATGATGGTGGTGTTCTGGACCTATTTCTGCGTCCCGCTGCTCATTGGCCACAACATCAGCGGATTCGCCACCATGCTGTGTACGCTGGTGATTTATGAGAGTGCCTACATTGCCGAAATCGTACGTGGCGGCATTCAGGCACTGCCCCACGGCCAGTATGAAGCGTCTCGTGCGTTAGGCATGAGCCACATGAAAACCCTGCGTGTCGTGATTCTGCCGCAGGCGCTGTTTAACACCCTACCGAGCCTGGTGAGCCAGCTGGTATCGATCATCAAAGACAGTACGCTCGGCTACGTGATTAACGTGCCGGAGCTGACCTTTGCCGCCAATCAGGTGAGCAACCAGCTGTTGACCAAACCGTTTCAGGTGTTCGCCATTGTGGCGATGAGCTACTACATCATCTGCTTCAGCCTCACCTGGCTCGCTAACAAACTTGAAGCGCACATTGCGCAGAAACGTCGCCAACCGCCGCAGGCTAATCCCAGCGTAGCGCCCGCGGTGATGCTGACTAAAACCTCTTCGCAATAAGGAACCACTATGAGCCCGATGATCATGTTTAACCAGGTCAACAAATGGTACGGCGCGTATCAGGCGCTGACCGACCTGAGCGCCGAAATCAATACCGGCGAAGTGGTGGTGGTGTGCGGTCCTTCCGGATCGGGAAAATCCACGCTGATTCGCACCGTCAACCGTCTGGAACCGATTGATAACGGCCAGATCGTATTTGATGGCACCGATATTCACGGCAGCAGCACGCGGCTCAATCAGTTACGCACCCGCATTGGATTTGTGTTCCAGAGCTTCAACCTGTTCCCGCACGTGTCGGTAGCAGAAAACATCATGATGTCACCGATGAAAGTGCTGGGTGTTAAACGATCTGAGGCGCGCAAACAAGCGGGTGAACTGCTGGAACGCGTTGGCTTGTCGCATAAAGCCGATGCCTATCCCGCGCAGTTGTCCGGCGGCCAGCAACAGCGCGTAGCGATTGCTCGTGCGCTGGCGATGAAGCCGCCGGTGATGCTGTTTGATGAACCGACGTCCGCGCTCGATCCCGAAATGGTCGGTGAAGTGTTGTCGGTGATGCGCAGCCTGGCGCAGGAAGGCATGACCATGATGTGCGTGACGCACGAAATGAATTTTGCTCGCGAAGTGGCGGATACCATCTGGTTTATGGATCAGGGACAGATCCTCGAAAAATCCACCCCAGAGAAGTTCTTCACCCAGCCTCAGCACCCGCGTGCCCAGCGCTTCCTGAGTGATTTGCGCTCGCATTAATGCATCCCGGTCGGCAGTGATGCCGACCGGGATATTCACTTCATATTAATCAGCAATCCACCCACACCGCACCGGCATCCGCTGACTGCACGCACTGCTCAACCCAGCGCACGCCCATTAAACCGGCATGTACATCCGGATACCAGAAGTCAGCCAGGAACGCTTCATCACCGCGGTCGGTGGCATCCATCGCCAGCGCAAAACGGCGATAGAGATTCGACCAGGCTTCAAACAGCCCTTCCGGATGGCCACCGCCGATGCGGTCGTCGGCCAGGGCGTTTTTATGCAGATAGCCCATACCACGATCCAGAATCTGCAGCGGCTCGCCCTGCACTTCATAACGCAACTGGTTCGGCTGCTCGTCCCACCACTCCAGACTTGCTTTCTCACCAATCACGCGCACTTTCTGGCCGTGCATCGAGCCGCAGTTCACCGCCGACGCCCACATGGTGCCAACCGCACCGTTGTCGTACTCCATCATCACAAAGGCGTTATCTTCCAGTGGTGCACGGGTTTTCACGAAGCTCTGGCGGCTACACAGCAGACGCTTCACCTGCAGTTTCGGCACCATAGTTTCGGCGATAAACAGCGGATGAGTCGCCAGATCGCCCAGCACATAGCTGGGGCCGACAAAGCGTGGATCGACGCGCCACTTGGTGCTTTCATTCTGCAACTCGACCGCTTCGTTATGGAAGCCGTGCGCGAACTGCATATTGATAATGCGGATCTCACCGAGCAGCCCTTCCGCAATCATCTCGCGCGCCTGGTGGATCAGCTGATGTCCGGCATAACCGTAGGTGACGCCGATGATCTTTTTCTTCTCGGCGCAGAGCTTTTCCAGCTCGTCTGCTTCTTCCGTGGTGAAGCACAGTGGCTTTTCACACACCACATGCAGACCGGCATTGAGCGCCGCACGGCAGATGGTGAAATGGGTATTGTTCGGCGTGGCGATGGAAACGGCTTCGATGCCGTCTGCACGCGCCGCTTCCGCCGCAAACATCGTTTCGTAATCGGGATAGCAGCGATCCGCGTCGACGCCCAGCGATACGCCAAACGCACGGCCGCGTTCGGCGTTAAGATCAAATGCACCCGCCTGCAACACGAAATTGCCATCCCGCAGTGCCGATGAACGATGGATATAGCCAATCTGGCTGGTGCCACCGCCGCCGACCATACCCCAGCGCAGTGAATGATCCAGAGCTTTGATGCCGTTAATCATGATGTTCTCCTTAGAATCCGACTGATTGCAGGTAGTGAAGGCTGGCTGTGACGTCGCGCAGGCTGGTGTCGGCGTGGCGCGGATCGCGCTCCTGCTCGATGGTGATCCAGCCCTGATAGTTGCGCTCAGCAAGGAAGGCCCGCACCGCCGGATAATCAATCGCCCCTTTGCCAATCGGGCACATCACCCCTTCGGCGCAGGCGGCAAAGAAATCGACGCCGCGCGCAATCACATCGCGCCAGATCGCGTCATTCACATCTTTAAAGTGCAGATAATCGATGCGATCCCAGTAACGGCTCAGGTAAGGAATCGGATCCATGCCGGAGTAATAGAGATGCCCGGTGTCGAGGCACAAACCGGCCACTTCGTGCGGAATGTCCTGCACCAGCTGCTCCAGCTCGTCGGCGAACTCAATGCAGCCGCCCGCATGCGGATGGATCACCGCGCGCACGCCATATTCATCGCGAGCAATCTGGCTCAGGGTGGTGATGTGCTGCATCATGCGCTGCCACTCTTCGCCGGACAAACGCGGCGCTTTATCTGACTGACCGGCAAATTTCGCACGGTCAGGATTACCGAAATCAATAATCACCAGGTAAGGCGCGGGCAGATTATCCGCGTGGGTTTTCTCTGCGGTAGGGACCTGCGACAGGTTGCGACAGATGTTGTGTGTCAGCTCAACCATCGCCGGGAAATTGGCTTCGCTGACCAGATCGTCGAAGATCGTGCCTGCCACCAGCGAAAGTTGATGTGCCTCCAGCTGGTGACGCAGTTCAGCGGCATCGGTCGGCAGATAGGTCCATGGGCCCAGCTCAATACTTTGGTATCCGGCCTCAGCGGCTTCGCGGAGGACTTTTTGCCACGGTGGCAGGAAGGGATTTTTCGGATCGTCCACGCCCCAGCTACAGGGTGCGTTAGCAATATGAATCGTCATGATCGTTCCTTGCGGTAAGAGATAGCGCAAGTATCAAATAAACATTTCACCTTCAGCAATCATGAAACTTTCATTTTTTGATAACGATCATACTATTTATCATCACAAAAATGATAGATTAACTATCAAACGCATAGCTGGCGCGACTTCCAGACGAAGGAAGCTGGCCACCACGGCGCAACACATTGTTCCTCCTTCAGCTCATTGGCGATCCCATGTGCGTGGATTGTTGCGCTGCTGGCGATGAGTCTTGTTTGGAAGCTAGAGGTTCTCACGCGTGATGATCTCAAACGGCAGCGTAACCTGGGAAAAATGCGTTCCCGGCTCGACATGCTGCTGAACGGTGCGGACAAGCTGACGCGCCATATCTTCAATTTCATGGCGAATCATCACAGTAATCGTGCCGTCAATCAGCGCCAGCTCGCCCTCTTTCACCGGACCATGACAGATTAACGCCACCTTGCGCTGTGGCTGCTGGCGCAACGCCTGAATAACGCCTTCAACACCGCCGCAGGGCGCATAGATCAACGCGAGATCGGCATGTTCTTCCAGCAACTGACGTGTAGCGTGATAGCCGCCATCAATCGACTCGTGCGTTTTTAACGGTTCCAGTACGCGTCGGCTGCTGTCCTGTTCGCGCAGATAAGAGCGGAAGCTGATTTCGCAGCTCTCCTGACAGGTAAAACGATGGTCGCCCACCAGCACGCCCACCGATCCCGGCTGATGCAGCAGATGCGAGGCCACCCAACCGGCCGTGCGTCCGGCCTTTTGATTATCCAGCCCGAAATAGCCTGCATGTCCGCAGGGCGAGAAGTTGGAGAATAGCGCATACACCCGCACGCCCTGGCGTGAGATGTTCTCAATCGCGTGGCGGATTAAAGGATGATCTAGCGCGACTAAGCCAATCACATCCACCTGTTCTGCCAGGGTATACAGCGAGGCGACTACGGCCTCGACATCATCAATATCATGCCAGTAAAACTGCGGCTCAGTGCCTGCTGGATGCAACGGCTGCGTCTGCTGGCGCAGCGCATCAGTCAGTGCATGATAAAACGAGTAAGATTGGGAGAGCAGGACAAAACCCATGCGCAGCGTGACGCGTGCGGGCTGGGTTGAACCGATGATCGGCGCTACCGGCCCGAGCTGATATCCCAAACGCTGGGCGGCTTCCAGCACCTTCTGTTCGGTGGCAGCACGCACCGGAGCGCGGCGGTTTAGCACACGGTCCACCGTCGCAACGCCCACGCCTGCGGCGCGAGCGATGGCATTGAGGGTGATTTTGCTCATCATCACATTCCATTTTGATAGTTAGTTATCAAAAATAATGCCTGATTTTGCTGACCAGTGCGAATGTGACGTGAGTCCAATCTGCATTTCCTCTCATAATTTGATAGTTAACCTCTCAGTCTTATGATCGTCCTCGCAAAAATGAAATGTATCATTTCATTTTGATTCCATACCGAATAAATGTTTGATATCTAATTGCCTGACCCTGGCAAATTGAGCTGATGGATTTCCATCAGCAAAGAGGTAGAGGGTGTAGGTACGCCTTCCTATAGTGAAAGCGATCTGCCTTATCGGCTCCCAGCGATGTTGTACCCTATAAAAACGGAGATGATATGTTCCCTACATCCTTACCTGCACCTCGCCGTCACCCTGAAAATCAAATTCCCGCGCTGCGCTGGGGCATTGTCGGACCGGGCTGGATCGCCGACCATTTCGCCAACGCGCTGCGTCACCATACTCAGCAGCAGCTGGTGGCCGTGTCGTCACGCAGCCTCGAAAAAGCGCAGGCCTTTGCCAGCAAATGGGATATCCCACATGCCGTCGAAGGCATTGACGCACTGCTGAGCCGGAATGACATCGATGTGGTGTACATCGCCACACCGCACAATCATCACTTCCCCGATGGGCTACGCGCGCTGCAAGCCGGCAAACATGTGCTGATTGAGAAGCCGCTGGCACTTAACGCACAGCAGGCGTTGCAGCTACAGCAGGAAGCGCACAAACAACAACGCTTGTGCGTGGAGGCAATGTGGTGCGATTTCGCGCCGAAATACGATGTAATCCGCCAGTTGCTGGCTGATGGTACGCTGGGCGATATTCACACCTTGATCGGCGATCATGGTGAATATTTCACTCAGGATCACCGCATTTTCAATCTCGATCTGGCGGGCGGGCCTATGCTGGATCTCGGCAGCTATTTGATCGGCTTCAGCGTGCTGGTCGGCGGCGCACCCGATAGCATTGTGGCGAAAGGCCAGCCCGCACCGGGTGGTGTGAATGGGCAAACGTCGATGCTGCTGACCCATGGCAATGGCATGCACTCGGTGCTCAACACCACGCTGTTCAGCAACACACCCGGCACCGCCGTGATTGCCGGTCGCGATGCCACGATCTACATCGACGGCCAGTTCTATGCGCCAGGCAATTTCCGTCTCACCTCCAGCGATGGCCGCCACACGCTGCGCTGGGAAGAACCGAACAACCGCTATATTCAGCTCTGTCATGAAATCGAACATACCGCCTGGTGTATTCATCAGGGCCTGCTCGACTCGCCTGTCCGTCCGCTGGCCACCTCACTGGCTACGCTGCACGCCATGGATGACGTCAGGAAGCAGATCGGTGTGGTGTTTAATGAAGAGCGCACCGCTTAACGATCAGGAGAACAACATGAAAATCGCTTTTGATGTGGATGTCATCAGAGAGATGGGCATCACGCGCATGGTGCATCAGGTGGCCGAATGGGGTTACAAGTACATCGAACAGTCGCCCCATCCACAGATCAATCCGTTTTATAAACACCCGAAAGCCAGCCGGGAAATCATGCGCGAGTACAAAAACGCGCTGAATGCCACTGGCGTGGAAATCTCGTCGTTTATCACGGTTTATCGCTGGTCAGGCCCGGACGAGTTGCGTCGTCAGGCGGCGGTGAAGAACTGGAAACGCATGATTGAAATCGCCGTCGAGATGGGCGTGCAGGTGATCAATACCGAACTCTCAGGCAACCCGAACGAGCCGGAAATCTGCGAAGAGATGTTCTATCGCTCGATGGAAGAGTTATTGCCGATTTTTGAACGTGAAGGCATCCGCGTCGAAATTCAGGCACATCCATGGGATTTCTGCGAACAAAGCAACGAAACGGCGGATATCGTGAAATCGTTCCGCAGCGACAACATTAAATACATCTACAGCGCGCCGCACACCTTCTACTACGACAAAGGCGTGGGCGATGTGAAAAACATGCTGCATTACGCGGGCGACGATCTGTCGCATATGCTGATTGCCGATACCATGAACCACACTAAGCACTGCCGCTATATCGTTAACCCACCGGGCGTTGATGCCACCATTCACCAGCACGTGGCAGTGGGTGAAGGCGAGGTGAATTTCGATGCGCTGTTTGAAGCGCTGCGCGAAATGGATTTCGCCAACCGTACGTACAAAGTCGGCGGTGAGTCGATTATCTCGGCGGCGCTGTTTGGTTATCCGGAAAAGATGAAGTATCAGGCGGTAGAAACGCGGGAATTGATTGAGCGTGAACTGCTGAAATAAAGCTGAGGCGCGGCAAGTGTGCCGCGCCCTGTTATCAAATGGCCACCCACTCCACTTCCACAAATTCACCGCGCGTCAGTGATTGCTGTGCCGCCTCGGCAATTGCCTGCGCGCGCAGACCGTCGATCAATCCCGGCAGCCCCTCGATTTTCTCTCCGCCGATATGGCGCACAAACGCATCCAGATGGGTGTAATACGTCTCTTTCACCCGACTAAACCAGTCAGCGTATAAGCCCGGTTGGGTAATACCTTTGCCCTGATACAGCGTGGCGCCGCGCGCTGACTGACTCTCCGAAGCCACCATCCCTTTACTGCCCATCACGCTGATGCGTTCGTCGTAGCCGTAAGCCGTGCGGCGGGTGTTATCCAGTTGTGCCAGCGCGCCTTGCTGCATGCGCATGATCAGCACCGAAGTATCGACATCAAAATCACGGATCTCTGGCATTGCCAGTGCCGCGCCCAGCGCACCGACTGTGGTGACTTCATCTTCTGTCAGCCAGCGCAACAGGTCGAAAAAGTGGATCGCCTGATCGCGCATCTGACCACCAGAAGCTTGCAGATAGCTGATTGGCGGCAGTTCTGACGCGCGGCACACCATCTGAATCAGTTCAGCGCGGCCAATCAGCCCTTGTTGCAGCTGTGATTTAAGTTGCTGATGGCTCTGATCAAAACGGCGGTTAAAGCCGACGGTAACAGGAACCTGAACCGGGGAGATCTTCTCAACCACCTCACGCGCACGCTGCAACGACAAATCAATCGGTTTCTCGCAGTACACCGCTTTGCCCGCCAGCACCGCCTGCTCTAGCAGTTCAGCGTGGGTCGGCGTGGCGCTGGCGATCAGCACCGCGTCGATGGCATCACTGTTCAATGCCTGCTGTACGCTGGCAGCTTTTGCGTCATAGCGCTGCGCTACTGCTTCGGCACGTGACGCATCAATGTCGCACACCAGCGCCAGATCCACGCCAGGATGCGCCGCCAGGTTTGCAGCATGCACCTGGCCGATAAATCCACTACCAATCAAGGCAAAACGTTGCGGGGTCCGCATTTTAACGCTCCTTTTGTTCACATTTTGGAAGAGCCAATGTTGTCAAAATAGCGCTTTCTGGCAGGCTAGCTGAACGCGGTTTTTGATGGAATTACCTCAGATGAAAGCAATGACGCTAGCGGAGCTGGCTAAGCAAGTTGGGGTCGGCGTGGCCACGGTCGATCGGGTATTAAACGATCGCGGTGGTGTGTCCCCGGCAATGACCAAAAAAATCCTGCAGGCAGCGCGAGACGCGGGCTTAAAGCGCATCCTGCCAGAAGAACATCGCCACAGCTGGCAGATTGAAGTGCTGCTCAGCGGCAACGGCTCCTTCTTTTTCCAGCAGCTGGCACAGGACTTTGCCCGTCTCGCTGATGAGCTGGGCTATCGCCGCCTGCGCCTGCATCGCACTTTGATCCCGGAAAACGCGCCCGAAAAGCTGGCCGCGCACATTGCTGCCAGCAGTAAAAAGATGGATGCGCTGATCGTATTCGCCCACGAAAATCCGTTGATTTATGATGCCTTAGCGGCGTGTCAGGCGCGCGGCGTACCGGTGATTACCATGGTCACGGATCTGCCCGATGCGGCTCGCTTGTGCCATGTTGGCATTGATCAGTATAAAGCCGGACGCACCGCCGGGTTGATGCTCGGCAGCATGATCAATGCACCGGGCGATGTGGTGCTGGTGAGTGGCCGCGCCGACTATTCGGCACATCGTCAGCGTATTGACGGTTTTCAGGCGGTGCTGGCGGAGCGTTTTCCGCAGCTAAGGTTGCGGGAAATTCTTGCCGGGCAGGATGAACGCGATCGCATCAGTCGCCTGCTGGAGAAGACCCTGGCCGGATCGCAAAACATCGTCGGACTCTACAACACTGGCCTCGGCAACACGCAGATCCACGAAGCGCTGGCGCGCCATCGACTCAGCGGCAAAGTGGTGTACGTCACACACGAACTTTATGCCACCACGCACCAGCTTTTTGAAAAACGCGTGCTGACGTTAACACTCGATCAAAACACCCTGCGCCACGCTCAGCTAGCGCTGACGCTGCTGCTAAAACACCTCGAAGACGGTGAACAACCCGATACTTATCAGTCCGGCAAAGTGGACTTTATGCTGTTTACGCAAGAAAACTTCACATAATCACACTTTGCATCTCACCGCCAGCGCGGTTAAATCGCCTTCATCTGTCACTGCTACACTCAGTAGCAGCAAAAAACGCAATCACAACAAGGCGAAATCACTATGTCGGAAAATCAGTATCAGCCCGCGAAAGTCTGGACCTGGGACCCGGAAGCCAAAGGTAACGGCGCGAAAACCAACCGTCCGTTCGCCGGGCCAACGCATGATAAAACCCTGCCGGTCGGCAAACACCCGCTGCAGCTCTATTCGCTCGGTACACCAAACGGCCAGAAGGTCACTATCCTGCTGGAAGAGTTGCTGGCGGTCGGTGCCAAAGAGGCCGAATACGATGCCTGGCTGATTCGCATCGGTGATGGCGATCAGTTCTCCAGCGGCTTTGTTGACGTGAACCCGAACTCTAAAATCCCGGCACTCAGCGATCACTCGGTCACGCCACCGCTGCGCGTGTTCGAATCAGGCAACATCCTGCTGTATCTGGCAGAGAAGTTTGGTCACTTTATTCCAGCGGATATCGCAGGCCGCACTGAAACCCTCAACTGGTTGTTCTGGCTGCAGGGTTCCGCGCCTTATCTTGGCGGCGGCTACGGTCACTTCTATTTCTACGCGCCAGAAAAAATCGAGTACGCCGTCAACCGCTTCACGCTGGAAGCCAAGCGTCAGCTGGATGTGCTGGATCGTCAGCTCGCGAATAACCGTTTCCTCGCCGGTGAGGAATACACCATCGCCGATATCGCCACCTGGCCGTGGTACGGCAACCTGGTGCTGAACAATATTTACGGCGGCGGCGAGTTCCTTGATGTGCAGTCCTATAAAAACGTGGTGCGCTGGGCTAAAGAGATCGCTGAGCGTCCAGCGGTGATTCGTGGTCGCAAAGTGAATAAGGCGTTTGGTGCCGAACCGCAGGATCAACTACTGGAGCGCCACGATGCTTCTGATTTCGATACCAACACTGAAGACAAACGTCAGGCGCGAGGAGAACAGTAATGGCCGCTTATGTGGTGATGATTAAAGACGAAACGCTGGATAAAGACGAGCTGGCGACTTACGCGCAGAAAGCCGGTGAGGCACGCGGCGATCATCAGATCACGCCGCTGGCGTTTTATGGCGATCTTGAAGTGCTGGAAGGCCGCGATGCGGAAGGCGTAGTGGTGCTGGAGTTTGCGGATATTGATGCAGCAAAAGCCTGGTATCACAGCCCGGCGTATCAGGAAGCGAAAGCCCATCGGGTCAAAGGCGCGAACTATCGCGTGCTGCTGGTCAAGGGTGTGACTTAACCTGCCAAAGGGGCGCACTTCGGTGCGCCCTATCAGTCAAAGCAGTGGTGATTTGCGCGTCTCACCGAGTTTCAATCCAATCTGAATAATGCAATCGCCTGCTGCAACTGGTTCGCCTGTTGTTGCTGCTGATGCGCCACCTGCAAGGTTTCGGCCACATGCTGAACGTTGTGATGCACGCTGTGATCGATGCTGTTGATACTCTGCTGAATCTGCTCGATGCTCAAATTCTGCTGCTCACTCATCTCAGACAGCTCGGTGACCAGCTGTGACAATCCGCTGATGCTGTTGTGAATCTCACGCATGGTCTGTGCCGCATGTTCAATCTGCACGGTGCCATGTTCGGTGCTCAGGCTGCTGGCATCCATCAGTTGGCGAATTTCGCGGGCGGCATTTTCGCAGCGCATCGCCAGATTGCGCACTTCGCTCGCCACCACCGCAAAACCGCGCCCCTGATTTCCGGCTCGTGCCGCTTCCACCGAAGCGTTCAGTGACAAAATATTGGTCTGGAAAGCGATGCCGTCGATCAATTCTAAAATCACTTTCACCCGCTGTGACTCTTCGCTGATTTTGGACATTGAGCCAATCGCCGACTGGATATTTTCCTCTCCGCGCGTCGCCACCGCGCGCGTATCCCGCGCTAACTCGCTTGCGCTCTGCGCTTTGTCACGCGTTAAGCTGGCGGCGATGCTGATTTCCGTCATCGCACTGGCCGCCACTTCCAGCGCCTGCGCCTGTTCATCGGTGCGGGTCGACAGTGCGGCGTTGCGTTGCAAAATACTTTCTGACTCCGTCAGCAAGGCGCTCACGCCGAGGCTCACCTGATGGAGCGTGCCATGCATGGTGCCTAATGTGGTGCTAAAAGTGCGTGCGAACGGAGTTTCACTCTGCTGCGTATCTGCGTTCAGCGTCAGATATCCAGCCTGTTGGTTGATTTGTGATGCCAGCTCCGCCACTTCACTCGCGGAACGAGCATCGGCGGCCATCTGACGCGCAATAATCAATAAAATGGCGGTCTGCGTCACCACAAACAGGGCATGAAACAACACCATATCCCAGCCCGGATGATGGAACACCACCACGCCAAATAGGTCGTTTTCCTGCAGATAATTAAACAAGACGTGATGCGTGGCCGCTGCTGCCGCGCCCATAAGCAGCGGACGGATGTCGCGCCACGCCAGCAGCACCGACATCAGCACAAACACTGAGAAGTGGTATTCGGTTTCACCGCCGCCGAGTTGAATCAGTAATCCCGCCCAGCCAATCAGCAGGGCTGACAGCATCAGCCTTGAGGCCAGCGTGCCGCGCAGCACCGTGCCAAAGAAGGTCGACAGCAGCGCTAATGACAGGCCGGCAATCAGCGCCGCGGTTAAGCTGTCATTCATCCACCCTACGCCAAGCGCAATCAGCCATAACCCCCAGTTGAGCAATACGGCAAGGCTATCTGCACGCTGAGCAATACGTCGCAGCGAAACCATCTCCACCGGCGCGGCGTCCGGGCCTGACAAGGGCGTTGCGATCATGAAATTTTCCACACCAGAGGTTGATTAAGATGCCCAAAACGCAAGGGCTAAACGCTCAGACTGAGTGGAGAAATTATCGGCGTGTTAATTGGAAAGTTTAGGACCGTGAATAATTGAAACGAAAGGATGTGAGCAGCTTCACGTGAGAGCGAGGCGCTGTCC
Source organism: uncultured bacterium (assembly GCA_965147305.1). Lineage (GTDB taxonomy): Bacteria > Pseudomonadota > Gammaproteobacteria > Enterobacterales > Enterobacteriaceae > Pantoea. The sequence goes on from CBCTJT010000004.1 coordinate 153,476, forward strand.
ACGCAGAACAGGCGCCTAAAGGTGCGCCTGTCGCTGACGTCGACTTACTTCGCAGCAAACTGCGCGTAGTTATCCGGCGTAATGGTCTGATACGGCACCCAGTTGTACTCTTTCACTTTCTGCTTATCCAGCAGCGCTTTCGTCACCTGCACCGCACCGGTTGCCTGACCTTTAGCATCCTGGAAAATGGTCAAAACCATCTTGCCATTCTTCACAAACTGCTGGCCATCGGGCGTGCCATCAATCCCCGCCACCAGGATTTTGTCATTTTTCGCCTGACTAAGCGCCATGATGGCACCAATCGCCATTTCATCATTATTAGCGGCAATAGCATCAATCGGGCGCTGATTCAGCAGCCAGCTCGACACCACATCCACCGCCTCATTGCGCTGCCACTTGGCGGTCTGCTTCTCAATCACCTTCATGTCTTTGTATTTGGCGATCACCGCTTCGACTGCACGGGTGCGCTCACGCGCTTCCTCAGTGGACAGTGCGCCCATCAGAATCGCCACATTGCCTTTGTAATTCATCTTCTTCGCTAACGCTTCCATCTGCATCTCACCGCCCAACGCGGAGTCAGAGCCGACATAAGCCATGTCGCCCGGCAATTTCACTTCGGGCTTACGATTGACGAAAATCAGCGGAATGTTGGCTTTTTTCGCGGCCGTAATCATCGGCAATACACCCTGCGTATCGACCGGATTGAGGATGATGGCGTCAACGCCCTGGTTGATAAAATCATCGACCTGCTGAACCTGCAACGCCACGTCCCCTTTAGCATCAACAAACTGGCTGTTGAGTTGATTGGCCTTTAACTCTTCCTGCATCTGCGTGCGCAGAATCGAGACAAAGTTAAGGTCGAAGTTGGCCAGCGCGACGCCAACGGTGAAGGTTTTGGCGCTGACACTCAAACTCAGCAGCAGCGAGCACAGACAAAGCACGATGTTTCGGATGTTCATGAGGTGATTCCTGTAGGTTGAGGTTTTATTGTTATGACGCCGGGCAACAGGCAAATACCCGGCGGTAAAACGCTTAAATCGTGAAGTGATCGCGGAACTCCTCTAGCGCGGCCGTGCTGTCACCGCTGGCCCAGCCCTCCATCGCTACCGTGCCGCTGTAACCCACTTCCTGCAGTGCACGCGCGATAGCGCGATAGTTAATCTCGCCGGTGCCCGGCTGCTGGCGGCCCGGTACATCCGCCACCTGAACTTCGCCAATCGCGGAACCGCTGCGGCGAATCAGTTCGATCAAATTGCCCTCGCCAATCTGCGCGTGATAAAGGTCGAGGTTCATCTTCAGCGCAGGACTGTTGACCGCTTCCACCAGCGCCAGCGTATCGGCAGCCAGCGCAAACGGGGTTCCGGGATGGTCGACCGGCAAATTGAGGTTTTCGAGAGTGAACACGCGTCCGGCGCGCTCGCCGAGTTGCGCCACTTTGCGCAAGGTATCGACCGCTTTCAGCCACATCGCGCCGGTCACCACTTCAACAGGTTTGACCGGCAAGCCTTTGTCATCCAGCCCGGTGCCGTGCAGATTTAGCCCCGGGCAGTTAAGCCGTTCAGCCACCGCCAGCGAGGCTTCAGCACTCTGCAGCAGTTGCTGGATCTCGTCATCATCGGTGAGATTGCCGGTGAGATAACCCGTCATGGAGGTAAACCGCGCACCCGTGGCCACCAGCGCGTCAATGTCCTTGTTGGCCCATCCCCAAATTTCGACGCCAAAGCCCAGCGCGTGAATGCGTTTAACGCGCTCGACAAAAGGCAGATCGAGAAACACCATTTCGGCACAAACCGAGAGTTGATAAGCAGCCATTAGCGCGCCCCTACTTTGACAGGCAGGTTGTGGGTGACCGATTCAATACAGGCCAGCGCAATCTCCAGCGCATTGCGCGCGTCTTCGCCGGTAGCGCGCGGCGTTTCACCGGTGCGGATACAGCGGGCAAACTCGGTCATCTCCGCCACGTAGGCTTCGCGCAGCAGATCAGAATCCATGCGTGAGGTATCCATGCTGATACCGCTGGCGCTGTAACGGACGCAGTTAGAAGAGGTGATATGGCCCGCCTGTAGCATCCCTTTGCTGCCAAACACCTCGCCGCGCACGTCATAGCCGTACACTGCCTGGAAGTTGGCTTCCGCAATGGCTATCGCCCCGTTATCAAAACGAATGGTCACCACTGAGGTATCCAGCAAGCCTTTATCCTTGAAGTCCGGGCGCACCAGCGCATCGGCGATGGCATACACTTCCACCGGCTTCGCGCCGTGATTGAAATGCAGCAGGGTGTCAAAATCGTGGATCAGCGTTTCGAGATAAATGGCCCACTGCGGGATACGCGACGGATCGTGCAGCGCCGGATCGCGCGTCACAGAACGACTCAACTGGGTGATGCCGTTCTCACCCGCCTTCACCGCCGCAATCGCCGCCGCAAAACCTGCATCAAAACGGCGATTAAAGCCCACCTGCAACACCACTCCCGCGCTTTTGGCGGCGGCAATCGCGCGATCAGCTTCCTCCAGCGTGACGGCCATCGGCTTCTCACAAAACACGTGTTTACCGGCATTGGCTGCGGCAATCACCCATTCGGCATGGGTGCGAGCGGGCGCCGCAATCGCAATCGCATCTATCTCCGGATCGAGCAGCAGCGCATGCAAATCGCTGTAGGCTTTCGCCACACCCAGCTTGCTGGCGAGTGTCTCTGCGGCACCAGGTTGCGGATCGGCCACCGCCGCCAGTGTGGCGCCGGGTACGCGATATGCCAGGTTTTCGGCGTGGAAGCTACCCATACGTCCTGCGCCAATCAGACCAACGCGCACCGGTTGAAGATGAAATGTCATAAATCATTCCTTACTGTTTTGGATATGTCCGTTCGGGACAGGTGAGATAGACATTTCATTGCAATCCAGATGCCAACTGAAAAGGGGGGAATTGTGTGAGGCACGACACAGCCTTGCGTCTCAGATTGCGCATAAACTTTACATGTCAACTTCACATGTCAATAAAATGGACATCCCACATTGGTCAGGAGCCGCTGATGCGCGCCAGCGAACGTTTACCGTTTAAAGATGAAAGCGATCCGATTTTCAGCCTGCCGGACGCGGCTGAAGTGGGCGAATGGAATACGCTGCTTTGGCAGGGATGGCACAGCTTTGAACGGGGTGAACAGCCGGGCTGGATGCGGCGCAGTATTCTGCAGTCATGGCAGCGATCGCAGCAGCGCGCCATCGATCCCCACACCTTTGTCTACACTTCACCTCCCGCTGATGAGCTGGCGGCCATCCTTGCGCATAATGCTGAGCTGATTGTGGTGGCGCGCAATGTGATGGAAAACCTGCTGGCCTATAACCCGGACGGCCACATCAACCTCACAGATGCACAGGGCGTCACGCTGCATTTCTGCGGCGCAGATTTGACACCGATTGGCAGTATCCTGCGTGAAGAGGTGCTTGGCACCAACTGCACCGCGCGTTGCCTGATCGAACAGCGGCTGGTGTACGTTCTGAACGGTGAAAACTGGAAGATCGATCTGCGCAGGCGCCACTTTCAGTGTGCTGCGGCTCCGATCCGCGATGCCAGCGACCAATTGATCGGCGTGCTCACGCTCACCGCCACACCCGATAATTTCAATGCGCACACGCTCGGCACGGTGCAGGCTGCTGCGGAAGCTGTAGGACAGCAGCTGATGTTGCGCAGTTTGCTGGCGGAGCAGCAATCGATCCTCGAAACGCTGAATGAGGGCGTGATCGTCTGCGATCGTCATGGCCGGATCAAAACCTTAAACCGCTATGCGCGGCAGATCTTTAGCGGCCTCGATCCCCAAGCCGGACCGATCGATGTGTTACTGCAACCGCAAGGCGGATCACTGCTGACTATGCCATTCTGTAACGACCGCGAATTGCAGTTTATGCCGGATGGCGTGCAGCCCCTCTCTTGTCTGATTTCATTGATGCCGGCTCCCGATGGTGGCCGCGTGCTGTCACTGCGCGAGAACCAGCGTATTCGGGCAATTACGCGGCGCGTGTTGGGCGTCAGCGCCAGTTATACCTTTGAGATGATCCGCGGCCACTCCCCTTCCGTGCAGCAGGCGATCCAGAAGGCACGCGCCAGCAGCCGCACCGATAGCACCGTGCTGTTGAGCGGTGAAAGTGGCACCGGTAAAGAGCTGTTTGCGCAGGCGATCCACAATGCCAGCCCACGGCATCAGGAACCCTTTATCGCCCTCAACTGCGGCGCACTGCCGCGTGACCTGGTGCAAAGCGAGCTGTTTGGCTATGTCGATGGCGCGTTTACCGGTTCCCGGCGTGGCGGCTCCGCTGGAAAATTCGAGCTGGCGGATGGCGGCACGCTGTTCCTGGATGAAATTGGCGAAATGCCGCTGGAGGCACAAACCAGCTTGTTGCGCGTGTTACAGGAGAGTGAAGTAGTGCGTATCGGCGCGGCCCATCCGCTGAAGGTCAATGTGCGCATGATTGCCGCCACGCACTGCAATCTGCTGGATGCCGTGGAGAAAGGCGCCTTTCGCCGCGACCTGTATTACCGCCTTAATGTGATTTCATTAGCTATTCCGCCGCTGCGTGAGCGTCAGGAAGATATTTCCGGGCTGGTGAATACGTTTATTCAGGCGCTCTGTACTCGATTGAAACGCATCGCGCCGCAGGTGTCGTCTGAAGCCATGCACTGCCTGCAGGCGTGGCACTGGCCGGGCAACGTGCGTGAACTGGAGAATCTGGTCGAACGCATGGTGAACCTGTGCGAAGGGCTGGAGATTGGCAAGGCTGATTTGCCGGAAGAGATGACGCAGCACGTCTCGCCGCCGGAAGCCAGCGTTTTAACGTCTTTGCAGGAGAATGAGCGCCAGCATGTATTGCAGGTGGTGAGCGAGCAGAAAGGCAACCTGCGCCAATCGGCACAGCTGTTGGGGATTTCACGTACCGCGCTGTATAACAAACTGAATATCTGGCAGGTTGATATCCCGGCTTTGCGAGGGAAATAGGTCAAAACGGTGAATGTGCTTCCCTAAACCCGCCCGCTCCCGTGCCAACACTCCCTGAATTCCAGGCTGGATTCAGGGATGATCGCAGACTGCGGCAGAGCACATTGCCCGCTATCAACAATGACACTCCACCGCAGATCACCAGCTCCTGCCCGGTAAGTACATCAACAGCGGGTGGCCGCTCACTCCCCGCTCTCTACAACGACGCTCCACCGCAAATCACCAGCTCCTGCCCTGTTATCGCATCAGCAGCGGGGGACAGCACAAAACCGGCCAGCGCCGCCACTTCCTCCGGCTTGATATAACGTCCGATGGGCGGCAGCTTCGGTGGTGAACTGGCGCGGCCGGGTTGCAGCAGCATGGGCGTTTCAGTGGCACCGGGCGCGATCACATTTACGGTGATCCCCTGCGGCGCTAATTCAGCGGCCCAACTGCGCGCCATCCCGACCATCGCCGCTTTGGTACTGACATACTGGCTGCGATTAGCGGCTCCACGCGAAGTACGGCTGCCGATCAGCAAAATACGATCGCCCTGCTTCATCTGCGGCTGCAACGCGTTTGCCATGATCTGCGCCACCTGCACATGCAGATACCAGAGGCGCGCACTTTGCTCTTCATCCAAATCGCCAAGCGGCGCAGCCGCCATCATGCCTGCGGCGTGCACCAGCGCATCCACCTTTGGCAAAGCGGCCAGCGCCTGCTTCAGCAAACTGGCATCAAACAGATCCACGCTCACCGAGGTAAAGCCCGGATGATCTTTCTTTACCAGCGTGCGACTGAACCCCGTCACCTGCCAGCCCTGTGCCAGCAGATGATCGGCAATCGCCGCGCCAATACCGGAACTGACACCCGTGACCAGCGCGTGCCGGCTCATTTTTCTCCCCTCGCCCACGCTTCGTTAACGCAGACGTACTTAATCGCCTGGCGGAAATAGGTATAGGCGATATGCAGCGCGCCATCGTCACTCTGCTTGATGCTGGGATAAGAGAACTCACGGTTGAGTTTCTGCTGCGAATTGTTGGTCATGCAGTAGCCGTCGCCCTCATCAAGATTACGCTGCCACGGCCAGCTTTTGCCACCATCCGGGGAAATGGCCAGCGTCATCGGTGCGCGCGGCGCGCCCCAGAAAGCGGTACGTCCGGTATGCACTACCGGTTCAGCCGCCACCGCCACATCGTCATCCTCATCTTCGATTTCGTCATACAGCGACAGGCGACGCTCGCTGGCATCTTTGGCGCTCATGGCATTAAACACCAGCGCCAGATGGCCGTTGTTCAGCGTGGTCACCTGAATTGAGGAGTTGTTGTTGGGCAGTTCCGTCGCCTCGGGTGCGCTCCAGCTTTCGCCACCGTCGACAGAACGGCTTTGATAGATAAAGTCTGCCCAACGGCTGCGATACAGCGCCAGTAAACTGCCATCCTGCAGTAACGTGATGTTCATGTGCACGCAGCCCAGACTATCCGGCACCGCCACATCGCGCCAGCTTTTGCCTTTATCGCTGGAGATTTTTACCGCGCTGATGTCGTCATTACCCACCCACTTCACGCCAGGCTGAGTGCGGCAATAGAACACCGGCAGCAGCCAGTTGCCATTCGGCAACACGGTAATCGGCTGGCGAATAAAGGTGCCGGGTTGATCGAGCAGCGTGTCGATGGCGCTCCAGCTGCGGCCTAAATCGCGTGACTGGCGATAGCGCACAATGGCCGTGTCTTGATTGCCGGACTTCTGCGCTGTCCATAACAGCCAAAGCACCTGGTCGGGATCGAGGAAAAGCACCGGATTCTGCTCAGAGCGCGTCGAATCATCAGAAAGTTTCTGCGCATCGCTCCACTGGTTGCTGCCTTGTTCCAGACGCGAGCACCATACGGAGATATCGGCAATCCCTTCCTGCGTGCCACCAAACCAGACACACAGCAGGTCGCCGTTCGGCAGCGGCAGCAAATTAGCAGCATGGTTCTGCGGACAGACCGAAGGCAGCATCGCCGTGAGCTGCTGCGCATCCTGCGCGTGCGGATGAAGGTTACCGTTACGCTCGACGGTAATCGTTGAATCGGTCATATCAGGCTCCACTGTTTTGCATTGAAGATTTTGGTGCTTTTTTGTCATGTGTTTGTGCCGAGGGGATCAGGCGATCAATCACCATGATCACCGCGGGCGTAATCAGCGCCACATACATGTTATTAATGCCGAACGGATCGCCCAGCAGATACCAGACGGTGGTCACCACGCAGGCCCCAATCAGACCGGCATTCGCCCCGCGGGTACTCTTATAGAACGGCAGGTAGAAGGCAATAATCGCTACCACGGAAATCGACAGACGAATGGCGCGGGTGAAGAAGGAGAGCTTCAGCACCTCGGGGACGAACAGCACCAGAATTAACGGCAGGAAGCCAATCAGCAGCGACAACCAACGCGTCATGCGGAACTCACGTTCTGGCGTCGGGTTGCGATATGGCACATAGAAATCTTTTACCACCAGCGAAGCAATCGCCAGCGCCACGGTACTGACACTGACGAAAATCGATGCCACCAGCGAGGTGGTCACAATCCCCGCCAGCCATGGGCTCATATCCTGCAGAAACACCGGCAGTGCATACAGACTTTTGATATCAGGATGCAGGTATTTCGCCGCTACGCCAATCAACGCAATGGCAATCGCAATCGGCATGCAAAAGAAGAAGGCAACCCAGGTTGCACGCTTCGCTGACTCAGCGCTTTTCGTGGAGGCAATCGCCTGAATCACAAACTGGGTGCAGAAAATGGAACCGATGGTGCCAATCATCCAGGCAAAAATCGTACTGGCCCCGATGTTGCCGTCCCACGTCCAGTAAAAGTGTGGCATCTCTTTGATCATCGGGCTGACGCCACCGGTCATATGCAGTGCCACACCGAGAATGATCAGGATACCGATATACTTCAGGCCGCTGTGCAGCAGCGTGACCCACGCGATGCCCTTCATGCCGCCAAACATAAAGTAGAAAGTACTGACGAGCGCGGTGATCACCGCCGCGGTAGTAAGATTAAGGTTAAGCACGGTAGAGATCGCCGCCGCGCCGCTGACGTAGTTACCGACGTTTACCAGCAGCAGTGCGTAGATCATGATAATGGAAATGATGTTCTTGGTAGAGTTGCCGTAACGCTCGGCAATCGCACCCGAAATGGTGATTTTCCCGGTGTTATAAATGCGTTTGACCAACAGAAATCCGAATAGCGGGAAGCCTATCGCGGCGCCAATCACCGACCATGACGCGGCAAAACCGCCTTCGAACGCCGCCTGTGCAGTGCCGATGGTGGATTTCGCGCCGATGTACTCAGACATCAGCATCACACCCACGACAAAAGCCGGCATCACGTTGGATCCCGCCATAAAGTCGCCGCTGTTTTTACTGCGCAGGCGCCAGGTCAGCCAGGTGGTAAACAGAATATACGCGATGACTATGCCGACGATAATCATCATCCCTTCTGTAGAGAACTGTTTCATTTTAGCCTCATTGATAACGTAGGGTCGTGGCCTGCGCTGGGCTTCACGCTTGCCGTTAATGAGGTTGCCAATCTTGTTATTTTAGTGTCTGTGCACAACGGCAACCCTGTTTATGCTTATTGATTCATTTCACTCAAAACGGAATGAATTCACGCATAAGCAGGGCAACTTATAGGCTAAACAGCAAATGATTTGTTTGATCATGCTCACAAACAGTCAATGATGATTATAAATAATCAAAAATCACTTAATAGTTACAGGGCGGACTGCAAAAAATCGACAAAGGCGCTAATGCGGGCGGGTAACTGACGTTGCGGCCGCCACACCGCAAAAATATCTCCATCCACGCTACTCCACTCGGGTAGCACATGGATCAGATCGCCGCGCTCAATCATGTGCTGCGCATCCCACCAGGATCGCAGCAAAATACCGTGCCCATCCATCGCTAACTGCATCGCCACTTCGCCATCATTGGTGATCAGGCTACCCTGCACTTTTTGCGTCACCTGCTGCTGGCCATCGCTCAATCGCCACAGTGCGAAATAACTTTCGTACTGTCGCAGCAGAATGCAGTTGTGCTGTACCAGCGCTGCAATACTGTCAGGCAGGCCGTGACGTTGCGCATAAACCGGGGCGCAGCATAGCACGCGTGGATTGGTGCGTAACTTGCGCGCGATGAGCCGCGCATCGGGCGGTTCGCCGATGCGGATATCAACGTCGATATGCGAATCGATGAAATTCAATGGTTGGCTGCTGAGCTGTAATGATAACGAGACTTCAGGATGCAGCGCAGCAAAGCGCGACACGCAAGGGGCAACATGGCGGCGACCAAAACCGAACGAGGCATTAATGTTCAGGCTGCCACGCAGCACTGCCGCCAGGCTGCTCACCGACTCCTCCAGTTCTGCCAGTTGATCAAGCAAAGGGCGTGCCCCTTCCAGATAGCGCTTCCCCTCGGCGGTGAGTTCCAGCCGCCGCGTGGTGCGTTTTAGCAGTTGCACGCCCAGACGCTGCTCAAGATGGCTGAGGCGTTTGCTGACGGCGGGCAGCGAGAGCCCGAGTTCACGCGCCGCAGCAGTTAAACTCTCCATCGCGGCGACGCGCACAAAGAAGGCCAGATCGTCAGTCGAGGTGCGCGATTCTCTACTTTTATTCAACATTGGCTTGCCGCTCAGGCTAATTATTTCCCAGTGATGCATGGTTATACTGCGTTCAGAACATCAACAGCAACCTGCGAGAACCCTATGAGCGGCAAAACCTACAAAATCGCCGTCATCCCTGGCGATGGCATTGGCAAAGAAGTGATGCCTGAAGGCATCCGTGTAATGGATGTAGCGGCAAAGAAATTCGATATTTCCCTTGAGTGGCAATGGTTTGACTTCGCCAGCGCCGAATACTGGCAAGAGCACGGCAAGATGTTGCCGGATGATTGGTTCGCCACCCTGAGCCAGTTTGATGCCATCTATTTTGGCGCGGTAGGCTGGCCAGATGTGGTGCCGGATCACGTGTCGCTGTGGGGATCGCTACTGCAGTTCCGCCGCGAGTTTGATCAGTACGTCAACCTGCGTCCGGTACGCCTGATGCCAGGCGTCAAAGCGCCGCTGGCCAATCGTCAGCCGGGCGATATCGATTTCTACGTGGTGCGTGAAAACACCGAAGGCGAGTATTCGTCGGTCGGCGGCACCATGTTCCCTGGCACTGACCGCGAAGTGGTGATCCAGGAGACAGTGATGACGCGCGTCGGCGTCGATCGCATCCTGAAATTTGCTTACGAATTAGCGCAAAAGCGTCCGAAGAAACACCTGACATCAGCCACCAAATCCAACGGCATTGCTATCACCATGCCGTATTGGGATAGCCGCGTCGAAGCGATGGCACCGAGCTATCCTGAGGTGAAAGTCGATAAATATCATATCGATATTCTGACCGCGAACTTCGTGCTGCATCCGGACTGGTTTGATGTAGTAGTCGCCAGCAACCTGTTTGGCGACATTCTGTCGGATCTCGGCCCGGCCTGTACTGGCACCATTGGTATTGCACCTTCCGCTAACATCAATCCAGAAGGCAAATTCCCAAGCCTGTTTGAGCCAGTGCACGGCTCAGCGCCGGATATCGCGGGTAAAGGCGTGGCAAACCCGATTGGACAGATCTGGTGTGGCGCGATGATGCTGGAGCACCTCGGTTACGCCGAAGCGGGTGCCGCCGTGCTGGATGCGATTGAACGCACGCTGGCCGCCGGTAATAGCCTGACGCGCGACCTCGGCGGCAGCGCCTCAACGGAAGAATTGGGTGTGGCGATCGCGGCAGCGCTGTAAATAGGCTTAACGGGTGCGCCCGCTATCAACTCGGGCGACCCGATGGCCGCAGCCTGCAATGTTCGCAGTTGCAATTGCTCACAGAGGCGTGCTCTGACGCGCCCTATTTCACCGCCCCTTCCGTCACTCCGCTGATAAACTTGCGCTGGAACACCAGGAACACCGCCACCAGCGGCATGATCACAATCATCGCGCCCGCCATTAGCACTGGAATATCAATGGTGTTTTTATTCTGGAAGAACATCATGCCGATTGGCAGGGTACGCAGTTCATCCTTGTTTACCAGAATCAGTGGAATCAGGAACTCATTCCACGTCCAGATAAACAGCAGCAGCGCCAGCGTTGATAGCGTCGGCCAGATGGCGGGCACCAGAATGCCCCACAGGATTTTGCGCCGGGATGCGCCATCCATCACTGACGCTTCGACCAGTTCGCGTGGCACCTGCTGCAGTGCAGTGGCAATCATCAGCGTGGTGAACGGCAGTGATAAGGCAATTTGTGGCAGGATTAGCGCCAGATAAGTGTTCGTCAGCCCCATCCAGCGCAGTTCGTGATAAAGCGGGATAATGAAAGCCTCACTCGGCAGCACCATGCCCAGGCCCAGCATCGCCGCTATTACTTTCTTACCGGGGATTTTCAGCCAGGCAAAACCAAATCCAGCCAGAATCCCTAACAAAATGCTGCTGATCACCACCGGAATCACCACCAGCACCGAGTTCATAAAGTAAACGTTGAAGTGCCCCTGCTGCCAGGCAGTGACGTAGTTCTTGAAGTTCAGCGACGAAGGCAGCGTGAATACGCCCTGAAACAGCTCCATCTGGGTTTTGAACGAGGTCATCAACGCCATTAAAAACGGCAGGATGGTCATCAGCGCAACCATCCAGATCAGCGCGCGTGAGACAACAGGCGTACCGCGCATCAGTGACGCTCCCGAATAGCAAAATGAATACAGGCGTTGATCATCAGCACAATCAACATACTGAACACGGCCACCGCTGATGCGTAGCCAAAGTAGTGCAGGTCAAAGCCCTGCTTATACATAAAGATGTTGGTCACCATGGTCGAAGTGCCCGGCCCACCTTGCGTCATCACATACACCAGGTCGAAGGCCTTCAGGCTGGCAATTACCGTCAGCAGCAGCGCAATGCGCAATTCCGGGCGCAGCGAGGGCAGCGTGATACGCATAAACTTCTGGCGACGAGAAGAACCATCCAAATCGGCAGCTTCCAGCAGTGAAGGATCCATTCGCTGCAAACCGGCCATAAACAGCACCAGACAGAATCCGAAGAAATACCAGGTGGCAACAAATCCCACCGCCGGTAGCGCCCAGGTGAAATCCCCCAGCCACGACAGAGCCAACTGCGGCAAACCAATCGCGCGCAGGAACTGATCGATAGGTCCAAACGCCGGGTTATACAGCCAGCGCCACACCACGCCCAAAACCGCCATCGGCATGATATAGGGCAGGAAAAACAGAATACGCAATACGCTGCGCTCTTTGCCGTTACGCGTTTCATACAGGAAGCTGCACAGAAGCAGACCGACGCCAATCGGCAGCAAGGTGTAGAACAACATCAGCAGCGCATTGTTGCCCAGCGCCACCCAGAACACCGGGTCCTGGAACATACGCACGTAGTTGCTGATACCGGTGAAAATCGGCAGGGAAGTGCCATCCCACTCGGTGAAACTGATGCCGAGCGAGGCCAGCAGCGGCAGGAGTAAAAACACCGCATAGACCAGTACGGCAGGCAGAAGATAGAGCGCATTGCGCCAGGCAGATTTGTTCAGCATAACCTTACTCGCTTGCAGGCTAATTCACGGCCCGGCATTGCTGTCGGGCCGGACGTCATCAGTGCTTCAGGGTTTTCAGGTAACGTTGATAGTTGTTGTCAAAGTTAGTGACCATCTGCTCCGGCGTCTGCCGTCCTGCCAGCAACAGCTGCACGTTCTGATTCAGCTCAGCGTTCATGGTCGGCGTGGCCCAATCCAGATAATGGCCGAGACCATCATGCTCGTTAAGGGTGACCCAAACCTGATAGGTCTCTGCCAGCAGCGGATTATCCGCCGGGATCTGCGCATTCTTGCTGGTGCCCGCCGGCAGGAAGCCGACCTTCAACCAGCGGTTGGCCATCTCATCCGATACGATGTAGTCGATAAATTTGGCCGCCGCATCCTGCTGCTCTTTGGTTTTCGCGGTGTTGGTGATCGAAAACGCCAGATCGGTACCGCCCACCATTAGCGCATGTTGCACGCCCTCACCCATCGGCATCGCCGCGAAGTGCACATCTTTATTGTCTTTGAACTGGCCGAGATACCAGGTGCCGCTCACCAGGAACGCGGCCTGACCATTCTGGAACAGCGTGGCCGCATCATCATGGCCAATGCCTTCGAAGCCAGGGAAGAAGTAGCCTTTGTCTTTCCAGCTCTTCATCATGCTCGCCGCTTTCACCAGCTTGTCGTCTTTGAAGGTGCCGCCGACGTCGTAGATCAGATCGTCAAGCGCCTTACGATCTTTGCTCTCAATCTGTGCTTCCCACACCGTGCTAAGAAGCTGCTGGCCCATGTTGCCGTCCAGCAGGCCGAGCATCATCGGCGGCGTACCGGCGGCTTTCAGCTTCTCCATTGCCGCTTCGAGTTCAGGCAGAGTTTTGGGTACCGCGACGCCCGCTTTGTCCAGCAGCGCCTTGTTGTAGTAAAGCCCCACCATTTCACCCAAACTCGCCACGCCATAAAGTTTGCCGCTACCAAAGTCCTGTTTATCAGACCAGCGGTTACGCTTGAGGATCGAATCCGGGAAGCGCGTGGTCCAGCCGTAGGTTTTGGCGTAATCGTCCAGCGGCCACAGCAGTTTGTCTTTCACCAGCGAACCCATATCGCCACCGCCCTGATTGACCTGGGCGATTTGCGGGCCATCGCCGGCGGTCAGCGCCAGCTTCAGTGGAATGCGCGTGTCTTCAAAAGAGTGCACCGAGCGCTCGATGGTGATGCCCGGATTCTTTTGCTGGAACGCTTTCACCGCTTCGTCCACGGCTTCGGTTTGTTGCGGATAGTTATAAATATCCCATTCGTTCAGCGTAACCGCTTGCGCAGTCGCCATGGTCGCACCGAGCAAAATCCCGGCTGAAACCAGACGCGACACATTGCGCAGTGAGCTTTTCATACGGGACGGACGTTTGGTTGAATCACACATCATGCTCGGTTTCTCCAACAGATGACTGGCATCCCTTCATCGCGACACCTGCATGTCCTGGCAGGTTGATTCAGCAGCAGTAATAACGACGTTAATTCATACTTACTTTATGCACAAAAGAAAGTCAAACACCCTCACTGCGGAATTTTTGCTCTGTGATACAGTGCAAATTGTGAGAAGAAAGGCGGGCTGTACAGCAGAGAATCCTGCCTCACAACCGTTGAAGCGCACACCATAAGAGGAGCCACCCTTACAGCCAGCACAAATCACTCACGCCATGCGCCTGTATTAACCCACTGACAGACCATATGAAAATTCTATACTTATTGAGAGGTGTGAGAGGCTTCTGCGGGAAAATTAGTCCTGAACACAGGCGCCACAGGCTCTGCGTCGCTTCACGTGGCCGTTCACGTCATCGTCCGCCCTCAGGATTTACCTCCGTGTTGTGCGGTAGCGCAATTATTACACCTTGAAAACTAAGTCAGCTTTATTTACCGTAAAATCTGTTCATCTCATGACCACAGAGGCACCACCATGACGGCTAAAGGTGTTATTCGCCGCGCCAGCGAGAGCGATTTTCCGGCCCTGTCGCGCATCTGCTTAGAAACGGCCAATGCGGGCACTGATGCCACCGCGCTCTATTCCGATCCGGCACTACCCGGCCTGCGTTTTGTCATTCCTTATGCGCGCTTTGCACCTGACTTTGCTTATGTCATTGAAATAGAGGGTGAAGTGATGGGTTATGCGGTGGCGGCACCGGATACACGCGCCTTCGAAGCAGAGCTGGATGCGCAGTGGTGGCCGCCACTGCAACAGCAATATCGCGATTACACGCCGCGAGCCCCCCTTGATAGCAAAGTGCTGGATGCCATCCTGCAGCCAGATGTCGCTGCAGAACAACTGGTGACGCAATGGCCTGCACATCTGCACATCAATCTTTTGCCGCCAGCGCAACAGGGCGGCTGGGGACGAAAACTGATTGAGCAGCTGCTGCAGGATCTGCGCTCGGCCGGCGTGCCGGGTGTTTATCTGGGCGTCAGTCTGCAAAACGAGAAGGTGTGCGGCTTTTATCAACGTCTCGGTTTCACGCCCATTATGCGCAGCAACGCCATCTACATGGGCCAACTACTCTGATTGAGGCATCACCATGACCAGCCTGCATCTGCAAAGCGTTAAGAAGTCCTACGACCATGTGAATGTGATCCACGGTATCGATCTCACCATTAACAGCGGCGAGTTCGTGGTGTTTGTCGGCCCTTCCGGCTGCGGAAAATCGACGCTGCTGCGCATGATTGCCGGGCTGGAGGAGATCAGCGACGGCAAGCTGTTGATTGAAGGCGCAGACATGACGCACCAGCCCGCTACCGAGCGCGGCATTGCCATGGTGTTCCAGTCCTATGCGCTCTATCCCAATATGACGGTGCGCGGCAATCTGGCTTACCCGCTGGAAGTGATGAAGAAATCCAAAGCGGAGATCGAGAAAGCGATTAATCAAACTGCTGCGCGTCTGCATCTGACGGAGCTGCTGGATCGCCTGCCCCGTGCCCTCTCCGGCGGCCAGCGTCAGCGTGTGGCCATTGGTCGCGCCATCATCCGCCATCCACGTATTTTCCTGTTTGATGAACCGCTCTCCAATCTGGATGCTGAGCTGCGGCTACAGATGCGCATTGAAATCGCTCGCCTGCATGCCTCATTGGGCAACACCATGATTTATGTTACGCATGACCAGCTGGAAGCGATGACGCTGGCCGATCGCATCGTGGTACTTCGTCAGGGCAAAATTGAGCAGGTGGGTGCACCGATGTCGCTCTATCACGATCCCGACAATCTGTTTGTCGCCGGGTTTATCGGCTCTCCTAAGATGAACTTCCTGCAGGCGGAAATCGCCACGATCGCGCCTGGTGCCGTGCAGCTGCGCGTGCCTGCCTTAGGCATTCACACGCTGACCATGAAGATCGACACAGCCTGTCATGAAGGACAAAAAGTCACGCTGGGGATTCGGCCTGAACATTTCTCTCCGGCCAACCAGGATGCCGATGCGCTGAGCTTTAGCGCTGATTTGTCATTCAGCGAAATGCTGGGGCACACCAACTATCTTTATCTGGATATCGGTGAGGAGAAGTTGCTGGTGATTGAGGAGCGCAACGCGGCAGAACATGAGATTGGCGACCGTGTCAGTTATCAGATTAATGCTGAGCGCGGAATGTTGTTTGATGAGCAGGGATTGCGCCTGCGTTAAGCGCCTGAACGAAGCAAGCGCCGTAGTTAAGCTACGGCGCCCTCTTTATAACCGGTGAGCGACGTTGATTCAGATCGCGCCACTAGGCAGATTGCTGCTTTAGGATACCGTCTCTTCATCGGCCTGCGCCGCCAGTAAATCCAACAGCTTGTTCACCGCAAAACCGGCCGCGCCCTGTGCCCACATACGATTCGACTCAGTGAGGAACTGCAGCGGCGTCATCTGCGGCGTGATCTTCAGGCGATAGGTCTGGAAACTCTGTGTGATGTGGTCGAGCAGGATGCGCGAGGCCATCTGCGGCTCCATCGCCAGATATACCACGTCAGGATCGTAAGCCACCGATAGATTCGCCAGCGACATGCCCAGATGATGCCCGGCTTCTGCCAGTGCGCTGAGCACTTCAGGTGTGGGCTGGCTATCCAGATCGCGCAATGTCTGCGGCAGCGCCTCTTTCAGTGAAACCGCCACACGCTGCAAAATCGCCTGCGACGAAGCCACATCTTCCAGTAATCGCTCAGAGCCATCACCGAGTAATGACACGCCAATCTCACCGGCTTTACCGTGACGACCGCGATAAAGCTGGCGATCCAGCAAGATTCCCGCCCCAATCCCTTTGCCAAAGGTGGCGATCACCGCTGACTGCGCATGACCCAACTGACCAAACACCAACGCGGCCATGGCTAACGCATTGGCATCGTTTTCGATAAATACCGGCAGTGAAAAACGTTCTTCCAGCAGGCGGGCAATCGGCACATTGTTCCAGCCCAGCGCGCGTGACAACACGCAAACACCATTGCTGGCATCCACCAGACCCGAGAGCGCCAGCCCAATGGCACCGACTTTCTTTCCTTCCACGCCACGCAAAAACTTCGCCAGCGCGTCACCCAGTTGTTTGGGGGTCATCGCGCCTGAAGGAATCTGCTGTTCACCGATGATATTGCCACTGAGATCGGTTAAGACGATCAGGTTGCGTTCGGCATTGAGTTGAATGCCCACCACGCTAGCGTGATCCGGATTGAGGCCGAGCAGGGTTTTCGGTCGCCCCATTGAGACGCGACGCAGCCCCAACTCCTGCACAATGCCGCCAGACAGTAAGCGATTGGTGGCCTGCGATACCGTGGACATGCTCAGGCCGCTACGGACTTTGAGGTCAGACTGGCTGATCGGCGCATTTTCGACAATCAGCCGCAAAATGCGTGCAGTTACGTTGGGAGCGCTCATGGATCTCTTTTTCTAAGTTAGAAGAGGCTAAGCCGGTTGCTGGCTGAACTGGCTGGCAAGGCGCAGTGCGCCGCTTAAGGCATCGCCCTGCGGCGGCACAAGCTGTGCAGCAATCTCGGCCGGTAACCAGGGCTGAATCGGCACCGCGAGTCCCCCCATCAGGGCCAGTTTGCCGTGACTGCGTGCCAGCAAGGGTTGCACCATCTGCACGATATCGGCAGCGGCCTGCTGTACCAGCGCAATACCATGGGGATCGCCCTGCTGCGCAGCGGCAAAGACTTCAGGCACCACGCTGCCCCACTCGGCGGGCGTGGCCTGTTGCGACCAGATTAACATCTGCTCTGGGCTATTTTGATGTAACGCCATAATGCGTTCAGTCAGCGCCGAAGCAGGCACGATAGCTTCGTGCGCCAGCAGCGCTAAGCGCCGTGCACGGCGTCCAAGGATGGCTCCCGAACCGGCATCGGACAGGGCAAAACCCCAGCCGCCCAGCAGGGTAAACTGCGCGCCGTCCCAGGCTGCCCCCTGGCTGCCTGTCCCGACAATCAACACCGCGCCGGGTGCACCATCGTGCGCACCCGCACAGGCGATCTCAACATCGGTGAACAGATAACGCCCCTGAAAACGTGGCTGCCAGCTTTGCAACCGCGCGTGCACCGAGGCCACGTTTGCGCCGGCTAATCCCGCGACCAGGGTGGTGCGATCGCGTGCGTCGGTCTCTAATCCTGCCTGTTGAAACAGCTGATCAATGACCTCTTCGACGGCCAGGATAGCGGCATCATACTGCGACCAGACATTAGCGGGCCCGCCCGTCGCTTCAGCCAGCATGCGGCCAGCGCTGTCCGTCAGGCGTCCGCGACAGTGCGTACCACCGCCATCAATTCCCAGCAAAAGTGATTGCACGCGCTTCCTCCTGCCTGCCACGAACGGCATGATGCTTATAGATGTGCGAAAGATAGGGGAAAAAAACTTAAATCGCAATAACAAATAAATACGCATTCCGTATAGCTAATTAATATCCAATAAAAACATAACTATAAATAAAATCACCAATATGAGATCGGCGTTATGGATTGACATTAGTTTTTCTGCCGTAATAAGTTAACGGTCAGATTATCAGCAGCCTGATGGGTCGGGCGGCTAACAAGCAACGGGCTTCAGGGGTACAACATGAAAGTGGGCATTATTGGTCTGGGCTTTCGTCTTTCTCATGTGGTGAAAGAGTTCAACAAAGCTGACGCAGAGTTCTCCGTGGTGGGTTACGTCGATCCGGCTCCCGCTGGCTTGCCAAATCTTCACACCTTTGGCATTGATGCCGGGAAGGCGTTCGACAGCGTGGATGCGCTGCTCCAGCACGGTGGTTTCGATCTGCTGCTGGTGGGGTCACCCAACTTTATGCACCTTGAGCATATTCGTCAGGGGCTGGCCGCCGGTTACACCGTGTTCACCGAGAAACCGGTGGTGATCAATGAAGAACAAACCATGGCGATGGCGCAGCTGGTGCAACAATATGGGCACGAGCGCATTCTGGTCGGCCTGGTGCTGCGTTACTCGCCGCTGTATCACGATCTGTTGAGCGCGCGGGATGAAAATCGTCTCGGTGAGATCACGTCGATTGAAGCGACGGAACATATCAAGCCCTATCACGGAGCCTTCTTCCAGCGCGACTGGCGACGTCTGGAAAAATACGCCGGCCCTTACATTCTGGAAAAATGCTGCCATGACATCGATCTTTATCAGGGGTTAGTCGGTGAACGCCCGGTGCGCGTAGCCAGCTTTGGTGGACGTAAGAACTTCACTCCGCAGCATGCACCCACCGGGGCTGTCACGCCGCAATCTGAGGTGTATCACGTGAAACCCAGTGGCTGGTCGAGCACCGATGCGGTGTTTGACGGCGACGCCGATATCGTCGATTACCAGACGGCGCTTATTGAATACGCCAATGGCGCAACCCTCGCCTTTCACGCCAACCTTAACGTGCCGGATGAATTTCGTCGTTTCTGCGTGATGGGCACCGACGGCATGGCTGAGGGTGACTTTGTGCGTAACTACTTCCGCGTGCACAACGCCCGCACCGGCGAGCGCGAAGTCGATACCACTTACAGCGGCAATGCCTATGACGGTCACTATGGTGCTGATGCGCTGATGGCTGAAGAGATCGTCAAACACATTAAACAGGGAACGCCACTGAAAGTATCCGTGGTGGATGCACTGGAAGCGGGTCTGACGGCGATTAAAATCGATGAAGCACGAAAATCGAAAACCGTGGTGGATATGACAGACAGCTGGAAACAATTTGACGCCAGCCTGGGGAAAACGGCGACCGTTTAAGGTCAACCTCCCCGCGCAGCTCCCCCCCTTAGCGCGGGGCTTTTCATGGCAGTGCAGAGTGGTGACATCATTAACCGGCCCGCGAGCCGGTTTTTGTTAGCACTTATCCTGCGCTTTCATTCTCCAGCTTCTGCCGTTTGCGCAGATGCGGGAAAATCGTCATCCATATCGCCACCACCACCAGCGTGCCGATACCGCCCAGCGCTGCGGCAGGCACCGCACCCATCCACGCGGCCAGCATGCCTGACTCAAACTCGCCAAGCTGATTTGAGGTGTTAATAAAGATGGCGTTAACCGCATTCACACGACCGCGCATATCATCTGGCGTATCCAGTTGAACCAGCGCGCCGCGAATCACCATGCTCACCATATCGAACCCGCCTAATGCGGCCAGCGCCAGCAGAGAGAGCCACAATTGCGTGGAAAGCGCGAAGACCAGCGTGGCGACCCCAAAGCCCGCCACCGAACCGAACATAATCATGCCGACGTGCTTTTCCAGCTTGTGACGGCTCAGCCATACGCCAACAATTAGCGCTCCTACAGATGGGGCACCGCGCAGCATCCCCAATCCCCAGGGTCCGGTATGTAGAATATCCTGCGCAAAGATCGGCAGCAGCGCGGTGGCGCCTCCCAGTAACACGGCGAACAGATCGAGTGAAATCACGCCGAGCACATCTTTGCGCTCACGAATAAAACGCACACCTGCAAACATGGTGCTGAGATTCATCGGCATGCGCGTTTGGGGTGGGCGTTCATAACGAAGGCGGCTGACCAGCACCAGAGAGAAGAGATAAAACAGAGCTGAGACGCCGTAAACCACCTCGGGACCGGCCACATACAGCAGGCCACCTAAGGTAGGGCCGACAATCACCGCTGCCTGGCCGCCCACGGAACTCGCCGCCATGGCACGCGCAAGGATTGGCGGAGGCACCAGCGCAGGCAGCATCGACGTAATCGACGGCCACTCCAGCGCTTTGGCAACAGAGATTAGAAACACCAGTCCCCAAATTTCAATTTTATCCGCCCAGTGCATGAGCGTCAGTGCCACCAGTCCAAGCAGGGCCAGCCATTCAATGAATTGCCCTATCAGCACGATGCGGCGGCGATCAAACTGATCGGCCAGATGACCAGCCGGCAGGGCCAGCAACACTGAAGGAAGGAACTGCATCAAACCAATCATCCCCAGCGCCATGGCGCTATGGGTGATGGCATAGATTTGCCAGCTCACCGCCACGGAAAACATCTGGAAACCAAACGATGAACAGGTGCGTGCCAGCCAGAAGGCGACAAACGACCTGTGCCGCAACAGAGAATCTTCTGCTGCGGATAACTGTGAACCCATATTTTATCCCATCCTAAATCAACATCCGGCCAGCGTCGTTGCACCAGCCTGGTGAAAAGCCGTCTAGCGGCTCTCATTATCATTTTCCGGCCACAGAGTGCGGCATCTGAAGCTGGCAAGCAATGGCTAGCCGTGCGCTTTAAAAACAGTTGCTTATCTGGAATTTAACTAAGCATAGAGTTCTGAATATTAGCAGACTGATTGTTTTCACCTGAAAATATCCGAATCATTCCAGAAGTTCCAATAACTCATTATTAAATGCATTTATTAGTCACCTTATCTCTCTATCAGTGACAGCTAAAAAAGGTGACCTTAACAAACAATTCGATCTATATTGGGAGCGTAAAGATCACAGCAACCTTGCCGTCCTTATAATAATTAAGACGTTCCAGTTAATTAATTTATTCATAGAGATAAATGGAAAACAGTTCATACAATCCTTATGTTACTGAGCGTATCCGTCGCCTCGACGGCGAACTGATGGGCGTGTGTTATTCAGCACCCTTTATGCATTGTGAACAGGAAAGCACAGCATTACTTAACGGAAACAACATAATTTCACTGCACAATCAGTTGCCCGATACGCCCGAACGAATAATTATCCCTTTAGTGGGAAATAGTCTTGTGCGCTTTTTACAGGCGCCGGAAAATTATCCCAGCCTGCAAATCGAAAATGTCTCCCTTGCCATCAATTATGCCAGTTTAGTTAAGCATGACGCGGCATTACGCGCGGCCGCTCAGCATCACGCCTTCTGGCTTTATGATTTGGCTCCGCCGGGAACGTGCTGGCAGAATATTGCGTCATTTCCCTTTAGCGGAATTGTTCTGAACGGTGAATTCTTCAATGATAATTATCTCAAGTTCAGCTTTCCATTCTTGCTCGGCTCCTGCCGTGAAAGAGAAGCAGAGGTGATATTACGTACTCCACACTTACCTCTGCCACTGTCTGTCTACCAGGGGCTGCAACTTTCTGGCTGGCAGGAACAACGTACTGATAGCCCGCTGTTTGAAGTGTAAACGTTTACACAAAATTCCGCCTCTTGCCGTTATGACCCGATCTCTTCGGGCATAACGTCCTAATCTCCTCATAAAATGTCGCACTACTACCATTCCATAAGCGTAAAGCACTAAAAAAATCAAACCCGTTAACGTTTTTAAGATAAAATTTAACGCAAAGGGATCATCTGGCGTAACGGAAGCGCTCTGATCGAACATGTTAAGTCACTTCGTACTCTATGTCGGGAAACAACCCAATCCGTTGTTTCCTTTTAAGTTTATGGCAAAGAAAGAGGTTAATATTATGGGGAAAGCTTCCTCATCTTTTGGCGTGATTCGCTTTTTGACAGTGCTGTTCGCACTGCTCACAGGCGCATTTATGCTGGTAGGCGGTGTATGGCTAGCCGCAATTGGTGGTTCCTGGTACTACGTTATTGGCGGTGTGATTATGTTGATCACCGCTGTCCTGCTGTGGCGCCGTAGCGGTGCAGCGATCATGCTGTATGCACTGTTGCTGTTGGCAACGCTGGTGTGGGGCGTTTGGGAAGTTGGTTTCGACTTCTGGGCGCTGGCACCACGTACCGATGTGCTGGTGATCTTCGGCATCTGGTTGATTCTGCCGTTTGTCTATCGCGGTCTGAATCACGCAGGTAAAGGCGCACTGGGTCTGATGGCCGTTGCGCTGATTGCCAGCGTGCTGGTGCTGGCGTGGGCAGTGTTCCACGACCCGCAGGAGCTGAACGGTGAAATCCCAGCGGCAGCAGATAATGCCCCGCAAGCGCAGCCGCTGAGCAACATCAAGGATGCTGACTGGCCTGCGTACGCGCGTGACCAGCAAGGCACGCGCTTCTCTCCACTGAAGCAAATCAACACCGGTAATGTGAAAGAGTTGCAGGTAGCCTGGCAGTTCCAGACGGGCGATCTGAAAACCCCTAACGACCCAGGTGAAATCACCGACGAAGTGACGCCGATTAAAATCCGCGACACCTTGTATCTGTGCTCGCCGCACCAGATTCTGTTTGCGCTGGATGCAAAAACCGGTAAGCAGAAGTGGAAATTTGATCCGGGCTTAAAACCGAATCCGACTTTCCAGCATGTGACCTGTCGTGGTGTTTCTTACCATGAAATGCCAGCAGCAGCTGATGCGTCTAACACCCAGCCTGCGCTGTGTTCACGTCGCATTTATCTGCCAGTGAACGATGGTCGTCTGTTCGCGCTGGATGCGGAAACCGGTGAGCGTTGTGCCGCATTCGGCAACAACGGTGAACTGGATCTGCAGCACAAACAGCCGGTGCTGACCCCAGGTCAGTATGAGCCGACTTCACCACCGATCATCACGGACACCACTATCGTGATTGCCGGTGCGGTCACCGACAACTACTCAACCCGTGAGCCGTCAGGCGCCATCCGTGGCTTCGACGTTAACACTGGTAAACTGCTGTGGGTGTTCGATCCGGGCGCGAAAGATCCAAACGCGATTCCAGATGATGAACACACCTTCACCATGAACTCGCCTAACTCCTGGGCACCGGCGGTGTACGATCCGAAACTGGATACCGTATTCCTGCCAATGGGCGTCACCACTCCCGATATCTGGGGCGGTAACCGCACGCCTGATCAGGAACGTTTCGCGAGCAGCGTACTGGCACTGAACGCCACCACCGGCAAGCTGGTGTGGTCATATCAGACTGTGCATCACGATCTGTGGGATATGGACCTGCCGTCACAACCGACGCTGGCCGATATCACTGACAAAGATGGCAACACCGTTCCGGTGATTTATGCCCCGGCGAAAACCGGTAACATCTTTGTACTGGATCGCCGCACCGGTAAGCCAGTGGTTCCTGCACCGGAAACCCCAGTGCCACAGGGCGCCGCGAAAGGTGACCACGTTTCTCCTACTCAGCCGTACTCCGAACTGACCTTCCGTCCGAAAAATAATCTGACGGACAAGGACATGTGGGGCGCGACCATGTTCGACCAACTGGTGTGCCGCGTGATCTTCAAGCGTCTGCGCTACGAAGGTCCGTTCACGCCGCCGTCTGAGCAGGGTACGCTGGTGTTCCCAGGTAACCTCGGTATGTTCGAGTGGGGCGGTATCGCGGTGGATCCACATCGTCAGATCGCGATTGCTAACCCAATGGCGCTGCCGTTTGTCTCTAAACTGGTGCCACGCGGTCCGGGTAACCCGATCGAGCCACCAGCCGATGACAAAGGCGGTTCAGGTACTGAAACCGGTATCCAGCCACAGTACGGTGTACCGTACGGCGTTGAGCTGAATCCGTTCCTGTCTCCGTTGGGTCTGCCATGTAAACAACCGGCTTGGGGCTATGTCTCAGCGGTTGACCTGAAAACCAACGAAACCGTGTGGAAAAAACGTATCGGTACCGTTCGCGACAGCGCACCGGTTCCGGTTCCGTTCAAAATGGGTATGCCAATGCTGGGCGGCCCAATTACCACTGCTGGTAACGTGTTCTTCATTGGTGCGACTGCCGATAACTATCTGCGCGCGTTCGACACCAACACCGGGGAAATGCTGTGGCAGGCACGTCTGCCAGCCGGTGGCCAGGCAACGCCGATGACCTATGAAGTGGATGGCAAGCAGTACGTTGTCATTGCTGCGGGTGGTCACGGTTCGTTTGGCACCAAGCTGGGCGATTACGTCATTGCCTACGCACTGCCAGATGCTAAATAAGCTTCTGGATTGATGTGACAAAGGCGGGCTGCGAAGCCCGCCTTTTTTATTGTCTCAGTGCCTGCACTCAGGCGTATCGCGTATTTATGAAGACGCTAATGGTTGTTCGAAGCGCAATACCTGTCGCCGCTACGGTTTCTTTAACACTCGCGCATTTAACAGCGCGCACAGCGCCATGATCACACAGGTCGCCAGAAATACCGGCCGCATGCCGAAAGCACCACCGACAAACCCGCCAAATAACGGACCCGAAACCTGGCCGACGTATTGTGCCGAAGTCGAATAGCCCAGCATTTTCCCCACCTGCCCCTGCGGCACATTGTGGCGAATCAGCGCCGTCACGCACGGCATCAAACCGCCCAGCGCCATGCCCATCAGGAAACGCAGCACCACTAACTGCCAGGCTTCGGTGATAAATGCCTGAGGTATCAGCAGCACAGCACAGGCCACCAGGCCATAAACCAGCACTCGCCCATGCCCAACCCGATCGGCCAAACGCCCCAGATGTGGCGCAGAGAGAATACTGCCCAGCGCAGCCGCCGCCATCACCACGCCCGCCGTCACCGTAATCGCATGATCGCCCTGCACGAACTGACCGATATACAGCGTGATAATCGGTTCAATCGACATATTGGCGAATATCAGCAACATGCCAGACAACCACATCAATCTCACCAGCGGCAAATTCACTGGTTTCTCTTGCTCCACGCTATTTTGCGCCACTTTCTTACCCGGCTGACGCGGTGCTTCTTTTAACAAAAAGGTGGTGGCAAGGAAGGCGAGGAAAATCACAGCGCCGGTCAGCCAGAAGGTATGGCGAATGCCAATGAGCGGTGGCAATACCCCGCCCAGCAGTGGCCCCACCACGTTGCCCGCCATAATGCCGGAGGACAACACGCCCAGCGCCCAGCCGGTCTGCTCTTTCGGGGTTTGCGCCGCGACCATAATGGTTGAACCGGATGCGTAACCGCCCAACAGCCCCGCCAGCAAACGCAGCGCCACCAGTTGCCACGGCGCGGTCGCCATGCCAATCAGTGACATGGCAATTGCCATCCCGAGGCTGGCACGGATCAACATCAGTTTGCGGCCATAGCGATCCGCCAGCTTGCCCCACAGCGGCGCGGTTAACGCAGCGCTGAGGAAAGTCGCGCCATACGCAGCACCCGACCAGCGCGCAATCGCCGCAGGTTCCTGCACGCCAAGCTGCTGCACATAAAGCGGCAGAAACGGCAGCAGTAACGTCATCGCCACGATGGTGCTGAACGATCCCAGCACGCAGACAAACAAATTACGCTTCCAGTGTTGCTGCTGAGGCGCTAACACGGTTGAAGATTGCGACATAGTGATTCCCTGTTTTTAGCTTTTTTAGCAGGCTAACAGGGGAGCACGACTTAAAACAGGGAGGGAGGGATATTTGCCAACCAGCGCAATATTGTTGCCAGTAAACAACAATCAGTTGCCGCTGAGTGACGTGATCAATGCATCACACAATAGCGTCACGGGTGATGAAGGTTGCGGCTGCTCCTTAAGGAGCAAATAACTGTGCAGGCGGTCCATCTGCCATTCGGGCAATACCTGTTGGATCTCGCCGCGTCCCAGCGCGTCCTGCGTCATATACGCCGGAAGATAAGCGATGCCTGTGCCTGCCAGTGCCGCATTCAGTAGCGCCATGCTGTTGTTGGCGCGAAAACGGCTGTGCACATCCAGCGCCAGCCGCTGTTTTTCGCGACGAAATGGCAGCGCGGCAGTGTGTGCAGGGCCGTGGAACAACAACAAATCATGCCGCGTCAGGCGTTCCGGATGGTCGATAGCGGGATGCGCTGCCAGATAATCCGGCGTGGCGTATAGGCCCCACTCGATGGTGCTCAGTTCGCGATAATTGGCTACTTCCGGCACACGCGCACGAATCACTATCGCCACATCTGCGCTGGGTTGCGGATCGTCACTGGTGGTGAGGTCGAGATCGACGTTGATATGAATGTGGCGGCGGATAAAGTCATTTAGAGTGGGAACGACGCACTGGCAGCCATAGGTAATCGGTGCCTGCAGGCGCACGTTGCCAGCGGGCAGTTGATGAACCTGCTGCACAAACGCATCGGCGCGGTGCATCTCTTCCAGCATGCGGGTACAAAATGGATAGTAAGCCTGACCCAACTCCGTTAACGCCACTTTGCGCGTAGTGCGCTGCAGCAGTTTGATGCCGAGCCGCACTTCCAGCCGGGCGATTTCACGACTGACATGGGATTTAGAGACACCTAAGGTCCGTGCGGCTTCACTGAAACTTTGACGCTCAACGACGCGTGCAAACAGCATCATGGCGGTGAGATTATCGCTGTTGTCCATGTTCTCTGATGGGTAACAAACTGAGAACAGCAGCTTAAAAGTAAAAGCAGCAATAAGCACCGAATTTAATCAGCGCACATTGCGGAGCGGCGTAATTTATCGCGTAATGACTTCGCGATTCACTGCGCAATAAATTGCGCCGCTTCGTCTCCTGCACGGAGCACTCTCAGCGTCATCGATCAACTGGCCACCGCCAACGGGAAAAGCAAACGCTCTTGCTCAACGCGGCGCTGACGACGCAATTGACCCGGCGTGACGCTGAAGTAGTTCTTGAAGGTGCGGGTATACGCCTGCTGCGTATCAAAGCCGTAGCTCATCGCCACCTGCAAAATCGCCTCATCGCTGTTGATCAGCGTGAGCGCGGACTCGGTCAAACGACGCTGGCGGATGTACTCTGCCAGAGAAAAACCGGTGTGCTGACGGAACAGACGTTGCAGATGCCAGCGGGAATATCCCGAGCGGCGTGCCACTTCATCCAGATGCAAATCGTGACCTAAGTTGTCTTCAATCCAGTCCAGCAAACTACGGATAAACTCGCGCTGATTCATGGGAACCTCCTGCTTCGACAATATGTCCAGTGCAGTCACTGTAGCGCGCTAAATTTATCCCTTAATTAGCAGAAAATTAGCGCAGAATTAGCAAGAGGGAAAAGGGTTGCTCCGCCTGA
This sequence comes from uncultured bacterium, assembly GCA_965147305.1. GTDB lineage: Bacteria > Pseudomonadota > Gammaproteobacteria > Enterobacterales > Enterobacteriaceae > Pantoea. The sequence continues at coordinate 181,283 of CBCTJT010000004.1, forward strand.
ATAATTTCAGCGGCAGAAAGGCAACAAGAACGTGAATCTTCCGGCGCTTACATAAGCCTGTGACTGGGGTGAAGGATCACAGTGAATGCATCTGCAGCTGGAAGTATGACGGAAGGTAATTCTGGCCTAATTATCTGGCGCTACACTGCGTCCATCAGTTTGGGAGAACACTATGCGTGTGCTGCTGGTAGAAGATGATGAAATGATTGGCGCCAACTTGCAGCAGGCGTTAGAAGCGGCAGGCTGGTCGGTGGACTGGGTGCGCGATGGCGTGTATGCCTCCAATGCCTGGGCCGATGGTGGCTACACCTGTGTCCTGCTCGATCTCGGCTTGCCGCGTGAAGACGGCATTCACGTCCTGAAGCGTGCGCGCACGCGTGGCGATATGACCCCGGTGCTGGTGCTCACTGCGCGTGACACGGTGCAACAACGCATTCAGGGCCTCGACAGCGGTGCCGATGACTATTTGCTTAAACCCTTTGATCTACAAGAGGTACTGGCGCGGATGCGTGCAATCACCCGACGTCGTCATGGAGCGGCGGATTCCCTGTTAGGCAGTGGCGATGTGCAGCTGGATATGATGACGCGTGAAGTGCTGTACAAAGGCCAACGCGAACAGCTGACTGCACGCGAATATGCCCTGCTCTACGCCCTGCTGGAGCGACCGGGTGCCATTCTTTCTCGCGAGCAATTAGAAAATCGCATCTACGGCTGGGGTGAAGAAGTCACCAGCAACGCCGTTGATGTACTGATCCACGGTATGCGCCGCAAGCTCGGCAACGAAGCGATTCGCAATGTGCGCGGCCTGGGGTGGCGAGTACCCGCAATATGAAACCATTCACCTTTATGCGCTCCCTGCGTAACAAACTGCTCGCCACGCTGGTGATCCTTCACCTGGCGATGATTGGCGGCGTCACCTGGTATTTTTATCACTGCTATGGCGACATGATGGGCACCATGAAGGACGATCAACTCGCGAAGATCGCCGATGCCTGGTCCTCCAGCCAGCGCATGCCCGCGCTGATGCCGATGGTGATGCAGCAAGAGAAATTGAAAAGTACCTACATCGTGCAGTTGTGGGACACCAATAATCAGCTACGTGCCAGCTCATGGCCAGCGTTGCAGGCGCCGCTGCAGGCGAAAAAAGGCTGGTCCGATTTAAAAGTCGGCGACTGTGGCGATGACTGTGACTGGCGCGTGTATACCCGTCCCGGCGAACTGGGCAGTGAAATCGGCAATATTCAGGTGCTGCACAACATCGGCTACATGAAGAGTCTGATGGTGAAACGGGTGTTGTCCGCCATTATTCCGCTGATGCTGATGATGCCGCTATCACTGCTGGTGATCTGGCTGGTGGTACGTGCCATCACGCGAGATTTACGTGTCGCTTCGCGGCAAATCGCCGCACAAGAGACCCTGCATCCGCACGCGGTTTCACCAAATGGCCTGCCGGATGAAGTACTGCCACTGGTCGATGCGTATAACTCCCTGCTGGATAAACTGCGCGCCGCATGGTCGTCGCAACGCCAGTTCCTTGAAGATGCCGCACATGAACTGCGCACGCCGGTTACCGCCGTGACTTTGCAGTTGGAGAATCTGCGCCAGCATATCCAGCCGGGTGAAGCCAGTCGCCAGTTTGATCAACTGGAAGCAGGCGTTACGCGTACGCGCCATTTGGTGACGCAGTTGCTGAATATCTCGCGCCAGGAAGATCAGTCGGTGGTGGCAACGGTGGAAACCATCCAACTCGATGATTTGTTGAAAGAGAGCATTGAGCAGTTGATGGTAGTCGCGGATAAGCGCGGTATTGATATCGGTTTTAATGGCACCCACTATCGCCTGCACGCCAGCCGTTCCGATTTGCGTAGCCTGTTCGATAACCTGATTGGCAACGCTATGTTGCACACGCCTGAAGGCAGCCTGGTGGATGTGCTGCTGCATCGCGTGGGCAATCACACGGTAGTGGATATCGTCGATAACGGGCCAGGCATGCCGGAATCCTTTATCGAACGCGCCTTTGATCGCTTCACCCGTTCCCCAGATGTACAGGCGCAAGGCAGCGGTTTGGGTCTGTCAATTGTGCGCAGCGTGGCGCAGAAGCATCAGATGCAGGTCGCGCTGTCGAACTGCCATAACGCTCAGGGGCAAATTTCCGGCCTGCAGGTGCGTGTTACCCTGCCATGATCAACGTGCGCTACCGTGTTGAATAACAAACACGGTAGCGGCACAACGTATTGAGTCTTTTACTCTTCAAACTCGCAATCCCCGATAAATCACACATTTTTCCGCTTCAAATTTCTGGGCGCGATGCACTGGACACTTCTCCGCCATCAAATGCCAAAGGCGCGATGAACCCCGCATTTTCTGCCGCCAATTCCAAAGGCGCGCCGAACCACGCTTTTTCCACCGTCATATTCTAAAGGCGCACGATGAATCGTGCCGCTACGTTCTTTTTCTGCATCTGACATCTTTGCGGTTGTACGCGACAACGTAAACGGTTGCGGGGTTCCGTTCGCTACACGGCAATTATGTGATCATAGTCACATTTTTAATGAATCAAAATGCAACACTTTTTGACAAACGTGATCAAAATCTATTTCCTATCGCTGTGTTACAGGCACATTACGCACACTTGAAAATTCGGCGAATTAGACCGGTTAAAAAACAACTCACGGCCCATCCCCTGGGATCGCTTTCACTCGATCGCGACGCATCTGCGGCGATCACTAGCATGTGGTTAATAAAATAATGAAATTCAAAGCATTGATAGCAGGGGCCTTACTGGCCAGCAGCTGGACCGGCGCGGCACAAGCGGCAGACAGCGATCCGCAGTATCTTTCAGACTGGTGGCACCAGAGCGTTAATGTGGTGGGCAGCTATCACACCCGCTTCGGACCACAGTTCAACAATGACGTGTATCTCGAATACGAAGCCTTTGCTAAAAAAGACTGGTTTGATTTCTACGGCTATGCGGATTTGACCAACTTCTTCGGCGTGGGTAACAGCAACGCGAACGGCATTTTCGACCACGGTTCGCCGCTGTTCATGGAAATTGAACCGCGTTTCTCTATCGATAAACTGACCGGCACCAGCCTGGCATTTGGTCCGTTTAAAGAGTGGTACTTCGCCAACAACTACATCTATGACATGGGTCGTAACGCTTCACAGCGTCAGAACACCTGGTACATGGGTCTGGGTACCGACATCGATACGCACAGCGATATCGGCCTGTCATTGAACGTGTATGCCAAATACCAGTGGCAGAACTACGGTGCAGCGAACGAAAACAGCTGGGATGGTTATCGCTTCAAAGTGAAATACTTTGTGCCGATTACCGATCTGTGGGGCGGCAAGCTGAGCTATATCGGCTTCACCAACTTCGATTGGGGTTCAGACCTGCGCGATGAGACCGGTCCTTCACGCACCAGCAACTCGATCGCATCCAGCCATATTCTGTCGCTGAACTACGATCACTGGCACGTTTCTACCGTGGCACGTTATTTCCACAATGGCGGTCAGTGGGCAGATGGGCAGGAGCTGAATTTCGGCAACGGTCCGTTTGAAGTGAAATCGACGGGCTGGGGTTACTATCTGGTCGTGGGTTACAACTTCTAATTAGCGAGTTCCTTAGCGGCGCAATTTTCGCGCGTTTCTGAAGCTGCAATATCGCTATCAGAAACGCATTAAATTGTGCCGCTACGTAGGCTGACCGGCTGTAAAACCCTGGTCGTCAAATCTGCGGCTTATAGGCATTCACCATCCACGGCACGCCGAACTTATCGGTAAACATGCCGAAACCGTGCGCCCAGAACGTCGGTTCCCACTTCTTCGTGATCTCTCCACCCGCCGACAACGCATCAAACCAATGTTTACCCTGCGCTTCATCTGGCGTGGACAGGCTCACGGAAAATCCGGCGTAATTTGCTTGCTGTGCGCCATCGCTCATCATCAACTCACCCTGCCCGATGCGCAGATGGGCATGCATGATCTGTTCAGGCGAGAAGGTCACGCCAGAGGGGCAGCCTTCATCTTCGACGGTGGTTTCATCAGGCATATCGCCAAAGGTCATTTTAAACAGCAGTTCGCCGTCAGTGGCCGCGAGATAGAAGGCGATCGCCTCTTCACAGCGACCGTTGTAAAACACATAAGGTGTAATTTGCATGGTCAGTTCTCCACAATTGGAACGTCCAGTGCAAGTGTAGTGCGCAATAATTAATCAGTTGCGAGCCAGGCCGCACTCTTACCTTTGTTGACAATAGCGGCGGAACAGCTGGGCCATATAAGCGCTCATTGGCGTCAGCGCGGTGTCTTTTCGCTGGATCAAATAGAAGGTGGCTTTCGGTAACGGATCGTCAAGATCAAGGGCAATAAGTTGCCCTCCGTGCGTCGGATCCTCGATGACATCACGCGAGATGATGCTGACAAAATCACTCTTTGCCACCAGGCTGGTGCAGGCCATAAAGGTTTCGCAGGTCACCACGATCTTCGGTGCCATACCGCGTTCACCAAACAGATCATGCAGCAACCGATAGTAACTACCCTGCGGCGTCGGCATCGTCCAGTCACAGTGCTGCAACTCATTCAGTGAACGGGCATGCGCCATCGGATGGCCTTTACGCATCACCACCTGATAGTCACGCTCCATTAGCCGCTCAAAAATCAGCTCCTGATCCAGATGATGTTGATCGTAAGTATTAATGGTGAAATCCAGCGCACCCTGCCGCAGTTCATGCACCATCGACACCAGTTGCCCTTCCACGATACGCACCTTCACCAGCGGGTATTCACGATGAAACTGGGTGATGACCTGAGGCATGATGGTGCGCGCAATACTGCCTCCCACGCCGATATTTACCCTTCCCCCCGCCAACCCCAATCGCTGCTGAATATCCTCTTGCGCCACGCGTAACTCTTCCAGCACCAGACTGGCGTGGCGGAAAAAGTTATCACCGATATCCGTGAGCGTGACGCCCTGCTGACGCCGTTCGAACAAACGCGCGCCGAGCGCCAGCTCAAGTTCCTGAATCGCTTTGGTCAGTGCAGGTTGTGAAAGTCCCGATAAGCGGCTGGCAGCGCGAATGCTGCCCTGACGCGCCACATCGACAAAGGCGCGCAGTTGATGAAGTTTGAGGTTGGCAGCCATGATTTTTGTGATAACCGTTGTTTATCAGTGACAAGATATTCGCATCTTATGCGCACCAATACCATTGTGTAGATTCGGGATAATGCATAAAAAACCAACACAAAGGATATGCCGATGAAAACCCTCTCCGACCTCGTCAACGCGCGGATTCCACAGATGCAAAGCTGGCGTCGCGATCTGCACCATTTTGCCGAATCGGGCTGGCTGGAGTTCCGTACTGCAACCATAGTGGCAGAAGAGCTGCATCGTCTTGGTTATCAGCTCAAGCTGGGTCGTGATGTGATCGATGCCGATGCGCGCATGGGTTTGCCTTCTGATGAGGTACTGGCACAGCAGGAAGCCCGCGCACTGGAACAAGGCGCGTTGCCACAGTGGATCTCGCATTTCTCCGGCGGCTTCTGCGGCGTGGTCGCCACGCTGGAGACCGGTCGTCCTGGCCCGGTGATGGGCTTCCGTGTCGATATGGATGCGCTGGACCAGAACGAAAGCCGCGATGCCGACCACATCCCGACTCGCGAAGGTTTCGCCTCCTGCAACCCCGGCATGATGCACGCCTGTGGTCACGACGGCCACACCACCATTGGTCTGGCGCTGGCGGGCGTATTGATGGAGATGAAAGATCAGCTCAGCGGCACGATTAAAATCATCTTCCAGCCCGCTGAAGAGGGTGTGCGCGGTGCGAAAGCCATGGTCGCTGCGGGCGTGGTGGATGATGTGGATCTGTTTACCGCTATCCATCTCGGCACAGGCGTGCCCGCAGGCGAAATCGTTTGCGGCAGTGACAGCTTCCTCGCCACCACCAAACTGGATGTTAATTTCACCGGTGTCGGCGCGCATGCGGGCGGTAAGCCTGAAGAGGGTCGTAATGCCTTACTGGCGGCTGCCCAGGCGACACTGGCGCTGCACAATCTTCCGCAACACAGCGGCGGTGTGGCACGCGTCAACGTGGGCGTACTGCAGGCAGGATCCGGACGTAACGTGGTGCCCGATTATGCCCTGATGAAAGTAGAAACCCGTGGCGTCAGCAATCAGGTTAACGATGACATCTATCAACAAGCCCTGCGCGTGATTTCCGGCGCGGCGGCGATGTATGGCGTTGAGTACGACATCAAACTAATGGGCGGCGCGCGCAGCTGTATCCCAAGCCAGCCGTGGGTCGATTTTATCCACCAGCAGGCCGATGCCATGGGCATTTTCACCTCGGTGGTGGATACCAAAAAGCAGGCGGCGGGTTCGGAAGATGCCACTTACATGCTGGAGCGCGTGCAGCAGCGCGGCGGTCAGTCATCTTATGTGATCTTCGGCTGCGATCTGGCGGCAGGTCACCACAACGCGAAGTTCGATTTTGATGAAGCGATCATGGCCACCGCGGTGCAAACCCTCGCGACACTGGCACTGAATCAGGCACAGTTTGGAGGTCAGCGATGAGCCATCACGATTTTATCGATCGTTACATCAACGAAAACCAGCCGCGCTTCACCGCCCTTAGCGATGCCATCTGGGATGTACCGGAAACCCGCTTTGAAGAGACGCAATCCGCCGCCATTCTGGCCGATGCGCTGGAGCAGGAAGGCTTTGCCGTCGAGCGTGGCGTCGGCAATATCGACACCGCCTTTATCGCCAGCATCGGCAGTGGAAAACCGGTGATTGCTATCCTCGGTGAGTTTGATGCACTGGCCGGTTTGAGCCAGCAATCAGGCTGCGCCACACCACAACCACTGGTGGAAAACGGCAACGGGCACGGCTGCGGCCACAACCTGCTGGGCACCGCCGGACTGGCCGCGGCCTTTGCCATCAAGGCATGGTGGGCAGAAAACGGCCAGCGCGGCACGCTACGCTTTTACGGTTGCCCAGGCGAGGAAGGCGGTTCTGGCAAAACCTTTATGGTACGCGAAGGGCTGTTTGATGATGTGGATGCTGCGGTCACCTGGCATCCCGAAGGCTTTAGCGGCATGTTCAACCTCAGCACGCTGGCCAACATCCAGGCCGCATTTCACTTCAAAGGCGTTGCCGCGCACGCCGCCAACTCACCACATCTGGGGCGCAGTGCACTGGATGCCGTGACGCTGATGAATACCGGTGCCAACTTCCTGCGCGAACACATTGTGCAGGAAGCGCGCGTGCACTACGCCGTGACCAACACCGGCGGCGTTTCCCCCAATGTGGTGCAAGCCGATGCCGAAGTGCTGTATCTGATCCGCGCGCCAGAACTCGATCAGGCACAGGATATTTATCAGCGGGTGATCAATATCGCCAAAGGCGCGGCCCTGATGACAGACACCACCATGACGGTGCGCTTCGATAAAGCCTGCTCCAACTATGTGCCGAATCGCGCACTGGAAGCGGTGATGGAGCGTAACTTGCATCAGTTTGGTTTGCCGGAGTACAGCGCGGAGGAACAGCAGTTCGCCGCAGAGATCCGGGCCACGCTGACCAAGGACGATCTGCGCAATGCGCGCCTGAACGCGGCTCGCACCGGCGGCGAGGCGGGAATTGCCTGGACCGAGGCGCTGGGCGACAAGATTTTGATGGATGAAGTGGCGCCCTATGCCGTGACGCGTGAGTTGCTGTATGGCTCAACCGACGTCGGCGATGTGAGTTGGGTGACGCCGACCGCGCAGTGCTTTGCGCCCTGCTTTGCCTTCGGTACGCCGCTGCACACCTGGCAACTGGTGGCGCAGGGCCGCACCTCGCTGGGCCACAAAGGCATGTGCCTGGCCGCCAAAGTGATGGCCGCCACCGCGCTGACCTTGTTGCAGGATGAAGAAACGCTGGCGCGCTGCCGCGAAGAGTTCCAGCGCGTGCGCAGCGAACAGCCTTACAGCTGCCCGATTCCGGCGGATGTGACGCCATCAAAATTATAAAAGCCTTAGCGGCATAAAAGATTTCAATCCGACGCAAACCCGGATGCAGTAACCAAAAAATAAAAACTAAAGCCCTCAATACTTCGAGTCGCCTTAGCGGCTTGAAGTATGACGGGCTCAAATACAACAGACATGACGAGGAATAACCGATGGAAGTGACCACGGAGAACCGCAGCCCAGGGAAGCTGTTTAGCTGGATTGAGCGGGTCGGCAACAAAGTACCCAACCCGTTCTTATTGTTTGTCTACTTGATCGTGGTATTGATGGTCGCCACCGCCATTATCAGCTACTTCGATCTGGCGGTGAAAAATCCCACCAATGGCGAAATGGTGCGGGTCAACAACCTGCTGAGCGTGGCAGGGATTCAATGGATCCTGCCTAACATCATCAAAAACTTCAGCGGCTTCACGCCACTGGGCTCAATTCTGGCGCTGGTGATAGGTGCGGGTCTGGCGGAAAAAGTCGGCCTGCTGCAATCACTGATGGTGAAGATGGCGTCACGCGTTAGCCGTCGTTACGCCAGCTATATGGTGCTGTTTATCGCCTTCTTCAGCCATATCTCATCAGATGCTGCGCTGGTGGTAATGCCGCCGCTCGGGGCACTGATCTTCCTGGCAGTGGGCCGTCATCCGGTAGCGGGCTTACTGGCGGCCATCGCGGGCGTAGCTTCCGGCTTCACCGCTAACCTGTTGATCGTCACTACCGACGTGCTGCTTTCGGGCATCAGTACCGAAGCGGCGAAAGCCGTGAGCGATACCGTCCATGTTAGCGTGATCGACAACTGGTTCTTTATGGCCAGTTCGGTGATTGTGCTGACCATCGTCGGGGCCATCCTCACCGATAAGTTCGTCGAGCCGCGTCTTCCGGTGTGGAACGGCGGCAACCACGATCGCCTGCCGCCGCTGACCGCCCTGGAAAATCGCGGTCTGCGTGCTGCGGGTATTGCCGCGCTGGTGTTTATCGCGCTGATGGCGCTGCTGGTGGTGCCGGAACATGCGCCACTGCGCAACCCGAAAACCGGCGGCATCATTCCTTCGCCGTTTATTCAGGGCATAGTGCCGATTATCATCCTGTTCTTCTTTGTGGTGGCGATTGCTTACGGCGCCGTCACCAAACAGATTCGCCGCCCGGATGACATCCCACAATTGCTGGTGGATCCGATGAAGAGCATGGCGGGCTTTATTGTGATGGTGTTCCCGCTGTCGCAGTTTGTCGCCTTCTTTAACTGGAGCAACATGGGCAAATTCATGGCGATCGGTTTGACCGATATGCTGGAAAGTGCCGGCATCAGCGGCGCGCCTGCGTTCCTCGGTTTGATGTTCCTGTCGGCATTCTTGTGCATGTTTATTGCCAGCGGCTCAGCCATCTGGTCGATTCTGGCACCGGTGTTCGTACCGATGTTTATGCTGCTCGGCTTCCATCCGGCCTTTGCCCAGATGATTTTCCGCATCGCGGACTCAGCCGTGCTGCCGCTGGCACCGATGTCGCCGTTCCTGCCGCTGTTCCTTGGATTCCTGCAGCGATACCAAAAAGATGCGCAACTTGGCACCTATTATGTGTTGATCTTCCCGTATCCGGTGGTGTTCTTTATCAGCTGGATCATCCTGCTGCTGGCATGGTACGCACTGGGTTTACCGATTGGACCAGGCGTTTACCCCAGCCTGCATTAATCGCATCGCCAGGGACGGCGATCACACTTCTGTGAACTGCAACGTAGATTGCGAAAATGTCACCGTTGCCCCTCTCGGCAACCCGCGATGAATTGATTATCCTGCTATTCCTTCGCTTGCTAACGGTTAATTATTTTTAAAACCAATTACAACCGTGCGAGTTCTGCAAACACCGAGGTTTATCCAATAATGACAACAATCACTTCGACAGGGATGGCGAACGATCACATCGCAGCGGATCGCCGCACCTTAGCCGGGCGCATCGACGCACTGCCCTCTTCCGCAGGCCTGTGGCGTTTTATCACGCTGCTGGCATTGGGAGGTTTTTTTGAGCTCTACGATCTGTTTGAAACCGGTTATATCAGCTCTGGCCTAATGGCTGCCGGGGTGTTTCATACCGGCTCTGAAGGCGTGCTGGGATTTTCTGACCAGGCCGCCTTCGCTTCTGCCACCTTCCTTGGGCTGTTTTTCGGTGCCAGCCTGCTCGCACCTTACGCTGACCGCTTTGGTCGCCGTTTGACCTTTATGTGTGCGCTGATGTGGTACGGCGTGTTCTCACTGTTGATGGCCTTCCAGCAGAGTGCTGAGATGATCATCCTGTTCCGCTTCCTGGTGGGAATTGGCCTCGGCGTTGAACTGGTAACCATCGATACCTATCTGTCTGAGTGGGTGCCTGCTCATCTGCGTAGCCGCGCCTTTGCCTACTCTTTCTTTATCCAGTTCCTGTCGGTTCCGGCGGTAGCGCTGATGTCCTGGTGGCTGGTGCCGCAAACTATTCTTAGCCTTGAAGGTTGGCGCTGGGTTGTTATTGCCGGCGCGGTCTGTTCGCTGGTGATCTGGCTGATTCGTAAAAACCTGCCGGAATCGGCGCGCTGGCTGGCGCAGCAGGGCCGTCATCAGGAAGCACACAAGGTTCTGAGCGAGATGGAAAAACGCTGCGGGATTGCGCCGGGCGAAGATTTCTCTAACAGCGATGCCGCGGCACAGCTGCCGAAAAAAGGGCGCTTCAGCGAGATCTGGAGCCCGACTTACCGCAAGCGTACGCTGATGCTGGTAGTGATGAACTTCTTCCAGGCAATTGGCTTCTTCGGCTTTGGTAACTGGCTGCCCGCGCTGCTGTCCGGCAAAGGTGCGACCGTGACGCACAGCCTGCTGTATGCGTTTTTCATCACGCTGGCCTATCCGCTGGGCTCACTGATTTGCAGCCGTTATGCCGATAAGATCGAGAACAAATGGCAGATCGTTCTCTCTTCCCTGATGACCGTGGTGTTCGGCACGCTGTTCGCGTTAGTAACCAATCCGGTGATGATGGTCATCTGTGGCTTCCTGATCACCTACAGCAACGCATGGCTGACCTTCAGCTATCACGCTTATCAGACCGAGATTTTCCCGACGCATATCCGCGCTCGCGCAGTCGGCTTCTGCTACTCCTTCAGCCGCCTGTCGACGGTGTTCAGCAGTATTCTGATCGGTATTATTTTGCAGTACGCCGGCAGCGAAGGCGTGATCGCCTTTATCGTGCTGAGCATGCTGATGGTGATGCTGTCAGTGGGGATTTACGGTCCGAAAACGCGCGGGCTGGATTTGGAGAATATTTAACAAGACGTAAGGAGTCTTGATATCCAGCGGTAAGTAACGGGTGATAACGCAGTCTGGAGCCGCTTAGGGTCTGGCGTTTTGTAAAAAGGCCGCCAATGATGAAAATGGCGGCCCTATCTGGTTAAAGCGGTACGCAAATTTGCGCCCCGCTTTATGTCACTTTACTGCCCTTCCAGCACCTTAATGTCCGCGCTGCCTTGCTTCGACTCGACTGCCTCGTCTTTGCGCAGCTTCGCCACATCTTTCGCCGTCACCGTCGACTTCACGCCATTACCCCAGCTGCCGCGAATGAAGTTCACCACATCCGCCACCTGGTTGTCGTTCATGCGCCAGCCGAAAGCCGGCATGGTAATCGCCGTTGGTGCGCCCTGCACGCCGGGCAAGGTGCCGCCCACCAGCACGATGTGGATCAGCGAGGTTGGGTCCTCGGCCATCACCACCGGATTGCCACGCAGTGCCGGGTAGAAGCGCTGATAACCGCTGCCGTCGGTTTTATGACAGGCCGCACAGCTATCGACATACACCGAAGCGCCTGGCTGGCTGTCATCGCCCTTCCACAACGCCTTAGCGACCGTATCGTCCTGCGTGAACACCGTCTGGCTGGCATCCTTCGCGCCCAGCGACTTCAGATATTTGGCGATCGCACTGATATCTTCGTCGTTGAGATACTGCAGGCTGTGCTGTACCACATCGGTCATGCCACCAAATACGGCGGTGTGATCGTTGCGGCCAAAGCGCAGGAACTGCTTCAGATCGTCCTCGCTCCAGCGGCCTAAACCATCACGGTTGTCACCGCGCAGATTGCTGGCGGTCCAGCCATCAATCGGTGCGCTGCTGCCAGACAGGTAATCATTGCCTTCGCCGTTGGTCAGCGCTTTTTCCTGCATGGTGATGCTACGCGGTGTATGGCAGGCACCGCAGTGACCCAGACCTTCCACCAGATAACGACCACGCGCCAGCGCCGGATCTTCCTGCGCGGCTGGCTGGAACGCTTTCACGTCTGGCGCAAAGATGCCACGCCAGATGGAGAGCGGCCAGCGCATCGACAGCGGCCACGGAATGTCGCTGTCTTTGTTAGCCTGCGCCACCGGCTGCACGCCATGCATAAAGTAGGCATACAACGCATGCATGTCGTCATCGCTGACCACCGCGTAAGACGGATAAGGCATCGCCGGATAGAGCGTATCGCCATTTTTCGCCACGCCGTGACGCACCGCTTTCTGGAAATCGTCGTAGCTGTAATCACCAATACCGGTGGTTTTATCTGGCGTGATGTTGGTGGAGTAAATGGTGCCAATCGGCGTCGCCATCGGTAAACCACCGGCAAACGGCTTGCCGCCTGCAGTGCTGTGACAGGCCACGCAGTCACCCGCGCGTGCCAGATACTCGCCGCGCTTCACCAGTGCGTCCGAACCTGCTTCGTCCGCCACTGCGGCGAACGTCATCGTGCCCAGAAACAGGGCTAAAATGCTTTTGATCATCGCCGTGTTCCTTATGCCTGAACCAGTGGGCCGGGGCTCTTCAGATACTGTTCACGAATGGCTTTGGCTGACCAATAGGTCAACGCCGCCACCATGCCGGTTGGGTTATAGCCGAGGCCCTGCGGGAATGCAGAAGCGCCTGGCACAAACACATTGGACACATCCCAGCTCTGCAGATAACGGTTCACTGCACTGGTCTTCGGATCTTCACCCATGATCGCGCCGCCGCTCATGTGCGTGGTTTGATACACGGTCGTATCGAAGTGCGTACCTGCGGCTTTAGCGCCGCCGATGATCATTTTCGGGTTCATGGCTTCGGTGATCTTGCGCATCTTGCCGACCATAAACTGCGCCATCTTGATGTCGTTGTCCTGCCAGTCAAAGGTCATGCGCAGCAGAGGCTGGCCATAGACATCTTTGTAGTTCGGATCGAGATCAAGATAGTTGGCGCGATACGACTGATGCGCGCCGTGCGCATCCATCGAAATGTGATGGTTATAGGTATCCGCCACAGCCGCTTTCCACTGACTGCCCCAGTTTGGCGTGCCTTTTGGCGTCGGCAGACCCGAAATCGGCTTGGTGCCCGCCTGGTTCACCCAGAACGGGGAACCGCCGACGAAGCCATACGGCCCATGGTCGAAGTTATCGGCATTGAAATCATCCACTGCCACGCCCGCACCGCCCGCACCAATAAACGGGTTGGTGGTGGTGTTCTTGTCGAACAGCGCTTTCAGTGTGGAGATATTCTGGTAGGCGAAGTTACGACCCACCACACCTTCATTGCTGATCGGGTTATACGGCTTGCCGATGCCTGACAGCAGCATCAGATGCACGTTGTGGAACTGGAACGCCGCAAGGATCACCAGATCCGCCGGCTGCACCACTTCACGCCCCTGACCATCCTGATAGGTCACGCCCGTTGCGCGCTTCTTGTCATCGGTGAGATTGACGCGCAGCACGTAGGAGTTGTTACGCAGTTCGAACTTCGGCTCCTGACGCAGTGCCGGCAGGATGTTCACGTTCGGCGAAGCTTTGGAGTACATGTAGCAGGCATAACCGCTGCAGTAACCGCAGAAGTTGCACGGCCCCATCTGTGCGCCGTAGGTGTTGGTGTACGGGCCAGAGGTATTGGCAGACGGCATATCGTACGGATGATAACCGACTGATTCAGCGGCCTGTGCGAACAGTTGTGCTGAATAAGTGCGCTTCTGTGCAGGCAGCGGGAAAGCGCTGGAACGATCCGGCGCGTACGGGTTACCGCCCTGCTCTTTGCCCTGCAGCTTACCTTTGATCGACCAGGCGCTGCCGGAGGTGCCAAATACTTTCTCGGCCTGATCAAAGAACGGCTCCAGCTCATCATAGCTGACGCCGAAATCCTGAATCGTCATGCCTTCCGGGATGAAGTTTTTACCGTAACGCTGCTCGTAATGGCTACGCAGATTCAGCTCAACCGGATCGACACGGAAATGCACGCCTGACCAGTGCAGGCCTGCACCGCCGGTGCCGGTGCCCGGCAAAAACGCCGCCAGCTGACGATAAGGCACTGCGGTTTGCGAAGCATCGTGACGGATAGTGACGGTGCTTTTCGACAGATCCTGGAACAGCTTTTTACGGATGTTATAGGTCAGCTCATCAATCGACTGCGGATAGGACCCATCAGGATAGGTATCACGATGCGGGCCGCGCTCCAGCGCCACCACGTTCAAACCCGCTTCGGTCAGCTCTTTTGCCATGATCGCGCCGGCCCAGCCGAAACCAACGATCACCGCGTCTACTTTTTTCAATTCATTTGCCACAGTTACGCCCTCTCCCCGCGAATATCCACTGACGGGAACGGATAACGTTCACCGCGCTCAACCCAATCCATAAAGTCGGCACGTGCGCCAGGGAAGCCAATCAGCTTCCAGCCCACCATGCCCTGATTTCCACCGTGGATCGGATCGCTGAAGTAACCCTCGCGGGTGTTCTGCAGCAGGAAGGAGAAGAAGGTTTTGCTATTGAGCTGCGGGAACGTTGCCTCACCGCTCTCAAAAGAGGTCAGCAGTGCGTCCTGCTGTTCGCCTGTCAGCTCAGCGAATACTTTGCCGTGCTGCTTTTTGCTCCAGCCATCGGCATCGGCCAGGCCGAGGCGATAAATTTGCTGAGGCACCAGCGGAGACTGATAACCCAGCTCTTTAGGCAGATCGGGATTAAACGGACCCTGCATGTACCAGTTGCTGCCGGTGGCATACGGCGTGTTCATTTGACGATCGATAAACTCCGGCACACCGGCTTCCAGTGCGCCAGGACCGCGTTCATCATTGGGGATCAGGCGCGCCACTGCCGCAGTGATAAAGGCGAACTCTTCCGCCGTGAACCAGGTGGGCTGATAAGCGCGTGCTTGTTGAGGTGCAACGGGTTGCTCTGCTGCTCCTGCGGCCATCGGCACCACTAACGCGCCCATTGCCGAACCGCCAACGGCCATGGCTGGCGCCAGGGTGATGGTTCTCAGCAGAAAATCCCTGCGACTGTGACCATTTTTTTGTTCTGACATGACATTGCCTCATTACCACATGAATGCGGTATGAAAGTTAACTCGTTGCGTTGTATTGTTTTTTTAGTTGTGTCTTAAGGGATACAGCGTCACTGTTACCGGTAACAGTGCGCATAGTGTAACACTACAAACTGTATTAATTTAGTTTCTCGAAACAAATGCGCACAAAATACTTAACAACTCACAGCGTCGCTTTACATAACTGCGGCGATGCTGTCATCGTCAGATACAACCCACAACAGACAAAGCACTGTCTGACGCGGTATAAAAGAGTACACACAACAGCGGAGTGCCTATGTTTAAGTCCTATTTTCCGCGGCCAGCGCTGTTTTTCAGCTCGGCCGCGATTTGGAGTTTGATTGCGATTTTTGCCTGGTTCGGCTTTGCCAATGAACTGCCTGCACTGTGGCCTTCGCTGCATGCGGCGATGCAACAGCCGCTGCCCACCAATGCCAGCCGTTTCATCCATCCAAGCCAATTATGGTTCTATGCCTATTACTGGATCGTTGCGGCGATTTTCGCCCTTGCCTGGAAGGTGATTGATAACCATCCGTGGCAGCGCTGGTCAGTGTGGGGCGCCGCCCTGATCATCTTCGTCACCTGGTTTGGTGTGCAGGTTGGCGTGGCGGTCAACGCCTGGTATGGCCCCTTTTATGATTTGATTCAAAAGGCCTTAACCAAAGCTGGATCGGTGCAAATTGCTGAATTTTACCAGCAGGTTCTCGCCTTTTTAGGCATCGCACTGATTGCGGTGGTGATTGGCGTGATGAACTCGTTCTTCATCAGCCACTGGGTGTTCCGCTGGCGTACCGCAATGAACAACTACTACATGCATAACTGGCAGCGCCTGCGCCACGTGGAAGGTGCCGCGCAGCGTGTGCAGGAAGACACCATGCGTTTTGCCAGCACGCTTGAAGATTGGGGCGTGAGCTTTATTCAGGCGATCATGACGCTGGTAGCGTTCCTGCCGGTGCTGATCACGCTGTCACATCACGTGAAAGACATCCCGCTGCTGGGTAATATTCCGTATGCGTTGGTGATTGCGGCAGTGCTGTGGTCGGTGTTTGGTACCGGGCTGCTGGCGATTGTCGGGATTAAATTACCGGGGCTGGAGTTCCGCAATCAGCGTGTTGAAGCGGCCTATCGTAAAGAGCTGGTGTATGGCGAAGACAATGCCGATCGCGCATCACCGCCGACGGTCAATGAGCTGTTCAGCCGCGTGCGCTTTAACTATTTCCGTCTCTATTTCCACTATCTCTATTTCAACATCACCCGCATTCTCTATCTGCAGGTCGATAACGTATTCGGGCTGTTCCTGCTGTTCCCGTCGATTGTTGCCGGGACCATCACGCTCGGTTTGCTCAACCAGATTACCAACGTGTTTGATCAGGTGCGATCGTCGTTCCAGTATCTGATCTCGTCGTGGTCAACGCTGGTCGAGCTGATGTCGATCTACAAACGTCTGCGCAGTTTCGAGCAGATTCTGTCGGATATCCCGCATCAAGAGATGATGCGCGAGTCGGCAGACTAAGGTTGTTGTAGCGGCGTAATGTAGGGCGCATCTGTCAGCGGTGATATCGCTTCAGGTGCGCACGATATCGCGCCGCTACCCTTCTCATCAATCAGTTGCCATCAACCGGCTAACACCGCAAACACCTTCTCAACCGCATACGCACCCGGATCTTTCACCCCATCCAGACTTTGTTGGTTCAGATAAGCCGAACGTCCCGCTTTGGCACTCTGCATTTGAGCCGTGGCATCCGCCCCTTGCTGAGCGGCTTTCGCAGCAGACGCCAGCGACTCACCGGCCACTAACGCTTCCAGCGCCGGTTGCAGCGCATCCACTAACGTACGATGTCCCGGCTGTGCGCCACCGTAATGTTTCATCCGTTCCAGACCGTGCATTAAGGCCTGCGGCAATGCGCTGCCCTCTTCCAGTTTTTGCCCGGCGCTGGTGAACAGAATCGACATCAACACACCGCTTGAGCCGCCCATCACCGTCGCCAGTTGCTCACCGATCAGCGCCATCAGAGTTGGTAGCTCATCCAGCGGCAGTTGCTTGTCGCGCAGGCCGCGCTGAATCTTCTTCGCGCCTGCTGCAAAGGTTGAGCCGGTATCGCCGTCGCCGACTTTGGCATCCAGCGCGTTAAGTTCGCTTTCCAGATCGATTAAGGTTTGCGTCACGCGCTCAACGTGTTTTGCCACTTCAGCGTTGTCGGACGGGTCGAAATCCAGCACGCTGCCGACTTTTTCCGCGCTCTGCAAACTGATCGGGGCGAAATCATAAACCGGCACCCAACCCAGCACCTGCACTGGCGCATTCAGTGCCTCAAGGAACGGTTCCTCCAGCGCCAGCAACGACAGCGAGAAGCCCTTCATATCCAGTGCGCTGACCAGGGTTGCCGGGCCAATAAGATGAGTGACTCGCGCGGCAAGTGGTGATTGCAACACTTCACGCGTCAACACCGCCAGCTCCAGCTGGGAAAAACCACCGAGGTTATTGATCAGCAATAGCGCCTGTTTGCCGTCTGGCAGCGCCTGCGCCAGCTTATCGGTCATGATGCTGCTGATTTTTCGACTGTTCTGGGTATCCAGTGTCACCACGCCCGGCTCGCCGTGAATGCCCATACCTAGCTCGCTATGGCCCGCTTCAACGCGTTCATCACGCTTTTCGCCAGGAATATGGCAGGTGGCAAAAGCCAGTCCAATCGATGAGGTGGCATCAATGGCACGTTGCGCCAGCGCTTTGACTTCATCAAGTGATTGACCCTGCTCGGCAGCAAAACCGGCGATCTTATGCACCAGCACGGTTCCCGCGATGCCGCGTGGCTGAGGATTTTCGGGCAGCGCAATATCGTCTTGCACCATCACCAACTCGACGTTGTAGCCGAGATTTTTCGCTTTCTCCGCCGCCAGGCCGAAGTTCAGCCGGTCGCCAGTATAGTTCTTCACAATCAGCAGGCAACCGGCGTCACCGGTGACATTGATAATGGCGTTCAGCACCGCGTCCACGCTCGGGGAGGCAAAGATATCGCCGCACACCGCCGCCGTGAGCATGCCTTTACCGACAAAACCGGCATGTGCCGGTTCATGGCCCGATCCGCCGCCGGAGATCAGCGCCACTTTGCTCTTATCCCAATCTGTGCGCACCACCACGCGGATCTCATCACCGAGATCGAGGCGGCTCAGGTTATGCCAGGGCGTGCTCAGCAAAACCCCTTCGATGGCTTCGTTCACCAGATCGTTTTTCTCATGCATAAAAAACTGGCTCATTGCTTCCTCTCCATTGGTGTTGTTGAGGTAAAAGGTAGCGTAAAAGCGGAGGGAACTGCGTAACGAAAGGCGGGAAATGCAAAGGGCGGCACACGCCGCCCTTGAGTTTCAGATAACTGCCGCTTACAGCGCGATACGCAGGACGCTATCCGGATTTTTTGGTGGCTCTTTACGGGTGCCCGGCTGCTTGATGCTGACAAACAGCGCTTTACCGTCTGCTGACAGCGCCAGGCTGTTCGGCAGGCCCGGTGCTTTCACTGTGCGCTTCACTTTGTAAGTGCTGGCATCAATGATGCTGATCTCACCTGCTTTGCGATGAGTCACGTACAGCTCGTTGCGATCGGCATTGAACAGCACCGCCAGAGATTCTGGCACATCAATCTTGTGAATCACCTGCTGAGTGCGGGAATCCAGCACCAGCACCTGAGGCTGTTTAGAGTCGCTCAGGAAGATGCGATGCCCTTGGGTATCCAGCGCGATATTCAGGAAGAAGTGATCTTTGTCGCCATCAATTTTCTGACGTTTTTCAATCGCGTTCAGGCGAGTGTTGATGGTCACCAGTTCGCCGTCGGCGTTGGTCACGTACAGTTTCTGCGCCGCAGAATCGATCGCCAGACCGGTGCCCATTTTACCGGTGTTTGGCACGGTGCTGACCAGCTTCAGGGTTTTGCCATCCACAACCCACACCACGCTCTGCTCACCGAGGCCGGTGACATACACGCGATCGGTTGCCGCATCCGCTGCCACTTCACGCGGCTGCAGTGGACGGACGGTTTCACTGCGCTTACGCGCATCCAGCACCAGTGTGTTCAGCACTTTACCGCTGCTGGCATCGACCGAGGTCAGCGCCGCATCACGGGTATTGCCGAAGAACAGCGTGTTGGTTGTCTGGTTGATCGCGGCGCCAAAGGTCGGCAAATCGGTGTTGATAGTCTGCTTCACCGACAGGTCCTGCGGATCGAGACGATAAACGGTGCCACCTTTGGTGCTGGCGTTTTGCGCCGTGGCGAGGAACAGCGCGTTATCGCTGTTGCTGAACGCCAGTTCGTAAGCACCTTTGGAAATCACCTGGTTCAGCGGTTGAGACTCCGCTGCCAGTACCGCAGAGGAAGATAACAGCGCCGTTGCCAGCAGCAATGGACGCAACGCCCATGTTGTTTTAATCGCTTTCATAACTTCTCCATAGCAAATCCACCGCCTCATGGCAGTGAAGTGAAAGCCCGACAATGCAACCAATTTCAGAATGACAGCCCGAGGCGAGCCGACGAAGGATGTTAGTTTTTGAGAATAGTAATCATTTAGGTAGGAAAGTAACAGAATTTTATGCAGTTACAAACGCCGCCAGGGCGCCCTAAGGCACCCTGTCAGCACAGATCGTTAACGCAGACTTATTTGGTCAACTCGGCAGTCATGTGCACGCCGTTGTTGAAGTTGGCTTCAGTCACTTTATAGGAAGCACCAGCTTTGTGCGCCTGAGCAGCGATTTGCGCTTCTGCACCATCCAGCGTTGAAGCACATGCGGTGACGCTTTGCGCAAAGCTGGCGAATGGCAGAGCAGAGAGAGCGATAATAGCAGCAAAAGTTTTGATAGATTTCATGGTCAATTCCTCAATGATTTTTTATCGGATAAGGCGTCATCGCCTTGTTGAGATAAATAATAGGCGTGAAATCGATCACAAAAAAGCAGAGAGATTTGCCGTAGTTGTTCGATTAATTTGAATATAAAAAGCACATTTGGATTAACCTGTGTGCAAAGGGTTAAAAAACTGGGTTTTTATAGTGGAGCAGGATTTATGTCTGCGTGTGCCGCCAGAAAAAACAAAGGTCACCATCAATGGCGACCCTACAGGTATGTGAGCATTTTTAGGATCGACGCTGATGCCGATCCTGACGCAACAAGCTATTTAACCGTGATGACGAACGCGAGTGAAAATGGTGATAGCTGCCAGCAGCATCAGCACGCCGCTGGCGAGGAACACGCCGCCCGCGCCGTTGAGATCAAACATCCAGCCACCAGCCGCAGCACCGGCGGTGATCGCCAGCTGAATGGTCGCCACCAGCAAACCACCGCCGGATTCGGCATCATCCGGCACCGCACGGGAGATCCACGTTGACCAGCCGGTCGGCATTGAGCCGAATGCCAGGCCCCACATCGCCACGCCAGCGCCTACCACCCACGGCAGATTACCTAAACTCACCAGCACCACCGCCGTCACGCTCATCACCAACGCCATGCCGGTCAACGTCAGCGACACGCTGCGCGTCACCAGAAATCCTGCCAATGAGGTGCCAAAGAAGTTCGCTACACCAAACGCCAGCAGCACCAGCGACAGCTGATTGATATTGAGCTGTGCACTGCTTTCCAGGAACGGACGCAGATAGGTAAAGAAGGCAAAGTGACCGGTGAACATCATGATCACCGCCAGCATGCCCCAGCGCATCAGGCCGTTACGCAGCAAATCCAGCACGCCGCCGCTGCGCGCTTTATTCTCTGGCGGCATCGCAGGCAAGGTGAAGAACTGCCAGAACAGCGCCAGCACGCCCAATACACCGGTCAGCAGGAAGATGTTACGCCAGCCGATAATGCCCCCGAGGTAGCTGCCCAACGGTGCGGCAATAATGGTCGCCAGTGAAATACCGCTGAACACAATCGACAACGCCTTTGGCACCTGATCGCTCGGCACCAGCCGCATGGTAATCGCAGTGGAAAGCGTCCAGAAGCCGCCAATCGCCATGCCGAGCAGCACGCGCGCCAGCAGGATCATCGGCAGATTCTCTGCAAATGCCACCAGCAGCGCCGAGGCAATCAGCAGCAGCGTAAAGGCCAGCATCACGATGCGACGGTCAAGACGACGCGTGAGGTTGCCGACCACCAGACTGGTGAGCAGCGCCACCAGCGCAGTCACGGTCACCGTCTGGCCTGCTTGCCCTTCACTCACCTGCAGCGAGTCGGCAATCGGTGTCAGCAAGCTCACCGGCAGAAATTCGGCGGTAATCAGGCCGAACACGCCAAACGCCATGGCAAACACCGCGCCCCATGCGGGTTTATCCACCGCTATACTTGTTTCGACTACTTCAGTATCCAGACTCATCTGCGATCCCCATCACAAAAATTCAGGTTGTAAGCATAGTGAGATGACGAAAGACGATCTATGATACAGAAACTTTGTTTTTTGATAATTCGTCTGGATTAGCATGAGCCGCTATGAAGATCTGACCAGTGAACTGCTGATGGGCATGCGCCTGTATGGCGTGAAATATCAGCGTATCGCCTTACATACCCCTTTTGGTTTGCAATACGATGACGCGCCGGGCAAGGCACAACTGCACTTTGTTGGCCGTGGATCATTAATGATCCGCTCAGCGTCTGGCGTGATCTATCCGTTGCAGGCAGGCGATGCGATGCTAATCCCGCACGGCAAAGCGCACGCGTTGATCTCCAGCGAAGACGCCATCTGTGAACCGATTGGCACCTTTAACAGCAAACCGATCTGTGGCAGCGTTTGTGACATCGCTGACAGCAGCGAAAGTTGCCCGGACGACAGCGACGTCATTTTGTTTAGCGCCTGTATGGCGTTCGAACTTGGTGGCATGCAGCCGCTGGTGCACACCATGCCGGACGTGATGCTGGTAAGTACCCTGCTGGCACAATACCCAGAAATCCAACCGATTCTCGATGCGATGGAGCGCGAAACCCGCGAGCGCAAAGCCGGTTTCGCCGGGATTCTGTCCCGCCTGGCGGATGTAGTCGCGGCGCAGATTGTGCGCGGCTGGGTAGAGAACGGCTGCGGCAGAGGCAGTGGATTAGTGCAGGCGTTGCGCGATCCACGTCTTAGCCTGGCGATGGCCGCCATGCATCGTGAGCCGGGCGAAAACTGGACGGTGGAGCGGCTGGCACGCGAATCGGGCAGTTCACGCTCAGTGTTTGCCGCCCGTTTCCAAACGGCTACCGGCATGACGCCGCTGCGCTACCTCACCGAACTGCGCATGCGTCTGGCAGTGGAACGTATCGTCAATGAGGGCGAAGCCGTGGAAAGCGTCGCCTTCCACCTTGGTTATGGTTCGCTGGCCGCCTTTAGCCGGGCGTTTAAACGGATCGTCGGTACCCCACCCGGCGCGTTGCGTGCGGCGCGCGAGACCCTTTAACGGAATACGCTGATCGCTTCCACCAGGCGATTCGCCTGATGCGTCATACGCCCGGACGCTTCGGCACTTTCCGCCACGCGCGCAGCGTTTTGATGGGTGATATCGTCAAGATCTTCCACTGCCGTGCTCACCTCGCTCAACGCGATAGATTGTTCCGCCGTGGCAGAACTGATCTGGGCAATCAGCGCCGTGACGTTTTGCACCTGCTCGACAATCTCCTGCATGGTGCGCCCAGCGGCATCGGCGTGATTGCTGCCCGACTGCACGCGGCCCGCGCTGGTCTCCACCAGTGTTTTGATTTCACTGGCCGCTTTGGCACTGCGCTGCGCCAGGCTGCGCACCTCACCAGCCACCACTGCAAATCCTATACCCTGTTCACCGGCACGCGCCGCTTCCACCGCCGCGTTCAGTGCCAGAATATTGGTCTGGAAAGCGATGCCGTCAATCACGCTGGTGATATTGGCGATGCGCTTCGAACTGTCGGCGATCTCCGCCATCATGCCCACCATCTCCTGCATCACTTCACCGCCTTTCAGCGCCGCATGACTGGTGTTCTCCGACAGCTTGTTCACCTCGTGAGCGGTATCGGTGTTGCTTTTCACCGTGGCGGTCATTTCATTCATGGTGGCGGCGGTTTGCTGCACGTTGGCCGCGGCCTGTTCCGTGCGGCGGCTCAACTCATCGTTGCTGCGCGCAATCGCCCCACTGGCGCTCAACACATTGATCGCCTGACCGCTGACGTCATCCACCAGCCAGCGGAACATCAGACCGAGTTGTCCGATGGCGCGCAGGGTGATGCCGATTTCATCCACGCGATCCAGCTGCTCCACCTTATGACTGGCACCGGTAGCGACGCTTAAAGCCTGGCGGCAGATGCGCTCCATCGGACGGGAAATCTGCTGCTCCAACCATAGGCTCGCCAGCAGCAACAAACCTGCCATGCCTGCGGCAAAGCCGCCCAGCGCCATCGGTGCCATCCCCAGCAGCCAGACGCCGATAACGGACAGCGGCAGCACGGTTAGTAAAGTAGAGCGAATACGCCAGCGCAGCGGCATAATTTTTAACAGTGATCCGAGACGACGCCAGCCGGTGCCGACCAGCAGCCCTTTATGGAAACGGCGACCTTTGGCCCGCCCTTCGCGGAAATCACGATACAGCGCTTCTGTCTGACGGATCTCTTCGGCGGAAGGTTTGGTACGTACCGACATGTAACCCTGTACCTTGCCTTCACGCACCACAGGAATAGCATTAGCCCGCACCCAATAGTGATCACCGTTCTTACGACGGTTTTTCACCAGCGCGGTCCAGGGTTCACCCTGTTTCAGCGTAGCCCACATATCGGCAAACGCTTCCGGCGGCATATCCGGGTGACGCACCATGTTATGCGGTTGACCGTTAACCTCCTCCGGCTCAAAGCCGCTGACCTCAATAAAGGCGTCGTTGGCATAGGTAATGTGGCTATTGAGGTCGGTGGTCGACATCAACGTGGCATCATCGTCAAAGATGAATTCACGCTGAGTGATAGGCTGGTTGTTCCGCATGTGTGTTGTCCTTGCAAGATGCAGGCTAAAGGAAAAATCGATTACACTTTTTTACCTTTTCGGCAGCAGAGCAGGCAGGCTTTAGCACGAATAATTAATTTTTATCCTGAATTAAAGCCATGAGGAACAATACCCTTGTTTTTTGTGGCAGAAATTGATCGATAAAATTTTATTTAGAGTATATGAAATCAAGGTTTTGCCGAGGCGCAAGATGAGCAAGGTGCACATCAATGTGCACCTGAACCCAAGCCCGCAATTGATGGCGATCAGGCCAAATGTCGCATCTGTTTAATGACGCCATTTATCTTGAGCTGGCCAAATACCACAGCCCTTTAATGACGACATTCAAGGCGACGCTTGAAATGTCCTCATTTAAAACTGCCACCTTACGCCCACGTTATAGCGCCACCCCTTGGCCCCGTTGCCGCTGATCTCTTTGCGATAATCCGCCTCTGCATACAGTGACACATCTTTCTGCAACGTGGCGGTGCCGCCTGCGCCCACTTCCCACATCTGACCAAAGTGGCCGCTGGTGAAAGTGGCGCTCAATGCAGGGTTTTCCACCGAGGAGATGTTGGTGTCTGCCGTACCGCCCCAGCCTTTGTAGTAATTGGCACGCAGATACGGGGTGTACTGGCGATTGCTGTCATCCGTCCAGGTGCGATCAAGACGTGCGCCCAAACGTCCAATGGTCTGGTTGTAATCGCTGTAACGCACCTTGTTACCGTCTTCATCGGTGAAGTCGTTCATGTTCAGCTTCATGTACATCAGCTGCGCCTGCGGCTCCAGCTTATAACCATCGCCGAGATCAAACGGATAGCCGCTCTCCAGCGAGGCGGTCCAGCCGTGACCTTTCAGCTTGGCTTCCTGTTTTTGTCGAGCGATATCGGTTTCACCGCGATGCCAGTCGAACGACAGCACACCATCCAGATAGAATCCGTTCTGCCGCTGCCAGGTGCCGTAAAAGGCCAGGCTATCGCTGTCGAAGGTGGTGCTGCTGTACCCGTCGGCGGCATCGGGACGAATACGCGTGTTACCACGCGTGTAGGCTAAGCCACCGCGCAGGCTGTCTTTGTCCCCGTCCAGACGCAGAACGTTACCGCCCACCTGCACCGCGCTGTAATCCAGATCGAAGTCGTAACCGTAATCGCGGAAGCTCTGGTCGCTTTTGTATTTCAAATTCGAACCGATGTAGCGCAGGAACATCTCGCCGCCATCGCCTTCCGGCCGAGTCTGCTCATGACGCAGCTCACCGAGACGCTTATGCAGATCGTCGATAATCGCCGAGGTGTAATAAGCAAGGCCAACCGGGGCTGAGATATAGGATGGCACCTGCGGCACTACAGCGGGACGCGCATCGTAGCTTTGCCCGCTGCCAAACGCATCGGTGATAAAGGTCGATGGGCAGCTGGCGCCATCTTCGCAAACGTAATAATTCGCCAGCCGGTAATCCCAGTAATTGTTGCCACTGCCGCTGACCAAACGCTGGCCAGGATCGGTACTGCCCGGTGCGAAGGTGTAGAGCCGGTATTGCCAGGGCCCTGCGCCGAGATAGCCGTCTTTGAGGGCAAAGCTGTTGGGACTGGCGTTACCCGCCACCTGTGCCAGCGAAATCCCCTCGTTGCCCTCAATGCCGCCGTTGCGGTTGAGGTCGGTTAACGCGCCGGTGCTGCTGTCGGTCAGTTTGACGTTCACCAGCGTGGTGCCCGTGGCATTGCCGGTGACGTTGAGGTGGTCGGTGAACTGATTGTTTAGCGCGCCACCTTCGTTAAGGTCAGTGATCAGATTAAGCTGACCGCCGCTGGAGGCCAGCGAACCATTGATATTCAAGGTGTTGCCCGGCGATCCCGCGCCGTTGGTCAGATCGAGAATACCGGCGTTGTTCACCGTGAGTGAAGCCGCGGTGCCGCCCGCTAACGTCGGATGCACATTGTTGCCAGCGTATAACGTGGAATCCGCATCCACATTAATGGTGCTGTGCGCCAATTTGAGGTTATCGGTCAACGTCCACTGCGTATCGGCAAAGTTAATAGTGCTCCAGCCGCTGCCGAGGTTAACCCCTTTGTTAAGATCATCTGCGCTCAAGCTCCCGCCACGCGAATCAATCTGGTTAAAGGTCAGGGTGTTACCGGTTCCGCTGCCGCTGGTGAGGTGATAGGTGGTGCCGAGATCCACATTGCTGACCTCCGCGCTGTTGTTAGCGTCATTGCCCATCGTCAGACTGCCGTTAAGCGTACCGCCCGTCCAGCGGAACACATCGGAACCGCCGCCGGGGTTGATATCGCCGCGTACATCGCCTTCGGTCAGCAGGATTTCATCATTGGCATTGCTGCCTGCCACCGCCACAGTTTGCGGATTGGCGGTGATGATGTTGCCGAGGTTTTCGAAGATGGTTTTGCCCCCGCGCAAATCGACCACCGGCGCGGTCAGGCTGTTCGAGGTGAACGTCCCGGTGTTGACGATGGTGCCCGCCGTGCTGGAGATCAGTGCCGATCCGCCCGCCGGATTGTCGATCGTGACGTCAGCCGCAGTGGTGACGTTGCCAGTGGTGTTGGCGCGAATACCGCTGCCGCCCGCGCCGGTGACATTAAATTGATAGCCCGATCCCAGCGTTAAATCGCCGCTGGTGGTCGATCCATCCGCATTAGCGATGTTCAGGCCGGTGCCGCTGCCGGTCACATTGGTGGTGACGGTTGAGGCAGGATCAAATGGCACAGCGGTGCGGATCCCGTTGCCATTCGCCACGTTGATCGTGAGATTGCTCAAGCTGACATTACTGAGTTCGGCGCGGTTTTCGATGCCGTTGCCACTGCCCAGCACATTCACCGTGGCATCGCTGGCACTGAGCGCACTCGCGCCGTTATCGACCAGGATGCCGTGCGCCGTGCCGCGCGTGGTGATCACCGTATCGCTGCCGGTCAGTGCCAGCTGTGCGCCATCACTGATCCGCACGCCTGCCACGCCGTTATCGACGTTGATCACGCCGCCTTTTGCCAGCGTGCTGCCGCTGCCAGACACATCCAGCCCGGTGCCGTTCGCCACGTTGACCGTACCGTTGTTGGTCAGCGTGCTGCCTGCGCGCGAGCGAATACCGATAGTGTTGCTGCCGGTGAGATCTACCGCACCGTTGTTGACCAGCGTGGCGCCGTTGGTGACATCAAAGCCGATGGCGTTTGTGCCTGCGCCGCTGAGGTTGGCATTGCTGGTGACGATAGTCGCTGCTGACGTGCCATCCAGCGCATTGCTGAGATCGCTGCGCAGATTATTGACCAGCACGCCGACGGCGCTATTGCCGCTCACATTGATGCTGCTGCCGCTATCAAGTGTGGTCGCCGCGCCGCCTTCGGTACGAATCGCCGTGCTGCCCTGACCGCTGGCGGTGAAGCTGGCGTTAGCCGTGTTCAGCGTGCTGCCGTTGCCAGAGACAATAACGCCGGTGCTGTTGACGCCGCTGGTGGTCAGCGCCGTCGGGTTGCTGAAGCTCAGTGCGGCACCCTCATCGATACGATATCCGGTTGAATTCAGCGTATTCACGTCCAGCGCGTTGGCGGCCGAGATGATGCGTGAGCCGCTGCCTGCCGCGTGATAAGCAATCTGATCGCTGTTATTAAATATTGGCGTGGAGCCGGCGGCGATATTCACCCGTGCGCCGTTGATTGCCTCTGCGCCAATTGCGCCAGTGCCATTAAGATTCAAGGTTCCGCTGTTGAGGTTGGCGATTGCCCGACTGCCGCTGGCGCTGACTCCCCGGCTGCGGCGGGTGGTACTGCCGCCATTGACATTGATATTGCCGCTGTTGTTCGCCGCGGTGTTGGCTGTGCTGCCGCTGCTGTTCACCGCAATCCCAGTGCCACCATCGTTGATATTAATGTTGCCGCTGTTGGTTCCGGTCGCACCACTCTCCACGCGAATGCCGGTGGCGTTCGCGCCGCTGAAAGCAATATCGCCGGTGTTATTGAGCTGTGCGCGATTACGCGCCAGATAGCCAATCAGCCCGCTTTGCGACGAGTTGAGCGCCGCCGCCGAACTCAGCGTGGTGCTGATCACCGGTGCGCCGCTGTTGCTGCCCGCCAGCGTATGTTTCTGCCCATCGACAATCGCGCCAATGGCGTTGTTGCCGGTGAGGTTGATGGTGGTGTCGTTGTCGATGGTGCCCGTTGCGCCACCTTCAATATTCACCCCCGTCGCGCCCGCGCCACTGACGTTGAGCGTGGCGTTGCGGGTATTCACTTCTGTGCCGCCAGTGCCGCTGCCGTTCACCGCCACTGAACCTGCGCCCGATGCGGTGAGCGACAGATCGGTGCCATCAAAATCCGCACCCTGTTCCACGCGGAACAGTGTCGAGTTGGTGGTGGTGACATTGAAGGGATTGTTGCCCGCTACGTTAATCCGCGCATTGGGGCCATAGGCGAAGAAAGCGATCTGATTGCTGCCGTTGCTGAAGGTCGGTATCGCGTTGGCGGCAACTTCCACTGTGGCATTGCCGCGCGCGTGTACACCAATCGCACCCGTGCCGCTCAGATTCACCGGACCATTAACGTCTGCGCTCGCCTGACCATTTCCCTGTCCTTCCACCCACACGCCAAAGTTACGCGTGCCGCTGGCCGGATCGGCGCCGCCAGCAACGTTGATGGTGCCCGTTGAGCTGGCGGAAGCGGTATTACCATTGGTCGCCACCACCTTCACGCCCGTACCGTTGACGCCGTTGAGGTTGATGGTGCCACTGTTGTCGATGGTGCCGCTGCTGTTGGTCACCAACATCCCGACGTTTTCACGCGGCACGCTGGCGGCAGCGCCATTGACATCAATGGTGCCGTTATTGAGCATCGTGACCCCGCTGGCCCCTGTTGCTGACATCCCGGCCGCGTTCTGCACCTTAGTGCCGATCACGATATTACCGTTGTTAGTCGCAGAGCCGTTGGCCACCAGCGCAATCCCGCTGGTGAGGCCGCTCTGATTCATCGCGGTATCCGCCACGCTGTCGGTCAGGCTGTTTTGCGGACCGCGACCAATATAAATCTGCCCATCGGCATTATTGGTAAAGGTGGAAGTCGGTGCTGTCAGCAGTACACCAGAGGCGGTGCCGCGCGCGCTGGAACCATTGACGCCGACATTGATGTTGCCGCTGTTGCTGGACGTTGCGTCATCTTCCAGTCGAATCCCCGCCACGCCATATTGCGAGTTACTGCCGATAGTCGCCAGATTGACAATGCCGTTGTTATTGAACGCGCTGCCACTCTGCACCAGCACGCCGTTAGCACCATAGCCGGTGGAGCCGATGCCGGTGCCATCCTGGCGATTAAGGAACCCGCCGTTGATGACGCCGGTGCTACTGGTGCTGCCACTGCTGTTATCGGAGAGCACCAGCGCAGTGCCGTTGTTGGCGACAGAACCACGGCTGGCGAGCTTGCCATCAATCACCGCCTGCGCACCGTTGGAGGCTTTGATCGCCCCGCCCGTCGAGCCGACAACTTCCAGCGTTTTGTCCGCCGCCAGATTGACACGAGCATTAGGGCCATCGGCATTGACTACGATGCGGTTACCAATCGGCTGTGTGACTTCATCTGGCGGTGTGGCGCTGACGTCATACACGATATTGCCATTGGTGACGGTGACCGCTTTATTGAACTCGGTGAGGTAGTTGGCTTTGTCCAGATTGCCCGCTTGCAGCTGGCTAATCAGCCAGTTGTTGTAGGTCTGCAATTCGCTGGCGCTGGTCACGCTGAAGGTATGAGAGACGCCATCCAGCGTTTGCACATTTACGCTGCCGTTGTAGGTGGCGAGATTTTGCACCTGAAAGGTTTGTGTGGCGCCTGCGCCATCCGGTGTGGCGGCAGTGCCAAAGAAGCTGATGCGATTGTTGGAATTCCAGTTCAGCGTGCTGTCGCTGCCTACCTGGAACAGCGTGGTCTGCTTGGCTGCCATACTCCAGCTGTTGGTGCTGGCGCTGCTGGCCGCGTTCGCTTGCCCAATATTCACATCGAGCGTACCACCGTTGGAGACATCCGCAACACGCGTGTTGATGTATTGATCGCCGTTAACGTTAACCACGTCCGGCACCGCCGTATCCGAAGTCACTGGTGTTTGTGCCACCAGACTGGCGGAGTTGTAGACCTGGAAAGTCGTGTTACCGCCAGTGGTAGGATCGGGCACGGTGATGGCGAAGTTCTGCGGACCGGGATCGAGACGCGTTTGATTGAGAAACTGCGCGCCCGATGTGATGTTGACCTGCCCTAGGCTCGAACTCACCGATCCATCCGTTCCCGGTACGAAATCAGGATTGCCCGTTAGCGTTTCATTGCTGCCGTTGACGTTAATACTCTGCTCGCCAAAGAGGTTGTCATTAACCTGCGGTGAATAACTTCCCAATGTAATGGCTTGCGCACTTATTGCCGGATAGAACAGCGCTTGCGCAGCTAATATCCCGAACGCAATCGGATTTAATGTGAACTTCATACTTCCTCCAGTGGGCGAGCAGCGTCCACGCTGTTATTGCAACAGCGTTAAATTCATCGCGAGGGATACAGCGGCAGGAATAACACCAACCCCGATGAGCAATTAATTTCTGAGAAACACTGTGTGAAGAAAGTACGTTGTAGCGAATAGGTGTCGAAAACTGTTTTTATAGATTAATTGGCTTTAGGTATAGACTTTTTTGCCATTGGAAGCAAAAGACAATTAGGGTTAACCCATTGTCATATTGAAGAAATAATTGCGAGGCGGGCAAGATTATCAGGAAAGATTAAGACCAGTCATTTCCAATAATTAGCAAGCTAAGGTGTTAATAATTTCTTTATTTTTCCTTAGCGTTTTATTTACGAATGGTACCGCGAAAAGGGAAGCGTTAGCACCAGCCTAAGCGATACGGTTAAACGCTAAAATGCGACTCATGTCACAAATTGAATTCTTGAATCCGCGACTGAAAAGGCGACCGGTTGGCCGCCCTTGGGCAAATCACCGTGCGCTCTCAGCCTTCACTAACTCAAATCCACGCCTTTGGTTCCGCCCCACCAGGTGAAAGCGAAACCGCCAACCCACGCAACAATTAATCCTGCGAGGTAGACCGCCATGCCGGCAAAAATGCCCTGCGATGACGTCATCAGCGGTAGCGTGACCAGTCCCGACGGGCCAAACACGGTATTCATTCCCACCGGCAACCCCAACCAGGCCACCAAACCAATGAAAAACCCGCCCAGCGCACCGCCAAAACAGGCAGTAATAAACGGCTTCAGACGCGGCAAGGTCACGCCATAAATCAGCGGTTCGCCTACGCCTAACAGGCCCGGCACAATGGCCCCTTTGATCTGGCTACGCAGCAGCGAGTGTTTATCGGCCTTGCACCACAGCGCCAATGACGCGCCCACCTGACCGGCTCCCGCCATCGCCAGAATCGGGAATAGCGAATTGAAGCCCTGGGTTTCCATCAGCGCAAAATAGACCGGAATAAAGCCCTGATGAATGCCGAACATCACCGCAATCAAAAACAGCCCGGCCAGAATGGCGCAGCCAAACGGATTGTTATTGAGATGAATAAACAACCACGACATGCCTTTAAATAACTCACCGCCAATTGGCATAATCACGATAAAGGTGACCGCACCGGTAATTAATAACGTGAGTAATGATGTCAAAATCATATCAAGATTATCGGGGATGATTTTGCGCAGTTGTTTCTCGATCCACGCACCGAATATCGCTGCCAATAATACGCCGATGATATTGCCGCGCGGGTCAATCGCCATGCCAAAGAAATCTGACATCCCGCTGTAATAGCCCACCGTGGCTTTTGGCATATAACCGAGCACAAACAGTGAGGCGATAATGGCACCATTCACGCCGGTGCCGCCAAACGCTTTTTGCGCGTTATAACCAATCAGGATGCTCAGGAAGGTGAATAGCCCTTTGCCGAACACTTTCATGTAGGCCACGGTATCCAGCAGCCACTGCGCATGTTCGCCGGGCTGGTTGAGGTGGAAAATCTGCTCAATCAGGGTGGCGAATCCCAGCAGTAAGCCTGCACCGATAAAACCGGGGATCAGTGGCGTGAAGATGGTGGCGAAGCAGGAAAGGAAGCGGTGCAGCGCGCTGGTCTGTTTGGCTTTCATCTGCTGCTTCTGTGCCGAGGCAATACTGCTCAAATCCTGCGGCGTGTCCGTTTCATCGCTATCCAGTAACGCCTGCATTTTCTCTGCTGCGGTTTGCGCTTTGCCGGGGCCGAGGACAATTTGTAGCTGCGCATCACTGTCGATCACACCCAATACGCCGGGCAGCGTTTTCAGTTGGGCATGATCGACTAATGTGGCATCCGCGAGCGTCAGGCGCAGACGCGTCATGCAATTGCCGCATTGCACAATGTTATGCGCGCCTCCCACCGCCTGCAGGATATCACGCAGTAATCCTTCGGTGATGGCAGCCATTATTGCACTCCTGCGTCACGCAACGCGTTACGGATAAAGCCGCTGTTTTGCTTCAGCAGCGCTTTGGCCTCAGAGGCATCGAGTCCCGCCAGCACCATCACAATCGCGGTTTTGCAGTGGCCCTGACACGCGTTCAGCGCCTGCTGCGCGGTGGCATCGTCGCAGTCAGTCGCCTGTTTGACGATGTTGATTTGGCGCTGCACCAGTTTTTGGTTAGTGGCTTCGACATCCACCATCAGGTTGCCGTACACCTTGCCACTGCGGATCATCGCGCCGGTGGTCAGCATATTGAGCACCAGCTTTTGTGCCGTACCGGCTTTCATACGCGAAGAACCGGTGACCACTTCTGGCCCCACTACCGGGGTGAGTGCCACATCCGCAGCCTGTGACATCGGGCTGTTAGGATTGCAGGTTAACGCCGCGCTAAATGCACCCTGCTGTTTTGCATACGCCAGCGCGCCCAGCACATACGGCGTACGTCCGCTGGCAGCAATCCCCACCAGCACGTCATTGGCGTTGAAATCGATGTCCTTCAAATCCTGTGCACCCTGCTCGACGTTGTCTTCCGCATTCTCCACCGCCTGCAAAATCGCGGTGTGGCCGCCAGCAATTAATCCCACCACCTGCGAGCGCGGCGTGCCGAAGGTCGGCGGGCACTCGCTGGCATCGAGAATACCGAGGCGGCCCGACGTGCCTGCTCCGCAATAGATGAGGCGCCCGCCTTTGCTAAAGGCCGAAGTAATCGCATCCACCACCTGCGCGATCTGCGGCACAATCGCTTCCACTGCCAGCGCCACTTTTTTGTCTTCATCATTAATGACGCGCAGCATCGCTTCGGTGGATAGCTCATCAATATTTTGGCTCGCCGGATTACGGCCTTCGGTGATCATCTGGCTGAGGTCGATCTGCATCATGCACTCCTGTGAAAGAATAAATTATTCAAAAAACTATATACCATTTTGAATTGTTAATTCCTGTTCGGTCATCATGTTTTTGCACTTTTTGCAGAGGCAGGCATAAAAAAACCCGCCGGATGGCGGGTTTAGTTAAATACGCATTATTGTGCATTACACCATTGAGGTGCGGCCTTTGGTATTAACTGGCACTTTGTGTGCGCAGTTGCAGCTCGTAGGCTTCGGCTTGTTTGGTGTCGAACTGGTTTTCCCAGCGTGCAATTACCAGCACCGCCAGCGCATTACCGATCACGTTCAATGCGGTACGCGCCATGTCCATGATGCGGTCCACACCGGCGATAAACGCCAGGCCTTCCAGTGGAATGCCCACGCTACCGAGTGTCGCCAGCAGCACCACGAAGGACACGCCCGGCACGCCAGCGATACCTTTTGAGGTCACCATCAGCGTCAGTACCAGAATGATTTCATCGGTCAGCGACAGATCGATGCCGTACAGCTGCGCGATAAAGATCGCCGCGATGCTCTGGTACAGCGTTGAACCATCAAGGTTAAACGAGTAACCGGTTGGCACCACGAAACTGGTGATGGCTTTCGGCGCACCG
This sequence comes from uncultured bacterium, assembly GCA_965147305.1. Lineage (GTDB taxonomy): Bacteria > Pseudomonadota > Gammaproteobacteria > Enterobacterales > Enterobacteriaceae > Pantoea. The sequence goes on from CBCTJT010000004.1 coordinate 215,466, forward strand.
TAGGCTTCCATCTTCTGCATGATGCGTGGCAGCACGGTTTCTGAACTGGAGGTGGAATACGCCAGAATCAGCTCATCTTTCAGAATGCGCATCAGTGTGGTGATGCGCAGTTTACAGATGCGTGCGACTGTCCCCAGCACCACGAAAGCAAAGAACAGAATCGCCACGTACACCAACAACACCAGCTTGGCCAGCGGATAAAGCGAGGCAAAACCAAAGTTAGCGATGGTGACCGCAATCAGTGCAAACACACCGACTGGCGCATAACGCATGATCATGTGCGTCACTTTAAACATGGTTTCTGAAATCGAACGGAACACCGTCACCAACGGATCGCGATGTTCTGAAGGCAAGGCAGACAACCCCATACCAAACAGCACCGAGAAGAAGATGATTGGCAACATATCGCCCTTCACCAACGAGGCGAAAATGTTCTGCGGAATCAACGACAAAATGGTGGTGACCAGGCCGTGAGGGGCACCTTGTACCGCTTCCGTTGTCGCTTCGTACTTAGAGATGTCCACCGTTACCAGCGTTGACATATCAATGCCGCTACCGGGTTGGAATACGTTGGCCAGCGTGATGCCGACCACAATGGCAATGGTGGTGATCACTTCAAAATAGACGATGGTTTTGACACCAATCCGTCCGAGCTTTTTCGCATCGCCGACGCCAGCAATGCCGACAATCAGAGATGAAATCACAATCGGCACCACAATCATCTTGATCAGATGAATAAAGATGTCGCCTGCAGGCGTGAGAAGGTTAGTGATTAACCATTCACGATCGTCTGGCTGATTATGCAGCACGGTTCCGACGATAACGCCGAGAATCAAGGCAATCAAAATTTGCCAGGCAAGGGTGAGTTTAAAACCTTTCATAACGCGTTACTTTCCTCAGTAAAAACCCCTTTGCTCCTCTGCGAAGGTGCAGAAGACATGACGCACAGGGAAGTGAGCAAAAGCCCGATAAAATAGAGGGTTATATTGGACTGCAACAAACACTACTGCATGAGCATTTTGCGCTTGCGCGATGATGCAGCCTGAGTGGATACCTGCTGAACAGGGCCGAGATAAGTACCATTTTCACTACGGTAATTGCAACCCCTGGGGACTTAGCTTAAATCCTGCGCAGGTGAGTAGCATAAAATGCTGACATTTACTTTTAGTCATAACTCTCTGTTATGAAAAGTGTTAATTCGATAATTTTCCGCATAGCTATTCACTATCGCGCAAAAATCCTCCCGGCGCGTTTGCTGATTATTTAACCAGCGATAACATCTGATTCCGCGAAAAGCAACGGACGGGGTCTCATTTGTTTCGGAGATGAACAGTATGAATTCGGGCGCTTTTCAGGCATACAAAAGGTCGTGATCCAGACTACAAAACAGAAACAAAGCCCGGTCGTGCTCTTCAATTAACCTTTGATTGACATATGATTAACATCTTCAAGGAGGTCAGCCATGAGCCAAATACATAAGCATCCTGTACCCGCTGCCGTCGCAGCGAATGCCCTGATTAATGCCGATCAGTATGCGGCGCTGTATCAACAATCGGTTGACGATCCCGATGCCTTTTGGGGTGAGCAAGGTAAAATCCTCGACTGGATCAAGCCCTACAGCAAGGTGAAAAACACCTCCTTTGCTCCCGGCAATATTTCGATTCGCTGGTATGAAGATGGTGCGCTAAATCTCGCCGCCAACTGCCTCGACCGTCATTTGCAGACGCGTGGCGATCACCCGGCGATTATCTGGGAAGGCGATGACGCCAGCGAAAGCAAAACTATTACGTTCCGTGAACTGCACGGCGACGTATGCCGCTTTGCCAATGTGCTGCTGAGCCTCGGCGTGAAGAAAGGCGATGTGGTCGCCATCTATATGCCGATGGTGCCGGAAGCGGCCGTGGCGATGCTGGCCTGTGCGCGTATCGGTGCGGTGCACTCGGTGATCTTCGGCGGCTTCTCACCGGAAGCGGTGGCCGGTCGCGTGGTGGATTCCAACGCCAAACTGGTGATCACTGCAGACGAAGGCGTGCGCGCTGGACGCAGCATCCCGCTGAAGAAAAACGTCGATGACGCACTGAATAACCCGAGCGTCACCAGCGTGAAAAACGTGGTGGTGTTCAAGCGCACCGGTAAAGACACCGGCTGGCGCGAAGGTCGCGATCTGTGGTGGCACGAACTGGTAGCCAAGGCCAGCGATCAGCACGAACCGGTGGCGGTTGAAGCTGAGCATCCGCTGTTTATCCTTTATACCTCCGGTTCCACCGGCAAACCGAAAGGCGTGCTGCACACCACCGGCGGTTATCTGGTGTATGCCGCCAGCACCTTCAAATATGTGTTTGATTACCATCCAGATGATGTTTACTGGTGCACCGCCGATGTGGGCTGGATCACTGGCCACAGCTACCTGATTTACGGCCCGCTGGCCTGCGGCGCGACGACCCTGATGTTTGAAGGCGTGCCGAACTGGCCGAAGCCGAGCCGCATGGCCGAAGTGGTGGATAAACACAAGGTGACGCTGCTGTACACCGCGCCGACCGCGATTCGTGCCCTGATGGCCGAAGGCGATAAGGCGATTGAAGGCACCAGTCGCAGCAGCCTGCGCATCATGGGTTCCGTCGGCGAGCCGATCAACCCGGAAGCCTGGGAGTGGTATTACAAGAAGATCGGCGACAGCCGCTGTCCGATTGTGGATACCTGGTGGCAGACCGAAACTGGCGGCTTCATGATTACCCCGCTGCCGGGCGCCATTGAGCTAAAAGCCGGATCGGCCACTAAGCCGTTCTTTGGCGTGCAGCCCGCGCTGGTGGATAACGAAGGTAATGCGCTGGAAGGGGCAACCGAAGGCAACCTGGTGATCAACGATTCGTGGCCGGGACAGGCGCGTACGCTGTTTGGCGATCACGATCGCTTCGAACAAACCTACTTCTCCACCTTCAAAAACCGCTATTTCAGCGGTGACGGCGCACGCCGTGACGAAGATGGTTACTACTGGATCACCGGCCGCGTCGATGACGTGCTGAACGTCTCCGGTCACCGTCTCGGCACCGCAGAGATTGAATCGGCGCTGGTGTCGCATCCGAAGATTGCGGAAGCGGCGGTTGTGGGCATTCCTCACAGCATTAAAGGCCAGGCGATCTATGCTTATATCACGCTGAACCACGGCGAAGAGCCATCGCCAGAACTGTATACCGAAGTGCGTAACTGGGTACGTAAAGAGATCGGCCCCATTGCCACTCCGGATGTACTGCACTGGACCGACTCGCTGCCGAAAACCCGCTCCGGCAAGATTATGCGCCGCATTCTGCGCAAAATCGCGGCGGGCGATACCAGTAATCTCGGCGATACCTCTACCCTGGCCGATCCGGGCGTGGTAGAGAAATTGCTGGAGGAGAAGCAGTCCATCACCATGCCGTAATCGGCATCGACGCGACGGAGAGTGTCAGCCTGTCCACGGCAGGCTACTCTCCGTCATCCCTACCTTACGCCGTACACTTTTCACCATCGCACAACCTATAAAACTAGAATATTCAGCAGTTTAAATCATTTAACCGTGAGATATCTGCCTGCCTTTCCTCTGGAGAAACTGTGATGAACGAAGCCCTAAATCAACAGGAAGCAGTCTGGCAACAAATCGAGAGTAACCCGCGTTTTCAGGAACTGGTGCACAAGCGTCAGTCCTTCGCGCTGTTGCTCAGTATCATCATGCTGGTGTTGTACGTCGGCTTTATTTTGCTGATCGCCTTCGCCCCTGGCTGGCTCGGTACGCCGCTGCATGAAGGCACCAATGTCACGCGCGGGATCCCGATCGGCGTTGGCTTAATTGTGGTGTCGTTCCTGCTCACCGGCATTTATGTCTGGCGCGCTAACGGCGAGTTTGACCGCCTGACCAAACAGATCCTGAGCGAGGTGAAATCATGAAGCGCCTGTTCTCAGCTTTGTTAGCGGTGGTGCCTGCCAGCGTGTTTGCCGCCGATGCCATTACCGGCGCGGTGCAAAAACAGGCCACCAATTATGAAGCCATCATCATGTTCGTGGTGTTTGTGGCGGCGACGCTTGGTATCACCTACTGGGCCTCCAAACGCACCCGTTCCCGTAGTGATTACTACACGGCGGGCGGCAACATTACCGGCTTCCAGAATGGTCTGGCGATGGCCGGTGACTTTATGTCTGCGGCCTCGTTCCTCGGGATATCGGCGCTGGTTTACACCTCGGGCTACGATGGGCTGATCTACTCGCTCGGCTTCCTGGTCGGCTGGCCGATGATTCTGTTCTTGATTGCCGAGCGCTTGCGTAACCTCGGGCGCTACACCTTTGCCGATGTGGCCTCTTATCGCCTGCAGCAGAAACCGATTCGTACGCTGTCAGCTTGTGGCTCACTGGTGGTGGTGGCGCTGTATCTGATTGCGCAGATGGTTGGTGCGGGCAAACTTATCCAGCTGCTGTTTGGTCTTGATTACCATATCGCCGTGGTGTTGGTGGGTATTTTGATGGTGATGTATGTGCTGTTTGGCGGCATGCTGGCCACCACCTGGGTACAGATCATCAAAGCCGTGCTGCTGCTGTTCGGTGCCAGCTTTATGGCGATTATGGTGATGAAAGCCACCGGCTTCAGCTTCAATACGCTGTTTACCGAAGCGATGGCAGTCCATCCAAAAGGCGCGGCGATTATGCAACCGGGCGGGCTGGTGAAAGATCCGATATCGGCGCTGTCGCTCGGCTTAGGACTGATGTTCGGTACCGCTGGTTTACCGCACATCCTGATGCGCTTCTTTACCGTGGCGGATGCACGTGAAGCGCGTAAGAGCGTGTTCTGGGCCACCGGCTTTATGGGCTACTTCTACTTCCTCACCTTTATCATCGGCTTTGGTGCCATCTTGCTGGTCGGTGCGAATCCGGCCTTTAAAGACGCTTCGGGCGTGCTGATTGGCGGCACCAACATGGCGGCGGTGCATCTGGCGAATGCGGTGGGCGGCAGTCTGTTCCTCGGCTTCATTTCTGCGGTGGCCTTCGCCACCATTCTGGCGGTAGTTGCCGGATTGACGCTGGCCGGTGCATCTGCGGTATCGCATGACCTGTATGCCAGCGTGATCCGCAAAGGTCAGGCGACTGAGCGTGATGAACTGCGCGTGTCGAAGATTACCGTGCTTATCCTTGGCGTGGTGGCGATTGTGCTGGGCATTGCGTTTGAGAAACAGAACATCGCCTTTATGGTCGGTCTGGCGTTCTCGATTGCGGCCAGCTGTAACTTCCCAATTATTTTGCTCTCGATGTACTGGTCAAAACTGACCACGCGCGGCGCGATGATTGGCGGTTGGCTGGGGCTGATTACGGCGGTGGTACTGATGATTCTCGGGCCGACTATTTGGGTGCAGGTTTTGGGGCACGCCAAACCAGTCTATCCGTATGAGTATCCGGCACTGTTCTCAATGGCGGCGGCGTTTATCGGCACCTGGCTGTTCTCGATTACCGATCACTCCAGACAGGGTGCTGAAGAGCGGGCTAAATTCCGCGGTCAGTTTATTCGTTCACAAACTGGCGTAGGGATCTCGCAGGGCAAGGCGCATTAAACAAAAATGCCGCCCAAATGGGCGGCATTCAATTTGTGCGATGATGAATCCGACGCGCCATCAGGTGCATCGGGTGCCATCATTAGAAACGCAGTGACGCGCCCACGTACGGGCCATCGACCAGCACGTTGTCTTTGCGGTCGCCTTTGTTGTTCAGCTCGATGTACTGGTAACCTACACGCAGGTTCAGCAGTGAAATCGGGGTGAAGCTCAGACCACCAGACGCTTCGGTATAGCTATCCAGACGATCGGAGAACGCTTCTGGCGCATAGTAGTATTCGCCGTACAGGCCCCACATGCTGTTGAAGTTGTACTGTGCACCGGCACCTACAGCAACGGTGAAGCCATCACGACCATCTTCCGGATGAGTGAACAGTGCTTTAGCGGTAGGAGCAATGCGGAAATCGCCCAGGTCGATGTTGTAACCCGCGCCCAGACCGTAGGTGCTGCCATCGTGATCGCTGCGCAGCCAGTTGCCTTTCAGGAACAGGCCAGGAGAAGTTGTGCCGAGGCCAAGGTTCAGGTTGGTGCTGTGCTCACCCACGTCAACACTGCCCTCAATCGCCTGTGCGCCGCTGCTCAGCAGTGCCAGACCCAATACGCTTCCAGTAACAAGTTGCTTAAACATATGATTCCACTCCATGAAGGACAAATAAGTCGGCGCAAAGGGTAACAGCCTGAGAGCAGGAGACAACTTTATTTGGAAAGCTTTACGTAAAAATCGATGACAGTGCGCAAAGCGGCTGATTAAGCCGCCCACAGCAGGTGGCTCAACAGCGGAGCCAGAATCACCGTCACCACGCCCGACAGCATCATCACCAGGCTCGATACCACGCCCTCTTGCTGACCTAATTGATAAGCGCGTGCGGTGCCCGCACCGTGTGACGCGGCACCAAAACCAGCACCTTTCGCCACGCCCTGTTTGATAGCAATACGCAGAAACAGCACATCGCCCACCGCCATGCCAAACACCCCGGTGATCACCACAAACAGCGCCACCAAATCCGGCTGACCGCCAATCGGTAACGCGGCTGCCAGCGCAAACGGCGTGGTAATCGAGCGCACCGCGAGGCTGCGCTGGATGGTTTCTGGCAGCATTAACAGCCGCGCCAACCAGACGGAGCTGCACACCGCCACCAGCGTTGCGGTTAACACGCCGACACTCAGCGATAGCCAGTGACGCTTAATGATCTCCAGGTTCTCATACACCGGCACGGCAAACGCCAGCGTTGCCGGGCCCAGCAGCCAGATTAGCCAGTGGCTTTCCGCGATGTAATCTTTCCAGCTTACGTGTGTCAGCAATAGCAGCGCCACCAGCACCACTGGCGTCATCACCAGCGGCATCAGCAGCAATGTCTGTTTGCGGCGATAGAGACGTTTATTGACGAAATAGACCAGCAGCGTCAGCGCCAGACACAGCAGGCTAATGATGAAATCAGCCATGATGCGCCTGCTTACGGGCGGCACGCGCCAGTTCAAAACGGTACAGGCGATCCACCACCAGCGAGGTCGCCGCCAGCACTAACAAAGTACTCACCGCAATCACCACGCAGATGCGCCAGCCCTCGCTGCGCAGCAAATCGCTGTAATTGACCACCGCCACCACCGCAGGGATAAAGAACAGCAGCATTTCCGCCAGCAGCCAGTTGGCACCCGCTTTCACCCAACGCAGCGGCACCACGCGCGTCATAATCAGCAACAGCAGCAGCACCATACCGACCACATTGGCGGGCAATGGCAGATGCAACCAGATCACCAGTTTATCGCTGGCCATAAAAAGGCCGACATACAGCACCAGCTGTAACGGTACGAACACACGTTGCAGGATATCCGTTCTACGCGGACTTAATGCCAACGCCATTTTCCTCTCTCCCCGGTATTGAATCTGGGCTTCAGTATAAATCCCGAGCAAACCGTGAAAGAAATGAATTAAAATCATTCAAACTATGCCAAAAAGGAATGATTTATGGACGTCCGCGCCCTGCGCTATTTCACGGAAGTGGTGCGCCAGCAAAGCTTCACCCGTGCTGCCGAGAAGCTGTATGTCACGCAACCCACCATCAGCAAAATGCTGCGCCAGCTGGAGGAGGAACTCGGCTGTACGCTGCTGTTGCGCGAGGGACGAAAACTACATCTTACCGATAGCGGCCAGGCGGTGTATCAGCGCGGCCTGGCGATTCTGCAGGAGTTCCATCAGCTGGAAGCGCAGATTGGCGATATCAATGAATTAAAAACCGGTGAACTGCGGTTGGGCATTCCGCCGATGGTCGGGATGCAGATTGCCGGTTCGATCTCCGCGTTTCGCCGTCGCTATCCGGGCGTGCAATTAAAGATTGTCGAGTCCGGCGGCTTAACGGTGCAGCAGGCAGTGCTGAGTGGCGGACTGGATATCGCCCTCACCGCGCTGCCGGTCGATGCCGATTTGCCGCTCAACACGCTGGAACTGATGCGCCATCCGTTGTGCGTGCTGCTGCCACGCAACGCGCAGTGGCTTAATCGCAGCAGCCTCGGTTTGAAGGAGCTGGCGGCTCATCCGTTGCTGATTCTTAATGAAGAGTTCTCACTCAATAGACAGTTAATGAAGGCATTTCAGCGTCAGGGACTCACGCCGCAGATTGCGGTGCGCAGTGCGCAGTGGGATTTTCTGGCAGCAATGGTGCAAGCCGAAATGGGACTGGCGATTTTACCCGAGCCGATTTGTCAGCGGCTGGATAAGCAGTCTCTGCTGTGGTTGCCACTGGAATCGGAGTTGCAGTGGAGTTTGGGATTGATCTGGCGCGAGGGGAGCTATTTGTCGCGCAGTGCCCAGGCATGGATCGATTGCTGCCGCGAGCACTGGCCGGATGCGCCGCCACGGTTGTCGGTGTAGCGATGAGCTAATTTTGCCAAGCGCGCATCAGTGCGGGTTGTTAAAAAGGGCACGACGTGGAAGCCGAAGGCACCGCGTCAGCGGCGTGAGGACGGACCGGCAGCTGCAGAGGTGCTCTGGCCCGCGCTCAAGTAGGCCGTCTGGTTTATTCCTCTTTCTCTATCAGCAGTGCTTCCAGCAGATCGAGATCGCGCAGCAGTTTCTGCATCGTCTCGTTGGAGATCTCCTGCGTCGCGCGCAGATGGTAAACCTCGGCACGTTCGGCACGCAGTGCATTCAGGCGGAAGCGACGCTCCAGGTTTTCGGCAAACAGCGCCTGATCGACCTCATCTTTGCCCACCACGCGGCGACGCAAGTTGCCAATCACGCGCAGACTGACCTCTTTCAACAACTCCGGATCGATATTCTCTTCCGCATCGTTTTCCAGTCGCTGCTCCATTTTGTGCAGGCTCTCAATCGCCACATTGGCCATTGCCGCACGCGCATGCTGGATTTCACGGCGATGTCCCGATTTGTCGGTGCTTTCCATACCGCGTAACAGGATCGGCAACAGAATCACCCCGACAAACAGCGAGAACAGAATCACGCCAGTGGCAATGAACACCAGCTCATAGCGCGCCGGGAACGGCTCACCATTGCTGAGGAACAGCGGAATCGACAGCACACCGGCCAGCGTAATGGCTCCACGCACACCGGCAAAGGAAGCGATGAGCAACTCACGGAATGAGTAGTTAGAGAACTCCAGCGGTTTCTTTTTCAGGAAACGCAGGCTGGCACGTTGCATAATCCACAGCCAGCCAAAACGCACGATCATCAATGCGCCATACACCAGAGCGACATCGGTGAACAACATCCACAGCTCAACGTTCGGATCGGCATTAGCCTGCGCGACGGAGGTCTCCAGAATATCCGGCAACTGCAGGCCGAGCATCAGGAACACCATGCCGTTGAACACAAACTCCAACATCTGCCACACGCTATTCGCACGTAAACGCATGGCCAGCGGTGCCTGGCGGATGATGCCAGAGCGAGTGATGGTCATACCCGCCGCAACTGCTGCGAGGATGCCTGACACGCCCAAGTGCTCAGCAATCAGATAAGAGGCGAAAGGCAGCAGCAGCAGAAGCACGGTTTGCGTTGCCGGGTCATCGCCGCTCCAGCGGCTCAGCAGACGCAGCGAGCGGCCATACAGCCAGCACACCGCCACACCCGCGACCAGGCCGCCGATCGCCACTTTGAGGAACTCCACGCTGGCGCCGCCCCAGGTAAACACCATGGTGCCCATCGCTACCGCGACCGCAAACTTCAGGGACACCAGACCGGATGCATCGTTCATCAGGGCTTCACCCTGCACAATCGACATGATCTTTTTCGGGATGCGCCCTTCACCGACAATGCCGGAGAGCGCTACGGCATCGGTGGGTGACAGCACCGCAGCCAGTGCGAATGCAGGGATCAGCGGAATACCCGGCACCAGCCAGTAAATCAGATAACCAATCCCGACCACGGTAATCAGCACCAGCACCAACGCCAGGCCCATGATCTCACGTCCGTGGTGCAGGAATTCGTTAATCGGCGTTTTCCAGCCATCGGCAAACAGCAGGGGCGGAATAAACAGCACGAGGAACAGTTCGGGGTCAAAATCGACATGCAGGCCGAAGCTCGGCACGGCTAACAAGGCACCGGCGGCGATTTGCACCAACGGCAGAGGAATTTGGAACGGCAAAATGCGCGCCGCCACGCCGGAGAGGGACACCACCAGCGTCATGATGAGAATAGTAAAGAAGATTTCCATGCTTTCCTTAGGCGAATCAATTTCATTAAAGCGATGTTGTTGCGCTGGAAAGTGTAAAACAAAACGCCGCACAAAGGGGCAACCCTGCGTGCGGCGTAGACCAGAAAGAGACTTATCTGGAATTAAGCGCGTTCAAAAGTCAGATGGCCCAGCCACCGGCGTAGAAGGCCACCAGCGCAACAGCAATCACCACCGTGCCCACGTTCAGCTTGCGCCATTCACCCGCAAACACGCGGCCAATCACCAACGAGCCGAAGCCAAGCATGATGCCGGTCACGATGTTACAGGTCAGCACGATAAACACGGCGGTGACCAAACCTGACATCGCATCGACGAAATCATTGAAATCGATCTTCGCCACATTGCTCAGCATCAGCAGGCCAACGTACATCAATGCTGGCGCAGTCGCGTAAGCCGGAACCAGATAGGCCAGTGGAGACATAAACAGAATCAGCAGGAACAACAGGCCGACAACAATCGCTGTCAGGCCGGTTTTACCGCCCGCGGCCGTTCCGGCGGCTGATTCGATATACACTGCCGCAGGCGAAGCACCGACCAAACCGGCGAACAGGCTGCTGACGGAGTCAGTGGTCAACGCGCGGCCGCCGTTAATGATCTGCCCATCTTTATCCAGCAGATTCGCCTGGCCCGCCACCGCACGAATGGTACCAGTGGCATCAAACACGGCGGTCATCACCAGCGCCAGCACACTTGGTAAAACCACTGGCTGCAACGCGCCCATGATATCAAGGCTAAACATCGCCGACTGACCGTTGGCATCCTTCAGGCTCGGCATGGCAAACAGACCCTGATAAGTCACTGCCGGATCGAAGATCAGACCTACCACCGAAATCGCTACGATGGTCAGCAAAATCCCGCCTGGCACACGACGTTTTTCCAGGCCAAAGATCGCCGCCAGCCCAATCAGCGCCATGATCACCGGGAACGAGGTGAAGTGACCTAATGCGACCGGCAAGCCCGGCGCCGGGTTCTTCACCACCAAGCCAATGCCGTCCGCCGCAATCAGCAGCAGGAACAGACCGATACCCACGCCCGTGCCGTGCGCCACGCCCATCGGTAGATTGCGCAAAATCCATGCGCGAATCCCGGTGACCGAAATCAACGTGAACAGCAAGCCCATCAGGAATACCGCACCCAGAGCAACCGGCACGCTGATGTGCTGACCCAGCACCAGGCTAAACGCGGTGAAAGCAGTCAGGGAAATCGCACAACCAATCGCCATTGGCAGGTTGGCCCACAATCCCATGATGATTGAACCAAAGCTGGCGACCAGGCAGGTCGCAACAAACACGGCCGTTGGTGAGAAGCCGGCTTTACCCAGCATACCAGGCACGACAATGACCGAGTAAACCATGGCTAAGAAGGTGGTTAGCCCCGCCAAAATTTCCTGACGCACGCTGCTGCCGCGTGCCGAGATGTTGAACCAGGCGTCCAGTTTTCCACTGGCCGGGCGTGAATCGCCAGACATAGTAAATCCTCTGCGTTTTTTAAGATGTAATGAGCCCCACGGCCCGCGTTTGCGCATCATCCTGGTGAAGGTTCTCAAAGAGAAAAGAGGCAAACGTTTACGTGGCCGCGTATTCCAGGTCGTAAAAGGGGGACACGGAAAAAGGCAAACGATTATCTGGCGTTTGCTATGGGGTTTTCAACTACTAATCGATTATTAGGCAGGATAAAGCGCAGACTGGCGCGGGTTAACCATGTGGTTACACTGTCCGGGGCAAATTTTTGGAAGGCGGAACTGGCTGGAATATCACGATTTTTCCATTTATCGCGTAGTTTTCCTCACCAACTGCACCGATGGTAAGAGGTGAATGCCTCATGAAGCGATAATTAACTTGAGGCCCAGCAAAGGCCCGCCCGAAGAGCAAAGCGTCCGCGCCATGGACGGCGCGGCCGATCTGCATGGATGCGTTATTCCTTTGCGATCGGGCGGGCCTTTGATGGGCATGGCACCCAACTCACAGCGATAATCCACGGCACCCAGCCCACAACGACTAACCCACAGCACTCAACCTATAGCACCCAACCCACAGCGACCAACCCACAGCACCGAACCCAAAGCGACTAACTAAACGTAATCGCCCCACCCTGCTCAATCGCGCGTTGCCAGGCGGCACGCTGCTGCATCGCTTCCAGCCAGCGCGCAGTGGCCGGCATCTCTTTCAGCGATCCCCGCACTTGCAACGCCAGCAGCGGGAAACTCATCTGCACATCGGCGATGCTAAACCGTGACCCGGCGAAATAACGATCCTGGCTAAGATGCTGCTCAATCACGCCACTGTGCAGTTTTAGCTGCTTGTTCAGCCAGGCCTTCTGAATCCCTTTGCTCAACGCCACGCCTGCCGGACGTAAAATCCACGGCACCGGCTTCTTCCCGAGTTGCCCAAACACCAGCTTCATTACCAGCAATGGCATCAGCGACCCTTCGGCGTAATGCAGCCAGTAACGCGCCTGAATCTGTTCATCCTCATCCGTGATGGCGAACAAATGCTCACTATCATATTTTTGCTGCAGATACTCCAAAATCGCACCTGACTCGGCGATCACGCGATTGCCATCCGTAATCACCGGCGACTTACCTAGCGGATGAATCTTCTTTAATGAATCCGGCGCCAGTAGCGTATCTTCGCGCTGATAGCGTTTAATTTGATACGGCACCGACAGCTCTTCCAGCAGCCATAACACACGGTGCGAACGGGAATTTTCCAGATGGTGAACGGTAATCATGCGGTTTTCCTTGCCGGTCAAAGTCTCACGGCAAGTATAGCGGATTAACCTTTATGCTCGTCTTGCTCAGGGTCGAGTAACACCGCGCCCGAACCTTGCTGCGCCAGACGGTCACCGGGATTTCGCAGCGGGCAATCGCGCATCGATAAGCAGCCACAGCCAATACACCCGTCCAAATCGTTGCGTAAGCGCGTCAGGGTTTCGATACGCTTATCCAACTCTTCACGCCAGTGCTGCGTCAACGCATCCCACTCCTGCGTCGACATACGCTTGTTGGCCGGTACGTGCATCAAACTGTCGCTAACAGTCGCCAGCGGAATGCCGATGCGTTGCGCGATCTTAATAATCGCCACACGGCGCAGCACATCGCGGCTGTAACGTCGTTGATTGCCGCCATTGCGTGAACTGAAAATTAAACCTTTCGTTTCATAGAAGTGCAGCGCGGAAACGGCCACGCCGCTACGTTTGGCCACTTCACCCGGCGTTAACACCGGTTTTGGGTAATTGCGTTCTTTTTTCATTTAGGGCCTTTACCTCAAGTTAACTTGAGGAATTATACTCGCACCCCATCAAAACTTCGAATTTCAAACCCGATAAACCTTTCAGAAGGATGAGGCTATGATGCAACAGGAAATCATTCATTCACTGACACATTGGATCGATGAAAATCTGGATAAGGCTCTGTCGATCGATGAAGTGGCGGCAAAATCCGGCTACTCCAAATGGCACCTGCAGCGTATGTTCCGTACCGTGACGAAACAAACGCTGGGTGGCTATATCCGTGAACGCCGCCTGACGCTGGCCGCTGAAGCACTACGCCAGACACAGCGCCCGGTGTTCGATATCGCGATGCAGTACGGTTACGACTCGCAGCAAACTTTTTCGCGCGTGTTCCGTCGTCAGTTCTCCCAGACACCGACCGCCTACCGTCACACCATGCGCCGTCAGGCGATGATTCAGCGCCCGCGTCTGCTGAGTTTCGATTGCAGTGACAGTATGAACAGCTTTGCCCAGCGCACCACCGGCGAGTGCTGCCCGGTTCAGTGACAATCTGCGCGCCCTTCGCGGGCGCACCTTCCCGACTTACCCTCGATATCTCCCCCCCCCCTCGATAAAAATCTTTCTACCATACCAGGTATAAATTTTGTTCAAACTTTCAAATCGAGTGATATAATGTGACCCAAGTCACAGATTTCGCCCCGCGTAAGACGGCCAGAAGGGCCTCCCTGACCCTCCTTCTTTGCCGCCAGTGATGTCCAATCAACGTCAGGGATATTACTGATTTAAAGAGGTTTTTGCAGATGGCTACGTTAACCACCAGTTTAATCGTCATGCGTTGGGAGCTGCTTAGCGCCATCATGATGTTCTTCGCCAGCACCATGAAAATTAAACTGCGTCAGAACAGTCACCACGTGATGGCGCTGATGTGTGGCGGCATTGGTGTGGGCATGTCCTGCTGGTTCGTCACCGGCCTGCTTGGCATTACTCTGAGCATGGAAAATCTGCACAACTTCATGGAAATCTCCAAAAACGCCTTTATTGAAGTGATGAGCCAGACGCCTGCTGATTGGCCGATGCCTTAATCGCAGCCAATAAAAAACCCCGCTTAGCGGGGTTTTTTATTTTGCTGTGTGATACTCAAATTTTCTTCAATACGGCTGGAATAGCGACTTCCGGCACCGTAACACCCGGCATCTGCGTACCGCGGCGGTCTTGAATCCACATATCACCCATCATCTGGTTTAATCCACGATCCAGACCTGTAACCAGCCCGGCCCCTGGCGTAAACGTTAGCTCGCCAAAGTAAATCCGATCCCCATCGATGTACCAGTCCACACGCACATAATCAAAATCACTCGCCAGCGTTTTGCTCAGCGCTAATGCGTGCTGTAACTGCGCCATAATTGGAGACACATCCAGCCCGGTATCGCGGATCTTGTGGTACGCCTCATTGAGGTTGTTCACATAGAAATTCATCGACAGTAAGGGGTTACATCGGTTGTAGATCACCTGCAGCACATATTCAAAGCTGCCGTCGCGTTTGTTGAACATGTGAAACTTGTAATCAATCGGCGCGGTTTTGCCATCACCAATGTACTGCTCTACCAGGATACGAGGCTTGATGTAGCGATAGTGAATCTCACGCGCTTCATTAGCGAAATCGGTCTTCAACCAGCGATGGCAGTCACTGATAATTTTCTGCTTCTTCAACGCATCCGGCTCTTCCAGCAGGATTTCCACCATATTGGAGCCGTGATTAGGCTTAATCACCGTGTTCTTCCAGCTCGGCAGCGTATGCAGCGAGTGCGGGTCGCTGGTTTCATACACCAGTGGGATCAGGTATTCGCTGCCCACTTTCTCGGCGATGTATTCGCGCACCGAATATTTATCCGACAGGCGGCCATAGATTTGGTAGTCGCCAAAAACGAATTTCCGGTACAGCACCTTCTCATTGAACACTTTCGGTTGACGCAAATTGGGCAGTTTGCGGAATTTATGAAAGTAGTAGATGCGGTCCTGGTAAGCCCAGGGCATCTTCTTGATGAAGTACTGGACACTTCTTCTGAGTTCATCTTTCAACTTGAGCATATCGGACCTCATTTGTAGGTTTTGTAGTTGAGTGAGGAAACTTGAATCTTCTGAATGACGCCGTTATTGAAGAAGTAATTCATTACGGTGAGGGACAGAAGTTCAGAGATGAAGACGCTCCAGGCGGCACCCATGATGCCGTAGCCCTGGATCAGCCACCACGACAGCGGCAGGCTGATCACCATCAGGCAGATGATCTTCTTCAGCAGATAGTTAAATCCGCCCTCTTTCACCATGTAGCGATACGCTACGGTCCCCATTGCCGAAAAGCAGGTTGCTAACGACAGTAACGTAATGAGACTCCCTGACTGTGTGTACTCGTGACCATATAAAGCGATGATGATTTGCTCGCCATACAGCGCGATCACCGCTAACAACAACAATGAAACACCCATGACATAGCCGTTCAACCGCGCAGTGAGCTTGATGGCGGCTGCTCCGCGCTCCCGGAAGATCTCCGAGAAGCAGGAAGTGATGATGGCAACCGGAATGAAAATCCAGGACGCCGAAATGGTATTGGCGGCAGCAAACAGGCCGAGGTCGCGAGCGGAGGCAATACCCGCCAGAAACATCTGGGCAGCCTTAACTTGCACAGAAATGAAGATACTGGAAATCGCCAACGGTAAACCGGCGTACAGCAGATAACGCAGGTAGGTATTGCGCTTCTCCTGCGGTGGCGCCATGTCCTGGTTTTCGCGATAAAAGTTAGAGCGTTTAATGACGTACGGCACCAGCGTAACCATGACAATCGACAGCGTCAGCCACAAGGGGTTGAGGTGCAGCCAGGCAATGGCAAAGCTCAGGATAAAGCCCAGTAGCAGGCCGACCGAGTTAGCCACGGTGTTAAGCCGGGAAGCCAGACGCGCGTTGTTATATACGCTGAACGTATCCTGAGTCACAAAGACGGAGGAGATAAACGAGGCCAGGGCAAATGCGAGGAAATTTTCCTGCATGTTGTACCACACCCAAATCAACACCGGGATGGAGGTCAGCAGCAACAAGACCAACCGCATGGTGCGGGCCACCGCCATCAGCCGCAGGCCTTTCGGCGCGCTCTTGCTGATGCGTTTGAACAGGATGGTCTCGGTACCGAAAATCGCTACGGTCTGCACCATCGAGAACAACGAGGTTGAAAACGCCATCTGACCGAAGATGGTCGGGCCAAATGACTTAGCCACGTAGGAGGTCACAAATATGACGCCGAACACCGAGACGATCTTCTCAGACATCATCCAGGCGGCATTAGACATTACGCTCAATTTCATCGACTGATCCTTAGTATTACTTACAGCAACTGCCTTTCGGTACAACGTCCTTGAAATGAATTAACAAGCGCTCAGTGGGCCTGACTTAAATTAATAACTTCAAACCAAACTGGTCCGAAAAATGAGACTTCCGTTTGGATTCTTTGAATGAATTCAGGAAAATTCCGATTAAATCTGGTGCGAAACTCTGCGGATGTAAACGATTTCAGCCTGAATTCGAAGCAAAGGTTTACTGGCACACCCTGTGATTTTCACAAACAGGTTATGCCGTATTTCCAATGATTGTAGTATTTTTCTGCATTTGGGATGAAATGAATCTATATCAAAAACCCAAAGCCAGGAAGGCGTTCAATGGCATTCAGAATAAAATAAGATTTATCCCATGATGATATTTATTCCAAATAACTTAATTTAAACCTCGCAATTCTAATCGCGCACTTTAATACTGCATTAATACTCTTTTTGCAGTACCAGATATTAATACAGTAATTCTCATCCACTAATTGATAAGAAAGGTAAGAGCATTTATGAGAAAGTCACGATATAGCGAAGAGCAAATCACAAATGCCATTAAAGCTTCTGAAACGGGAGTGAAAGTCAGGGAGATTTGTGAAGAGCTTGGCATTTCCGAGGCCACCTTCTACAGCTGGAAGAAAAAGTTCTCTGGGCTTTCTTCCGAAGAAGGACGAAAAATCAAAGAGTTGGAGGATCAACTACAAAACCTTACCCGTGAACTGCAGTCACTGAGTTCCGATAAAGAGATGCTGCAAAGCGTGCTGAAAAACTTCTTCACCACAAATGAGAAGCGGCAAGCCGTCAACTTCCTGCAAACCACCTTCGACATTGGAACGCGTCGCAGCTGTCGTTTGCTGGATATTAGCCGCAGTGTTTACCACTATCCTTCAGGCTCCGATAATCGCTAACACCATTAAGACCGTTGTTATTTGACTTAATGCTGAGATTTGTTCTTACCAGAAGAGATGAAGATCATTTAATTCGGCGTTCATAACATAACAATTCGCTCCATTTTTTCCTGATGAATATCATCGCGGAATTGCTTCCTTTTTTGCGGTAAAATTGATTCACATCAGCAAAAGTCTCGCTATTCAAGCCTTTTAGACGCAGCCCAATCTCATTACGGTGAGATTGGCGCTTCGTTTTATTACTTAATTGATATTAATGTTCAGACCTGAATGCAGAAAAATCTGTTAAGCACTCATGAACAACCGTATGTAATCACTCGCACACACCCTCTCTTTTTAATTGGACCTATCACTTTATGTGACGATCACTGCGAGGCATTTAGTCAGAACGATAAGTGGATAACGCCACCAGGATTGATCCGGATTCGAAACGTTATCATACCTAAACAATAACAGTAAAAAATGGCGACTTATGGGAAATATCCCTCGGTAATTCATCTCTGTGTTTAATCATTTTTTTATGCGAAATCAGCGGATGTATCTTATCCCTTGAGCTGGATCTTGAGAAAATCGTGGCTTGAGGCGGTGATTTTCAGTGCCAAATCGCAATAAAAATGCAGATAGAAAACATTTTTAACCCTTTCAGTACCTGTTTTTTACCCTTCCCTGAGGCTTTTCGTCTCGTTTTCACCCGGTTGAGCGAGCGGAGGAACCATCAGGATGCAGCACTGGTTATGACAAAATGGGGTAAAAAAAGGCAGGGTAAAGTAGAGGAAAGTTATATCGCGGCGGCGACTGGAGATAAAAACGGCAAAGGGAGGGGTAAAACAGAGGGGGCAAATTCCTAAAAACACTAGAGAAAGAGCTGCTGAGCACTCTGATCAGCAGCCAGAAATTCACGTCAGAGCGCACTGACCTGTGGCTGCGGTTTGATACGCATCGCATAGATCACGCCCACGATCAGACAGCCAATACCGATGCCGGTGAGCAGCGGCGGCCAGCTCTGTCGCCAGAGGAAAGTCCACAACAGACCAGCCAGCGTTTCGAACACAATCAGCGGCCCCATGATCACTGTCGGCACACGCTGGCTGGCCGCATTCCAGCATAGCGTGCCCAGCCATGAACATATCAGGCCAATTCCCAGCATCAAGAGAAGAAAACGCGTGGGTTGCGGGCCGAACGGCAGCGCAAACGCAGGCTGCTGCCAGTAAAGTTGACCGCAGACTAATAGATAGAACACCAGCGCTAGCGGTAAAGTTACCAACCCCTGCGCCGTCGCCCAGCTACCCGCTTTGTGCTGCGGATGCGATCGCAACCAGATGCCATTGCGCAGCGGATACCAGGTCCAGCAGGCGACCGCGAATATCGCCAGTAGCAAACCCGTCAGGTAGCGCGACCACTCAAATTCAGGGCCCTGCATTTGCATCTCGGCAGCATTCACGCAGGCCAGGCCAGCAGCAATAATCAGTAACGCCGGGCAGAGTTTACGCCAGGAAAGTCGCCCTTCAAGATGACCGTAACAGAGGTTAGCCGTCACGGTGATCACCACCGGTAACGTGCCAATAATCATGGTCGAGATCGGCGCACCGGTGCGCTGGATGGCGCTGGCGAGGCAGGCGTAATAAAGCAGATTACCGACCAGCGATAATTTCAGCGCTTCCAGCCAATCTTTGCGCGCCAGCTGTTTGAGACGACGGCGATCCAGCCACGCCAGCGGCAAGACCACCAGACCGAATGCCACATAGCGTCCAGCTGATTGTAAGGTGCCTGGATAGTCTGGGATCAGCAGTGGACCGACAAAAATCAGTCCCCACATCAGTCCTGCGGCAAGTGCAAACACGATTCCAGCAAACATTCTCTTTTCCCTTATGTCCTTTACGCCGCAGTGTGGCGTAACCGGATAATAAAGGCTTGTAGCAGATTGCGGTTAACGTGAGGGGAAAACTTGCTTTTGATAGCGCCCTGGCGTGATGCCATAGCGATGGGCAAACGCGCGCGTAAGGTGTGCCTGATCGGTCAATCCAACGGCAGCCGCTACCGAAGCCGCGCTTTCTCCCATCCCTAAACGCTGCTTGGCTTCGAACAAGCGAAAGGCCATCAGCATCTGATGTGGCGTGGCATGGAAGTGCTGTTTGAAACTTCGGAGAAAATGCCACGGCGACAAAGACGCCAGGGCGGCCAGCTCATCAAGGCGAACCGGCTCCGCCAGGTTTTCACGCAGATAGGCTTTAACCGCATCGAAACGGTGAGCACCCTCTTCTGGTCGGGATTTTCCCTGATGCGCCAGCGGGCGTAACTGTTCCAACATTTCCAGCAGCAGACCCTCACGTTCAAGCGCGCTGGTGGCCTGCCACATCTGTGCCAGTCGCTGGGAAAAGGGCTGTGCCAGGCGGACATCTGTGCGCAATGCCTCACTAAACCACCAGTGACGATCGCCGGTCAGGCGCTCCATCTCATGCGGATCAATATAGATCATGCGATAACGCCAGCCCTCATCACAGGCCGATTCCCCGGTGTGCAATTCATCAGGATTCATCATCACCAGAGAATGCTGTGGTGCCGTGTAGTGCGTGCCGCGATAACGAAAGCGCTGTGCACCCGATTCAATGGTGCCGATGCCGAAGGCTTCATGAGTATGCGGTTCAAAGGCATAACGCGAGATGTGCGCCTGATACAGCTCGATACCGGGCAGTTCAGCAAAATGCTGGAACTGCGCTTGATCGCACTTATCAGGAAAGATTTCCGGAACCACTTTCACGTCACACCTCCTAAAAACAGGTTAATTAGCATGCGCGGCGGCGGGCTGAAATGCAAAGCAGAATTGCTTTACCTGCATGCGTAACAATCGCGATACTGTCACCCAGTCTATAAAGGAGGCGGTGATGGCTAATCGGGTTGTAATGGTAGTGGATATGCAAAACGGCGTGCTGGCTTCGCCACGTTTCGATCGTGACGGACGTTGTCAGCGCATCAATCAACTCACGGCAGCGGCCGATCGGGTGATTTTTATCCAGCACGTTGGGCCAGGCCTGGAGGTGGACAGCGAGGGCTGGCAAATCGTGCCGGAATTGGATCAGCCTGCCAACGCGATCTACGTTAATAAGACCGCCTGTGACAGCTTCTGGCAAACCGACCTGGCGGCTCAGCTTGAGCAGCATGGCATTGAAAGCTTTGTAATTTGCGGCTGCGCGACCGATTACTGCGTGGATACCACCATCAAGGTTGGCGCCAGCCTGGGTTATCACATCACCGTTGCCGCCGATGCGCATACCACGGCCGACCGGACTTACGTCTCCGCACAACAGCAAATCAATCAGCACAATGAAATTTGGGCGGATTTGATTCTGCCGGGCAACCCGGTGTTAGTGCGTGATACTGAGGTGATTTTGCGGGAGTGGCGACCGCATTAGCAGTCACTTTGCCGGGCAGAATTGTCCGGCTTCCATTATGGGAGGCATTCCGCAGCTACATTTTACGCTTCCATTGATAACGATTTGTTCCTGCCAGCTGTTCAAGCTGTCCCTCATGCACCGCACGCTCTAACCATTCAGTCAGCTGAATCTGATGCAGACCGGTTCGCAAGCCCAGACCTTCAATCGTGACCGGATAGGCGGCCAGTGCAGGCAATTGCGCCTGAAAAATCTGGTAAAAATCGGCTGGATGCCAGATTCCTTCTGGTTCCTGAGCCACATTTGCAACAGCGATCTTGTTGGGTATCGTGTGCCATGCGCCACTCAATAGATCATCCTGCTGATAGGGCTGTTCGTGGGGAGTCGTCATCCATTGTGCAACATCAATGTCATCGGAGTGAGCAGCACACCATTGCCCACCCTGTGTGACCAGTTGGCCGTTGCTGGCCTGTACATCGTCGGTAGGCTTAACCCACAAGGGCACCCATTTCTTGCGCAGATTCTCTTCCGCACCGGCCAGCGTCCCGCCCTTGTGACCCGCGTGCACTACCAACGCACTCTTCGCCAGACAATAAATATACCGATTGCGCGCCATGGCGTTAGCTACGGTAAAGCTCGCTTCCGGATAGAAAGGCGAAAGCAGCAGTAGCTTTCTTGCCATGAGACCTTTACGCCATTTGGCGCTGGTTGCAGCGGTCAGCAAACTGTCACTGAGAACACCCATGACGGCTCCGTCGTGCTGCAACGCGCCCAACATGGCGGCTTCATCAATACCTCGAGCACCACCCGAAATTAGGTTTAGCCCTGCAGAGGCGACTTTTGCCGCAACCTGTCGGCTGAACGTTAAATCCAGCTCGCTGGCATTCCTCGACCCTACCACCGCAAGGCCTGGCTGATTAAATAAAGTGATGTCACCACAGCCGAACAGCACCGGTGGCGCGTCGGTGCGCAATTGTTGCTTTAGCAGCCTTGGATATTCAGCGTCAGAACGTGTCAACACCCACAACCCCGCACGCTGCCAGCGTTCAATCGCTAACGCCAGGCTATGTCCACGGCTCAGTAGCGTTTCAATACGCTCGCGCGTGATATGAGAATCAACCCAGGCGGCTAGCATGACATCAGCACCAGAGCCGAGGAGATCGGCGGGTGTTGCAGATTGTTGTTTCAGCCACAGGGCGAATCGTCCCCATTCAGCATTACTGAGTGGCTTCACCTCATCCTCACTCTGGCGCGAGAAGTCGCTGGTTAACAAAAGCGTTGCCTGTGCAACAGGAGATAATTTCATCACTCTTTCACCGTTGAGGTTGCCAGCGCCAATGGATAGACAATGCCGCTTCCCGCTTGCTGAAGCAGGGCTGCCGTCACTGCCATCGTCCAGCCTGAATCGACAATATCGTCTACCAGTAACACGGCAGTGTCGGGCAGATTTGCGCTGGTGGCAAATGCGCCATCCAGATTACGACATTGATGGAAGCGATTATTTTGCAGACGCTGCCGAGGGTTATCTTTCACTTTCTGCAGTGCATCGACAAAGGGTAAGCCGAGTCGCTGTGCCAATCGGCGGGCAAAATCCGCTACCAATTGAGGCTGACGCAACGACGGTACGCAGCAAACCCATTGTGGCGCAGGTGCTGGCTGCCAGCGCTGTTCAATCATTTCCGCTATGGCAGCAACCAGTTCATCACTGAAGTGACCGGCTGCTTTCTCGGCCACTACGCGAGATCCCCATCCGGCATCTCCCCAGCGCGAAAGCACCCGACCTTCCTGTGCACGCAGAGTGGCAGGTAAATTGCCGCGAAATCCGTATTCTTCAAATGCCTGAGCAGCCACCTGAATTTTGGGCGAAATCACCGATTCGGCGCGCTGTAGAAAAGTCGCTGCCTGATGAGCCAGTGTCGCATCCACCTGCGGGTCAATCAAAGGTCGACCGAGACAGCTGGCACATTTGCCACAGGATACGGGCTCTGCATCATCCAGTGATAATCGCAGAAATGTCATCAGGCAATCGCGCTGTGAGATATAACGCTGCACCTCCTGCCACTCTTGCTCGCGTTGCTGAGTCAGGTGCACGATACGTTCGCGATCTAGCTGATAAGAGACCGGCGTTCTCCGCCATTGGGATTTGACCTTAATCACCGGAGCAGGATTCTCAACGCTGAGCAATTTCAGCACTTTTTCAATTTGCCCCTGGCGCAGATTGGTTTGCTGTTCGATATCACGTATCGATAAACCATCACTCTCCTCCAGCACCTGCAAAATGTCATTCACCTGAGTTTCAGCCGGAAACGCAGACTGCCGGAAGAATTGGTGAATATCGCGATCTTCACCGCCTGACATTAACACCCCAACCGCATGATCGATGCCACGCCCCGCACGCCCTACCTGTTGATAGTAAGCAACAATGGAAGCGGGTGCCTGATAGTGCAGCACGAAACTCAAATCAGGTTTGTCATATCCCATTCCCAGCGCGGTGGTCGCTACCAGAACTTTCAATTGGTTGGTCAGCAGCAAGGTCTCAAGGTGTTGACGATAGTCGTTGCTGCTGTCGAAACCCGCGGCCTCAACGCTGCCATGATAGGCTCGCGCATCAATTTGCTGCGTGCGTAACCAGGCCGCGACCTGCTCGGCATCACGCACGGTGAGCGTGTAGACGATACCGGTTCCTGGAAGGGATGGGATAATTTGCGCCAGCCAGGCAAGACGTGAAGCCTGATTCGGCAAAATGAGCGTTTGAAGC
Source organism: uncultured bacterium (assembly GCA_965147305.1). Taxonomy (GTDB): domain Bacteria; phylum Pseudomonadota; class Gammaproteobacteria; order Enterobacterales; family Enterobacteriaceae; genus Pantoea. The sequence continues at coordinate 239,375 of CBCTJT010000004.1, forward strand.
GCCAGGCTCTTGCGGATCAGTTCACCGCGCTGAATCACAATGTCACCCATCTGCTGCTGTATATCCGCCACCACGCGGTTATTAGCGGTCGCGGTGGTGCCAAGTACCGGCGTATTCGCCGGTAACTGCCGCAAGATGCTGACGATACGGCGATAATCGGGACGAAAATCATGTCCCCAATCGGAGATACAGTGCGCTTCGTCAATCACCATGAGCGCGATACGGTTGGCAATCGGCTGCAGTACGGTTTCGATGAACTGATCATTGGCGAGACGTTCTGGAGAGATCAGTAAACAATCGACCTGATTATCCAGCACGCGCTGTGTCACCGAGTGCCAGTCGCTGCTATTCGCAGAGTTGAGGGTTTCAGCAACAATACCCAATCGACGAGCCGACTCGATTTGGTTACGCATCAGCGCCAGCAGCGGTGAAACGATAATGGTTGGACCCATACCACGATCGCGAAAAATTTTGGCGCTGATGAAATAGACGGAGCTTTTACCCCAGCCAGTCCGCTGCACCACCAATAATTTCTGTTGCTGATTCACCAGTGCATCTATCGCTTCCCACTGTCCTCGACGAAACTGGGCATGGTCATTTGCCAGTGCGATTTTTAATAATGCTTCTGCCTGTTGCTGTTTCATTATCACTCCTTGATGGGAAATGCATCCCTTCCATTGATTGAGAAACCTGAGAGTCAGATACAAAAAAGCCCCGTAAAACGAGGCCTTAGCGAGTAGTTGTGCGTGCGCGTTGACTTAGAACGGGATGTCGTCGTCAAAGTCCATTGGCGGTTCGTTGTTCGCCGGTGCGCTCTGCTGCTGCGGACGCTGCTGTGCGCCGCCGCTGAACTGGTTGCCGCCGCCCTGAGGCTGCTGCTGAGGTTGCTGAGGCTGGCCCCAACCGTTGTTATTGCCGCCACTGTTCTGGCCGCCCATTGGTGCGCCGCCTGCGTTCGCACCCTGCTGACGTCCACCCAGCATCTGCATGGTGCCGCCAACGTTAACAACCACTTCGGTGGTGTATTTTTCCTGGCCGCTCTGATCCTGCCATTTACGGGTACGCAGTTGGCCTTCGATGTAAACCTGAGAGCCTTTACGCAGGTATTCGCCTGCCACTTCAGCCAGTTTGCCGAACAGCACAACGCGGTGCCATTCAGTAATCTCTTTGTTTTCACCGGTTTGCTTGTCGCGCCAGCTTTCCGACGTGGCCAGCGTAATGTTGGCTACCGCGCCACCATTTGGCATGTAGCGCACTTCCGGATCCTGACCCAGATTCCCGACTAGAATCACTTTGTTTACGCCACGACTGGCCATGTTGCTGTCTCCCGATGAGTTGATGCTAAAAGTCTAAGCCAAAAATTGTATCACGTCACAATGACGGTGCCCACTTCAGAGCAGGCTCGCAATTTTTATTTGGCACACAGAATAGCAAAAGCACTGGATATTTATTCAGTTTATTTTTTGTGCCATACTAACGCGTTTCTGCTGGTCGTGCTGGCAAGGCATGGCGAGTGTTGTTCAATCCGGGAAAGGTGAATGGATAAGATCGAAGTCCGCGGTGCTCGCACCCATAATTTGAAGAATATCAACCTGATCATCCCTCGCGATAAGCTGATTGTGGTCACCGGTCTGTCGGGTTCCGGTAAGTCTTCGCTGGCGTTTGATACGTTATATGCCGAAGGTCAGCGTCGCTATGTTGAATCGCTCTCGGCCTATGCGCGCCAGTTTCTTTCATTAATGGAGAAACCGGACGTCGACCACATTGAAGGTCTCTCGCCCGCTATCTCTATTGAGCAGAAATCCACATCGCATAACCCGCGATCTACAGTCGGGACCATTACCGAAATCCATGACTATCTGCGTCTGCTGTTTGCCCGTGTGGGCGAGCCGCGCTGCCCGGATCACGATGTTCCGCTGGCAGCACAGACCGTCAGCCAAATGGTCGACCAGGTTATGGCGCAGGAAGAAGGTCGCCGTCTGATGTTACTGGCGCCCGTGGTGAAAGATCGCAAAGGCGAACACACCAAAACGCTGGAGAACCTCGCGGCTCAAGGTTACATCCGCGCCCGTATTGATGGCGAAGTCTGCGATCTGTCGGATCCACCAAAGCTGGAACTGCAGAAAAAGCACACCATCGAAGTCGTCGTGGATCGCTTCCGCGTGCGCGACGATCTGGCGACGCGCTTAGCCGAATCCTTTGAAACCACGCTGGCGCTGAGTGGCGGTACCGCCATCGTGGCGGATATGGATGACAGCGATGCCGAAGAGCTACTGTTCTCAGCTAACTTTGCCTGCCCAATCTGTGGCTACAGCATGAGTGAACTGGAACCGCGCCTGTTCTCGTTCAACAACCCGGCCGGCGCCTGCCCAACTTGTGATGGGCTCGGCGTACAGCAGTATTTCGATCCCGATCGCGTGGTGCAGAACCCTGAACTGTCACTGGCTGGCGGTGCGATTCGTGGTTGGGATCGCCGTAACTTCTATTACTTCCAGATGCTGCGCTCGCTGGCAGAGCATCTGGAATTCGATGTCGAAGCGCCGTTTAACAGCCTGAGCGACAAAGCGCGCGAAGTGATTCTGTACGGTTCCGGCAAAGAGAATATCGAATTCAAATACATCAACGATCGTGGTGACACTTCGGTGCGTCGCCATCCGTTTGAAGGTGTGCTGCACAACATGGAACGTCGTTATAAAGAGACGGAATCCAATGCGGTGCGCGAAGAGCTGGCGAAATTTATCAGCAATCGCTCCTGCACCAGCTGCGAAGGCACGCGCCTGCGCCGTGAAGCGCGCCATGTGTTTGTTGAGAACACTAATCTGCCGACCATCTCTGAGATGAGCATCGGCCATGCCACCGACTTCTTCCGTAATCTGAAACTGAGCGGACAGCGTGCGCAGATCGCCGAGAAAATCCTGAAAGAGATCGGCGATCGCCTGAGCTTCCTGGTCAACGTCGGTTTGAATTATCTGTCGATGTCGCGTTCAGCGGAGACTTTATCGGGCGGTGAAGCACAGCGTATCCGTCTGGCAAGTCAGATCGGTGCCGGCCTGGTCGGCGTGATGTATGTGCTGGATGAACCATCCATTGGTCTGCATCAACGCGATAACGAACGTCTGCTTGGTACGCTGATTCACCTGCGCGACCTCGGCAACACCGTGATTGTGGTTGAGCACGATGAAGATGCGATCCGCGCGGCTGACCACGTGATTGATATTGGTCCTGGCGCGGGCGTGCACGGTGGCCAGGTGGTGGCTGAGGGTGATGTGCATGCCATTATGGCTAACGAAGCCTCGCTGACCGGGCAGTACCTGAGCGGCAAGCGTGAAATCGCCATTCCACAACAGCGCGTAAAAGGCGATCCGGCGAAAGTCCTGAAACTCACCGGCGCGCGCGGCAACAACCTGAAAGACGTGACGCTGACGGTTCCGGTTGGCCTGTTTACCTGCATCACCGGGGTTTCCGGCTCGGGTAAATCCACACTGATCAACGACACGCTGTTCCCGATTGCACAGCGTCAGTTGAACGGCGCGACCACCACCGAAGTAGCGCCTTATCGCGAAATCGCGGGTCTGGAGCATTTCGATAAAGTCATCGACATCGACCAGAGCCCCATCGGCCGTACGCCGCGCTCCAACCCGGCCACTTACACCGGCATTTTCACGCCGGTTCGCGAGTTGTTCGCGGGTGTGCCAGAGTCGCGTTCCCGTGGCTACAATCCAGGTCGCTTCAGCTTTAACGTGCGTGGCGGACGCTGCGAAGCCTGTCAGGGCGATGGCGTGATTAAGGTCGAAATGCACTTCCTGCCGGATGTGTACGTGCCGTGCGATCAATGCAAAGGCAAACGCTATAACCGTGAAACGCTGGAGATTAAATATAAAGGCAAAGGCATCCACGAAGTGCTGGATATGACCATCGAAGAAGCACGTGAGTTTTTTGATGCCGTCCCTGCGCTGGCGCGTAAATTGCAAACACTGATCGACGTCGGCCTGTCCTATATTCGCCTCGGCCAGTCGGCTACCACGCTGTCAGGCGGTGAAGCGCAGCGTGTGAAACTGGCGCGCGAGCTGTCGAAACGCGGCACCGGGCAAACGCTCTATATCCTTGATGAGCCGACAACAGGCCTGCACTTTGCTGATATTCAGCAGTTGCTGGAAGTGCTGCATCAGTTGCGCGATCAGGGTAATACCATCGTGGTGATTGAGCACAACCTCGACGTGATCAAAACCGCAGACTGGATTGTCGATTTGGGTCCGGAAGGCGGCAGCGGCGGTGGCGAAATCCTGATTTCAGGCACGCCAGAAACTGTGGCGGAGTGTGAAAAATCCCACACAGCACGCTTCCTCAAGCCAATGCTGCAGAAGAAGTAAAATTGAAGGCCCGCAATGCGGGCCTTCTCATTTCTTTCAATGCGCAGGCGCCGCTCACGCCAGTTTATCAGTCTAATATTGCAGCCAGTCGGGCCTGATACTTCGCTGTCAGATTCCGCAGCAAAATGCAGAAACAGGCAAGAATCAGACAACTTCAGGCATATACGCATCTCCTCCCGCTGACTATTCTTACACAGTTCCTTTTTGGCGTAGCTCGTTACGCCTTTGTCCCTTCAGCTCGCTGAATGGGATCCCGCAAAACACTCACGACACACCCGATTGGAGACACCATGAATATTACGCATGCCTATGCCGCACAGGACGCGAAAACCAAACTCGCCCCGTTCGACTATAAGCCGCGCGAGCTGCGCGCTCATGATGTGCAGATTGAAGTGTTGTACTGTGGCGTTTGCCACTCTGACCTGCATCAGGCGCGCAACGAATGGAAAAACACCATCTTCCCGGTGGTGCCAGGCCATGAAATCGTTGGACGCGTTACCGCCGTTGGCGGCCACACTCACAAATACAAAGTGGGCGATCTGGTCGGTGTCGGCTGTATGGTTGACTCCTGCCGCAGCTGTCCAAGCTGCCAGGAAGGACTGGAGCAGTATTGCGAAAACGGTTTTGTTGGCACCTATAACGGTGAAGATCGTGAAACCGGCGCCATCACCTACGGCGGTTACTCCACCAGCATGGTGGTTGATGAAAGCTTCGTGCTGCGCGTGCCTGAAAACCTTGAGCTGGCAGGCGTTGCCCCGCTGCTGTGTGCTGGTATCACTACTTACTCGCCGCTGCGTCACTGGAACGTCGGCCCAGGCAAGAAAGTGGGCATAGTCGGTCTCGGCGGCCTCGGCCATATGGGCGTGAAAATCGCTCATGCGATGGGCGCGCATGTGGTGCTGTTCACCACCTCACCATCGAAGATTGAAGACGGTAAGCGCCTGGGTGCTGATGAAGTGGTGATTTCGAAAGATGCTGATCAAATGGCGCAGCATACCAATAGCTTCGATTTCATCCTCAACACCGTGGCCGCTCAGCACGATCTCAACCCGTTTATTGCCCTGCTGAAACGCGATGGCAACATGACGCTGGTGGGCGCGCCAGAGCACGACCATCCGGCTCCACAGGTATTTAATCTGATCTTCAAACGTCGCAGCATCGCCGGTTCACTGATCGGTGGTATCGCTGAGACACAGGAGATGCTGGATTTCTGCGGCAAGCACGGTATCACTTCCGATATCGAGCTAATCGCCATGAACCAGATTAACGAAGCCTACGAACGTATGCTTAAAAGCGACGTGAAATACCGCTTCGTGATTGATATCAACACCCTGCGTGAAGAGTCAGCGGCTTAATTAGCGCGCGTCTTCATCATGGCTGACGCCCGCCGCGCGCGTGGCGTCAGCCTGTTGCCAGGAAGCCTCCACCAGATAATAGATCTGCGAATCCTTCAGCGAACCATCCAGCCACAGCGTGCTCCAGTGAGACTTATTTAAATGCTCGCTCGGAAATACATCACTGTGCTCTTCGCGTAATAAATCGGCCAGCGCAGGCGAGGTTTTCAACGACAGCGCAGGACGACCTTTCATATCGTGCACCATGGCAAACAGTACGCCTTCGCTTTTAATCTGCGTTGCATCCCATTCATTTTTATAGCTTTGCTCCGCACCCGGTTTGCTCATGCAGTAGGTGAGGAGATCCGAAATGTTCATGCTGTATTCTCCTTGGTAGAGGCCGATTAGAGGCCCGATGACGCCTGCCATCGTTTTCAATACAGACGTCATTACACTGTTTAAGTGTGCAGCAACTCAGCCAAAGGTAAAGGCGATGGCTCCAGATAGCGCGCATAAAAAAACCGCCAGCCCGAAGGCATGGCGGTTTTCTCGTACTGCGAAGTGCGTTACATCACGGCAGCAAAGGCTTCAGCAACCTGGTTCACGTTGCGGCTGTTGAGGCCAGCCACGCACATACGGCCGCTGGCGATCAGGTATACACCGAACTCATCACGCAGGCGATCAACCTGCTGCGCGCTTAAACCGGTGTAGCTGAACATACCGCGCTGTTTCAGCAGGTAATCGAAGTTCTTACCTGGCAGCTTGGTGCTCAATACGTTGACCAGCGATTGGCGCATTTCGATGATGCGCAGACGCATCGCTTCCACTTCGGCCAGCCAGTTGTTTAACAGCGCTTCATCGTTCAGTACGCAAGAAACCACCTGCGCACCAAAGTTTGGCGGGCTGGAGTAGTTGCGACGTACGGTGGCTTTCAGCTGACCCAGCACGCGTGCAGATTCTTCTGCGCTCTCGCACACGATGGACAGGCCACCAACGCGCTCGCCATACAGCGAGAAGATTTTCGAGAACGAGTTGCTGACCAGAGCCGGCAGGCCAGCGGCGGCAATGGCGCGAATCGCGTAAGCATCCTGCTCCATGCCCGCACCAAAGCCCTGATAAGCGATATCGAGGAACGGAATCAGCTCCTGCGCTTTCAGTACTTCGGTGGTTTCATCCCACTGTGCGTTCGTCAGATCCGCGCCCGTTGGGTTGTGGCAGCACGGATGCAGCAGCACGATAGATTGCTTTGGCAACGTTTTCAGCTTGGCAATAAATGCATCAAACTTCACGCCGTTGGTTTCTTCGTCGTACCACGGATAAGTCTGTGCGTCGAAACCGGCACCGTTGAAAATCGCGATGTGGTTTTCCCAGGTCGGATCGCTCACCCAGACGTTGGAATGCGGGAAGTAACGCTTGAGGAAATCCGCACCCACTTTCAGTGCACCCGATCCACCCAGCGTCTGAATGGAAGCGATACGACCGGCTTTCAGCATTGGATGTTCTTTGCCAAACAGCAGCGGTGCAATCGCGTTACGGTATGGGCCCAGACCTTCCATCGGCAGGTAAAGCGACGCCTGATGCGGTTGCGCCTGCAGGCGTTCTTCTGCGGCAGCCACGGCTTGCAACTGAGGAATGATGCCCGCCTCGTTGTAATAGAGGCCAATGCTCAGATTCACTTTATTGTCACGTGGGTCCTGTTTGAAGGTTTCCATCAGCGACAGAATTGGATCGCCAGCATAAGCATCAACGTTTTGAAACACGGTGCAGATCTCCATGATTGGTCATAAATAGTCGGTAAAGAGGCGTCATTAAACCATGTAGCGGCCGGGACGATGATTCATAGCGATGATGAGATTGAGGATCACCGCGCCCGCAATTGAGGCCAAAAGTATCGGCAGCGACACCACGAACAGCGATGCGAGTACCACGCAGGTATCCACCGCCATTTGCAGTTTGCCGGCGCGCAGACCGATGCGGTCCTGCAGCCAGAGCGCTAAAATGTTGATACCGCCGAGACTGGCTTTGTGACGAAACAACACTATAAACCCAATCCCCATCACCACGTTACCGAACAATGTCGCATAAAACGGATTTAGCGCAGAAAAATGGATGAACATCGGATGTAAGTGCGTGAACAGCGAAACCAGCCCCACTGCGCAGAATGTTTTAATGGTGAATTCCCAGCCCATGCGGCGCACTGCCAGCCAGTAAAACGGCAGGTTGATCAGGAAGAATGCACTACCAAAGGAGAGGTGCGTCAGATAGCTAATCAGAAAAGCGATCCCCGCGGTGCTGCCGGTGAGCGCGCCAGCTTGTTTCAGCATCATCACGCCAAAAGAGACCATTAAGGTGCCGAGCACAATCGCCAGCGCATCTTCAATCAGTGAATGAGGAACTTTGGTGGGTTGAACAACGTTATCCATGGGTTAATCTCTGTGCAAATGATGCGGTTCAGATGCAAAAAACGCACCACATAGATGACGTTAAGTCGCCACCTATGGGGTGCCAGCGATTATCCAATTGATATCTAAGGCGCTTTTATTGCAGGTTTTTGTGCACCAATCCAACCCGTGGTCGTTGATTCATGCACAAATCTGTTTTCTGGTGCGCGTTTTTTGCATTTATCGTGCGTTAATTGCACCAGATTAGCACATCATGCACTTTTTTGGCGCGTTTTGTGCTCGGGGATGATCATCACACCGTTTTCTTTTAAACGGCTTAATACCACTGAGGTTTTCACATGGGCCACACTTTGATGGCCCGCTACCAGCTGGCTGATCAACGCACTCAGCGAGGCCAAATCAGCCACGGCCACTTTCAGCAGATAATCGGCATCACCGGTGGTTTTGAAGGCATCAACAATCGCGTCCTCCTCGGCCACCATGCGATGGAAACTCTCTTCATAATCGGGCGTGTGATTCTTTAAACGCACTTCAATCAAACCCACCATACCAAGACCGACCGCGTCCGGCGAGAGCCGTGCGTGATAGCCGAGAATGAGGTTTGCCTGTTCGAGATTGATGCGGCGGCGTGAACATTGAGACGCCGAAAGACCGACTAAATCACTGAGTTCCTGATTGGTAAGGCGGCCGTTAGATTGTAATAGTGTCAATATCTTAAGGTCGTAATCGTCTACCTGAGTCATTCTGTTTCCACAGCGTTATAGGGTGCGCTTTGGTACAGATAACCTGATTGAAGCCAAGGTTGTCCAACACTATTTTCTGATGACGTGAAATGCATGCACAAATCGTGCATGCATCCAGCGGGAAAGGATTATTCGTCGTCGTAAGACGGGCCTGCGTAGTTATCAAAGCGCGACCACTGGCCATTAAAGGTCAATCGTACTGTACCAATCGGGCCGTTACGTTGCTTACCGAGAATGATCTCGGCGATGCCTTTAAGATCACTGTTTTCGTGATACACCTCATCGCGATAGATGAACATGATCAAGTCAGCATCCTGCTCGATCGAACCCGATTCACGCAGATCCGAGTTCACCGGACGTTTATCGGCACGCTGCTCCAATGAACGGTTAAGCTGCGACAACGCCACCACCGGTACATTAAGCTCTTTCGCCAAAGCCTTGAGCGAGCGCGAGATCTCTGCGATCTCCAGCGTACGGTTGTCCGACAGCGCCGGCACACGCATCAACTGCAGATAGTCGATCATGATCATGCTTAAGCCGCCGTTTTCACGAAACACGCGGCGTGCACGCGAACGCACTTCCGTTGGCGTCAGACCAGAAGAATCATCGATAAACATGTTCTTCTTCTCAAGCAGGATGCCCATGGTGGCAGAAATGCGCGCCCAATCTTCGTCTTCCAGCTGGCCTGTACGAATGCGCGTCTGGTCCACGCGCGATAATGACGCCAGCATACGCATCATCAGCTGTTCGCTGGGCATCTCCAGACTGAAAATCAGCACCGGTTTTTCTTGCAGCATCGCGGCGTTTTCGCACAGGTTCATGGCGAAAGTGGTTTTACCCATCGACGGACGCGCCGCCACGATGATCAAATCTGAACCCTGCAAACCGGCAGTCTTTTTGTTGAGATCCTGATAGCCGGTATCGACACCGGTAACGCCATCGTGCGGAATGGATACCAATGCCTCAATGCGCGAGACCGTGGCTTCCAGAATTTGCTCGATGTTCTGCGGGCCTTCTGCTTTGTTGGCGCGCTGCTCAGCAATCTTGAAGACGTTGGATTCTGCGAAATCGAGTAAGTCTTCGCTGCTGCGCCCCTGCGGATCATAACCGGCATCAGCGATTTGGTTCGCCACCGAGATCATTTGACGCACAACGGCACGTTCACGCACGATATCCGCATAGGCACCAATGTTCGCCGCACTTGGCGTGTTTTTCGCCAGTTCGGCCAGATACGCAAAGCCACCGGCCATCTCCAACTCGCCCAGTGTTTCCAGCGACTCTGACAGCGTGATCAGGTCAATCGGCTGGCCCATTTCCAGCAGACGCTGCATCTCGGAGAAGATCATGCGGTGCGAACGGTTGAAGAAATCATCCGCCACCACGCGCTCGGAGACGTTATCCCAGCGTTCGTTATCCAGCATCAACCCACCGAGCACCGACTGCTCCGCTTCAATAGAGTGCGGCGGCATTTTCACGCCTTCCAGCTGACGATCGCGGGGTTCGTTGGATTTGTTGGTGGGTTTATTTCCTGCCATAGTGAATGCATTACCGATCGTGAAGGGGACGCGCAAGTATACCGTCCCAGGATGAACAATCACAGGAGTCAGAATGGCAAAGCGTATTCAGTTCAACCAACACGGTGGCCCGGAGGTTCTGCAATGGGCTGATTTTGAGCTGGCCGATCCCGCCGAACATGAAGTACAGGTCGAAAACAAGGCGATTGGCATCAACTATATCGACACCTATGTGCGCAGCGGGCTCTATCCGGTGGCGGCTTTCCCATCCGGGCTGGGCACAGAGGCCGCAGGCGTGGTGAAGCGTGTTGGCTCAGGCGTAACGCGCTTCAAGCCCGGTGACCGCGTCGTCTATTGTCAGGCCGCGCTGGGTGCCTATAGCGAAGTGCATAACGTGGCGGAAGAGCGCCTGGTGATCCTGCCGGAGAGCATTAGCTTTGAACAAGGTGCTGCCTCGTTTTTGAAAGGCTTAACCGTGCAGTATTTGCTGCGTCAGACCTACAAAGTGAAAGCCGATGAAATCTTCCTGTTCCATGCCGCAGCGGGCGGCGTGGGACTGATTGCCTGTCAGTGGGCTAAAGCGCTGGGCGCGCATCTGATTGGTACCGTGGGCTCCGCCGAAAAAGCGCAGATTGCAAAAAATGCCGGTGCCTGGGCGACCATTAACTATCGCGAAGAGAATATCGCTCAGCGCGTCAGTGAATTGACTGACGGTGAAAAGGTCGCGGTGGTGTATGACTCGGTGGGGAAAGATACCTGGGAACCTTCTCTCGATAGCCTGCGTCGTCATGGCTTAATGGTGAGTTTTGGTAATGCCTCGGGCCCCGTCACCGGCGTTGATCTTGGGATTCTGAACAAGAAAGGATCGCTGTTTGTCACGCGCCCTTCTCTGTTTGGCTACATCACCAATCGCCAGGAACTGGATAGCGCCAGCAACGAGTTGTTCTCGTTGATCGCCAGCCGTGCGATTCAATTAAAGGTGCCGGAAGAGCAGAAGTTTGCCTTGAGCGATGCGGTGCGCGCGCATCAGGTTCTTGAGAGCCGCGCCACGCAAGGCTCCAGCTTGCTGATTCCATAAAAAGTTAAGGGCTTCCCGAAGGAAGCCCTTTTTTCTTTCTTTTTATAGTTCGCGCTGGTGTAGGGTCAGCGGCGATGAATTCGTTTTGAATTACTTTACGCATCCTGACAGAAAACATAAGTAAAAAATATGTTTAATTGCGGATTCGTACTAAGCAATTACCGACTCTGTGATCGCTCCCGCAATTAGCGCCAACCACGCCGCTCTAACTTACTGATTTTTCTTTTCAGTCTGTTTAATTTTGCTTCACCACTCGGTGTCGTAAAGGCGCGATACAGCCAGACACCTACCACCGCCAGCACCAACCATGGCAACAATTTGATAACAAGCGCGAACAACCCGCCGAGGAACATCACAACGGTGGCGACAACCAATGCGGCGATAACTCCCAGCAGCGAAACGCCAGTCAGCAGCAGCATCAGAAAAAAGCCGATAACAAATAAAATTTCCACGAAGGCTCTCCTGTGTAAGTAACACAGAGTGCATTACAAGATGCGTGCCAAAGTGAATTGATACTTAATGCATTGAAAATCAGGCTATTATCGTGAGAGGACTTTTTCAGTAGTGATGAAATTCACTAAACATTGGCGCATTTTAAACCGTACTACTAAAGCGATGTCCCTATTAAGGGAGGAGAAAGGCAAGCACTCTTGCCTTTCTCGACTCACCTAAAATAAGGCTTCCTGTGGAATCTTATCCGCTACCAGCGCCAGTGCCGCTTCCAGCACACGCACATCGGCCCCCGGCTTATGAGCATTCTCACTTAAATGACGACGCCACTGGCGCGCGCCAGGGATTCCCTGGAACAGGCCCAACATATGACGTGTAACGTGGCCCAGATAAGTGCCTTTGCTAAGTTCTGCCTCGATGTAAGGATACATCGCACGCACCACCGCGACCGGATCGACTAAAGGCGTATCGCGGCCGAACAGCTCACGATCAACCTGCGCCAGAATGCCGGGATTCTGATACGCTTCGCGCCCCATCATCACACCGTCCATATGCTGCAAATGCACTTTCGCTTCTTCCAGCGTCTTAATACCGCCGTTAATCGCCATGGTCAGCGACGGGAAATCGCGCTTCAACTGGTAAACGCGGGGATAATCCAGTGGGGGAATTTCGCGGTTCTCTTTCGGGCTTAAACCTGAAAGCCAGGCTTTACGCGCATGGATAATAAAGGTATCGCAGTTGCCCTTATCAGCCACGGTGCCAACAAAATCACACAAAAACGCGTAGCTGTCCTGCTCATCAATCCCGATACGGGTCTTCACTGTGACCGGAATACTCACCACATCGCGCATTGCTTTGATGCAATCGGCGACCAGCGCGGCGTCAGCCATCAGACAGGCACCAAAACGCCCGTTCTGCACGCGATCGGATGGGCAACCGACGTTGAGATTGATCTCGTCGTAGCCGCGCTCTTCCGCCAGTTTGGCACACTGCGCCAGTGCCGCAGGATCGCTACCACCCAACTGCAGCGCCAGCGGATGCTCCTCTTCGCTGTAAGCGAGGTAATCACCTTTGCCGTGAATAATGGCGCCCGTGGTCACCATTTCGGTGTACAGCAGCGTATCGCCGCTCAGTTTGCGGTGGAAATAACGACAGTGGCGATCGGTCCAGTCCAGCATCGGGGCGATAGAAAAACGTTGCGAAGAGAAAGTATCGGTCATGAAACGCAGCAAATCCGGAGTTAGTGAGTGATGAGAAACTGCGCAATGATATCACAGCAATAACGGGCGACACAGCCGCCCGTTATTGTGAGTTTTAGAAGTTAAAGCCGAGCTGCAGCATGCCGCCCCAGGTATTATCGTCACCCACCGAACCGGCGAGATCCAGATGCACCGTGTTGTTAAACGGTGAAACGCCCAGACCTGCCGTAAACACATTCGTATCGTTTGATTTCATATCCGCACGATAACCCGCGCGCAGTGCTAACCAATCCAGCACCCGGTATTCCGCACCCACACCTGCATATTGGCTGCTTTCTTCCGATTTGAAACGCTTGGTTTGCGTCAAATCAACATCGCCTGCCAGGGTGAATGCGCCGTAGTTCCAGGCCAGGCCTGACGTGACCAGCGGACGGATTTGGTAGGTATCGCGGTAGCCTTCGACAGTTTTGGTGTCGATGTCACGTGAAATCAGGTTCTGCCCCGTCACACCCAACGTCCAATGCTCACCAAAGTCGGTCGCGATGCCTGCATCAATGTTGAAGCCGGTATCTGAACTGCGGTATTGGCTGTTGTTGATGTTACTTTTGTCGAAGTTATAAATGCTGGCTGTGTAATTATACAGCCAGGTTTTTTGCAACTTAGGTGTCACGCCAACGGAAACCGGGTGGCCAGCGACATCAAATTCATGCGCCAATGCAACACCATAGTCCGTGACTAATGCTGCCAAGCCATGACCGCTCGAACTCAATTTATCCTGATCGCCAGGCACGGGGATCACCGTACCGTTCGCCACACCGCGCAGATAAGTAATATCGCTGTCTACGACGTTAGCCTGCACACTGGCCGTGCCGTAGGCTTTGGTAATGAAGGCAAAAGGCAGTGTTTCATTCGGTACCGTAACAGCAAAAGCGACACCCGCTGTACCGTGTGCTTTATCACCCTTTAAGTCATCCAGCTGATTGGCCATATCACCCGCAGCAGCCTTTAATTCAGGATAACCTCTTAAATAGTCGGCAAACGTCAGGTTATCGATCACCTCTTTGTAGCGATCAACGCTGTCCGTGATGTCATCAACTTTGTTAATTAATTTGTCTTTATCGGTAACCTGTACACCGGCTGAAGGGAAAATCACGCTGACGTTATCTTCAGGTTTGGCTTTGGTCATTAATGCCGGGTTAGCCAGCACCGCTGAACTCCAGGTTGACGAAGCGACGCCGGTGCCACCCATGGCATCATTACGCGCGTCATACCATGTACCTGCTGCCAGAGCTGAAGAAGAAAGAAATACTGCATTCAAACCAACAAGATAAGCTACTTTTTTGTGCCTGAATAATGTCTTCACCATGAGCCTGCCATCACCTTTGAAATGTCGCTGAATAACTCAGAAACGAAACAGTTTAGTTAGCCGCTATTCTGAACCCTGGCTAACGCATCATTGCTGTGAATTAAAAGGAAATAGCACTGCTGTTCGCAGAATTGGATACAACCACACCATTCTGCTGTTTAGTTATGCAGAAAAATGAACAATGCCTAAATTGATGCCAGATATTACTTAAGACCTTTTGAACCTTAGCCGCTAACTCAGTGAGTTGCAAAGCAAAAGTAGAGTGATAATTACGCTATATCACTGATCTAAAGGAGGGTCTGTAAAAAGAGATGTAACGAGCACACCAGGAAGGTTAAGTTAATTTATTGATTAGCAGGATTTTTCCTGGACTGTAACCGCGTAAAAAGCAATCACAGCAGGGTAAAAATTTGTGTGATAAAATAACATCGCATGCAACCTGGAGAACACTCATGTCAAACCTCACGCCCGCACAGCTGCTTACTCAGGCAGAATCCCTTTGTCTTGACCGCGGCGTGCGCCTGACCACTCAACGCGCTGAAGTGCTGCGTTTAATGGCTGAGCAGAATGGTTCGATCAGTGCTTATGATCTGCTGGATCAACTCCGCATTAGCGAACCGCAGGCAAAACCTCCTACCATCTATCGCGCACTGGATTTTCTGCTGGAGCAAGGCTTTATTCATCGTGTTGAATCGAATAACAGCTACGTGGTCTGCCACCATTTCGACGAGCCTGCGCACACTTCAGTGATGCTGGTATGTGATGGTTGTGCGGCAGTCAGTGAAAAACACGCCCATGGCGTGGAAAAGATCATCGCGGGATTGGCCGATCAGGCAGGTTTTTCGCTGCGTCACACGGTAATTGAAGCGCATGGCTTATGTGAAAACTGTGCAGAGGTGGCAGCGTGCAATCATCACGATAGCTGCGATCACGATCACGAGATTGATACGAAGAAGAGAGTACGAAAAGGTTGAGTGGCACTTCCCTGTGCCGTGCCGACGGGTGATCGGCGGGGTAGGAGCATCGTCCTTAATTCAGGTTACCAGCGGTAATCTTTATTGTGACTTTCCCAGTCTTTCACTTCAGTTTCGGCCTGGTCTTTCGCATAGCCGTAACGTTCCTGAATTTTACCAACAAGCTGATCGCGCTTACCTTCAATGACGGTCATGTCGTCATCCGTCAGCTTGCCCCACTTCTCTTTCACTTTCCCTTTAAACTGCTTCCAGTTACCGCTCGCTTCGTCTTTGTTCATAATAATCCTCCACGTCATCCTGAGTGTAATGTGATGATCATCTAATAAATCAGGTAATCACCCACACAACGCGCTACTCAATTGCGCCGTTTGAGACAATTATAGTAGCCAGTTGGGATTGCGCAAAAAAATACAGAATTATCTGTAGGTTACGCTTCGCTTATTCAAACACTAAACCAGCTGTCGTGCCGCCAGTGACGGCGCCACATCCACCATAGCGTCACGCCTCGTAAGGCGAGGAACACCGTCACCGCCAGCCACAAACCGTGGTTACCGAGCCAGGGAAGTGAAAGCAGCGCCAAGCCATAACCCACTGCCGCCATCACCATGCTGTTGCGCATTTCACGCCCGCGAGTTGCGCCGATAAACATACCGTCCAGCAGATAACACCAGACACCGACCAACGGTAGAATCACTTGCCAGGCGAGATAGCGATCGGCCATCTCACGCAATGGCTCAAGCGAAGTGAGCAACGCAACGATTTGGGGTCCGGTGACCGCATAGATCGCTGCAAACGCCAGCGCAACGATACCAGCCTGTCGGCAGGCGGCATGCCAAATCATTAACAAGCGACTGCGATCTCTCGCCCCCACCGCTTCACCGGAGCAGGCCTCCACGGCATAGGCAAAGCCATCCAGCGCATAGGCCGTAAACGTCAGGAACATCAGCAATACCGCATTCACCGCAACGACATCAGGCCCTAAACGCGCCCCAAGCAAGGTGAGTGACGCAAAGCAGATTTGCACCATAAGCGACCGCAACATGATGTCGCGATTGAGGCGAAACAGCCGTGCTGCATCACCACGCCAGCTCTGTTTTAGCAGACTGAAAGAGATACCGCGCAGCTTGAGCACGCGCACCACCATCCATAAACCCACGCCCAGCGTGACGTATTCCGCCACCGCAGTCGCCGCCGCTGCACCCGCAACGCCCCAGTGCAGCTTAAGTACAAACAGGAGGTCGAGCAGGATATTCACCAGATTACCGACAATCAGCAATACCATGGGTGCACGCGCATATTGCACGCCGAGCAACCAGCCCAGAATCACCAGATTGGCCAAGGTCGCGGGTGCGCTAAGCCAGCGAATGTTGATAAAGATTTGTGCCTGATGCTGCACTTCCGGGCTGCCGCCCATTAACGAGGCCGCAAGAAAACTGAATGGTGTACGTAGCAATACAAACAACACGCCCGCCACCAGGGCTATTAACAGCGGTTGCGTCAACGCTCGCGCCAGTGCGGTTTTATCGTTCGCGCCAAACGCCTGCGCGGTCAAACCCGTGGTGCTCATGCGCAGGAACAGCAGCAACATAAAGATGAAACTGGTCGCCGTTGCACCCACCGCCACGCCGCCGAGGTAAATGGGACTATCGAGATGACCAATCACTGCCGTATCGACGACACCGAGCAGCGGAACGGTAATATTGGAGAGGATCATTGGTAGCGCTAGCCGCCACAATGCTTTATCTGAAGAGGAAAACAGCCGCATTCGCCCGTTCCATTGTTGCGCTGGTCAATCGGACCATTAACCGGCAATCAGCCTGAGGAGGAAAATCAATGTATCAGACTGCGGCCAGTACAGCGACCAACCGCAGCGGGGGAATTCAACGAGAGGTTAAAGCCATTCGCCGTTACGTACGATGCCCACAGCCAGACCTTCCACGGTCAAAGCCTGCTCACGAGTATCGACCACAATCGGCTGAAAATCGGTATTTTCTGGCAGCAGATGCACAATGGCGCCCTGCTTTTTCCAGCGCTTAACGGTCACTTCATCATCAATACGTGCGACCACAACCTGACCATTACGAACCTCCTGCGTTTTATGCACAGCGAGTAAGTCACCGTCCATAATCCCGATGTCTTTCATCGACATACCGCTGACGCGCAGCAAGAAATCGGCAGTAGGTTTAAACAGATTGGCATCAACCTGATAGTGCGCTTCGATGTGTTCCTGCGCCAGCAGAGGTTCACCGGCGGCCACGCGGCCGATCAGCGGTAACCCTTCCGAGACTTCTTCTTCCATCAGCAGGCGAATACCACGTGATGCGCCTGAAACAATCTCAATGACGCCTTTACGCGCCAGTGCTTTCAGGTGCTCTTCCGCAGCATTGGGCGAGCGAAAACCCAGTTGCGCAGCAATTTCCGCACGCGTTGGCGGCATGCCGGTCTGGTTAATATGGTCGCGAATCAGATCATAGACCTGCTGCTGCCTTGCTGTTAACGCTTTCATCCCGCCCCCTGGTTGTTTATACAGTCGCTGTGAGTATATACAGGTATTGGCGAAATGAAAACCAAAACAGAGGGAAAAATCAGCGGTTTGAAGTTTCTGGAATGCCTATCGCAAATGCGACCAGAGCAGCGCGATCCAGACAAACATAGCCAGTAAGATAGCCAGCAACACCGCCGCTGAGCCCATATCTTTGGCGCGTCCGGCTAAAGGATGGCGCTCTTGCCCAATGCGATCGACTACCGCTTCAATGGCGCTATTCAGAATTTCAACGATGATCACCAGTACCACGGAGCCAATCATCAGCACACGGGAAATCACATCGACATCCAGCCAACAGGCCACCACAATGGCCACCAATGCAGCAATGGCTTCCTGGCGAAATGCGGCTTCATGTTGCCAGGCGGCACGCAGGCCCTGCCAGGAATAACCGGCTGCATTCACTATTCTTTGAATACCGGTGACGTTATTTGCCATGCTGTGGAACCCTTGCTGTGATTTGGCGTCAATGTGTGGGCTATCTGAGGTCGTGTCGCCACAGATCTTCATTGTACTTTCTGGTATGCTTGCCGCGCTTTGCTAACAAGAGGCTTTAAGTTGTCTATGTCAGGTTGGCGTAAACTTTATTACAAACTATTGAATTTACCACTCTCTTTTTTAGTAAAGAGTAAGGTCATTCCGACCGATCCTGTCTCTGAACACGGGATCGATCCGACTCGTCCAGTGATGTATGTTTTGCCTTACGATTCAAAGGCTGACTTGCTCACACTTCGGGCGCAGTGTCTGAAACTTGATCTGCCCGATCCGCTGGCTCCGCTAGAGATCGATGGCACTCTGTTGCCGCGCCATGTGTTTATCCACGATGGTCCGCGCGTTATCCCCTATTTCGTTGCCAATCCGGAGTCCGTGAAGCTGTTTCACGATTATCTCGATTTGCACCGCAGTAACCCTCAACTCGACGTTCAAATGCTGCCGGTCTCGGTGATGTTTGGTCGGGCACCCGGACGTGAAGTTCAGGGTGAAGCGACGCCGCATCTGCGTATCCTGAATGGTATCGAGAAATTCTTTGCCATTCTGTGGCACGGTCGTGACAGCTTTGTGCGCTTCTCGCCTACCGTTTCCCTGCGCCAGATGGCCACGGAGCACGGTACCGATAAGACGATTGCACAGAAGCTGGCGCGTGTGGCGCGCATGCACTTTGCCCGTCAGCGTCTGGCTGCAATCGGTCCGCGTCTGCCTGCCCGACAGGATTTGTTCAACAAGCTACTGCAATCTAAAGCGATTGAAAAAGCGGTTGAAGACGAAGCGCGTAGCAAAAAGATTTCTCATGAGAAAGCGCAGCAGAATGCCATTGAAATGATGGAAGAGGTTGCGGCTAACTTCTCCTATGAGGCCATCCGCGTGACTGACCGCGTGATGGGCTGGCTATGGAGCCGTCTCTATCAGGGCATCAACGTCAACGGCGGCGAGCGCGTCCGTCAGTTAGCGCAAGATGGTCATGAGATTGTGTATGTACCTTGCCACCGCAGTCACATGGACTATTTGCTACTTTCCTACGTGCTCTATCATCAAGGTTTGGTGCCACCGCATATCGCGGCGGGCATTAACCTGAACTTCTGGCCAGCCGGCCCGATTTTCCGTCGCCTCGGTGCCTTCTTTATTCGTCGAACCTTCAAGGGTAATAAACTTTACGCTACGGTGTTCCGCGAATATCTGGGTGAGCTGTTCAGCCGCGGTTATTCGGTGGAATATTTTGTTGAAGGTGGACGTTCGCGTACTGGCCGATTGCTTGATCCAAAAACCGGTACGCTGTCGATGACACTTCAGGCCATGCTGCGCGGCGGTAGCCGCCCGATCACGTTTGTTCCGATCTACATCGGTTACGAACACGTGATGGAAGTGGGCACTTACGCCAAAGAGTTGCGTGGCGCGGCGAAAGAGAAAGAGAGTTTCCTGCAGATGGTGCGCGGATTGCGCAAGCTGCGCAATCTTGGTCAGGGCTACGTCAACTTTGGCGAGCCTTTGCCGTTGATGAACTATCTCAACAAGAACGTCCCGGAATGGCGTGATGCGATAGACCCTATCGAACCACAGCGTCCGGCATGGATGACGCCGGCCGTGAATGATATTGCGGCACGTCTGATGGTGCGTATTAACGAAGCCGGTGCCGCCAATGCCATGAACCTGTGCGTCACCGCGTTGCTGGCTTCGCGTCAGCGTTCTCTGACGCGTGAACAGCTGATTGAGCAACTGGAATGCTACACCCAGCTGCTGCGTAACGTGCCCTATTCGCCGGAAGCGACCGTGCCGGAGATGAGTGCCGAAGCGCTGCTTGATCACGCCATAGGCATGAACAAGTTCGAGACGGAACAAGACAGCATCGGCGATATCATCATTCTGCCGCGCGAGCAGGCTGTTCTGATGACTTACTACCGCAACAACATTCATCACATGCTGGTCATGCCATCGCTGATTGCCGCGATTGTGCAGCAGCATCGTGAGATCAGTGAGGCGGAGTTGCTGCGCCAAGTGAGTCTGGTTTATCCGATGCTGAAAAGTGAGCTTTTCCTGCGTTGGGATAATTCAGAACTGCCAGGCGTGCTGAATGCCCTCTGTGCTGAGATGGCGCGACAAGGCCTGATTACTCAGCAGGAAGGACAGTTACGCATGAACCCAGTGCGTCACCGCTCGCTGCAATTGCTGGCTGCCGGTATCCGTGAAACGCTACAGCGTTTTGCTATCACCTTTGCGATTCTGAGCGCCAAGCCGACAATCAATCGCGGCACGCTGGAGAAGGAAAGCCGTACGCTGGCGCAACGTTTATCTGTGTTGCACGGCATTAACGCGCCGGAATTCTTCGATAAAGCGGTATTTACCACGCTGGTGCTGTCACTGCGTGATGAAAGCTACATCAGTGATTCAGGTGATGCTGATGCGGAACGCACCCACATTATGTGGCAGATGCTGGCTGAGCTGGTCACTAGCGATGTTCGCCTGACCATTGAAAGTGCGGTGGCTCACGAATAACGTTGGCCTTAAAAACAGAAAGGCGACCTTCAGCAGGTCGCCTTTTTTATGGCTTCAATAACTCAAAACAGGTCTATAAATGGTTGAGTATTCAGCAACACGCCGATAAATAGCACCAGGCCAACATAGTTATTATTCAGAAAGGCCTGGAAGCAAGGATCGCGCTCACGTTGAGCAATCAGCTTTTGCTGATAAACAAAGAAGCCGCCCGCTACCAGCAGTGACCAGTAAAACGCACCGTTCAGATTCAACATCAATCCGACTAGCGCCATCAGGCCCAGCGTGGCCAGCTGCAACAGGCCAATGATCAACTTGTCGAAACGACCAAACAGAATCGCCGTGGATTTCACACCAATCTTCAAGTCATCATCACGATCAACCATCGCGTATTGCGTGTCGTAAGCCACCGTCCAGCAGATATTCGCGAAGAACACCAGCCAGCAGACTAGTGGTAAGGACTCACTAACTGCCGCCCAGCCCATTGGGATCGCCCAGCCAAATGCTGCACCTAAGACCACCTGAGGTAAATGGGTGTAGCGCTTCATAAATGGATAGACCCACGCCAGTGCCAGACCGCCAAATGACAGCAAAATCGTCATGCGATTCATGGTCAGCACCAGCGCAAACGCCAGCAGCCCTAGCACCACAAACAGGATTTTAGCCTCTTTTTCTGTCACCGCTCCGCTCGCCAGCGGACGTGATGCGGTGCGTTTGACGTGCCCATCAACTTTACGATCGGCGTAGTCATTGATCACACAGCCTGCGGCGCGCATTACAATGACGCCAAGTACAAACACCACCAGCACAGACAAAGGCGGCACCGCCATGCCCGATAGCCACAGCGCCCACATTGTTGGCCACATTAGCAATAAGGTGCCAATCGGCTTATCAATACGCATCAGGCGCCTATAAGCCTGCCATTTGGTCATGGTTAAGGTTTTTTCCACAGTCCTTTATCCTTGCTCCAGCGCGCGATACAGCGGCGACGCCGGTAAAAACAGTTCAGTTAACAGCAGCGGTTTGCCTGATAAACGCAGGCGTGAGCGACGTCCCCACAAATCATCCACCTGGCCGGGATCGATAAAATCGCGGCTCAGCGTTGAGGAGGCGAAAAGATAACGCCCCAGCGGACGCGTGCCAAGATTTTGCAGCATCAGCTCCGGACCATTCAACGTACTTTCCGGCACCACGGTTCGGCCAATCAGCCAGGGCTCGCCATCGCCGCACAGCACGATTTCACGCAACCAGAAACGCTCATCAGCGGGCAGAAACTCCGCTTCTGTCGCAATCTCGTCAGCGGTAATAAAGCTTTCGCGGATCAGCTCCACCGTCACCTGCTGGCAATGCTGCTCGAAGCGACGCGTCATGGAGTCTTCTTCCAGCAACCAGTCAAGCAGAGGGGGGGAAAGCAAAGAGGAAGTGGCTGGCAGCCAATGCAGTGCGAGTAACTGGCGCAGCGCGTGATGCGACATCAGGACATCTCCGGAGAAAAAGTTGCCCTAGTTTAACGCAGAGAAACCGGCGTGGCACTGCTGGTTGTGCCACGCCATACAGAAGGGGAATTATTCGCGCTTCAACCGATTACTATTCGCCAGCCACAATGTAATCACCAGAATCAAAATCGCCGCGGAATAATAAAGCGTGTCGAACGGATTTTTGTGGTCAACGATAATCAGACGAATGATTGCGGTGATACCGATATAGATGAAATAACGCAGCGGGAAGTGATAACCCGACTGGAAGTACTTCACAATCAGCGCGATAAATTCGAAATAGAGAAAATAGATCACGATGCCTTCGATCAGCAGGTAAGAAGACGCCTGCTCACCGGTACTAAACAGCACATTGGCTAAATGAATCGTCTCTTTACCAAGAAACACCACCAGGATGACGGCCAACGTCACCAGGCCAATATTCAGAACCCACTGTAATACCGAAGCAATAAGCTGCCCCGGTGCTGATTTTGTTGTCATTTTTATGCGCCTCAAAGTACGGAAACTCTCTGGCGCTATCATGCTGTAGTGTGATCAAAATCACAATATGCTACACGTCAACATCCACACAGAGCGCGTCATAGCGCCAGTACTCACAGTCACAGTCAATCACTCGCTTTTGTTGATCGCGGTTGATACGCGTAATGAGCAATCCCGGTGTACCGCTGGCGACATTGAGTGCCGGCGCCGCTCGCGCAGGCAGCGGGCCGGGCAGAATAGTAAAGCGTGCGCCGCCGTAGCGAATACCGTAGCGCTGATCGTAGAGATCGGTGAGTGAGCGGGTGAGATCTTCTTCCAGCAGGCCGGGAAAAAAGGCCGGATTGAGGTAATGCTCCACGTACAACACCGCGCGCCCATCAATACGTCGCAGGCGACGAATGCGAAATACGCTATCCCCTTCCAGCAACTGCAAATGTCGTGCAATCACCAGCTGTGCCGGGACTTCCCGCGCCTCAATCACTTCAGTGAGAGCGATGCGCCCTTGCTCGGCGGCCATGGCATGAAAGTGGCTGTGATGGGCCGGGTTATACACCAGCCTTGGTGGGGCGAGAAACCAACCTCGACGCAGTTCACGGTAAATGACGCCCTGCGCTTCCAGCAAGCCCAGCGCCTCACGCAAAGTAATGCGCGTGGTGGAATAATATTCACTCAAACTGCGTTCTGCCGGTAAACGTCCGCTGGCAAATTCACCGTTTTCAATGCGTTCACTCAGCGCAGCAGCAATCACATCCACCGTTTTCGACGACATTTCTTCAGCCTCATTTTGGGGCAATTCTGCACTATGACAGTTCGATGACTACAATATGACAAGCATATCCCACGCTTTCGCGCGCTGTATCCGCATGTGGAGCTGCGCGTCACGCCACATTTCACCACCATGGTCATAAAACCTTCATCTGATCGGGCTACATTGGCTCGGTTCTTGCTGGACTAGACCAAGACGTCCCACAACTTACACCCGGAGCAACCGAGATGAAAGCGTTTATCTCCTCTGTAGTAGCCAGTGCCGTACTGCTTGCGCTGCCCGCCGCGCACGCCGCCGATAACGACCTTGCCGCGCTGGAAAAAGCCGCGCGTGCTGAGGGCCAGGTCAACAGCGTCGGTATGCCAGACAGCTGGGCGAACTGGAAAGACACATGGAATGACATCAACAGCAAATATGGCCTGAAGCACAGCGATACCGATATGTCATCGGCGCAGGAGCTGGCTAAATTTGATGCAGAGAAAGAGAACGCCAGCGCCGATATCGGTGATGTGGGCGCCGCGTTCGGTCCGGTTGCTGTGACCAAAGGTCTGGCACAACCGTACAAACCCACGCATTGGGATCAGATCCCAAGCTGGGCAAAAGACAGCGAAGGCAACTGGATGCTGGCTTACACCGGCACCATCGCCTTCCTGATCGACAAGCAGCAGGTAAAAGATGCACCGCACAGCTGGGCCGATCTGAAGAAAGGTAAGTATGTGGTCACTATCGGTGACGTCGGTGTGGCAGCTCAGGCGGCTAACGGCGTACTGGCGGCTAACTACGCAATGGGCGGTGATGAGAAGAACCTGAAACCAGCCCTGAACTTCTTTGGCGAACTGGCAAAAGAAGGCCGTCTGGGCGTGACCGATCCGGTGATTGCCAACATCGAGAAAGGTGAAATTCAGGTTGCCGTGGTATGGGACTTTAACGGTCTGAACTACCGCGATCAGATCGACAAAAACCGCTACGAAGTGGTGATCCCGTCAGATGGTTCCGTGATTTCAGGTTACACCACCATCATCAACAAATATGCCAAACATCCGAACGCCGCCAAACTGGCGCGTGAGTACATCTTCTCTGATGCCGGCCAGATTAACCTGGCGAAAGGCTACGCGCGTCCGATTCGTGCTGAGCATTTGACCCTGCCAGCCGACGTGCAGGCCAAACTGCTGCCGCAGTCTGAGTATAAAAATGCCCGTCCGATCAAAGATCAGGCGGCATGGGATAAGACGTCAAAAATGCTGCCGCGTCTGTGGCAAGAGAACGTGATCATCAATATGAAGCAGTAATTTGCACATAACGTGGCGGCGTGATTTATCACGCCAACGTAAAGCGATGATTCTGCTGATAAGTGCACCATAAATTGCGCCGCTACGCACAGTGCTTGTATTTTGAATGATGTAAGGAACGGGAATGAAAACAATCCTGGTGGTACTGGATGGCCTGAGTAATCAGGTGGCACAGCATGCGATGGGCTATCTGTTTGCCGAATGCAAACAGGGCAACGGCCAATATTACACGCTAACCTGCGAACTGCCTTCGCTGTCGCGCCCGCTGTATGAGTGCATTTTGACCGGCATCCCGCCGGTACAGAGCGGCATTATCCACAACGGCGTCAATCGCCTGAGCAATCAGCGCAGCGTCTTCCACTATGCCCGCGCCGCCGGTTTAACCACGGCCGCTGCCGCCTATCATTGGGTCAGCGAATTGTATAACCGCTCTCCGTTCAACGCCGCGCGCGATCGTCATACCGTGGCACCCGAGCTTCCGATTCAGTACGGCCATTTTTACTGGGACGACGGCTATCCGGATTCCCATCTGTTCGAAGATGCCGAGAGCCTGCGTCTGAACCACGATCCCGACTTCTTACTGATCCACCCAATGAATATTGACGATGCCGGGCACAAGCATAGCCTGTCGTCGCCGCAATACCGCAACCGCGCACGTATGGCCGATGGCTATCTGTCGCAGTGGATGCCCGGCTGGCTGGCCGCAGGTTATCAAGTGATTGTCACCGCCGATCACGGCATGAACGATGACCGCTCGCACGGCGGCATTTTGCCGGAAGAGACGCAGGTGCCGCTGTTTGTATTTGGCTCAGGCTTCTCACGTCAGCCCGATCTCGAACCGCAGCAAACTGAACTGTGCGGCATCGTTTGCACGCTGCTGGGCGTTGAGCACGACAAACCAGTGTGTCACGGTTTGCTGGCGGAGCCGCGTTAATGAAGGGCAAAACCCTCGCCACGCTGTTACTGCTGCCGTTCACCTTTTTCTGGGTCGCCTTCCAGCTCGCGCCGCTGTTGTGGATTGCCATTAACAGCTTCTGGAGCGACATGAACGAGCGCTGGGGTATCGATAACTACACCGATATCCTCACTTCGCCGTTTTATCTGCAGGCGTTTCGTCTGTCGCTGGATATCTCCATCTGGTCGAGCATTTATGGCCTGCTGATTTCATTGATCGCCGGCTATTCGCTGCATCAATTGGGCAGCGGCCGTTTTCAACGCTTCCTGATGTCGTTTACCAACATGACCAGCAACTTTGCGGGCGTGCCGCTGGCCTTCGCCTTCGTGATTCTGCTGGGCATGAACGGCTGTCTGACGCTGCTGCTGCGCCACTTCGGCATGCTGGAAGGGTTCAAGCTGTTTTCGCGTGACGGCATGGTGATGGTTTACACCTGGTTCCAGATCCCGCTTGGCATTTTGCTGCTCTACCCGGCGTTTGATGGCTTACGCAAAGATTGGGAAGAGTCGGCTGCACTGCTTGGGGCCAGCCGCTGGCGCTACTGGTGGCACATTGGTTTGCCGATCCTGTTCCCGGCGCTGCTCGGCACCTTTGTCATTCTGCTGGCCAATGCGCTGGGCGCTTACGCCACCATTTATGCGCTGACCACCGGCAACTTTAACGTGGTGCCAGTGCGTATTGCCGCGCTGGTGTCGGGCGATATCTCGCTCGATCCGAATACCGGCGGTGCGCTGGCGATGTTGTTGGTGTTCATTATGGCGCTGATTACCGTGGTGCAGCAGTATCTGGTGCGCCGCAGTTATCTCAACGCGAAATCACAGGAGTAGAACGTGTCTCGCGCGGAAAAAATTTATCATCGCCTGATTATCTGGCTGTTGCTGATCATCCTCGCCGCGCCGCTGCTGGCGACGCTGCTGTATGGCATCTCGACTGACTGGAGTGACACCATTTTGCCGCAGGGTTTTACCCTGAAGTGGCTGATCGAGTTGTGGAGCGATCCGCGTTTCCTGACGGCGCTCGGTCACTCCTTACTGATTTGCTTTGGAGCGTTGCTGTTCTCGCTGCTGCTGGTGCTGCCTGCGATGTTTGTAATCGCTTACTACTATCCGAAGCTGGATGCGGTAATGAACGTGCTGATTCTGATGCCGTTTGCCGTGCCGCCGGTGGTGTCATCCGTTGGACTGCTGCAGCTTTATTCCTCGTCGCCGCTGATGATTACCGGCACGCCGTGGATTCTGGTCGGCTGTTACTTCACCATCGCGCTGCCGTTTATTTACCGTGCCATTGCCAACAATATGCAGGCGATCAATCTAAAAGAGCTGATTGATGCGTCTCATCTGCTGGGTGCCAGCACCTGGCAGGCGGCACTGTTTGTGGTGCTGCCGAATTTACGCAAAGGCGTGTTTATCGCGGTGCTGCTCTCCTTCTCATTCCTGATAGGTGAGTTTGTGTTCGCTAACCTGTTAGTCGGCACCCGCTATGAAACCTTGCAGGTGTATCTCTACAATATGCGTAACGGCAGCGGCCACTTTACCAGTGCGCTGGTGATCTCTTATTTTGCTGTCGTCCTGCTGGTCACCTGGCTGGCGAATGCCCTCAATCCTGAACGAGGCTGACCATGAGTTATCTGAACGTCACCCAGCTGAACAAAAGCTACGGCCCGACCAGCATCTTTGAAAATATCGATTTCAGCGCCGATGAAGGTGAGTTTGTTACCCTGCTCGGCCCGAGCGGCTGCGGCAAATCAACGCTGCTGCGCTGCATCGCCGGTTTGACCGATGTCGACAGCGGCAAAATTCTGCTGCAGGGCCAGGATATCGTGCCGCTGCCGCCGCAGAAACGCACCATTGGCATGGTGTTCCAGAGCTACGCGCTGTTCCCCAACATGACGGTGGAGAAGAACGTGGCGTTTGGCCTGAAAATGCAGAAACTGCCGGGCGGCGACATTCAAAAACGTGTGATGGAAGCCTTGGCGCTGGTTGAACTGACCGATTTCGCCCGTCGTTACCCGCATCAGCTTTCCGGCGGACAATGCCAGCGTGTTGCCTTAGCGCGCTCCCTGGTGACGCGCCCCCGTTTGCTGCTGCTGGATGAGCCGCTCTCCGCACTGGACGCGCGTATCCGCCGCCATCTGCGCGAACAGATTCGCAATATTCAACAAGAGCTGAAACTCACCACCATTTTCGTCACCCACGATCAGGAAGAAGCGCTGACGCTGTCAGACCGTATCGTGCTGATGAACCGTGGCAAAATCGTGCAAAACGGCAACGCTGAGGCGCTCTACACCCAACCCGTTGACCTGTTCGCCGCCGGGTTTATCGGCAACTACAACTTGCTGAGTGCCGAACAGGCGACGCAGCTCACCGGCCAGACATTTACAGGCCAGGTGGCGATTCGCCCCGAATCGATCCGCTTGAGTGCTCCGCAGGATGGCATTCCGGGCACCATTCTCAGCCACAGCTTGCTGGGTAACGTGATCCGCTATCGCGTATTGGCGAATAGCGTCGAGTTATCCGTCGATGTGCTCAACCGCAGCGTGGCGGATTTGCACCCTGCTGGCATGCAAATTGGTCTACAGTTAGAGATGTCGACGTTGCGCCAGGTTGCTTAAATTTAACGAGAAATTGGCAACGCAACGCGGCAGTATTCAGCGTTAATGCAGCCTGTTAATCGTTGTCGCGGCGGCCTTTAGGCTGCCCATGGCCGCACTTCGGTGCGCCCGACACCTCGGTACTCACCCACAGGCTTGCAGTTGGTGCAATGTAAGTCTGAGGATAAGGAACCGCCCGACGTGTTGACCCTGCTCAATCTCTTGTCCGCCGTGGCCCTGCTGGTATGGGGCACGCACATTGTGCGCACCGGCATCATGCGCGTGTACGGCGCCGATCTGCGGCGCGTGCTTAGCCGCAGCGTGGAAAGGAAGCCGATGGCGTTTCTCGCCGGGATTGGCGTCACCGCGCTGGTTCAGAGCAGTAATGCCACCACCTTACTTGTGACATCGTTTGTCGCACAGAATCTGGTGAGCCTGACGCCTGCGCTGGTGGTAGTGCTCGGCGCCGATGTCGGTACCGCCATCATGGCGCGTATTCTGACCTTTGATCTCTCCTGGCTATCGCCGCTGTTTATCTTCTTTGGCGTGGTGTTTTTCCTCAGTCGTAAACAGACGCGTGCCGGGCAAATGGGCCGTGCTGCCATTGGCCTCGGGCTGATTCTGCTGGCCTTGCAGCTGATTGTCGCCGCCGCCAAACCCATCACCCAGGCTGCGGGCTTGCAGGTGCTGTTCTCCACGCTGACCGGCGATGTGATGCTCGATGCGCTGATTGGTGCGGTATTCGCCATCATCAGTTATTCCAGTTTGGCAGCCGTGTTGATCACCGCCACCTTGACTGCCGCCGACGTCATCTCCTTCAAAGTGGCTCTCTGCCTGGTGATTGGTGCCAACCTCGGCAGTGGTTTACTGGCGATGATTAACGCCAGCGGATCCAATGCCGCCGGTAAACGCGTGGCGTTGGGCAGCCTGTTGTTCAAGCTCATCGGCAGTCTGGCGATTTTGCCGCTGGTGAATTACATCGCCGATATCCTCGATAAAATGCCAGTGGATGATGAGGAGTTGGTGATCTTCTTCCACGTGTTCTACAACCTGATTCGCTGCCTGATTATGGTGCCGTTCGCCGAACCGATGGCACGCCTGTGCCGCCGCATGATTTCCGATGAACCGGAAACCGATGCGCATCTCCGCCCCAAACATCTCGACCGCAGCGCGCTGGACACACCTGCGCTGGCGCTGGCCAATGCGGCGCGCGAAACCCTGCGTATCGGCGATGTCGTCGAGCATATGATGGAGTCGTTTAATAAAGTGGTGCACGGCGAACTGCGTGAAGAGCGTGCGGTGCGGCGACTGGATGATGATGTCGATGTGCTGTATACCGCCATCAAACTCTATCTGGCGCGGATGCCGAAAGAGGATTTGGCCGATGAGGATTCGCAGCGTTGGGCGGAAGTGATTGAGATGGCACTCAATCTTGAGCAGGCAGGCGATATTATTGAACGCATGTGCGCGGATGTTGCAGTGAAATCGCTAAACGCCCGTCGGGCATTCTCACCCGAAGGGCTGGAAGAGCTGAACACGTTACAGGAGCAGGTGCTCAACAATCTGCGCTTAAGTTTGTCAGTGTTTCTGTCGAAAGATATCCCCAGCGCGCGCCGCCTGCGCCGTTCCAAACACCGTTTCCGCATCTTAATCCGCCGCTTCTCACACGCGCACGTTGAGCGGTTGCATCAGAAAAATGTGCAGAGTATCGAAACCAGTTCCCTGCATTTAGGGTTGCTGGGCGATATGAAGCGCCTGAATTCACTGTTCTGTGCGGTGGCGTATACGGTGCTGGATCAGCCGGATGATGAGCGGGATGAGGATTAACGAACAGCCTGGCATGGCTGCGATGATCAACGGCTGCGGGATTCAGCCACATCGTCATACATGCGTTACCAATCGGCTGTGCTATTCGGTCAGGTCGCCATCAATGGCAACCTGCCGTGCGGATAGGTGGATTTTATAGGGTGCGCATTGCGGCGCACCTTAAAAATCTTACGACAGCAAACTAAACGCGATCATCCCGACAATTGCGCCGGTGGTGCCCAGAATGGTTTCCATCAGCGTCCAGGTCTTTAAGGTTTCACCTTCGGTGGCACCGGTGAAGCGGCCAAACAGCCAGAAACCGGCATCGTTCACGTGGCTGATGATAATGGAGCCACCGCCGATACAAATCGACAGCGCCGCCAGCTGCGCGCCACTGTAGTGCAGCGGTTCAATCACTGGCATCACCAAACCCACGGTGGTTAAACAGGCCACGGTCGCCGAACCCTGAATCACGCGGATCGCACCGGAAAGGATGAAGCACGCCAGTGCAATTGGCATGCCCGCCCCGGTGAGTGCATGACCGAGTACCGGACCGACGCCCGAATCCACCAGCACCTGTTTGAACACGCCGCCTGCACCGATAACCAGCAGAATAATGCCTGCCGGTTGCAGCGCACTGCCACACACCTGCATCACCTTCTCTTTATCCATGCCCTGACGATAAGCCAGTCCATAAATGGCCACCAGGCAAGCGAGCAGAATCGCGGTAAACGGATGGCCGATAAATTCCAGCCACTCATACAACTTTGTGCCCGGCGTGGTGAAGCGCGCCCCGATGGTTTTCAGGCCCACCAGCAGCAGCGGGAACAGGATCAGCGACAGACTGAAGCCAAACGACGGCAGCTTACCCTCTTCCACTTCCGGCTGATTATCTTCCGGCGGCGCACTGAAACTGACATGGCGGGCAATAAAATTGCCAAACAGTGGACCGGCAATCAGCATACCTGGAATCGCGGCGCACAGACCGAGCAGAATCATCCAGCCAAAGTCCGCGTGCATCTGGGAAGCCAGCAGCATCGGTGCCGGTCCCGGCAGCAGAAACGCCGCCGAGGCAGCCACACCGGCAAACAACGGGATGACCAGCTTCACTAAGTTACCATTGGTGCGACGCGCCACGGCAAAGGCGATACTGATCAGTAATACTACGGCCACTTCAAAGAACAGCGGCAGTGCGCAGATCAGTCCGGCAATCCCCATCGCATAATGCGCCCGGTTTTCACCAAAGGCCTTCAGCATACGGATGGCAATCTGATCGACCGCGCCGGTTTCATGCAGGATTTTGCCGAACATCGCGCCCAATGCCACCACAATGGCGAGAAATCCGAGCGTGCCACCCATGCCTTTCTGCATGGTGTCAGCAATTTTATCCAGCGGCATGCCGGAGAACAGACCGGCACCAATTGAGACTAACATCAGGGCGACAAAGGCGTGCATACGCGCTTTCATCACCAAAAACAGCAGCAGCAGGACGGAGCCTGCTGCGGTTAACACCAGCGTTGCGGTACTCATTACTAACCCTTGTTGGTTGCTTCCTCAATGGTCGCAACCGTGGCCGCAACGACTTCATCCAGTGAATGATTGATATCAACCACCAGTACATCGGGCTCGTCCGCCCCAGGTTCTTGCAAGGTCTCAAACTGCGTCACCAACATCTGCGGCTTAAAGAAGTGACCTTTACGCGCTTTCAGACGCGATTCGATGGTTTCGAAATCGCCCTTCAGATAGATGAACTTCAGGTTCTGATTGCCCTGACGCAGGATGTCGCGGTAGGACTTTTTCAGCGCCGAACAGACGATAATCGAAATCGCCTGGGTACGCTGCATGGCGAACGCCGCATCATTCAGCGCCTGTAACCACGGCTGACGATCGTTGTCGTCCAGCGGATGACCGTCGGCCATTTTCATGATGTTGCTGCGCGGATGGAGGAAATCGCCATCCAGAAATGCGGTGCTCAACTGATGAGAAACCTGATTGGCGACAGCAGATTTTCCGCTGCCGGAAACGCCCATCAGGATAAAAACGTGGTGCGATGGAGATGGCGTGGTCATGGTTTTGCGCTCCGGCAGGTTGACTGCCAATGTTACCGATAACAAATTTGATTATCATTGTCGGAGGCCACTGCAGGACTGGCAACCCTTGTTAGGCGGAAAAGCACGAAAGTGTGAACTGACTCAAATAATCGCCAAAATCAGATGCTGCCACCTTCAGCAATTTCAAACCCGACATCCAGCGGCTCGGTCACGCTGCGATCGCCACCAATCCGCGCCAGCAGCATCGCGGCCGATTCGCGTCCCATGCGCTCACGCGGCGTTAAAACCGTGGCAAGGCGCGGCGTCACCACTTGCGTAATGTCGTGGCCGTGGAATCCGGCAATCGCCATTTGCGCAGGTACGTTTAACCCCTGGCGCTGGCACTCAAACATCGCGCCGACTGCCAGGTCATCGTTGGTACAAAACAGGCTGTCGGTTTCGGGATAGCGTTTCTGCGCCTCGCATAGCAGCTGCGCACCGGCGCTGAAGGAGGAAGCATCTTCCATCATCACGCTGTGCGGTGTGAGCCCGGCTTCACGCATCGCCTTTTCGTAGCCCTGCTGTTTTTGCAGGGTACGCTCATCCAGACGTGCGCCGAGGTAAACGGTGTGGCGATGTCCTTTTTTCAGAATAGCATGCGTCATCTGCCGCGCCGCTTCGACGTTATCGAAGCCCACCGCCATATCGAGACACGGCGTGACCGAGTCCATCATCTCAATCACCGGAATGCCTGCCACTTCCAGCATGCGCAGTGTGCCTGGCGTGTGGGTGCGTTCGGTGAGGATGACGCCGTCGATGTTCCAGCCGAGCAGCGATCGCAGCTGTAGCTCTTCTTTGTCCGCGTTGTAGCCAAAGTGCGCCACCAGGGTTTGATAGCCGGCCTCATCGGTGACGGTTTCAATGCCGCGTAGCACGTCGGCGAACACCTGGTTAGTGAGCGAAGGCAGCAACACGCCGATGGCGCGACTGGTGGCATTGGAGAGCATATCGGGGGCGCGATTGGGGATATAACCGAGTTCATCCAGTGCGACGGCGATCTTATCGCGCAGTGCCGCAGAGACCTGATCGGGATTGCGCAGGTAGCGACTGACGGTCATTTTTGTGATGCCGACGCGATCGGCAACGTCCTGTAGTACCGGCCTTTTCTTCTTCATCGTATGCGCCTGAGGTCAGAGATACGATGAGTCTATCATTTTTTTGTCATTTTCAGACTGTGCAGCGGCGATGGCCAAAAGCGTGCGATGAATCGCGCCTAAAGCCAAAAAGCGCGATGAATCGCATCTAAAACCAAAAGCGCGCGATGAATCGCGCCGCTTGTATCTTGAAAGTGTTACTGGTTAGCTACCAGT
>CBCTJT010000005.1:0-243607 GCA_965147305.1 uncultured bacterium
CTCGAACCGCCGACCCCCTCCGTGTAAAGGAGATGCTCTACCAACTGAGCTAATCACCCCCGCTGTGTGGAGTCGCATTATAGGGATCCAGCGAAGTGAGTCAACGGTTTTTAAAACATAAATGTGCGTTCGCTTTAAATTTAGTCAGCATGCCGCGCTTTTAGCCAATGTGCTGGTTTTATTAGCAGAAAAACGCACTTCAATCTGTGATGCTGCCGCGAGAGTCATTGAGGAAAGCGTCCCACCTGCTAGAATATGCGCACTGTTTTTTCGCGTTAACCCGTTTTTTTGTCATCCAGACAAAGAAACCTGCGCATCTAAGGCAATGCTGAATGAAAATCAAAACTCGCTTCGCACCCAGCCCAACTGGCTATCTGCATGTGGGCGGTGCCCGTACTGCTCTTTATTCCTGGCTTTATGCTCGCCATAACAAGGGCGAATTCGTTCTGCGTATCGAAGATACCGATTTGGAACGCTCTACGCCGGAAGCCATTGAAGCCATCATGGATGGGATGAACTGGCTTAACCTGCAGTGGGATGAAGGTCCTTACTATCAGACCAAACGCTTTGACCGCTACAACGCGGTGATTGATGAAATGGTTGAAGCAGGCTCAGCTTATAAATGTTACTGCTCTAAAGAACGTTTAGAAGCGTTGCGTGAAGATCAGATGGCGAAAGGCGAGAAGCCACGTTATGACGGTCGTTGCCGTGACAGCCATGAACATCATGCAGCGGATGAGCCTTGCGTGGTGCGTTTCCGCAACCCACAAGAGGGTTCGGTGATTTTCGATGACCAGATCCGTGGCCCTATCGAGTTCAGCAACCAGGAGTTGGATGATCTGATCATCCGCCGTACCGATGGTTCACCGACCTACAACTTCTGTGTGGTGGTGGATGACTGGGATATGGGTATTACTCACGTGATCCGTGGTGAAGACCATATCAACAACACGCCTCGTCAGATCAACATCCTTAAAGCGATTGGTGCAGAAGTGCCAACTTATGCGCACGTCTCAATGATCCTGGGTGATGACAGTAAGAAGCTGTCGAAACGTCATGGCGCGGTGGGTGTGATGCAGTACCGTGATGACGGCTATCTGCCGGAAGCGCTGCTCAACTATCTGGTGCGTCTGGGCTGGTCACATGGCGATCAGGAAATTTTCAGCGTGGAAGAAATGGCCGAGCTGTTTACCCTGGACGCTGTGAGCAAGTCTGCCAGTGCGTTTAACACCGAAAAGCTGCAGTGGCTGAACCATCACTACATTAATACGCTGCCGCCGGAATACGTGGCAACGCAGCTGCAGTGGCACATCGAGCAACAGAATATCGATACTCGCACAGGCCCGGAACTGGCGAAGCTGGTAACGCTGTTGGGCGAACGTTGCAAAACGCTGGTCGAGATTGCAGCTTCTTGTCGCTACTTCTATGAAGAGTTTGAAGCCTTTGATGCTGATGCCGCGAAGAAACATCTGCGTCCAGTTGCACGCCAGCCACTGGAAGTGGTGCGTGACAAACTGGCTGCGCTGAGCGACAGCGAGTGGAACGCTGAGAATGTGCACAACGCCATTCAGGGTGCTGCTGATGCGCTCGAATTGGGTATGGGTAAAGTGGGCATGCCACTGCGCGTGGCGGTGACCGGTGCAGGTCAGTCTCCGGCACTGGATGTGACGGTTGAAGCGATTGGTCGCAGCCGCAGCGTTGCTCGTATCGAAAAAGCGCTGGCCTTCATTGCTGAGCGTGAAGCCCAGGCTTAATTGAGTCAGCGGCAGCCTGTAACGCTGCCGCTTCACTTATCGTGGGCATTAAAAAAGCCGGGTGCATGATGCACCCGGCTTTTTTTAATCTTCTTTAATTCCTAGCCGTTCCAGCACGCCACTTATTCCCTCGCGCAGCAACAACGCAGCCAGTTGATCTTGCTCAGCGGTTGTCATTTGCTGGACAGAATTAATTAATAACGCAGGTAACGTATTTTGTTGAGCACCGTAATTGGCCGCCGGCTCGGTCGCGTGGCGGGTGGACTGAACAAAGCTTTTTACACGCTCATCAATATGAATCAATCGCGCTTTACCACCCTGTACGCCGGGCTTGGGCGTGGTTGTCCAGTTTTCGCGTTTGATCCACTTATTCACCGTTTGCCGACTGTAGCCCGTTTCCAGCGCGAGCTCCTCGGGGGTGAGCCATTCCTTTTTCACGATGCTGTCCCTGTTAAATACATTAGCTGTACATATTACAACAAAACGTAACGGGGAAAAGTAATCAGGCAGGAAAATGCCTCTTGTCTGATGACAAAAGGCATAAATCGGATATTAAGCTTCGCTGGTTTCAGCTTGGGCAGGACGGAAAGCAAGGAAATAGGTGAGACCAACAAATATTGCACCACCCACGCCGTTGCCGAGGAACACGGCAATCACGTTTGGCGCAAATTCTGCCCAGCTCATTTGTCCGGCAAAAATCGCGGCAGGTACAATAAACATGTTGGCCACCACGTGCTGGAAGCCAATGGCCACGAAGGCCATCACCGGGAACCACATGCCGAAGATTTTGCCGACCATATCTTTACTGGCGAAAGCTAACCACACCGCCAGACACACCAGCCAGTTGCAACCAATACCGGAAATGAAGGCGTGCAGGAAATCCGCATTCACTTTGGCATGCGCAATCGCCACGGTCTTTTTCAGATAATCGCCTTCGGTCATACCCAACATGTGGCCAAAGAACCAGGCGACCGCGATGCTGCCGATAAAGTTGGCAATCGTGACCCAGAACCAGTTGCGCAGCACGCTAAAACCGCTAATGCGGCGGGCGAACCAGGCAATTGGCATGGTCATCATATTGCCGGTCAACAGTTCGCCACCGGCCAGAACGGTAAGGATCAGGCCAACCGGGAACACCGCTGCGCCGAGGAAGCCGCCAAACGAGCCCCATTCAGCAGGCAGTTGGTTGATAACGTGCAGATCCAACAGAAAGCCAGTGGCAATAAAGGCACCGGCCATAAAACCAAGAATCAATAAGGTGGAAACAGGCAAACGGCTTTTAGCCACGCCCGCTTGAATCGCCAGTTGGGCGATCTCTTTCGGTGTATGCAGCGACATAATTCACTTTTCTTTTATTGAACAAGGGGAAAATGCTGGCCGATCAAAGAGTGATATACCCTGGAAGGTTGACCGGTTAATTAGCGCGCTAAGTTTTACACTTACCCGTAACGAATACAAGATTATTCCTAACATCTTTAACCGCGATGTAACGTAGTAAAGCGGCGAGAAGGGCATAAAAAATGTGGTGTTCAGGTTAAAAAAAAGCCTCAGTGGCAGCGGTTTGCCGCCTTTTTCAGCGATTGAACACATAACGAGAATTTGGCGTTGACACACAGGGAGCGGTTTCATATGATGCCGTCCGTCGAGTTAAATCGGCTGTTTTTCGGTGCTGGGGGTATAGCTCAGCTGGGAGAGCGCTTGCATGGCATGCAAGAGGTCAGCGGTTCGATCCCGCTTATCTCCACCAAATCGTTCCCAACGATGTGCATCGAAAAAAGATTTCCAGATGTGGGGGTATAGCTCAGCTGGGAGAGCGCTTGCATGGCATGCAAGAGGTCAGCGGTTCGATCCCGCTTATCTCCACCAAATATCTGTTCGTTCTGAACAAATGCACAACTCCAAAACTAGTTCGTATTGAGATTCCAGCATTGCGTGGCTTATTGCGCGATGAATCGCACCGCTACGACTTCGTGCGTTCTGAGGTTGTTATTCCATTGCGATATCCAGTATTGCTTGCTTAATTGCGCGATAAATCGCCCCGCTACGGCTTTATGCGTTCTGAGGTTGTGATTTCATTGCGGTATCCAGCATTGCGCGCCTGAGAGCGATGAATTGCGCCGCGACGGATTGGTGCGTTATGAGGTTATCCAAACCGCACAATCTCGTTGCGGCGCGATTCATCGCGCGAAGTTAACTATCAGGCATTAGCGGTTTGCGCTTGAGCAGGCAACACGCGGAAGCCGTGTGTGCCATCACGATCCAACTGCGCCACCAGACCGTATTCCCAATCCAGATACGCCTGCATCACAGCAGGTGCGATATCGGTGCCTTCATACGGACGGCGATAGCGATCAATCGCCGGTGACAGCAACTGCT
Source organism: uncultured bacterium (assembly GCA_965147305.1). Taxonomy (GTDB): domain Bacteria; phylum Pseudomonadota; class Gammaproteobacteria; order Enterobacterales; family Enterobacteriaceae; genus Pantoea. Next base: position 4,131 of record CBCTJT010000005.1, read on the forward strand.
GGTCGCCTTGCTCGGTGGGCAGGTGCGCTGCGCGCCAGGCCGCGTTGCCGCCTTCTAGTACAAACACCGGTTTGCCGGTGAGTTCCGCCACCTGTTCAACCGCATATCCGGCCAGCAAACTGCTGCCGCAGGTCAGCACATAACGTCGTGCCGCTGGCAGAACGGCTTTGCCTTCTTTTTGCAGCGTTGAACGCAGCAGCCAGCCCGCGCCCGGAATATGGCTGTTGAGGTGATTAGCGCGCGTGGTGAAGTCCAGTACCTGGGTCTGACCTTCTTCCAGCCACTCCGCCAGTTGCTGCGGAGAAATAAACTCGGGCTGCGCAACCGCAGGAACCTGCGCTTTCCAGGCGCCGGTGGCACTGAAATCACTGGCCTGCAGCTCTTCCAGCACCGACACCTGCCAGCCCAGCTGAGCCAGCCAGGAAGCCGTCATATTGGCGCGTACGCCGTCGTCATCAATCAGCACAATGCGTGCGCCGCGTACGCTAGCGTAATGGTCGGTTTCCTGCACCAGCTGTCCACCGGGCACATGACGACTGCCGGGCAGATGGCCCGCCGCATACTCGTCTGCATCACGTACGTCGAACAGGTAAGTGGTGCGCGGTTCCTGCTGCCAGCGCTTGAGCGTTGCCAGTGGAATACGTTCTACACCTGCGCGATCGGCAATGCCTCGTGCGTGACTCGCCGCCTGGCGCTGTGCCGTTTGACTGGCTTCACCGTAACGGCGTGACTGACCTTTATCCAGATCGTGTCCTGCCAGTGTCCAGCCAATAGTGCCGTTGCGCAGCGCAAACACCGGATTACGGATACCAGCATTAACCAGCGACTGGGTGCCGATGATGCTGCGCGTGCGGCCCGCACAGTTCACGATCACTGTGGTTTCCGGTGATGGCGCGATATCGCGCACGCGCAACACCAGCTCACCGCCCGGTACGCTGGTGGCGCCGGGAATACTCATCGTCTGGTATTCATCAAAGCGGCGGGCATCCAGCACCACCACGTTGGCGTCGCTGTTAATTAAGCTGTGCACTTCATCGGCTGACAGGGAAGGGGTGTGATTATGATGCTCAACCAGTTCACCAAAGGCCTTACTGGGTGAATTCACATCAATAAACAGTTCACCGCCGGCTGCCTGCCAACCCGTTAAATCCTCTTTTAACAGCGCCACATTGCTGTAGCCCAGCGCGGCAATACGCTCTGCAGCTGCTTGCGCCAGACCCTCGCCGTTGTCATACAGCGTAATCGCCGTGGCGTGTTGTGGAATGCGATCCAACAGCTCCAGTTCCAGCTTGGAGAGCGGAATATTCACCGCAAAGAGCGGATGGCCGGTGGCAAACAGCGCTTCGTCACGCACATCAACAATCGCCACTTCCTGCTGCTGACGCAGAGCCTCAAGAATGTCCGCCGCCTGACGGAAAGGGAAAACGGGTTTACTCATGTGATAGATCCCAAATGTTCGGTAAGTAACGGTTGCTGTAACCGGAGATAAACTGTTTTTCACTGCCGTCTTCGCGATACACCGCGCGCTTTACCGCGCCAATGTTGGCGCCATAAACGTGAATGCTGATCGAGACGCGATCGTCATAGGCATTGCTCACGCGATGGATATCGCCCACGGTGGGAGAGACGGCTTCGACGCTGCCGGGATCGAGCCGTATCGGCGCACCTTCCGGTTGCAGGCCATTCGGCCCCGGCTGCCAGGATTGCGAAATCTCTGCGCCACGCAGCATGCCAATCAATCCCCAGACGCGGTGATCGTGAATCGGCGTTTGCTGGCCTGGCCCCCACACGAAGCTCACCACGGAGAAACGCTGTCGGGCATCGGCATACAGCAGATATTGTTGATAGTGTTCGGGATGCGGCTGGGTATAAGCCTCGTCCAGCCAGTCGTCATGCCGGATCAGTTCACCCAGCCAGGCGCTGCCCTGTTGTAGAACAGTGGCTTCATCGGGATCCTGATCGAGTAACGTAGCCAGATTACCGACAAAGTCGCGTAAACGATGATGCTGATATGCACTCATGATTTATCTCCCGGCGCGCTTTTAGCGACCTGATTGGCCTGAGCCGACAAACTAAAATCAAAGGCTTTACTGACATCAATTGCTTTCGGCAGCACCTGATAGCGATGGAAGAAGTCAGCCGATTTTTGCAGGGTGGGGATCAGGCTGGCATCAAACACCAGCGGTCGAATGCGCGCATCGGCTATCCAGCTGCTGGTGATGTTGGTGGGCATATTCAGTGTCTTGCCCAGCACGCTGGCGAACTCCTGCGGATGTTGCTGCGCCCAGATTTGCGCCTTTGCCAGGCGCGCCAGCAGATCGGCAATCGCTTTACGTTTGCCGGCATCATTGATCGCTTCATCACGTGCTAACGCGTAAGAGTAACCCGACATAATGCCTTTGCCGCCGCCATCAGCGACACGCACCGTGCCATCGACGGCGGTGGAGGTGGCGATATAAGGTTCCCATGGCGCCCATGCGGATACAGCGCCTGAAGTCAGTGCAGCGCGCCCATCCACCGGACCGAGGAAACGAAACGTGACGTCACCCGGTTTTAATCCCGCACGTTCGAGCAAGCCAAGCAGCAGATAGTGGCCCCATCCGCCGCGATTCACCGCGATCTGCTTGCCTTTCAAATCCTGCAAACGGTGAATGCCGGCATCGGGACGGGTCAGCAGCGCGATACTGTCAGGATTGTTCTGCCATGCGCCCACCGCTTTGACCGGCGCGCCAGCCGCAAACACAAACAGGAACGGCAGATCACCGGTAAAGCCGATATCCAGAGCACCGGCATTTAATGCTTCCTGTACCGGTGCACCCGAATCAAACGCCGTGAGTTTCAAATCGTAAGGCAGATTATTGAGTTCGCCCGACGCTTTTAACGCGGCAAAACGGTCCCCTTTAACATCGCCCAGGCGCAACGTGACTTTATCAGCTGCGAACAGCGGATTGAGCGTGGAGAGCGCCAGCGCAACACCGGTAAACAGTGCAGCCAGCCGCATCAGGCGCTCCTTTTGTCAGCGGCGTTAAGCGCAGCCACTTTCTCACGCGTCAGCGGAATCAGTTCCTGACCATATTCCACCGCATCATTCAGCGGATCGAAGCCGCGAATCAGCACGCTGTGAATGCCCAGCCGATAGTAATCCAGCAGCGCGTCGGAAACCTGATCGGCGGTGCCAACCAGCGCCGTGGAGTTGTAGCCGCCTTGCACCAGTTTAGCCACGCCGGTCCATAACACTTTATCCAGACGGTCGCCTTCATTGGCGGCAGCCAGCAGGCGCTGTGCGCCGACGCTTTGTGGTTTAGGTTTGCCAAACGCAAAGCCGGTTTCTTGTAGCTGTTTTTCAGCCAGCTCACGGATATGTTCGGCGCGTTCCCAGGCTTCCTTCTCGGTTTTACCGATAATCGGACGGAACGAGATATTGAAATTAATCTCACGCCCGTGCTGAGCTGCAGCCGCGCGTACAGTGCGCACCGTCTCTTCCGCCCCTTTCAATGGCTCGCCCCACAAGGCAAAGACATCGGCGTGACGTGCAGCGACATCAATCGCTTCCTGTGACGATCCGCCAAAGTACACCGGCAGTTTTTTCTGCACGGGTTTGATGGCGGAAAATGCCTGCTCGGCCTGATAAAAGTTTCCCTTATGATCATAAGGATGGCTGGACTTCAGACTCTGCTTCAGCACGGTCAGGAACTCATCGCTGCGCGCATAGCGTTCGGCTTTATTCAGGAAATCGCCATCGCGACGCTGCTCGACATCGCTGCCACCGCTGATGATATGCACCGCCAGACGACCATCAGTGAGATGATCGAGTGAGGCCAGCTTACGAGCAGCCAGAGTCGGTGCTACAAAGCCCGGGCGGTGTGCCAGCAGGAATTTCAATCTTGAGGTGTGTGCCGCTGCGTGCGCGGTCACCAGAAAACCGTCTGGTTGATCAGACCAATAGCCCACCAGAATGCGATCGAATCCCGCCTCTTCATGGGCGCGAGCAAAACGCGCGATGTAATCTTTATCGAACAGCGGACCGCTGGCGGGAATGATTTCGGAAGCCAGGCGGTGGCCAATCATGCCAAGAAATTGAATGCTCATACGATTCTCCAGATGTGACGTTATGGAGAAAAGCTACGGGCGCAGGCAACCGGGACGGAAATTCAATATTGTGCAAAGGTTTTGCGTCAGGCGGGGAAGCAGCGAATGGCGGGGATAAACGGGTTGAAATGTGAGATAGAACAGAAAGGCATAATTAAGAAGAGAAGGGCGAGCCTAAGCTCGCCCTTTACATCAGAAGGCCAGAACAAGACCGGCAATCGCGGCAGAGAGCACGCTCACCAGTGTTGAGCCATACAGCAGTTTCAGGCCGAAGCGAGAAACCACGTTACCCTGTTCTTCGTTCAAGCCTTTAATCGCACCCGCTACAATCCCGATAGAAGAGAAGTTAGCGAAGGAAACGAGGAACACAGACAGGATACCTTCTGCGTGTGGTGACAGCTGACCAGCAATCTTCTGCAGGTCCATCATCGCCACGAATTCGTTAGAAACCAGCTTGGTTGCCATGATACTGCCCACCTGCAGCGCTTCGCTGGACGGCACGCCCATCACCCACGCAAACGGATAGAACACATAACCCAGCACACCCTGGAAACTGATGCCGAAGATAAAATCAAACAGTGCGTTCAGACCAGAAATCAGGGCGATAAAACCAATCAGCATCGCCGCAACGATGATCGCCACTTTGAAACCGGCAAGGATGTATTCGCCCAGCATTTCGAAGAAGCTCTGACCTTTGTGCAGATCCTGCAACTGCAGGTCTTCTTCGCTATCGACGCGGTACGGGTTGATCAGTGACAACACAATAAAGGTGCTGAACATGTTCAATACCAGCGCGGCCACCACATATTTCGGTTGCAGCATGGTCATGTAGGCGCCGACGATGGACATGGAAACTGTCGACATCGCTGTTGCAGCCATGGTGTACATACGGCGCTGCGACATTTTGCCAAGGATATCTTTATAGGCGATGAAGTTTTCTGACTGTCCCAAAATCAGTGAACTCACGGCGTTGAAGGATTCCAGTTTGCCCATACCGTTCACTTTTGACAGCACGGTACCGATGCCGCGGATAACCCAAGGCAGGATGCGGAAATGCTGCAAAATACCGATCAGCGCGGAGATGAACACGATCGGGCACAGAACATTAAGGAAGAAGAACGCCAGGCCTTTGTCGTTCATATTGCCAAACACGAAGTTAGTACCTTCGGCAGCATACTTCAGCAGGTGGTCAAACAGACCCGCAAACCCTTTAACGAAGCCGAGGCCCGCCTCAGAGTTAAGGAAGAACCACGCCAGCAGAACTTCGATCACCAGAAGCTGAACGATGTAACGAATGCGGATGCTTTTACGATCGTGACTGACCAGCAAGGCCAGTACGGCTACCACCACTAATGCCAAAAGAAAGTGCAAAATATGGGACATGTCGGCTCCAAATTTGAGGAGGGTTGTATTTTGTTGCGTATTCTATGTAACGCGTTACTTAAAAACGAGATCAAAACCACATTATAAGTATTCGGTATCGACAAATTTCTAAGAATAGTCTCACCGCTCACAACCTCTTCACAAAGCCTTCACAAGAAATATCCACAAAAACATTGTCTATAAAATAACCCGAGAGTAGAGTGATTCCTGTTGCAAACATTTTGGCAAGAACTGGCTTTACCGCAAGGTATAGCAATGGCTATACTTCATAGCACCATCTATTATTACGATAACTATAATCAAATTTCACTTGCCTTGAGCGCCCGTTAAGCTGCATGGGTCAACAAGCGTTAGGACAGGGTCCACACTATGTCAGAAAGTCGCACCGCTGAGCGCGCCGCTCGCGGAGCCAGAAAGATCAAGCTCGCGCTGCTGGGCCCCGCCTTCATCGCAGCGATTGGTTATATCGATCCCGGTAACTTCGCCACCAATATTCAGGCCGGTGCGGCCTACGGCTACAAGCTGCTGTGGGTGGTGGTCTGGGCCAATGTGATGGCGATGCTCATTCAGCTGATGTCGGCCAAACTTGGCATTGCCACCGGTAAAAACCTTGCCGAACATATCCGCGATCGTTTTCCGCGCCCGGCGGTGTGGTTCTATTGGGTGCAGGCGGAAATCATCGCTATGGCCACTGACCTCGCCGAATTTATCGGTGCGGCGCTTGGCTTTAAATTATTACTGGGGATTTCGCTACTGCAAGGTGCGGTGCTCACCGGTGTGGCGACCTATCTGATTTTGATGTTGCAAAGCCGGGGGCAGAAGCCGCTGGAATTGGTGATTGGCGGCCTGCTGCTGTTTGTCGCGGCAGCTTATATTGTTGAGCTGTTTTTCTCGCAGCCGAAAGTCAGTGAACTGGTCACCGGTATGGCGCTGCCTTCACTGCCCACCTCGGATGCCGTGTTCCTCGCTGCTGGTGTGCTCGGTGCCACCATCATGCCGCACGTAATTTATCTGCACTCGGCGCTAACACAGCACGGCAACATTGGCAGCAAAGCAGATCGCTACTCCTCGACAAAGCTGGATGTGGCGATTGCCATGACCATTGCCGGTTTCGTCAATCTGGCGATGATGGCCACCGCAGCGGCCGCTTTCCACTTCAGCGGTCATACCAGCATTGTGGATCTTGACCAGGCGTATCTGACGCTGCAACCGTTGCTCGGCCACGCGGCAGCTGTCGTGTTTGGTTTGAGCCTCGTCGCGGCGGGCTTGTCATCTACCGTGGTGGGTACGCTAGCAGGGCAGGTGGTGATGCAGGGCTTTATTCGCTTCCATATTCCGTTATGGCTACGTCGTACCATCACTATGCTGCCTTCCTTTATTGTTATCTGGGCAGGATGGGATCCGACACGCATTCTGGTGATGAGCCAGGTGTTGCTGAGTTTCGGTATCGCGCTCGCGCTGATCCCGCTGCTCTCTTTCACCGGTAACCGCGAGTTGATGGGCGATGAGATGGTTAATTCACGCCTGATGCAGAATGCTGGACGGCTGATTGTGGTGCTGGTGGTAGCGTTAAATCTCTACCTGCTAGTGGGCGAAGCACTCGGCTGGTAACGCATCGAAAAAAATCCCGGCTGCTGAGCCGGGATTTTTTTATCAGTGGTGATGGTGGTCGTGACGATCATCATGGCGATGATCGTGACGCCAATGTTCCCGACGTTCCCGTTCATGCCAGCGGCGTTCACGCTCACGTTCGTAGGCCTGATGACGACGCCACTCTTCATGACGCCACCAGCGATGATCGTTATAACGATAACGGTCGTTCCACCAGCGTGGCTCACGCCAATGTCCGCCATCCCAATAGTAACCACGACGATCGCGATCGCCGAGATGCAGCGTGACACCCGGTGCTAATGTCAGCGTGGCGCTGTTGGCTTCTGCTGTGTGCATCGCCAGGGGTGAAAGTGTTGCCAGCAAGGCGGCAAACAAAATTGCACGTTTCATAACTTCTCCTTTTCAGTGGCTTATCACTGCCACCGTTGCGCTAGTGTGCCACATCGGTCCAGTGTTGCCTTGAGAGTGAGTCTGAAAACGTTGCGGGAAATCTGAATTGAGAATTTTCTGCTGCGGAATTCACCCGGCCTGAGCCGGGTGAGTAAGCGTTTACACCAGGATGTTATGAATCGCTTCGATCTCTTCGGTTGTCAGCACCGGCTGGCTTAACATCTCAACCGCATCATCGATTTGCGCGGTTTTACTGGCACCAATTAGCACCGAAGTGACACGCGCATCGCGCAGTACCCAGCTCAGCGCCATTTGTGCCAGTTTCTGCCCACGCTGCTGCGCAATCGCCTGCAGCTGGCGCACCTTCTCCATTTTCTCTTGCGTCAGCTGGCTCTCACTGAGGAACTTACTGCCGCTGGCCGCGCGTGAATCCTCTGGGATGCCTTGCAAATAGCGATCGGTCAGTACGCCGCCCGCCAGTGGTGAGAAGGCGATGCAGCCGACGCCGTTATCACCCAGCACATCCAGTAAGCCTTGTTCTTCCGGTGCACGTTCGAACATGGAGTATTTCGGCTGATGAATCAGGCAAGGCGTGCCGAGATCGCGCAGAATGGCAATCGCTTCGGCGGCTTTATCCGCCGGGTAGTTGGAAATCGCCGCGTACAGCGCTTTACCCTGGCGCACCACCTGATCCAGCGCGCGCATGGTTTCTTCCAGCGGCGTTTCCGGATCGGGGCGGTGATGATAGAAGATATCGACATACTCCAGACCCATGCGCTTCAGGCTCTGATCCAGACTGGAAATCAGATACTTGCGTGAACCCCAGTCGCCATAAGGGCCGTCCCACATGGTGTAACCAGCTTTGGTGGAGATCACCAACTCATCGCGCAGGCCGGCAAAATCTTCACGCAGAATGCGCCCGAAATTGGACTCCGCGGAACCCGGCGGGGGTCCGTAGTTATTGGCGAGGTCGAAATGAGTGATGCCACGATCAAAGGCGTGGCGCAGTAATTCACGGCTATTATCGACGCGCGTGCTGTCGCCAAAGTTGTGCCATAAACCCAGCGAAATGGCCGGCAATTTCAGGCCGGTGCGGCCACTTCGACGATATTGCATCTGTTGATAGCGATCGGGATGAGGAAATACGGACATGCAGCGTTCCTGTCTCAAAAGGGGAGAAAGTGACATCAGCATAGCAGTGTATGCGTTTACACTAAGCTGAAACGCGCCGAAGATCGCAACTTACAGAATTTTCTGTCGTCGTAACGAATGCTTGCCACAAATCACCATGCGCTGATGGTGAAAATCTCGCCAATTCAGCCACATCGCTGATACTTCGATCATCCCCTTAAGAAGGAGCTGTCGATGAAAACCCTTAACGTTGGCGACTATTTACTGCACTGTTTACAGCAAGCTGGCATTCGTCACCTGTTCGGCGTGCCGGGTGATTACAACCTGCAATTTCTCGACAGCGTTATCGCCCACCCCGAAATTGCATGGGTCGGCTGCGCCAATGAACTCAACGCTGCCTACGCGGCGGATGGTTATGGTCGTTGCAACGGTGCGGCGGCATTGCTCACCACTTTTGGCGTCGGTGAACTCAGCGCAATCAATGGGATTGCAGGTAGCTATGCCGAGTATGTTCCGGTTATTCATATTGTCGGCGCGCCAGCCAGCCGCGCACAGCACCAGGGTGATTGCGTGCACCATTCACTGGGTGACGGCGACTTCCATCATTTCCTGCGCATGGCGCAAGAGGTGAGTGTCGCCAGCGCGGTGCTGACAGCGGAGAATGCGGTAGAAGAAATAGACCGCGTGATAGCGGAGGCGCTTCACCAGCATCGGCCCGGTTATCTGCTGCTGACGGTGGATGTCGCGGCGGCGTTCATAGCGATGCCTGATGTTCTACCCGCAGCGCCCATTAATCAGGACACTGCAGTTACGGCGGCTTTCGCTGCTGCCGCCGAGCGCTTACTGGCTCCCGCGCAGCGCGTAGCGCTGCTGGCCGATTTCCTCGCCTCGCGTTGGCAATTGCAGTCACCGCTGGCCAGTCTCCGCCAACTGCGCGCCATTCCCGCCGCCACATTACTGATGGGAAAAGGCGTGCTTGATGAGCATCAGCCAGGCTATGTGGGCACCTATGCCGCCGAAGGCAGCAGCGATGCGGTACGCCGAGCCATTGAAGAGACCGATGTGACGCTGTGCGTCGGCGTGCGGTTTACCGATACCCTGACCGCCGGTTTCACCCAGCAGTTACCCGCAGAGCGCGTTATCGACCTGCAACCGTTTCACGCCACGGTGGGCGAAGAATGCTTTGCGCCGCTTAGCATGGCGCAAGCCCTCGCCGCATTATTGCCCGTTTATCAACGCCACTGCATACATTGGGCACTGGCCGACACTGCGTCTTGCGAAGAAATTGAGCAAAACGATGATGCGGTAATCAGTCAGCGCGCATTCTGGCAGGCGATGCAGCGCTTCCTGCTGCCGGGTGATATCATCCTGGCCGATCAGGGCACGGCCGCCTTTGGTGCCGCCGCGCTGCGTTTACCACCGGGCGCAGAATTGCTGGTGCAACCGCTATGGGGCTCGATTGGCTATACTCTACCGGCGACCTTTGGTGCACAAACGGCACAACCTGACCGACGCGTCATACTGATTATCGGTGACGGTTCAGCGCAACTGACAATCCAGGAGCTGGGTTCGATGCAACGTGACGGGCAACAGCCGATTATCTTCCTGATCAATAACGACGGTTACACGGTTGAGCGGGCGATTCACGGCGCTGAACAGCGTTACAATGACATCGCACAATGGAACTGGACCGCGCTGCCGCACGCGATGAGCGTGGAGTGTGCGGCGCAAAGCTGGCGAGTGAGCGAAACGGTGCAGTTAACGGCGGTGATGGAGCAATTAATGCGTGATCGTCGCCTGACGCTGGTGGAAGTGGTGATGGAGAAGCAGGATCTGCCGCCACTATTACGTAAAGTCACGGCGGCACTGCATCAGCGTAACGGCGGCTAACGTTGTTCGGCTTAGGCTTTGCAACTCGCGACTTTAGACCAAGCGATGCGCGAAATCCTCACGTGCGCTCAGGTTTCTCCGTGCCGTCCGTTTTCCGCGAGACCACGACGATAACGCCTGATGCGATACTGCAGTTTCGGAAAGTTGCCTCTATACAGTGAAGCCGCTGATTGTCAGGCTGTGGCACGCACCAGAAATGTTTACGCCCATCGTGCTGGTGGGCGTTATTGTTTTATTGGCAGGCTCTTATATAGTGTCCTGCAATTGTTTATGACCCAAGCGGAGCAGCAGAAGAATGACAAAATACGCCCTGGTCGGCGATGTAGGCGGCACCAACGCCCGCCTCGCCCTGTGTGAGGTGGAAACCGGTGCCATCTCCCAGGCCAAAACATTCTCAACATCAGACTACGACAATCTCGAAGCGGTGATTCGTGCTTATCTCGACGAGCAAAAGCAGGACATTAAACACGCCTGCATCGCGATTGCCTGTCCAATCACCGGCGATTGGGTAGAGATGACCAACCACGATTGGGCATTCTCAACCCGTGAGATGAAAGAGCACCTGGCCTTCGACAGCCTGGAAATCATCAATGATTTCACTGCCGTCTCGATGGCCATCCCGATGCTGGCCGAAGATCAAGTGATTCAGTTTGGTGGTAAAGCGCCGGTAGAAGGCAAACCGATTGCGATTTACGGCGCCGGCACCGGATTAGGCGTGAGCCATTTGGTGCACGTGGATAAACGCTGGATTAGCCTGCCGGGCGAGGGTGGCCACGTTGATTTCGCTCCGAACAGCGAAGAAGAGGGCGAAATTCTCGAAGTGCTGCGCGCCGAACTGGGCCATGTGTCGGCGGAGCGCGTGCTATCAGGCTCCGGTCTGGTGAATCTCTATCGCGCCATCGTCAAATCTGACAGCCGCGAACCTGAGAATCTTAAGCCGAAAGATGTCACCGAGCGTGCACTGAAAGACAGCTGCATCGATTGTCGTCGTGCGCTGTCGCTGTTCTGCGTGATTATGGGACGTTTCGGTGGCAACCTGGCGCTCAATCTCGGCACCTTTGGTGGCGTGTACATCGCTGGCGGAATCGTGCCGCGCTTCCTCGACTTCTTCAAAGCCTCCGGCTTCCGCGCCGCGTTTGAAGATAAAGGTCGCTTCCGTGATTATCTGGTCGATATCCCGGTGTATATGATCACTCATGATCAGCCTGGCCTGCTGGGCGCGGGCGCGCATCTGCGCCAGACGCTGGGGCGCGTGCTGTAATCTTTCAGGCGAGCAGCGTCCTGCTGCTCGCTTCACAACCTCATCAACAGGCGAAACGCCTTCACCTTGCTGCGGCTCACCGGCACCTGCGCATCCAAATCGCGCAACTTCACCAGGTAGGTATTGTTAAACCACGGCTCGATCTCACGAATTTTGCTGAGGTTGACGCAATACGAGCGATGACAGCGGAAGAACAGCTGTTCTGGCAGGCGACTGCAAAATTCACTGATCGCCATCGACATCACATACGCTTCGCGGCGCGTATAAACAAACGTCAGTTTTTCATGCGCTTCGACGTAATAGATATCGTTGATATCCGTCACGATAATGCGCTCATCTTTCACCAGGTTAACGGTTTGCGGTGCGCTTTGCTGAGTGGAGGGTTGCGCGAGCTGCTGCTGTGCGCTGGCCTCCAGCTTGTTCAGCATGGTGATAATGCGCGACTCGTGATAGGGCTTGAGGATGTAGTCAAAGGCGTCCAGCTCAAACGCATCCACCGCATGCTCTTTCCACGCGGTGATAAACACAATCAGCGGCTTATGCGCAAACTGGTTAATGTTTTGGGCCAGCAGCATGCCATCCAGCGACGGGATATTGATGTCGAGGAAAATGACATCCACCCGATGGTTTTGTAGATACTTTAGTACTTCCAGCCCATCATCAAAACAGGCTTCGATAGTGATCTGGCTGTGCTGCTGGATCATCCAGCTTAGCTCTTGCTGAGCAAGAAACTCGTCTTCGACGATGATGGCTTTCACGCGCTGGTTTCCGTGATATGGCTCAACGGTGCAGCCAGACGCTGACCGTTTTTGCTCAGGGTGAAGGCGATTTCCGTCCCCGGATGATGACGAATAATACTCAGGCCCTGGCCGGAAAGCAGTTTCACCCGATGGTGCACGTTAAGCAGTCCGATTTTATTGCCCGGCATCTCATCACGCGCGACGCGGCCAATCACCTCTTCACTGATGCCCGCGCCCGTATCGCGCACCGCGACGCGCACATAATCTCCGAGGTCTTTCACACTCAAGGTCACTACGCCTTTGCCACGGCAGGGCTGAATGCCGTGCACAATGGCATTCTCTACCAGAGGCTGAATTAGTAAACTCGGCAGGTTGAAATGCAGGTCTTCATCAATGTCATAAATCATCGACAGCTTGTCGCCAAAACGCGCCTGTTCAATGGCAATGTAATCCTTCACCTGCCACAGCTCTTTTTTAATGTCGATCAGCTCGTCATCGTTCAGCTCAAGGTTGTAACGCAAATAGCGCGACAGATTAATCACCAACTGACGTGCTGTATCTGGATTGAGACGAATGGAAGAGGAGATAGCATTTAGTGCATTAAACAGGAAATGCGGGTTTATTTTGCTCTGCAACGCGCGCAGTTCCGCTTTGTTCGCCATCTCACGTAGCTGCTCAGCGCGCGACACCTCCAGCTGGGTGGAGATAATTTGCGACAAACCAATGGCCATCTCTTTCAGCGATCCGGTGATGCGATGCGCTCGACGATAATAGATTTTTAACGTGCCTGTTACTTCCCCTTTTTCCCAAAGGGGAATAACCAGCATCGAGTGAATATCTTTGGTGCGGTGGGCCTCATCATTATTCTTGATGATGATTTTTCCGCTCGCAATCGACTGCGCCGTGGTAGGGCTGATGCCATCATCCCCGTTTTGATAGTTATGCTCACCGTAACCGACATAGGCGAGAATCTGCTGGGTATTGGTGATGGCTACGGCATCGGCATGAATATCGCTGCGAATGATATCGCACACCTGACGCAACGACTGACTATTCACCTGACGAAACAGCGGCAACGTTTTATTGGCAATCTCCAGCGCCAGCTTGGCCTGGCGCGCTGCTATTGCTTCTTTTTCTCCTTCCACGCTCTGCACTAACAACACAATCAAGCCAATGCTCGATGCGCCGAGAATCATTGGTAAAGCGATCTCAGAAACAATCGAAAAGCCCAACGCCAGCGGGCTGGCCCACAGCACAATCAGCACCATGGTCAGGGTTTCGCACAGCATGCCGCCAAGGATACCGGCGCGCCAGCGCTGCTCTTTGCTCACGCGACGATTAATAACGCCAGAAGCGACACCGGCAATGATGCTGGTAATCAGGCAAGGCACGGCTGTAACGCCATCCATATCGATCAGATAACGATGGATGCCCGCAATCACCCCGGTAGCGATACCAACCCACGGGCCAAACAGAATACCGCCGGACATCACCGCAATCACACGCACGTTTAGCAGCGAACCATCGACGTTAATGCCCGACCAGGTACTGAACAGCGCAAACAGCGAGAAGATCGCCGTCACCACCACTTTCTCTTTGATCGAATGCTCATCTTTTTGCAACAGCTGACGGAATACCCGCGTGCGGGTAAGGAAGAACAGACAAATCAGCATCAGCGCAGCGCGGTCAAAAACCGCCAGCAGCATGTCGAAGTGGGAAGGCAAGGGCATCTCTCGGAGTGAACCTGGGTGAGGCTATGATAAAAAATGTGATCGAGATCTGCCAGCGCCGCGACACCCGCAAAACGCTTCTCATGGTTTAGATCAATTTTCCTGCCAAATTCTTACTGGTGTTTTAAAACCGCAACGCACGCTGTTCAAGGCCAGAACGGACCAACCCGAAAATAAAAACGCCATTAATGGCCTATCAATTTCTCCATAAAGCTCAGTACGGTTTTTCAAACAGCAACGCATTCAGCTCAAGGCCAGAACGGACCAACTCGAAGATAAAAACACCTTTAATGGCATATCAAGTTCTTCAGAAAGCTCTGTACGGTTTTTCAAACAGCAACGCATTAGCTCAAGGCCAGAACGGGCCAGCCCGAAGAGCAAAGCGTCCGCGCCAAGGATGGCGCGACCGATCTGCAGGGATGCGTGTTGTCTTTGCGATCGGGCTGGCCCGTTCTGGCGTGGCACCCAACCAACAGCGACTATCAACTCAACTCAACTCAACTCAACTCAACTCAACTCAAATCAACTCAACTCAACTCAACTCCCAACTCCCAACTCCCAACTCCCAAAATTCCCCACACTCCTTAAAAAGGGGAAAACTTGAGTAACAAAAAGAGGATTAGTTACCCCTACGCAGAACGCTGGTTGTAAATCACGCGGTTTGCTATGTTGCCATGAGTTATTTCGCGGAGCGCAGCAATGCAACTTCTTACCCCTCGCTTGTCCCTGACACGCTTACAACCCGAAGACTGGCAAATCTTCAAAGCCGTACACGAAGATCCCGGCACCATGACCTGGGTGAGTGAAATTCCTGACGAAAACGACATTCGCCAGCGCTTTACCGAACGCCTCGCGCCATGGCAGGTCACCAGTTTCCATATGCTCTGCGTGGTAGCACGTCTGCGCGAAACCAATGAACCGATCGGCCTGTTTGGATGCAGTGCCGAATGGCAGCCTTATCGGCAAGCCGAGGTCGGCTACATGCTCTGCCATCGCTTCACTGGAAACGGCTATGGCAGTGAAGCGCTCAAGGCACTGTGCGACTTCTTGCTACAGGCAGAATTTCATAAACTCAAAGCACTGGTCATAGAGGGTAATTGGCAGTCCCGACGCATTCTGGAAAAGAATGGTTTCACGTTAGAGGGTACCTTACGGGATAATTATCTGCTAAACGACCAATGGGTAAACGATTGGGTGTTCGGCCGCCTGAATCCGCAACATTAAAAAAATATTCTGTTGCTCTCGACAATTCTGTTATCAGCGCGTTATGTTCTTACTTCGGTCACCGCAGTGACCAGCGTCGCTCGGACGGTCCGGGCGCCTACGTAAACCAGAGGACATCATGGCTGATAACAGCACACCCCGTCGTTTCTCGCGTATTGAACGCCTTCCCCCGTATGTATTCAACATCACCGCTGAATTGAAGATGGCTGCGCGTCGGCGCGGCGAAGACATCATCGATTTCTCAATGGGGAACCCTGATGGTCCCACGCCGCCACACATCGTGGAAAAACTCTGTCAGGTAGCGCAACGCGAAGACACACACGGTTACTCCACCTCGAAAGGCATTCCTCGTTTGCGTCGCGCCATCTCGCGTTGGTACGCAGATCGCTATCAGGTAGAGATCGAACCCGAATCAGAAGCCATCGTCACTATCGGGTCCAAAGAAGGGCTGGCGCACCTGATGCTGGCAACCCTCGACCATGGCGACACTGTCCTGGTGCCAAATCCTAGCTACCCGATTCATATTTACGGCGCAGTGATTGCCGGTGCGCAAGTGCGTTCCGTGCCGCTGGTGGCGGGCGTTGACTTCTTCAATGAGCTGGAACGCGCCATCCGCGAAAGCTATCCGAAACCGAAGATGATGATCCTAGGCTTCCCGTCTAACCCTACTGCACAGTGCGTTGAGCTCGACTTCTTTGAACGTGTGATTGCGCTGGCGAAACAGTACAACGTGCTGGTGATCCACGACCTTGCTTACGCCGACATCACCTACGACGGCTGGAAAGCACCGTCGATCATGCAGGTGCCGGGCGCGCGCGACGTGGCAGTGGAATTCTTTACGCTGTCGAAAAGCTACAATATGGCAGGCTGGCGTATCGGCTTTATGGTGGGTAACAAAGAATTGGTATCTGCGCTGGCGCGTATCAAAAGTTATCACGATTACGGCACCTTCACGCCACTGCAGGTTGCAGCGATTGCCGCACTGGAAGGCGATCAGCAATGCGTGCGTGATATCGCTGAGCAGTACAAACGCCGTCGTGATGTGCTGGTAAAAGGGCTGCATGAAGCCGGCTGGATGGTTGATCTGCCAAAAGCTTCAATGTACGTTTGGGCGAAAATACCCGATCACTACGCGCATCTCGGTTCGCTGGAGTTTGCCAAATTGCTGCTGCAGGAAGCCAAAGTGTGCGTCTCACCAGGCATCGGATTTGGTGATTATGGTGACACCCATGTGCGATTTGCCCTGATTGAAAACAGCGATCGTATTCGTCAGGCGGTACGTGGCATCAAAGCCATGTTCCGTGCGGATGGTATTTTGCCGGGAACGGTAAAAGCGCTGGAAGAAGAAGAGTGAATACTAAGAGGGGCGACGAGGGTCGCCCCGCCTGGCAGGATTTATTTGAGCATCAGCACGAAGGTGCCTACCCAGATTAACAGGAAGAAAGAAACTCCCATCAAAGCATATCTCACAAAACGACTCCTCTGAGCGGTTACCATGCTGGTGATCCCACTCCAGCGTAACCCGAACAGAATAAGAGAAAGGTGAAGTTCATATCCGCTGCACGCTTTCTTCTCAGGTGGTTCCAAGCGAACTCAGAACAGGATCGAGCGCTAATCTACGCGCAATCGATCCGAAAATAAATAGGCCAGTTCTGAGAGATTGCTCACATTTTCATCGGCCTTCAATTTCCGGTATCGCGGACATGCCCACACGCAGTTGCGCCAGATCGGGCTGGTTGGCATCCAGCACAATTTTCACCGGTAAACGCTGCACTACCTTGGTGTAATTACCGGTGGCATTGTCCGGTGAAATGGCGGAGAACGTTGCGCCCGTCGCCGGGGCAATGCTGTCAACATGACCAGTAAAGGTCTTGCCAGGCAGCGCATCAACTCTCACCACCGCTTTCTGCCCCGGCTGCACATCGGCCAGCTGCGTTTCAAGATAGTTGGCGGTGATATAGGTCTGTTGCAATGGAACCACCGCCAGCAAACGGGTTCCGGCGCTAACGTAGGCGCCCAATCGCACCGAACGCTGACCGACCATGCCATCCACCGGTGCCACAATCCGCGTGTAAGACAGATTCAACTTCGCCTGATCCACGCTGGCCTGCGCCGCGGTCACATCCGCCTCCGCCTGACGCACCGCTGCCTGCAACACGCCAACCTGTTTCATCGATGCAGCCAGGGCCGCTTCACTCTGGCGAACTGCGGCGGACGCTGAACGTTGGGTTGAACTGGCTTTCTGCTGCTCATCCGCGGCAATCGTGCCGCTTTTGTACAGCTGGTTATAACGGGCGGCACTCTGACCGGCATATTGCGCTGACGCCTGGCTCGCCGCTAAGGTCGCTTTGGCTTCATCAATGGTGGATTGCTGCTGCTCCAGTTGAGCCTGACTGCTCAGGCGTTTGGCATCGCTGACCTGCAAATTCGCCTGCGCGGTTTCCAGCGCCACGCGGTAATCACGGTCGTCGAGCGTGGCCAGCAGTTCGCCCGCTTTCACACGCTGGTTATCCTGCACATTCACACTCGCGATATAGCCTGACACTTTTGGTGCCACCAGAGTGTAATCCGCATTCACATAAGCATCATCCGTGCGGTGATCGTTACCGGTCATTGATGACCATACAAAAAAGGCCATGACCAGCAACACGATTAATAAGGCACTCAACAGCACCGTTCTTTTCAAAGCAAAAGATTGCATATCAGTTATCTCGACGTCGTCGTAACAGGTTGAATCAGGGTTTGTGGCGGCCAGACACGTTTTGGCAACCAGGCGGTCAGCAATAGCAGCAGGGCGGCGAAGCCAATCAGCATCTGATAACAATCACTCAAGCTGAGCACCATCGCCTGATGCTTCAGTAACGTTGCGAAACCGCTGAGGTTTTCTGCGCTGCTGGCGCTGCCATCTGGTAATAAAGGGAAGCTGCTGCTGGATTGGGCGCTGTTGGGCGCGGTCATCAGCCAGGGGCGACTGGCGGCATTGCCCACCAGCACGCTGGAGTGAAACTGTTCCCGGTGGCTGATAAACCATTCCACCAGGGTGCTGGCGGCAATGCTGGAGAAACCGCGCACCGTATTGAACATCGCGGAGGCAAAAGGGCCTTCTGGCGGCGCTACGACGCTCGTTGCACTCATTAACACCGGCAGAATCACCATCGGTTGGCCGAAGGCCTGCAAAATCTGCATGACCCAGAAATTCTGTCGCGCCCAGTCGCTGGTGATATGCATACCCATCAGGCAGGAGATCACCAGCAGCGTCACGCCAGCGGTTAGCATCCAGCGGCAATCAATCCAGCGGATATTGAGCAGTGCTGCCACCAGCGGGGCGATCAGTAATTGCGGCAAGCCGACCGTTAACGCCAGCGGCGCAAACTGCAGCGTGCGGAATCCTTCCACCTGGCCAAGATAAGCCGAAGGCAGCGCCGATCCGGAGAGTGACAGAATCAATACGCCTGCCAGCGCCAGCAATCCGTGCGCGAGATTGTGACGGCGCAGCATCTGGAGTTTGAACAGTGGCAACGGGTGAAACCATTCATTAATAAAGAACACAGTCAGCAATGCCAGTGCGCTCAATAATAGCGCCGCAAACAGCGGTGAGCTGAGCCAGTCAAGACGCTCGCCCTGCGTCAGCGCCAGAATCAGCAGTGCCATCCCTGAGCAGCCGGTCAGCATGCCGAACAGGTCTATCTGCTTAAAACGTTCGAAGCGCAATGGATCTTGTGGCAAGCCCCATCCAATCAACAGCATAGCGATCAGCATTGATGGGATAACTTGCCAAAACACGAACATCCAGCTGACTTCATCTGTCCAGAAGGCAGCGAGCGTAGCGGCGAGATTGGGGCCAAAAGTGGCGGTCAGCGCGTAGGCGCCAAGACCATAAAGCTTGATTGGCGGCGGCAGAAAACGCAGTGCCACGGTCATGAGAAGCGGTGGCAATGCACCGCCAAACAAACCCTGAATCACGCGCAATGCAATAAAAAGCGTGGCGTTTGGCATTAAAGGCAGCAGTAGACCGCACAGCATAAAGCCAGCGGAAACCGCCAGAGCAAAACGGCGCAGGGAAAAGGTCACGGCAAACCACGGCGCGATCATCATCGCGGCCACTTCTGCAGCCTGATAAGCGGAAATGATCCAACTGCCTTGATCGTAACTAATGCCGATGGCGGCACGGATATCCGCCAACGCAATATCCGTCACGCGGTCATTTAATCCGGAGGTGAGCGCAGCAATCAGCACGCCAACCAATCCCAGCGCCAGGCGCAGGGTAAACGGATGGGGAGCCGGAGCCGCAACAGGCTGGGCGTTCATAACAGGTGTCTCGTTTTATTATTGATGCAGTGTATTGCGATGTGATACATGTCGCATCTTACATCTCGGTATGATGTATTGCAATGTGATACAGGGTGTAAAAGTGCGGTCATTCGCGCTAAAGTAGGGCAGGCCAAAAAGGAACGCACAATGGTTGAACCTCCCTCAAGCCGTGAGGATGAAAAAGCGGGTGGCATTCAGGTCATCGCGCGTGCGGCAAAAATTCTTAATGCGCTGGGTGAACATCCGGGCGGCATGAGTCTGGGCGAAATTGCGCAGGTGGTCGATCTGCCACGTTCAACGGTGCAGCGTATTATCGCCGCGCTGGATAGCGCACAGCTGGTGCGCAGCAGTGGGGCCGGCGGATTGCGTCTGGGACCGGCGCTGCTCAAGTTGATTTCGAGCGTGCACAGCGATGTGGTCGAAATCGTCCGCCCGTTTCTGGAACAACTCTCAGTCGATATTAACGAGACGGTCTCGCTGGCGCGCGCCAGTGGCACGCAGTTAGCGATTGTTCACTATGTGGTGGCATCCCGGGAATTGCGGGTAGTGCCGCGCATCGGTTTGAATCTCCCGCTCTACAGCACTTCAGGCGGACGTGCACTGCTGGCACTAGAAAGTGATGAAGATGTGCGAGTGATGGTGGGTGAAGCGTATAAAGAGTTGACCGAAATGACGGTGAAAACTCTGCCGCAACTGCTGGAGCTGATTGCTGAAGTGCGTAACAGCGGTCTGGCCATTGATCGCGGCGAAACGCTGGAAGGAATTTCCACCATGGCGGTGGCGATCGACACGCTGTTTGGTCGCTTCTCCATTTCGCTGCTGGTGCCGACGGCGCGTTTTCATAAACAGGAAGCGCGCTATCGTGATGAAATCATGAAATGCAAAGAGGCGCTGATTCGCGAAATTGGCAAAATGACCGCTGTGGAAGGATAACCAACTGATGAAAACCTTGCTGATGGCCATTGATAATTCACCGGTGGCAGAAAAAGTCATCGCGTTAACCATTGAACAGGCGCTGGCGCAACAGGCTCAGGTCACGGTGTTGTGCTGTGTCGATCCCGCTTATTCATCCTGCAATCAGCCGATCGAAATCGATGCGGGCGAAGATCCGGATGATTTCGTTGCGGCAAAAGATGAACAAAACACCGCTGAAATGGTGGTGCGTCACGCGCTGGCCCCGCTACTGCGTGCCGGTGTGACTGCCAAAGGTTTGATTCTGGCCGGTGAGGCTGCGGAAACGATTGTAGCGCAGTCCAATTTACTGAAGGCCAGCATGATCATCATCGGTCGCCGTCATCTTTCTCCTTTTAATCGCTTACTTAAAGGTTCGGTGAGTGCGGCTGTGATTGAGCGCGCCAACTGCCCGGTTCTGATCGACGTTCGCAAGGATTAATCACGCTCCATGTTTTCCCTCTTACCTATCACGCTGGTGGCGTTTGCGCTGCTGGCGGTGATTATCATCGTTCTGATTCGCACCACCGCACTGCGCTTATGGCAGGGGTTAGTGCTGTTTTTACTGCCGTTAATCCTGGCGAACATGCTGTGGTTTAGCTGGTTACACCCACGGCAGGAGCGACAGGCGCTGGAAACTGCGGTGGCAACCCAGTTAAGCCTCGCACCAGGCTATCGTCAGTTAAAAACACAGGAACCGGCCCTGTGGCAAATGCTTAATCGCGAGTTACTGCACAAGCGTATGGAAGGTGTGCCCGCTGACCAGGCGCTGGGCGAGTTACGTGGATGGTTAATGGACCTGGTTAACCAGCGCATGGCGCGTGCTGATGACGAGACGCTGCTCAATTATTTGCGGGTGTCAGTGCAGGAGATGCAGGCACTGCAGCAACCGGAGCCACAACGCTGCTTCCGCTTCCTTTACCCGCAGGTAAATGGCGGCATCAATCTGCAACAAGCCCTGTCACCGGAGTTGTACCAACGTGATGCCCAGGCGTTAGATTTACTGCTGCAAAACAGTACGGGCGAAGAGCGGCTGGTAGATCAGCAGGGCGCGCAACGTGATTTGCAAAGCGTCGTAGAAAAACTTTACGGCAAGTGGGGCGATAAGCTTCAGCAACTCAACATGCCGGCCGATACCGCTGTCGATCGCAGTGCCATGTGCGCCATGTCGATTGATCTCTACAGCGGCATTCTCGCATTGCCTGCCAAACAGTCCGCCAACCTTTTGCGTAAGATGGTCAGCCTTACCGGTTAGGTTTACGCGTAAAAAAAGCCCGCTCAGCGCGGGCATAATGGTCACTTTCCGTTTGTTTTTCTCGTATCACCTGGTGTGGTGCAGACTTTGTGCTGTCTGAAAGCATCATGACATCGGTTAAGTGATATGAAAAACCGTTTGGTTTTATTGATTTGATTGGTAAAAACTTTATCAAAATGACTATTTCGCGCCAGTTTCCTATAGATGCGTGCGGCGTAGGCATTTAGACTGCTTCGCCTGGAAGAGGACACCCTAATGAAAAAAATGCTTATTAGCGCGCTCGCGCTTTTTATGCTGGCCGGTTGTAGTGTCAGCAAACCCGGTGGATTTGAACGTGTCGATGAAGATAAAAGCTCAAATACCGTGCAATATCGTTACGATCCGCATACGTTGAATAAAGATGCGATGGAAATCGATCTGGCGAATTATTGTAACCAACGTGGATTTGATAAAGTGGAATCGCTGCCCGCGCAGGACAGTCATCTACCCGGATTAAAGAAAGCCTGGTATCAATGTAATTACGCGGTGAAAAGTTAAAAGAAAGGGCGGGATAATATCCCGCCCTTTTTATTTTATTATTATTTGCTGTGTGTGCTTTGCCCAATTACCAATGGCGACCATGATAACCACGGTCATGATGCCAGCCACCACCGTGGCCCCAGCCTGGCCCGCGACCGTATCCGTCAT
Organism: uncultured bacterium; assembly: GCA_965147305.1. Classification (GTDB taxonomy): domain Bacteria; phylum Pseudomonadota; class Gammaproteobacteria; order Enterobacterales; family Enterobacteriaceae; genus Pantoea. The sequence goes on from CBCTJT010000005.1 coordinate 26,784, forward strand.
GAACGATACAACCACTCAACATCGTCATAATGGCAACAACCGAAGCAGCTTTAATAAGTGTTTTCATGGAGAGTCCTCCTCTTTTCCAATGAAGCCAGATTACCGGGGAAAAGTGGAGTGAAGATGCAGTAAATGTAGAGTTATTTCTGGATCTATTACCAGATATGTCAATTTAAAGCTAAAAACGTCAAGGCGGGAAATAAACCAATCAGATAAAACCGAATGCCTGATGATAATAACGCGAATACTCTGAAATGCAATCCTAAATAACAGCCATTCTCAACTATTAAAACATTATGCAGGAAAGATGGAGAAAAAAGATGCCGCACAGTGATGCGGCATCTGTTGAGATTAATTATGCAGCAAAGGTTCAGTGACGTTTTGACGATTTGGCAGACGGATGCTGAGGGACAGCACCAGTGAAATCACCAGCAGCGTCATGATCAAGCTGAAGGTCACGGTAAAACCACCGAACACGGAAGCCACCAGTGAACCCATCACGCTGCCGATACCGAAACCAAGGTAAATCAGCCCGTAATTTTTCGTCAGATTATTAAGACCAAAGAAATCGCTGACCAGGGAAGGGAACACGGTGATGGTGCCACCAAAACTAAAGGCAACGCAGGCCAGTGACAGGAAGAAGGTGGTTTCATTCATTCGGGTAAACAACAGAATGCTCATGCCCACCAGCGAAACGACCTGTGCCATTGAAATGACGCGAATACGTGCCATTTTATCGGAGAGCACGCCGAGAATCAGACGGCCACTCAGGTTAGCAATCGCGATGACTGTGACCGCATTCGCGGCGGTTTGCGTGGTCAAATGAACCATACCTTCGCCGATGTCTTTCGCTACGCCAATCACATACAGACCGCTCATGCAGGCAGTGAGGAACATCAGTGCCAGCATCCAGTACTGCGGTAAACGCACTGATTGCGCCAGCGTATAATCTTTTTCCTGCAATTTCGCGTTGCCGCTGCTTTGCTGGATAGGGGCATCACGCATCATCAACGCACCCACAATAATCATGCCCATCGCCAGCACACCCCAAATCATAAAGGTGTTCTCCAAACCATAGGTGCTGAGCAACGCGCCACAGATGAATTTGAAACCGAGGCTACCTAAGCCGTAAGCGCCAATCGAGCAGGCGGAAATTAATCCTTTACGCTCTGGGAACCACTTCACGCAGTTTGACAGCGTCATCAGGTAACCTGCGCCATCTGCTAAACCGACCAGGATGCCAGCGCTGAGATACAGCATCATCAGGTTATCGGCATGAGCGGTCAGCCAGAAGCCAATCGCCATTAAAATCCCGGCGCCAATGGTGACGTTACGCACACCAAAGCGCTCCTGTAATTTCCCCGCCAGCGACGATGCAATCGCCAGGCCCAGACTAAGTAAACCAAACGAGAAGGCAACCTGACTGATTGGCGCATCAAGCTTATGCGCCAGTTGGCCGTTGAACAGGCTCCAGGTGTAAACCGAACCCAGTGCAAACTGGGTGATGATGGTGCCGATAAGGGTAAGCATACGGGTACGCTGCAATTGCGCGGATATTTCTGTTTTCATTTTTATCTCTCCCCTCAGGGAATACGGAATCTGCAGCGATCATAGGCAGCTTACGCGCGCGCGTGGCGAAGTAGGGCATCAACAGACAGGACGAGGGAATGAAATGCAGTAAAACCGGTATGAATGGCATTGAGACACAGTGATGTCAATTTAAGCGTGGCGGTTGCCATGGGTAAACATGTGTAACCAGGTGTTATAAGCGTACCGATTTCGCTGCAGGATGACAGATCTTTGCCAGGATTAAAATTCACTAACAGGAGGAAATATGACAGACCGAGCATATGAATCCGCGTCAAGCGAGGATGAAGTTTGCTGCATCATCGGTCAGGCGGTGATCGAGTTAAGCGATGAGCATCAGCCTGTGAATAAATCCACGCTGTCGCTGAAACTACTGGCTATGGCCGATCGCGACAGAGATGATGAACGCGTTCTGCTTTACTGGATTGCCAGAAAAGCCATCAATAAACCTCACCAGCTGAATATCGGCGTCCAGGGCTGGCGCTAGAGGACCAAAGAGCGGGCGCAATGCCCGCTCTCGCTATTTAGGCCAGACGTAATTTGCGTGCCGTGGGCCAGCGCACAAACATCACCATGTTACCCAATAGAATCATCACTAATCCGACAATGGCATTATTGTGCCACTGATATCCTTCGTAAATCGTCGACAGCGTCAACGCCACCAGTGGGAAAAGCAGCGTGCAATAGGCGGCCTGGCTGGCTCCGATACGACCGACGAGCGTGAAATAAGCGCCAAATCCCAGTACCGAGCCAAAAATCGCCAGATAACTCATTGAGCCAAGCCATTGCAGATTTAGCGCAGGCGCCAATGAATCGCCATTCAGTAATGCCACGATTGCCATGACAATCGCACCATACAACATGGCATAGCTGTTGGTGGTCAGCACATCCCGTTGACGGCGCTGATGACGAGTGGAAATCATATTACCCAAAGAGAATCCAAGCGTGCCCAACGCGCTCAGCCCGACGCCCCACAGCAGTTGCGGAGCGGGATGGGCTGCCTGAATGTCATTCCAGAATAAGGCAACAATTCCTCCCAAGCCGAGCACTGCCGCGGGCAACAGGCGAAACGGTGGGCGCTGACGGAAAAAGATCCAGCTATTAAGCGCGTTATACAACACTGCCATGGAGAAGATGACCGATTCCAGACCACTGCTGATCCACGCGGCCGCATGATAGAAACAGACAAAGTTGAAGCCAAATACGCAACAGCCTTGCAGTAAGCAGAAAAGGTGATCCTGCTTATCCAGTGGCCGCAGGCGTTTAATCAATTTCAGGATCACCAGCATCAACACTGATGCCAGCAAGAAGCGCCAGAATACCGCCACCAGAACCGGCGTGTTGGCGGCCTCCTGTTGAAGAAAAATGGCGATCCAGGTGGTGCCCCAAATCAGCACCACCGCAAGGTACAACATAATGTTCATCGTAATCTCTCCAGCAAAATCATTGCCAGAAGTGTGACGAGAATGATGGCTTTCTGCTTGCATGCGGTTGCTCGCGAATTGCAAAATCTTGCGCTTTTTACACGGATGTCCCGCGTTGGCCTGTTTTCTGGCCGTGGAGATCCGTAAACTGTGCGTTATTAACCTGTGAGTGGACCCCTTTGATGCCCGATTATCAGACCTTCGACATGCTGCAGCGCCATAAAGCGCAATTGCGCGATAGCGTGCAGCTTTCGGGTGGCATCAAGTTGGCGGCCTGGTTTAATAGTGGCGATCGTGTCACTAATCTTAGCGATCACCATACGCTCAGCCTGTATACCGCTGATGGCTATGACACCTGGCATAAAACACAGCATGGCTGGCGCAATGGTGGTGGTCCGGATCGCTTCTGCCTGATGCCAAGCGGTGTTGAATCCACCTGGGATTTACGCGCCGATTTGTCGTTTGTGCATCTTTACTGTACTGACGAGCATCTGCGCCATCTTGGTGAGCAGATCTGGGATCGCAGCCCCGCACAGCTCAACCTGCATGAAAAGATCTTTGCCGACGATGACCGCATCACGCAGCTTTATCGCCATTTCCTGCTGAGCGTGGACTGGCAGCAACCCGCCAACCAGCTGATGTTGAGCAGTGCCTCAACGTTGTTAATGACGCATCTTTTGCAGCGCTACAGCGAGGTGCAGTGGCAGGCGCCACAGGTGCGCGGTGGATTAGCGCCCGCAGTATTGCGGCGCGTGTTGGCTTTTATTGATGCACAGTTGGATCAGCCTTTGACGCTGGCGCAATTAGCAGCCGAAGCTTCATTGAGTGAGTATCACTTTGCGCGCATGTTCCGCAGCAGCGTGGGTGAAGCGCCACATCAGTTTGTGATGCGTCGCCGTATGGATACCGCACTGCAACTGCTGAAGTACAGTGCTCTGCCGTTAACTGAGATCGCGCTGCGCTGCGGTTTCCACTCCTCCAGTCACTTCAGTAACCGTTTCCGCCAGTTGCATGGCGTAACGCCCTCCGCTTGGCGCCAAAACGCGCACCAGCTTTGATTTCGCTGTAATCGCCTGAAACAGGCAGGTTCTAACTCCGAGAAACGTCTCAGATTCATTCACTCTCATGCTAATTGTGATGAAGTTTTCTTCGCCTAAGATAAAGTGGCATCCATTAAGATATTGTTTTTAATGTGATAATTACATGTTCAGCTTATGCGGAGTGGTAACGATGGAAATGCGCGTTGTAAAACTTGAATCTGACGTCAAATATATTAGATGTGATGTCGATGAACTAAAAGCCGATGTAAAATCAATCGATAGAAACATGGCTGCGGTGCTTGAGAAACTGGATGGCATTAAACAGTCACTCGCTAAAAAGCCTTCTACAGATACAGTTGATAAAAAGATCTCTGAAGCGAAGTTGGCTGTTTTACTCGGTGTTCCAGCCTTAATCGCGATTGGCACTACAGTCTACAAGTTGGTAGCGCACTTCTATTTCTCATGAAGACTTGGGCCGTTTTGGTTTAGCTAATTCTTTCGCCACTCATCGAAAATCCTTGCGTGAGAATGATTCGGCGATTGCCAGATACGGGGGGATCTAAAGGGCGGATGAGGAGGGCAGCGAACGGTGATATGGTGTCCCCTGCAGGAATCGAACCTGCAACTAGCCCTTAGGAGGGGCTCGTTATATCCATTTAACTAAGGAGACGCGGCGCGCAGTATAGCGTACCGACCAGCAGAATTTAACCGTGTAAATCCTGTTTGCTCAATCTATCAACAATGTCGTGCCACATCTCACTGTTGTTTCTTCTGCGCTTTCTCTTTGCGCTTCTGCTCTGCCTTTGCTTTGGCCTTCGCCGCTTCACTCATATCGTTGCGAATTTGCGCATGGCTGATCAGCGCAAAAATCAACGTACCGCCGGTAATATTCCCCAGCAGCGTGGGAAGGGCGAACGGCCAGAGAAACTCCTGCCAGGGCAGCGTACCAGCAAACACCAAATACAACACTTCCACTGAACCCACCACGATATGTGCCAGATCTCCCAGCGCCACCAACCAGGTCATCATCACAATCACCACGATTTTTGCCGCGCCCGCATAAGGGAACATCCAAACCATGGTGGCGATAATCCAACCTGAAATGACGGCATTAGCAAACATCTCGCTGGGGGAGTTGTCCATCACCTTCTCGCTAATCACGGTGAAGGCCTGACGCGTCGCATCGTCAAAAATCGGCATGTGATTAAAGGCTAACGCACCCAACGCTGTACCAATCAAATTCCCCGCCAGCACCACGCCCCACAGGCGTAGTAACAACATGAAATTGCCGCCGGTAGGTTTGTGCATCACCGGCAATACGGCGGTGACGGTGTTTTCTGTGAACAGTTGCTGGCGCGCCATAATGACGATGACAAAGCCAATGGTATAACCCAGATTCTCCAGCAGAAAACCGCCCGGCACATCAGCCAAATGTACATGGAAAATACCTTTGGCCATCAGCGAAGCGCTCATGGAAAGCCCGGCAGCCACGGCAGACCACAATAACGCCATGCCGTCGCGCTCTAACTCCTTCTCACCGTCCTGGCGAATTTCTCCATGAATCGCCGCAGCCCGCGAGGGCAGGGCATCTTCATCCACTTCAATCTCTTTTCCCTGGTCCTTCTCATCGCTTTCAACATCGTTGTCATGTTCGGAAATGGATGGCGATTGCTTCATGTTTTCCTCCGGTGATAATGCCAGCGCGTAATAAGCGTAGACGGTTTTATCAAGGGCGAAATGTTACTAAGATTCAATTTAAGAGTAACAAGATTTTAACCGAGGTGCTTTTTTGCGCAGTTTCTTGATCTGATGCGCACGAATACCCCCTTTGGGGGAAGTGAGAGCTACCTCACAGACTTCGGCCCACAGATTCATTGTGGTATTATCCCCGCCTTATTTCACAGCTGCGATTCCCTCTTTCATGCTCGAAGTCATTAATCTCTCATGCGTTCGTGATGAGCGAACCCTGTTTCATGGGCTGAGCTTTCATGTGAAACCGGGTGACATTGTGCAAATTGAAGGCCCTAACGGGGCAGGAAAAACCTCACTGCTGCGCCTGCTGGCTGGATTGAGCCGGGCAGAAGAGGGCGAAGTGATGTGGCAATCGCAGCCGATTCGTCAGCAGCGCGAAATATGGCACCAAAATTTGCTCTATCTTGGCCATCAACCTGGCGTGAAATCGGTACTCTCTCCATTGGAAAACCTGCATTTCTGGCACGGCGATCGTGATGAAGAAGTGATTTTCGATGCACTTGAGCAGGTTAATTTGCTGGGGTATGAAGAGGTGCCCGTTGCCCAGTTGTCCGCAGGACAGCAACGACGCGTAGCCCTGGCTCGCCTGTGGCTGAGCCCGGCAAAGATCTGGATTCTGGATGAACCGCTCACGGCGATTGATAAAGACGGCGTGGAAAAATTAATGGCGCGTTTCGCTGAACATGCCGATAACGGAGGCGCAGTGATTTTAACTACCCATCAGGACCTGCCTGATGAGAGTGATCGCGTGCGTAAAATTCGCCTGACTTCGGAGTGGGCTTGATGTTAGGTCGGGTTATTCAGCGTGAGTTGAAAATTGCGTTTCGCAGCGGTGCCGAGGTGATCAACCCACTGTGGTTTTTCCTGATTGTTATCACGCTGTTTCCGTTAGGTATCGGGCCGGATCCACAGCAGCTGGCGCGCATTGCGCCGGGGATTGCGTGGGTCGCTGCGTTATTAGCCTCATTGCTGGCCCTTGAACGACTGTTTCGTGACGATTTTCTGGATGGTTCGCTGGAGCAACTACTTTTGCTGCCAACGCCGTTACCGGTGACGGTGCTGGGAAAAGTGATGGCTCACTGGCTGATTACGGGACTGCCGTTGATTTTGCTATCTCCGCTGGCGGCCTTACTGCTTTCACTGGATTTTTCCGGCTGGCGCGCGATGGCGCTGACGCTATTGCTCGGCACGCCAACCTTGAGTTTTCTTGGTGCGATTGGCACCGGTCTGACCGTCGGGCTGCGGCGCGGCGGCGTACTTCTGAGTTTACTGGTATTGCCGTTGTCGATACCTGTTCTGATCTTTGCCAGCGCGGCCATCGATGCCGCCGGTCAGGGATTGCCGATCGGAGGCTATCTGGCAATTCTTGGCGCGATGCTGGCAGTGAGCGCAACACTTTCGCCGTTCGCAACTGCCGCGGCTTTGCGCATTAGTCTGCATTAATCCGTGCTGCCCCAGAGCCGCCGGAATCCGAATTCTTTTTATTGTGAGCTATGCAAATGTGGAAATGGTTACACCAGTGGGCAAAGCCTGAGCGGCTTTACCAGCTATGCGGTCGCTTAATTCCGTGGTTCGCCGTGCTTGGCGTGGCAACGCTGCTGCTCGGTTGGGTGTGGGGCTTCGGCTTTGCTCCGGCAGATTACCAGCAAGGCAACAGCTTCCGTATTATGTACATTCACGTGCCAGCCGCGATGTGGTCTATGGGCGTTTACGCTTCCATGGCGATTGCTGCGTTTATCGGTCTGGTGTGGCAGATGAAGATGGCCGATTTAGTGTCGACCGCGATGGCGCCGATTGGCGCGGTGTTTACCTTTATCGCGTTGATCACCGGCTCTGCCTGGGGCAAGCCGATGTGGGGCACCTGGTGGATTTGGGATGCTCGCCTGACATCGGAACTGGTGCTGCTGTTCATCTATATGGGCGTGATTGCGCTCTATCACTCGTTTGAGGATCGCCGCACCGCCGGTCGTGCAGCAGGCATCCTGATTCTGGTGGGCGTGGTTAACTTGCCGATCATCCACTTTTCGGTGCAGTGGTGGAACACGCTGCATCAAGGATCGTCGGGCATTTTGCAGCAGGCGATTGCGCCAAGTATGAGAACGCCACTGCGCTGGGCCATTCTCGGTTATCTGTTGGTATTTGGTGCGTTGACGTTGATGCGCCTGCGTAACCTGATCCTGTTCACCGAGCGTCATCGTCCCTGGGCGATTGATGTGGCTCAGGGAGGGCGCAAAGCATGACCCCAGCTTTCGCATCATGGAGCGATTTCTTCGCTATGGGCGGTTATGCCTTTTATGTCTGGCTCGCCGTTATCCTCACGTTAATCCCTTTGTTCGGACTGGTGCTGCACACTGTGCTGTTCCGGCGCCGTTTGCTGGCTGAAATTCGCCAGCGTCAATTCAGGGAGCGCCGCATCCGCGCGGCCAAGTCGAAAAAAGCTGCCGGTGAAGCAGCAGGAGAATCCGTGTGAATATCCGCCGTCGTAACCGCCTGTATGTGGTGGTAGCGATCCTGGTGGGCTTAGGCCTGGCCACGACGCTAGTGATGTACGCGCTGCGTTCCAACATCGATCTGTTTTACACCCCGAGTGAAATTCTGTACGGCAAAGGTGAAGCGCACCAAATGCCGGAAACCGGTCAGCGCCTGCGCGTTGGCGGCATGGTGATGCCGGGCAGCGTGAAGCGCGATCCGAAAACTCTGGCCGTCTCTTTCAAGCTGTATGACGCCAACGGCGTAATCAGCGTCAGCTACGAAGGAATCTTGCCGGACCTGTTCCGCGAAGGGCAGGGCGTTGTGGCGCAGGGCGTGCTGGAAGACGGCAACCTGGTCAATGCCAAAGAAGTGCTGGCAAAACATGACGAAAAATACACGCCGCCAGAAATTGAAGATGCAATGAAGAAAAATCACACAGGACCTGCAGCGACTTATCAGCAGGCAGGTGCTCAATCATGATGCCGGAAATTGGCAGCTTTCTGCTCTGCCTGGCGCTGGGACTTGCGCTGCTATTAAGTATTTATCCGTTGTGGGGCGCAACGCGCCAGGATGCACGTTTAATGGCGATGGCGCGCCCGCTGGCGTGGGGCATGTTTGCCTGTATCGTCGCCGCCTTCGTGTTATTAGTGCATGCGTTTATCGTTAACGATTTCAGCGTGGCCTACGTTGCGACCAACTCCAACACCTTGCTGCCGGTTTACTACCGCATCGCAGCCACCTGGGGCGCACATGAAGGTTCACTGCTGCTGTGGGTGTTACTACTCAGCACCTGGACGGTAGCCGTCGCGATTTTCAGCCGTGGTATGCCGCAGGATGCGCTGGCGCGTGTACTGTCAGTGATGGGGATGATCAATCTCGGCTTCCTGCTGTTCATTACCCTGACCTCGAATCCGTTTACCCGAACCTTGCCGAACTTCCCGGTTGATGGCAGCGACCTCAATCCGATGCTGCAAGATATCGGGCTGATTTTCCATCCGCCATTGCTCTACATGGGTTACGTCGGTTTCTCTGTCGCGTTTGCCTTTGCTATCGCCTCATTGATGGCAGGGCGCCTCGATACCGCATGGGCGCGCTGGTCACGCCCGTGGACGACGGCGGCCTGGGTTTTCCTGACGATTGGTATCGTGCTCGGCTCGGCGTGGGCCTATTACGAACTGGGCTGGGGCGGCTGGTGGTTCTGGGATCCGGTAGAGAATGCTTCGTTCATGCCATGGCTGGCCGGTACGGCGTTGATGCACTCGCTGGCGGTAACGGAAAAACGCGGTAGCTTCAAATCCTGGACGGTGCTGCTGGCGATCACGGCATTTTCATTAAGCCTGTTGGGGACCTTCCTGGTGCGTTCTGGCGTGCTGGTATCGGTGCACTCGTTTGCCTCCGATCCGGCGCGTGGCATGTTTATTCTCGCCTTCCTGGTGATCGTGATTGGCAGTTCACTGCTGCTTTATGCGATTAAAGGCGGCAAGGTGCGTAGCCGCGTGCAGAGCGAAGCCTGGTCACGTGAATCCTTCCTGCTGGGCAATAACGTGCTGTTAATCGCAGCGATGCTGGTGGTGCTGCTGGGCACGCTGTTGCCGTTGGTGCATAAGCAGCTTGGTTTGGGCAGCATTTCTGTCGGCGAACCGTTCTTCAACACCATGTTTACATGGCTGATGGCACCGTTCGCACTGATGCTAGGCATTGGTCCGCTGGTGCGCTGGCGTCGCGATGAGCCGCAGAAGTTGTGGAAACGCCTGGGTGTTGGCTTGCTGGTAACTTTGATCCTGTCGATCGCACTGCCGTGGTTGTTGCAGGATCGCATCGAAGCGATGACGGTGATTGGCCTGCTGATGGCGATCTGGGTGATTCTGCTGACGTTGATGGAACTGCATGAACGCGCCACTCATCGACATAGTTTCTTCAAAGGTCTGCGCCATTTAACGCGCAGCCATTGGGGCATGGTTTTGGGCCATTTAGGGGTTGCCGTAACAGTGGTGGGCATCGCCTTCAGCACGCAGTACAGCGTCGAACGTGATGTGCGCATGAAGTCGGGCGATACCGTGGATATCCACAACTATCACTTTATCTTCCGTGATGTACACAATCTGCAGGGGCCGAACTACAGCGGCGGCGTGGCGATCATTGACGTTACCCGCGACGGTAAATTCGAAGCGGTCTTGCATGCGGAGAAACGCTTCTACACTGCGGCACGCACCATGATGACCGAAGCGGCGATCAGCGGGGGCTTCACTCGTGATCTCTATGCGGCACTCGGCGAAGAGCTGGATGATGGTTCCTGGGCAGTGCGCATCTATTACAAACCGTTTGTGCGCTGGATCTGGTTCGGCGGTGTGTTTATGGCGTTCGGCGGCCTGTTATGTTTGCTGGACCCACGTTACCGCTCGCGTAAAAAAGCGCAGCAGGAGGAAGGGGTATGAGTAAGAAGATCCTGTTCATCCCGTTAGTGCTGTTTTTGCTGCTGGCGGCGGCGCTGTTGTCGCAGCTGTCACGTAACGCCAACGGTGACGATCCGACGCGTCTGGAATCGGCATTGATTGGCAAGCCGGTGCCGGTATTCAAACTGGAAGCGCTGGATAAGCCGGGAAAAATCTACGATCAGCAGGTGCTGAACGATGGTAAGCCGATTTTGCTGAACGTCTGGGCCACCTGGTGCCCGACCTGCCGTGCAGAGCATCAGTATCTCAATACGCTGGCTGAGAAGGGCATTCGCGTAGTCGGGCTTAACTACAAAGACGATCGCACCAAAGCCGTCACCTGGCTGAACACGCTGGGCAACCCTTACGCGCTAAGCCTGTATGACGGTGACGGCATGTTGGGTCTGGATCTCGGCGTCTACGGTGCACCGGAAACCTTCCTGATCGACGGCCACGGCATTATCCGTTATCGCCATGCGGGCGATATGAACGACCGCGTGTGGAACGAAGAAGTGAAACCGCTGTGGGATAAATACAGCAAGGGGGCAGGTGCGTGAAACGGCTGCTTCTTTTATTAGCGGGCATTCTGCTCAGCACCAGCCTGTGGGCGGCCATCGATACCTATCAGTTCGACTCGGTGCAACAGGAAGAGCAGTACCGCGATCTCACTGGCTCACTGCGCTGCCCTAAGTGTCAGAACAACAGCATTGCCGACTCCAACGCGATGATTGCCGCCGACATGCGTCTGAAAGTGTACGAGCTGATGAAGCAGGGCCAAAGTCGCCAGCAGATCATCGATTATATGGTGGCGCGCTACGGCAACTTCGTCACCTATGAACCACCGGTCACCCCTTCAACGCTGATTTTGTGGGTCGGGCCGGCGCTGTTCGTGGTGCTGGGCGGCTTGATTATTATTCTGCGCAATCGCCGGGGGAAAACCCGTAGCGATCTCGATGACGATGAACAACAGCGCCTTGCGGCGATTCTAAAGCGTGACGGGAAGCCGTAATGACTGGATTCTGGATTACCCTGATTATTTTGCTGGTGGCGGCCTCGGCGCTGTTTCTCAGTGCGGGCTGGCGTCAACGTCAAGCCAGCAGCGGCGATCGCGATCGCCTGAATACCGATTTTTACCAGCAGCGCCTGCGAGAATTAGCGCGTGATGAAGAGGAAGGCGTGGTTTCTGAGCGTCCCGAGATGGTGCGTGAACTGCAACAAACGCTGCTTACCGATGTGCCGAACGAGCGCGCGGCGCGTATCCATCACAGTAGCCGTTGGGTGCTGTTGCCTGGTTTGATTGTACTGGTGCTGGTGTCCGTTGGTTTTTACCTGAAAACCGGCGGATTGGCGCAATTGGCCGGCTGGGTCAGCGTGCAGCAGGAGTATCCGCAACTGCGTGCCCGCGTGATGGATCCCAAAGCGGCACCGTTAACCATGGAAGAGCTGGCTCGCCTACAATTAGGCTTGCGCACTTCTTTGCAAGACGATCCGCAGAATCTCAATGACTGGACGATGCTGGGCCGACTTGGCATGGTGCTGAACAATGCCACCAATGCCAGCCAGGCATTCGAACGTGCGCTGCAACTGGCGCCGAACAATCTGGAGCTGCAGCAGGATTATGCCGAAGTGTTAACGCGCTCCAGCGATCCTCAGGATAATCGCCAGGCCAATGTGATGCTGAAAGATCTGTTGAAACGCGATCACAGCAACGTGCGCACGCTGAGCTTGTTGGCATTTAATGCTTTTGAGCAGCAGCAGTACGATCAAGCGATTGGTGCGTGGCAGGTGATGCTGAAACTGCTGCCAGCGGGTGATAAGCGTATTTCAATGATAGAGCGCAGCATTGAACAAGCGAAAACTGACGCAGGACAGCAAAATAGCCATCTGGCATTGACGGTGAGTTTAACCGCGCAGGCAGAAAAAATGTTACCGCAAGGCGGAGTGTTGTATATTTCTGTTTCTGACGGTGTTTCACCGGTGCCTGTGGCTGTGAAGCGTTTACCGCTGAGCCACTTCCCGTTATCGCTCACGCTAGATGACAGCAACGCCATGATGCCCGATCGCCTGCTTTCGGCGCAGCATCAGGTGCAGGTCAGGGTGCGTATTTCGCGCGATGGTAGCGCCAATCCTCAGTCGGGTGACTGGTTTGGCTTAAGCGCGATCAGCCCCTGGGATGGTCATCAGCAACTGGCTGTGGAGATTAATCAACAGCAGCCCTGAAGCGATACCTATTTCAACCGCACAGGGAGATAAGAATGAATAACCGCCTGACCGGTCTGGCGCTGGCCAGCTTGCTGCTGGTGGGTTGCGCCAGTTCAAAACCGGCCGATCCCACGCAGCCTGCGCAGCGTAGCGATCCGCTCGAAGGCTTTAACCGCACCATGTTTAACTTCAACATGAACGTGCTGGATCCTTATGTGGTGCGCCCGGTTGCGGTTGCCTGGCGCGATTACGTGCCAGTGCCTGCGCGCAGCGGTATGAGCAACTTCCTCGGCAACCTGGATGAACCTGCCAGCATGCTGAACTCGATTCTGGTCGGAGAACCCCGCCAGGCGGGTATCCACTTCACACGTTTCTTCCTCAATACCGTATTGGGTTTGGGCGGATTTATTGATGTGGCGGGCAAAGCGAATCCCGAACTGGCGCGAGAAGTTCCGCACCACTTTGGCAGCACGCTGGGTCGTTACGGGGTGGGCTATGGTCCTTATGTGGTGCTACCGGGTTATGGCAGCTTCACGGTGCGTCAGGATGGCGGCGACTATGTCGATACGCTCTATCCGGTGCTGAGTTGGCTCACCTGGCCGATGTCGATTGGTAAATGGACACTGGAAGGTGTGGAAACACGTGCACAGCTGTTGGATTCTGATGCCATTCTGAAACAGCAACAGGATCCGTATGCGTTTATCCGTAACGCCTACTTCCAGCGTAATGATTTCCTCGCCAACGGCGGTAAGTTGAAACCAGAAGAGAATCCGAACGCCAGTGCGATTCAGGATGATTTGAAGGACATCGATTCGCAGTAAAAATGAATGGCGGCTCTCTCAGCCGCCATTGTTTTATTCCTGCTTAACGGGCTGCTTAAGCAAAATCCTCACCACGATCGCGCATCCGAATGTGATGGCTGCCAGGCCATAAAGCAGTATCTGATACGCATGCTGCACGTTGAGTCTCAGCAGCGATGCGGAAATCTGCGGCAGCAATTCCTGTACTTGATGAATATGACTTCCGGATAACCACACGGCAGCGTTGTCACGCGTGACGCTATCCAGGTCAGGTAAGCGCTGCTGCAAACCAAAGCGATTGAGCAGTGCCAGCAGCGCCATGACGATTGCCAAAGCAATGCCTTCTCCGGCCACGCGCACCGTATTAAACAATCCCGCCGCCATGCCCGCACGATCCACGGATACCGCCGAGACGGCGAGGCCATCCATTAATCCCCACGGCAAGGCGGCTCCCGCACCGGTGATGGCCATGGAAACGGCAAATAGAGTCAGTTCATTCAGAGTGATGGCATACGCCATGCCGACCAATCCCAGCGTGGCCATTAACAGGCCTGCCACCGAGATTTTACCCGCATCAAACCAACGCGTTAATCCAGCGGCAACGCCCGGGAAGAGCAACATCGGAGCCGTCAGAGACAGCAAAATAATTGCGCTCTGGGTTTCGCTGAGATTACGTGCGCCCATTAAAAAAAGTGGGATGACTATCAGCAAAACTACATAGCAATAGCAGGTTGCTACGGGCAACAGCAACACCCCAGCAAAGTGCGGCTGACGCAGCAATGCCAGGCTAAACACGGGATGGTCGACACGCTGCGTATGGCGAATGAAGCGCCAACCCGCCAGTAACGTCACGGCAATGCCGACGATCGCGGCTGAGGACGATACGCCATACTGGGGTAACAGGATCAACGTGGTGGTGAGCGCAAAGAGGGCGAGGCTAAAAAGGGCCGTGCCGCGAATATCTGCCCGTGGGGAATGTACCGCTGGCGTGGAGACCACGCTGATCTGGCCCACCAAAGCCACGATGGCGGCCAGAGCGGACAGCAGCGCATACACCCAACGCCAGCTAAGCGCATCGGTGATCACGCCCATTAACAGTGGACCAAACGCCAGCCCGACGCCAAACAGCGTACCCAGCAAACTGAATGCCCGCGTGCGTGCCGGCCCACTGTAAAGATGGGCCAGTGCCGTTGCTCCGCCAGCCAACGTGAGTGCCGCGGCGATGCCCTGTAATGCCCGATAAATGCCGAGGGTAAGCGTGCTGTCTGTCAGGGCAATCAGCAATGAGCTGAGGGAGAAAAGAGCTAGCCCTGCGATGAACACCCGCTTGTAGCGCAGTTTGTCTGCCGCCACACCCGCCGCCAGCAAACCGCTGCCGAACGTCAACATAAAACCGTTGGTTAACCACGCCAGCGACAGTGGCCCGCCGTGCAATGCCTGGCTGATTGCGGGAGTGGTGACAACGCCGCCGGTAAAACTCAAGGGGAGCAACAGCGCAGCCAGCAAAATGGCCAGGGTTGCGCTGATTGTGACGCCTGAAACTGAGGGAGTGGTGATTTCCGCCATCGATTGTCTCGCAAAGAGTGGGATAGATGACGCCGCATATTATTGAGGATATAAAGGATGATAAATGGGCTAAGGCTCCATACTTTGCGGATGAAAGGTTTATTATCATGGACAGTCTTACCGCGTTAACCTCGTTTGTGCGCACGGCTGAAACTCTCAGTTTTGTGCAAGCGGCACAGCTGCTGGGAATTTCGGCCTCGGCGGTGGGTAAAAATGTCGCCCGGCTTGAACAGCAACTGGGCGTGCGGTTGTTCAACCGCAGCACACGCAGCGTGAGTTTGACGGCTGAAGGCGTACTGCTCCTAACGCGCACGCGCCCGATCCTTGAACAGTTGCGTGACGTTGAGGCGGAGATAACTCAAGCGGTGGCGCATCCGAGCGGTAAACTACACGTGTCATTACCGGTGGTGGGATATCGACTCATCACGCCACTGTTGCCACGATTTAGTCAGCTTTATCCTGATGTTGAACTGGATTGTGATTTCAGTGACCGTTTGGTCAATGTGATTGATGAAGGATTCGACGTGGCAATTCGCAGCGGCGAAATGCAGGATTCCCGGCTACAGGCGCGAGCGTTGGGGCCTTTCCGCTTCGTGTTGTGTGCCAGTCCAGACTACCTCGCCGCGCGTGGTGTCCCCTTATCCAGCGCAGAGCTGATCACGCATCACTGCATCCTGTTCCGCTTTCCTGCAACGGGCTTGATTCAAAACTGGGAACTGAACGATCTGCGTATTACGGGAGATTTCCAACCGCTGAAAACACTGACAGTGAATAACATTGAAGCGATGGTGCAGAGTACGCTTGCCGGAATGGGGATCAGTTATGTGCCGGATTTCGTGGTATGGGATCTTCTGGATCAAGGCAGGCTGGTTGAAGTATTGCCGGGAAGCTGCATCCGCGAAAGCGGATTTTCGGCCATCTGGCCCGGGCGCTATTTATCACCCCGTCTGCGCTGCTTTATTGATTTCCTGGCGGAGCATTGGCCGGTTTCGCGCCGGCAATAAAAAACGGCGACATCACTGTCGCCGTTTTTCACACTGTTTTCAGCATTAGAACTTGTAGTTAAAGTTCGCGCCGTACAGCCAGGCTTTACCTTCGGAGTTAAAGGTGTAAGGGCCTTCTTTCACCGTGACTTTCTGTCCGTGCATGTAAGAGATACCGAGGTCGACTGACGCATCTTCGTTGAAGGCGTAAGAAGCACCGGCACTCAGCCACAGACGATCCTGGTCTGGAATCGAGATTGAACGCTTATCGGCAGGAACCGGGCTGTCATCAAACGCGATACCGGTACGGAAAGTCCAGTTATCGTCATAGAAGTAAGTGGTACCCAGCGCGATGCGATACGCATCCTTGAAGCCTTCATCTTTATAGAACAGCGTCTGACCGTTGCTGCCAGTGGCTTTCAGCTCCTGGAACTGGCTCCAGCTGGTGTAGGTCAGGCTGTAATGCACGGCCCACTGCGGAGCGACTTTATGCCAGCCCGACACTTCCCACATCTCTGGCAGGTTCAGCGTGAGCGAACCTGGGATGGTCTGGCCGCTGGTGCCGTATGGCAAACCTAAAGCAATCGCCTGCGGTGTACCGTTGTAAGCGGTTGGAATGCTGCTCTTATAATCGCCGTCAAAGTCGATTTTTACTTCGGAACGATAGGTGAAGCCGAAGCGGTTGTTTTTATCCACTTCATACAGGATACCGGCGTTCCAGCCATAGCCCCATTCATCACCTTTCAGATGGGCAACCTGAGTATCGGCTGGCATGCCGACACGCGCGCCCGCTTCACCTGCATAACGCTCGATTTTCGCTTTGGCGTAAACCGCATCAAAGCCGACACCGAAGCTGAAGTGCTCATTCAAACGATAAGCGGTGCTAAGGTTAAAGTTACCGGTCATCAGGTCGGTTTTGCCACCGTATCCGCCAGCGGTGTAACCATCATTAAACTCCGTCGCCAGACCATAGTTGGAGGTGACGGATGCGCCTACCCACCATTGATCGTTAATCGGATGAACGTAATGGAGGTTAGGGATCCACTGATTCGGTGCGATGTTTTTCGCATTGAGGCTGTTGCCGGTTGGGCTCTGGCCGCTGATATCCACTTCAGGATCAATATAAACAGCACCGATGGAGAACGAAGGGCGATCCATCAATGCCATGGTCGCGGGGTTGCGGCTAGCGGATGCAGCGGTATCGCCCATCGCACCTTCACCCGAATATGCACGACCTAAACCAATTGCTGAGAATTCATTAAGTTGAAAGCCAGCGGCGTAAACTTGGGAAGAGATAAGCGCTACTGCAGCTGCCACGGCTGACTTTGCAAACAGGTTTTTATGGTTCATGACCACAACCTCATCTAGATTTATTATTAAACGTTGTTACGTCGCGTAACAAAGGACGGCGGATTGTAGGGACTGATGACAAAGGCACATATCAGACCAGTGCGACGAGTATAGGTCTGACCTGTGTATTTGTTGCAATAATGTTTTTTAAATATTTCCGATTTGATCGATAAAATCAGATCTGCTTAACAAAATCTTGTCGAAGCTCATCTAGCATAGCGGTCAAATTTGTTCTGGATCAATTTTTAGTGTGATATTCGTCACTTAGCCGCAGGAAGATAGAAGCCAGGCCGCGCGGGGCGTACACTTTGTGTCAGAAAATGATCCGATTGTGTCGATTTATCGTCAGGAGAGAACAATGACTGATGCCATTAAAAAATGCAGTGCGACGGAAACGGCAGCTTGCTGCTGCGTAGATGTCGGCACCGTAATGGACAATACCGATTGCACCGCCAGCTGGTCAGGCGTGTTTGCCGATCGTCATGCGGCTGAAGCGATGCTGAAGCACTTAACGGATAAAGCGCGTCAGGTTGAATCCGAGCCTTGCGAGATTAACGCAGAATTCGTTGAAGAAGCGCCAGGCGTACGTCTGAATGTTGATTTCACTTTTGCCTGCCAGGCTGAGACCTTCATTTTTCAACTCGGCTTACGCTAATCCTGTCGCTGCCGGAAGCCCTTTCGGCAGCGTTTTCTCTTTTTCGTGTCTTCCCTCGCACTTTTTTTCTTCTGTTATTGGCGACTTAGCGGCACCTGGTTAACACTGATGATCAGGTCAGACCTGTTTGGCAATGATGCTACGGTCGTAAATTACAGGTGAGTGCAATGAGCAAAGCGCAGCCGCTGCTGACGCGTCAGGGCGAACGTATCGCCATAACCCACGGATTACGCACCCCTTTCGCCCGTCAGGCGAGTGATTTTCATGGCATCACGGCGCTGGAATTAGGGCGCATGGTGGTGTCCGAACTGATGGCGCGCAGCGAATTGCCGGTCGACGTTATCGATCAACTGGTATTTGGCCAGGTGGTGCAAATGCCGGAAGCGCCCAACATCGCGCGCGAAATCGTGCTGAGCAGCGGATTGAGCGTGCATACCGATGCGTACAGCGTCAGCCGGGCCTGCGCCACCAGTTTTCAGGCGGTAGCAAACGTGGCGGAGAGCCTGATGGCGGGCACCATTGATGCGGGCATTGCCGGTGGTGCAGACTCCTCTTCGGTGCTGCCGATTGGCGTCAGTAAAACGCTGGCGCGCGCGCTGGTCGATCTCAATAAAGCGCGCACCTTCAGCAAAAAGCTGCAAATTCTGCGTCGTCTGCGCCCGCGTGATCTGTTG
This sequence comes from uncultured bacterium, assembly GCA_965147305.1. Taxonomy (GTDB): domain Bacteria; phylum Pseudomonadota; class Gammaproteobacteria; order Enterobacterales; family Enterobacteriaceae; genus Pantoea. The sequence goes on from CBCTJT010000005.1 coordinate 45,721, forward strand.
CCGGTGCCCCCTGCGGTTGCCGAATACTCTACCGGTTTGCGGATGGGAGACACCGCCGAGCAGATGGCGAAAACCCATGGCATCACGCGTGAGCAGCAAGACGCGTTGGCGTTGCGCTCGCATCAGCATGCTGCCCGAGCCTGGCAGTCAGGCGTGCTGGCGCAGGAAGTGATGGCGGCCTTTGTTCCGCCATGGAAAGCACCGATTGAGCAGGACAACAACATCCGCTTTAACGCCAGCGCCAGTGACTACGCCAAACTGCGCCCGGCCTTTGATCGCCGCCACGGTTCAGTCACGGCAGCCAACAGCACGCCACTCACTGATGGTGCAGCCGCGGTGATTTTGATGCGTGAAGGCCGCGCGCGTGAGTTGGGCATTACGCCGCTCGGTTATCTGCGCAGCTATGCGTTTACCGCGATTGATGTCTGGCAGGATATGTTGCTGGGTCCCGCTTATGCCTCACCGTTGGCGCTGGATCGTGCCGGTATCACCCTCAACGATCTCACGCTGATCGACATGCATGAAGCTTTCGCCGCGCAAACGCTGGCAAACCTGAAAATGTTCCGCGATGAACGTTTCGCTCGCGAGGTGCTAAATCGTCCGCATGCGCTGGGTGAAGTGAATGAAGAGCGCTTCAACGTGCTGGGTGGTTCGATTGCTTATGGGCACCCGTTTGCCGCCACCGGCGCGCGTATGATCACGCAAACGCTGCAGGAACTGCGTCGACGCGGCGGTGGTTTAGGATTGGTGACTGCCTGCGCAGCGGGCGGATTGGGCAGCGCAATGGTTCTGGAGGCCGAATAATGAGCGCATCTGCATTCCATTTACACATGCGCCTCGATCATGTCGGCATCATCACCATCGACGTGCCGGGCGAAAAGATGAACACGCTGAAAGCGGAGTTTGTTCCACAAATAAAAGCGGTGCTGGCTGAAGCGCGCAGCAATCCGAAGTTGGCGGGACTGGTGCTGATTTCAGGTAAAACCGACAACTTTGTCGCCGGTGCGGATATCAGCATGATCGCCAATTGCCAGACCGCAGAAGAAGCGGAAGCTCTGGCGCGTCAGGGGCAAGAAGTGATGGCGGAGATTGCCGCGCTGCCGTTTCCGGTGGTCGCAGCGATCCACGGTGCCTGTCTCGGCGGTGGGCTGGAATTGGCGCTGGCTTGCAGTGTCCGTATCTGCACGCTGGATGATAAAACCCGGTTGGGCCTGCCAGAAGTACAATTGGGTCTGTTACCTGGCTCAGGCGGTACGCAGCGTCTGCCAAAATTGATTGGTGTGCCGCAGGCGCTGCCGCTGATCCTGAGTGGTAAACAGCTGCGCGCCAAACAGGCATTGAAGCTTGGCGTTGTTGACGATGCCGTGCCGCAGTCCATCCTGCTGGAAACAGCGATTGCTCGAGTACATAAAGGAAAGATCGTCCGCCGTGAACTGTCCCGCCGCGATCGTCTGATGCAGGCACCGCTGGCGCGTTCGCTTTTATTCGCGATGGCAAAGCGCCAAACCGACAGTAAAACGCAGGGGAATTATCCGGCAGCGGATCGCATTCTGCAGGTAGTCCGCACAGGGTTGGAGCAGGGTAGTCACGCCGGTCATGCGGCGGAGGCGCGCGCCTTTGGCCAGCTGGCGATGACCCCTGAATCTGCGGCACTGCGCAGTCTGTTTTTCGCCTCGACCGCGATAAAGAAAGAAGCGGTGGCCGACGCTGAACCGCGTGCATTGAAACACATCGGCGTACTCGGTGGCGGATTAATGGGCGGAGGCATTGCCAGCGTGACGGCGCTGAAAGCCGGTTTACCGGTGCGAATTAAAGACGTCAATCTCAATGGTGTGAACCATGCGCTGCAGTACAGCTGGGATCTGCTCAGCCAAAAAGTGAAGCGGCGTCAGCTGAAACCCGCCGAGCGTCAGCAACAGATGGCGCGTATCAGCGGCGGTATTGATTATCAAGGATTCAGCCAGCGCGATTTGGTGATTGAAGCGGTATTTGAGGATCTGACGTTGAAGCAGCAGATGGTGGCGGATATCGAAAGTCACTGTCAGCCGCACACCATCTTTGCTTCCAACACCTCTTCGTTACCGATTGGCGATATTGCCGCCAACGCGCAGCGCCCAGAGAATGTGATTGGTCTGCATTACTTCAGCCCGGTGGACAAAATGCCGCTGGTGGAGGTGATTCCGCATGCGGGCACCTCGGCAGAAACGCTCGCGACCACGGTGCAGCTGGCACGCCAGCAGGGAAAAACAGCGGTGGTGGTGGCCGACAAACCCGGTTTTTACGTCAACCGCATTCTCGCGCCCTATATAAATGAAGCCATGCGCTGCTTGCTGGAAGGTGAGCCGGTCGATCATATTGATCGTGCATTAGTGAAGTTCGGTTTTCCGGTAGGGCCGCTACAGTTGCTGGATGAAGTGGGCATTGATGTCGGCAGTAAAATCAGCCCGATTCTGCAGCAGGCGTATGGTGAACGTTTCAGCGCACCCGACGCGGTTAACGCCATCCTCGCAGATGGCCGCAAAGGGCGCAAAAACCAGAAAGGATTCTACCTTTACAATGCCTCTCGCTGGCCGGGAAAACGCAAAGTCGATGCCTCAATTTATGGCCTGATAAACGTTAAACCGCAGGCAAAGCAGAGTGAAGAACAGATTGCGCAACGATGCGTGATGATGATGCTGAATGAGGCCGCACGCTGTCTGGATGAATCCGTGATTCGTACAGCACGGGATGGTGATATCGCGGCGGTATTTGGCATCGGTTTCCCGCCTTTTCTTGGCGGGCCGTTCCGCTATATGGATCAACGCGGCGCCAGCGAAATCGTCAATACATTACGTGTATTAATGCAGCAACATGGCGATCGTTTCACGCCTTGTGACGCTTTGATGGCAATGTCAGAAGCGCAAACGAATTTTTACACTTCTGCACAAATATGAATAGGCGCACAGATTCAGCGGGTTACTTATGGTGCTATGAAGAAGGTGGTGCGGCACCATTCTTAGATATGCTTATTTAATAAACAACCGGTTGACTATACTGAAGCCATTGGGGTAAAACACAGCGTTCATTCGCAGAATGAAGCGTCTGGTGCTGTGGTACCCGACGATATCGACAAACAACAGCGGTGCTTTATGCAAGTTTTTATCATGCGTCATGGCGATGCAGCTCTGGAAGCAGCGAGTGATTCAGTACGCCCACTCACAATCTGTGGCTGTGACGAATCGCGCCAGATGGCGAGCTGGCTAAACGGCCAGGCGCTGGATATCGAAAGGGTGTTAGTGAGCCCTTATCTCCGTGCAGAGCAGACGCTCGCCACGGTACGTGAGGCACTGAAGCTGCCAGAAGGGCAGGACGTGCTGCCGGAACTGACGCCGGGTGGCGATCCGGGCATGGTGGCCTGTTATCTGCAGGCGCTGGCGCAGCAAGGCGTTAAATCAGCGCTGGTGATCTCGCATCTGCCGCTGGTGGGCTATCTGGTTTCAGAGCTCTGCCCGCAGGAAGCGCCACCGATGTTTGCTACGTCGGCAATTGCTTATGTGAACTTTGATGCAGACGCCTGTGAAGGCAAACTGGAGTGGCAGGTCAGCCCGTCAAAACTGGCTAAAGCGATGTAATGTCGCCAAAAGTAATACCTCTATGGGCCGCACTTTGCGGCCCTTTCCTTTTTTAGCTTCAAGGCAGTTCTGGCGGTTGCCACTCTTCGACTTCAATCAGCACCAGCAGCGCGGCATCGCCGCCAAACAGCTTAGGTGCCTGATGAAATGCCATCACATGCGGATGTTGCGCCAGCCACAAAGGTGTTTGCTGCTTGAGGATGTGTTTGCCGTGCCCGGTCATGACGCTGGCGCAGAACAAATGTTCGCGGCGACAGGCGGCAATTAACGCCCCTAACTCTTGCTTGGCCTGCTGCTGTCTTAATCCATGAAGATCGAGAAAAATCTCCGGCGTGTAATCGCCGCGTCGCAATTTCTTCAGTTCATAATGACTGACATCGGCGCGCACGTAGCGCATTGGCCCCTCGCTCGAGAGCAGCGGCTGAAACTCATCAGAAAAGTAGTGGCTGTTATCGGCCTGCTCGGAAAACAGTCGCTTTAGCGGTACTTCACGGGTTTTCACCACCGGTTTGTGCACGATGGTGTCCTGTTTTAACTTGCGCGTTCCCGTCATTAATTCACGAAATAGCGACTGGTCGTCCTGGCTTAGCGGCGTCTTCTTACTCATGGCTCGGGATTGTGGTTAAGAGGCTGGGGAACAGCCGGTGCCATACCTTAACGCTAAGCGTCAACAAATGTCAGCTTTTTCGCCTTGCCGCGCTGAATTCTGCCCGGCTTCGTGGCAAACTATCGGCCGATTGATTTTAAGGCCTGCGGAGGGCTACGTGGACAAGATTTTCGTCGATGAGGCAGTGAGTGAACTGCACACCATTCAGGATATGCTGCGCTGGGCTGTCAGCCGTTTTTCGGCGGCAGGCATTTGGTACGGCCACGGCACGGATAATCCCTGGGACGAAGCCGTCCAACTGGTTCTGCCCACGCTCTGGCTGCCGCTGGATATTCCCGAAGATATGCGTAATGCGCGCCTGACGGCGAGCGAACGTCATCGTATCGTTGAGCGTGTGATTCGCCGCGTCAACGAGCGCATCCCGGTAGCTTATCTCACCAATAAAGCCTGGTTCTGCGGTCATGAATTCTACGTCGATGAGCGCGTGTTAGTGCCACGTTCGCCGATTGGTGAGCTGATTGAAAACCGTTTTGCCGGTCTGATTGGTGAACAACCGCATCATATTCTCGATATGTGTACCGGCAGTGGTTGCATCGCGATTGCCTGCGCTTACGCCTTCCCGGAAGCGGAAGTCGATGCGGTGGATATTTCCACTGACGCGCTGGCCGTGGCTGAGCAAAATATTGAAGAACATGGTTTGATCCATCACGTCACGCCAATTCGCTCCGATTTGTTCCGTGGACTGCCGCAGGTCAAATACGATCTGATCGTCACTAATCCACCGTACGTGGATGCGGAAGATATGGACGACCTGCCGAACGAATATCGCCACGAACCGGAACTGGGTCTGGCAGCTGGCAGTGATGGTCTGAAGCTGGTGCGCCGCATTCTTGCCTGTGCGCCGGATTATTTAAGCGAGCAGGGCGTGCTGATTTGCGAAGTGGGTAACAGCATGGTGCACATGATGGATCAGTATCCGGATGTGCCGTTTACCTGGCTGGAGTTCGATAACGGCGGCGACGGCGTGTTCATGCTGACGCGCGAACAGATTGTCGCGGCTCAGCATCACTTCTCCTTCTACAAAGACTAAAAAATGGGGCGAGACATCGCCCGCAACATCGCAACAAGGAACCACAATGGCCGGTAACAGCATTGGACAAGTTTTTCGCGTAACCACTTTTGGCGAGTCGCATGGTATTGCGCTGGGCTGCATCGTTGATGGCGTGCCGCCAGGCATTCCTCTTACGGAAGCGGATATTCAGCACGATCTCGATCGCCGCCGTCCGGGCACATCGCGCTACACCACCCAGCGCCGCGAACCGGATCAGGTGAAAATTTTGTCCGGCGTGTTTGAGGGCGTCACCACCGGCACCTCTATCGGCCTGCTGATTGAAAATACTGACCAGCGTTCACAGGATTACGGCGCAATTAAAGATCTGTTCCGTCCCGGCCATGCCGATTACACCTACGAACAAAAATATGGCCTGCGCGACTATCGCGGCGGTGGCCGTTCCTCGGCGCGTGAAACTGCGATGCGCGTGGCGGCGGGTGCGATTGCCAAAAAGTATCTGCAAATGAAGCACGGCATTCAGGTACGTGGCTATCTGGCACAGATTGGTGATGTGGCCTGCGAGCTGAAGGACTGGAGCATCGTCGAAGAGAACCCGTTCTTCTGCCCGGATGCCTCTAAGCTGGAAGCGCTGGATGAACTGATGCGCGGCCTGAAGAAAGAGGGCGACTCGATCGGCGCTAAAGTCACGGTGATGGCAGAGAACGTGCCACCGGGACTGGGCGAGCCGGTGTTTGATCGTCTGGATGCCGATCTGGCGCACGCGCTGATGAGCATCAATGCGGTGAAAGGCGTGGAAATCGGTGACGGTTTCGCGGTGATTAACCAGCGCGGAAGCCAGCATCGTGATGAGATTCGTGCTGACGGTTTCCAAAGCAATCACGCCGGTGGCATTTTGGGCGGCATCAGCAGCGGCCAGACCATCAGTGCTAACCTGGCGATGAAACCCACTTCCAGCATCACCGTTCCGGGTAAAACTATCACCCGTGATGGCGAAGAAGTGGAGATGATCACCAAAGGTCGCCACGATCCTTGCGTGGGCATTCGCGCGGTACCGATTGCCGAAGCAATGATGGCGATCGTGTTGATGGATCACCTGCTGCGTCAGCGTGCGCAGAACGGTGACGTCAACAGCAGCGTTCCGCGCTGGTAAGCCACTGATGCGCCGCCTGTTCATCACCGTTGCCGCGCTGTTGTGCAGTGCGGCCGCGTTTGCTGCCACGCCATGGCAGCAAATCCATCAGCCGATTGCCGGTAGCCCACAATCGATTGGCGGTTTCGCCAACGGCTGTATTGTCGGCGCACAGCAACTGCCACTCAATTCGCCTAATTATCAGGTGATGCGTCAGGATCAGCGGCGTTATTACGGCCATCCCGATCTGATTGCTTTTATTCAACGCCTTAGTACTCAGGTGCATCAATTGCAGCTGGGGCAAGTGTTGATTGGTGATATGGGCATGGCGGCCGGCGGACGCTTTAGCAGCGGACATGCCAGCCATCAAACCGGGCTGGACGTCGATATCTGGCTGCAGCTGCCGCAAAATCGCTGGACGGCGCAGCAATTGCTGAAGCCACAGCCGTTGGATCTGGTGGCGCCGGATGACAAGCAAGTGATTGCGCGTCATTGGCAGCCGCAGATCGATAGCTTAATCAAGCTGGCAGCGAAAGATGATGAAGTGACGCGTATTTTCGTCAATCCGGCGATTAAAAAGCAGCTTTGTGCCGATGCCGGAAGCGATCGTGCCTGGTTGAATAAAGTGCGCCCGTGGTTTGCCCATCGTGCGCATATGCACGTACGTTTGCGTTGTCCGGCAGGCAGCCTGGAATGCGAAGATCAAGCGGCACCGCCTGCGGGTGATGGTTGTGGCGCGGAGTTAGACAGCTGGTTCCTGCCGAAAAAACCGGGCAGCACGCCGCCAGTGAAGAAAACACCGCCGCCGTTGCCACCATCCTGTCAGGCACTATTAGATCGTCATTTACTCTAACCTTGATGCTTCCTGTCGCAGGGGCATTGGCAATGTTCTCTTTCACAGCCACAGAGGATTGTGAGCCCAGTGGGAGAGAACTGACCGCCAGCCTGCAATAAAGTGATCGGGTTAACTTTACGAGAAAAAAATGGACCTCTTTGTTGTTAGCCCGCTATTGCTGGGCGTGCTGTTTCTGGTTGCGGTGCTGGCAGCGTTTATCGATTCCATCGCCGGCGGCGGTGGCTTACTCACCGTCCCATCCTTACTCGCGGCAGGACTCTCTCCAGCGCAGGCTTTAGCCACTAATAAATTACAGTCGGTAGGCGGATCTTTCTCTGCCAGCCTCTACTTTGTGCGTCGCGGCGCGGTGAAACTGCGCGAACAGCGGCTCAACATCGCCATGACCTTTATTGGTTCAGTCTGTGGCACGGTGTTGATTCAACATATCCAGGCGGAGATACTGCGTCAGATTCTGCCGATCCTGCTGATCAGCATCGGATTATGGTTCCTGCTGATGCCGCGCCTGGGTGAGTCAGATCGTGAGCACCGCCTGCAGGGGATCGCTTTTGCGTTGGTTGGCGGCGGCTGCGTCGGTTTTTACGACGGATTTTTTGGTCCGGGTGCAGGCTCCTTCTATGCGCTGGCGTTTGTGACGCTGTGTGGCTTTAATCTTGCCAAGGCCACTGCCCACGCCAAAGTCCTAAATTTCACCTCTAATTTTGGCAGTCTGCTGTTCTTTATGTTCGGCGGAAAGGTGGTGTGGGGCACGGGCGTGATCATGTTGATTGGTGCATTCCTGGGCGCGCGCATCGGCGCTAGACTGGTGCTGAGCCGAGGTCAGAAGCTGATCCGCCCGATGGTGGTGACCGTATCGGCCGTGATGAGCGCCAAATTATTGTGGGATAGCCATGGCAGCGCGTTGCTGGCATGGATGGCCACGCTGTAAAGCAATACTCGTCAAGAACGGCTGCCAGTGCGACAATGGCGATAATTTTTTTAAAGATTAAAATATTATGAGTAGAGAACATCATTACCAGCAGTTGGTGGATATTTTTGATGGCTGCTTTGTTGAAGATTTTCAGACCCGTCTAATTAAAGGCGACGACGAACCTATTTATCTTCCAGCGGATGAGGAATCGCCGTGGAACCGCGTGGTGTTTGCTCACGGTTTCTACGCCAGCGCGCTACACGAAATTTCTCACTGGTGTATTGCCGGTGAAGCGCGTCGCAAGCTGGTGGATTTTGGTTATTGGTACTGCCCGGATGGGCGGGATGCGCAAACGCAGAATCAGTTCGAATCGGTTGAGATCAAACCGCAGGCGCTGGAGTGGTTATTCTGTGTCGCGGCGGGCTTCCCCTTCAATGTCAGTTGTGACAACCTCGAAGGAGATTGTGAACCCGATCGCATCGCGTTCCAGCGTAAAGTCCATGCTCAGGTAATGACCTATTTTGAGCTGGGCATTCCGGCACGTCCGGCACGATTTATTGATGCGTTAGCCAGCTATTACGGTACGCCAGCGCTGACAGCGGCACACTTCCCGTGGCCGGAAGATCTGTGATTCGCAAACATATTATTAATGACCCAATGTAATCCGCGTTGCAGCATGACGGCGAATGATTGAACCCCAGGAACGGTGACAGCGCGTAACGGGGCGAGAGCGTGAAGCCGACGCAGTCGTGGCGCGAAGTATCAAGGGCAATAAGGAACAAGACGATGATCGTAGAATTCGAATCCCGCATCCTGGCATTGATTGACGATATGGTTGATCACGCCAGTGACGACGAGTTGTTTGCCGGTGGCTATCTGCGTGGTCATCTGACCCTGGCGGTGGCTGAGGTTGAAATCACGGGTGAACATACGCCAGAAGCGTTGCAGATTCATGTGACGAACAGTTTGCAAAAAGCGATTGCAGCGGGTGAACTGTCGCCTCGCGATCAGGCGCTGGTGATTGGCATGTGGGATAACTTGTTCCAGCAGGCGCGTCAAACGGCCTGATAGCACGGGGCGATCGCTCGCCCCGTCAACTTAGCGTCCCGCTTTCTTTCCTTTCAGCAACTTCCTTACCCAGTAACGATTCGGATTCATTGCCGCCAGCGTGGTGATATCCAGCGGCTGCGGCTCGCCACTCATCTGTGCCGCCAACACTTCTGCTGCCAGCGGCGCGCTGCACAAGCCGCGTGAACCCAGCGCACCCAGCACAAATAAACCGGCATGAACCGGTGCATCGGCAATGGTTTCACCACTTGCACGTTGCTCCGGTAAATCGGCGTATTGCGTCAGCGTCGCGGCGTAATCGGGCGCGCTGCCACTCATCGGTAAGTGATCGCGCGTGGCGCAGCGCACACCGACACGCGCCTCGTTATCACTGATATCCACTTGCTGCGGCCAGTGCGCATCCGGCAGACAGTTCACCAGGCGCTGGCGGTTTTCCTGCTGATCGTCAGCACGGAAATCCGTTGTGGTATCGCCACGGTGATAGCTGGCCCCGATACAATGGGTGTTGAAGTTCGGGCTCACCGGCGTGAGATAACCGTCATAGCACAGCACGGTATTTAACGCGCCGAGTTCAGCATTGGTGGGGACATGACTGACCTGACCCGCCACCGCGTAAACGGGCAGCTCTTTGCTCTGCTCAATCTCCAGCAGCGCATGGCCATTAGCGAGCACCACTTGCTGATGATTTACCGAGGGCTGTTCGCTAAAGTTGAGCGTCCAGCCATCAATCGTCATTTCCAGTGTGGTCATACGATGCAGCCAGTGCAGGCGTAAACCTAGCGTTTGTGCGTGCTCCAGCAGGTTGCTGGTCAGTTGCGATGGAGAGAGCCAGCCGCCCTGCGGATAGAAAATGCCACCACAACCGGTATCGACGCCCGCTAACTGCTGTGCATCTTCCTTGCTTACGCCGTAGGCCACATCATGCGGTAATCCCATTTCCAGCATCTGGGCAATTTTATCAGCACTTTTGCTGTCCCAGCCGAGTTGCAGCACACCGCTCCAGCAATGCTCGAACATCACCGGTAGTTGGTCGTATAAACGGCGAGCAAAAGTGAACGCTGCAGGGAAGAACGTGGCGAGGGCAGGGTCGTGCTGATTGAGCAGCGGGTAAAGAGCGCCCTGACGATTGCCCGATGCGCCTAATGCAGGTGCTGCATCGGCGCAATAAAGCGTCACCTTCCAGCCACGACGCAATAGCGCCAGTGCCAGCACGGCACTCGCCACGCCACCGCCAATCAGCGCCACTTCCTGAGTACCCGCCGCAGGACGGGCGTACCACGGTTGGCTGTGGGGCAGGGCAGAAGCCTGCTCCATCACGCCCGTTAGCATTTCGCGTTTGTGACCAAAACCTTTGCGCTTAGCCACGGTAAAGCCCGCTTCCTGTAATCCCCGACGGACAAAACCTGCCGAGGTGAAGGTCGCCAGCGTCCCACCCGGCCGGGCCAGGCGTGCCATGGCGGCGAACAGTTCCGGTGTCCACATCTCCGGATTTTTAGACGGCGCAAAACCATCTAAAAACCACGCATCGACTTGTGCATTAAGACTGTCATCAAAGGTATTAATTAGCGCGTTAATATCACCGAGCCAGAGATCGAGCGTGACTTTACCGCTGTTGAACAGTAAACGCTGGCAACCCGGCAGCGCCTGTGGCCACTGTTGCTGTAACTGTTCTGCCCAGTGCGCCAGCTCAGGCCAGTGTGCGTGCGCTGCGACCAGGTCGGTTTGCGTCAGAGGGAATTTTTCGCAGCTGATGAAATGCAGGCGTTTAAGTGTCGCGTCAGGATGTTCGCTGCAGAAGCGGTCGAACGCTTGCCATAGGGTCAGAAAGTTCAGACCAGTCCCAAAACCGCTTTCCGCGACAATAAAAATATCGCGTGAATGTTGAGCAAAACGGACAGGAATTTGGTTGCCATTGAGGAAGACATAGCGCGTCTCCTCCAATCCATTGTCGTTGGAGAAATAGACGTCGTCGAATGCTCGGGAAACAGGTGTACCCTGATCATTCCAGTTTAATTGCGCGTGTTCAACCGGGGCTAATTTCACGGGAAAGGCTCGTTTTTCAGGCAGTGGCGCGATTTTAACGACTGCCGTGACATGACGCAAATTTACAAAAGGAAATGGCTGATCGGACTTGTTCGGCTTACAACTGTAAGCTAGAGTGCACGTCAATCCAAAAGAAGTGGAATGAGGACTATTGAATGAAACGTGCAGTGATTACTGGCCTGGGTATCGTTTCCAGCATTGGTAATAACCAGCAAGAAGTGCTGGCTTCTCTGCGTGAAGGCCGTTCAGGTATCACCTTCTCTGAAGAGATGAGAGATATCGGTATGCGCAGCCACGTATGGGGCAACGTCAAACTGGATACCAACGGGCTCATCGATCGCAAAATCGTGCGTTTCATGAGTGATGCTTCAATCTACGCTTACCTGTCTATGGCGGAAGCGATTCAGGATTCCGGCCTGACAGACGAGCAATATCAGAACAACCCACGCGTGGGTCTGATTGCCGGTTCAGGCGGTGGCTCGCCACGTTATCAGGTATTCGGTGCCGATGCGATGCGCGGTCCGCGTGGCCTGAAAGCGGTTGGTCCTTATGTGGTGACCAAAGCCATGGGTTCAGGTGTGTCGGCGTGTCTGGCAACCCCGTTCAAAATCCATGGTGTGAACTACTCCATCAGCTCTGCGTGTGCAACCTCCGCACACTGCATCGGTAATGCGGTTGAGCAGATTCAGTTGGGCAAACAGGACATCGTATTTGCTGGCGGCGGCGAAGAGCTGAGCTGGGAAATGGCCTGTGAGTTTGATGCGATGGGCGCACTGTCCACCAAATATAACGAAACGCCAGAAAAAGCCTCTCGTACCTATGATGCGAACCGTGATGGTTTCGTAATCGCAGGCGGCGGCGGAATGGTAGTGGTCGAAGAACTGGAGCACGCTCTGGCTCGCGGCGCGCACATCTACGCAGAAATCGTTGGCTACGGCGCGACTTCTGACGGTGCTGACATGGTTGCTCCTTCAGGCGAAGGCGCAGTGCGCTGCATGAAGATGGCGATGCAGGGCGTTGATACCCCAATCGATTACCTGAACACCCACGGTACCTCTACGCCAGTCGGTGATGTGAAAGAGCTGGGTGCGATTCGCGAAGTGTTTGGTGATAACTCGCCGTACATCTCTGCCACCAAAGCCATGACCGGTCACTCACTGGGTGCGGCGGGTGTGCAGGAAGCGATCTACACCTTGCTGATGCTGGAGCATAGCTTCATCGCGCCAAGCATCAACATCGATGAAATTGATGAAGCCGGTAAAGGCCTGAACATCGTGACGCAGCCAACTGAAAAAGCGCTGACCACCGTGATGTCCAACAGCTTCGGTTTCGGCGGTACCAACGCCACCCTGACCATGCGTAAGCTGCCAGCTTAATAGCGTGATCACAGTTTTCCAGGGGCCGGTCTATCCGGCCCCTGTTGTTTTTGACATTTCCCCCACCGCTTGCCTACACTCATCCCATCTTGCCTGAAATAAAATAATCGTTTGCGCACATTATGAATCAAATGTCCCGTTTTTGTCTGAATGCAGGACGCTAACGCGGATTAGGTTCTCGCCTGTCGCGCACGCTCTGAACAAGGAGTTCATACCATCATGACCACGGCTGCTGATACGCAGACGCAATCTGTGCTGCCCCTGGGTTGCATATCCTTTGCGGTATTTCTCACTTACTTAACCGCAGGCCTGGCGCTGCCGGTTATTCCGCTTTATGTGCATCAGGAATTGGGCATGAGCAACCTGATGGTGGGCGTCGCAGTGGGGATTCAATTCTTCGCCACGTTGCTGACGCGCAGCTTTGCCGGACGCCGAGCCGATCAGCACGGCGCGAAGCTCACCACACAACACGGCATGATCGCTATCGCGCTGGTAGGCGTGGCGTATCTGGCGGCCGCGCTATTGCCGGTTTCACCCTGGGGTAAGTTTGGCTTGCTGGCGGTGGGGCGTTTACTGCTGGGCTTCGGTGAAAGCCTGCTGCTCACCGGCAATCTCACCTGGGGCATGGGGCTGGTGGGCAGCAAACGATCCGGACTGGTGATGTCCTGGAATGGCATGGCGATTTATGGATCGCTGGCGGCAGGCGCACCGCTGGGGTTGTTGATCAACCAACATGGCGGATTCGCGGCGCTGGGTGCTGTCGCGTTGTTGTTGCCATTGCTCTCGCTGGCGATCAATAGCTGGGTCAGTAAAGTGCCGGTGGTGGGTGGCGAACGTCCTTCATTGTTCAGCGTGGTGAAGACCATCTTTCAACCCGGCATGGCGCTTGCGTTGCAGGGCACCGGTTTCGCGGTAATCGGAACGTTTACCTCGCTCTATTTTGCCGCAGAAAACTGGGGCAATGCCGGTTTTGCGCTAACAGCATTCGGTTGTGCTTTTGTATTGGTGCGCGTGTTCTTTGGCGGTTTGCCGGATCGTCACGGTGGTGTGCGCGTTGCGATGGTTTCGCTGCTGGTAGAAACCGCTGGTTTGCTGGTGCTGGCCTGCGCGACATCGGGTTGGATGGCACTGATTGGTGCCGCCTTAACCGGTTGCGGCTGCTCGTTGATTTTCCCGGCGCTCGGCGTCGAGGTGATCAAACGTGTCTCGCCGCAAATTCGTGGCACGGCGCTGGGCGGTTTCTCGGCTTTCCAGGATATCGCTTACGGTGCCAGCGGCCCGCTGACGGGTTTGCTCGCCACCGCGTTGGGCTATGGCTCGGTCTACCTGGCGGGCGCATGCTGCGCGGCGTTGGGTATTCTCGTTACCTGGACGTTTGCGCGTAGCGCGACAGCAGCGTAACCAGTTTGTCGCAGGCGCTGGCAATCTCACCCGGCGTCAGCGCGGCAAAGCCCAGCATCCAGCCCGGTTGCGGCTGGCTGTCGGCGTACAACGGCGACAGACGCGGCAACAGCAGACCGACTTCCCTGGCCTGCTGCGTGAGTTGCGCTTCCTCCCCATGATGCAATGCCACCGTTAACTGAAGCCCGCCAGACGCCTGTAGCGGCGTCAGCCATGGCTGCAGGCGCGAGTTGATCTGCTCCAGCAACCGATCGCGACGGCTGTGGTAAAGCTGGCGCATCAGCCGCAGGTGGCTGGCAAAGTGGCCCTGTTGCAAAAACTCGGCGGTGATCGCTTGCGGCAACAGCGCGCTGTGCCCATCCAGAATGCTGCGTGCCCGGCCAACAGCATCCACCAGCGCGGGCGGTACCACCATCCACGCGAGCCTCAGGGAAGGGAAGAGCGTTTTAGAAAAGGTACCGAGGCAGATAACCCGGCTATCATTTTCCAATCCCTGTAACGCGGGAATCGGGCGATCGTCATAGTGAAACTCACTGTCGTAATCGTCCTCAATTAACCAGCTTTGATGCTGACGTGCCCAGTCAAGCCATCGCAGGCGGCGGGCAAGGCTCATCGCGGTGCCGGTGGGATAGTGATGTCCCGGCGTTAGATAAACCAGCCTGGCGTCTCCTTCTAACGGCATCGCGCCTTCGCCATCCAGCGGCATCGCACGGCAGTGTGCACCCGCTGCGAGGAATGCGTTGCGTGCGCCGGGATAGCCCGGCTCCTCAAGCCACACTTCATCATTGGCATCGAGCAAAATTAGCGACAGCAATTGTAGCGCCTGCTGTGAACTGGTTAAGATCACCACCTGTCCGGCATCACAACGCACGCCGCGAGATAGCGCCAGATAATCCGCAACCGCCTCACGTAGCGGCATAAAGCCCAGCGGATCGCCATAACCCATCACCTGACTACCGAGCGAGCGCTGAACGCTGTTACTGATCCGGCGCCATTGCGTATGCGGGAAGGCACGTAATTCAGGCGAACCGGCGGCAAAAGCATGCGGACAAGGGGGATCCTGACAGCCACCCGTCGCCAGTATCTGCTCGCCGCGTCGGGAGAAGCGAGGTGAGTTCTGTGCTGGGGTCGTCGCTGCTCGTGCAGGTATCGCAATCGATACAAAAGTGCCCCGGCTGGCTCGTCTCTCCAGATAGCCTTCACTCTCTAACTGCGCATAAGCGGCTTCCACCGTCACTCGCGACAATGACAAATCGTCGGCTAACTGACGGCTGGAGGGAAGGCGTTGGTGATGGTGTAAATGGCCGTTGGTTATGGCCTGCCGTAGCGTACTGCACAAGCGCTCGCGCAAGCCGCCGGATGGTGCATGATTAAACAGGGCTAAAAAAGAGTGGCGCATAGTGGTCTTATCACTGTGGCGAAAGTGGTATCAGATTGCAGACCACTTTGCCGTAAACTCAGGGAAAATTACATAAGGAGAATGCGATGTCATCAGTCTTACTCTTCCCACCCGCAGATCCTCAGGAAAGCGTGGCCTATCTGCAGCACAAACTGACTTATTACACCGATGCCTGGGATTTGGCTGAGGATCTGGCGCAAGGCATCAGTGCGATTGTGGTGATCGATGCACGATCCGCCGAGGTTTATCAGGCAGGGCATATCACCGGAGCGATTTCGTTTCCGCACCGCACCATGAATGCCGAATCCACTGCACAGCTGGATCGCAGCAAGGTGTACATCACTTACTGCGATGGTATCGGCTGCAACGGCTCTACCAAAGCAGCATGGAAACTGGCTGCGCTCGGGTTTCAGGTCAAAGAGTTGATAGGTGGACTGGACTTCTGGAAGCGCGATGGGCATCCGTTGGCGTGGGGAACGTCGCCGGGCGAGTGGCCACAAGCCACTGCCGGCGCGCACTGCGGTTGCTAAATTACAGGAACAGCCAGAGTAAAAAGAAGAACAGCGCCAGGCCCAGGATCAACGTCAGTGCCGGGCGCTGGGCCAGCGGACGCGGCAATATCTCGATCCACGGCGACCAGATCGGCTGCGGGCGCAGATCGCTGGCGGCGTGCGGCTGCTCCAGCGTTTTCTCGACGCGACGGCTGAACAGCAAATTGAGGAGATCTTGCGTTTGCGCGGGCGTCAGCACTGTTTGCGGCGTAGCCTGGAATCGCTGTTGGCTGTAATCCTCCAGCAGACGCTGTTCGTCGTGTGTCAGCGGTTGTTTCAGTGAGGTTTCCAGCATTTGTAAGGTTGGTGCACTGTGTTGACCCAGCGTCTGGCGCACCTGCAGATATTGCGTCAGTAACGGGAAGTGGCGTGACGGGATAGGATCGCCACTCTTCAGATTGACCAGTTTCAGCGCTTCGGTCAGCAACTTGACCGGTGATTCGCCGGTTGATGCAGCAAGGCGCGTGACCTGTTGATTCAGCGATTGTTGTTCAGCGGGCAGCAGGGTGCGATCGGACACGCGCGTTTGCTGAGGCTGCGGGATCGCCATCTGCCCATTTTGCAGCATGGTCAGCACCTGACGCAGCTGGTCTTGCGACAGCGCACTTAACACCGTTTGATTAAACTGCTGACGGATAAAATCACTCACCGCCTGACGATTATTCCCCTGCGGCAACTTCTCCAGCAGTTGTTGCAACAGCTGACGCGTCGCCAGGCTGTTCTGCACCTGCGTCAGACGCCCATTCAAATGCTGTTCGGCCGCCGGGAAATGGCGTGATTGCAGCTCAGCATCATTCTTGACGCCCACTTCATGGCGTACGCCAGCCCATAGTTCAGGGGCTTTCAATGTGCTGAGTGACATGATGCGCACAATCAGACGTTCCAGCGTGGTGCGCTGGGCAGGGGAGAGCGGCTGTTCGCCCGCCGGTCCGCCAGGACGAGTAGGGCCAGTCGCATTAGTGAGCGTTGAACGATCGCCCGCAGGCACACCGGGACCGCTGAGAGGTTGCATGGCGGAATCCTTGAAAAACGAGGTCAGATCCGGGTGCGCCGGAAAAAAGAGGCCATATGATAGCAAAAGCCCCCGGGAAATCCACGGGGGCAGTGAGGGGAAATCGCGCCAGGACGGGATTTATTCTGCTTCAGCCAGTTTAAGACGCTTACGACGCCAGCGTTTCCATAGTGGCGGCACGATCAGGACAGCGATCGCCAGCACCAGCAACACTTTGCAGATCAGGCTTTCCCATAGAATCGGCAGGTTGCCGTTACTGATGGAGAGCGCGCGGCGCAGGTTTTGCTCCAGCATCTCTCCCAGCACGAAGCCCAGTATCAGCGGCGACATCGGGAAATCCATTTTACGCAGGATATAGCCAAAGATACCCAATCCCACCATCAGCAACAGGTCAAAGGTGGTACTGTGCACAGCGTAAACGCCCACCGCAGAGATCGCGGCGATGGCGGGTACCAGGAACCACAGCGGGATGGTTAGCATGCGGGCGAAGATGTTGATCATCGGGATGTTCATGATCAGCAGCATCACGTTACCAATCAGCAGCGCCGCAATCAGGCCCCAGACGATATCCGGCTGTTCGGTAAACATCGCTGGGCCGGGTGTGATGTTGTACAGCGTCAGCGCACCAACCATTACCGCCGTGGTGCCGGAACCGGGAATACCCAGCGTCAGCATCGGAATAAAGGAGCCACAAGCCGAGGCGTTGTTGGCCGCTTCAGGTGCCGCCACGCCGCGAATATCCCCTTTACCAAACTGGTCGCTGCCGCTGATTTTCTTCTCGCTCATATAAGCGATAGCACTGGCGATGGTGGCGCCAGCGCCTGGCAGTACGCCCACAAAGAAGCCGATAAAGGAGGAACGCAAGGTAGCACCGGTTGCCTGCGCCGCTTCTTTCATGTTGAACATCATACGGCCACTGGCGCGAACCACTTTCTGGCCGCTGCTGGTGGATTCCAGCATCAGCAGTATTTCACTGACAGAGAACAATCCAATGACCACCACCACAAATTGGATCCCGTCGGAGAGATGCACGCTGTCGAAGGTGAAGCGATAGACACCGGTATTGGCATCGACGCCAACGGTGGCCATGCCCAAACCGATCAGGGCGGCTAAAAACGATTTCAACGGATTGTGGCTCATCATGCTGCCCAGACAGGCTATCGCGAACACCATCAGCGCGAAATACTCCGCCGGGCCGAAGGCCAGCGACCAGTTCGCCAGAATAGGGGCAAAGAGAATAATGCCGAGAATCGCGATCGTAGATCCAATAAACGAACTCACCGCCGAGATCGACAGGGCCACGCCGGCTTTGCCCTGTTGCGCCATCGGATAACCGTCCAGCGCGGTCATGATCGCCCCGGCATCGCCTGGCACGTTAAGCAGAATAGAGGAGATACGCCCACCGTACTCGCACCCGATGTAGACCGTAGCGAGCAGGATCAGCGCGGACTCGGCGGGTAAGTGCAGAGCAAACGCCAGCGGCATCAGGATCGCGACTCCGTTAATTGGCCCGAGCCCCGGCAGCAAGCCGACAATAGTGCCAATAAAGCAGCCGATAAGTGCGATCATCAGGTTTTCCGGCGTCATTGCGACGGCAAACCCTTGCATCAGAAAAGACCAGGTATCCATGTGAGACTCCTGTTAATTGAACCAGCTGCCGACAGGCAAGGTGACATCGAGCAGGCGGTCAAAGGCATAAAACAGCGCTATGCCCATCACCACTCCGGACACCGCAGCCGCCCACCAGCGCGCGCCAAACAATAGCCCGATGCCAAAGGTCAGCAACGAGGTGCACAAAGCGAAGCCCAACCGTTCAAACAGCCAGCCATACACCATCAGCATCACACACATCAGCAGGAGCTTTTTCAGCGTGGTTGCTGAAGGCCACTGCACCACATCGGGCTTGCGCAGTAACATCATCACGGCGCAAATCGCCATTAATCCCAGCAGCAACATAGGGAAAGGGCGTGGGCCGACCGGTTCATAGCTGTATTCACTCTGGATTTGCCAGGCGATAAATAGCCCGGCAATGCACAGCAGCAGCCAGATACCGGCGAAGATACGATCGCTCATCATCAACTCCGTTATTTGGCCAGGCCAAAGGATTTGGCTTTTTCGCGGTAATCAGCCACCTGTTTTTTCACGTAGGCATCCAGCTCGCTGCCGAACATGTTGAATACAAACAGTCCGCGCATATCTCGCTGTTGCTGAAACTCTTTGGTGGTGACCAGTTTCTTGAAAGCGTCTTCCCACCACTGATATTCCGCGTCAGTCACTTTCGGACCAAGGTAATAACCGCGAATAATCGGCCACTCCACGTTGTAGCCTTGCTCTTTGGCGGTCGGCACACTCGCCAGTTCACCCGGTAAACGCTTGTCAGACATCACCGCCAGCACACGCAATTTGCCCGCCTGCAGATGCGGCACCATCTCGCTCATATCCCCGGAGACCACCTGAATATGATTGCCAAGCAGAGCCGTTACCGGCTCGCCACCGCCCTCAAAGGCCACATAGCGCATCTTGCGTGGGTCAATGCCCGCTTCACGTGCCAGCAGGGCGGTTTTCATCCAGTCCTGACTCCCGATCGATGCACCTGCGCCGACCACCACTTTGGTGGGATCGCTCTTCATGGCTTCCATCAATTCCCCGAGGGTTTTCCACGGAGCATCATTACGCACCGCCACGATGCCGTAATCAGTGCCGACGGCAGCTAACCACTTCACGTCACTTTCTGAATAGCGGCCAAATTTGCCCTGAGAGAGGTTGAGCAGCGAACCGCCGGAGAAGGCCACCAGCGTGCCTGCTTCGGCGGGGCGCTGAGCAATGATGGCGTTGTAAGCCACAGCACCGACACCGCCGGGCATGTAGGTCACGCGCATTGGTTTACTGATTTGACCGGTTTCTTGCATTGAAACCTGAATCAACTTACAGGTCAGATCAAAGCCACCGCCCGGTTTGGCCGGGGCAATACATTCTGTTCGGTCTGGCGCTTCCGCCAGCGCAGAGGATATCGACAAAGCCACCAGGGTTGAGGCGAGGGCGAGGGGTAAGATTTTTTTCATTATTCGCTCCATTCATGCTTCCAGAGTGTGATAACTGCCGAACATTCGGCGTTGCTGAATTGTTAAGGGTGTAACCTTTCATTTACCTTTCAGTGCTCGGGAAAAGTATCAGGATGTGATATGCGTCTCTTACTGGTGGAAGATACGGTTGAGTTGGCCAGCTGGCTGCAAAAAGCGCTGACACAGAAAGGCTTTGCCGTGGATTGGGTCGCGGATGGCCTGGCGGCAGACCATGTGTTGCAGAGCGAAGACTATGCGGTGGTGGTGCTGGATGTCTCGCTGCCGCGGCTGGATGGTCTGGCCGTGCTGGCGCGTTTACGTAAGCGTGGGCAAACTACGCCGGTATTGTTGCTCACGGCCAAAAGTGCGCTGGAACAGCGCGTGCAGGGCCTCAATGCGGGCGCGGACGACTATCTCACTAAACCCTTTGAACTGGATGAGCTGGAAGCACGGCTGCGTGCGCTATTACGCCGCAGCCAGGGGCAAACCGCGCAATCTCAAACCGTAGGCCAACTGGAGCGCGACGGCGAAGGCTATTTTCTGCTGAATCATAAACCGTTGATGCTCACCCCGCGTGAAGCCAGCGTGCTCTCGACTTTGATGCAACGCCCTGGACGTCCGGTGTCACGCCAACATCTTTATGAACAGACCTTTACCTTAACCGATGAAGCCAGCCTGGAAAGCATTGAGCTGTATGTGCATCGGGTGCGGAAAAAGTTGCAGGGCAGCGATGTCGCGATCGTGACGCTGCGTGGGCTGGGATACAGTCTGGAGTGCCAGCCGTGCGCCTGAGCCATTCACTGCGTGGTGAACTGCTGCTGTGGCTGGGCGCTCCGTTGATGCTGCTGTGGGGGTTGTCTGTTTACACCCATTACCAGAGTGCGCTGCAGGCGGCGAATCAGGCCTACGATCGTTCACTTCTCGCCTCGGCAC
Organism: uncultured bacterium; assembly: GCA_965147305.1. Classification (GTDB taxonomy): domain Bacteria; phylum Pseudomonadota; class Gammaproteobacteria; order Enterobacterales; family Enterobacteriaceae; genus Pantoea. The sequence goes on from CBCTJT010000005.1 coordinate 66,748, forward strand.
GCACGGTGGCAGAAAGGCTGGTAGTGCGGCAAAACCATCTGGAGGTAGATGTACCCTGGGTGGTGCTCGACAGTTTTGAGCGCAACATGAACGATCAGCTGTTCTATCAGGTGATTTCACCGCAAGGAAAAACCCTCTCAGGTTACCCCGATCTGCCTCCTTTACCGCGCAATGCGCCGCTTTCTGAAGCCTATCCCGCGTTGGTGCACTTTTACGATGGCAACTATCGTAAACAGCCGATTCGGATTGCGGCGTTGTGGCAGCCGATTAATGACCAGGGCGTCGAAGGGATGGCACTGGTTCTGGTGGCGGAAACCCTGAACTCTCGTCATGGGTTTGCGGAAGGATTACTGCGCACTGCGTTGATCAGTCAAAGCTTTCTGGTGTTGATTACCCTGCTGTTAGCCAGCCTGTTATTACGCAAAGTGTTGCGGCCGCTGCGTCGGTTATCGCGCATCATGCTACGTCGTGCGCCAGGCGAGCTGACGCCATTGCCGTCGTTATTGCCCTGGTCGGAATTGCAGCCGCTCATTATTGCCTTCAACCGGCATCTGGAACGACTGCGCGGATTACTGGCACGCCAGGAACGTTTTAGCGCCGACGTTTCACACCAACTGCGTACGCCGCTTACCATTTTAAAAACCCAGGTTGGCGTTGCGCTCAACAGTGATGATCCTGCGCAGTGGCGCGAAAGTTTGCTCGGCATGCGCCACACGCTAAACGATACGGTGCAACTCACCGATCGGTTATTGCAGCTGGCGCAAATCAAAGCCCGGCACGGTGAGGACAAGCCTTTTGCCCGGGTCAATCTGAATGAAATTGTGGAACAGGCTTGCTTCAGCAGCTATGCCGCCGCGCGCCACAAACGCATTGATCTCGGATTTGAAGGCGACATGCCCTGTATCGTGCAAGGCGATGGCTTATTGCTGGCCGAACTCTGTGCCAACCTGCTGGACAATGCGATTAAATACACGCCAGAAGGGGGAATCGTCACGGCACGATTGTGTGAGAAGCAGCTGGAAATTGAGGACAGCGGGCCGGGGATTAGCGTGGCACAGCAGCATCAGGCTCTGCAGCCATTTGGTCGTCTGGATAATGCCAGCCAGCCCGGTGCGGGCATTGGGCTGGCGCTGGTCAAAGATATTTGTGCCTGGCACGGTGCGCAGTTGCAGCTGGATCGCAGCCCACAGCTGGGCGGACTGCGCATCATCATCAGCTTTCGCTAAGCTGCACTGTGCGCTCACGTGGCTTGCGCAGCGGTGTTTTCAACCGTTGCGCCAGAATCACACCCACCAACGTCATCCCGCCACCAATCCAGTGATAGGCGTGCAGCTGTTCATGCAGGAACAGCACGGCGATAATCGCGGTAAAAGCGGGCACAAAATTCATAAAAATGGTGGTGGTGCTGGCACCGAGACGTTGCACGCCAAGGATCCACAGGAAAGGAGCGATAATCGAAGCAAACAGCCCGGCAAACAGCACCAGCGGGATGTTATGCACATTCAACGTCACGTCCGGTGCGCGCAGAAAACCGGGTAACAGTAGCAACACACCAAAGAAAATCTGCACATACAGACTCTGCCACGTAGGCAGCGGAATCGACCAGCGTTTGGTTAGCACACCGTAAAGCGCATACGAGGTAGAAGCTGCCAGCATCATCAACTCGCCGTTGCCAAGACGCTGATTCAGCAGCTGGGTCGGGTTGCCTTCACTCACCAGCCATACCAGACCGGCAAAGGACAGCAGGCCGCCAATCAGAATGCCGCGCGTTGGCGCAAGGCGCAGAACGAACAGGCTGAGCAGAATGGTCAGCAGCGGAATCGTGGCACCTAATATGCCCATCATCACCGCCGATACGCTATGCGCGGCATAGTAGGCGAGACTTTGATACAGCACCATGCCCAACAGGCCGAGGATCAATAATCGCCACAGGTTGGCCTTCACGGCATGGCGATGACGCCACACGCCAGGCAGGCAGAAGGGGGCCAGCACGATGAGTGCCAGCAGCCAGCGATAAAAGGAGATGGCGGCAGGATCGATGCTCCCGGCAGAGAGTTTGCTGACGATAGTGTTGATCGACCAGATCATCACCGCGATCAGCGGAAACAGTAAATTCATCGTACGACTCCTGAGTTTAATCGCGAATAGTTTACATTTGACCGGTTTGAACCAGATAGTTAAAATCAGACAACATTCGTTAATGACCGGACAGAATGAATTTACAGATCGAGTATCAGCCGCCGATTGATGCGCCATTGCTGCGATTTTTTATGCGCTATGAGCAGACCAACGCCAGAACCGAATATTTGCCGCACCATCACAGCTGGGGCCAGGTGATTTTTGTGACCAGCCACGTTCTGGAGATGGAAGTGGAAGGCGAGCGACTGTTAACCCCTGCCGAGATGCCGATCTGGATCCCTCCCGAACAGCGCCACAGCAGCTATAACCATTGTCAGGCGCAGTTTCGCACTTTTAATTTGGCCGCCGATCTTTGTCGGGGCATGCCGGATCACGCTTGTTTGTTGCACGCTGATACCATTGTGCACGCCATCATGAATGACTTTGCACGCCGCGAGCTGGAGCAGCCCCAAACCGAAGCCGATTGGCGGCTATGCCAGGTCGTGATTGATCGTCTGCGTCTGGCGCCGGTACACACCAGTTATTTGCCGGTATCAGATGATAAATTCCTCGCGCCCATTTTACGCGCGCTGGAGGAGAATCCCGGCGATAACACCACGCTGGCACAATGGGCGAAGCGGGTTTTCACCACCGAGCGTACGCTGGCACGACGCTGTCAGCAGCAATTGAATATGCCGTTCAGCGAATGGCGGCAGCGCCTGCGTTTTCTGCGCGCGATCGCGCTGCTGGAGCAGGGCTGTAGCGTGCAGGGAATTGCGCACGAACTGGGCTACAGCTCCGCGTCGGCGTTGATTGTGATGTTTCAACAACAGGCCGGCACCACGCCGGATCGCTATCGCAGTCGGTTAGGTTAATCCCCGGCTTTATGTCAGAATACGCGCCTTAAAAACTTCAGCAGACAGGACCGCCGCAGTGAAAATTCTCGTCGATGAAAATATGCCCTACGCTCGTGAACTGTTCAGTCGCACCGGTGAAGTGGTGGCGGTGCCGGGCCGTCCGTTACCGGAAGCGGAATTGCAGGATGCCGCAGGACTGATGGTGCGCTCGGTGACCAAAGTAAATGCGGCGCTGCTGGCGGGTACGCCAGTGAAGTTTGTCGGTACCGCAACAGCGGGCACCGATCACGTCGATGACGCCTCACTGGCGGCGGCCGGTATTGCTTTCTCGGCGGCGCCAGGCTGTAACGCGATTGCCGTCGTCGAGTATGTGTTCTCTTCCTTGTTGCTGCTTGCTGAGCGCGACGGCTTTGAACTTCGCGATCGCACCGTGGGCATCGTCGGCGTCGGTAATGTCGGTGGTCGTCTGCAAAAGCGTCTTGAAGCCTGGGGCGTAAAAACATTGCTGTGCGATCCGCCGCGTGCCGATCGTTGCGATCAGGAAACGTTTCACTCGCTGGATCAGCTGGTGGCACAGGCTGATATTCTGACGTTCCACACGCCGCTGTTTAAAGATGGTCCTTATAAGAGCTGGCATCTTGCCGATCTGGCACTGCTGATGGCGCTTAAACCGAACACCATCCTTATTAATGCCTGCCGTGGCCCGGTCGTCGACAACACCGCGCTGCTGGAAGTATTGAGAATGCGCAACGACCTTAGCGTGGTGCTGGATGTGTGGGAACCGGAACCGGATCTCAATCTTGATCTGTTGGATAAAGTCGATATCGCCACCGCCCATATCGCGGGCTATACGCTGGAAGGCAAGGCGCGTGGGACGACTCAGGTGTTTGAAGCCTGGTGTGAGTTTATCGGCCAGCCGCAGCAGGTCGCGCTGGAGAGCCTGCTGCCTGCACCGGAATTTGGCACCATTACGCTGCACGGCAAGCTCGATCAGCCGACGCTAAAACGATTGGTGCACCTGGTGTATGATGTGCGCCGCGACGATGCGCCACTGCGAAAAGTGGCTGCCAAACCGGGCGAGTTTGATCGACTGCGCAAACAGTATGAAGAGCGTCGCGAATGGTCATCATTACAGGTTAAATGTGATGATGCAGACGCGGCCGCGATGCTGGAAAAGCTCGGTTTCCGCGCCAGTTTGTAAAGTTAAATCAATCCCCTGCGTTTTCGCGCGGGAAAAGTCTTAAATGTCAGGCGGTGTAATCACCGCCTTCTGTTTTTATGTCATTGTCTGGAGTAAACCAACATGTCTGACGGCTGGAATATTGCGTTATTGGGCGCAACAGGCGCAGTAGGGAACGCTGTACTGGAACTGCTGGCGGAACGCCAGTTCCCGGTTGGTGAATTGTATCTGCTGGCGAGCGAAAACAGCGCCGGTGAAAATGTTCGTTTTGATGGACGTACCCTGTATGTGAAGGATGCGGCCGAATTTGACTGGACACAGGCGCAGCTGGCGTTTTTCACCGCCGGGCGTGAAGCCTCCGCGCGTTACGCGGATGAAGCCGCGAGCCAGGGTTGCCTGGTGATCGACAGCAGCGATCTGTTCGCGCTGGAACCGGATGTGCCGCTGGTGGTGCCAGATGTCAATCCACAGGTGTTAGCCGATTACCGTAATCGCAACATCGTGACGGTGGCGGATGCGCTGGTGAGCCAGTTGCTCAACGCCATCAAACCGCTGGTGGATACTGCCGGATTGAGCCGTTTGCAGGTGACCAACCTGATCTCTGTCTCAAGCCATGGTAAAGCGGCAGTGGACGGCTTAGCGGGTGAGAGCGCGAAGTTGCTGAACGGTGTACCAGCGGATGAGCACTATTTTGGTCGCCAGCTGGCGTTTAACCTGCTGCCTCAGTTAGCTGATAATCAGGGCAGCGTGGAGAGCGAGCGCCGTGTAGTGGATCAAGTTCGTAAAGTGATGCAAGACGACGGTTTACCGATTGCAGTCAGCAGCGTGCAGGCGCCGGTGTTTTACGGCAATACGCAGATTGTGCATGTGGAAAATTTGCGCCCGCTGTCGGCGGAAGAAGCGCGTGATGAATTGGATCGTGCCGGGGATATCAATCTCAGCGCAGACGGTGAATACCCTACGCCGGTGAGCGATGCTTCAGGCAGCGATGCGCTGAGCATTGGCAACGTGCGTAACGATTATGGCGTCCCTGAGCTGCTGCAGTTCTGGTCGGTGGCGGATAACGTTCGTTTCGGCGGCGCACTGATGGCGGTAAAAACCGCTGAGAAATTGGTGCAGGAGTACTTCTATTAATGTTGTCTGAAGAAACGACATTTAAGCTGGCGTTAGGGATTGAGTACGATGGCAGCCGTTATTACGGCTGGCAGCGACAAAACGAAGTGCGCAGCGTGCAGGAAAAGCTGGAGAAGGCGCTGACGAAAGTGGCGAACCATCCGGTGGTGGTGTTCTGCGCCGGCCGCACGGATGCCGGTGTCCACGGCACCGGGCAGGTGGTGCATTTTGAAACCACCTCACAGCGCGCCGATAGTGCCTGGACACTGGGCGTTAATGCCAATCTGCCAGATGACATCGCGGTGCGTTGGGTGAAAGCGGTGCCGGATGAATTTCATGCCCGCTTCAGCGCCACAGCACGTCGTTACCGCTATGTGATTTTCAACCAGCGGCTGCGACCGGCGATTCTTGGCAATGGCATCACCCATTTTTATCATCCGCTGGATGTTGAGAAAATGCAGCGTGCCGGGCAGTGTTTAATTGGCGAGAACGACTTTACCTCGTTCCGTGCGGTGCAGTGTCAGTCACGCACGCCGTGGCGTAACGTCATGCATCTCAACGTCACGCGATACGGCGCTTATGTGATTGTCGATATCAAAGCCAATGCTTTCGTGCACCATATGGTGCGCAATATCGTCGGCAGCCTGATGGAAATTGGCTGTGGCAATCAGCCGGAAAGCTGGATGGCTGATTTGCTGGCGGCAAAAGATCGTACTCTGGCGGCAGCGACCGCTAAAGCCGAGGGTTTGTATTTGGTGGCGGTGGATTATCCATCTCACTTTGCGTTACCTCAGCCTGCGTTGGGACCGTTGTTCCTCGCGGATTAATTTAAATGAGTAAGGATGTTTGGGAGCCGGAACATTATGGAATTCATCCACTTTTTGATCGACTTTATCCTCCATATTGATGTGCATTTAGCCGAGCTGGTGGCGCAGTACGGTGTCTGGATTTACGCCATTCTGTTCCTGATCCTGTTCTGCGAAACCGGCCTGGTAGTGACGCCGTTCCTGCCAGGGGATTCGTTACTGTTTGTTGCTGGCGCGCTGGCGGCATTGCCGGGTAACGATCTCAACGTGCATTTAATGGTCACGCTGTTGGTGATTGCTGCCATCCTCGGTGATGCGGTGAACTACACTATTGGATGGTTGTTCGGTGAGAAGTTATTTAGCAATCCGAACTCAAAAATTTTCCGTCGCAGCTATCTGGATAAGACCCACGCGTTCTACGATCGCCACGGTGGCAAAACCATTATACTTGCGCGCTTTGTACCAATCGTGCGAACCTTTGCCCCCTTTGTGGCGGGGATGGGACACATGTCTTATCGCCACTTTGCGCTCTTCAACGTCACGGGTGCGCTGCTGTGGGTTCTGCTGTTCTCCTATGCCGGATACCTGTTTGGTGATTTACCGGTGGTGCAGGAGAACCTGAAACTGCTGATTGTTGGCATCATTGTGGTCTCAATTTTGCCAGGCGTGATTGAAGTATGGCGCCATCGCCGTCAGGCGCGTCAGCAGAAGCCACAGTAAGCCCGTAACCAGATTTTTATCCACAGCGTGAACGGGTTGTGGTTTAATGAGCGACATTTACGGCCTGCTGAAGGTGATTTCAGCAGTAACAAGAAGACTGGACCAGGTCAGCATTAAACAGAAAGGTCATCAATGAGCTGGATTGAACGCATACTGAATAAAAGCACCACCACGCCAACGCGCAAAGCCAGTATCCCTGAAGGGGTCTGGACCAAATGCGATAGCTGTGGTCAGGTGCTGTACCGCGCCGAACTGGAGCGTAACCTTGAGGTCTGCCCGAAGTGCGACCACCACATGCGCATGCACGCCCGCGAGCGTCTGCACACCATGCTGGATGAAGGTTCTCTGGTTGAATTAGGCAGCGAGCTGGAACCAAAGGATCTGCTGAAGTTCCGCGATTCCAAGAAGTACAAAGATCGTCTGGTTGCTGCGCAGAAAGACACCGGTGAGAAAGATGCACTGATCGCCATGAAAGGCACGCTGCACGGTATGCCGGTGGTCGCTGTGGCCTTTGAGTTCTCCTTTATGGGCGGCTCAATGGGTTCAGTGGTTGGCGCGCGCTTCGTGCGTGGCGTTGAGCAGGCACTGGAAGATAACTGCCCGCTGATCTGCTTCTCTGCGAGTGGCGGTGCCCGTATGCAGGAAGCGTTACAGTCGCTGATGCAGATGGCAAAAACCAGCGCAGCGCTGGCGAAAATGCAGGAGCGCGGCTTGCCGTACATCTCCGTACTGACTGACCCCACCATGGGCGGTGTTTCTGCCAGCTTCGCGATGCTGGGCGATTTGAACGTCGCTGAACCGAAAGCGCTGATCGGCTTTGCCGGTCCACGCGTTATCGAACAGACCGTACGTGAAAAACTGCCACCAGGCTTCCAGCGCAGTGAGTTCCTGATTGAGAAAGGCGCGATCGACATGATCATCCGTCGTCCGGAAATGCGCTTTAAGCTGGCAAGTCTGCTGGCGAAAATGATGAACCTGCCAGCGCCGCTGCAGGATGGTGATCAGCCTTCTACGGCTGTGCCGGAGAGCAACGAGGCCTGACAGGCAACGAAAAGTGGTGGTTAAACGCTTTTCACCAATGAACCGTAAACACCCAGTCATTCGAGTTGCAGCAAGGCGGCAAACGAATGAATCCCCGGTCGCTTACCCAGTAAGGGATCGGGGTGATTGAGTGCAGCCCACGCCGCTGCGGCTTGAATGACGATGTGTAAGATGAGTAAACGGGACACATGGACACTCTGCAGCTTCCTCAAGCCACGTCGCCTTTGGCCACGTGGCTTCATTATCTTGAACACCTGCATTCACAGGCCATCGAATTGGGCCTGGATCGTATTCAACGCGTCGCCGCACGCCTTGATCTGCTAAAACCCGCTCCGTTTATCTTCACCGTTGCCGGCACCAATGGCAAAGGCACCACCTGTCGTACGTTGGAAACGCTGTTGATGGCCGCGGGCTATCGCGTGGGCGTTTACAGTTCGCCACATTTGGTGCGCTATACCGAGCGCGTACGCATTCAGGGCGCAGAACTGGATGAAGCGCTGCACAGCGCCAGCTTCGCCAATATTGAGGCCGGGCGCGGTGACATCTCTCTGACCTATTTTGAATTCGGCACGATCTCGGCACTGAATCTGTTCCGTGATGCCAATCTTGATGTGGTGATCCTTGAAGTCGGCCTGGGCGGACGCCTTGATGCCACCAATATTGTCGATGCCGATGTCGCGGTGATCACCAGCATCGCGCTCGATCATACCGATTGGCTGGGACCGGATCGCGAAAGCATTGGTCGGGAAAAAGCCGGCGTATTCCGCGGTGGTAAACCGGCGGTCGTGGGTGAGGCGGATATGCCGCACACCATCGCCGAGGTAGCGGCGGAGAAGGGCGCTCAGCTGCTACAAATCAACCGTGACTGGCAGTGGCAAAAGCAGGAAAACAGCTGGTCACTGCAGGACGAGCATGGCGAACTGCGCGATCTGCCGTTGCCGCAGGTGCCGTTACCCAATGCTGCAACCGCGCTGACTGCGCTGCGAGCGTCGGGCCTTAACGTCAGCGAAGCGGTGATCCGCGAACATCTGCCACTGGCGATTTTGCCAGGACGTTTCCAGACGGTGAGCGAATCACCACGCGTGATTCTCGATGTGGCACACAATCCGCATGCCGCTCATTATTTGGCCTCACGCCTGGCGGAGTTGCCGAAAAGCGGTAAAGTGCATGCAGTGGTGGGTATGTTGCATGACAAAGACATCTCGGGGACGCTTGCCGCACTGGCACCGCAGATCGATAGCTGGTTCTGTGCACCGCTTGACGGTCCGCGTGGCGCCACCGCCGATGAGCTGATCGCGCATCTCGAAAGTGGTCACGCGTATGATAACGTCGATGCAGCATGGCAGGCCGCGCGTCAGCAGGCGGCGCCCGAGGATGTGATTCTGGTGTGTGGTTCTTTCCACACCGTCGCACAGGTAATGGAATCGATGTCAGCGGAGAATGGCAGTGGCAAGTAAGTTTCAAAATCGCTTAGTCGGTACCGTCATTTTGGTGGCGATTGGCGTCATCGTGCTGCCGGGGCTGCTCGACGGCAAGAAAAAGCATTATAAAGAAGAGTTCGCGGCGATTCCGCTGGTGCCAAAGCCGGACGATCAGCAGGATAGCGAAATGGTGCCACCTGTCACGCAACCGCTCCCGGCGCAGCCGCCGGAAGGGGCGGGTACGGCACAAACCCCGGATAACGCGAAAGCCAGCGGCTCGGCCAGCAATGGCAACGCGCAACCGGCGCAAAACAGTGAGCCTACGCTGGTGACGCCGCCGCCGGTGCATCAGCAGGCGAAACCGGTTGAGCAGCCAAAGCCAAAAGTGGTCGAGCAGCCAAAACCCAAGCCGGTTGAACAGCCGAAGCCAAAACCGGTCGAGCAACCGAAACCAAAAGTGGTAGAACAGCCGAAACCGGTTGAGCAGCCAAAAGCGGTCGAGACACCGAAACAGAGTGAACCGGAAGCGGCTCCTGCGGGGCAGGCGTTTGTGGTTCAGCTGGGTGCGCTGAAGAACGCGGCCAAGGTCAGTGAGATCGTGGCGCAACTGCGTCTGTCGGGATATCGTGCCTTTACCGTACCTTCCACGCCAGTGCAGGGACAAATTACGCGCATTTACGTCGGTCCGGATGCCTCAAAAGCGAAGCTGCAGAGTTCGCTGAGTGAACTGCAAAGCATCTCCGGACTCGGTGGTGTGGTTAAACCGTACGGCACGCGATAATGCAGTGATAAGCCGCGCCTATAGCAGTAAAAGGCGCGGTTTAGCACAAGCGGTTAAGTGCGGGTTTGGTTAAAAAATTTATCTATATCAGCAAGTTAAATGGCTGATTTCACTCAGGGCGAGGAAAGTTTTTTTCATCGCCCTTTTTATGGATACAGAACCGGAAAACCCTACGCAAACGTTTTCTTTTTCTGTTAGAATGCGCCCCGAACTGGATGCAGGGGTGCTAAGCACTGGGTTGGAAGCGTTCATGATCTGGATTGATTACGTCATTATTGCGGTAGTTGGTTTTTCGGCTCTGGTCAGCCTGATTCGTGGGTTTGTCCGGGAAGCCTTATCTCTCGTTACCTGGGGATGCGCGTTTTTTGTCGCCAGTCATTACTACACCTACCTTGCAGTCTGGTTTACAGGTTTTGACGACGAACTGGTTCGCAACGGCATCGCGATAGCGGTGTTATTCGTTGCCACCCTGATTGTGGGTGCCATCGTGAACTATGTGATCGGCTCGCTGGTAGAAAAAACCGGCTTGTCGGGAACCGACAGGGTGTTGGGAGTCTGTTTCGGGGCGTTGCGTGGCGTGCTGATTGTTTCCGCTATGCTCTTCTTCCTCGATACATTCACCGGCTTTTCCAAAAGCCCGGACTGGCAACAGTCGCAACTCATTCCCCAGTTCAGTTACATCATCAGGTGGTTTTTCGATTACCTGAAAAGCACGTCCAGTTTTATACCCCGGTAACGCCACCGGGAGTGCGGCCAATGAGGAAATGACAACATGTGCGGTATTGTTGGTATCACCGGTTTTATGCCAGTAAACCAGTCGATCTATGACGCGTTAACGGTGCTGCAGCACCGCGGGCAAGATGCCGCCGGCATTTGTACCATCGATGCGCTTAACTGCTTCCGTCTGCGTAAAGCGAATGGCCTGGTGAGCGATGTCTTCGAAGCACGCCACATGCAGCGTTTGCAGGGTAATATCGGGATTGGCCATGTTCGCTATCCAACGGCGGGCAGCTCCAGTGCCTCCGAAGCGCAGCCTTTCTACGTAAACTCCCCGTATGGCATTACGCTGGCGCACAACGGCAACCTGACCAATGCGCACGAACTGCGTAAGCATCTGTTCGAAGTGGGCCGCCGTCACGTTAACACCACCTCTGATTCTGAAATCCTGCTGAATATCTTTGCGCAGGAGCTTGATCGCTTCCAGCATGACCCGCTGGAAGCTGACAACATTTTTGCTGCGGTAGCGGCAGTGCACCAACAGGTGCGCGGCGCATACGCAGTCGTGTCGATGATTATTGGCCATGGTTTGGTGGCCTTCCGCGATCCGAACGGTATTCGCCCATTAGTGCTGGGTAAACGCGTGATTGCTGATGGACGCACCGAATACATGGTGGCTTCCGAAAGCGTGGCTTTGGATACTTTAGGCTTCGAGTTCATTCGCGATGTGGCGCCAGGCGAAGCGGTGTACATCACCGAGCAGGGCCAGCTGTCAACGCGCCAGTGCGCTGAGAATCCGAAAACCAATCCATGCCTGTTCGAGTACGTTTACTTTGCGCGTCCTGACTCCTTCCTCGATAAGGTGTCGGTCTATAGCGCTCGCGTGCGCATGGGCACCAAACTCGGCGAAAAAATCGCGCGTGAGTGGGAAGACCTGGATATCGACGTGGTGATTCCGATCCCGGAAACCTCAACCGATTCCGCACTGGAAATCGCCCGTATCCTCGACAAGCCTTATCGTCAGGGCTTCGTGAAAAACCGCTATGTCGGCCGCACCTTTATTATGCCAGGCCAGCATATGCGCCGCAGCGCGATTCGCCGCAAGCTCAACGCTAACCGCGCTGAGTTCCGTGGTAAGAACGTGCTGCTGGTGGATGATTCGATTGTACGTGGCACCACGTCTGAGCAGATCATTGAGATGGCGCGCGAAGCCGGTGCAAAACGCGTTTACCTGGCGTCTGCGGCGCCGGAAATTCGTTTCCCGAACGTTTACGGTATCGACATGCCAAGCGCCACTGAGCTGATCGCACACGGTCGTGAAGTGGAAGAGATTCGCCAGCTGATAAAAGCTGATGCGCTGATCTTCCAGGACCTCGACGATCTGATCGAAGCAGTACGTGAAGAGAACCCGGATATCGCACAGTTCGAGTGCTCGGTGTTCAACGGCGTTTACGTCACCAAAGATGTCGATCAGCAATACCTTGAGTATTTGCAGTCACTGCGTAATGACGATGCTAAAGCCATCCAGCGTCAAAACGAAGTGGAAGGTCTGGAGCTGCATAACGAAGGCTAATGGCCTCGGAGTGCAAATCTTTAACAGGGCGGGGGCAACCTCGCCCTGTTTGTTTTTGTATTTTTGTTCAGTGAGCGGCTATCATTGCCGCAATCTGAACGAGTAAGGCTGAATAATGAAACGATTGATCATTGGAATTTCCGGCGCCAGTGGCGCGATCTACGGTGTGCGACTGTTGCAGGTGTTGCAACCGCTGGCCGATGTGGAAACCCATTTGGTGATCAGTCCTGCTGCACGTCAGACGTTATCACTGGAAACCGATTACAGCCTGCGTGATGTGCAGGCACTGGCCGATGTGGTTCACGATGTGCGTGATATTGCTGCCAGCATCTCTTCCGGATCGTTCAAAACTCAGGGTATGGCCATTCTGCCGTGTTCGATGAAAACCCTGTCTGGCATCGTGCACAGCTACAGCGACAGTTTGCTGACGCGCGCCGCTGATGTGGTGCTGAAAGAGCAGCGTAAGCTGGTGTTGTGCGTGCGCGAGACGCCGCTGCATCTTGGGCATTTGCGCATGATGACCACCGCTGCGGAACTGGGTGCGGTGATTATGCCGCCGGTGCCGGCCTTCTATCATCGCCCACAAACCATTGAGGATTTGGTCGATCAAACCGTGAATCGCGTCATCGATCAATTCGACATTGAGCTTCCCGAAGACCTGTTTACCCGCTGGCATGGCGCATAATGGTGCAAAAACGCACTCTTTGTGTGCAAAATCGCGCGCCCGATCACTCTTCGTGCATCTTGTGCACCAAAAGTTAACAATGTCGCTTTTTCTTCCTCACACCGCTGTTATATTTCCCTCACAAACTAAGTGCTTGCGCCCCTGAAAGGCGCGGTATTTAGTGCGCCTGAGCACGCTTTCGCCGTTTTGCATAACTGGCATGAAACCTGCACATCATTCAGCGCAAACACACATCACGACCATATAACAATAAGCACTTCACTTGAGGGTTACCTATGAAAAAGCGAGTTCTGGCTCTTTCCCTGATGCTGGCCATGTCCAGCGCTGCGAGCGTGTTCGCTGCGGTACCAAAAACGCTGCGCATCGGGACTGACCCGACATACCCGCCGTTTGAATCCAAGAATGCACAGGGCCAGTTAGTGGGCTTTGACATCGATTTGGCGAACGAAATCTGTAAGCGTATCGAAACCAAATGTTCTTATGTGGAAAGTGATTTTGATGCGCTGATCCCGTCGCTTAAAGCGAAGAAGATCGACGCCATCATCTCTTCTCTTTCCATCACCGAGAAACGTCAGGAAGAGATCGCCTTCTCTGAAAAACTGTATGCGGCCAATGCGCGTTTAGTGGCGAAGAAAGGTTCCAGCCTGCAACCGACCATTGAATCGCTGAAAGGTAAAAACATCGGTCTGCTGCAGGGCACCACTCAGGAAACCTACGCCAACGAAAACTGGCGTCCAAAAGGTGTCACCGTAACGCCATACGCGAACCAGGATCTGGTGTATCAGGATTTGGATGCGGGTCGTATCGATGCGGCTTTCCAGGATGAAGTGCAGGCGAGCGAAGGCTTCCTGAAACAGCCAGTGGGCAAAAACTATGCGTTTGCCGGTCCAGCGGTTAAAGACGACAAAATCTTTGGTGTCGGTACCGGTATGGGCTTGCGCAAAGATGATGCCGATCTGAAAGCAGCCATCGACAAAGCGTTCGATGCCATGCGTAAAGATGGCACCTACGACAAGATTGCGAAGAAGTACTTTGATTTCAACGTGTACGGCGATTAATTGTCCTGTTTTCTGACCTTGATGATTGATTTGCAGCAGGGTTGGTCATAACTATTCACTCCGGGCGCTTACTTATGTAAACTCCCGGGGTTCATACGCTTGCCGCCATCTACCCTGTGATTCAAATCCTGGTCAGGACTGTCCGTTAGTTGGGCAGCGTTTGTTATTTTCCTTCACGACAGGATCGAACCCATGCTGTATGGCTATTCTGAAGTAATCCTAAAAGGCACCCTGGTGACCCTTGAGCTGGCACTCAGCTCGGTGGTGCTGGCGTTAGTGCTTGGATTAATGGGCGCTGGCGCCAAACTCTCTCGTAGTCGCCTGTTGGTGATGATTTCTGAAGCTTACACCACCTTAATTCGCGGTGTGCCTGACCTGGTTTTGATGTTGCTGATCTTTTACGGTCTGCAAATCGCCCTCAATGCCGTGACCGATGCGCTGGGTATGTCTCAGTTTGATATCGATCCCATGGTGGCCGGTATCATTACGCTCGGCTTTATCTATGGCGCGTACTTCACCGAAACCTTCCGTGGTGCTTTCCTCGCGGTACCCAAAGGACAAATTGAAGCGGCAACCGCGTTCGGTTTCACCGGCTCGCAAACTTTCCGTCGTATTCTGTTCCCGGCGATGATGCGCTTCGCACTACCGGGGATCGGGAATAACTGGCAGGTCATCCTGAAAGCCACGGCGCTGGTGTCGCTGCTCGGTCTGGAAGACGTGGTGAAAGCCACGCAGCTGGCGGGTAAAAGTACCTGGCAGCCGTTCTACTTCGCGATTGTCGCGGGGGTGATTTATCTGGTGTTTACCACGCTGTCGAACGGCGTGCTGTGGTGGCTTGAACGCCGCTACACGGTGGGTGTGAAAAGGGCAGAGCTATGATCGATATTATTCAGGAGTATTGGAAACAGCTGCTCTGGACCGATGGTTACCGTTTTACCGGCGTCGCCATTACGTTGTGGTTGTTGATTCTATCTGTGGTGATCGGTGGTTGCATGGCGGTGTTCCTGGCGATTGCGCGCGTATCGCCCAATCGATACATCTCCACGCCCGTCTGGCTATTCACCTATGTATTCCGCGGTACGCCGTTGTATGTGCAGCTGCTGGTTTTCTATTCCGGTATGTATACGTTGGAAGTGGTCAAAGGATCGGAGCTGCTGAACGCCTTCTTCCGTAGCGGCCTCAACTGTACGCTGCTGGCCTTTACGCTGAATACCTGCGCTTATACCACTGAGATTTTTGCCGGGGCCATTCGCGCCGTTCCACATGGCGAAATTGAAGCGGCACGCGCTTACGGTTTCTCGCCGTTTAAGATGTATCGCTGCATTATTCTGCCGTCGGCGCTGCGCACTGCGCTGCCAGCCTACAGCAACGAAGTGATCCTGATGCTGCACTCTACCGCACTGGCGTTTACTGCCACGGTGCCGGATCTGCTGAAAATCGCGCGTGATATCAACTCGGCGACCTACCAGCCGTTTACCGCGTTTGGCATCGCTGCGGTGCTGTATTTGATCATCTCTTACGTGCTGATTAGCCTGTTCCGCAAAGCGGAACGCCGCTTCCTGGCGCACGTGAAACCTTCTTCATCGCATTGAGTATCACTATGGCTGACAACAAATTAAGCGTTACCGAACTGCACAAGCGTTACGGTGAACATGAAGTTCTGAAAGGCGTATCACTGCAGGCCAATGCCGGCGATGTGATCAGCATTATTGGCTCGTCCGGTTCCGGGAAAAGTACATTCTTACGCTGCATTAACTTCCTCGAAAAACCGAGTGAAGGCACCATTTCGGTCAACAACGAGCAAATCAATCTGGTGCGTGATACCGATGGGCAGCTGAAAGTGTCCAACAAAGAGCAGCTGCGTTCACTGCGCACCCGTCTGACCATGGTGTTCCAGCACTTTAATTTGTGGAGCCACATGACGGTGCTGGATAACGTCACCGAAGCGCCGATTCAGGTACTGGGACTGAGCAAAGCTGAAGCACGTGAGCGCGCGATTAAGTATCTGGATAAAGTTGGTATCGACGCCCGTGCGCGCGCTAAATATCCGGTACATTTGTCTGGCGGTCAGCAGCAGCGCGTTTCCATTGCTCGTGCGCTGGCGATGGAGCCGGAAGTGCTGCTGTTCGATGAGCCGACTTCAGCGCTCGATCCGGAACTGGTTGGCGAAGTCCTGCGTATCATGCAGAAGCTGGCCGAAGAGGGCAAAACCATGGTGGTGGTGACCCACGAGATGGAGTTTGCTCGCCATGTCTCCAATCACGTGATTTTCCTGCACCAGGGAAAAATTGAAGAGCAGGGCACGCCGGATGAGCTTTTCGGCAACCCGAAAAGCCCTCGTTTGCAGCAGTTCCTGTCGGGATCGCTGAAGTAAATTTTGCACGATGGTTAAGGCGATGGAAGCGGGGGCAGAGGAGTAAAGCATCCCGCGCCAGGGATGGCGCGGGCTGAGGCTCAGGGATGGTTTATGCCGTCTTTACGATCTGCCCCCGCTTCCTGAGCAGGCGCTGAAAACTCACTCTCGCAGTAACCTCAGCGCCGTATCTTCATCGGTCACCAGTCCCGACACCCAGCCGCCCTGCAACGCAGCACGAATCGCCGGGTACTTACGCTCGCTGCCGGAAAACCCAATAATCTTGCGCGTTGTCTGGCTCTCCAATAAAACACTGGTCAGCAGCTCATCCGTTTCGCCCCACACGCGCTCACCTTGCTGATTAAAAAAGTGCCCGAGCATTTCACCCACCACGCCGCGCCCATTCAGTGCCTCAACCTGCGCATCAGTGATAAATCCCTCGGCATTCAATGGACAACCCGGCATCACTTCCCCAATACCGACAAAAGCCACATCGGCCTGCAGCGCGCGTTCGGTGACGCGCTGATACACCTGATGCTGCACCCACATCGCTTTATCTTCTGGCGTGTCGGCATAGAGCGGCGCAGGAATGAAGAAATACTTGCCCTGCATCTTTTCGGCCATCTTCAACGGCACGTCATAGCGTGTACCGGAATCATCCCGCGCGATGGCGCCAATCATCGAAACGCACTGATGCTGCGGGCGATCCACCCATGGCAATGCATCGATCATTGAGCGCAAGGTTTTACCGGAGCCAATACCAAAAACCTGCGGCGCTTCCTCATTGATAAACTGCGACATCACCGCCGCACCTTCTACCGCCAGCATCTGTTGAATGGCATCATCGTTCAGATTGGCCGACGGCACCACGCGGCACAGATCCAGGCCAAACTTCTCCTGCACCTCGCGCGCCAGCTGCAAACAGTGCGTGACGGGATGATCGATTTTTACGCTCACCATGCCCATCTCGCGTGCGCTGGAGACCAAACGCTGCGCGACCTGGCGTGATAATCCTAATGCCTGCGCGATCTCTTGCTGCGTTACGCCTGCGACGTAATACATCCACGCGGCACGTGCGGCCAACTCCTGCTTTTTCTCTTCTCTGCTCATCACGCTGTTCCGTCAAAATCGTTGCGACATCTTAGCGCGTGTTTTACAAAAAGCACTAACTGAGCAAAAGCCCTAAAAAAGAGCAAAAGTATTATTTGTGATAAGGCTCGCAGAATGATCCTCACCACGCGCACTATGCTACACGTCATCGGGCAAATGCCCTGCATTGTGGCAAATGTTTAATTGAGGCGATTATGACCAATCAATCAGTGTGGATGCACATCGGCGCAGGATCTTTTCATCGGGCACATCAGGCGTGGTACTTGCATAAACTGCGTGAGCAGGGTGACGAAAGCTGGAGCATCGCGCTCGGCAATATTCGCAATGACGCGGTGCCGCTGCTCAATCAGCTCGCGGCGCAGAACGGCGAATATGTGCTGGAAACTGTGACGCCTGAAGGTGAGCGCGATTATGAAACCATCACCTCGCTGCGCAAAATCTTGCCGTGGGACAGTGAAATCAGCGCGCTGGTTGAGCAGGGGGCCAATCCGCAAACCCGTGTGATTGGCTTTACCGTGACCGAAGCGGGTTACTACCTGACGCCTGAATTCACGCTGGATCTTAATCAGGCGGACGTGAAGGCTGATTTGGGCGGCGACATCCGCACTATTTATGGCGCACTAAGCCGTATCCTGACAGAGCGTGTTGCACAAGGTGGCGCGCCGGTCACTCTGCTGAACTGTGACAACCTGCGCCACAACGGCGAGCGTTTCCGCGACGGCTTCCTTGCGTTTCTGATGGCCAAAGGCGATACCACACTGGCGGATTGGGTACGCACGCAGACCACCTCACCGAATACCATGGTCGATCGCATCACACCGCGTCCTACGCCCGATGTGGCCGAACGCGTGCAAGCGGTGACCGGAAAACAGGATGGCGCTGCAGTGATGGCGGAATCCTTTATTCAATGGGTGATCGAGGATGATTTTATTGCCGGTCGTCCGGCGCTGGAAAAGGTCGGCGTTGAACTGGTGGAATCGGTGCTGCCGTGGGAAGAGGCGAAAATTCGCATCCTCAATGCGACACATGCCGCGATTGCCTGGGCGGGCACGCTGATTGGCTTGAACTATATCGATGACAGCACGCGTCATCCGGCCATTTATCAACTGGCACATGACTATGTCACTCAGGATGTCATTCCCTCCCTTTCGCCCAGCCCGCTTGATTTAGCCGATTACCGCGACGTGGTGCTGGCCCGCTTTAGTAACCCTTACATCAAAGACACCAATCAGCGCGTGGGTGCCGATGGTTTGTCCAAAATTCCCGGCATGGTGACGCCAACCCTGCAAGAGTGCTACCAGCGCGGCGCGCAGCCCACAGCAACGGCGGTGGTTCCGGCGCTGTTCTTCCTGTTTATGCAGCGCTGGGCCAAAAACGATCTGCCGTATTCCTATCAGGACGGTGCACTTCAGGCCGACGCGCTGCGTAAACAGTTCGCCAGCGCCGATCCGCTCGATGCCTTCCTGAGTGATAGCGCGCTATTTGCGGATCTGACATCTGATAAGGCGTTTCACGAGCTAGTGACGCGCCGTGTCGCAAGTTTGCAACAGTGGCTGAAACAGCCAGAACTGGCGGCGGTGTAATTATGTATCTCGGCATTGATATCGGCACCTCCGAGCTTAAAGCGCTAATCATTAACACGCACGGTGAGATTGTGGCATCACAGCACGCCACGCTCACTGTGCAGCGCCCACATCCCCACTGGGCAGAACAGGATCCCGAACGCTGGTGGCAAGCCTGCACCGAGGTGCTGGCGACATTACGTCATCAATCTCCTGATGCGTGGGCTGCTATCCGTGCCATCGGCTTATCCGGCCAGATGCACGGGGCCGTGCTGCTGGATGCGGATGGCAAAGTATTGCGTCCCTGCATCTTGTGGAACGACACCCGCAGTGCGCCACAGTGCGATGTGCTGCGTAAATGCTATCCGCAGATGATGGAGATTAGCGGCAACATGATCATGCCCGGCTTCACCGCACCGAAACTGCGCTGGGTGGCAGAGCATGAGCCGGAGATCTTCAGCCGCATCGAAAAGGTTTTACTGCCAAAAGATTACCTGCGCTGGCGTCTTACCGGGCGCTTTGTCAGCGAGCCTTCAGATGCCGCCGGCACGCTGTGGCTGGATGTGGCGCAGCGTGACTGGTCTGATGAACTGCTGGCCATCACTGGACTGGCGAGGGCACAGATGCCTGAACTGGTGGAAGGCAGTGCGGTGAGTGGTCGTTTGCAATCAGCTCTGGCGAGCGAGTGGGGCCTATCCACCTCGGTCACAGTAGCGGGTGGCGGCGGTGACAATGCCGCATCGGCGGTCGGTGTGGGCGCGGTGAATCCCGGCGATGCTTTTATTTCGCTGGGTACGTCTGGCGTAATCTTCGTGGTGAACGATCGCCTGCAAGCCGACCCTCAATCCGGTGTGCATGCCTTCTGCCATGCGCTACCGGGTCGCTGGCATCAGATGAGTGTGATGCTCAGTGCCGCCAGCTGTCTGCGCTGGTTGTGCAATCTGCTGTCGGTAAGTGAAAGCCAGTTGATGGAGGAGATGGCACACCTCAGCGACGAGCAACTGCGCAGTGCCCCGGTTTTCCTGCCTTACCTGTCAGGTGAGCGCACACCGCATAACGATCCTGACGCTTCCGGTTGTTTCTTCAATCTTCGCCACGAAACGCCGCGTGCCTTGCTGGGATATGCGGTGATTGAAGGCGTGGCATTTGGACTGGCAGATGGCCTGGCTGTGCTCGGGGATGCCCAGCATCAAATTCAACAATGCAGCCTGACTGGCGGTGGAGCACGCAGCACGTTGTGGGCACAGCTGATTGCCGATGTGCTGCAACTGCCCATCGTCACCCATCCGGCCAGCGCATCCGGTGCATTGGGCGCCGCACGCCTGGCATGGTTGGGTGATGGCGGTAGTGAGCAAGAGGTCTGCCTGAAACCGCAGGTGCAGGCGCGATATCAACCGAATGCCACGCGCGGTGCCGTGCTGCAACAGCGGCTGCGTTTGTTCCGCGAACTCTACATCCAACAACAACAGGTGCGCAGCTTGCTGCCTGCATAACGGCTTACCGAACAGAAGGTGACTGTGATGCAATCGAACGAATACTGGTTTGGCTTACCGAAAAAGATGTTCTGGGGCTTCCTCGCTATTGCGATTTTTATGGCGGGTGATGGCTTTGAAATGGCGTTTCTGTCGCGCCATATCACCGACTTAGGTTTTACACCTACGCAGTCTGCCGTGGTGTTCACCTTCTATGGCTTAGCGGCGGCGCTGGCGGCCTGGGCGTCAGGCGTGGTGGCAGAGTTGATTACGCCACAGCGTGCGATGATGATTGGTTTTGTACTGTGGATCGTGATGCATGCGCTGTTTATGTCGCTGGGACTTGGCTTGCGCAACTATCCGCTGATGGTGCTGTTCTACGGCATTCGCGGGCTGGCTTATCCGCTGTTTATTTACTCGTTTATGATGATGCTGGTGCAGGTCTTGCCGCGAGAAAAACTGGCGGCGGCGACCGGCTGGTTCTGGGCGATGTATTCAGTCGGCATCGGCGTGGTCGGCAGCTATCTGCCAAGTCTGACCATCCCGATGCTGGGGGAAACCGGCACGCTGTGGCTGGCGATCGTCTGGGTGGCCTGTGGTGGGATCCTGGCTTACTTCAGCCTGCGCAATGTGCCGGTGGATCGCTCGCGGGTAAATCTGCCGATGCGTGACAAAATGACCGAGATGTCGCGTGCTGTGACCATCCTGTTCACCAATCAGCATGTGTTCTACGCCTGCCTGATTCGCATCATCAACACGCTGTCGCTGTTTGGTTTTGCCATCATCATGCCGCTGCTGTTTGTCGATCGTCTCGGCTTCACCATCTCTGAGTGGCTGCAGATCTGGGCGGTGTTCTTCTTTGTCACCATCTTTACCAACATCTTCTGGGGCATCACCGGTGAGAAGCTGGGCTGGATCCGTCAGGTACGCTGGTTTGGTTGCCTGGGAATGGCTATCTCCAGCCTGATGTTTTACTACCTGCCGATGTATGCCGGTCACAACTTTTGGGTGGCACTGATTCCGGCCGTGATGCTTGGGATCTTTGTGGCGGCGTTTGTACCGATGACAGCGGTGTTCCCAACGCTGGAACCGCATCACAAAGGCGCTGCCGTTTCGATTTACAACCTGTCGGCGGGCCTGAGTAATTTTGTGGCACCGGCCATCGCCTCAGTGATGTTGCCGTTCTTCGATATTGTCGGTGTGGTGTGGGCCTATACCGCGCTATATGTGTTTGCGGGCGTGCTGACCTTTATCATTCGTGTGCCGCAGCCAGGGCATACGCGAGAAGAGAAGGCAGTGAAATCACGCGTGGCAGAGCAACGTAGCTAAAGGAAAAACGGCGGCTTAGGGCCGCCGTCTATTTATCCTGCCACATCCTGCAAGGCTTCCTGCAGGTCATACCATCGGAAGCCGAAGCCCGATTCCTCCAGCCGTTTCGGTAACACATGCTGGCCGCCCAGCACCAACACCGACGATTCTCCCATCATCAATTTGATCGCGCTGGCAGGCGTGCGCATAAATGCAGGCCGATGCATCACATGCCCCAGCGTGGCGGCGAATTGCTCATTGCGCACCGCATAAGGGGCAACCATATTAAACGGCCCGCTCAGATGGTTATTGTCAATCAGCCAGATAATGGCATTCACCAAGTCGTCGATGTGAATCCACGGCAGGTACTGCTTGCCGCTGCCGATCGGACCGCCGACACCCAATTTGAACGGCAACTTCATTTTCGCCAGAGCGCCGCCTTCCTCGGCTAGCACCACACCGGTGCGTAACAGGCAGACGCGGGTGCGATCGCTCTGTGCATTGAGCGCCAATTGTTCCCAACGCGCGCACAGCGCGTGAGTGAACTCATCGTGACCAGGATCGTCTTCAGTGAGAACCAAATCGCCGGTGTCACCGTAAAATCCCGTTGCCGAACCGGAAATTAAAAAATGCGGTGGGTTGCTGCTGGCGTGAATCAGCGAAACAATCTGCTCGGTGATCTGCCAGCGACTTTCACACAGCCGCTGCTTCTGTTGCTCGGTCCAGCGTTTATCGGCAATCGGTTCGCCCGCCAGATTAATCACGCCATCAATACCGTCGAGATCGGTTTGCTGATTGATGCCGGACCACAGCGAAACGCGAGGATCCAGTTTTTCACGTGCTGCCGCGACATCTCGGGTGACGACATTCACCTGATGCCCGAGCAACAGCAGACGCGGTATCAAATGGCGGCCTATCAAACCTGTGCCACCGGTAATAAGCAGGTGCATGCTGAGCCTCCTTGTAATTTATTTTCTGCTCAGATTGATCATAGAAGAGAAGCGCACGGATAGCGTGACAGCGCTTACGCTAATGAAGAAAAAGGGAAAGTTTGAGCTGGTCTCAAGGTCAAAGATCCGACCAGCACCCCATTGCCTTAACAAATAAAAATCGGTAAATAGAAAGCACACCTGATGCTTATTGAGGCAGCCGATGAACTACCCATCCATCACCTTGTGGTCCGATGCATCCTTTTTCAGCCCTTACGCCATGTCGGTATACGTTGCACTCACCGAGAAAGGCATTCCCTTCACCCTGAAGCGCGTGGACCTGGCACAAAACGCCCAGCTAGATGATGGCTATCGCGCGTTGTCACTGACGTGCCGCGTGCCGACGCTGCAAATTGATGATCTGGTCCTCAATGAATCTTCAGCGATTGCTGAATACCTCGAAGAGCGTTTTCCGGCCCCTGAATTTGAGCGTCTTTATCCGCGCGATCGTGAAAAGCGTGCGCACGCGCGTGAAGTGCAGGCGTGGCTGCGCAGTGATTTGATGGCGCTGCGTGCTGAACGCCCGACGGAAGTGCTGTTTGCGGGCGAACGCTTTGCGCCGCTCACTCCCGCAGGTGAACAAGCTGCCAGCAAATTGATCGCCGCTGTGCAACGTCTGCTGCCCGATGGACAACAAAACCTGTTTGGTGAATGGTCAATTGCCGACATCGATCTGGCGGTGATGATCAACCGTTTGGCACTGCATGGCGACACGTTGCCGGTGAAATTGCAGCATTACGCCGAGTTTCAGTGGCAACGCGCGTCAGTGCAATTGTGGCTGGCCGAATCGGGCAAATCGCGCTAAGCACGAAGAGCCTTGCGGAGGCGAAAAGAACGCTTTACCTTACCGCTCATTCTAATAAGGCATCGCAAACAGGCGCGTGCTGGGCACGCCGAAAACAGAAAAGGGTTACGGATGGTGGATCAAACGGCAGATAGCGGTATCGAGTGGGTTGATATCGTTAGTGAAGAGAACGAAGTCATTGCGCAAGCCAGCCGTGCGCAGATGCGCGCGCAGAATTTGCGTCATCGTGCGACCTACATCGTAGTGCATGATGGTATGGGCAAAATTCTGGTGCAGCGTCGCACTGAAATCAAAGACTTCATGCCGGGTATGCTCGATGCGACCGCCGGTGGCGTGGTTCAGAGTGGTGAAGACATGCTGGAATCTGCACGCCGTGAAGCGGAAGAAGAGTTAGGGATCGCTGCTGTACCGTTTGCTGAACACGGCAAATTCTACTTCGAAGATGAACACTGCCGCGTCTGGGGCGGATTGTTCAGCTGCGTTTCTCATGGTCCGTTTGCCATGCAGGAAGAAGAAGTCGACGAAGTGTTCTGGATGACGCCAGAAGAGATCACCGCGCGCTGCGATGAATTCACCGACGACTCGCTGAAAGCCGTGTCACTGTGGTTGAGCCGCAACAGCGATGCCGCGCGTCGCAAGCAGAGCAGCGAATCCTGATTCCCCTAAGCTCGAACAAGGCGCCTAAAGGCGCCTTTGTTGTTTCTGGTGCTCACGTAAAATGTCTTTGAGCAGTTGCAGTGCCTTATCGAACTGCGGCTGCGGAATCGTCAGCGGATAAAGAAAACGGATCACATTACTGTGTACGCCGCAGGTCAGTAAAATCAGCCCTTGTGCCAGCGCCTGTAGCTGAATGGCTTTGGTGATTTCGGCTGATGGACGGCCTGAGGAATCCTGAAACTCTGCGGCTATCATCGAACCGTAACCGCGCACCTCCGCAAGTGACTTACAGCCCGCATCTCGCAAGGTTGCACTGAGCTGTTCACCTAACTGGTTGGCGCGAGTGCACAACTGCTCCTCATCAATAATGTCCAGCACTGCATGTGCTGCCGCTATCGCGGGTGGACTGCCCGCATAGGTGCCGCCCAAACCGCCCGGATCCGGTGCATCCATCACTTCAGCACGCCCGGATACGGCCGATAACGGAAACCCGCCCGCCAGACTTTTTGCCATAGTGATTAAATCCGGCTGCACATCGTAATATTCACTGGCGAACAGCTTGCCGGTACGCGCAAATCCGGTCTGAATCTCATCGGCGATTAGCAAGATGCCGTGACGATCGCACAACGCGCGCAACGCAGAGACAAACTCCGGTGGTGCAACATAAAAACCGCCTTCACCCTGCACCGGTTCAAAGATAATCGCCGCCACCTGCTGCGGGCTGATATCGCTGCGGAAAATCGCCTCCAGACTCTCCAATGCCTGATGCACGCTCACATTGTGCAGTGCATTAGGGTAGTGGGCATGAAACACCGAGCCAGCAAACGGACCAAAGCCGGTTTTGTAAGGCACGACTTTACCCGTCAACGACATCGTCATATTGGTGCGCCCGTGAAATGCGCCTGTAAACGCAATAATGCCGGGACGACCAGTTGCCGCGCGGGCAATCTTCACCGCGTTCTCGACCGCTTCTGCTCCGCTGGAAAAGAAGGTGGTTTTCACCTCGCGGCCAATCGGTACACGCTGGTTAAGCCGCTCAGCGAGATGAATATAATTCTCGTAAGGGATGACCTGAAACGCGGTATGGGTAAAACAATCCAACTGCTGCTGCACGGCCGCTATTACTCTCGGATGACGATGTCCGGTATTTAGCACCGCAATGCCTGCCGCAAAGTCAGTATATTCGCGCCCGTTCTGATCCCAAACTGTGGCATTTTCCGCCTTCACCGCATAGAAATCACACATCACACCCACACCGCGCGGCGTGGCCTTCAATCGACGACTGTGCACATCACTGTTGCTCATCATTCACCTCGCAATTCACGGGAGCCTGACATCAGTGTGATCGGCGGGGTGTTTTTTCGCCAGTGAACCACTGCGTGAAAGTCGCCACGTTACATTCGCCCTGAATGCTGAGGTGTGCGCCACAAAAGCGATGATGAAGTTTGAGGGGCAGGGAAGAAGAGTGCCCACTGAACGCGCGACAAATCCTCCCCCTTTACAAACAGTAAAAATGTAGAGGTGTGCACCCCAAAAGCGATGATCAAGTTTGAAAGACAGGGAAGGCCAGTGCGAAGAGCGAAGCGTCCGCGCCATGGACGGCGCGGCCGATCTGCAGGTATGCGTTAATCCTTCGCGATCGGACTGGCCTTCCTTGTCGTTTGCACCCAGCATTCAGCGACAATCGCACCCAGCCCACAGCAACAACAGCACCCAGCCTTCAGCAACAATCGCACCCAACCCACAGCGACAATGGCACCCAACCGTCACCACCCACCAATCTTAAAGCAAAAAAAAGAGCACAAGGTCTAAACCTCATGCTCTCCACATTCAGCGGCAAGAAAAAGAAATTAGCCTTCCGCCTGCTGTGACTGAATCGCGGTCAGTGCGATGGTATAAACAATGTCATCCACCAATGCGCCACGTGACAGATCGTTCACCGGCTTACGCATACCTTGCAGCATTGGTCCGATGGAAATCAGATCAGCAGAACGCTGTACCGCTTTATAAGTGGTATTACCGGTATTCAGATCCGGGAAAATAAACACGGTCGCGCGACCTGCAACCGCTGAGTTTGGCGCTTTCGATTTGGCTACGTCTTCCATAATCGCGGCGTCATACTGCAACGGACCATCGATCACCAGGTCAGGACGTTTCTCCTGCGCGATACGCGTCGCTTCACGCACCTTCTCAACGTCGCTACCCGCACCAGAGTTACCGGTTGAGTAAGAAATCATCGCCACGCGCGGATCGATACCAAAGGCCTTAGCAGAATCCGCAGACTGAATAGCGATCTCTGCCAACTGCTCAGGGTTCGGATCCGGGTTAATCGCACAGTCACCGTACACCAGCACCTGCTCAGGCAGCAGCATAAAGAACACTGAAGACACCAGTGAACTGTTCGGTGCGGTCTTGATCAACTGCAACGGCGGACGAATGGTATTCGCGGTGGTATGCACAGCACCTGACACCAAACCGTCCACTTCACCGCGCTCCAGCATCATGGTGCCGAGCATCACGTTGTCTTCCAGCTGCTCCTGCGCGACCACTTCGGTCATGCCCTTGCTCTTACGCAGCTCTACCAAACGTGGCACATAATTCTCGCGCACCACTTCTGGATCGACAATCTCAATGCCCTGGCCCAACACAACACCCTGAGCGGCAGCGACACGCTGGATCTCATCCGGATTACCCAACAGCACGCATGACGCAATGCCACGCTCGGCACAAATCGCCGCCGCTTTCACGGTACGCGGCTCGTCGCCTTCTGGCAGCACGATACGCTTGCCCGCTTTACGTGCCAGCTCAGTCAATTGATAACGGAAGGCTGGTGGAGACAGACGACGGCTACGCTCGGAGGTGGCGGTGAGTGATTCCACCCAATCGGCATCGATAAAGCTGGCTACATATTCCTGCACCTTCTCAATACGCTGGGTATCATCCGCTGGCACTTCCAGGTTAAAACTCTGCAGGCTCAGTGATGTCTGCCAGGTGTTGGTCTTCACCATAAACACCGGCAGGCCAGTCTGGAAGGCACGCTCACACAGACGCGCAATCGGTGCTTCAATCTGATAACCGCCGGTCAACAGCACAGCGCCGATCTCAATACCGTTCATGGCCGCGAGACAAGCTGCAACCAGCACGTCTGGACGATCGGCCGATGTCACCAGCAGTGAGCCCGGACGGAAGTGCTCCAGCATGTGCGGAATGCTACGTGCACAGAACGTCACAGATTTCACGCGGCGCGTCTGAATCTCACCTTCGTTAATGATCTCTGCGTTCAAATGACGGCACATATCGATGGCGCGCGTGGCGATCAGATCGAAACTCCACGGCACACAGCCCAAAATCGGCAGCGGGCTATTAGCAAACAGCTGCTTAGGATCGATATTGGCGATGCTCGCTTTGTTCGAGTCATCAAAAATTTCGGACAGGTCCGGGCGCGTACGACCCTGCTCATCCACTGGCGCGTTCAGTTTGTTAATGATTACGCCGGTAATGTTCTTGTTCTTGCTGCCACCAAAGCTACTCTGCGTGACTTCAATACGTTCTTTCAACTGAGCCGGAGAATCGTTACCCAGCGCCGTTACAAACACGATTTCCGCATTCAGGGTCTTGGCGATTTCATAGTTCAGCGAAGAAGCGAACTGATGCTTACGGGTTGGTACCAGACCTTCTACCAACACCACTTCCGCGTCTTGCGCATTGGCGTGGTAGTTAGCAATGATCTCTTCCATCAACACGTCTTGCTGGTTCGAACCCAGCAGTGACTCAACGCGTGACATCTGCAGCGGTTCAGCGGCAGGGATCGCGGAGTTTTTACGGATGATGGTGGTGGTCTGATCTGGCGCATCGCCGCCCGCACGTGGCTGGGCAATGGGCTTGAACACGCTCAGGCGAACGCCTTTGCGCTCCATGGCACGGATCACGCCGAGGCTGACGCTGGTCAGGCCGACGCTGGTGCCGGTGGGGATGAGCATGATTGTACGTGACACTATAAAAACCTCTCAGGTGTTGCAGACTAGCCAAAACAACTCCGTCAGCCTGAGCTGACGGAGAGAAGTGTATTTAGGCGGTCAGACGCGCCGCGTCCTGGGCAATAACCAACTCTTCGTTGGTTGGAATCACCACGGCCGGGCGGGTGCCCTCTTTGTTGATAAAGCCAGATTTACCGAAGCGGGCGGCGAGGTTGCGCTCGTGATCCACTTCAAAGCCCAGCAGACCCAGTTTCGCCAGCGCCAGCTCACGCACCATCGCCGCGTTCTCACCGATACCACCGGTGAATACCACTGCATCCAGACGACCTTCCATCAGCGCGGTGTAGCTGCCGATGTATTTCGCCAGACGATGGCAGAACACGTCCATTGCACGCTTGGCATCTTCTTTGGTCGCGTAGTTATCTTCAACGTAGCGGCAGTCGCTGGTGACTTCGGTCAGACCCAACAGGCCAGACTCTTTGGTCAGCAGCTTATTGATCGCATCCACGCTCATACCGAGGGTGTCATGCAGGAAGAACACGATAGCCGGGTCGATATCACCACTGCGGGTGCCCATCACCAGACCTTCCAGCGGCGTCAGACCCATAGAAGTATCGACGCACAGGCCATTGCGGATAGCAGAGACTGAACCGCCATTGCCGAGGTGGCAAGTGATGATGTTCAGTTCATTGACCGGCTTGTTCAGCATTTTCGCGGCTTCCTGCGTCACATAGTAGTGGCTGGTGCCGTGTGCGCCGTAGCGACGAACGCCGTGCTCTTTGTACAGTTGGTACGGCAGGGCATAAAGATATGACTCTTCCGGCATAGTCTGATGGAATGCCGTATCAAAAACAGCCACATTCTTATCTGACAGATGAGGGAAGTTCTTCAATGCTTCGTCGATACCGATCAGATGCGCAGGGTTGTGCAGGGGAGCAAAAGAGGATGCATCTTTAATGCCCTGAATCACCGATTCATCGATGATCAC
Organism: uncultured bacterium; assembly: GCA_965147305.1. Classification (GTDB taxonomy): domain Bacteria; phylum Pseudomonadota; class Gammaproteobacteria; order Enterobacterales; family Enterobacteriaceae; genus Pantoea. Next base: position 96,039 of record CBCTJT010000005.1, read on the forward strand.
TGATTTAGTCAGCTGCTCGCCGCCGTGAACGATACGATGGCCGATTGCAGCGATTTGTGCCGAAAGCTCTGGTTTTTGTGCCAGAATAGTTTTAACAATGAAGTTCAGCGCTTCACTGTGCGCCGCACCTGCGCCGAGAGGTGCTTCTTGTTTGCTGCCTTCCAGTTTCCATTTGATACGCGCTTCAGGTAAATGGAAACACTCCGCCAGACCTGACAGATATTCGTCACCGGTGGCTGGATTGAGGATGGCAAACTTAAGTGAAGAGCTGCCGCAGTTCAGAACCAGTACTAACTTCGTTGACATGGAAGTACCTATTGATTAAAGAGTGGCTAAAAATAACGCAATCAGACTAACAGCGTAGCCCATGAATGCTGGTAGATTAATGATTAACATCATGCGGTAGTCAAAAAGAGACCGACATGCAAAAAAATTTCGGTAATTTTACGCAGATTTTTGAATTCTGCTTAGCGAAACATGGCTCTAAACCGCTCTTTTATTGAGCTGAAGCTTCCGGTAATGTTGCTAAAACGGCGTCAGAATACCCACTGTCACCCGCAAAGACAAAATCTTTTGAAGGATGTCACGTAAAGTTGTGTAGTTATCATTTTATTTTAATCGTTGCAAAATTAGTTGAGGTCTATCATGGCGAATGACACAAGCAATCCCGGCTGGTTTGGTTTATTCCAGAACGGTCAGCGTTACATGAAGACCTGGCCAGCTGATAAGCGTCTGGCACCGATGTTCCCGGAAAACCGCGTGGTGACGGCAACGCGTTTTGCCATCCGCTTTATGCCGCCGCTGGCGATATTCACTCTGACTTGGCAAATCGCCATGGGCGGACAACTGGGGCCGGCCATCGCTACCGCACTGTTTGCCTGTAGTTTGCCGATGCAGGGATTGTGGTGGCTGGGTAAACGCTCCATCACGCCATTACCGCCGACATTGCTGCACTGGTTCCACGAAGTGCGCGCCAAGCTGGAAGAAGCGGGACAGGCGATTGCCCCCGTTGACGGTAAACCAACTTATCAGGCTCTGGCTGACGTATTAAAGCGCGCCTTCAAACAGCTCGATCGTACCTTCCTCGACGATCTTTGATCGAGCATCTCCTTTTACTGCCACAGAATGTGTGCAGTAACCGGGTTCAAATCAAAGAAAAGTGATGCGGGCAAACACGCATCGCTTTCCTTGTGTAATCATTTATCCATTGTTTAAATCTTAAGCGGCCGTGATGGCCCGGGAGCGAACCGTGGAAATGACCCATGCACAAAGACTGATCCTCTCTAACCAATACAAAATGATGGCGATGCTGGAGCCGGAAAATGCCGAGCGTTATCGTCGTTATCAGACCATCATCGAGCGAGGCTACGGCCTGCAACTGCGCGAACTCGACAAAGAGTTTGGCGAGTTAACGGAAGCCACCTGCCGCCAGCTCATCGACATTATGGAAATGCACCATGCGCTGCATGTCTCCTGGTCGAACCTGAAAGAAGCCAATAATATCGAAGAGCGCCGTCTGGCATTTCTCGGTTTTGATGCGGCCACCGAGGCGCGCTATCTCGGCTATGTGCGCTTTATGGTGAACGTGGAAGGACGCTATACCCATTTTGATTCTGGTACGCACGGCTTTAATGCGCAGACGCCGATGTGGGAAAAATACCAACGCATGCTGGCGGTGTGGCACACTTGCCCACGTCAATATCATCTTAGCGCGAACGAAATCGCGCAGATTCTCAATGCCTGAGTAAGGAGCGACGCGTGAAGTACAGGGGTTTTCTGTTTGATTTGGACGGTACGTTGGTGGATTCATTACCTGCGGTGATCCGCGCATGGTCACTGTGGGGCGAGCGCCAGGGTATTGCGGCGGAAGAAGTCCTGAACTTCATACACGGTAAGCCAGCGATCAATTCATTACGCCATTTTATGGCGGGTCAGTCTGAAGAGGCAATTCAGGCGGAGTTTCTCTGGCTTGAGCGTTTAGAAGCAGAAGACACGCAGGGCGTGAAAGCGATTCCGGGGGCGAAAGCGTTACTCGCTACGCTCAATGAGCTGAATATTCCCTGGGCTATTGTGACCTCAGGATCGATCCCGGTGGCTCATGCACGTCACAAAGCCGCGGGTCTACCGATGCCGGAAGTGTTCATTACCGCAGAAAACATCAAACTGGGTAAACCGAACCCGGAGCCGTATCTGCTGGGTGCTGAGCGCCTTGGGCTGGCTGCAGCGGAGTGTATCGTGGTTGAAGATGCGCCCGCTGGCATTATTGCCGGGCTGGAAGCGGGCAGTGCCGTGGTAGCTGTTAATGCCCCCACGGATGCACCGCGTCTAAATGAAGTCACATGGCGGGTGAAAACGCTGGAACCGCTGGTGGTTTCCCGCGCTGAAAGTGGCACGTTTACGCTCTCCGCCAAAGCATGACAGAGCGGGCCATAACGGCCCGTTTTTTATAACGGGGTATCCTGAGAAATTTCATCCAGAGACAGGCTAAAGCTCGGAATGAATATCTCAACAAAGTAATCCATTTCAGGTGAACGGCGCTGTGACAGCGTTTTCTCCAGACGTGCCTTAGCCATCAGAAACTCGTTATTCCCTGCTGACAGCTCTTCCAGACATTTCACGTAGGCGCACAGCGCGTCAGCCTGCTTCACCACCGCCTGTTCGCTCTCGCTATGCAAATGCTCGTCAATCAACGGACGGTAAGCATCCTGTAATTCTGGAGGCAACATCTCGATCAGCTTCTGCTGGGCGATCTTTTCGATCTTCTTATACTCATGAGCAATTTGCGCGTTGTAATACTTCACCGGCGTGGGCAAATCGCCTGTCAGCACTTCGCTGGCATCGTGATACAGCGCCAGCATCGCAATGCGTTCTGCATTGAGATTGCCGTTAAATTTCTTGTTTTTGATGATGGCTAACGCATGCGCCACCATCGCCACCTGAAGACTGTGTTCAGAGACGTTTTCAGTGCGCACGTTGCGCATCAGTGGCCAGCGATTGATCAATTTAAGACGGGAGAGGTGGGCGAAAAAGTGGCTTCGGGTCATAGACGGTTCCTGTTCTCACGGCGGGGAAGGAGGGCCTTCCCCGAGATGAAAACAGTATATACCCTTCAGACTTCAGGTTGCATGCGCGTCAGACTACTGACGATAGCCCTGCAGGAAACGACCAAATTTATTGATCGCCATTTCCAGGTCATCGACACGCGGCAAGGTGACGATGCGCACGTGATCTGGCCATGGCCAGTTGAAGGCGGTACCCTGGACCAGCAGCACTTTCTCTTGTAACAGGAAATCCAGCACCATTTTCTGATCGTCAAAGATGTTGAATTTCTTTGGGTCGATACGCGGGAACATGTACAAGGCACCTTGCGGTTTCACGCAGCTGACGCCGGGAATATCGTTGATCAATTCCCAGGCGCGTTGACGCTGTTCATACAGACGACCGCCAGGCGCAATAAACTCGCTGATGCTTTGATAGCCACCTAAAGCCGTTTGGATCGCATGCTGAGCAGGCACGTTGGCGCACAAACGCATCGACGCCAGCATTTCCAACCCTTCAATATAGCCCTTGGCATGTTTCTTCGGACCGTTTAACACCATCCAGCCCTGACGGAAACCTGCAACACGGTAGGTTTTAGACAGGCCATTGAAGGTAACGGTCAGCAGATCCGGCGCCAGTGCCGCAATCGAATGGTGCTGTGATTCGTCATACAAAATCTTGTCGTAGATTTCATCAGCGAAAATGATCAGGTTGTGCTGGCGCGCGATCTCCACCACTTCCATCAGCAGTTCTTTGCTGTAAACCGCACCCGTTGGGTTGTTCGGGTTGATGATCACAATGCCGCGCGTGCGCGGGGTAATCTTACTGCGGATATCGTCTAAATCCGGGAACCAACCCGCAGACTCATCACACAGATAGTGCACGGCTTTTCCGCTCGACAGCGAAACGGCCGCCGTCCATAACGGATAGTCCGGTGCAGGCACCAGCATCTCGTCGCCGCTGTTCAGCAATGCTTGCATCGCCTGCACAATCAGTTCAGACACACCGTTGCCAATATAGATATCTTCGACGGTAACATCGCGCATATCTCGCGCCTGGTAATGCTGCATAATGGCTTTACGCGCAGAATACAGCCCTTTTGAGTCGCAATAACCTTGTGAACTCGGCAGGTTGCGAATCACATCAACCAGAATTTCATCAGGGGCTTCAAATCCAAACGGGGCAGGGTTGCCGATGTTGAGTTTGAGAACTTTGTTACCTTCTTCTTCCAGACGCTTAGCTTCTTTCAGTACCGGGCCACGGATGTCATAACAGACATTTTCCAGCTTGCCGGATTTATCAATTTGAAAATTCATCGTTACCGCCTTTACGGGCAGAGTCCTTTAACCTGCCACCAAAATCAAACTTGCCCAATTTACTCTTCTCACTGTCACAAAAGAAGGGCGGCTTTATGTTTTGGCGCGTTTGCCAATGATTCCCGCCGTGGGTGGCGGAAAACGCATCGTCCGAAGGTTAATCTGGTTGATAACTCCAGTGGTGTTCATTGTGGTAGTATAAAATTCTGCATAGTGGCGCGGGTGCTGTAAAGCCTCAAATCCATAGGTGTTGGAGGCCATTAAGAAATTTTTAATTTACATCCTGCAAAAAAAACCATTAGCGACCTGATGAAATAGTTAAAGGAATCTTGTTGGATGTCGAATAAGTGTACAGCGAGTTTGCAGCCATTGCTGGTGCCAGCAAATGTCACGCATTCTTAATCAGTTTAAGGCGGTAGCATTAAGCGCTGCCAGGTGACCTATTAGGGTAGCAACAGCAGCTTAAATAGCATTTACACTGTAACTTTAACGCTGCTGGTGCAGTTTAAGAACCTGGGTGGTTAAAAAATGAGCAGCATTGTGGCAGGATGTGGGGGAAAAGGGATTTGGTCAAAAAATGCGATGGTTTGATCGAAAACATTTCCCTTTAAAGCGTAAAAATGATTAAGTATAATTTATTATTTGATGCACTTTACCGCTTCGCATCAGCATAACATGATGTTATCTCTTTTTGACCCGCAGGCTGTTTTCGCGGGAAACTAGACAACTACGCAGCTTCCAGCACCTGTGCGACATACGTCTTCGGACCCGAAGTTGTTCTGTCTTATATAGACGGCGCTCCTCTGAATACAGAGTGACGTATCCGTCAGCATCCGCCTGACACGATTTTTCCATGACAGCTCCACACAGGGCTGTCATTAAGCACCATTACCTCTTATCTATTTGATAAGTAGGGTAATACACCAGGGTAGTAGTTTTAAAAAATCTTATAAGTGAAGAAAAAACATGACTAATGCAAATCGTCCGATACTCAATCTCGACCTCGATCTGCTGCGTACCTTTGTTGCTGTTGCTGACTTAAATACTTTTGCGGCGGCGGCTGCGGCAGTATGCAGAACGCAATCCGCAGTGAGTCAGCAGATGCAACGTCTGGAACAATTGGTAGGTAAAGAGCTGTTTGCCAGACATGGACGTAATAAACTGTTGACGGAGCATGGTATCCAGTTGCTCGGCTACGCCAGAAAGATCCTTCGTTTCAATGACGAAGCGTGCACCTCGTTAATGTACAGCAACATCCAGGGCGTACTGACTATTGGCGCCTCCGATGACACCTCCGATACCATTCTGCCGTTCCTGCTTAACCGCGTAACGTCGGTGTATCCGAAGCTGGCCATTGACGTGCGCGTCAAACGCAACCCGTTCATGATGGAAATGCTGAATCAGGGTGAGGTTGATCTGGTTGTCACCACGTCCAGTCCTGGCAATTTCACCCATCAGGTCCTGCGCACCTCGCCCACGCTTTGGTACTGTGCTGCGGATTACATCTTCCAGCGCGGCGAAGCTATTCCATTGGTGCTGCTGGATGAGCCAAGCCCGTACCGTGACATGGCTATCGATCACCTGAATGAAGCGGGCATCCCATGGCGCATTTCGTATGTTGCATCAACGCTGGCAGCGGTGCGTGCGGCTGTAAAAGCGGGTCTGGGTGTGACAGCTCGTCCGGTTGAGATGATGAGCCCTGAGTTGCGTGTGATGGGTGCAGCAGAAGGTCTGCCGGTATTGCCGGATACTCAGTACCTGCTGTGTCGCAATCCAGACAGTGATAATGAGTTGGCGCTGGCGATCTTCAACGCGATGCAGTCGACCAACGATCCTTACAATCTGACGGCAAATCCAGATGGCAGTCTGCTGCTGGATGATGAAGAGTAAGGTCAACAATTGCGGGTTATTCCTTCACTCTGGAATACTGGCTAATTGTTAAAACTTATTAAAATGAGCCTTAGACTGATAAACATCAGCTAAGGCTTTTTTTATGCCTTTTATCTCGCCCTTTCTGACGCTATTCACGATCAATAATTTTCCTGCCTTCCTGAAAAATGCGGATTGTTCCATTTTTGCTCAAAGTGGAACTTCTTTATCATTCCGTGCCATCTTTCCCAGGGCATTTGCCTGTGCCGATCGCCGCTTTTTACAGCAAAAAACACCATTATGTGTTCTGGATCAAAAAAATACCCCCTATAAGGGGGGGGAAATCCCCGTAAGACCTGTCAAAATATGATTGTTAAATGCACGATCCATGCATGTGAATACCCGCTACACTAAAATTAACCTCACAAACTGAAGCGATTTAGCTGGTATCATGGGGTTCATTTGTTAATAATATGCTACGGGTGTTAATTAATGTTTGGATGCTTTTGTCAAAGTTGACAAAAGGTTATAGAAAGGAGTAAAAAACCCCATAAAAGTGCTGCTTATTTGATAATGACAGCATAGTTTACAAGGTTTTTTATCCTTCCCTTGAATTCATGTGGTGTGTTTGCTGCAACAGTGCAGGATGCCAGCGCCACTTTTGATGAGTAAGCAAAGAGTATGTCGACAACCACAGAAGTGATCGCTCATCACTGGGCGTTTATTGTTTTTATTGTTATTGCATTTGGCCTGTGTGCCTTCATGTTGACCGGCGGTTGGTTGTTAGGTGGACGTGCTCGGGCGCGCCACAAAGACACCCCGTTTGAATCGGGTATCGAATCCGTCGGTGATACTCATATTCGCCTCTCCGCTAAATTCTATCTGGTTGCGATGTTCTTCGTTATTTTCGACGTCGAAGCCCTCTATTTATACGCATGGTCGACTTCAATCCGTGAAAGCGGTTGGGTTGGCTTTGTCGAAGCCGCAATTTTCATTTTGGTGCTATTGGCAGGCCTGGTTTATCTGGTGCGCATCGGTGCACTGGATTGGGCTCCTGCGCGTCGTCGCGTAGTGGTCAAATCAATCCCGGTCAGTCACAACCACACCAACCCTCATAAGCAGTAAAAGCGAGGCAATAAGATGGACTACACGCTGACACGCGTAGACCCGAACGGCGGCGGTGATAACGATCGTTATCCTCTGCAGAAACAGGAGATTGTTACCGATCCCCTGGAGCAGCACGTTCATCGCAGCGTCTATATGGGCAAGCTCGAACACGCCCTGCATGACATGGTGAACTGGGGTCGTAAAAACTCTCTGTGGCCGTATAACTTCGGTCTTTCCTGTTGCTACGTGGAAATGACCACGTCATTCACTGCGGTGCATGACGTGGCGCGTTTTGGTGCGGAAGTTATGCGTGCCTCTCCACGTCAGGCGGACTTTATGGTGATCGCCGGTACGCCGTTTACCAAAATGGCACCGGTTATTCAGCGTTTGTATGACCAGATGCTGGAACCGAAATGGGTGATCTCTATGGGTGCCTGCGCAAACTCAGGCGGCATGTACGACATCTATTCTGTGGTGCAAGGCGTGGATAAATTCCTGCCAGTCGATGTGTATATCCCAGGCTGCCCACCGCGCCCTGAAGCTTACATGCAAGCGCTGCTGTTGCTGCGTGAGTCCATCGGCAAAGAGCGCCGTCCACTGTCGTGGGTGGTGGGTGATCAGGGTGTTTATCGCGCCAATATGCAGCCAGAGCGTGAAAGAAAACGCGGTGAGCGTATTGCCGTCACTAACCTGAGAACGCCTGACGAAGTCTAAGCTTCCCGTACACGGATGGCACAACGGCCGCAGCAGAACATCACAATTTAATGCGCGCCGCCATCCTGACGCCTTCTTTTAGCGCCTGATTACAGGCCGGAATGGTGAGTAACGTATGACAGATTTAACCACGCAAGATCTCGCTCAGCCTTCATGGCAAACCCGCGACCACCTGGACGATCCAGTGGTCGGCGAGCTGCGTAACCGTTTTGGGCCGGATGCCTTTACCGTTCAGGCCACCCGCACCGGGATTCCGGTGGTTTGGGTGAAGCGTGAACAGTTACTGGAAATTGTCGAATTCCTGCGTAAGCTGCCGAAGCCGTATGTCATGTTGTATGACTTACACGGTTTCGATGAGCGTCTACGCACCAACCGCGCCGGTTTGCCCGCCGCGGATTTTTCCGTTTTCTATCACCTGCTGTCGATTGAACGCAACCGCGACATCATGCTCAAGGTGGCGCTGTCGGAAAACGATCTGAATGTGCCGACCATCACCAAAATTTTCGCCAATGCCAACTGGTATGAGCGCGAAACCTGGGAGATGTTTGGTATCACCTTCAATGGCCACCCGCACCTGACGCGCATCATGATGCCTCAGACTTGGGAAGGCCATCCGCTGCGTAAAGATTACCCGGCGCGTGCCACGGAATTCGATCCGTTCGAACTGACCAAACAGAAAGAAGATCTGGAGATGGAGGCACTGACCTTCAAGCCCGAAGATTGGGGCATGAAGCGCAGCACCACCAATGAGGACTTTATGTTCCTCAACCTCGGTCCGAACCACCCATCAGCACACGGTGCCTTCCGTATCATCCTGCAGTTGGATGGCGAAGAGATTGTCGATTGCGTACCGGATGTCGGTTATCACCACCGTGGTGCCGAGAAGATGGGCGAGCGTCAATCCTGGCACAGCTACATTCCGTACACCGACCGTATCGAGTACCTCGGCGGCTGCGTGAACGAGATGCCTTACGTGCTGGCGGTGGAAAAATTAGCCGGTATCACCGTGCCAGATCGCGTCAACGTGATCCGCGTGATGCTGTCTGAGCTGTTCCGCATCAACAGCCACTTGCTCTACATCTCCACCTTTATTCAGGACGTTGGCGCGATGACACCGGTGTTCTTCGCCTTTACCGACCGTCAGAAAATTTATGACGTAGTGGAAGCGATTACCGGTTTCCGTATGCACCCGGCGTGGTTCCGCATCGGCGGCGTGGCACACGATCTGCCAAAAGGCTGGGAGCGTTTACTGCGTGACTTCCTCGACTGGATGCCAAAGCGTCTGCGCGAGTATGACAAAGCCGCACTGCGTAACACCGTGCTGATTGGCCGTTCAAAAGGCGTTGCCGCTTACAACATGGACGAAGCGTTGGCGTGGGGCACCACCGGTGCTGGCCTGCGTGCCACCGGTCTCGACTTCGACGTGCGTAAATGGCGTCCGTATTCAGGCTACGAAAACTTCGACTTTGAGATTCCTGTCGGCGCAGGCATCAGTGATGCTTACACCCGCGTCCAGCTCAAAATGGAAGAGATGTGGCAGTCACTGCGCATTCTTGAACAGTGCCTGAAAAACATGCCGGAAGGCCCGTTCAAAGCGGATCATCCGCTGACCACGCCGCCACCAAAAGAGCGCACGCTGCAGCACATTGAAACCCTGATCACCCACTTTCTGCAGGTGTCGTGGGGCCCGGTGATGCCGGCCAACGAATCCTTCCAGATGATTGAAGCGACCAAAGGGATCAACAGCTACTACCTGACCAGCGATGGCAGCACCATGAGCTACCGCACCCGCGTGCGTACGCCAAGCTTCCCGCACCTGCAGCAGATCCCATCGGTGATCCGCGGCAGCCTGGTATCCGACTTGATCGTGTACCTCGGTAGTATCGATTTTGTTATGTCAGACGTGGACCGCTAATTATGCACGATCAAAAAATTGCCATTCACACTATCGACCCTGATGAGGTCTTTGTGCTGAGCGAGACCGAGCACCACGCTATCGAGCACGAAAAACACCATTACGAAGATGCGCGCGCCGCCTCAATTGAAGCGTTGAAGATCGTGCAGAAGCAGCGTGGCTGGGTGCCAGATGGTGCAATCGGTGCCATTGCTGATGTACTCGGCATTCCAGCCAGTGACGTGGAAGGTGTGGCAACGTTCTATAGCCAGATCTACCGCACGCCGGTGGGACGCCATGTGATCCGCTACTGCGACAGCGTGGTATGCCACATCACCGGTTTCCAGGGCATTCAGGCGGCACTCGAGCAGAATCTGAACATCAAACCGGGCCAGACCACCACCGATGGCCGCTTTACCCTGTTGCCAACCTGCTGTCTGGGCAACTGCGATAAAGGCCCAACCATGATGGTGGATGAAGATACCCACGTTCATCTGACGCCGGAAGGCATCGCCAACCTGCTGGAGCAGTATCAATGACCATTAAACAGATCATTCGTACTGCGGAAACCCATCCACTGACCTGGCGTCTGCGTGACGACAAGCAGCCAGTATGGATAGATGAATATCGCAGTAAAAACGGTTACGTCGGTGCTGATAAAGCATTGAAAGGCATGAGCCAGGACGACATCGTCGCTTTAGTTAAAGACTCCGGTCTGAAAGGTCGCGGTGGTGCAGGCTTTAACACTGGCCTGAAGTGGAGCCTGATGCCGAAAGACGAATCCATGAACATCCGTTACCTGCTGTGTAACGCCGATGAAATGGAGCCGGGCACCTATAAAGACCGCCTGCTGATGGAGCAAATGCCGCATCAGCTGGTGGAAGGCATGCTGATCAGTGCGTTCGCGCTGAAAGCCTACCGTGGCTACATCTTCCTGCGTGGCGAGTATATCGAAGCGGCAGTGCATCTGCGCCGTGCGATTGCGGAAGCCACCGAAGCGGGCTATCTCGGTAAAAACATTCTTGGCAGCGGTTTTGACTTTGAGCTGATCGTCCACACCGGCGCAGGTCGTTATATCTGTGGTGAAGAGACCGCGTTGATCAACTCACTGGAAGGCCGCCGCGCGAACCCACGTTCGAAGCCGCCATTCCCAGCGAGTGCCGGCGTGTGGGGCAAGCCTACCTGCGTGAACAACGTGGAAACCTTGTCGAACGTGCCCGCTATCCTCCTTAACGGCGTTGACTGGTACAAGAACATCTCTACCAGCGAAGACACCGGCACCAAGATGATGGGCTTCTCCGGCCGCGTGAAAAACCCAGGCGTGTGGGAACTGCCGTTTGGCACCACCGCGCGTGAGATTCTGGAAGATTATGCCGGTGGCATGCGCGATGGACTGAAATTCAAAGCCTGGCAGCCAGGGGGTGCCGGTACCGACTTCCTGACCGATCAGCATCTTGATCTGCCAATGGAATTTGCCAGCATCGGTAAAGCCGGTAGCCGTTTAGGCACGGCATTGGCGATGGCGGTCGATCATGAGATTGGCATGGTTTCGCTGGTGCGCAATCTGGAAGAGTTCTTCGCGCGCGAGTCTTGCGGCTGGTGTACGCCATGTCGTGATGGTTTGCCATGGAGCGTGAAGATCCTGCGCGCGCTGGAGCAGAAAAAAGGCCAGCCGGGTGACATCGAAACCCTGCTGCAGCTTTGCCGCCAGCTCGGCCCAGGTAAAACCTTCTGCGCCCACGCACCGGGTGCCGTTGAGCCATTGCAGAGCGCAATTAAATATTTCCGTGAAGAGTTTGAAGCCGGCATTGCGCCGCAGGTGTTTGGTAATACCCGATCGATCGGTGGTATTCAGCCCAACCTGCTGAAAGCGCGCTGGTAATCAGCCGCCGTACACGGAATTCACCCTGAGCCTTAACGGCTTGGGGGACAGAATTAGATGTTTAACGCTCGTCTTAGGGCGAGCCTTACGGAAGCATGTTCACTATGGCTACAATCCATGTAGACGGTAAAGAATATGATGTGAACGGAGCGGACAACCTGTTGCAGGCGTGTCTCTCTCTGGGCCTTGATATTCCTTATTTTTGCTGGCATCCGGCGCTGGGAAGCGTGGGAGCCTGCCGCCAGTGCGCGGTGAAGCAATTCCAGAATGCCGAAGATACCCGCGGTCGCCTTGTTATGTCATGCATGACACCGGCGTCGGACGGCACCTTTATTTCCATCGACGATGGCGAAGCGAAAGAGTTTCGTGAAAGCGTGGTGGAATGGCTGATGACCAACCATCCGCACGACTGTCCGGTGTGCGAAGAGGGCGGTAACTGCCACCTGCAAGATATGACGGTGATGACGGGCCACAGCTTCCGTCGTTATCGCTTCACCAAACGTACCCACCAGAATCAGGATCTCGGCCCGTTCATCTCTCATGAAATGAACCGCTGCATCGCCTGCTATCGCTGTGTGCGTTACTACAAAGATTATGCCGATGGCAAAGATCTTGGCGTTTACGGTGCGCACGACAACGTCTACTTCGGTCGCCCGGAAGATGGCACACTGGAGAGCGAATTCTCCGGTAACCTGGTCGAAATCTGCCCGACCGGCGTGTTCACTGATAAAACTCACTCCGAACGCTATAACCGTAAATGGGATATGCAGTTCGCGCCGAGCGTCTGCCAGCAGTGCAGCGTGGGTTGTAACACCAGTCCAGGCGAGCGCTATGGTGAACTGCGTCGTATTGAAAACCGTTATAACGGCACCGTAAACCACTACTTCCTGTGTGACCGCGGTCGTTTCGGTTATGGCTATGTGAACCGCAAAGATCGTCCACGTCATCCGGTACAGAAGCGTGGCAACGATTGGGTCAGCCTGAATGCTGAACAAGCGGTGAATGCGGCGGCAGACGTACTGCGTCAGGCGAAGCGAGTGATCGGGATTGGATCACCGCGTGCCAGCATTGAAAGCAACTTTGCGCTGCGTGAACTCGTCGGCGCGGAAAACTTCTCCACCGGTATGCCTGCCGCTGAGCAAGCTCGCGTAGAGTTGATGCTGAAAGTGTTGCAGGAAGGCGGTATCTATACGCCATCACTGCGTGAAATCGAAAGCTACGATGCGGTGCTGGTGCTGGGTGAAGATCTGACTCAGGTCGGTGCACGTGTTGCGCTCTCTGTGCGTCAGGCGGTGAAAGGCAAAGCACGTGAAATGGCGGCAGCCCAGAAAGTGGCTGACTGGCAGATCGCGGCCATCCTTAACATCGGCCAGCACGCGAAACATCCGCTGTTTGTCACCAACGTCGATGAAACGCGTTTGGATGACATCGCCGCGTGGAGCTATCGTGCGCCGGTGGAAGATCAGGCACGCCTTGGCTTCGCCATTGCTAATGCCCTGGATGAAGCGGCCCCGGCAGTCAGCGGCTTTGACAGCAAGCTGAACGGTAAGCTGGATGTGGTAGTACAGGCGTTAGCCGGTGCGAAAAAACCACTGATTATTTCCGGTACCCACTCTGGCAGCATCGCGATGATTGAAGCGGCAGCCAACGTGGCAAAAGCGCTGAAAGGTCGTGGTGCCGATGTCGGCATTACCTTCCTGGCGGGCGCAGCCAACAGCTTTGGTCTGGGCCTGATGGGCGGCCAATCGCTGGATAGCGCGCTGCAGCAGCTGGATAAAGGTGAAGCGGAAGCGCTGGTGGTGCTGGAGAACGATCTCTATCGTCACGCACCAAAAGCCACCGTTGACGCGGCACTGCACAACACCGCTCATGTAATTGTGGTTGATCACCAACGTACTGCCACGCTGGAGAAAGCCGGTCTGGTGCTCTCCACGGCGAGCTTCGCCGAGAGCGACGGTACCTCGATCAACCAGGAAGGCCGCGCACAGCGTTTCTTCCAGGTTTACGATCCAGCTTACTACGACAACAGCATTGTGATGCTGGAGAGCTGGCGCTGGCTGCACTCGCTGCACAGCACCGTCGAAAGCCGCCAGATCGACTGGACGCTGCTGGATCACGTGATTGACGCCACCGTTGCGGCGCTGCCACAGCTGAAAGGCATCAAAGACGCTGCTCCAGATGCCAGCTTCCGTATTCGTGGTCAGAAACTGGCGCGTTCACCGCATCGTAACAGTGGCCGTACCGCGATGCGTGCCAACATTAGCGTGCACGAACCGCGTCAGCCACAGGATAACGACACCATGTTTGCCTTCTCAATGGAAGGTAACAACCAACCAAGCGCACCGCGTTCGCAGATTCCTTTCGCCTGGGCGCCAGGCTGGAACTCCCCGCAGGCATGGAACAAGTTCCAGGCTGAAGTGGGCGGTAAACTGCGTCACGGCGATCCGGGCGTGCGTCTGTTTGAAGCCGGTGAAGGTTCACTGCCATGGTTCACCACCGTGCCAGAAAGCTTTGTTGGCGGTGAGCAATATCGCGTTGCACCTTACTACCAGCTGTTTGGTAGTGAAGAGATGACTCAGCGTTCGCCGACCTTCCAGAAGCGTATGTCGCCAGCCACGCTGGTGATTAATCCGGCTGATGCAGAAAAACTGGGCGTGAATAACGGTTCTTCGGTTGAGCTGGTTTGCGCCGGTGAAACGCTGCACTTGCCCGTGCGTTTCTCCACTTCCCTGCAAGCAGGGCAGGTGGGTCTGCCGCTGGGCATGCCGGGTGTACCGCCATTCCTCTCTGGTGCGCAAATTGACAAACTGCAGGAGGCCGTGCAATGAGCTGGCTGACACCGGACGTTATCGACATCCTCCTCCAAATCCTCAAAACGATCGTCATTTTGCTGGTCGTGGTGGGTTGTGGTGCCTTCATGAGTTTCGCCGAGCGTCGTCTGCTCGGCTTATGGCAGAACCGTTATGGTCCAAACCGTGTCGGCTGGGGCGGATCGCTGCAGCTGGCGGCGGACATGATCAAAATGTTCTTTAAAGAGGACTGGGTTCCGCCGTTTACCGATCGCTTCATTTTTACCCTGGCGCCAGTGATTGCCTTTGTTTCACTGCTACTGGCGTTTGCCATTGTGCCGGTTTCACCGACCTGGATGGTGACAGACCTGAATATCGGTCTGTTGTTCTTCCTGATGATGGCTGGTCTGGCGGTTTACGCCGTGCTGTTCGCCGGTTGGTCGAGTAACAACAAATACTCGCTGCTGGGTGCGATGCGTGCTTCGGCACAGACGCTGAGCTACGAAGTGTTCCTTGGTCTGTCGTTGATGGGTGTGGTGGCGCAAGCCGGCTCATTCAACATGAACGCCATTGTCGAGAGCCAGACGCACTTGTGGAACATCATCCCGCAGTTCTTTGGCTTCGTGACTTTCTGTATTGCAGGCGTCGCGGTGTGTCACCGCCATCCGTTTGACCAGCCAGAAGCGGAACAGGAACTGGCCGATGGTTACCACATCGAATATGCCGGTATGAAGTTCGGTCTGTTCTTCGTCGGTGAATATGTGGCTATCACCACCGTTTCAGCGTTGATCGTGACGCTGTTCTTCGGTGGCTGGCACGGTCCATTCCTGCCGCCATTCATCTGGTTCGCCCTGAAAACGGCGTTCTTTATGGTGATGTTTATCCTGATTCGTGCTGCGCTGCCGCGTCCACGTTATGACCAGGTGCTGTCGTTCGGCTGGAAAGTGTGTCTGCCGTTGACGTTATTGAACCTGCTGGCGACCGCCGCAGTGATTCTGTACAGCGCGCAGTAAGGGGTTTTGAGATGACTTTAAAAGATATTGTCGTTGGCTTCGGCACGACAGTGCGCAGTATCTGGATGATAGGCATGCATGCCTTCGCCAAGCGCGAAACCCAGATGTATCCAGAAGAGCCGGTGTATCTGCCACCGCGCTATCGTGGCCGTATCGTGTTAACGCGCGATCCGGACGGCGAAGAGCGCTGCGTTGCCTGTAACCTGTGTGCGGTAGCTTGCCCAGTGGGTTGTATTTCACTGCAGAAAGCCGAAACCAAAGATGGCCGCTGGTATCCGGAATTCTTCCGCATCAATTTCTCGCGCTGCATCTTCTGCGGTCTGTGCGAAGAAGCCTGCCCGACCACGGCGATTCAGCTGACCCCCGATTTCGAGTTGGGTGAGTTTAAGCGTCAGGATCTGGTGTACGAGAAGCAGGACCTGCTGATTTCCGGTCCGGGTAAATATCCGGAGTACAACTTCTATCGCATGGCGGGTATGGCGATCGACGGGAAAGAGAAAGGCGAAGCGGAAAACGAAGCCAAGCCAATCGACGTCAAAAGCTTGTTACCTTAAGGAGCCGGGTATGGAATTTGCGTTTTATCTTTGCGGACTGGTGGCGGTGCTGACGACATTGCGCGTCATCACCCACACCAATCCGGTACATGCGCTGCTGTACCTGATTGTCTCACTGCTCTCTATTGCGGGCGTGTTCTTCTCGATGGGTGCTTACTTCGCCGGTGCGCTGGAAATCATCGTCTACGCGGGTGCCATTATGGTGCTGTTCGTGTTCGTGGTGATGATGCTGAACCTGGGCAAAACCCAGCAGGACCAGGAACGCGAGTGGCTGAAGCCTTCATTGTGGATCGGCCCCGGCATCGTTTCACTGCTGCTGCTGGTAGTGATGATTTACGCCATCAGCACCGCGCACGATCAGGGCATTGATGGCACCGTCATTGATGCGAAGGCGGTGGGTATCAGCCTGTTTGGTCCTTACGTACTGGCGGTTGAGCTAGCGTCAATGCTGCTGCTGGCCGGTCTGGTAGTGGCCTTCCATATCGGACGTGAAGAGCGTCAGGGCGAAGTGCTGAGTAATCGCCATGCTGATGCACATGCGAATAAGGAGGATCACGCATGATCCCGTTACAACACGGCCTGATGTTGGCTGCTGTGCTGTTTGTTCTCGGCCTGACCTCGCTGGTGCTGCGCCGCAACTTGCTGTTTATGCTGATTGGTCTGGAGATCATGATCAACGCCGCCGCGCTCGCGCTGGTGGTAGCTGGCAGCTATTGGGGACAAGCTGACGGACAGGTGATGTACATTCTGGCCATCAGCCTCGCGGCCGCGGAAGCCAGTATTGGCCTTGCCCTGCTGCTGCAGCTCTATCGTCGTCGTCAGACGCTGAACATTGACACAGTGAGCGAGATGCGCGGATGAATCTTCTCTATTTAACCGTATTATTTCCGCTGATTGGCTTCCTGCTATTGGCGTTTTCCCGTGGTCGTTGGTCGGAGAACCTGTCGGCAGCGGTGGGGATGGGATCGGTAGGTCTGGCGGCATTGACCACCGTTTTCGTCGGTATGGATTTCTTCAGCAACGGTCAACAACCTTTTACTCAGGCGCTGTGGACCTGGATGCAGGTCGGCCACTTTGATATCAAAGTGAACCTGGTGCTGGACGGCTTGTCGCTGACCATGCTCTCGGTTGTAACCGGCGTCGGCTTCTTCATCCACATGTTCGCTTCCTGGTACATGCGCGGTGAAGAGGGCTATTCACGCTTCTTCGCTTATACCAACCTGTTCATCGCGAGCATGGTGGTGCTGGTGCTGGCTGATAACCTGATGCTGATGTATCTCGGTTGGGAAGGCGTGGGCCTGTGCTCTTATCTGCTGATTGGCTTCTACTACAGCAATCCAGAAAACGGCAAAGCGGCGATGAAAGCGTTCATCATCACCCGTGTCGGTGACGTG
The DNA here is from genome assembly GCA_965147305.1 of uncultured bacterium. GTDB lineage: Bacteria > Pseudomonadota > Gammaproteobacteria > Enterobacterales > Enterobacteriaceae > Pantoea. The sequence continues at coordinate 113,610 of CBCTJT010000005.1, forward strand.
TTCCTCGCATTCGCGTTGTTCATTCTCTACAACGAACTGGGCACGCTGAACTTCCGCGAGTTGGTGGAACTGGCGCCGGCGCACTTCGCGGCTGACAACCACATGCTGCAGTGGGCGACCCTGATGCTGTTGGGTGGTGCAGTCGGTAAATCTGCACAGCTGCCACTGCAAACCTGGCTGGCCGATGCGATGGCCGGTCCTACGCCGGTATCTGCACTGATCCACGCCGCTACCATGGTAACCGCGGGTGTTTACCTGATTGCACGTACCCATGGCTTGTTCCTGTTAACGCCGGAAGTGCTGCATCTGGTGGGTATTATCGGTGCGGTTACACTGGTGCTGGCAGGCTTTGCCGCGCTGGTGCAAACCGATATCAAACGCGTGCTGGCTTACTCAACCATGAGTCAGATCGGCTACATGTTCCTGGCGCTGGGCGTGCAGGCATGGGACGCGGCGATTTTCCACCTGATGACGCACGCTTTCTTTAAAGCACTGCTGTTCCTTTCTTCAGGTTCGGTCATTCTGGCCTGCCACCACGAGCAGAACATCTTCAAAATGGGCGGCCTGCGTAAGAGCATCCCACTGGTGTATACCTGCTTCCTGGTTGGCGGCGCAGCGCTGGCGGCATTGCCGCTGATTACCGCAGGTTTCTACAGTAAAGATGAAATCCTGTTTGGTGCGCTGGCAAATGGTCACATCAATCTGATGGTGGCGGGTCTGGTCGGTGCATTCCTGACCTCAATCTACACCTTCCGCATGATCTTCATCGTTTTCCACGGCGAAGAGAAAATTCATGCGCACGCGGGCAAAGGCATCACTCACCATCTGCCACTGATTGTGCTGTTAGTGCTCTCCACCTTCGTTGGCGCCATGATTACGCCACCGCTGGCGGGCGTGCTGCCGCAGAATGAATTCGGTGAAGGCGGCAAAGTGGCGCTGGAAATCACCTCAGGCGTGGTCGCGATTGTCGGTATCCTGATTGCCGCTGCACTGTGGCTCGGCAAACGCCAGCTGGTCACAAGTGTCGCCAACAGCGCGCCGGGTCGTTTCTTCGGCACCTGGTGGTTTGCGGCATGGGGCTTCGACTGGCTGTATGACAAGGTGTTTGTAAAACCTTATCTTGGCATTGCCTGGCTGCTGAAGCGCGATCCGTTGAACTCACTGATGAACCTGCCTGCGCTGCTGTCGCGCATCGGTAATAAAGGCCTGGTGGTGAGCGAGAACGGTTACGTGCGCTGGTATGTGGCTTCCATGAGTGTCGGTGCCGTGGTGGTGCTGGCGCTGATGCTGGTGATTTAAAGATTGATGAGCGGGGGCGAGGGGATCAATGGTTCTCTCACCCCAAAAGCGAATGTGAAAAATTGCCTGAATGACGAAGCGTTATTGATGTAGCCCGTTTCGATGCCGTTAGTGTGTAGCAACCCAAGCGTATTTTATACGCGAGGATGGCGAGCACTGCCGGTGACGGAAATGGCAAGCAAGATAGCTCGAAATCAGGTTGAAAAAAGGGAAGTATGCCGTGCTATTACCTTGGCTAATAATCATACCTTTTGTTGGGGGTCTGCTTTGCTGGTTAGCAGAGCGCCTCGGCGCAAAAGTGCCGCGCTGGATCGCCATGATCACCATGGGGCTGACGCTGGCGCTCGGTCTGCAGTTGTGGCTGCAGGGAGGCTATTCACTCACGCAAGCTGCTGGTATGCCGCAGTGGCAGTCGACTTTCTCGGTGCCATGGATTCCACGCTTCGGCATTAACTTCCATCTGGCTATCGACGGTTTGTCACTGCTGATGGTAGTGCTGACCGGTCTGCTCGGGTTGATGGCGGTGCTCTGTTCCTGGAATGAAATCGAGAAGTATCAGGGCTTTTTCCACCTCAACCTGATGTGGATCCTCGGTGGTGTGATTGGCGTGTTCCTCTCCATCGACATGTTCCTGTTCTTCTTCTTCTGGGAAATGATGCTGGTGCCGATGTACTTCCTCATCGCGCTCTGGGGTCATAAAGCCTCTGACGGTAAAACGCGTATTAGTGCCGCTACCAAATTCTTCATTTATACCCAGGCATCGGGTCTGGTGATGTTGATTGCGATTCTGGCGCTGGTGTTTGTGCACTTCAACGCCACCGGCGTCTGGACCTTCAGCTACGAAGAACTGCTGAAAACCCCGATGTCACACACCGTTGAATATCTGCTGATGCTCGGCTTCTTCATCGCCTTCGCGGTGAAAATGCCGGTGGTGCCATTACACGGCTGGTTGCCAGATGCACATAGCCAGGCGCCAACCGCTGGTTCGGTTGACCTCGCGGGTATCTTGCTGAAAACCGCGGCTTACGGCTTGCTGCGCTTCAGCTTGCCACTGTTCCCGAATGCCTCCGCAGAGTTTGCGCCGATTGCCATGTGGCTCGGTCTGCTGGGAATCTTCTACGGTGCCTGGATGGCGTTCTCGCAGACAGATATCAAGCGTCTGATCGCTTACACCTCTGTTTCGCACATGGGCTTCGTGCTGATTGCTATCTACACCGGCAGCCAGCTGGCGTTCCAGGGCGCGGTTATCCAGATGATTGCGCACGGTCTGTCCGCTGCTGCACTGTTCATCTTGTGTGGCCAGCTGTATGAACGTCTGCATACCCGTGACCTGCGTCAGATGGGCGGTTTGTGGGGGCGTATCAAATGGATTCCGGGACTGTCGCTGTTCTTCGCGGTGGCCAACCTTGGTATGCCAGGCACCGGTAACTTTGTCGGCGAATTTATGATTCTGACCGGCAGTTTCCAGGTGGTGCCGGTGATAATCGTGATTGCCACCTTTGGCCTGGTGTTTGCCTCGGTGTATTCGCTGGTGATGATGCAGCGTGCTTACTACGGCGAAGCGAAATCGAAAGATCCGTTGCCGGGCATGTCACCGCGTGAATTCATGACGATCGGCGTGCTGGTGGTGCTGCTGGTTCTGCTGGGTGTGTATCCACAGCCGATCCTTGATACCTCTCACGCTGCGATGAGCAATATTCAGCAGTGGTTTACCGCTTCAATTTCAACTACAAGGCCGTAATTCGCCATGACAATAACTCCTCAACATCTGATTGCGTTACTGCCGCTGTTGATCGTCGGATTGACGGTGGTGGTGGTGATGCTGTCCATTGCGTGGCGACGCAACCACTTTGTTAATGCCACGCTGACGGTCATTGGCCTGAACGTTGCGCTGTTTTCACTGTGGTTTGTCGGTCATGTCGGTGCTATGGATGTCACGCCGCTGCTGCGCGTTGACGGCTACTCAATGTTCTACACCGCGCTGGTGGTGCTCGCCAGTCTCGCGACCTGTACCTTTGCTTATCCGTGGCTGGCCGGTTTCCCGGACAACAAAGATGAGTTCTATCTGCTGGTGCTGATTGCAGCACTGGGTGGGATCGTGCTGGCGAGTGCTAATCATCTGGCAGCGCTGTTCATCGGTATCGAACTGCTGTCGCTGCCGCTGTTTGGCTTGATCGGTTATGCCTTCCGCCAGAAACGCTCGCTGGAAGCCGCTCTGAAGTACATGATCCTGTCCGCTGCGGCGTCCTCGTTCCTGATCTTCGGTATCGCGCTGATTTATGCTGATTCTGGCAGCCTGAGCTTTGTGCAGCTGGGTAAAAGCCTGAATGACAGCATGATTCAACAGCCGCTGTTGCTGGTGGGTCTGGGCATGATGATTATCGGCCTTGGCTTCAAGCTGTCGCTGGTGCCGTTCCACTTGTGGACGCCAGACGTTTATCAGGGTGCGCCTGCACCGGTGTCGACCTTCCTGGCCACCGCCAGCAAGATTGCCATCTTTGGTGTGGTGATGCGCTTGTTCCTGTACGCGCCAGTGACGGACAGTGAAGCGGTGCGCACCGTACTCGGTGTCATCGCCTTTGTGTCGATTCTGTTCGGTAACCTGATGGCGATTTCGCAGAGCAACATCAAACGTCTGCTCGGTTACTCTTCTATCGCTCACCTTGGCTATCTGCTGGTGTCGCTGATTGCGGTGAAAACCCATCAGCTGTCACTGGAAACGGCGGGTGTGTACCTGGCCGGTTACCTGTTCAGCAGCCTCGGCGCGTTCGGTGTGGTCAGCCTGATGTCCAGCCCGTACCGTGGCCCGGATGCCGACACGTTGTACTCTTACCGTGGTCTGTTCTGGCACCGTCCGATTCTGTCAGCGGTAATGACAGTGATGATGCTGTCTCTGGCCGGTATCCCGATGACGCTGGGCTTTATTGGTAAGTTCTACGTGATTGCTTCCGGTGTGAACGCGCACCTTTGGTGGCTGACTGCGGCAGTGGTCGCCGGTAGTGCGATTGGCCTTTACTACTATCTGCGCGTGACGGTGAGTCTGTACCTCAGCCCACCAGAGATGCATACGCGCGATCGTGATACGCCAGCCAACTGGGCGTTCACCGCCGGTGGTGTGGTGGTGCTGATCTCGGCGATTCTGGTGCTGCTGCTAGGTGTCTATCCTCAGCCACTCATCTCGCTGGTGCAGATGGCACAGCCGCTGATGTAATGTGAAGTGACGAAGAGAATCAGGCCCACGGGCCTGATTTTTTTTGCCTGTAATCTGAGAATACGATCACGGCAAGGCAATGCGGCAACCCAGTACGGCTGCTTAATGCCTGCGCGCTGTGATAATCTCAGGAGATCACTTTTTTCGCTCAGATAAGGAAGCATCATGGAAATGCAATGGCTCGATTGCCACCACAGTGAATTGACCGCACAGCAGTTGTATACCCTGCTTGCGCTGCGCAACCACGTCTTCATTGTGGAGCAAAACTGCCCTTATCAAGATGTGGATGGTCAGGATTTACGTGCAGACAATCGCCATATTTTGGGCTTTCTCGATGGAAAATTATTGGCCTACGCTCGGGTGATCACGCCTTCACTCGACAGCGCCCCGGTGATGGTTGGCCGCGTGATCGTGTCAGAAGAAGCGCGAGGCCTGAAGCTGGGCTATCGACTGATGGAAAAAGCGCTGGAAAGCTGCGATACCCATTGGCCGCAACGTACTATTTATTTATCGGCGCAGGCTCATCTGGAAGGGTTTTACGGTCGTCTGGGGTTCAAAGCGGTGGGTGAGGTGTATATGGAAGACAATATCCCGCACATCGGTATGCAGAAAGGATAACGGCGAGGATTGCGCCTCGCCGTTTATACCCGTCATACTTCGAATTACAGGTGCGTTGGCTGCTCTCGCTCACCCGAATCACTTACTTGAGTAAGCTCATCGGGCCTCACTCGATTGCCGCCTTCCTGAAATTCAAGTTATTCAGGGGATATCAGCCCGGCGTCATCTGCCGGTCATCAGTGTATTTACGCTGATCTGGCGGCGGCGGGAAATACTGATACAGCCAGGTTTCACTCAGCGTCTCATCTTTGGTACGCAGGAACAGGCGCATATCCACCGGCTTGGTGGAGTCGCTGTTCGGATACCAGTCAAACAGAATGCGGTAACCATTAATCGGTTCCACATACAAAATCTCAACCTGCTTGATGGTGCCGGCGTTAACGGTGATCACCGGCTCAATACCTTTCGGTGCAGCAGCTTTCAGATCGCCACCGACGAAATCAATCGCAAAGCGACGGCACCACTGATCAGGGAAGTGCTCGCCTGGTGCCCAGCCTTCCGGGAAACCGCCAATACCGGTACGAGTGGCATCCACGCGCGCCAGACCGCTGCGCACGGGCGGCAGTTGGCTCCAGTAGAGTTTGTACTGGAAATTAAACTCGCTGCCTGCTTTGACCGGCTCGGTTGGCTGCCAGAAGCACACCACGTTATCCAATGTTTCACCAGTGGTTGGAATTTCCATCAGGTTAATGGCGCCTTTGCCCCACTTACCAATCGGTTCCACCCACAGGCTAGGGCGTTTATCGTACCAGCCAATCACATCCTGATAATCTTTGAAGTCGTGATTGAGCTGCAGCAGACCAAAACCACGTGGGTTTTCATCTTCATAAGCATTGAACTGCAAACGCTGCGGGTTATTCAGCGGACGCGCAATCCATTCACCTTTACCGGTCCACATTGCCAGACGATCGGAGTCATGGATTTGCGGGTGATAGGTATTACACATGCGACGCTCGTTGGTGCCGCAGCTGAACATACTGGTCATCGGCGAGATACCGAGCTGACGAATGTCGTTGCGGGCAAACAGGTGGTTCTCCACCTCCATCACTACGCGTTTCTCCTCGCAGTGGATGGTGAACTTGTACGCACCGGTCAAGCTGGCGCCGTCCAGCAGGGCATACACCACAAAGGTGGTATCGTCCGCTTTTGGTGTTTCAAACCAGAAGGCGGTGAAGTCCGGGAACTCTTCATGGCCGTTGCTAAAGGTATTTACCGCCACACCACGTGCTGACAAGCCGTACTGGAAGGTTTCATCCACGGCACGGAAGTAGCTCGCGCCGAGGAACGAAACGATATCGCGACGTGCCAGTTCCGGTTTTTTAAACGCACGAAAACCGGCAAAGCCCAAGTCGGTTTTGCCGACCAGCTGCTGGGTATCGACGTTGGCATTGTGATAGTTAAACAATTCCGGACGGAAGTGGATTTCGCGCGCTTCGCGGCTGTCGGCATCCACTGAGAACATGCGGATACGGCGTTTAAACCCCATCCCAACATGGAAGAACTGCACATCCAGTTCGCGATCGGGAATGTTGTTCCACAGCGAATGGTTGGCATCGTACTGAATTTCGTTGTAGGCCTGCGGTGTCAGATTGGCCAGGGTGTCAGGAAGCGGGCCGGGTGCGCCGCCCCAGGGCTGTTTCGCCAGCGCGGAGGCTTTCTTTTTCAGTGAGTCGAAATCGAAGAGCACTGCGGTGCCGTCGGCGATACCATCATCGGCCCAGGCGGACTGCGCAAACAGCGAGGAGAGCCCGGTCATGCCGCTTGCGGCAGAGAGGGCCATGGACGCTTTCATAAATTTTCTACGATTCATGCCGGAAATCTAATCCTTAGCTGCTCTGGTGTGTTGTGACTATCGTAAGACGCTTTACGTCTGGCTACAGGGGGTTACGACAGTCGCGAAATTAAAAAATTCAGTCTGACAAAAATTTATCAGATTAATCAAATAAGCGAAGCAGAATTCACGCTGCAACAGCGCATATTACGCAACTTTGCATTGAGTCAGGCAAAACCCAGCGTAATCCTAATCCTGAGTACACAGCAAATATCGAATTAATGACTATAGTTAAACGACGATAAGTGACGAGCATGGAGGAAGTATAACGTGTCATCTTCAGATCAATTTGAAACTCGCCTGGACGACGACCTGGCGTTACTGACAGAAACACTGGAAGAAGTACTCAAATCGTCGGGCGATCCGGCCGATCAAAAGTACATCGAACTGAAACTCAAAGCGGAGCAGGCGCTGGAAGACGTGAAGAATCGCGTTAGCCAGGCGTCTGACAGCTACTACTATCGTGCCAAGAAAGTCGCCTATCAGGCTGATGATTACGTGCACGAGAAACCGTGGCAGGGGATTGGCATCGGTGCCGCCGCTGGCCTGTTTGTTGGTTTACTGCTGGCCCGCCGTTAAATTGTCGGGGCGTAACGTCAGTTGCGCCCGATTCCTCTCATTTACACCCTCCATACTCCAGGCTGCAGATGCGTTGGCTGCGCTGATTCACCCCCAGCCACTGAACTAAGTCAGCTTCAGGGATTCATTCCCTTACCGCCTTCCTGCATCTTGAATTATTTTGGGTACATCGACTTATTTGTCTCGAATCCTTGTTTCGCATCAACGGCGATTGTGTTTCGCGTGCGCGCTTTCTACAGTAAAGCGACAGGGATAAGGAGAACGTAACGTGATACGTGTTGAAATGCTCTCAACGGGCGATGAAGTGTTGCATGGCCAGATTGTCGATACCAATGCCGCATGGCTGGCGGATGTACTGTTCCAGCACGGTTTGCCGATGACCAGTCGCAGTACCGTGGGTGATGCGATGTCCTCGCTGGTGGAAGCGCTGCAGAGTCGCAGTCAGATTGCCGATGTGCTGATTGTGAACGGCGGCCTCGGCCCAACCAGCGACGATCTCAGCGCGCTGGCCGCCGCCACTGCCTGTGGCACCGATTTAGTTGTCCAGCAGGAATGGCTGGATAAAATGGAAGCCTGGTTTGCCAGCCGTGGGCGCATTATGGCTCCGAGCAACCGCAAGCAGGCGGAAATCCCGGCCAATGCCGAGCTGATTGATAATCCGGTTGGCACCGCGTGTGGATTCGCGTTACAGCTCAATCGCTGCTGGATATTCTTTACGCCGGGCGTGCCTTCCGAATTTAAAGTGATGGTGGAGCAGGAGATCATCCCGCGTTTGAAAGCGCGTTTTGATCTGCCTGAGCCGCCGCTCTGTCTGCGCCTGACCACCTTTGGTCGCGGCGAAAGTGATATTGCCGCTGAACTTGAGCCGTTACCGCTGCCGGAAGGTGTGGTGATGGGCTATCGCTCATCAATGCCGATCATCGAAATTAAGCTCACCGGGCCGGCCAGCCAGCGTGTGGCGATGGAACAGGCTTGGCAGCAGGTTAGGCTACTGCTGGCAGAATGCACCATCTTCGAAGGTACGGAAGGATTGCCTGCTTTATTAGCGCGTGAACTGCAGGAGCGTGGTTTCCGGCTGGCGCTCAGCGAACAATACACGGCGGGATTACTGAACTGGCAACTGGCGTCGGCAGAAGTCCCGCTGAGCGCTGCAGAGATTCTGCCGGCCCACGATGAACCGTTGGAAGCGCAGGTCGAGCGCACGCGCTCTCTCGCCGCGCATCACGGCACGGTGCTGGCGCTGTCGGTGGGTAATCTGGAAGAGGGCGAAGTGGCGATTGCGCTGCACACGCCAGAAGCCAGCTGGGGCCAGCGCGTGAAATTCACGCATGGACGTCACAACGTCGAAACACGGCAGAAAGTGGTGGCGATGATGGCGATGAACATGCTGCGCCGCTGGCTGCACGGCAGCGAAGTGAGCACCGGGCACGGCTGGATTGATGTGCTGGAAGCAGTGAAGCTGTAGCGGCGGGATTTATCGCGCGTGACTGCAGCGGCGGGCCGCTGAAAGACGCGCAATAATTTGCGCGTCTAAGGGGGGATTTCGCTTAAAACTCGATCTCAATCTCCCCTTTGGCGCGGCAGCAGCAGGGCAAAATCTCGCCCTTCTGAATAAACGCCAATGGGGTTTCCGCGTAAGCCACTTCGCCTTTCAGCAAGCGCATGCGGCATGAACCGCAGTAGCCCTCACGGCACTGAAACTCTACGCAAACATTGTGCGCTTCCAGTGCCGTCAGCAGATTGGGATGATCTTCTGCGCACTCCAGCCGGGAGCCGGAACTGCGCAGAATAACAACAGAACGGCTCATGCTTACAGCTGGAAGTCGTTGAAGTCGTCTTCGCCAACTTCGGCATCAATCTGACCGACCAGGTAAGAACTGACTTCCACTTCCTGTGGCGCCACCTGCACGTTATCGGACACCAGCCACGAGTTGATCCATGGAATCGGGTTAGAACGTGTCTGGAATGGCAGATCGAGGCCAACCGCTTGCATGCGGATGTTGGTGATGTACTCAATGTACTGGCACAGAATGTCTTTGTTCAGACCGATCATTGAGCCACCGCTGAACAGATACTCTGCCCACTCTTTCTCTTGCTCGGCGGCTTTCTTGAACAGGTCATAACATTCATCACGGCATTCGGCAGCGATCTCTTTCATTTCTGGATCGTCTTCACCGGTGCGCAGCAGGTTCAGCATATGCTGAGTACCGGTCAGGTGAAGTGCTTCGTCACGCGCAATCAGCTTGATGATCTTGGCGTTACCTTCCATCAGCTCACGTTCAGCGAACGCAAACGAGCATGCAAAGCTAACGTAGAAGCGAATCGCTTCCAGCGCATTCACGCTCATCAGGCAGATATACAGCTGCTTTTTCAGGGCTCGCAGATCAACGGTCACGGTTTTACCCGCCACTTCGTGCGTGCCTTCACCCAGCAGATGCCAGTAGCTGGTCATTTCGATCAGATCGTCGTAGTACTTCGAGATATCCTGCGCGCGCGCCAGAATCTGCTCGTTGGTGACGATATCGTCAAACACCAGCGACGGATCATTCACGATGTTACGAATGATGTGGGTGTAAGAGCGCGAGTGGATGGTCTCAGAGAACGCCCAGGTTTCGATCCAGGTTTCGAGTTCTGGAATCGAGATCAGCGGCAGCAGCGCCACGTTCGGGCTACGGCCCTGAATGGAGTCCAGCAGGGTCTGATATTTCAGGTTACTGATAAAAATGTGCTTCTCATGATCCGGCAGCGCCTGATAATCAATGCGATCGCGTGACACGTCCACTTCTTCCGGACGCCAGAAGAAGGAGAGCTGCTTTTCGATCAGCTTTTCAAAGATGTCATATTTCTGCTGGTCGAAACGGGCAACGTTAACTGACTGGCCGAAGAACATCGGTTCCAACAGCTGGTTATTTTTGTTCTGCGAGAATGTGGTGTAAGCCATGACTAAGTCCAAAAGTGATGAGGGCCGACCGCTGCCGGCCCTGACAAGATGAGGTGTGCGAGTAATTAAATCTTACAAGCGCCGCTTTCGCAGCCATCATCCTGGATGGAAGGGGCCATATCGTCCTGCACATCTTCCGCACCGTCACGGGTGTTTTGGTAGTACAGGGTTTTCACGCCAAACTTATAAGCAGTCAGCAGATCTTTCAACAGCTGTTTCATTGGCACTTTGCCATTGGCGAAACGGCCTGGATCGTAGTTGGTGTTCGACGAAATCGCCTGGTCGATGAACTTCTGCATCACGCCAACCAGCTGCAGATAGCCGTCGTTGGACGGCATTTCCCACAGCAGTTCGTACTGATCTTTCAGACGCTCGTACTCTGGCACCACCTGACGCAGAATACCGTCTTTGGATGCTTTGATGCTGATGTGACCGCGCGGTGGCTCAATACCGTTGGTGGCGTTTGAAATCTGCGAAGAAGTTTCAGACGGCATCAGCGCAGAGAGCGTAGAGTTGCGCAGACCGTGCGTGGTGATTGACTCACGCAGGCCTTCCCAATCCAGGTGCAGCGGCTCGCTGCAAACGGCGTCGAGATCCTTTTTATAGGTATCGATCGGTAGAATGCCCTGTGAGTAGGTGGTCTCTTTAAACCACGTACAGGCACCTTGCTCTTTCGCCAGTTCGTTCGACGCTTTCAACAGGTAGTACTGAATCGCTTCGAAGGTTTTATGCGTCAGGTTGTTGGCGCTGCCATCAGAGTAACGCACGCCGTTCTTCGCCAGATAGTAAGCGTAGTTGATCACGCCAATACCCAAGGTACGACGGCCCATTGCACCGCGTTTTGCCGCCGGGATTGGGTAATCCTGGTAATCCAGCAGGGCATCCAGCGCACGTACCGCGAGGGTAGCCAGCTCTTCCAGATCGTCGAGGCTATCAATCGCACCAAGGTTAAACGCAGACAGCGTACACAGGGCAATTTCGCCGCTTTCGTCATTGACGTCATTCAGCGGTTTGGTCGGCAGCGCGATTTCCAGGCACAGGTTAGACTGGCGTACTGGCGCGATAGCCGGATCAAACGGGCTGTGGGTGTTGCAGTGATCGACGTTCTGGATGTAGATACGGCCGGTAGAGGCACGTTCCTGCATCATCAGTGAGAACAGCTCAACCGCTTTCACACGTTGCTTGCGGATGCTGTCGTCTTTCTCGTATTTGGTGTACAGACGCTCGAACTCGTCCTGATCGGCGAAGAACGCATCGTACAAACCTGGCACGTCAGATGGGCTGAACAGAGTGATGTCTTCGCCTTTCAGCAAGCGGGTATACATCAGCTTGTTGATCTGCACGCCGTAATCCATGTGACGCACGCGGTTGCCTTCAACGCCGCGGTTGTTTTTCAGCACCAGCAGGCTTTCCACTTCCAAGTGCCACATTGGGTAGAACAGGGTGGCTGCACCGCCACGCACGCCGCCTTGTGAGCACGATTTGACTGCTGTCTGGAAATGCTTATAGAACGGAATACAGCCGGTGTGGAAGGCTTCACCGCCACGGATTGGGCTGCCCAGCGCACGAATGCGACCGGCGTTGATACCGATACCGGCACGCTGTGAAACGTATTTCACGATTGCGCTGGAAGTGGCGTTGATGGAATCAAGGCTGTCACCACACTCGATCAGGACGCAAGAGCTGAACTGACGAGTTGGGGTACGCACACCCGACATGATTGGCGTCGGCAGTGAGATCTTGAAGGTAGACACGGCATCATAGAAACGACGCACGTAATCCATGCGCGTCTCACGCGGGTAACCGGAGAACAGGCAAGCGGCGACCAGAATGTACAGGAACTGTGCGCTCTCGTAGATCTCACCGCTCACACGGTTCTGCGCCAGGTATTTCCCTTCCAGCTGCTTCACGGCAGCGTAAGAGAAGTTCATGTCGCGCCAGTGGTCGAGGAACTCGTCCATCTGCTCGAATTCTTCCACGCTGTAGTCTTCCAGCAGGTGACGGTCGTATTTGCCCATCTCAACCATTTTCACGACCTGATCGTACAGCTTCGGCGGTTCAAACTGGCCGTAGGCTTTTTTACGCAGGTGGAAGATGGCGAGGCGCGCAGCCAGATACTGGTAATCCGGCGCATCACGGGAGATCAGGTCTGCAGCGGCCTTGATGATGGTCTCGTGGATATCAGAAGTACGAATTCCATCGTAAAACTGAATGTGGGAACGCAACTCAACCTGAGACACAGAGACGTTGGTTAGCCCTTCAGCGGCCCAATCCAGTACTCGGTGAATCTTATCGAGATCAATGCGCTCCTGACGGCCATCGCGTTTAGTAACGAGCAGACTTTGGTTCATGTCGCGTGTTTACCTGTCCATGAAATAGAGAGTTATCCCCCAACTATGCACAAGGTCTATGCACAAGCCGCTCGTTGTGAGTAAGCCTGTGGATAAACACTATATATAGGGGGTGCGGGAAGTTTGAACAACAATATGGTGAGTATTCTAGTCAGCATTCTGATCATCACAAGAGTTGATTTTCGCGAAAAAATCCGTCCTGGGGGGTAGCGAAATTCCTGGATCCCCATTCCGTAAGGCCTGCCACTGCTGTCAACTGCCAGCGACTTTTTTTTCACTTTTTGATCGAGCGCGTGTTTATTGCTCAAAGGCTCGCATGCCGGAAATTTCTGAAGTAAAAAAAGCCCTGACAAGGCCGCCAGTAGCGAACTTATCTAAAATTGCTTATGAATTTTTTGTGACCAATCCAGACTACAAAAAAGGCTGGTACGCGTCTAAAAGGAAATTGATCTGGATAGCGGCCAACTTACAATCCAGGCGCTTTCCACATCGAGGTGGTTAAGCCACTGTCCACTAGGGTGAGTTGGTCAGCATAGACTTTCTGCCAGTTGGCTTTTTGCTGCTGATACAGTTGATGATGCTCTGCATTCGGCTGGAATTCCCGCTCCCAGCGTACCAATGATTCTCCTGTTTCCTGCAAACTGCTGTAAATGCCCGCCGCCACCCCAGCGGCAATCGCGCAGCCGAGCGCGGTCGCTTCTTTTACCTGCGGCACTTTCACCGTCAATCCGGTGACATCGCTTAAGATTTGGCTCCACAATTTTCCTTTAGCACCCCCACCCGCAAACACCAACTGCGAGGTTTGGACACCGGAAAATGCCGCCACCTGATCCAGATTGCAGGCCGATACAATCGCGGCGTTCTCTTCCAGCGCACGAAACAGCGTCTGCTTGTTACAGCGTTCGGGATCGATGGAGAGGTTAATAAATGAAGGTGCAGCGTGATACCACTTGTTGAAATGCATCGCATCCGAGAACACCGGCATCACGCCCCAGGATCCGGCGGGCACACGAGCAGCCATCTCTTCCAGCAGGCTGTAACAATCCACCCCCAGACGCTCCGCCAGCAATTTCTCTTCGCCGCAAAACGCATCGCGGAACCAACGCATCGTCAGGCCGGTGAAAAAACTGATCGCTTCCGCCTGCGCCATACCGGGGATTACATGCGGATTGACGCGAATATTCATGTCAGGATCGACCTGCGGCTGCGGCAGATTCACCACCTGCTGCCAGAAGGTGCCACCGAGCACTGCAGTTTCGCCCGCCTTCACCACGCCTAATCCCAGCGTGCCCAGTTGCACATCACCGCCGCCCATGCCAACCACCGTGCCTTGTGCCAATCCACACTGGCGAGCTGCTTCGGCTGTCACGGTTCCCAGCTGCGTGCCGGTTTCGGCCACCGGAGACAATATATCACCGCGCAAACCCGCCATTTCCAGTAAATCAGGCCGCCAGTTTCGGGTGCGTAAATCCAGCAGTCCGGTGGTGCCTGCGTTAGAGGGATCCACCGCCAGTTCGCCACTCAGGCATTTCGCCAGCCAGTCGCTGATCATCGTAAGCGTTGCCGCCTGACGATAGATATCGGGTCGATGATGCGCCAACCATAACAGGCGTGGCATTGCCCCAAGTGCCAGGGTTTGCCCTGAGCACTGATAAATTTCACGCTCAAACTCGCCGTGATGAATCTCTTTAAGCTCACTTACTTCGCGGCTGGCACGGGCATCCACGTTGGCGCAGGCCCAAATCGCCTCACCGGCTTTGTTATACAGCACGATCCCTTCGCGCATGGAGCAGCAGGCCACGCTGCGAATGGCACTAGCTGGCAGTTGTGACTGTTGCAGCACCTGCTGAATACACTGACAGGTGAGTGACCAGTTGTGGCTCAGATCAAACTCCATCGATCCCGGCACATCGGGCAGGGCGAGATGACGCCATTCAGCCTGCGCCACGGCAACCTGTTCACCCTGAAGATTGAAAATCACGGCGCGAATGCTGCCAGTACCGGCGTCGAGCGCCATCAGATGCGGGGCGTGTGTCATCGCAAAACTCCTGTTGAAACGGAACGGGTGCTCCACACCGACGGCCCAACGGGTGTTAAAGCAAAGATAGCTGCGCACGTGGGTTTTCACCTCCAGATGAAGGGCTTAGCCAACTGTTGAAAGTTTGAACTGTGATCGCTGCGAGAGTTTTATTAAACAAGCTTTACCAGGATTGCCACTTTGCCAATCGCGATAAAAAGGACAAGCCGATGGAAGTCACGCTGGTAGAGATCAATGTCAAACCTGACTGTATCGACGAGTTTTTGCGGGTGTTTAAGCTCAATCATTTAGGTGCATTGCAGGAGCCTGGCAACCTGCGCTTTGATGTATTGCAGGACAGCCATGTGCCAACGCGTTTCTTTATTTATGAAGCTTATGCGGATGAGGCAGCAGTTTTGGCACACAAGAAAACACCGCACTATCTGGTCTGCGTTGAGGCGCTGGAAGCATTAATGAGTGAGCCGAGAAAGAAAACCGCCTTTAAGGGGATTTTTCCGCAGTGACGCCAAGTCATTCTCCGTACAAGGGCGAAGTACCATCATTCGAGGTTTTTAAAGGAGTATTGAAACAACCGAAAGCGCAATGATATGTACTGCAACCGTATAATGTTCAATATGGAGGCGACGCAGAATTCTTCGCTCAATCCCAGCATGATTAGGTGTTCGTAGAGGAGGGTTTAAGAGACGAATAGCTCAATAAATTGCGCCACTGCATCATGTTAACGACAGCGGCTGCGTAGGCAACTTAATGAAACCCATCCACAACGCAACGCTATTCAAAGCAATGACCAACGTTCAGGGCCAGTAAAGCCCCGCCCGGAGAGCAAAGCGTCCGCCGCAGGGATGCGGCGGCCGATCTGCATGGATGCGTGTTTCCTTTGCGATCGGGCGGGGCTTTACTGGCCGACGCACCGTCCCCGCAGCAACCATGCACCGTTCCCACAGCAACCCTGCACCGTTCCCACAGCAACCCTGCACCGTCCCCACAGCAACCACGCACCGCCCCACAGCAACCCTGCAAAAAAACTCAATCCTGACGATGCGTATGCACCATATAATTCACATCAACGCCACGTCCCAGACGGAACTGGTTAGTCAGCGGATTATAATGTAAACCAATCATGCCCATCTCACGCAACGGCGTCTCATCAACCCAGTTCAGCAACTCTGCCGGACGGATAAACTTCTTCACGTCATGGGTGCCACGCGGCACCATGCGCATCACATACTCGGCGCCAAACACCGCCAGCAACCACGCCTTTGGATTACGGTTAATGGTAGAGAAAAACACCTCGCCGCCGGGTTTCACCAACTGCGCGCAAGCCAGCACCACTGAACGCGGATCCGGCACGTGTTCCAGCATCTCCATGCAGGTCACAACGTCATAGGCACCTGCATGGCTGATCGCATGATCTTCCACGGTCTGCTGCACATAGTTCACGCTCACACCGCTCTCCAGCGCATGCAAACGCGCCACTTCCAGCGGCTCCGCGCCCATATCCAATCCGGTGACTTCAGCACCTTCACGCGCCATGCTCTCCGCCAAAATACCGCCGCCGCAGCCAACATCCAGCACCTTCTTACCAAACAAACCATTGCTGTGCTGGGCAATCCAGCCGAGACGCAGGGGATTGATGCGGTGTAACGGCTTAAACTCACCCTCTAAATCCCACCAGCGCGATGCGACCGCTTCAAACTTGGCAATTTCAGCGTGGTCGACGTTTTGGCGGCTTTCCTGCGGTTGTTCACTCATTGAATCACGACTCCTGACAAAATATTCCCTCAGTATAAACGCTTAACTCTCGCCAGCGCATCTCTCACCTGCAAGGAAAAGCGGCATTAAACCCTGCTTTACGTTCACCGAGGGCAACCACTGTGATATACTTTCGCACCATTAAAAACCGGCATTATGTAGAGGGATAGCGGCTCCATGAGCGACCTTGCGAGAGAAATTACACCGGTCAATATCGAAGAAGAGTTAAAAAACTCTTACCTCGATTACGCCATGTCGGTCATCGTTGGCCGAGCATTACCCGATGTGCGTGATGGCCTGAAGCCGGTGCACCGCCGTGTGCTTTTTGCCATGAGCGAACTGGGTAACGACTGGAATAAAGCTTATAAGAAATCGGCCCGTGTGGTCGGTGACGTGATCGGTAAATATCACCCACATGGTGATTCCGCGGTATACGAAAGTATCGTTCGTATGGCCCAGCCGTTCTCCCTGCGCTACATGCTGGTAGATGGTCAGGGTAACTTCGGTTCCGTTGATGGCGACTCCGCCGCAGCGATGCGTTATACCGAAGTACGTATGGCGAAAATCTCTTCCGAACTGCTGGCGGATCTCGAAAAAGAGACCGTCGATTTTGTGCCGAACTACGATGGCACCGAACAGATTCCTGAAGTGCTGCCGACCAAAATCCCTAACCTGCTGGTGAACGGTTCATCCGGTATCGCCGTGGGTATGGCCACCAACATTCCGCCACACAACCTGACGGAAGTGATCAACGGCTGCCTCGCCTTTATCGAAGATGAAGACATCACCGTTGAAGGCCTGATGGAACACATCACCGGTCCTGACTTCCCAACTGCGGCATTCATCAACGGTCGTCGCGGTATCGAAGAAGCGTATCGCACCGGTCGCGGTAAAATTTACATCCGCGCACGCGGTGAGATTGAAACCGACGCCAAAACCGGCCGCGAAACCATCATCGTCAATGAAATCCCGTATCAGGTAAACAAAGCGCGCCTGATCGAGAAAATTGCCGAGCTGGTCAAAGAGAAACGTGTTGAAGGCATCAGCGGCCTGCGTGATGAATCCGATAAAGACGGTATGCGTATCGTCATTGAAGTCAAACGCGATGCAGTGGGTGAAGTGGTCCTCAACAACCTCTATTCACTGACGCAGCTGCAGACCTCTTTCGGCATCAACATGGTTGCCCTGCACCAGGGCCAGCCGAAGATCATGACGCTAAAAGGCATCATTGAAGCCTTCGTGCGCCATCGTCGTGAAGTTGTGACGCGTCGTACCATCTTCGAACTGCGTAAAGCACGCGATCGCGCACACATCCTTGAAGGCCTGGCGATTGCGCTGGCTAACATCGATCCGATTATCGAACTGATTCGTCGTGCACCAACGCCAGCCGAAGCAAAAGCGGGCCTGTTGGCACAGCCATGGGATCTCGGTAACGTGGCCACCATGCTGGAACGCGCGGGCGATGACGCTGCACGTCCTGAATGGCTGGAAGCACAGTTCGGTATCCGTGACGGTCAGTACTACCTGACTGAACAGCAAGCTCAGGCGATTCTGGATCTGCGTCTGCAGAAACTGACCGGCCTTGAGCACGAAAAACTGCTCGACGAGTACAAAGAGCTGTTGGACCAAATTGCTGAACTGATCTACATCCTGCAGAGCGCTGAGCGCCTGATGGAAGTGATCCGCGAAGAGCTGGTGGCGATGCGCGACCAGTTTGGTGATGAACGTCGTACCGAAATCACCGCCAACAGCGCCGACATCAACATCGAAGATCTGATCACTCAGGAAGATGTTGTGGTGACGCTGTCGCATCAGGGTTATGTCAAGTATCAGCCGCTGAGAGACTATGAAGCTCAGCGTCGTGGTGGCAAAGGCAAATCTGCTGCACGTATCAAAGAAGAAGACTTTATTGATCGTCTGCTGGTGGCCAACACCCATGACACTATTCTGTGCTTCTCAAGCCGTGGCCGTCTGTATTGGATGAAAGTCTATCAGCTGCCAGAAGCGAGCCGTGGTGCGCGCGGTCGTCCGATCGTCAACCTGCTGCCGCTGGAAGCCAACGAGCGTATCACCGCCATTCTGCCGGTGCGTGAATACACAGAAGGCTTCAACATCTTTATGGCCACCGCTGACGGTACTGTGAAGAAAACGGCCCTGCAGGAGTTCAGCCGTCCACGTAGCGCCGGTATTATTGCCATCAACCTGCGTGAAGATGATGAACTGATCGGTGTGGCGCTGACCAACGGTGGCGACGAAGCGATGCTGTTCTCTGCTGCTGGTAAAGTGGTGCGCTTCGCTGAAACTGCGGTTCGCGCCATGGGCCGTTCGGCCTCCGGTGTCCGCGGTATCAAGCTGGCTGAAAACGACAAAGTGGTGTCGCTGATCGTGCCACGTGAAGAGGGCGCGATCCTCACCGTGACGCAAAACGGTTACGGTAAACGTACCGCTAACAGCGAATATCCAACCAAATCGCGTGCAACGCAGGGTGTGATCTCGATTAAAGTCACCGAACGTAACGGGCCAGTGATTGGCGCGGTGCAGGTGGTGGATGGCGATCAGATTATGATGATCACCGATGCCGGTACGCTGGTGCGTACTCGTGTGTCGGAAGTCAGCGTAGTAGGGCGTAATACCCAGGGCGTGATTCTGATTCGTACCGCTGAAGACGAAAACGTTGTGGGTCTGCAACGTGTCGCTGAGCCGGTGGAAGAGGAAGAACTCGACGCCATCGACGGCAGCGTCGCGGAAGGCGAAGAAGATATCGCGCCGGAAGTGGACAACGACGACGATGCACCTGAAGCGGACGAAGAAGAGTAATCTGCAGCGGTGAACAACAGCGGCAGGTCAGGGCAACCGACCTGCCGTTTTTTTATCTGAGTTTTACTCCCAAAGTCGCGCGCCAACTGGCTTTTTAGGGCCGATAAAGCTAGTGTATGAGAGTTTTTCAACTTCCTGACAACCTCTTACCGCCAGTGAGCCTCTTTTGAAATATCTCGTCTCCTTTCGCACTACGCTTCGCATCTCGCGCTACCTGTTCCGTGCGCTGGCGCTGCTGCTTTGGACGTTGGGTGCGTTGCTGACCACCTTCTTCATCATCAACGTACTGCACGAAAAAGAGAACTCGGTTCGTCAGGAATTTGACACCAATTATGGCCAGGCTGAATGGTATGTACGCCACTCCGCCGATGTGATGCGTGAACTGAAATACATCACCGAAAATCGCCTGAGCAACAGCAGCAACGGTCTGGATGTACTGAATGGGCTGCCTGCCGGTAAAAGTACCTTGCCACAGTTCACGCCGCTGTTTTCCGATGGTGATTGCACTTCAATGAGTAACACCTGGCGTAACTCGCTCGATTCGCTGGGTTATTTTATCAACTACTGGAAAAGTAACTTCACCTCCGCTTACGAACTCAACCGGGTGTTCTTTATTGGTGGTGAAAACCAGTGTCTGGCCGATTTCGCCATTGGTAACAACAACTCGGTCGACCGTGAACGCAGCCTGAAAGCACTGCGTGAGCGCGTGTTGCATTACCGCAGCGGCAACGAAGAAGAGCGCCGTAATCCGATGTACTGGATCACGCCGAGTAGCCAGCCTGGCGTCGGTAATTTCTACATGGTGATGCCGGTTTATGTGGCCAACAAGCTGCAGGCGTTGCTGGGCGTGGAACAGAATATCCGTCTCGATGAGTTCATCCAGCCGGGTGGCTTACCGCTGGTTGCGACCATTACTGATGAGAACTACCGTCCGTTGCTAAGTTCGCGTCGCGGTGGCCCCGGCTACTCGTTTGACGATCTGCCGGATGACAGCACCTGGTTTGGTTATCTGGATAGCTATCGCCAGTTAGTCCTGAAGAAACCGCTGCCGCCGTCCAATCTGAACGTGGTGTGGTCACTCTCAACAGATGTGCTGGTAGATCAGCTTAAGCTGATGCTGATCAACGCCCTGTTGCTGAACATCCTCAGTGCGCTGATCCTGTTTACGCTGGCATGGATATTCGAACGTCGCATGTTCCTGCCAGCGGAAGACAATGCACATCGACTGGAAGAGCACGAGCAGTTCAACCGCAAAATTGTCGCTTCGGCGCCGGTCGGCATCTGTATTCTGCGCACCAGCGATGGCACCAATATTCTGAGTAACGAACTGGCGCACAACTACCTGACGTTGCTGACGCAGGAAGACCGTCAGCGCCTCAATGAGATCATCGGGGGCCAGCAGGTTAACTTTGTCGATGTGCTCACGGGTACCAACACTAATCTGCAAATCAGCTTTGTGCATTCGCGCTATCGCAATGAAAACGTAGCCATTTGCGTGCTGGTGGATGTCTCGGCGCGTGTGCGCATGGAGCAATCGTTGCAGGAAATGGCGCACGCGGCAGAGCAGGCCAGCCAGTCGAAATCCATGTTCCTTGCCACCGTCAGTCACGAACTGCGCACCCCGCTGTACGGCATTATTGGTAACCTCGACCTGCTGCAAACCAAGTCGTTGCCGAAAGGCGTGGAATCGCTGGTGACGGCGATGAACAACTCATCGAGCCTGCTGCTGAAAATCATCAGTGATATTCTCGACTTCTCGAAAATCGAGTCAGAGCAGCTGAAAATTGAGCCGCGCCCGTTCTCGCCACGTGAGGTGGTCAATCACATCGCCAGCAACTATCTGTCGCTGGTGGTGCGTAAACGACTGACGTTATATGTGATGATTGAAAATGATGTGCCGCTGACGATGGATGGCGATCCGATGCGTCTGCAGCAGGTGATCTCTAACCTGCTGAATAACGCCATCAAGTTCACCCATACCGGCTGCATCATTTTGCATGCCTACGTTAAAGATGGTTATTTAGCCTTCCGCGTGCGCGATACCGGCGTCGGTATCCCAGCGAAAGAAGTCACGCGTCTGTTCGATCCTTTCTTCCAGGTGGGATCCGGCGTTCAGCGCAACTTCCAGGGAACCGGACTTGGGCTGGCGATCTGTGAAAAGCTGATCAACATGATGGACGGTGATATTGAGGTCGACTCTGAGCCGGGCATGGGCAGCCAGTTTATCATTCGTATTCCTATCTACGCTGGACAGCAACCCGCGCCGCCGCTGCTGGATGGGTTGCAGGAAAAAGCTATCTGGCTGGACATGCGCAACGACTATCTTGCTGTCTTCCTGCTGCGCTTGCTACAACAACAGGGCATCGCGATAGCCCGTTATCAGGGCAGTGCTGGCAGTGATGATGTGATCATCAGCGATCATCAGGATACGGTGTCACAGGCCGTGCGCGCGCAAATTCACATCTGTGGCGAGCATATCGACATGCCGCAGGAAACCGCGCCGGGTCAATGGGTGCAGAGCAGCGCCATGTTGCATGACTTACCTTCATTGCTGGGGCGTATTTATCGCATTAATGTTGATAGCGAAACCAGCACGCCATTGCAGTTAGCGGCTCCGCAGGAAGCTAACCGTTACGATGACATTATGGTGCTGATTGTTGATGACCATCCAATCAACCGTATGCTGCTGTCCGAGCAGCTTGGCACGCTGGGCTACCAAACCAAAACCGCACAGGACGGCGTTGATGCGCTGAACGTGTTGAGTCGCAATCACATTGATATTGTGCTGAGTGACGTCAATATGCCGAATATGGATGGTTATCGCCTGACGCAGCGCCTGCGTCAGCTGGGCCATGCGTTCCCGGTGATCGGCGTAACGGCAAATGCGTTGGCAGAAGAGAAGCAGCGTTGTATGGATGCTGGTATGGATAACTGCTTATCTAAGCCTGTCACGCTTGATGTGTTGAAAGTGACGCTGGCAACTTACGCAGAGCGGGTGAGAAAAAGCAGGGAAGGGTAGTACAAAAGAACAGGCGCACCGAAGTGCGCCTTTTACTTCTTAATCTCTTTCAACCTGAGTCGCGCTCACGGAAGAGAGGTAGTTCAGCAGGGCAATATCGTTTTCCACGCCGAGCTTCATCATCGCCGATTTCTTCTGGCTACTGATGGTTTTGATACTGCGGTTCAGCTTTTTAGCGATTTCCGTTACCAGAAATCCTTCGGCGAACAGACGCAGAACTTCACTCTCTTTCGGCGACAAACGTTTGTCTCCGTAACCGCCCGCGCTGATTTTCTCCAGCAGTTTGGCCACGCTTTCAGGCGTATATTTTTTGCCTTTCTGCAGGGCTGCCAGCGCTTTTGGCAGGTCGGTCGGCGCACCTTGCTTCAGTACGATCCCTTCGATATCCAGATCCAAAACGGCGCTCAGGATCGCTGGGTTATTGTTCATGGTCAGAACGATAATTGAGAGATCCGGATAGTGACGTTTGATGTACTTAATCAGTGTGATGCCATCACCGTATTTCTCACCTGGCATAGAGAGATCGGTAATCAGAACGTTGGCATCCAGTTTGGACAAGCTGTTAATCAGTGCTGTTGAGTCTTCAAACTCACCTACAACGTTGACCCATTCGATCTGTTCCAGAGACTTACGGATACCGAACAGAACAATCGGATGGTCATCGGCAATAATTACATTCAGGTTATTCATCTTATGGGTTACCTTGCTGCAGCAGTTGGTTGACGTATGCGTCAATTTCACTGGTGGTATTTATAATGGTTAAATCGTCACATAGTTTTATGTGTTGTTCTAACTCTTCACAAAGCTGTTTACCTGGAACCAGATTTAGCATGGCGAACACGCCTTTCAGGCGATGTGCAGTCTGAGCAAGCGAGGGATAATCCTTCTCCGCTGCCTCAGTATACAGTCTCTTCACATCAGGCGGTACTGTCTCGGTAAACAGCTGGAAATAGCCTCCGCTCATTAACGGCGTGGCAGCCTCATCTTCACTACTTTCCTCCATCAAATCATGAGCCATTTGCTTTTCAATCAGTGCCAGCAGCGCGTCAAGCAGCGCATTACTGAGATTGAAATTGACCCGGTATTGCTGATCGTTCAATGCGTGGTGACCCATTTCGTCACCGGCTAATAACAGGGCCCAACCATTGAGTCGAGCGGGGTCGTCTGTGACCAGTACATCATGGTCCTGTCCTGATAAACGTTCGTCAGAAGTCAGGCAATTCGCTCCCCAGTTTTCTAACTGGCGGCAAACAATTTTGTGCACATCTTCAACGGCGATATCGACCAGTGCGGTCACGCCTTCCAGCAGCTTCTCTTCCTGCTCGCCTTGCAGCTCCAGCGCGAGCGGCAGCTGAATATTATAGCGCGTGCCGATATCGGGCTTGGCGATGATCTCCAGCTGACCACCCATCTGCTTACACAGTTGCTTGCAGAGGAAGAATGCCATGCCAGAGGCCTGACCATAGCGATCCTGGGTGGTTTCGCCCAGATACGGGAAATCAACATTCGCCAGCTCATCGACGCTCAGGCCTGAGCCGGTATCCACCAGTTGTAGTAGCACCGAGTTGGGTTTGTTCTCGCTGGCCTTAATCTCCAGCGTAATCTTGCCCCACTGTGTGGTGGTAAGCGCGTAATGCATCAGCGTGGTCAGCACTTTGCGCAGTGCACGGCGATCGCCAAAGCGCATCTCGTCATTAGCCAGATGGTTGTTCACCACCAGCGCCAACCCTTTACGACGCATCAGCGGCAGGCTTTCCAGCGCGATGTCGTCCAGCAGCTCCTGTAAATTAAATACGCTGGCATCCGGCGACCAGTCGTGCGCTTCCAGGCGGTTCAACAACACAATGTCATCGACCAAACGCGCGAGGCCCTGACTTTCATCCAGCAAATCCAGCACGCTCTCATCATCATCACGCTGGCTGAGCTGCACCAGTTGCGCCACCATACTTTCCAGCGGGCGGTTCAGGGCGTGACCGAGATTTTGCATCAACTGCTGACGCATCTGATGATTACGATCCAACACCTGCTGCGCCTTCTGCAGCTTTTTATTCACCAGCAGTTCGCGGTCCTGATCGCGCATCATAAACAGCTGGGTATGCGGCGACAGCACGCTGCGGGCGTGGCGGATCTCATACACCTCGTTGTTGATGGTGGCCTGCAAAACGCCCTGATGCTGATCGGACATATTGATGATTTTCTGCAGATTCAGATGCGGCAGCAGATGCTCAGCGATTTTGTTGCTCAACAGCGTGCGATTGGTGGCGAAGTCATACACCAGCAAACCCACTGGCAAACTGGCGACGATCTCTTCATTCAGCATGCGCAGCGAATCTAACTCGGCGCTTTGGTTCTCATTCGGGCGCAGTGATTGCTGGCGCAATAAGGTGATACCGGCAATGGAAAGCAACAGCAGCACCAGATTGATCAACAGCGGCCACATCAGGTTATGCAAGGTATCGATAGCGAGGCTGGTGAGCGGCACGCGATAAACCAGCTGTAACGAAGTGCTGGGCAGCGACGCCGCAATTTCGAGATTTGGATTTGCCAGCGACACATGAGTGGTTTCGCTGGTGGTATCGTCGCCGCTGGTGCTGGAAGACTGCGTGGCATCCTGGATCAGCTGGAAGTTTTCCAGCGGCATGCTGTGTGGGATCAAATCGTTGATCGGCAAATCGAAAGCGACCACCGTGGCGAGGTGGCCAGGCTGATTGAAGGTGGTGCGCAGGGTAAAATAGTGATCGTTCTGCCAGGCGAAGTGGCGCAGCGGTGAGAAGCTTTCGCGTTCGTCCAGTGCATTTGCCTGTTGCAGCATCTCAGCGCGACGGCTGTCGACGAGCGTATTGATGGCGCTCTCTTTATAACGCGTTGCCATGTCTTTCAACGGCAGCGTTGAGATCATGATCAGGCTGTTGTCCTGACCATTCAGGAAATACATCGACCAGGTTGGATTCTCAGCGCCCCACAGCGTATCAAGGTAATTGGACATGCGCATCGTCATATCCAGCGTGCTGCTGTCGTGGGAGCCGAAGATCAGCGCTTCCGTTTTACGGCGCGTTTTTTCCAGATAGTAAACATCCGGGCGCAGGCGGGTTTCCTGAAGGTTGGCATTGGGCGCAGATCCGGCCGCACTGGTGGCGAGATTTTCATAAATCTGCCAGGTGGCGAAACGCGAGGCATCGATACGTTTTTGCACCGCACGCGCTAAATCGGTCATCGCGTAACGCTTCTCGGTAATCCAGGCGTTGACACTGTTGTGCACCATGGCACCCAGCGCCAGAAACAGCACCAGGTTGAACACCACGAAGAAACGGGTAACGTTACCCGAGGTCAGCGGAAATTTGTAAGGCAGCATAGTGTCTCAGGATCCTGCGATTAGCGCGCCACCAGGCGAGCACTGGCGGCAACGGCCAGCAGCAGTAGGGCGATCAATAAAAATGCGCCACTCAAACTGAGCCACTGGGAAATAAATCCGATTAAAGCCGGACCTGAAAGAATACCTGCATAGCCTAATGTTGTCATGGCAGAAATCGCCAGATTCGACGGCATATCGTGTTGATTCCCTGCCGCATTGAACAGCATTGGCACGGTATTAGCTAAACCGAATCCCACCAGCAGGAAGGCCAGCAGTGCGACCTGTGGCCACGGCAGTAACACCGCCAGCGTCATGCCCGCTGCAGCAGCCAACGCACCGGTAACCATCACGGGGTAACGGCCAAAACGTTGAATCACTTTATCACCGGTGAGACGGCCTATAGTCATCGCCACGGAGAAGATGGCATAGCCCAGCCCCGCGTGCGCCACGTCCATTTCGGTATTTTGCAACAGCAGCAGCGCGCTCCAGTCGAGCACTGCGCCTTCTGCCAGAAACAGAATGAAGCACAGTAACCCCAGGAAGGCGACCCAACCGCGTGGGATAACCAGCCATGGCTGATCGGGCTGATGCAGACGTTCGGTCATTAACGTTGGCAGGCAGATCACCAGCAGCACCACAATCAACACCATCACCACCGCAACGGCTTGCATGGGCGAGAGCCCACTGGCCAGCAACAAGCTGACGCTACCGGCACCAATAATGCCGCCCAGGCTGAAGAAACCATGAAAACCCGACATCATCGGTTTACCTGCCGCTTTCTCCACTTCAACGGCCTGCACGTTCATGGCGACATCCAGCATGCCCAACCCGGCACCGAAGATCATCAGTGCCACCGCCATCAACCACATCTCATTGAGCTGGGTGAGCAGTGGCAGGATCGCCAACACCACTAAAGTGGAACATAACATCACCCGACGGCCGCCTACGCGGGCAATCAACGCACCGGTAATCGGCATCGCCGCCAGCGATCCCACGCCGAGACACAGCAGCAGCCCGCCTAACGATGCGCCGCTCAGTGCCAGGCGCTGGCTGGCAAAGGGCACCAGTGGCGCCCATGCAGACATGCAAAGTCCGGCGATCAGAAAGACGATGCGTGTTCCCATGTTGACACGCTGATGCATATTGTTGTGCTGTGCGGCGTCCAGTGCTGTCATAAAAGTCTTTTTCAATAGCCGTAAAAGCGACGAAGTTTAGCATTAAAGCTGGCGTCACACCGCTGTTCAGAACCGATGAGTTCAGAAAAGATGAACGTCAGAAACAGGCATATTACCGATTTTTGGCGTGGCGTTACGCTTTTCCAGAACTTTCCTGGCGGCTGAACAGCCGTTTTGCTCAGAAGCTTTAGTCGCAAATCGAGAATTTATGGTTAAGCGGGGTGAATATAAAATCATCAGCGGTAATAAATCAGCGCCGCACTTCGGCTTAACCGATTGAATAAGAGAAAACTCATGTCTTCTATTTGGAGGGAGTCTGGACCAGTGAATATTCCAGCTAACTTAGTTGCGTGTGTAAATTAACATTGCAGAATGATGGCTAACGATTGAACAAAATGTGCGGAAAAAAGCAAATAATGCGCCGAAGAGATTGTGTTAATTTAACCCAATCAACTAACTTTACTTAAAATTACCGAAGGGGGATAAATTTTTGGCCAAAAAAATGCCGGACAAACATGTCCGGCGGGAATTAGGGTAAAACAACTCATTCGGGGTGAATGAAGGGAATAATGAAATAAATGATGATAGCGGGAGTAATTGTATGCGCTGAGGTGAGTTTAGTTTTATCATTCAGTGCGGCATGATATTGCAATGTAAACTGTTGTTATTAAATGGATAAATAATCGATTACCAATACGTGCTGTATTTTTTGTTGATCCGTGCTGATTATTAGTTCCGCTAAATTTACATTTAGAAATAACTATTAAATACAATGAAACACTTTTGGAAATTTAGTATCATTTTCGTGATAGATTATTGCCCCGTATAAAATAACAATGGCTTGCCGGCTGAATTTTTAATCGTTCAGTTTGCAGTGGCATAAATAAAGGCACATTAAAGAGGGTAATAAAATGAAACGTCGCGTTCTCTCCCTGATGATCCCTGCATTGCTGGTTGCAGGTTCAGCAAGCGCAGCTGAAATTTACAACAAAGATGGCAACAAATTAGACCTCTACGGTAAAGTCGATGGTCTGCACTATTTCTCCGACAACTCAGGTTCAGACGGTGATCAGTCATACCTGCGTTTCGGCTTCAAAGGTGAAACTCAGATCTCCGACCAACTGACCGGTTACGGCCAGTGGGAATACCAGGCCGCACTGAACACCTCAGAAAGCGAAGGCACCGCCAACAGCTTTACGCGTGTGGGCTTTGCAGGTGTGAAATTCGGTGATGCCGGATCCTTCGATTACGGTCGTAACTACGGCGTGATCTATGATGTCTCAGGCTGGACTGACGTTCTGCCAGAGTTCGGTGGCGATACCTATGGCGCGGATAACTTCATGTTCCAGCGCGGTAATGGTATGGCAACGTATCGTAATACCAACTTCTTTGGTCTGGTGGATGGCTGGAACTTTGCCGTTCAGTATCAGGGCAAAAACGATAACCCAACCGAGTCAACGACTGGCCGTGATGTGTTAGGTGAGAATGGCGATGGCTACGGTCTGAGCACCACTTATGACATCGGTTCTGGTTTCGGTATCGGTGCAGCGATGTTCCAGTCTGACCGTACTAACAACCAAAACACCGGTGCCATTCTTGGACGTGGTGATAAAGCAGATGCCTATACAGGCGCTCTGAAATATGACGCGAACAACGTGTATCTGGCCGCGATGTACACCCGTTCTTACAACGCGACTCGCTTTGGTTCAAGCGATGCGACCTCTTACGGTTATGCGGATACTGCGGATAACTGGGAATTGGTGGCACAGTACCAGTTCGACTTCGGTCTGCGTCCATCCCTGGCCTTCATCTCTTCTCGCGGCAACGTAGAAGGTTACGGCAATCAGAACCTGAAGAAATATGTTGATGTGGGTGCGACTTACTACTTCAACAAAAACATGTCGACCTATGTTGATTACCAGATCAACATGCTGGACGACAACAACTTCACCAATGCAGCCGGTATCAACACCGATGACATTGTAGCGCTGGGTCTGGTTTACCAGTTCTAAGTTGCAGGCTCTGTAGGGCGCGCCACGGTGCGCCCTTCGTCGGCCTTCGGGCCGCTACTGTAGTAATGGCATTAGCGCACTCCGCAATACTTACACTCTCTCTTAAGCCTCTTCCCCAATCTCCACCTGCACGAGAGTACCTTCTAACAGCAGCATAATTTGCGCAGTTTTATACAGCCTTGTGCTGGCAATTTCTCAGCGTTTCTCTTTTCTCAATGATTTATCGATAGCGGCAGGGCAGCGTGTGTTTCACCTGGCGGCAGGAAGACGCCCGGATGAACATCCGGGCGTGAGCGAGCTGGGAGGGTAAATTTACGATACAGGGCGCCATTTTTTGGCTTTTGGCGCGGGCGCCGCAGACGTATTGGGCGTCGGTGTGCTGCCTTCCATCGCAACGCCTGCCAGTGTAAACGCTGAGAAGCGCAACCAATGTTGCCAGGTTTGTTGTGTTTTCGTCTTATCCATTTTGCACCTCGCTGATATTCAACTCAGTCTCAACAGTGCAGAATTCATGCCAGGTCACCGCTCTCAGCGCCACGCGGCCTCAATCTAATTTGCTACACTCCGGCAGCGCTGAAGCGGTGCATATCATCAATCCATGGTGCAAAAAATTAACGTTTGCGCGAAGGGTAATGTTGAATCAGGCGATGGCGATAGTGTTGCCAGCAGCGGAAAGTCCCGAAGATGAACAGAACGGCGGATACAGCGAGAATCATAAAAATCATCTGTCGCTCCTGTGCGGTTAAGTGCTGGAACGCTCAATCCTGTGTCAGTCGGGTATGAACATCAAGCAGCTTTAGCCTGTTTTACAAGCGATTTATGCTTTGAAACAGGATGAATTAATGGGTTACAGATGAGGAAGTGATGGGTATTAAGAATATTCTGCTAATTGGTGTCATGGCAGGTGCGTTGGTCGGCTGCGACCAGCAGGCCTCCCGTAGCGCACTGGTTCTTGAGGGGAAAACCATGGGCACGCAGTGGCGTGTCAGCCTGGCGGGCGTGGATCCCCAACGGCAGGCCGCTTTGCAGCAGGCTATTCAGCAGCAGCTTGATCGTGATGATCATGAGCTTTCCACCTGGAAAAAGGACTCGGTGCTGTCGCGCTTCAACCAATATCAGGGTAATCAGCCGCAGCCGGTGAGTGCGGATATGGCCGATATTGTGGTTGAAGCCCTGCGCATTGGCCATAAAACCGAGGGCGCGATGGATATCACCGTTGGCCCGCTGGTCAATTTGTGGGGGTTTGGACCCTCCAGACAGCCTGAGCACACGCCGAGCCAGGCGCAGATTGATGCAGCGAAAGCGCAAACCGGCTTGCAGCATCTGCATGTGATTCAGAGCGTGGAAGGGCAATGGCTGCAGAAAGATCTGCCCGCGCTGGATGTCGACCTTTCGACGATGGGGGAAGGGTACGCCACCGATCATCTGGCGCGACTCATGGAGCAGCAGGGCATAACCGATTATCTGGTGTCGGTGGGCGGCGCGGTGTTAACCCGTGGGCAGAATGCCAGCAACCAACCCTGGCGTGTGGCGATCCAAAAACCGACCGATCGTGAAAATGCCGTCGAGGCGCGCGTTGACCTACAAGGGCACGGTATCAGCACATCCGGTAGCTATCGCAACTATTATGAACTGGACGGCAAACGCATTTCTCACGTGATCGATCCCGCAACCGGCCGACCCATCGAACATAAACTGGTGTCGGCTACGGTGATTGCCACCACTGCGCTGGAGGCCGATGGCTGGGATACCGGGTTGATGGTATTGGGCAGCGAGCGGGCAAAAGCATTGGCACTGAAAGAGCATTTGGCGGTTTATTTGATCAGCAAGCAGGGTGACGGCTTTACGCACTGGATGTCGCCCCAGTTCAAATCCTTCCTGATCGATCAGGAAAGCAAATAACGGCAGGAGGCGCAGATGTTGGATCTGTTTAGCGAAGAGACGCCGTGGCAAGAGCCGCTGGCGGAAGGCGCAGTAATTTTACGCCGCCGTGCACGCGACGATGCGGACGCATTGCTGGCCGCGATACAGGAGATTGCCGGGCAAAATCCATTTGCTCACCGCATTACACCGGGCGGGCATCGCATGTCGGTGGCGATGACCAACTGTGGTGATTTGGGCTGGTCGACGGACTCGCGCGGCTACCAATACACTGAGCAGGATAACGCCAGTGGGCACAAATGGCCGCCAATGCCTGCGCTGTTCCGCACGCTGGCGCAGCAAACCGCGCATGAAGCGGGATTCCCGGGCTTTAACCCGGATGCCTGCTTAATCAACCGCTACGAACCGGGTGCCAAACTCACGCTGCATCAGGATA
Organism: uncultured bacterium; assembly: GCA_965147305.1. GTDB lineage: Bacteria > Pseudomonadota > Gammaproteobacteria > Enterobacterales > Enterobacteriaceae > Pantoea. Next base: position 144,922 of record CBCTJT010000005.1, read on the forward strand.
AAGACGAGAAGGATCTGCGTCAGCCGATAGTTTCAGTGTCATTAGGCCTGCCAGCGGTGTTCCAGTTTGGCGGTTTTGAGCGCGGTGATGCCGCGCAACGCGTGCTGCTGGAGCACGGGGATATCGTGGTGTGGGGCGGCCCTTCACGCCTTCGCTATCACGGTATTTTACCGCTTAAACCCGGTATTCATCCGGCGGTGGGTGCTTTTCGCTTTAACCTCACTTTCCGGCGCGCCCATTAACGGCGCGGCGAATGAGAATTGATCTTGCTATCATCCAGTGCGCCATTAAACTGCAGGCTGTTTGGTTGACCTCCGGAATCTGTTAATGGCATTGCTGCAAGTGGTTTATCGCCAGTATCGCTGGCCTTTTATTGGCGTCATTCTGCTTACGCTGTTAAGCGCCGCGCTCGGCATCGGCTTAATCGCCTATATCAACAACGAGCTGATCGTTGCGGTGAATACCTCTGTTTCGGTTCTGCCGAGCTTTCTGGGGCAGCTATTTCTCCTGATGGCCGTAACGCTGGGTTCGCAGTTAGCGTTGACCCAGCTTGGGCACCACTTTGTCTGGCGTCTGCGTGGCGAATTTATCAAACGGATTCTGGATACGCGTGTCGAACGCATTGAGCAGATCGGCAATGCGCAGCTGCTGGCGGGGCTTACCAGCGACGTGCGCGCGATCACCATCGCCTTTGTCCGCCTGCCGGAACTGATTCAGGGCATCATTATTACCCTGGGTTCCGCACTCTATCTGGCGTGGCTGTCACCTAAAATGCTGCTGATCACCTCGCTGTGGATAGTGATCACCCTGGTGGGCGGCTGGCTGCTGGTATCGCGTGTTTATCAACACATGGCGAAATTGCGTGAAATCGAAGACGATCTTTACCGCGATTTCCAGACCATCATTGAAGGGCGCAAAGAGTTACAGCTCAATCGCGAGCGTGCTCAACTGATTTACGACAGCGTGTATCAGGAAAACGCCACAAGCTATCGCCATCATATCGTTCGTGCTGACACCTTCCATCTCAGCGCGGTTAACTGGTCGAATATCATGATGCTGGGCGCGATTGGCATTGTGTTCTTTATGGCCAACGGTATGGGCTGGGCGAACACGGCGGTGGCCGCCACTTATTCACTGACGCTGCTGTTCCTGCGCACGCCATTACTGGCTGCGGTAGGCGCCTTGCCGACCCTGCTCAGCGCACAGGTCGCCTTCCGTAAAATCAACACCTTCGACCTCGCGCCTTATGAAGCAGAGTTCAAGGCGCTGCCGCAGGTGAGTGACTGGCAAACGCTGGAACTGCGCGATGTCTGCTTCCATTATGGCGATCACGGTTTTCAGGTTGGCCCGATTAATCTGACGCTGCATCGTGGCGAGCTAGTGTTTCTGATTGGTGGTAACGGTAGCGGCAAGTCGACGCTGGCAATGCTGCTCACCGGGCTTTATCAGCCACAATCGGGTAGTTTGCTGCTGGATGGCAAAGTGGTCGACTGGCACAACCTCGATGCTTACCGTAAACACTTCTCCGCGGTATTTACCGATGTGCATTTGTTTGATCGCCTGATCGGTCACGGCGGTCTGCCAGCCAATCCTGGGCTGGTGCAGCAGTGGCTGGAACGCCTGAAGATGCAGGACAAACTGAAGCTACAGGGCAATAAGGTGCTGAATCTGCAGCTTTCTAAAGGGCAAAGTAAGCGACTGGCATTGCTGCTGGCGGCGGCGGAGGAACGCGATATCTTGCTGCTGGACGAGTGGGCTGCCGATCAGGATCCGCATTTCCGCCGCATCTTCTACCGCGAACTGCTGCCATGGCTGCAGGCGTCGGGCAAAACGGTATTTGCTATCAGCCATGATGATCACTACTTCATTCATGCCGATCGGTTGCTGGAGATGCGCGAAGGCCAGCTTTGCGAATTGACCGGCGATGAACGTGAGATGGCTACACTGGATGCGGTGAAGCGCACCGACACCGGCCATTAACATCAGTCGGGAAAGCTTAGCAAAAACCCTTATTGGGCAAGGTGTTGCCAGGAGAGTAAGGTGAGTTTCAACAGAGATTCCTCGTCTCTGTCTCCCTGGAACACTTCTGTCGTCTTGTGTTGTCACCGGCTTAGATTGATTCTGAGCCGGTTTTTTTATGGGTTGTTCAGGGGATGAGCGATCAGCGTGATAACGCGGTCGCCGCGTCGCCAGAAATGCGCCTGCAGCCGAGTATTGGCATTGAAGTCGCGTGAAAAGTCCTGTGTCAACGTGAGCGTGGCGCGGCCTCGCGCCAGATCCCACTCCAGCAACTCCGCTTGCAGAAAATCCATCGGCTGATGCAGCTGTGGCCACAACGCTTTATACACACTCTCTTTTAGCGAAAACAGCAGGGTGGCCGACGCCGCAAACGGCAGTGCTGCTAATGCTAACCGCTGACGCTCTGCACCGCTCATTAGCATATCCGCCGTTTCCTGTGCGGTTGGTTCTTCCATCACTTGCTCGACATCCACCCCAACACACAGAGGTTCCTGCGTTGCCGCGATGACCGCCATTTGCCGGGAATGCGAAAGTGAAGCCTGAATCCCCACTGGCCACAAAGGCGAGCGATCGGGGGCATTGCGCAAGACAAAATCTGGCATCGCGAAGCGCGATAGCATCTGCTGTGCCAGCCAGCGACTGGCTAAATGCTCAGCTTTACGTTTGGTGACGGCACTGTTTAGCGTCATTGGTAGTGGAAGTTGCCAGTGTTGATGCAGATCGCTGTGCCATGCCTGCTGGCTGAATTCGCACCACGCAATCGGAAGCGGTAACTGCGTTATTGCCGCAGCGGTGATAAAAGGGGAAGAGGGCAGTGCAAGGGGAATTTCAGAAGCAAACATTAAGCATCACAGCTGACGGTTAAAACGCTATTTTTACCCGTCAGCTGTGAAAAGCGCAAGCCAAAGTGGCTCACACACCTTTAGTGATTTGGCGGAATTGACATGCCTTTGATCTGCACCACAAAGTGCTCATTGCCTTTAGTAATGCGCGCGCCGCGGTCGCACCAGCGTGAAGCCAGGCGGAAAAAATCGTCGCTGCCGATATCGTAAGCCAGTTCTACTTTACTGATACCTGAATGCAGGAGTTCTTCCGCGTCCTGCAGGTTTTTTGCTTTGATGACCATAATAGGTGTCCATCGAAAAACAGGAAGGATTAGAGTAATTAAACTGTATGACAGTTTTGTTTCAATTTGGTGAAATGCTGTCATATTTGACGAAAATGTGATCCCGCTCCGCTTTGATTGCTTTCGGTAAGTGACTGAAAGTTTTGCAGAGGATTTCCCACCCAGCCAATTTTACGATAATACTGAAAGGGTTAACCAAGGAGGACGTTATGGAAATACCCCGTCTGGAAACGCCCCGCTTACTGCTGCAACCGCTGCAAAGCGAAGATGCGATACAGGTGCAGCAGGTTTTCCCCCGCTGGGAAATCGTGCGCCATCTGATCGGTTCTGTGCCATGGCCTTATCCTGAAGATGGTGCCCGTCAATATATTGAAGGCATGGCGCTGCCCGCGATGAGGGCAGGGCAGGCATGGCACTGGAGCATACGCCATCGCTCTGATCCCGACAGCTTAATTGGCTTAATCTCGCTGCGTTTAGGTGCGGAGGATAACCGTGGATTCTGGCTGGTGCCTGAATGGCAGAAGCAGGGATTGATGAGTGAAGCTTGTGCAGCGGTCACCGAATTCTGGTTTATCCATCTCGACCAAACGCGTCTGCGCGTGCCCAAGTCGATGGATAATCAGGCTTCTCGCCGCATCTCGGAACGCACCGGCATGCGCTTAGTCGAGACCTATCGCAAAACCTTCGTGGAAGGCGAGTTACCGGCGGGAACCTGGGAGCTCACGCGTGACGAGTGGCTGGCGCAGCGTGATAAAGCGTAGCGGCCTTCAGAAAGCAAAAAAGCAGCCATCAGGGCTGCTTTTTTTGGGATTTTGGTCGGCACGAGAGGATTTGAACCTCCGACCCCGGACACCCCATGACCGTGCGCTACCAGGCTGCGCTACGTGCCGAACGTGGAGAAGTAGTCTACTGGTTCCTTTCACGATTGCAATATGCGCAGGTTTTAACTGCCTCATAATTAATCAGTTTGCAGTAAAGCGCTTCTCTTCCGTCAACACCTGAAGCAGTAACGCCAGCTGCGGTTTGTGATCCTTCAGCTTGTTACCCTGTGCATCGTAGGCGCTGTAACTGCCGTTGTTATTCAGCACCAGCGTCACGGTTGGCGTTGTCACTACCAGCTTGCCCTCTTCACTGCTGGCGACCCAGTTATGACTGCGCTGAGCAGCAAACAGATCTTCACCCTGTGAATAGTTGGCCGGATTGGTGCGCACGTGCAACAGGCGTTGCATCAATGTCGTCATCACATCCTGCTGATCGGTCAGACGATCGATGGTCTGCGCTGGCGTATTTGGCCAATGCACCACCAAAGGCACCCGCAACGTCGCACGGTTGCCAGGATTATCGTCATTCTCCGGCGTAACCGCACGCTGGGCGGTAATCACCACCACGGTATTTTTGAGTAAATCGCGTTGTTGCAGCGTCTGTAGCACGGCCGCAATCTGCTCATCAACCCCCGAGGCCTGGCGCAAATAGCTGCGCTGACGCGCTTTAATGCTCTCGCCATTCACGTTGACGCCATCGAGTGAAATCCATGAGAACCACGGTGCACTATCGGCTTTCTGGCCGTTGAGCCAGTTTTGCCATTGATTCACGGTGGTGCCGTTTGGCTGGGAATCCGCTTCTGGCAGGCTGTAATCGGCTAACAACGCCTGGCGATACAAGGGTTGGCTAAAACCATTGGAGGAGAACAGACCAAACTGATACCCCTGAGAATTGAGCGCACCGAGTAACGCCGAAGGCATGCGCGCCGCAAGTACACCATCCATATAACTGGATGAGATACCGTAGAACAACCCGAACATCCCTTTTTCCGGCGCAATCCCGGCACTGTAATGTTGGGTAAAGCGCACGTTGTCGCTGGCAAACTGATTCAGCGAGGGCAGAGCCTTATCCAGATTGTCGTTACTCAATCCATCAACGGTGAGCAGCAACAGGTTGTGGCGTGTGCCACCATCGCGGAAGGTGATGTCACTCAGCGGGTATTGCACAGACAGCGCTTCAGGATCGCCCTGTTGCACCAGACGGCGCTGATACTCTTGCGCATCGAGCAGGCCATGGCGTTCAAGAAAACGTCGCGCGGTCATCGGATAAGAGAGCGGTAGATTGGCGCGCTGCATGGTAATCGGGCGATAGAAATTGGCATCGGCCCAGATATACATCAGATGGCTGGCGAAGAAAGCACAGATAAACAGCGCGGCCAGCGGCTTACCAAACGAGCGTCGATTCAGGCTGCGCAGCTTCTGCCAGCTCCAGGTGGCAAACAACATCTCCACGAGGAAGATAACGGGCACGCTGATAAACATCAGCTGCCAGTCACGCGCCATTTCGCTTTGGTCAGGGTTGATCACCAACTCCCACACCACCGGATTAAGGTGGAGGTGGAAGCGGTTGAACACCGCGCTGTCGACCATAATCAGCGTCAGCCCGGCGGTAGCGATAATCGCCGACAGCACCCTAAGCAATCGCTGAGACATCACCACAAAGGTGAGCGGGAAGATGACCAGCAGATACCCGGCAAACACAATAAAGCTAAAGTGGCCAATCCAGCTGGTATAGGCATAAATACGGCCCGCAAGCGAGGCGGGCCAGTCGGCGACCAACAGATAGCGGCTGCCTAAAATCAGCGCGAAGATGATGTTAAACAGGGCAAACCAGTGCCCCCAGCTGATCATCTGGGAGACTTTTTCGCGGTAGCGCTGCCGGTTGGTTACCATATTTATGAGGTCAGATCTGCAATTTAGTGGGCGTTGTCATCGCGTACGGAAGACTGCAACGCTTCCGCGAAAGATTTCGCCAGGCTGCGGCGCTGGGCCGGCGAGACACTGGTGTTGATCAAGTTTGTTACCATGTTCCCTAAAACCATCAGGGAAAGGTCGGTTGGCGCTTTGTCTTTTTCAAGAATCTGCGCCATCTGCGCGAGAAGCTTCTCTACGCGCTCGTCGCTATAACGGGATGATTGTGGCATATCGTCGACTAATCAAGTGTGAAAAGGCGGTATATTACCGTAACAACGCGCTTTTTTCCGCAATTAAATCGCAAGCAGAGCGATCAGTTTGTGCGTGGAGTTGAAAGCAGCAGCGGGCGGTGTTTGAATACGCGCCTGAGCCTAAAGGAGAGTCTACCATGAGTCTGGATATCGACCAGATTGCCCTGCATCAGTTAGTTAAACGTGATGAAAACCAGCTGGAGTTGGTCCTGCGCGACACGTTGCTGCCCGCAACCCGTGCGGTAGAAGAGATGGCGGAAGAGTTGCATCGAGTGTATAGCGCCAAAAGCAAAGCCTATGGTCTGTTCAACGAAGACAGCGAGCTGGCTGATGCGCTGCGCAATTGCCGTAAAGGGGAAGATGACTTTCTGGCCTTTAGCCGCGCCGCGACCGGTCGTCTGCGTGATGAACTGGGCAAATATCCGTTTGCGGAAAGTGGTGTGGTGCTGTTCCTGCACTATCGCTATCTGGCGGTGGAGTATTTGCTGGTGGCCATGCTGAGCAGCCAGTCGAGTATGCGCGTCAATGAGCAACTGGATATCAGCAGTACTCATTATCTCGATATTAATCATGCGGATATTGTGGCGCGTATTGATCTCACAGAATGGGAAACCAATCCGGAATCTGCCCGTTATCTGACCTTTCTGCGCGGACGTGTCGGGCGCAAAGTCGCCGATTTCTTTATGGATTTCCTCGGTGCCAGCGTGGGCCTCGATACCAAAGCACAGAACCGTGGTTTGCTGCAGGCGGTAGATGACTACTGCGCGGAATCTAATCTGGATAAAAACGAGCGTCAGAATTATCGTCAGCAGGTTTATAGCTACTGCAACGATCAATTAAAGGCCGGTGAAGAGATTGCGCTGGAGGATCTCTCCAGTGAGCTGCCGCCACTGAGCGAGAAAACCTTCCAGGCGTTTACTCAGGAGCAGGGTTACGAGCTGGAAGAACATTTTCCGGCTGACCGTAGCACGTTACGCCAGCTGACCAAGTTTGCCGGCAGCGGTGGCGGCCTGACGCTGAATTTTGATGCCATGCTGCTGGGCGAGCGCATTTTCTGGGATCCGACGACCGATACGCTGACCATTAAAGGGACACCGCCGAATCTGCGCGATCAGTTACAACGTCGAACCGGCGGTAACTGATTTTCAGACATAAAAAAACGCCGCATAAGCGGCGTTCTCTTTTCAACTCGTTGGCGATTAAGCGCGAACGAAGTCGATGTGGTGCAGTTTTGGCTTGAACGGATGACGCTGTACCGCCTGAGCTTTAACTTTGATTTCTTTACCATCAACAGCGATGGTCAGCACGTCGGTGTAGAACTCAGGCTTAACCTGCAGGTTCATCACTGAATCGTGGTCCAGTTCGATTGCCACTGGAGCTTCGTCTCCGCCATAGATGATGGCTGGGAATTTATTTGCTACACGCAGACGGCGGCTCGCACCCTTACCCTGCTCTTTACGTACTTCAGCGTTAATAGTTAACATTTGATTTCTCTTCAATCATTTCTGCTACAGGCGACCCAGCAACAGACGGTTATTCAAACGCTTTTACGGATGCAAAAGCGGGCGGCATTATAGCCGTAATAGGGGGCATGGGCAAATGATTCCGCCGCTTATCGCAGCTCATTCGCGCGACGGTAACGTCCTTGATAATCGAACATCTTTTCGCGAATCTGCCAGAAATGACCTTTAGCGCGTGCCACGACAAAATCGGGATGGCGTAACAGTGGCTGCAAAGCGATAACGTCGGCGGCCGTTTGCCAGCCCAGTTCCACGCCCGGCGCACGCTGGTGCGGGCGCATAAACAGCTGTTCGAAGGCTTTACGCTGTGCGGGCGTCTGCAGGCGGAAACGTTCGCTGACGCTGGTGCCGTCCTCATCAAAATAGGTGGCTTTGAGCCATTCCCCTTTATCGTCACGCCCCTGTTCCAGCGTCATGCCGCCGCAGCGCAACACGCGCGCATCTTTGAGTTTTAATGCGGCTTTCAACATATCATCGGGATCAACCATGATGCGATCGCACTGATGGCAGCGGCGAGCCGCAATATCGTTTTCTGCGCCGCAGTCGGGACAACTTTTAAAGCGGAAGCGATAATCGCACTGTTCGCGGTTGCCCTCGTCATCTTCCATTACGCCCTGACAGCGACGGCCAAAATGTTCGATGATGTGACCATCTTCAGTGGTTTTTCCCCAGAAGGTATTGGCGAAACCACAGGCAGGGCAGAACACCTGCACTGGCTGATTATCGCTGGCGCCTTTTGGCGTGCCGACTTCAGGGGTAAAGAGATCATGCGGATTGCCGGCGTAATCGAGGATCAGGCAATCGGTTTTGCCCGGCGACAAACGCAGTCCGCGCCCGACAATCTGTTGATACAAACTGACCGATTCGGTGGGACGCAATATGGCGATGAGATCCACATGCGGCGCGTCAAAGCCGGTGGTCAGCACCGCCACATTCACCAGAAACTTCAACTGCTGCGCTTTAAATTCGCTGATCAAACGGTCACGTTCTTTCACTACCGTTTCCGCCGATACCAACGCGCTGTTCTCCGGCAACAGAGACAGAATTTCACGCGCATGTTCCACCGTGGCGGCGAACACCATCACGCCACGGCGATCTTCCGCGAATTCCACGATCTGCCTGATGATGTGCGGTGTCACGCGATGCTGCTGCTTCAGTTCGTGATTAAGATCGGCTTCGCTGAATAAGCCATTATTTTGCGGGATCAGGCGGCTGAAATCGTACTGCACCACCGGCATATCCAGCCGTTCGGGCGGCACCAGGAAACCGTGTTTAATCATGTAACGCAGCGGCAGTTCATAGATACAGTCACGAAATAGTGCGTGCTGATCGCCGCGTACCATACCGTGATAGTGGAACTGATAAATCCAGCCTTTACCAAGGCGGAAGGGCGTGGCAGTCAATCCGAGCAGACGCAGCTGTGGGTTGTGCTGACGCAGATGCGCAAACAGTTGCTGATACTGGCTCTCTTCGTTGTCGCTGATGCGGTGGCACTCATCGACAATCACCAATGAGAAGGCGCTGTCGAAGCGATCCAGATTACGTGCCACAGACTGCACGCTGCCAAATACCACTTTACTTTCACTCTGTTTGCGTTGCAAACCGGCGGCAAAAATATCGGCTTCCAGATCATACGCCTGATATTTGCTGTGGTTCTGTTCCACTAGCTCTTTCACATGCGCCAGCACCAGCACGCGGCCTCTGGCGATCCGCGCCAGTTCAGCAATCACCAGACTTTTACCGGCACCCGTCGGCAGCACGATTACCGCAGGCGCATCGTGGCGGCGAAAATGCTGGAGCGTGGCGTCAACCGCCTCTTGCTGGTATGGGCGCAGAGTGAAGGACATCAGTGCAAACTTTTTTTTCAAACGGGCACGCATTATGCCATGAAAACAGCTGAAACGCAGGCGCGGTACTGTTAGCAGGCGAAGGATCAAGCTATACTGCCCACACTTTTTTAACGGTTTAAAAACGCCGTTTCAGTTCCCTCCGTAGTAACAGGCAAAAGCGAATTCATGCGACTCGAAAAATTCATATCTCAGCAGCTGGAAGTCAGCCGTGCTATCGCTGGCCGCGAAATCCGCGCCAGGAAAGTGACCATTAATGGCGAAGTGGTTCGCGATGCGGCCTACAAAGTGTTGCCAGACGACGAAATCGAATACGACGGCAACCCTTTGGTGGTGCAAACCGGTCCACGCTACTTCATGCTGAATAAGCCGCAGGGTTATGTCTGCTCCACTGACGATCCCGATCATCCAACCGTATTGTTCTTCATAGAAGAACCGGCTGCCTTTAAGCTGCACGCGGCGGGCCGTCTGGATATCGATACCACCGGTCTGGTGCTGCTGACGGACGATGGTCAGTGGTCACACCGTATTACCTCTCCGCGCCATCACCTCGAAAAAACCTATCTGGTTGAAGTGGAAGAGCCGATTGATCCAGCGCTGGTGGAGAAGTTCGCGGCGGGGATTCAACTGCACAATGAGAAAGAACTGACCAAACCGGCGGTGCTGGAAATCCTGGATGAAAAGGCAGCCCGTTTGACCATCAGTGAAGGCCGCTATCATCAGGTCAAGCGCATGTTTGCCGCAATGGGCAACCATGTGTCTGCGCTGCACCGTGAAAGCATTGGCGAGATTGTGCTGGATGAAGATCTGGCTGAAGGTGAATACCGTGAACTCACGGAAGAGGAGGTCGACAGCATCGGCCTGCCAGAAGAGCTAAAACAACGCAAATAGCGGGAGAAAGCGGTGCGTAAGGAAAAGAATTCACCGGTAGGTTTGGTCGTGATTCTGGGATTGCTGGCGATGCTGATGCCGCTCTCCATTGATATGTATTTGCCGGCCATGCCGCAAATCGCACGCGAATTTGCCGTTTCGGCGGGCAGCGTGCAGATGACGCTTAACCTGTACATCCTGGGGTTTGCTATCGGGCAGCTGGTCTATGGCCCGCTGGCGGACAGCTACGGACGTAAACCGGTGATTGTGCTGGGCACACTGATCTTTGCCTGCGCTGCGGCGGCATGTGCCTTGTCGCAGTCCATCGATCAGCTGATCTTTATGCGCTTCCTGCACGGTTTATCCGCCGCCGCGGCCAGCGTGGTGATTAATGCGTTAATGCGAGACAGTTACTCGAAAGAGGATTTCTCGCGCATGATGTCGTTTGTCATGTTGGTCACCACCATTGCGCCGTTACTGGCACCGATTATCGGCGGTTGGCTGTTGCTGCTGTGGAACTGGCACGCGATTTTCTGGACGCTGGCCGTGGCCGCGCTGATCACCACTGTACTGGTGGTGACGCAGATCCGCGAGACGCTCAAGCCTGAACAGCGGCAGCGCTTCCATTTGCGTACTACGCTGAGTAACTTCGTCGCGCTGGTGCGCCATAAACGTGCGTTCAGCTACATGCTGGCAAGTGGCTTCTCCTTTGCGGGTTTGTTTACCTTCCTCAATGCCGGGCCCTTTGTTTACATCGAAGTGAATCACGTTTCACCGCAAAACTTTGGCTACTACTTTGGCCTCAACGTGGTGTTCCTGTTTGTGATGACGTTGATCAACAGTCGCGCGGTACGCCGCTTCGGGCCTCTGGCGATGTTCCGTATCGGGCTGATCATCCAGTTCGCGATGGGCATCTGGCTGCTGATTGCCAGCGCGCTGGATTTAGGTTTCCTGTCGCTGGTGTTTGGTGTGGCGATGTTTATCGGCTGCGTCTCGACGGTTTCTTCAAACGCCATGGCGGTGATTCTTGATGAGTTTCCGCACATGGCAGGCACCGCATCGTCGCTGGCAGGTACTTTGCGTTTTGGCGTCGGTGCGCTGGTGGGGGCATTGCTGTCACTGGTGAGTATCAACAGCGCCTGGCCGATGGTTGCAACCATTGCACTGTGCGCAACCGTGTCGATTGTGCTGTTTAGCTACGCATCACGTCCACGCCACGCGTAAACCTGCACTCTCCTTCTAATGGCGCTATTCATCGCGGAGTTCTCTGGTCTTCAGGACCACTGAATTCGCGATGAAAACCGCGCCGTTATCACATTCCCACTTGTTGCAAGCGATCAAACCCCCACGCTCACTCGCGAATCCCCACATATTCGTTATGCTTAATGTTTCCATAATGTGAAAATTTAGGTGTAAAAAAGTAACTATATTGCGTCTAAAATGATTGTTAACTGCCGCCGAACAAGGTACACATAGGCATAAATGCGAGAAAGCTCGCAAATAATAACTTTGCTACATGCTTTGTGTTTAAAACGAGAAGGCAAACCTTGACGTCCGTATTCTGAATTTACCAGGTAGGGATTCACTGCGTAATCGCCGTCGTCGTGAATAAGCGTTAACGTCTCTGGGGACTGTAATTATGCTGCAACTTTCGGTTATGCATCGCTTACCGCAACATTATCGTTGGTCATCCGACCATGTCGGTGAAATTGAGCGTCAGGAAGCGGTAAACGGGGTGCACGATGAAGATCTCGTCGCATTACGCCTGTTAAGCCACGATGGCCATCCCGCGCTGGAAATTCTGCACCAACTGCAAGAGACGCTGGCGCAGATTCAGGTCGAATGCAAAATTGCCCTGTGTGAAGGTCAGCCATGCTTGCTGATCCAGCGCGGTGACGAAAGCACCACCAACTGCTGCCTGAAAAATCAAGGCGTTGCCATCGCGGAAACCTTTGAAGGTCACTGAATGAGCGACTCGCCCTGCGCGGAAGCTAAAAGCTGCCGCGTATAATCGCTGGCCGGTGCGTTAAACAACGCCTCACAGTCCCCCTGTTCCACCACTTCACCCTGGCGCAGCACAATCAGCTGATGGCAGAGTGCGCGCACCACCTGCAAATCATGGCTAATAAACAGATACGCTAACTGATGCTGCTGCTGCAAACGACGCAGCAAGGTGAGAATCTGCTTCTGCACTGAGCGATCCAGCGAAGAGGTCGGTTCATCCAGCACGATTAACTGTGGTTCGAGAATGAGTGCCCTGGCAATCGCGATGCGCTGACGTTGGCCGCCAGAAAATTCAGCGGGATAGCGTGAACGGCTCTCCGCATCCAGCCCCACTTCCTGCATCACCGCGATAACTTTCGCTTCCTGCTCGGCGGCACTCAATTCAGGGCGGTGCACTGCCAGCCCTTCCGCAATCACCTGCTGCACCGTCATACGCGGATTGAGTGATGAGTTGGGATCCTGAAACACCACCTGAATATGCGGTCGCAGCGGCAAAAGCTGTTTACGCGACAGGCTATGCAGTGGCTGGCCGTCAAACCAAATTTCACCGCGCGCGGCTATCAAACGCAGCAGCGCCAATCCGGTGGTGCTTTTGCCTGAACCGGATTCACCGACCAATCCGAGACTTTCACCCCGGCGCAGCGTGAAGTTAAGATCGCTGAGCACGGTTTTTTCCGCCACGGTGCGCTTGAACAATCCGCGTTTAATCGGAAAGCCCACGTGCAGATTTTTGACCTGCAACAGCGGCCGTGAATCGGTAAGTGGCACAGGTTGACCATCCGGTTCGGCGGCGAGTAATTCACGCGTGTAAGGATGCTGCGGCTGGCTGAACAATGGCTGACAAAGATTGTGCTCCACTTCCCGGCCATTGCGCATCACTGTTACGCGATGCGCCAGCTGGCGGACGATGTTCAGATTATGGGTGATGAACAGCATGCCCATATTCATTTCACGCTGCAGTTCACGCAGCAAGCGTAGAATCTGTGCCTGCACCGTGACATCCAGCGCGGTGGTCGGCTCATCGGCAATCAGCAATTTTGGCTGCGTCAGTAACGCCATGGCAATCATTACGCGCTGGCGTTCTCCACCGGAAAGCTGATGCGGGAAATCGCCGAGGCGGGATGCCGCATTGCGGATGCCGACGCGGTCGAGACAGCTGAGAATTTCGCCGCGCGCCGCTTCTTTACGCATCCCGCGATGCAAAGACAGCACCTCATACAGCTGCTTTTCAACATTGTGCAGCGGGTTGAGCGACATCATCGGTTCCTGGAAAATCATCGCCATCTGATTGCCGCGCAGGCCGCGCATTTCGCGCTCGCTGGCCTGCAAGATGCTTTGACCATTGAACAGGATCGCGCCTTGCGGATAGGTCACCGGCGGTTGTGGCAGCAGGCGCATAATTGAGAGCGCCGTGACGCTTTTGCCTGAACCGGATTCTCCGACCAGTGCCAGCGTTTCACCGGCCTCAATCTGCAGTGAGATATCTTCCACCACGCGGCGCTGATTGAAGGCCACGGCGAGATGATTGACGCTTAACAGGCTCATTTCACCCCCCGGCTTGGATCAAAGGCATCACGCACCGCTTCACCGATAAAGATCAGCAGCGAGAGGAGCAAGGCGAGGGCAAAGAAGCCGGAAAGCCCCAGCCACGGTGCCTGTAAGTTGTTTTTACCCTGTAGCAACAGTTCGCCCAGCGAGGGAGAACCCACCGGCAGACCGAAGCCAAGGAAATCCAGCGAGGTCAGGGTGGTAATCGAACCGCATAAAATAAAGGGTAGGAAAGTCAGCGTAGCCACCATCGCATTCGGCAACATGTGGCGCAGCATAATGCGCCCATCGCTGACGCCGAGCGCGCGTGCCGCACGTACATAATCAAAGTTACGCGTGCGCAGAAACTCCGCTCGCACCACGCTGACCAGGCTCATCCAGCCAAACACCACGGTAACCAGCAACAGCCACCAGAAGCCGGGTTGAATCACGCTCGAAAGCAAAATTAGTAAAAACAGCGATGGCATGCCAGACCACACCTCAATCAGACGCTGGCCAACTAAATCGACACGACCACCAAAATAGCCCTGCACCGCACCGATGACGATGCCTATCACGCTGGAGAACAGCGTCAGCAAGATACCGAACAGCAGCGAGATGCGCGTGCCGTACAGCAAGCGCGCCAGCACATCGCCGCCATTGGCGTCAGTACCGAGCCAGTTCTGCGTCGAAGGCGGGGAAGGGAAGGGTACATCGGTGGCGAAGTTAATGGTGCTGTCACTGAAGCGAATTGGCGCCCACAAAGCCCAGCCCTGCTGGTCGATTCGCTGTTTTAGCCACGGGTCCTGGTAATCTGCTGGGGTAGCAAAATCGCCGCCAAAATCACTCTCGCTGTAATTGAACAGCAGCGGCATGTACCAGCGTTGCTGATAGTGCACCAGCAGCGGTTTGTCATTGGCCAGCAACTCTGCACCGAGTGAAAGCACAAAAATCACCAGGAAAATCCACAGCGACCAGTATCCACGGCGGTTATGGCGAAAGCGCTGCCAGCGTTGCTGGTTGATTAGCGATAAGCCCATTAGCGCCCCTCAAAATCGATGCGTGGATCGACCAGCGTATAGGTCAGATCGCTGAGAATGTTCATCAGCAAGCCAATCAGCGTGAAGATATACAGCGTGCCAAACATCACCGGGTAGTCGCGTTGAATGGTGGCATCGTAGCCCAGCAAACCGAGTCCGTTGAGAGAGAACATCACCTCGATCAGTACTGAGCTGGTAAAGAACATGCTGATAAAGGTGGCAGGGAAACCGGCAATCACCAGCAGCATGGCATTGCGGAACACGTGGCCGTACAAAATACGTTTTTCATCCAGCCCTTTGGCGCGGGCGGTCACCACGTATTGTTTGCGAATCTCATCGAGGAATGAGTTCTTAGTCAGCATGGTGAGCGTGGCAAAACCGCCAATCACCGTGGCCAGCACCGGCAGCGTGATGTGCCAGAGATAATCGCCAATCTTGCTGTACCACGGCAGCGTATCAAACTGCGGTGAGGTCAGGCCGCGCAGGGGGAACCAGTCGAAATAGCTGCCTCCGGCAAACAGCACAATCAGCATGATGCCAAATAGAAATGCCGGGATGGAGTAACCGATGATGATAAAGGTACTGCTCCAGATATCGAAAGCGCTGCCATTGCGCACCGCTTTTTTAATCCCTAACGGAATCGACACCAGATAAATGATCAGCGTGCTCCATAAGCCCAGGCTGATGGAAACCGGCAGACTCTCTTTAATCAACTGCAGCACTGAGGCGCTGCGGAACAGGCTGTCACCAAAATCAAAGCGGATATAGTTCCAGAGCATTTCGCCATAGCGCTGCAGCAACGGTTTATCAAAGCCGTAACGGTGTTTGATCTCGGCAACCACTTCGGGATCAAGGCCACGCGCGCCACGATATTGGCTATCGCCCGGATTGTCATGCGCTAACGCACTGCGACCACCGACGTCTCCAGCATTGCCCGAGGAAAATCCGGTGCTGTGGCCAAATTGCGCATTCGCCAGCGCCTGATCCACCGGGCCACCGGGCGCAATCTGCACGATAAAAAAGTTCAGGGTGATGATCGCCCACAGCGTGGGAATAATCAGCAGCAACCTGCGCAGGAAATAGGAACCCAAACCGCTCTCCTCAGCGTCTATCGGCCGGCAATTGTGCGGCTTTGTTCACGTCATACCACCAGTTCTCTAACCCGGTTGCGTATGCGGGCTTGATTTCGGGACGGGAAAATTTGTCCCAGTATGCCAGCCTCTGCTCGGCGTTGTACCACATCGGGATCATATAGGCATTCCATAACAGAATGCGATCCAATGCCTGGCCCAGCGGCAGCAGCGCTTTTTCATCGCCCTGATGATCAACAATTTCCTGCACGAAGTGATCCACGATAGGATCTTTCACCCGTGGCGTGTTCCACGAGGAGGCAATGTATTGCGACTGCCAACTGATACGTAAGTTGGTGGAGGGCCATGGATTGGCCTGATAAAGCGTTGGGATCATATCGTAATCGCCTTCGCGTAAACGGCGCAAATACTGCGAGCTATCAATTTGCCGCAACTCCACCTGAATCCCCAAACGCTGCAGGCTGTGCTGGAAGGGCAGCGCCCAGTCGTTCTGCGTGCCGCTGCGCATCAGCAGTTCAAAGCGGAAGGGCTGTCCGGTCTTATCGTTTACCAACTGCTGATTCTTAATCTGCCAGCCGGCTTCTTTAAGCAGCGTCATGGCTTTCAGTAAATTGCCGCGATCAAACCCGCTGCCATCAGAACGCGGCGGCGCGTATTCGTTATTGAACACTTCAGCGGGCAGCTGCGCTTTGTACGGTGCCAGCAGAATGAGCTGGTCGGCTTTAGGGTAACCTTTGGCCGCATAAGCGGTGTTCTGGAAATAGCTGTCAGTGCGTTTGTAGGCCCCGTAAAACAGCGCTTTGTTCATCCACTCGAAATCAAACGCCAGCGTCAGCGCCTCACGCACCCGGCGGTCAGCAAACAGCGGCTTTTCATTGTTAAAGGCCAGCCAGCGGGTATCGGTGGAGACGGTATTCGGCGTGGTCGATTTCACAATGGCGTGGCTGTCAAAGTTGCGCCCACGGTATTGCGTGGCCCACTTCTTCGCCGAACCCTCTTCGCGCAGATCGGAGGCACCGGCTTTGAAGGCCTCGAAGGCGACGTTATCGTCAAGATAGTAATCGTAGCGCAGCGTATCGAAGTTAAAACGTCCCCGATTGACCGGCAGATTCGCGGCCCAGTAATCCTTTACCCGACTGTATTGAATGAACTGGCCGGGCTTATAAGACGTGACGCGATAAGGTCCGCTGGAGAGTGGGGGATATCCGATTGGCTCATTGAATTTTTTATTTTGCCAGAAGGCTTGCGGCAAGACCGGCAGCGTTAACCAACTCAGGATCATGTCCTTGTCCGGTTTCGGCATATCGATGCGCACGGTGAGCGTGTTGAGCGCTTTTACTTCAACCCCACGGAACGCCACGCGGAACTGCGGCACCCCTTCGGTCATAAATTTCTGGAAGGTGAAAGCGACATCTTTGGCGGTAATCGGGCTGCCATCCTGAAAACGCGCGTGCGGATTGATGGAGACTTCCATCCAGTGATAGTCGCTAGGATAGCGGGCGGATTCAGCAATCAGGGGATAGTAACTGCCGGGCTCATCATCGGAGGTAGTAAACAGCCCGTCATACAGGGTATCGGTGCCAGCGCCTGGGTTACCACGTGAAGCAAAGCGGTTAAAGTTATCGTAGGTGCCCACCACCGCGATGGTCATCTTGCCGCCTTTAGGCGCAGCGGGGTTGGCGTAGTCGTAATGGGTGAAATTCACCGCATACTTCGGTTCGCCCAGCTTCGCAAAGGCATAACTCTCATTGATGGTTTCCGCATGCAGTGGCGCTATGGCGCTACAAACCAACAACGCTGTGACAAGACGCAGCAGCATAAGTGGGGCGCTCTCCTAAAATAATCCGCACTGAATGGTAGCAGTTTCGTGACGATAGCGTGACGCTAACCTAACGCTGCCTGGTTTTGATAATAACGCACCAGGTTTTCCGGACGGAGAGGACGACTAAACAGATACCCCTGCAAATGCGTCACACCGCGATTCACCAACCACGCAGCCTGATCGCCGGTTTCAACGCCTTCCGCCACCGTTTTCAGATTGAGCTTTTTGGCCAGTAATAACACCGCATCCAGCACCGGGGAGGTGACGGTTTCGGTGCCGATGCTTTGCACAAAACCGCGATCAATTTTCAGGTAATCAAACGGATAACGTTCAAGATAAATCAAGGCGCTGTGGCCAGTACCGAAGTCATCGATGGCGATTTTAATATCCTGCTCATGCAGCCAGGCAAAAATCTCGCCGGCATTTCTCTCGCCCACCATGGTGCGCTCGGTGATTTCGAAGACATAGTTGAAATGGTCTCCTGGCATGTCGGCAATCCACTCCTGCACATGCTGACGGAAGCTCTCAGAGGCAAGGTGCAAAGGGGAAAGATTCAGGCTCATCCGCGTGCCGCGCGGCAGCTGCTGGCAGAGGAATTTCGCATCGCGTGCCACCAGCTTAAACAGATGCTGAGTCAGGGGAATAATCAGGTTTTGCGCTTCAGCATTGCTGATAAAGGCATCGGGCGGAATCATTCCCTCAGTAGGATGTGTCCAGCGCAGCAGCGCTTCAACGCCGTACGGTTGCCCATCCTGGGCGGTCACCAGTGGCTGATATTCAACATGAAACTGACCGCGTTTAATACCCTGCATAATCTCTTTGCCAGGACGCTGATACAGCGTCAACAGCAACCAGCTTGCCGCACTCATAAACAGCGTTGAGAGTAACCCGGTGAGCAGGATTAAGTGATAATCACGTTGTGCCAGCGTGGTGCCGTACAGCACGAAGCGCATGCCATTATCTTTAAAACTGATTTCTTTCAATGCGGGCGGTAAATCGTGGATGTTTACCACTTTATTTTGACCACTCAGCAGTGCTTTATCGCCGATCACCAGCGCCATACCGGTGATTTCAGGATGGTAGGAAGCCAGCAACTGATAAGGGGTGAGGCTGATATTCATGGTGGCGAGAATGCCGGTCTCAGCAGAACCTGGATTCTTCATCCACAGTGCCAGCGCCGGTTTGGTCGGCAGCAGCGGCGTGCCTTCCAGTAAGCGCAAATCGCGATCGCGTTCTAACTCCGATTGCGGAGAGATATCATTCGCGGGGAGCAGAAAGGCGCCGGTGGCAGATGAACAGTAGGCGTTGCTGTTACGTACCAGCAAAATCGCGCGGATATTGCCAGCAAAGGCGGCGCGGGAAGTGAGTTCGCGGCTGACGCTATTACATTCAAGCTGGGTGTACTGCTGCAATGGATAAAGGGTATCCACCAGGGTCGACATCACCTGTTGTAGATCGTCGCGGCTATGGATCAGCAACTGTTCATGCTGTTGTACACGTTTTTGCCAGGTTAGCGTCAGCAGAACGATGACAAACAACAGAAAGAACACGCCGCCGATAATCGCACTACTCCAGGCGATACGGCGCGAATAGGTTGCATGACGTTTTAACGTCCCCGACAGTGGCATGGAGTGCATTCCCCTTTATGGCGCCATTATTATTATGTAAATCGTGCACTACTGCTCGCTGGTGTCTGGCGCAAAACATTGCATCAGGGCGGTTTTTTTCAGCCGACGAAGACACAAGAATTTGCTGCCAGTAAGCAAACGAGAATATAACGAGGAAGCGCGAAAAGTCTCGTTATATTTCTGATTCTCAATTACTTTTTATCTATCGGATTTGCGTTAAGAAACCGCAGACGAAAAAAAACGCTGCCTGGGCAGCGTTTTCTGATTCTCTGGCTGAGAGGATCTTCAAAAGGATACGTTAGCTCGGGTTTTTAGCTAAAACCCTGCGGGCTTCACGGTAACGCGTTTTCCAGTAACTGTCGTTTAAACTGGAAATCATCACACCACTGCTGGTGGACGCGTGAACGAAGTTATCATTACCCAAATAAATGCCAACGTGTCGTCCGGTAGAACCGGCACGGAACAGCACTAAATCACCCGGGCGCAATTTGCCACGAGAAATTTCTTTGCCAGTATCCTGCTGTTCTGACGTTGAACGGGGTAAATCTAAACCGAACTGCTCGCGAAAGGTGCGCTGAACAAAAGCAGAACAATCAATGCCGCGTTTGGTGTCACCGCCTAAGCGATAGCGAACACCTTTCCAGTCACTGTACTGTTCCATGATGCGGGACTTAACGTCCACATTCTGCACCATCTGTTCAAATTCGTCCTGAGACGCTTGAAGTAAAAAACCATTCTGGTTGTTAACTTCATGATTCTCGTTATTCGCGTTCTGACCGTTATGCGTACTGCTACATGCCGATAAGAGTGTTGCTAATGCTACTGCGGGAAGGATCCGCCTGAGGTATCTCAGTATTGGTTGAGACTTGACCATTATACGTGTGTTCCTTTGATGTCCTTACGACACAATGTCGTCAGCCAGATGACAAAACGGGTTTGAGATTAATAAGAGCAAACGCTTAAGACAATTCCTTAATTACTAAAATGTGTTAATGAACACATTTTTGTTGCATAAGGCACCGAATTTTATGCTGCACTCTAAGTAATCGCGTTTGAGGTTAACCGATTACAGACCGCGTGGCGAGTGCTTTTATATAAATTTTCATCGCTTTTATTGATGTGAAATCAATCCGTAACACAATGGTTACTTTATCAACGATTGGTAGCGATTTAATAACCAATAAGGCGGGTTTTCAGGGGCTAATTCCGGCGCTAAGGCCGATTTTGAGAGGCTTCTGGCTGGACAACCCAGGAAAAAGGCGATTGTTACGCGTTTTGCATCATAATGTTTTCTTTTAATAGAAAAACGTTAGTCTGCTAATAATGTATTCCTGAATTCGATAAGCGCGGATGATCGACTTTTCTGCTTATTGTCATCCGCGCTTAACAATTATGTGCGCGGCTTATATTTCCCTGGCAGGGCGAGATTGAGCCAATTCACCAGTTTGTCACTGAGTGGAGTTAATAAACACCAGCTCAATCCCACCAGAATCACCGACATCGATCCCACGGCAATATCCGTAAACCAGTGCGCACCGGCCATCACGCGCGGCAGGGCAAACACCACCACGATCACCAATCCCATCAGGAAGGCGCGGAAGCCGAAATAACGCCACATAAAGCAGGCAAAAATAATCAGCATCATGCCGTGATCGCCGGGGAAGCTATTACTTGAGGCATCTTTCGCTGGAATCCCTGTCAGTTCACTGACGCGATGCACGTTATCAAAGAACAGCGTTGGGCTGGCGTGCTGCACTGGGATCAAATGACCCAGTTGATTAAGCACCACGGCGGTGAGCAGCATGGTAATGCCAATGGCCAGCATGCGGCGGCGGCCCTGTGGCGTTTCACGACGCCAGAACCACAAGTACAGCAGACCCATCGCCAGCAGCGATACGGCGTCAAAACCACGGTAATTGGTGATCGCCACCAGCAAAGCGAAACCGTGGTGATCCACCATCCGATCGTTGAAGCTAAAGAAGATGGCTTTATCAATACCAAACCAGAAGCCATGGTCGGGAGGTAAATACCAGGAAAAGAACAGCATGATCCCCAGTGCATTTAGCAGCAGGATGGTGATTAAACGAGACGCGCGCATAAAAAATAGACTCAAAAAGAAAAATAACGGGGCAACCTAACGCAGCTAATTTAAACGAATCTTCAACAAGGTTGATTGCAAAACGTTCCAGTCCACAGATTGGTGGTGGATTAACTCAATGCGGCTGTCTGGAGGCGTGGTGGTGCGCGTTTCCATAAAGAAGTCATCGCCCTGACGATTGATATTCACCAGACCGTCTGGCGTGCGCAGTACGCCTTTGACGCGATCTACCGGTGCAAGCCGCGCCCACTCTAGCGCCGGGATGGTATCGAACACCGTATCACCATCAAAAATCCAGCCGCAGGAAGCGTATCCCTGGCCTTCATTAACTGCCCGTCGCCAGCGCGCGGAACCTTCAAGTTTAAGCGCCGCCAGGCCTTTTGGCCGTGACGCATGGTGATGATGGGCCGCTTCAGGAACCGCACGATCCGTCAACGCAGGCTGGCACAGCAGGGCGGGATCGAGTTTGCCCCACGCCGACTCGACCAGTTGGCGATCGCCCAGATTGTGCTGCTGCCATTGCTGCAAGCGCTGACGATCATCCTCGCTCCAGCGATCGCTTTTATTGGCGACGATAATATCGGCGGCGGTTAGCTGATCGCGGAAATTTTCATTCTCGACGACGCGCGCATCGGCTAACTGGCGCGGATCAAGCAGCGTGATGGTGGCATCAACCTGAATCCAGGGTTGATACACGGCGGCACGCAGCATATCCAGCAGTTGTTTAGGGTGGCCAAGGCCGGTGGGTTCGATAATCAGACGATCGGGCTTATTTTGCTTTAACAGCATATTGAGTCCGACTTGCAGCGGCAGGCCGTTCACGCAACACATGCAACCGCCAGGAATTTCCTTTAGCGTGGCACCGCGATCGGCGAGCAGTGCGCCGTCGATGCCCACTTCGCCAAACTCGTTGACCAGAATCGCCCAATTTTCATTGGCCGGTTTATGGGCTAACAGATGCAGCAGGGTGGTGGTTTTACCGCTGCCGAGAAATCCGGTGATTACATTAACGCGCGTCATTATAGGCTCCATTTACAGGCGCGCGGACAACATACCCGGCGCGCACGACGTTGTTATACTATAACAACCTTCGGCGGCCGGATAAAATCGTGCGGTTAGTCCGCGCGACTCATATAGCGGCGTTCAGCCACGTGGATGCGGATGCGATCGCCATTACTGAGGTATTCCGGCACCTGAATCGACAGACCGGTGCTCATGCCCGCTGGTTTGGTGCGTGCGCTGGCGGAAGCGCCTTTAATGCCTGGTGATGTATCGACAATTTCCATGTCCACGGTTTGTGGCAGTTCCAGCGCCAGCACCTGACCATCCATCGTTAATACCTGAATGCCAGGAATGCCGCCTTCAGGGATGAACAGTAGCTCTTCTTCAATTTGATCTTTCTTGAAGCTATACGGTGTGTAATCTTCATCATCCATAAACACGTATTCGTCACCGTCTATATAAGAGAAGGTCACGGCGCGACGGCTGAGCTGAATGGCATCGATAATATCGTCACCCTTAAAGCGCTCTTCCACTTTCAGGCCGGTACGTACGTCGGTGAAACGCATCTTATAGAGTGTGGCAGCACCGCGCGCACTCGGGCTCTGGACATCAATGTCTTTCACCAGCAACAGTTTGCCGTTCCAGGTGACAGCCATTCCTTTTTTGATTTCATTTGCCTTTGGCATGATGTGTGACTCGCTGTGAGAAGGTTAATGCGCGCCACGTTACTCGCGCGGTGAAAAACAGGCAAGTGAGGCGGTGTAAAATTGTTGCGCGCGCATGGCATTCCCGGCATCAGCCTGCTATTGTCGCGGCGAAATCCCCAAGGAGCGCATTGATGTTTTGTCGTGACCAGTGCGGTGCCTGTTGCACAGCCCCCTCAATCTCTTCCCCAATCCCTGGCATGCCACACGGGAAACCGGCCAATACCCGCTGCGTTCAGCTTGATGATAATCAACGCTGCAAAATTTTTGGTTCTCCGCTGCGTCCCGCAGTTTGTGCGGGTTTACAGCCCAGCGCAGAGATGTGCGGCAGCAGTCGCGAAGCCGCGATGACCTTCCTGTTACAGCTCGAAGCTGATACCGCGCCTTAACTTGCTGACGCGGTGCTGAAGAATTTGCCTTATGTGACCAATGCGTTACAGCAAAAACGTCAGCCGTACAGGCCTGAAAAATCTTAAATCCCAACTGAAGTGTGCGGAACATCAAAAATCTGCTACGCCGATCGCGCATTTTCTTGCCTGCTTTCTCATGCTGTACCATATTCCCTGAAACGTTTCAGCGTTGTCATCGCGGCTTATCCCAACATGTGCAGCGTAATTTTTCGCCATTAAGCTGAAACGATTCAATTTCAGCAAGCGAGGAGAAATATGTTCCAGCTCGACGTTCAGGCCATCCATACCGGTGCCAGTGCACAAAACAAAGAAGAGGCTATCCGTCAGGTTGCCGCTGCGTTAACCGCAGCCGGTAATGTGTCGGAAGGCTACATCAACGGCATGCTGGCGCGCGAACAGCAGACCACCACTTTCCTGGGAAATGGTATTGCCATTCCACATGGCACCACCGATACGCGCGATCTGGTGCTGAAAACCGGGGTTCAGGTTTATCAGTTCCCGCAGGGTGTGGAGTGGGGCGACGGGCAAACGGCTTACGTCGCCATCGGTATTGCGGCGAAATCAGATGAACATCTTGCGCTGCTGCGCCAGCTGACTCACGTATTAAGCGATGACAGCATTGCTGAGCAGCTGAAAACGGCATCGGCCGAAGATCTCCGCGCCATCCTGATGGGTGAAAAGCAGGCGGCTGAGTTCAAATTCGATACCTCGCTGATTGCGGTTGACGTTGCAGCCAGCGATCTCATCACCTTGCAGGCGCTGAACGCGGGACGTTTACAGGCAGCGGGTGCCGTTGAAGCGGCGTTTGTGGCGGATGCGGTATCGCGTACCCCACTGAGCCTCGGTCAGGGCATCTGGTTGAGCGATAGCGCCAACGGCAACCTGAATAGCGCCATCGCAGTGAGCCGCACCGCCACGCCATTCGTGCATCAGGGCGAAAATGTGGCGCTGCTGTTGACCGTGGCAGCCACCGACGATCGTCCGCTGGAAGTGCTGGGTTACCTAAGCAATCTGCTGCTGAGCAACAAGGCTGAACGTCTGCTGAAAGCCGATGCTGCCGGCATCCTGGCGCTGCTGACCAGTGAAGTGGACGAAAGCGCTGACCAACTGGTGGCTGAGTTCACCATCCGCAACGAACACGGACTGCACGCACGTCCGGGCACCGCGCTGGTCACCGTGATCAAACAGTTCAACAGTGACATTACCGTCACCAACCTTGACGGCAGCGGCAAACCGGCCAACGGACGCAGCCTGATGAAAGTCGTCGCGCTGGGCGTGAAGAAAGGCCATCGCCTGCGCTTTACCGCCAGCGGTGAAGATGCACAGCAGGCGCTGAATGCCATCGAAGAGGCCATTAACTCTGGCTTGGGCGAGGGGGTAGCATGAGCCGCCGCGTTGCCACTATCACACTGAATCCCGCGTACGATCTGGTGGGTTACACGCCTGAAATCGAACGTGGCGAAGTGAATCTGGTGAAAACCACTGGTCTGCACGCTGCGGGTAAAGGCATCAACGTTGCCAAAGTGCTGAAAGACCTGGGTATCGACGTCACTGTGGGCGGTTTCCTTGGCAAAGAGAACCAGGACGGTTTCCAGCAGCTGTTCAGCGAACTGGGCATAGCCAACCGTTTCCAGGTGGTGCAGGGCCGTACTCGCATCAACGTTAAGCTGACGGAAAAAGACGGTGAAGTCACCGATCTGAATTTCTCCGGCTTTAATGTCACCGCGCAGGATTGGGATCGCTTTACTGCCGATTCCCTGACCTGGCTGGGACAGTTCGACATGGTGTGCGTCAGCGGCAGCCTGCCAGCGGGCGTGGCACCAGAAGCGTTCACCAAATGGATGAGCGATCTGCGCACCCTGTGCCCGTGCATCATCTTCGACAGCAGCCGTGAAGCGCTGGTGGCCGGACTGAAAGCCGCACCGTGGCTGGTGAAGCCGAACCGTCGTGAACTGGAAATCTGGGCCGATCGCAAACTGCCTACGCTGCAGGATGTGATTGGTGCCGCGCATGAACTGCGTGAGCAGGGCATTGCCCATGTGGTGATTTCCCTTGGTGCGGAAGGTGCACTGTGGGTCAACGCCTCTGGCGAATGGATCGCCAAACCACCAGCTTGTGAAGTAGTCAGCACCGTAGGCGCAGGAGATTCAATGGTCGGTGGCCTGATTTACGGGCTGCTGATGCGTGAATCCAGCGAGCATACTTTGCGTCTGGCTACCGCAGTGGCTGCCATGGCGGTGAGCCAGAGCAACGTTGGTGTAACCGATCGTACCCAGTTGGCCGCGATGATGGCGCGCGTCGACTTACAACCCGTTAACTAACAGCAGGAGAGCGATAATGAAAACGCTGCTGATAAAAGATTCTTCACTGGGACTGGCATCAGGACATCTGGCT
Source organism: uncultured bacterium (assembly GCA_965147305.1). Taxonomy (GTDB): domain Bacteria; phylum Pseudomonadota; class Gammaproteobacteria; order Enterobacterales; family Enterobacteriaceae; genus Pantoea. The sequence goes on from CBCTJT010000005.1 coordinate 171,010, forward strand.
TTAGAACGTCTGCGCGCGAGCGCGGCACAGGCCGATCTGACGCTGACCGACAACGCGGCCGATGCTGAACTGGTATTGGTTGCCGGCCATAACGTGCCGAATGATGCCCAGCTGAACGGCAAATCCGTGGCGCTGGTCGACGTGCAGCAAGCGCTGCGCGATCCGCTGGCAGCCATTAATCAAGCCAAAGCGAATGCCAAAGTCTGGCATTCCACTGCGGCGGTTGCTGCACCGGCTGCCGCACAGAGCACCGGTCAGAAACGCATTGTTGCAGTCACTGCTTGCCCAACCGGCGTGGCGCACACCTTTATGGCGGCTGAGGCGATTCAGGCAGAAGCCACTAAACGCGGCTGGTGGGTGAAAGTCGAAACCCGCGGTTCCGTGGGTGCGGGCAACGCCATCACCCCAGAAGAAGTGGCGGCGGCCGATCTGGTGATCGTGGCGGCAGATATCGATGTGGACCTGGCGAAGTTTGCCGGTAAGCCGATGTACCGCACCTCAACCAGCCTGGCGCTGAAGAAAACCGCGCAGGAACTGGATAAAGCACAGGCAGAAGCCAAAACCTATCAACCAAGCGGCAACGCTTCTGCCAGCACGCAGAGCGACAGCAAAGAGAAAGCCGGTGCTTATCGTCACTTGCTGACTGGCGTGTCTTACATGCTGCCGATGGTTGTCGCGGGTGGTTTGAGCATCGCGCTCTCCTTCGCATTTGGTATCACCGCGTTTAAAGAGCAGGGCACCTTAGCGGCTGCGCTGATGCAAATTGGTGGCGGCAGTGCCTTCGCGCTGATGGTACCGGTGCTGGCAGGCTTTATTGCCTTCTCGATTGCCGACCGTCCGGGTCTGACCCCAGGTCTGATTGGCGGTATGATCGCCACCAGCATTAACGCCGGTTTCCTTGGCGGGATCATCGCCGGTTTCATTGCCGGTTACGCAGCGAAGATGCTGAGCAGCAAAGTCAAACTGCCGCAAAGTATGGAAGCGCTGAAGCCGATTCTGATCATTCCGCTGGTGGCGAGTTTGATCACTGGTCTGCTGATGATCTACGTGGTGGGTACACCTGTCGCCGGTATCATGAGCGCACTGACTCACTGGCTGGCAAACATGGGCACCGCCAACGCGGTACTGCTGGGCGCGATCCTCGGTGGCATGATGTGTACCGACATGGGTGGTCCGGTTAACAAAGTGGCGTACGCCTTCGGTGTCGGCCTGCTGAGTTCGCAAACCTATGCGCCGATGGCGGCGATTATGGCCGCAGGCATGGTGCCACCGTTAGCAATGGGTCTGGCGACGATTGTTGCACGCCGTAAGTTCAACAAAGGTCAGCAGGAAGGCGGCAAAGCGGCACTGGTGCTCGGTTTGTGCTTCATCTCTGAAGGTGCGATTCCGTTTGCGGCGCGTGACCCAATGCGTGTGCTGCCTTGCTGCATCGTCGGCGGTGCGATCACGGGTGCGGTCTCGATGGCGATTGGCGCGAAACTGATGGCACCGCACGGTGGTCTGTTCGTCCTGCTGATTCCAGGCGCAATCACCCCAGTACTGGGTTATCTGATGGCGATTGTGATTGGTACCGCAGTGGCTGGCCTCGGCTATGCGATTCTGAAACGTCCGGAAGAAGAGCTGGCGAAAGCAGCGTAATCTTCACTGGATATGAAAAAGGGAGCTGCGGCTCCCTTTTTGCTGTCTGCGTTACGCCTGCTGTTCCGACTTCAACCACGCAATCTCATCTTTCCAGATATCCGGATTGATAGTTTCCAGAATCATCGGGATGCCATCGAAGCGCTTATCTTTCATCAGCCAGCTAAACACCGTCTTACCGATGTTGCCTTCACCTAAGCTGTGATGGCGATCCACGCGGCTGCCAAGCGCGCTTTTGGCATCATTCAGGTGCATGCCTCGCAGGTACTGGAAACCGACGATGCGTTCAAATTCCGCAAAGGTCTCCGCGCAGGCTTCTTCAGTCCGCAGATCGTAACCGCCGGCAAACGCATGGCAGGTATCGATACATACGCCGACGCGCGACTTATCTTCGACGTGTTCGATGATGGTCGCGAGGTGTTCAAAGCGGAAGCCGAGATTGCTACCCTGACCGGCGGTATTTTCGATTACCGCCACCACGTTGTGCGTTTTATCCAGCGCGATATTGATTGATTCGGCGATGCGCTTCAGGCAGGCCTCTTCTTCAATCTGCTTCAGGTGGCTGCCAGGATGGAAATTCAGCAGCGTCAGTCCCAACTGCTCGGCGCGCTGCATCTCATCAAGAAACGCCTCGCGGGATTTCTCCAGCGCATCCATCACCGGATGGCCGAGGTTAATCAGGTAGCTGTCATGCGGCAAAATCTGCGCGGAAGTGAAGTTGTATTTCTCGCAGGCGGTTTTGAAGGCATCAATCACTTCACCTGAAAGCGGGGCGGCTTTCCACTGGCGCTGATTTTTAGTGAACAGCGCAAAGGCTGTGGCTTCGAGTTCATGGGCACGGATAACTGCCTGGTCTACGCCGCCTGATGCACTGACGTGTGCGCCGATATATTTCATGCCGCTCTCCTGATTGGGCGATTGCTGCTGCAAAGCGCACATCATAGCGGATGCGCTACGCCCATGAAATGTCGCATTGCCTGCGGAGAGAAAAACGGCACGGGTAGACACTTATTCAACACGGAGAGACACCTACTAAATTTGGCAGGTGCACATTTTTTCTGGTTAACTATAGTTTAACAAATTAGAAACTTTTAACTATAACCATGAAAACAGCTTATAGAAGTACATTGGATACCGCTTTGCAGCATGAAAAATTCAACGTAATCCATAAATTAACTTTAGGTAAAACCAACGCAGTCACCCTTTTTTATAATGGAAACGGCGCAGTCGGTTTCACGCTTGCCGTGCCCGATACCGATAATTCGCTGGTCCATTTCTATCGCTATGGGGTGAATCACGGCGATCCGAAAAAGTTGTACCGCTCTGAATGCCTCTACTCTCGCCGGGAAAACTTCGGCTACCAGGATTGGCTGATTCGCACCATCACCGATGAGTTCACGGCCTGTGACACAGAACTGGAAGAGCTGATCGGTATGAAAGCCTGACACACCCTCTGCCGCCATTCATATGGCGGCATTTTGCATGCGCAGATGCCTGACTGGTTTAAAAGTTAAATTGGTAATATATTGTCCATTGACCAGTATAACTAATAAGGAAGAGTCGGGATGTTTATGCGCTTGCGCCGCTGGGCACGCTTAATTAAACGTGATGTGCTCACGCTGTGGTTTGCCTGCCGCGATCCGCGTACCCCCTGGTGGTTTAAGTTGCTGGCATTTGGCATCGTCGCCTATGCACTCAGCCCCATCGATCTCATTCCTGATTTCATTCCCATTATCGGCTTACTCGACGACGCCATCATCGTCCCGCTGGGTGTGATCATCCTGCTGCGTTTGCTCCCCCGTGAAATTCGCATCAGTAGTGCAGAACGGGCTGATGTACAGCGGGCACGCGGCAAGAAGATCGTCAGCTGGGCAGGATTCTTCCTGACGATGATCGTCTGGTTAGCGGTGGTGGCTTATTTTGTGAAGCGTTACGCAATGTGAGGAGGGCGCATGCATATCACGCTGCGTCAGATTGAAGTCTTTACCGAAGTGCTGAAAAGCGGATCCACCACTCAGGCCTCTCAGGTGCTGGCACTGTCGCAGTCAGCAGTGAGTGCCGCGCTGGCCGATCTGGAAAACCAACTTGGGGTACAACTGTTTGATCGCGTCGGCAAACGACTGGCGCTGAACGAGCATGGCCGTCTGCTCTATCCGCGTGCGGTAGGATTGCTGGAACAAGCCGGGGAGATCGAACAGCTGTTTAAAGAGGATAATGGTGCCATTCGCCTGTTCGCCAGCAGTACCATCGGCAACTATCTGCTGCCGGGGATGATCGCCGCTTATCGTCGTGACTTCCCCACGCTGCCGCTCGAACTTAGCGTCGGCAACAGCCAGGATGCGATTAACGCAGTGGCAGATTTTCGTGTGGATATCGGCCTGATTGAAGGGCCGTGCCACGAGCCGGATATCATCAGTGAAGCGTGGCTGGAAGATGAGTTGGTGGTATTTGCCGCGCCCGATGCCGACATCCTGCAACAGCCGATCACGCTGGAATCGCTGGCGGCCGCGCCCTGGATCCTGCGTGAGCGCGGTTCGGGCACGCGTGAAATTGTCGATTATCTGTTGTTGTCTCATCTGCCGCAGTTTCAACTCGGTATGGAGTTAGGCAATTCCGAGGCGATCAAACATGCGGTACGACACGGCATGGGCATCAGTTGTTTATCGCGCCGGGTGATTAGCGATCTGCTGGAGGCGGGCACGCTGGTGGAAGTGGCTGTACCCTTGCCACGCCTGACGCGCACGCTGTATCGCATCCACCATCGACAGAAGCATTTGTCAAAAGCGTTAAACCGCTTTCTCTCCTATTGCCGCGAGTGATCGCGGCTGTTATGACGTGAACGGCTAATAATTTCGCGGCGATTATGAAGGTAACTAATAACCCGACGTGAATGCTATACAGCTTAGGGTTAGCTGATACAATCGCGCCTTATTTTTATCCAGCATAGCGTTTACACATGCATAATGACTCAAAAACAACACAACAACCTGGGCTGCGCCGTGAATTAAAAGCGCGCCATCTCACCATGATCGCCATCGGCGGTTCCATCGGTACCGGCCTGTTTGTCGCCTCGGGTGCCACCATTTCTCAGGCAGGTCCCGGTGGTGCATTACTCTCTTACGCGCTGATTGGCCTGATGGTTTATTTCCTGATGACCAGTCTGGGCGAACTGGCTGCCTTTATGCCGGTTTCCGGCTCTTTCGCCACTTACGGCTCCAAATACGTTGAAGAAGGTTTCGGCTTCGCGCTGGGCTGGAACTACTGGTACAACTGGGCGGTCACCATCGCCGTTGATCTCGTCGCCTCACAGCTGGTAATGAATTACTGGTTCCCGGATACGCCGGGCTGGATCTGGAGCGCGCTGTTCCTTGGTCTGATGTTCCTGCTCAACTACATTTCCGTGAAAGGCTTCGGCGAAGCGGAATACTGGTTCTCACTGATTAAAGTGGTCACGGTGGTCGTCTTTATCGTGGTCGGCGTGCTGATGATCACCGGCATTATGCGCGGTGCAGAAAATGCCGGCTGGCATAACTGGACCGTGGGCGACGCACCTTTTGCTGGCGGTTTTGCCGCGATGATTGGCGTGGCGATGATTGTCGGCTTCTCGTTCCAGGGCACGGAATTGATCGGTATCGCTGCGGGTGAATCACAGGATCCGGCGAAAAATATTCCTCGTGCGGTGCGTCAGGTGTTCTGGCGTATCCTGCTGTTCTATATCTTCGCGATTCTGATTATCAGCCTGATTCTGCCGTACACCGATCCGAAACTGCTGCATAACGATGTCACCGATATCGCCATCAGCCCGTTTACGCTGGTGTTCCAGAATGCCGGTTTACTGTCGGCGGCGGCAGTGATGAACGCGGTGATCCTGACGGCGGTCCTGTCAGCGGGTAACTCCGGCATGTATGCGTCAACGCGTATGCTGTTTAACCTAGCGCGCGAAGGGAAAGCCCCACGTATTTTTGGCAAATTGTCGAAAGGCGGCGTACCGCGTAATGCACTGATTGCCACCACTGTGGTCGCGGGCCTGTGTTTCCTCAGCTCGAAATTTGGCAACCAGGAAGTGTATCTGTGGCTGTTGAATACCTCAGGCATGACCGGCTTTATCGCCTGGCTTGGCATCGCGATCAGCCATTATCGTTTCCGTCGCGGTTACATGGCGCAGGGGCTGGATTTAGCGGCTCTGCCATACCGTTCCGGCTTCTTCCCACTGGGACCGATTTTTGCCTTTGTACTGTGTCTGATTATTACGCTGGGCCAGAACTATCAGGCGTTCCTGGCGGACCGCATTGACTGGTATGGCGTGGCGGCAACCTACATCGGCATTCCGCTGTTCCTGCTGATCTGGCTGGGTTATAAGCTGACACGCGGCTCGCGCTTCGTGAAGTACAGCGAGATGGAATTCCCGACGTTTAAAGAGTAATGCGTTAAGCGTGTATGACATAGCGCCGCTGCCATTGGTTAGCGGCGTTTTTTTTTGACAAAGATGAACCGCGTTACAACGTTTTGGGCTTTGTCATACAGATATAATTGATAATTATTATCACCTGCACTATTGTGGCTGCCGTTATGATTTCGACAAGAAACAGGTAGAACAATGCAGACCACGGATTCCGCGCTGCTGGCGGAAAATACCCGCGAAGCCGATACCATGACGCGATATCGTCAGGTATTACGTCAGCGCTTAATGCTGATTGGTGTACTGGTGCTGGCGATTCTGGCGTCAGTGATTCTTGATTTCACCCTTGGCCCGGCCGGGCTCTCCCTCGACACGCTCTGGCAAACGCTCACCCATCCTGATGCGGTGGATGCGGGCACGCGCGTGATCGTCTGGGATATTCGTCTGCCGTATGCGCTGATGGCAGTGGTGGTCGGCTTCTCGCTGGGTCTCGCCGGTGCTGAGATGCAAACCATCCTCAATAACCCACTGGCAAGTCCGTTTACACTCGGCGTCTCTTCAGCTGCAGCTTTCGGCGCGGCGCTGGCGATTATTCTTGGCATCGGTATTCCCGGTGTGCCAGACCAGTGGTTTATCTCGGCGAACGCCTTTGTGTTTGCGCTGTTTGCGGCACTGATGCTGGATGGCGTCACGCGCTGGACCAAAGTGTCCACTTCAGGCGTGGTGCTGTTTGGCATCGCGCTAGTGTTCACCTTCAACGCGCTGGTCTCGATGATGCAGTTCATTGCCAGCGAAGATACATTGCAGGGCCTGGTGTTCTGGACCATGGGCAGCCTGGCGCGCGCCTCGTGGGAAAAACTCGGTGTGCTCACGGCGGCTTTCGCCATCCTGATCCCGTTCTCGATGCTCAGCAGCTGGAAACTGACCGCTCTGCGCCTGGGTGAAGACCGTGCCGTGAGTTTCGGCATTGATGTGCGCCGCTTGCGTCTGGCGACGTTGCTGCGTATCAGTATTCTCTCCGCGCTGGCGGTGGCTTTTGTTGGGCCGATTGGTTTTATCGGTCTGGTGGCACCGCATATTGCCCGCATGATGTTTGGTGAAGATCACCGCTACTATCTGCCAGCCAGTGCACTGGTTGGTGCGCTGGTGCTGTCACTGGCCTCGGTGGCGTCGAAGAACCTGATTCCAGGCGTGATCATCCCCGTCGGGATTGTGACCTCGCTGGTCGGTGTGCCGTTCTTCCTGAGTATTATTCTGCGTCATCGGGGGACGGTGTAATGGAACAGGGATTGCGTCTCAGCCATTTCTACGCCGGTTATCCGAAGCGTAAAGTCATTGAAGATCTCAACGTCCCGGCACTGCCGCGCGGCAAAATCACTGTGTTGCTGGGCCCCAACGGCTGCGGTAAATCGACGCTGTTGCGTGCGCTGGCCGGTCTGAACAAAGGGCAGGGCGAACTGTGGCTGAATGGCGAAGAGTTGATGACCCAGCCGTTTGCGCGTCGTGCGCAGCGCGTGGTGTATCTGCCGCAGAGCTTGCCTGCTGGCGTGCATCTGCACGTGCTGGAATCAATCATCGTGGCGCAGCGCGCGTCCGGTGGTTTGCATAGCGCGTCGAGCGAAGCCGAGATCATGCATCTGCTGGAACAGCTGGGCATTGCTCACCTGGCGATGCGTTATCTGGATCAGCTCTCCGGCGGTCAAAAACAGCTGGTGGGCTTAGCCCAATCGCTGATTCGCCGTCCAGAACTGCTGTTGCTGGATGAACCCCTCAGTGCGCTCGATCTCAACTACCAGTTCCACGTGATGGATCTTGTACGTCGTGAAACTCGCCTGCGTAATATCGTCACGGTGGTGGTAGTGCATGATATCAATATCGCACTGCGTCATGCCGACTATGCATTAATGCTGAAAGAAGGCACCTTGCTGGCTGACGGCGAGCCATCTCAGGTGATTACGCCGGATACATTGGCGCAGGTATATGGTGTGCGCGGGCGTATTGAACACTGCTCGCAGGGCATGCCACAGGTGATGATCGATGGACTGGTGGCGGAATCGCTGGTCTAAACGCCGGATAAGACGCTAAGGCTCAACATCAAGAAAGGCCGAGGGTAAATGTCGATGCGGCTTTTTAGCCAATCGAAGTCTGCCATAGCTAAAAAGGGCGCACCTGGTGCGCCCTTACTATTATCTACATCAGCTAACGTGAACTACACCAACAGATGCTTCGCGTGGAACCGCAGATGGTCCTCGACAAAGCTGGCGATAAAGAAGTAGCTGTGGTCATAACCTGGCTGCACACGCAGCTCCAGCGGGAAACCTTGCTCACGCGCCACGGCTTCGAGGCGATCCGGACGCAGCTGATCGGCGAGGAACTGATCGCTATCACCCTGATCGATCAGAATCGGTAAGCGCTGTTCCACTTCACGCATCAGCAGGCAACTGTCCCACTCGCGCCAGGTTTGGCGATCTTCACCCAGATAGGCGGTGAACGCTTTTTGTCCCCACGGCACTTCCGCTGGATTCACAATCGGTGCGAACGCGGATGCCGAGGCAAAACGACCGCCAAGACGCAGCGCCAGCACCAGCGCACCATGGCCGCCCATCGAATGACCCATTACCGACTGACGATCGCTCACTTTGAAGTTGTCCGCCACCAGGGCCGGCAACTCCTCGCTGAGATAATCGAACATACGATAGTGCGCCGCCCAGGGCTGCTGCGTGGCGTTGAGGTAAAAACCTGCACCCTGACCGAGATCGTAGCCGCTGTCGTTGGCCACTTCGTCACCGCGCGGGCTGGTGTCCGGCATAATCAGCACCAGGCCCAACTCAGCGGCAACGCGCTGCGCACCGGCTTTGGTGGTGAAGTTCTCATCGCTACAGGTCAGCCCGGCGAGAAACCACACCACCGGCGGCGGCGTGTCATCCTGCGGTGGCGGCAGGAAAATGCTGAAGGTCATCGGGCAGTTCAGCACCGCCGACTGATGACGCCAGCGCTGCTGCCAGCCGCCGAAGATGCGATGTTCTTCCAGCAGTTCCAGAGTGGATGCCATAACGCCTCCTTTTTATTTGTTAAAATGCACAACCGAACGAATGGATTTCCCTTCGTGCATCAGATCAAAGGCTTCGTTAATCTCTTCCAGCGGCATGGTGTGCGTGATGAAATCGTTCAGCGCGAACTTACCGTCCAGATAATCCTGCACGATGCCCGGCAACTGGGTGCGACCTTTCACGCCACCAAACGCTGAACCACGCCATACACGACCGGTCACTAACTGGAACGGACGCGTGGAGATCTCTTCACCCGCACCGGCAACGCCGATAATCACTGATTCGCCCCAGCCCTTGTGGCAGCACTCCAGCGCGGAACGCATCACGTTCACGTTACCGATGCACTCAAAGGAGAAGTCCACACCGCCGTCGGTCAGCTCCACGATCACGTCCTGAATCGGCTTATCGTAATCTTTCGGGTTGATCAGATCGGTAGCACCCAGTTTGCGCGCCAGATCGAATTTGCTGGTGTTCAGGTCGATACCGATGATGCGACCGGCTTTCGCCATTTTCGCGCCGATAATCGCCGACAAACCAATGCCGCCGAGGCCGAAGATCGCCACGGTATCGCCTTCTTTCACTTTGGCGGTATTCATCACGGCGCCCATACCGGTGGTCACGCCGCAGCCCAGTAGGCACACTTCTTCCAGTGGCGCTTCTTTGCTGATTACCGCCAGTGAGATTTCCGGCACCACGGTGTACTCAGAGAAGGTTGAAGTACCCATGTAATGGAAGATCGGCTTACCGTCTTTGAAGAAACGGGTGGTGCCATCTGGCATCAAACCTTTACCCTGAGTAGAGCGGATCGCCTGACACAGGTTGGTTTTACCTGACAGACAGAACTTACATTTACCGCACTCTGGGGTGTAAAGCGGGATCACGTGATCGCCGACCGCCACGCTGGTCACGCCTTCGCCCACCGCTTCCACCACACCGCCGCCTTCGTGACCGAGGATCGCCGGGAACACGCCTTCAGGATCTTTACCTGACAGGGTGTAAGCATCGGTGTGGCATACGCCGGTGGCGACGATGCGCACTAACACTTCACCTTTCTGTGGTGGCATCAGATCCACTTCTTCAATTTTCAGCGGTTCGCCCGCTGCCCAGGCAACGGCAGCGCGGGTTTTAATCATGTTCATGCAATCCCTCTTCTTCAGATGTCGTGATTTACTTAAAAATAAAAACTCACTCAGCGGTTTGCAGCGGATGCAGCAACTCATCGTTGAGTGGGCGGTCGTCAAACATTTCAATGATCAGATATTTCAGCGCTTCCACGTTGGGCGTGAAGGCATCGCGGCGCCACATCAGCCAGGTGGCGGTATCGCGGTAAGCAGGCGGTAGTGCATGTTCTTGCACGCGCGCACGACCGGGCATCTGTGTGAGTACAGACGCCGGGATCATCGCCACACCCGCGCCGCCCGCCACACATGCCACCATGGCGTGATAAGACTGAATCTCCATCACGCTTTTCGGCGAGGTCTGGCTTTCGCGATACCAGGACTCCAGTTTGGTGCGATAGGAGCAGCTATTACCAAAGGCAAACAGCGTGTCGTGTTGCGTGTCGCGCGCGCTGGTAATCGGGTCGTGATCGAGGCTGGTGATCAGCACCATCTCTTCGCGAAACGCAATGCAGCCGTTGAGATCGTCATGGGTGGCTGGGCCATCCACCAGCGCGGCCGCCAGCGTACCGGCGCGCACTTTATCGATAATATCGCCCGAGGTGCCAGTCACCAGCGATAGCGCCACCGTGGGGAATCGTTGATGATAAGCCGCCAGCAGGCCGGGCAGGCGCGTGGCGGCGGTGCTCTCCATCGAACCGAAGGCAAAGTTCCCGCCCGGTTCCCCGGCACGCGCCATATTCAGCGCCTCATCGCTCAGGCTGAGGATGCGCTGGGCATAATTCAGGAAATTGTGGCCCATCGGCGACAATCGAATACGCTGCTTCTCACGGATAAACAGGTCAACGCCAATCTCTTCTTCCAACTGGCGCAGACGAGTGGTGAGATTGGAGGGCACGCGATGCAGCAACTCTGCGGCGCGCGCCAGCGAACCGGTTTCGGCCACAGAACAGAACATGCGGAGTTGTACTAAATCCATATTCTCTTTCCGTAAACAACTTGGTTAATATTATTCACTTTTCGTGAGTGTAATCGTCATGCATGCTAATGACAAGTGCTAAAAGAATCTGAACGGGAGTGAAAATGGCTTTTCGTGTCGCGCTGAGCGCGTTTTTAAGTTTAGTGGTTGCGATGGGGATTGGGCGATTTGCTTTCACCCCGCAAGTGCCACTGATGATTCAGGACCATCAGTTAACCCTCACCAGCGCCAGTCTGGTGGCGGCGCTCAACTATCTCGGTTATCTGTGTGGCTCCTTTGATGCCATGCGTGCGCATAAGCGTGTTGAATGGCGTCTGCAGGCTGGCGTGTGGGGCGCAGTGATCCTGACGCTGCTGTCTGCCTGCGTCAGCGGGCCGTGGCTGCACGGCTTGATCCGCTTCGTGATCGGCGGAGCCAGCGGTTGGGCGATGGTGCTGATCGCTGCATGGAGCAATGAGCAGCTGCTGCATCATGGACGGCCGGGTTTGTCGGCAGCGGTGTTTGCCGGACCCGGCACCGGCATTTTCCTCAGCGGAATGCTGGCGGTGGCGCTGCATGCCAGCGGCGCTAGCGCGGCACTGGGCTGGGCGGCTTATGGTTTGCTGGCGCTGCTGTTTATCGCTGCGATAGCGCGCTTTTTACCGCGCACCGGGCAGCTACATCGGCCCGATCAGGCGCCTGCGCCGCTGGTGCTCAACGGTAACCTGAAACGCCTGGTGCTGAGCTACAGTCTCGCCGGTTTTGGTTACATTCTCCCTGCGACCTTCTTGTCGCAGATGACCGCCGCGCGTTTCCCGGACAGTGCGCTGGCGCAGTTTGTCTGGCCGGTGTTTGGCGGCGCGGCGGTGATTGGCATCGTGCTCGGCATTTTGACGCGGCGCTGGGGCAGCAGTCATCTGCGGTTGGCGATAGTGCTCTGGGCGCAGGCTTTGGGCGTGATCTCCGCGATTGTCCTGCCAGGGCTGGATGGGCTGTTGATTAGCGCGCTGTTAGTCGGCGGCGGATTCTTATGTGTGGTGCAGCTGACACTGCAATATGGTCGCGAGCTGGCGCCGCATCACGCGCGTTACCTGGCGGGGTTGCTGACCACCGGCTACGCGGTCGGGCAGTTGGGCGGTCCGCTGCTGTCATGGATCTCCAGTTTGCTGTGGCATCGCCTCGATCCTGCCTTGTGGGTTGCGGGTGGCGCATTGATTCTGGCAGGTTTGCTGGTGTTACGCCGTTCGACACCATGAAAAGCTTTCATCTCCGATTGGATTGATTGCTGGATTACGCGCGCGTTGTGTTTCACAATACGCGCTCAGAATTTCCCCCGCAGGCGACGATCTGCGGGCGCATCACCTGCCGGAGAAAGAGTACGATGAGCACCTTAAGTCAGGAAGCCGCCCTGGTTCACGAAGCGCTGCTGGCGCGTGGCCTGGAAACGCCGTTACGCGCCCCGGCGCGCGAGATGGATGACGAAACCCGCAAGCGTGAAATCGCCGGTCATATGACCCAAATCATGCAGCTGCTGAATCTGGATCTGGAAGATGACAGCCTGATGGAGACGCCACATCGCATCGCCAAGATGTACGTGGACGAGATCTTCTCAGGCCTCGATTACGCCAACTTCCCGAAAATCACCGTCATCGAAAACAAGATGAAGGTTGATGAGATGGTCACCGTGCGTGATATCACGCTGACCAGCACCTGTGAGCACCACTTCGTGATCATCGACGGTAAAGCCACCGTGGCGTATATCCCGAAAGAGAAGGTGATTGGTCTGTCGAAGATCAACCGCATCGTGCAGTTCTTTGCCCAGCGTCCACAGGTGCAAGAGCGCTTAACCCAGCAAGTGCTGGTGGCGCTGCAAACCTTACTTGGCACCAACAACGTGGCGGTGTCGATTGATGCGGTGCACTACTGTGTGAAAGCGCGTGGCGTGAAAGATGCCACCAGCGCCACCACCACCACATCACTGGGTGGCCTGTTCAAGTCCAGCCAGAATACGCGCCAGGAGTTCTTACGCGCGGTGCGTCACAGCTAATTCTTTGGGCGGCATATTGCCGCCCGTTTTCTCTCTCCGTCAGGTCACTTGATGCAACGCTATCTTGCGCTGGATTTCATCCGTGGTTGCGCCATTCTCGGCATTCTGTTGCTCAATATCGTGGGTTTTGGCTTGCCTTCGGCTGCCTATCTCAATCCGGCGTGGCAGGGTGAGATTTCGCTTTCTGATGCCTGGACCTGGGCGATCATGGATGGCCTGGCGCAACTGAAATTCCTCACGCTATTTGCGCTGTTGTTCGGTGGCGGTCTTTATCTGCAAATCCCGCGTGGCAGTCGCTGGATGTCGGCACGCCTGACGTTGTTAGTTCTGCTGGGTTTCATTCACAGCATCTTCTTCTGGGAAGGGGATATCCTGCTGGATTACGGCTTAATTGGGCTGATTATCTGGCGGATGCTGCGTGAGGTGCCTTCGGACAAAGCTCTGCTGCAAACTGGCGTGTTGCTTTACCTGATCGGTTGCGGCGTGCTGCTGGTATTTTGGGGCATTTCCAGCCCGGAACCGGGCCGTTCGTGGCTGCCGGGTGCTGCCGATATCCAGTATGAAAGCTATTGGAAACTGGTCGGCGGCTGGGAAGCAATCCAGAATCGCCTCGATCATCTCTCATCCGGCTTGATGGCGCTGGCCGCACAATATGGCTGGCAGCTGGCGGGATTGATGCTGATTGGCGCGGCGTTGATGCGCAGCGGCTGGCTGAAAGGGGAGTTTAGCGTACAGCACTATCGTCGCTCGGCTGCGCTGCTGCTGACGATCGGCTGGCTGATTGCCATCCCCGGCATAGTGGCGCAGTGGTTGCTGGGCTGGGAATTCCGCTGGAGCGGCTTCTTGTTGCAGGTGCCGCGCGACCTCGCCAGCCCGTTTATCAGTCTCGGCTATGCGGCGCTTTGCTTTGGGTTCTGGCCGAAAATCGGTGCCACGCGTTTCAGTTATGCGTTGCAATGCGTTGGCCGCATGGCACTCAGCAACTACCTGTTACAGACCCTGATCTGCACCACGTTGTTCTATCGCTTTAATCTGTTCCTCAAGTTTGATCGCCTGCATCTGCTGGCACTGGTCCCGGCTATCTGGTTGGTTAACATCCTGTTTTCTGTACTCTGGCTGCGCTTTTTCCCGCAGGGCCCGCTGGAGTGGATCTGGCGCAAACTCACGCGTCTCGCCGCCGGCAAAACGTATCCTTCCTCCCGCATCAGATAATGATGTTCATCACAAAGGTTGCAGATTTGTATGTAACCGTTTTCATCCGTGTGACGTGATTCACGCAGCTGAACAAAATGCCCTGACAAAATAGCGCCGTTACGCGCTTGTCGCGCATTTTCTCCTCTGTGGAACAGCTGCATGATAACGATTCGAGATGTCGCCCGTCAGGCCGGTGTGTCAGTAGCCACTGTGTCGCGTGTGCTCAATAACAGCAGTGCAGTCACCCCTGATACCCGTGAAGCCGTACTGCAAGCGGTGGAGGCGCTGGGTTATCGCCCTAACGCCAATGCGCAGGCACTGGCCACCCAGGTCAGTGACACCATCGGCGTGGTGGTGATGGACGTATCCGATCCCTTCTTTGGTGCATTAGTAAAAGCGGTCGATACCGTGGCCCAGCGTCTGCACAAACATGTGTTAATCAGCAATTCCTGGCATCAGGAAGAGAAAGAACGTCATGCCATTGAGGTGTTGATCCGCCAGCGATGTAACGCCCTGGTGGTGCACGCGAAAACGCTTTCAGACGCTGAACTCAGTCATTTTATGGATCAGGTTCCCGGTATGGTATTGATAAACCGTACGATTCCGGGTTACGAACATCGCTGCGTCTGTCTGGATAATGTAACGGGTTCTCTGATGGCAACGCGCATGTTGTTACAACAGGGACATCAACGCATTGGCTATCTCAGCTCAAGCCACCCGATTGAAGACGTAACGCAACGGCGTGAAGGCTGGCTGCAGGCCTTGTCAGAGCAGGGGATTCGCCCACAGGAGTCCTGGATTGCCCATGGCGAACCGGACATGCAGGGCGGCGAAGCGGCGATGGTGGAGTTACTGGGCCGTAACCTGCATTTAACCGCCATCTTCTCCTACTGCGACGGCATGGCAGCGGGTGCGCTGACCGCATTAAAAGACAATGGCATTCAGGTGCCGCAACACTTCTCCGTCATCGGCTTCGATGACATTCCTATCTCGCGTTACACCGATCCACAGCTGACCACAGTTCGCTATCCTATTGTTTCTATGGCGAAACTGGCTACTGAGTTGGCACTGAAAGGCGCGGCGGGAGAACTCGATCCCGAATCCTCACACTGCTTTATGCCGACCTTAGTGCGCCGCCATTCGGTTGCTCAGCGGCAATTTGTGGAGTCGGTCACTAATTCAGGCGATGGTGCCGTGTAACCGTTTCCAATCTGTGATTACATTCACAGTTAATTAACATGGCGCTCACTATGATGGCAGCGTCTTACCGGACTGAAACATCATGTAACGCCGGGTTCTCCTTCTCCGGTCAGGTTTCAGTAGCCGATTGAAATAGTTCACAACACTCTTCAGGAAGCGTTTACGTACAGGGAAGTCAGGATTGCGATGGTGGCCCGGCTTTGCGTTACGCGTCCGCCCCATAAATGAGTTTGAACCGACTGCGCTGGTTGCCCGCAGGCAGCACAGCGCGATGATATGCCCTACATAAAAACCGGAGATACCATGAATAAGAAGGTTTTCACGCTCACAGCACTGGTTGCCAGCATGATGTTTGGTGCAACTGCGCACGCCGCCGATACCCGCATTGGCGTGACAATTTATAAATACGACGACAACTTTATGTCTATGGTTCGCAAGGACATCGACAGCGAAGCCAAAAAACTGGGCGGCATCCAGCTGCTGATGAACGACTCGCAGAACAGCCAGTCAACCCAGAATGACCAGATTGACGTACTGATGGCCAAAGGCGTGAAAGCGCTGGCGATCAACCTGGTTGACCCTGCTGCTGCGGCAGTAGTGATCGACAAAGCAAAAGCCAATGACGTGCCGGTGGTGTTCTTCAACAAAGAGCCTAACGCTAAAGTGCTGGCTAGCTATCCAAAAGCCTATTACGTGGGTACCGACTCCAAAGAGTCCGGCATTATCCAGGCCAAGCTGATTGAGAAGCACTGGAAAGCCACTCCAGCCTGGGATCTGAACAAAGATGGTCAGATTCAGTTTGCTCTGCTGAAAGGCGAGCCAGGCCACCCGGATGCTGAAGCGCGTACCAAATACGTAATCGAAACGCTGAATACTGATGGCTTCAAAACCCAGCAGTTGTCGATGGATACCGCGATGTGGGATACCGCTCAGGCAAAAGATAAAGTGGATGCCTGGCTGTCTGGCCCGAACGGTAACAAAATCGAAGTGATCATTGCCAACAACGATGCGATGGCAATGGGCGCAGTAGAAGCACTGAAAGCCCACAACAAAACCAGCATTCCAGTATTTGGTGTGGATGCGCTGCCAGAAGCGCTGGCGCTGGTGAAATCCGGTGCGATGGCCGGTACCGTGCTGAACGATGCGGAAAACCAGGCGAAAGCTACCATTGATATCGCGAAGAACCTGGCGGATGGCAAAGAGCCAACTGCCGGCACTAACTTCAAGATGGAAAACAAAATCGTACGTGTTCCTTACGTACCAGTAGATAAAGAAAACCTGTCTCAGTTTGTGAAGTAATACGTACCGGGCGCGGCAGCACGCCGCGCCTTATTGCATCTGACCCACGTTTTATTTAGCCAGGTAAATTATGGCCAGTGAGAATCCGACCGCACAGCGAGAATATCTGCTGGAGATGACGAATGTCTCGAAATCATTTCCAGGGGTGAAAGCCTTAGATAATGTGAATTTGAAAGTGCGGCCGCACTCAGTCCATGCCTTAATGGGCGAAAACGGCGCCGGAAAATCCACATTATTAAAATGCCTGTTTGGTATTTATAAAAAGGATACGGGGAGCATCCTGTTTCAGGGTGAGGAAATAGATTATAAAAGCTCCAAAGAAGCGCTGGAAAATGGCGTTTCAATGGTGCATCAGGAATTAAACCTGGTATTACAGCGTAACGTGATGGATAACATGTGGCTTGGCCGCTATCCACGTAAAGGTGTGTTTGTCGATCAGGATAAAATGTATCGCGATACCAAAGCGATCTTTGACGAATTAGATATTGATATCGATCCGCGCGATAAAGTGGCCAATCTGTCTGTTTCGCAAATGCAGATGATTGAAATTGCCAAGGCATTCTCCTATGACGCGAAGATCGTCATCATGGATGAGCCAACCTCGTCGCTGACCGAGAAAGAAGTGAATCACCTGTTCACCATTATCCGTAAGCTGAAAGATCGTGGCTGCGGTATTGTGTATATCTCGCACAAGATGGAAGAGATTTTCCAGCTGTGCGATGAGATTACTATTTTGCGTGACGGACAGTGGATTGCCACCCAGCCGCTGGAAGGGCTGGATATGGATAAGATTATTTCCATGATGGTGGGCCGTTCACTGAACCAGCGTTTCCCTGACAAGACCAACGTGCCGGGCGAAACCATTCTTGAGGTGCGTCATTTAACCTCGTTGCGTCAGCCGTCGATTCGCGATATTTCATTCGACCTGCGCAAAGGTGAGATTCTGGGCGTAGCGGGATTGGTGGGCGCTAAACGTACTGACATCGTCGAGACGTTGTTTGGTATTCGCGAGAAGTCAGGCGGCACCATTAAGCTGCACGGTAAAGCGATCAATAACCACAGCGCCAATGAAGCCATTAACCACGGCTTTGCGCTGGTGACGGAAGAGCGTCGTTCGACCGGGATTTATGCTTATCTGGATATTGGTTTTAACTCGCTTATTTCCAATATTAAAAAGTATAAATCCAGTATCGGTCTGCTCGATAATAAACGCATGAAAAGTGATACCCAATGGGTGATTGATTCAATGCGCGTGAAAACGCCGGGTCATCATACACAAATTGGTTCGCTTTCCGGTGGTAACCAGCAAAAGGTCATTATCGGTCGTTGGTTATTAACCCAGCCTGAAATTTTAATGCTGGATGAACCGACGCGCGGCATCGACGTTGGCGCTAAGTTTGAAATTTATCAGCTTATTTCCGAGTTGGCGAAGAAAGAGAAGGGCATCATTATCATCTCTTCTGAAATGCCAGAATTGCTGGGGATTACCGATCGTATTTTAGTGATGAGTAATGGCCTGGTAGCGGGCATTGTCGAGACCAAAACGACCTCGCAGAATGAAATCCTGCGTTTAGCGTCATTACACCTTTAATGAAGCAAGGGCTTTAACATGAAAGCGACTACTAAAAAGAATGCGCTAACCTGGTTAAAAGAGGGCGGCATTTACGTTGTCCTGTTGGTACTGCTGGCTATTATTATTTTCCAGGATCCGACGTTTTTAAGTTTGATGAACCTGAGTAACATTCTGACCCAATCTTCAGTGCGTATTATTATCGCGCTGGGCGTGGCAGGTTTGATCGTCACGCAGGGTACTGATCTGTCAGCCGGTCGTCAGGTCGGTTTGGCTGCGGTGGTTGCGGCGACCTTGCTGCAATCGATGGATAACGCCAACAAGGTGTTCCCGCACCTCGATACCGTACCGATTCCACTGGTGATCCTGACCGTGTGCATCATCGGTGGCGTGATTGGTCTGGTGAACGGCGTGATCATCGCTTACCTGAAAGTGACCCCGTTTATCACCACGTTGGGCACCATGATTATCGTTTACGGCATTAACTCGCTGTATTACGACTACGTGGGTGCATCACCGGTGGCAGGTTTTGACTCCGGCTTCTCCACCTTCGCTCAGGGCTTCCTGCGTTTCGGTGATTTCAAGCTGTCGTTCATTACCTTCTACGCGTTTATCGCCATCATTTTCGTCTGGATTCTGTGGAACAAGACGCGCTTCGGTAAGAATATCTTTGCCATCGGCGGTAACCCGGAAGCCGCACGTGTTTCAGGTGTGAACGTGCCGTTGAACCTGATTCTGGTGTATGCGCTGTCAGGTGTGTTTTACGCCTTCGGCGGGATGCTGGAAGCGGGCCGTATCGGTAGCGCCACCAACAACCTCGGCTTTATGTATGAGCTGGATGCGATTGCGGCCTGTGTGGTTGGCGGCGTGTCGTTTGCCGGTGGTGTGGGTACGGTTGCGGGCGTGGTGACCGGTGTGATTATCTTTACCGTTATCAACTACGGTCTGACCTACATCGGCGTGAACCCTTACTGGCAGTACATTATTAAGGGCGGCATTATCATCTTCGCCGTTGCATTGGATTCACTGAAGTACGCACGTAAAAAATAAGACTTAGCACACAGCAAAACATCACTGCAAAAGGCTGCCATTTTATGAATGGTGGCCTTTTTTATTTGCGCAAACTGCGAAGGGTGAAGGGCGGGTGCGGTGAGGGCTCAAAGCACCTCTGCTGCTGCCGGGCAGTCCTCGCGCCGCTGACGCGGTGCCCTCGGCTTCCACGTCGTGCCTACGGATCGTTCGGGGATCGACCATCCCTGGTCGGCCCCGAACTGATCCACGCATCCCTGCGTGGATCTCCTGGCCCAACGTAAAAGCCTCAGCGCTGCGGATAGCCCTTGCATCAGCAGAGGTGCTTTGGCCTCAAACGTTGTGCGCGCTTTTTGGTCAAATACTTAGCTTCTGCATATACCTTTGGATCAGCAAAGCGACACCAGACAGCGTTATCACAGCTGCACCAAGCGACGTCACCACAACATCTTCAGGCGGCGTTACTTCTGTAACTTCTCTTCCAAATCCAGCAGCTGCTCAGGCGTCACCGCCGGATAACTTTGCGCATCTTCCGGCACTTCATGCACAGCCGGAATCGGCACCAGTGGGCCGAGGAAGCGGGGTTCGCGTTTCATCAGATACAAATCAGCCAGCGCGCCTAAGCGTGCCCCAACTTCACGGAAACGCACCGACAGCATATTTTTTGGTGAAGGCACTGCAAAACACTGCGCCTGAATCCCCAGATGTTGGGCGATGTACAGCGCGCGTTCGCAGTGGAAACGCTGCGTGATGATGATGAAATCATTGGTATCGAACACTTTACGCGTGCGTACGATCGAATCCAAGGTACGGAATCCGGCATAATCCAGCACGATGTCGGCAGGATCGACACCCGCTTTAATCAGATCGCGGCGCATGGTCATCGGTTCGTTGTAGCTTTGCAGCGCATTATCACCGCTCAGCAGCAGATAGTTCACCTTGCCGCTGTTATACGCGTTAAGCGCACCCTGAATACGATAAAGGTAATACTGATTGATCACGCCAGTGCGGTAATACTTGGCGGTTCCTAAGACCACGCCGACCTGACGATGCGGCAGCGAGGTAACATCTTCGTAGATAAAGGGGGCCGTTTTCCAGCTGATCCAGCGATCCAGGCCGAGTGCGGTCGCCACCATCAATAAGATGATGAAAAACAGACCAAAGAAAACGCGTTTAATCATGCGCGTAAGCACTCAGTTGGCGAAAAAAAGGATGGCTAAAGGCTACTTGAGGCGGAGACGCGAAGCAAGTTTACGCGGGTTAGCTGGCGATATTTTAAGCGAAGCCGGTCCTGACTTTACTCGACATATTTCAAACGGCAGCTGCATGAGTTGCGCGAATGCGCCGCAGTCACTGATTAATGCAAACGTCCCGGGATTTCAGCACTTGCCGCGTGATCAGGCGTGCAAGCCTGCGCAAGCGCAGGACATCAGCGTCAGACAACACTGATGTCCTGCAATTCGATTGCTGAATCAGATCGAAGTACGGCGATAATGACGATACTGCGGCAGCCAGAAGTTGTTGTTTACGGCTTTCGACAGCACGTCTTCTGAGGTGACCACGGCCACGCCAGCTAACTGCGCTGCTTTACCCACTTCCATGGCGATCAGCTTCGATACGCCCTGAATGTGTTTCAGTTCCGGCAGCACCGGGCCTTCGCCATCGTTCACCAGCGGCGAACAGTCAGCGAGCGAACGGCTGGCAGTCATCAGCATCGAATCGGTAATACGCGTTGCTCCGGCGGCAATTACACCCAAACCAATACCCGGGAAGATATAGGAGTTGTTGCACTGGGCAATCGGGTAGGTTTTACCTTTCCAGGTCACCGGTGCAAATGGGCTACCGGTGGCGACCAGCGCTTCACCGTCGGTCCAGGAGATGATATCTGCTGGTGTGGCTTCAACGCGTGAGGTTGGGTTAGACAGCGGCATCACAATCGGACGCTTGGTGTGCTTGTGCATCTCACGGATGATCTCTTCGGTGAACAGCCCCGGCTGACCGGACACACCAATCAGGATATCTGGCTTCGCGTTGCGCACCACATCCAGCAGTGAAATTGAATCGCTGGTGACATCCCAGTCCTTCAGATTTTCACTCTTCTGCACCAGCTTGCTCTGGAAATCGAGCAGGTTTGGCAGCTTATCCGTCAACAGACCAAAGCGATCCACCATCATCACGCGGGAACGTGCTTCGTCGTCGCTCAGACCTTCTGATTTCATCTGCGCGATGATCTGCTCAGCGATACCACAACCAGCAGAACCCGCGCCGAGGAACACCACTTTCTGCTCGCACAGACGGCTGCCCGCTGCACGGCTGGCGGCGATCAGGGTGCCTACGGTGACGGCAGCGGTGCCCTGAATATCGTCATTGAAGCAGCACACTTCGTCGCGATAGCGCTCCAGCAGCGGCATGGCGTTCTTCTGCGCGAAGTCTTCAAACTGCAGCAGCACGTTCGGCCAGCGGCGCTTCACTGCCTGAATAAACTCATCAACGAAGGCTTCGTACTCTTCGCCGGTAATACGCGGATGACGCCAGCCCATATACAGCGGATCGTTCAGCAACTGCTGGTTGTTGGTACCGACATCCAGCACCACTGGTAAGGTATACGCCGGGCTGATACCGCCACACGCGGTATACAGCGACAGTTTACCGATTGGGATACCCATACCGCCGATGCCGAGGTCGCCGAGGCCGAGAATACGTTCGCCATCGGTCACCACGATAACTTTTACGTTCTGCTTGGTGGCATTTTGCAGCATGTCTTCAATGCGATCGCGATTGTTATACGAGATGAAAACACCGCGCGCACGACGATAAATTTCAGAGAAGTGTTCACAGGCCGCGCCGACGGTTGGGGTGTAGATAATCGGCATCATCTCTTCCAGATGATTGTCGAGCAGGCGGTAGAACAGGGTTTCGTTGGTGTCCTGGATGTTGCGCAGATAGACATGCTTGTCGTTATTGTTTTTGAAGTCCAGGAACTGACGCCAGGCTCGTTCGGCCTGCTCTTCGATGGTTTCAACGGCTTCAGGGAGTAAGCCGTTAAGGTTAAATTCGTTACGCTCATCCAGGGTGAAGGCGCTGCCTTTATTCAACAGCGGAAATTCCAGCAGAATCGGGCCCGCGTAAGGAATATACAGCGGACGTTTACTTTCGTAGTCGAGTTCCATGCAATGTTGGCTCCGGTTGCAGTGTTTGCTGACGTATCACCGGGAAAAGGTAACGCCAGACCAGGTTCTTGTGAAGTGGTTCTGGCGCCCGATCCTAAGAGGATTCTTGCGGATGTACAGCTTTTGTTAATAGAAAGTCACAAAAGCGATGAAAGGATCACTAAACTGATGTTTTCGAAACTAAAGTAAGTGAGAAATCTTCACAGCCCAGCGCCGCAAGCGTGGCGCGCGTGGCATCGCGCTGGCTTAACGTGCTGCCTTCACATTCGACTAAAACAGCCTGTTGAATCGTATCGAGCGCTTCATTACGCATGTTCATCATAATCAGCGCAGCCTGTAATGGCGGCAAACTGGGGTTAAAGGCGGCGTTTTCCGCATAACGCCCGGTAAACAGCTTGCCGCTTTGGCTGCGCAAGGCCACACCACTGTAGCTGTGGCTGTAAGGCGCATGGCTATTGTTCGCGGCTTCAATGGCTGCCTGCTGTAAGGCATCACCTTCTGAAGCAAAGCCGTGATGGATCGGTGTCAGCAGACGTTCCGTGATATTCAGATCGGCGGGGCCAAAGGCATCTGGCAGATAATCGCCCAATGTACTCACTGCACGACCTGGCAGACTGATGCGGATCGCCGTGCCGCTGTTCAGTTCATTCATAAACTGGCGGCAGTGACCGCAAGGCGTGTAGTTGACGGTAATCGCATCAAGCTTCTCTTCGCCGTGCAGCCAGGCATGAGTAATGGCGCTTTGCTCCGCATGCACGGTTTGCTGCAGCGGCGCGTGTTCAAACTCCATGTTGGCACCGAAATACCAGTGACCGCTTACACCGCGCGAAATAGCGCCGACATTAAAATGAGATACCGGTGCCACGGCGCAGCAGGCGGCAATCGGCAGCAGTGCCAGCGCTAACGCATCCTCATCCAGCCCCGTTTCCTGCTTCAGGCGCGCCACGTCCTGCGGGCGCAGTACGCCGTCAAAATCAGCCGAATCCAGCAAGGGTTGAATCGCAGTTTGCAAGTCAGCGGGCAGGGCGGAGAAAGCAGCAGTAAATCGTGGATGCATGATGTGGTGACCTCATTAACGCGTTAGCGGCGATGCGCCGCCTGAGGGGTTATATGTGATCTGTGTCGCTGTGACAATGCAAGCTGATTGAGTTGTTTCAACTTTGCGAGATCTCTCGCAAGTTTTAGCCCCACCAGTGCATCAGCAGCGGAAAAAGGAACGGTGCCAGCAGTGAAGTAATAATGCCGCAAATCACCAGCGCCAGTGAACTGAACGCGCCTTCCTGATAATCGATCTCTGCTGCGCGCGCCGTGCCTAAAGCGTGCGATGCGTTACCAATCGCCAGGCCGCGTGAAGACTTGCTGTGCACCTTAAACAGATTCAGCAGCATATGACCGAACACCGCACCGAGAACGCCAGCAATCAACACGCAGATAGCGCTGATGGCGGGAATGCCGTGCAGCGAACCGGACACCGCCATGGCAATCGGCGTGGTGACGGATTTCGGCATAATTGTCGCCGCAATTTCTGGCGTGGCACCCATCCACAGCGCAATTGCCGTGCCGGAGACCATCGCCGTAATGCTGCCAATAAAACAGACGCTGATAATGGTTTTCCAGCGCGCGCGAATCTGATGCATCTGCTCGTACAGCGGCAATGCCAGCGCGACCACCGCAGGCTGCAGCAGCTGATTGAGGAACGCGCTGCCGGCGAAGTAACGGGTGTACGGGATGTGCGTCAGCAGCAGGATCGGGATGACAATCGCCATCGCCACCAGCAGTGGGTTAACGATCGAAATATTGATTTTTGCCGCCAGCTTACGTGCCAGCAGATACGCCACCACGGTAAGCGGCAATGACCACCAGGCATCAATCATGAGGCTGCTCCCTGGGGCGCTGTAACCGCTCGGCGCTCAGTCCGACGATCAGCAACACCATAAAGGTACTGACAAAACAGGAAACCACAATCGGGCCGAACTGCGCGGTGAGAATATCGGTGTAACCCATCACGCCAACGCTGATTGGCACAAACAGCAATGCCATGTAGCGGATCAGCAAATGGCAGCCAGGTTTCACCCACGCCACCGGCAAGATTTGCAGCGCCAGTAAGGTGAACAGCAGCAGCATGCCGATGATGCTACCGGGAATGGTGATGGGCAGCAGGGCAGCAATACCGTTTCCGGCATACAGCGCGGCATAAATAATCACAAAGGCGCGTAAATAGCGCCAGCAAGCAGCTAGCACGGCGGGCTCCATCAATAAGGCACGATTAAAAAAGCCGCCCGTTAGGCGGCTTGTTCGATTACTTCACCTGCATGCCAGGTTGTGCACCGCTATCAACGGACAGCACAAACAGGTCTGAACCGCCAGAACCGGCTGACAGCACCATGCCTTCCGATACGCCGAAACGCATCTTACGCGGTGCCAGGTTAGCGACGATGATGGTCATTTTGCCGACCAGCACCGACGGATCCGGATATGCCGCGCGAATGCCGGAGAAGATCTGACGCTTCTCGCCACCGAGATCCAACTCCAGACGCAACAGCTTGTCAGAACCTTCAACCAGCTCAGCTTTCTCGATCAATGCCACGCGCATATCCACCTTGGCGAAATCGTCGATGGTGATGGTGTCACCAATCGGCGCATCTGCCAGAGGGCCGGTCACCGCAGGCTTGTTCGCGGCGGCTGCATCTTCTTTAGACGCTTCGATCAGTCCTTCAACTTTGGCCATTTCGATACGACCATACAAGGCTTTGAACGGTGCCACATCGTGATCCAGCAGCGGCTGTGCAATCGCATCCCAGCTCAGTTCAGCGTTAAGGAAAGCTTCGGTGCGTGCGGTCAGTGAAGGCAGCACCGGCTTCAGCCAGGTCATCAGAATGCGGAACAGGTTAATACCCATTGAGCAGATTGCTTGCAGGTCAGCATCACGGCCTTCCTGTTTCGCCACCACCCACGGTGCCTGCTCATCCACATAGCGGTTGGCAATATCGGCCAGCGCCATGATTTCGCGCACTGCACGGTTGTATTCGCGGCTCGCCCAGGCTTCACCAATTTTCTCTGAAGCATCGACAAAGGTCTGATACAGCGCCGGATCGGCCAGCTCGCTCGCCAGTTTGCCGCCAAAACGCTTAGTGATGAAACCGGCGTTACGAGACGCGAGGTTAACCACTTTGTTGACGATATCGGCGTTCACGCGCTGCACGAAATCTTCCAGATTCAGGTCGATGTCGTCGATGCGTGAAGAGAGTTTCGCTGCGTAGTAGTAACGCAGGCTGTCGGCATCCAGATGTTGCAACCAGGTGCTGGCTTTGATGAAGGTGCCACGCGATTTGGACATCTTCGCGCCGTTCACCGTCACATAACCGTGCACGAACAGGTTGGTCGGCTTGCGGAAGTTGCTGCCTTCCAGCATCGCTGGCCAGAACAAGCTGTGGAAGTAAACAATGTCTTTACCGATGAAGTGATACAGCTCGGTAGAAGAATCTTTTTTCCAGAACTCATCGAAATCGATGTTGCCGCGCTTGTCGCACAGGTTCTTGAAGGAACCCATGTAACCGATTGGCGCATCCAGCCACACGTAGAAGTATTTGCCCGGCGCGTCAGGAATTTCGAAACCGAAGTAAGGCGCATCACGGGAGATATCCCACTGCTGCAGCCCTGAATCGAACCACTCCTGCATTTTGTTCGCGACCTGCTCCTGCAACGCACCCGAGCGCGTCCAGGTCTGCAACATCGCGCTGAACGATGGCAGATCAAAGAAGAAGTGCTCAGAATCACGCAGCACCGGCGTCGCGCCTGATACCACGGATTTCGGATCGATCAGCTCGGTAGGGCTGTAAGTCGCGCTGCACACTTCGCAGTTATCGCCGTATTGATCCGGTGACTTACATTTCGGGCAGGTGCCTTTCACAAAACGGTCCGGCAGGAACATGCCTTTTTCCGGATCGTACAGCTGTGAAATGGTGCGGTTCTTGATGAAACCGTTCTCTTTCAGACGACCGTAGATCAACTCCGACAGCTGACGGTTTTCGTCGCCGTGCGTGGAGTGATAGTTGTCGTAGCTGATGTCGAAGCCAGCGAAGTCAGTTTCGTGCTCCTGCTTCATCTCGGCGATCATCTGCTCAGGTGGGATCCCCAGCTGTTGTGCTTTCAGCATGATCGGCGTGCCGTGGGCATCGTCTGCGCAGATGAAGTAAACCTGGTTGCCACGCATTCGCTGGTAACGGACCCAAATGTCAGCCTGAATGTGTTCAAGCATGTGACCGAGATGGATTGAACCGTTTGCGTACGGCAGTGCGCACGTTACCAGAATTTTTTTAGCGACTTGAGTCATAGTTTGCGTAGCGTTCCGTGAATAAAAATCGGGCTTAGATGTTACCCGAAGCACCCTCTGGCGTAAACACAACTGGACGGCATCTGATATTATTGAAAGCACACCGCCGATATCTGGCGTTATGAAAACACAAGGAGTTGGGATGACTTCACAATCCCGGGAACATCATTCACCCGAAGCATTACGCGCTGTGGTTATCGGCGTGCTGAGTGACTTTGAACATCCGACGCTGCATCACAATCTGACTACCCTCAAAGCGCTGCGTCATGTGGCGTTACTCGACGGCAAGCTGCACATCGAACTGGTGATGCCGTTTGCGTGGGCCTCAGCCTTTGAAGAGCTGAAGGCTCAAGTCAGCGCCGAACTGCTGCGTCTCACCCACGCCAGCGCTATCGACTGGCGTTTACGCCACGACATCGCCACGCTCAAGCGCGTAAAGAATCATCCCGGCGCGACAGGCGTAAAAAACATCATTGCGGTGAGTTCCGGTAAAGGCGGCGTGGGCAAATCCAGCACGGCGGTGAACATGGCGCTGGCGCTAATCGCCGAAGGGGCAAAAGTCGGGATTCTCGATGCTGATATTTATGGCCCGTCGATTCCCAACATGCTCGGCACCGAAAGCCAGCGGCCAACCTCGCCGGATGGCACGCATATGGCGCCGATTATGGCGCACGGACTGGCGACAAACTCGATTGGCTATCTGGTCACTGACGAGAATGCCATGGTGTGGCGCGGCCCTATGGCCAGCAAAGCGCTGATGCAGTTACTTAACGAGACGATGTGGCCGGATCTGGATTACCTGATTCTTGATATGCCGCCGGGCACCGGTGATATCCAGTTGACGCTGGCGCAAAACGTACCAGTCACCGGCGCGCTGGTGGTGACCACGCCACAGGACATCGCCCTGATAGATGCGCGTAAAGGCATCGTGATGTTTGAGAAGGTTAGCGTGCCGGTATTGGGCGTGGTGGAGAACATGAGCATCCATATTTGCAGCGAATGCGGTCACCACGAGCCGATTTTCGGCACCGGCGGCGCGCAGAAGCTGGCAGCGGATTACCACACCCAGCTGCTGGCGCAATTGCCGCTGCATATTAATCTGCGTGAGGATCTGGATGATGGTGAACCGACGGTGATCCGTCGTCCGGACAGCGAATTCACCGCACTGTATCGTCAGTTAGCCGGTCGCGTGGCGGCACAGCTTTACTGGCAGGGCGAAGTGATTCCCGCCGATATTGCTTTCCGCGCGGTTTAGCGCACCTTTTTTCCGCTGGCGCGCGCCGTCAGCGGAAAATGCATCAGCACATATTTTCCCTGTTCGCTCTCACCGGTGGCTTCCCGCTGCCAGCCGTGTTTCAGGTAAAACGCCTGCGCGGGCTCATTCAGCATCAAACATTTCAGCACGCCAGTTGAGGTAAAGCGCTGCTGCACTGCCTCCAGTAATGCGCTGCCGACGCCGCGACCTTGAAACTCAGGATCGACATACAGGCTGTGCAGGAAGTTGTCGTTGGGAAGGATACCGGCAAATCCGGCGCGGTGGCCCTCGACGAATGCTACTAACACCGTTTCACCCAATATCACCCCATCCAGATCTTCCAGCGCCCAATCATCGCCATCCAGCCAGGTCCAGTTATGACGCCGCGCCGCCAGAAACAGCGTGCGCAGAAAAGGGCGGTCGGCTTCCTCAAATAATCGAATTTCCAAGCATGGGCTCCAGCATAAAAAGGGGATGTCGCGTGACGGTCGACATAAATGGCAACCCTACAACAAAGCAGGATTTCGTAGGGTGCGCATTTATGCGTACCGTTTGCCATTCGTGACGGTCGATTTAAATGGCGACCTCAGGTAACAGTAGCCGACGGAAAAAGATAAAGCCTGTCAAATCATCAGGCTTTCTGTGTAGAATGCCGCGGCAAGCCGCATGGAATCTGGCATCAGCGTTTTGATAGCTTTTGATTATCTGATTGATAACGTCTGCGTATTAGAAGTTGGCCCGAAAAAACTGTAACTTGCATCACATCTTTTAACGGAGGTCACCTATGTCCATCATTAATACCAAAATCAAACCATTTAAAAATGCAGCGTTCAAAAACGGCGAATTCATCGACGTAACCGAGAAAGACGTTGAAGGTAAATGGAGTGTTTTCTTCTTCTACCCGGCTGACTTCACCTTCGTTTGCCCGACTGAACTGGGTGACGTAGCAGACCATCATGAAGAACTGCAGAAACTGGGCGTAGACATCTACTCTGTTTCAACCGACACGCACTTTACCCACAAAGCCTGGCACGGTTCTTCTGACACCATCGCAAAAATCAAATACGCGATGATCGGCGACCCAACTGGCGCACTGACCCGTAACTTCGAAATCATGCGCGAAGACGAAGGTCTGGCAGATCGCGGTACCTTCATTGTTGACCCACAGGGCATCATCCAGGCTATCGAAATCACCGCTGAAGGCATCGGTCGTGACGCATCTGACCTGATCCGTAAAATCAAAGCGGCTCAGTATGTGGCTTCGCACCCAGGTGAAGTGTGCCCAGCTAAATGGAAAGAAGGCGAAGCAACACTGGCTCCATCACTGGACTTGGTTGGCAAAATCTAAGCAACACCCAGCCATTCGATCTTTCTCAATCGGGTGCTACGGCACCCGATTTTCATGACAGGAACTCACTATGCTCGATACCAATTTAAAAACACAGCTCAAGGCTTACCTTGAGAAATTAACGAAACCGGTTGAGTTGATTGCCACACTGGATGATGGCGCTAAATCTGCGGAGATCCGTTCTCTGTTAGCCGATATCGCGAGCTTGTCAGAAAAAGTCAGCTTCCGTGAAGAGAATGATCGTCCGGTTCGTAAACCCTCTTTCCTGATTACTAACCCAGGCAGCCAGAGCGGCCCTCGCTTTGCCGGTTCGCCAATGGGTCACGAATTTACTTCACTGGTGCTGGCCCTGCTGCAAACCGGTGGACACCCTTCGAAAGAGTCGCAGAGCCTGCTGGAGCAAGTGGTTGCTCTGGATACCGACCTGCATTTCGAAACCTATTACTCGCTGTCATGCCACAACTGTCCTGACGTGGTTCAGGCGCTGAACCTGATGGCGGTGCTGAACCCACGCATCAGCCACACCGCGATTGACGGTGGCATGTTCCAGAACGAAATCACCGAACGCAACGTGATGGGCGTTCCTGCAGTATTCCTGAACGGCAAAGAGTTCGGTCAGGGCCGTCTGAGCCTGGCGGAAATCGTCGGCAAAGTGGACACCAACGCAGAGAAGCGCGCAGCAGAAGAGCTGAACAAGCGTGAAGCCTATGAAGTGCTGATCGTCGGTAGCGGCCCAGCGGGCGCAGCGGCAGCGATTTACTCTGCACGTAAAGGTATCCGCACTGGCCTGATGGGCGAGCGCTTTGGTGGCCAGGTGCTGGACACCGTAGACATCGAAAACTACATCTCAGTACAGAAAACCGAAGGCGCTAAGCTGGCCGGTTCACTGCGTGCCCACGTTGATGATTACGATGTTGACGTCATCGACACCCAGAGCGCCATCAAGCTGATCCCAGCTGCGAAAGAGGGCGGTCTGCACGCGATTGAAACCGCGTCTGGCGCGGTACTAAAATCACGCAGCATCATCATTGCCACCGGCGCACGCTGGCGCAACATGGGCGTGCCAGGTGAAGAGCAGTATCGCACCAAAGGCGTGACTTACTGCCCACACTGCGATGGCCCGCTGTTCAAAGGCAAGCGTACGGCGGTTATCGGTGGCGGTAACTCCGGCGTTGAAGCGGCTATCGACCTCGCGGGTCTGGTTGAGCACGTGACGCTGCTGGAATTCGCCAGCGAAATGCGCGCCGACAAAGTGCTGCAGGACAAACTGCGCAGCCTGAAAAACGTTGATGTGATTTTGAATGCGCAGACCACCGAAGTGAAAGGCGACGGCAGCAAAGTCACCGGTCTGGCTTATATCGATCGCAACAACCAGACCAGCCATGAGATCGCCCTGAGCGGCATCTTCGTGCAGATTGGCCTGCTGCCAAACACCACCTTCCTTGAAGGCGCGGTAGAACGTAACAAGATGGGCGAGATCATCATCGATGCCAAATGCGAAACCAGCCTGAAAGGCGTGTTCGCGGCCGGTGACTGCACCACGGTGCCGTACAAGCAGATCATCATCGCCAGCGGTGAAGGTGCGAAAGCCTCACTCAGCGCGTTCGATTACCTGATCCGTACGCAACCGGCTGAATAAGTTTCTGCGATAGCCACGCAATGGCCCTGCAACGCATGTTGTGGGGCTTTTTTTTGCCTGTTTTTCACCCCAACCAACGGCGCGCTTCATCATCGCTAATGTCGCGATAATAAACTTTGTGCAAACGTTCGCCGCAACCTTTGCATTGTGCTTCTACATGGGTAGAAAAATAGTGGCGACCAGTAGGGCATATCGCCCCTTTGCGCGAAATACGAATGTCGTGCCATTTATGGGCGTGCGGAATAAAGCTGAATAATTTTGAGATCATTATCGATTCCGGAATTGGATAGGCAGTGACTCTGTTCAAGTCCGGAGGGGGATTAGGCCTTGCAACACGGGGCCGGGCGTTGATGTGCATCAATGAATGCGAAGGCGCGTGTTTATTAGTCGATTTTTCAATGAGCAGAATAAATTCGGCAGATTCAGTCGCAAGTCGAATATTGATAACAATTGATTGAGACAGGCCTTTTCTAAATTCAGGATATCGAATTATTTTCATTATTTTGATTCAGTGCCATTTTTAGCGCCCAGCACACCGCCCCGATTTACAATCCTTCACGCGCGTCTTATCCTGTGTGCGGCATGTTCACCATGCCATGACTCGGGGTGCCCCTGTTAAGCAGGGCTGAGATACACCCGCTGACCTGATCTGGATAATGCCAGCGTAGGGCCACCGTCAAAGAAGGAATCGTAACCCGTTTTAAGTAAAAACAACGGGTTACTAGTCTCTCATTGCTCTCTGTTTTTCACTGAGGTCAAATGAGGGTGACATTGTGGGGTATAAATCTCTTCGCTATACGTTTCAGCGTTCAAATACGTATTACATCCAATTCCGCTTTTCTGACGGTAAATCTTTTAAACGTAGCCTCGACACTGATAGCTATCGTGTTGCCAGCGCAATAATGGCTTCGCTAATTCCTCTGGTTCCATTTGTCCAAGATCAAACTCTTGCACTGACAGATTTCACAAAACGCATTGATGCAATCAAATCCTCAATTGCAGGAGATTTGAAAAGTGTCCTTTCGTTTGCAGGTGATAAATCAAAGTCTGAAAAAGCTGTGAAGCCCAAAGAGGTTAAGTCTGGTTTGTCACTCGTCAAAGCCTGGGAAATGTATAAGGCGGCGAAAGGAACTAAATGGAGTTGTGGAATAGCACAGGCCAATGAGCGCTTTATGGCTGTTTTGTTTGTTGTGCTGGGTAAGGAGAAGGATGTAATCACAGTTAACAAACAGGACATAAAGCAAGTGATGGAAGTGGTTGAAAATCTGCCTAAGCGCGTAGTGCAGCCATACCGCTCTATGACGTTAGAACAATTGATTGCACTTGAAGATGTTCCAGAGGCTGATCTTGTGGGTGATGAGGCGATGCATAAGCATCTGAAGATCTACAAAAGCCTGTTTAAAACCTTCCTTACCGATGACAAGGGAATACTTGAAAAGAGTCCTACTGAAGGGATCTCCGCTTCTGCCTCTAAAGCACGTTATGGTGCTTACTCTTCATCTGAGATGAGGAAGTTTGTTCAGTGGGCTATTGAACAACCGGAGGGCTGGGAGAAATGGATAATGCTGCTGCTTGCTTACACCGGGTGCAGAAGGGCAGAGATTGCCACATTACGTAAGCAGCAAATCAAGTATGACGAAGACAGCAAACGTCATTACCTGCTAATTGCTGAAGGTGGGCAGGGCAAGACAGACAATGCAACTCGTAAAGTGGTTATACACCTGCACCTGATTGAATGGGGCTTCTTAGACTTTGTAGTGCAATCTGATGATGTTCTTTTTCCTGATGTATCAGGAAGCAATATGACAAAGATTGGAAAAACGTTCTCGGATGTCAGGGATCAGCTTGGTATCCCATATCTAGATGACCACCAGCAGAGAAGGTTACTTCATTCGATGCGCCACGCTGTAGCCACAACCTCAATGGCTGGTTGGGTGAAAAACGTTGCACATCTACAAGCTACATTGGGGCATCAAATGACGGGGATTGGTGTTACAAAGCGCTATCTACATACCTTCCCGCTTTCAACAATTAATTATGTAATAGATGGATTGAGTTGGACTTGACTAATTTTGCATATTGCAATAAGTCAACGATCCGTGAAGGAAAAAAATGTTGTGAAATTAAGTAAGTTGTGAAATATTTCCAAGAGGTGTGCAGGCAGATTTTGAAGTTGTGTTTCGCAACTTTTTATTTCAATGTTAGAAGTTCTCGCCTGCTATGATTCTCATAGCGTTATCGGCAGTCAACGGTTAAATGCATAGGAGTGCCTGCACACCGCTCAACAAGGTGAAACTATGTCTACAAAACTCTCACGTTTGCAACAGTGCAGTAATAAACCTGATTTCGCTAAGTTGCTAGGTTTAGATCCGGTTTTTTTAACGCGAGTTCTTTATTTAAGAAATACTGATAATCTGTATACTAATTTCAGTATCTTAAAGAAAAATAAAACTCAGAGACTTATCTCGTCGCCAGATCCTGAGTTGAAAGAGATACAAAGAGCATTGTCAGACCTATTGATGGAGTGCCTTGGGGATATCAGGAGTGAAAATAAAGTTGATAACCTACTTTCCCATGGATTTGAGCACGATAGGAGTATCATAACTAATGCTGAAAAACATAAAGCAAAGAAATGGGTTTTAAATATCGATTTATCTGATTTCTTCGATCAGTTTAACTTTGGAAGAGTCAGTGGATACTTTATTAAAAATAAATTCTTCCAATTAAATGATAACATAGCCCATGTAATTGGAAAAATAGCTTGCTACAAAAATAGGTTGCCGCAAGGGAGTCCTTCTTCTCCTGTTATAACCAATCTAATACTTCTAGCACTCGATCAAAGAATTAATAACATATGCAAAAGAAATGGCTGCACTTACACCCGATATGCAGATGATATAACTATCTCGACGAATAAAAAAATATTCCCAAACGAGATTGTATCGACTCTATCTCCGCAGAAAGTCAATTTAAACAAAACATTTGAAAAACAGTTTAAAAGAGCAGGCTTCGAAATAAATCACGATAAAGTAAGAATTCAAAAATATAGTGTTCGCCAAGAAGTCACAGGACTGACAGTAAATAGAAAAATAGCAGTCAACAATGAATATGCAAAAAAAGTAAGATCGATGGCTCATACTTTATTTAAAACAGGATCTTATCAATTAATAGACAAGAAGACAGGGGAGTCAAGGGCAGGGACTTTAAATGAATTACAAGGCATGTTAGGATTTATTGATTCCATTGATAAATTTAATAATAGGTTATCTTTCAATGTCAAGCATGAGAAGAACAAGCGGGAGATGCTCCTTGCGAAATTTATATATTTCATCAGGTTTCATGTTAATTCAAAAACTACAATAATAACTGAGGGTAAAACAGATATAACTTATCTGAGGGTTGCTCTAAATTCACTTTATAAAACTCACCCAACACTGGTTACCAAGAAAGAAACTCATAAAGGTGAGGTGAATGATTATCAATTATCTTTTTTTGTTAAAAACGCGAAGAGTAAGTTTTTTTTAAATTTTGAAGATGGGAGTTCACACTTAAAGAATTTTATCAAAGATTTTAATAAAAATATTGATAGATATAAAGCACTAGGTGGATCAAAACCAGTGATAGTCATTCTTGATAATGATAGTGGATCAACAGGAAATGGTGGCATACTATCATTGCTAGCGTCAGATGCTATGCCAAATATTTCTCTATCGCGTGATGATATTAGGAATGAAAAATGGTTATGGATTACTAAAAACCTTTATGTTGTATTCACTCCTCTAATTGAAGGTGGTGATTCCTCTCTTGAGGATCTATTCGATAGTAAAACACTCGCTTCTACGTTGGGAGGAAAGGTATTTAATAAAACAAATGAAAAATGTAAAGTAAATGAGTATGGGAAGGAATATTTTGCTAAGCATGTTATTTTAAAAAACAAAGATAGCATAAACTTTACCAACTTTTCCTACTTACTTAGCGCGATTGAAGAAATAAATGATTATCACGGAAGTAGGTAGCTGCCTTAATAATGTCCTTCCGCCTAAACTAAGACCTCCAAATGGCTACTGAAGGACAGACGTTGGTTATGTTTACTCTAACTCATTTAACCGCAATTCCATCAGTAATTTCATTCCTTTATCAGTAAGCGTCCACCAGTCTCCATCAATAGTGACAAGTTGAGTTGCCATTAAACAGATTTCAATTGTTGAAAAGTCGTTTTTATATATTTTAACAAATGATTCTGATAATCCTTTTTCCCTTACGATTAAAGATTCTACATAATTGATAATGTTATTTCTTTGGTTTCCACCCATGAGATTTGGAGCAATGTAGTTAAACGCTGTTAATAATTTTAATTTTATACTTTCAGAGGAGCTATCCTCATGATCATATATTGATACGTTCTTAAAATTTACCATTATTGATTTGTTAAGATCTTTACTTTCAAGGCTACTGGAATCGATTAGAGAAAAACTTGCTATTTCATCAAGTCGAGATTGAAGTTTAGCAATTTCATTCTTTGCTTTTATCAATTCTGATAAGTTTTCTTCATTTGCTAGGGAGTTTGCTCTGACCCATCCAGTCGCAGGATATGTTTTAATGGTTTTTGTCATGCTCAAGGCTACTAACCCTGGAAGTTCTTGAACTGTCTTCCACGTTCTTCGTAGCCTACCTGTCTGGGCTTTGCTAATAAATTTTGTCAGTTTCTCACGAGATTCAGGATTGAGTTCCGTTTTTTTAGCAGGAAGTGAATCTGGCTCTTCATGTATTAATACAATTACTTTAAGTCCTTTTGTAACAGCATAGTTAAACTCTTTTTCTGTATAGCTCAATCCATCTTCAGTAGTCGAACCATACCTTCCCCCTATAATTAGAAGGTAATAATCACAATCATCAATTACTTTTTGAATGAATTCCCATTGTTCTTCATCTATAGCTGGAAACAGTTCCATTCCCGCTGGGATGCAATCCATTTCCATTAAGGTTTGTATCACGTGTTTACGCTCTTCTTCTAAATCAGTGAAAGTTGAGCTTACAAACACTTGGTATCTCTTATCCATAAAACATCCCTGAAGTTGAAAGTTGTTAAGGTGATGGGCAATATCATAAGATAAATTTCAGAGATAGACAAAGATAACCATAGTTATTTTAATAGGTATATCACGCAAATCCTTTCACCAACTTAGTTAATTTGCGTTAGCTAGTAACATAAGCAGGGGTGAAATGACGTAAAGTTTAATGGGAAGCCAATCAATCTTAAATAATTTTAATCTATAAAACAATTTACTTACTATTGGTTCTAATAGATTCTTGCTTGAATTAAGAAAATTCTGCATTAACTTTTCAAGGGAAAACATGAAACGTGTAATTATTATTATAGCTTTAGCTATGTCGCTTGTTGGGTGCGCTCGCCAAGCAATGCCTAACTATATCAACGGTGACTATTATATGGCTGGGGATGATCAATGCCTTTCATACATGGCATTGCCGCCGGGCCAGATAATGTGTAGGGATGCTGATGGCATGAACACCGGAATAAGAAATGCGATGACTAGTGGTGATATGCAGATGTATCAAAATCAGCAGATGACCCAACAGATGCAAATGGCTCAACTTAACCAGCAGTTGCAACAAACAGGGCAGTCGTTTCAGAATGCAGGCCAGCAGATTTACAACCAAAGCCAGTCATACACAGCCCCACAAGTTCAATCGTATTCCACAGGTTCTAATACTGTTTTATACAATCGCGTGGGTAACAGCGTAGTGGGAACAGATGGTTCGGCTTGTCACTATGTTGGTTCTGGCTATATTTGCCGATAAGCAATCAAAACGGTAATTCGCCTTGCATGTCGCAGAATTCATCAAGGTTACCGTTATGCGCATCTAACATCATCTGGTGGTGGGTAAACCACATACCCACCTCAAAGATTGTCACTGGCGTTTCCAGCGCTAACCAAAAGGCTGTGTTTGTGACACGCCCAAACCAATACAAGCGTTTATCCTCTAAACGCTTAGTCTCAAACAACACCACTGCCCCCTGATCAATCCGTTCCAGATAGCCGCCTCTGTGAACTACTGTGACCCGTTCCCCATGCTCCCGATAGAATTGGACGCCGCGCGTGATGCTCGGATCAAACCCGTCTGTGTTACCCATTTTACACCTCACATATACTGTTTTTATATACAGTAGTGTTCAGTGTGCTTTATTGCAAGCTGAAATCTGATACACAAAAAGTGCTAATCAAAACGATGATTGAATGATAAACATTGATCGTTAATGCCGATCAATACAATAATAATGATCTATAAATCCTATCAATCAAGGCGTGTAAAATGACCCGTAGAACTGCATGGATGTTAATGTTTGGAAGTTGTTTTCTCTTTTGGGGTAGTGCGTTATGGGTTATGCTTTAGAAGTAGAAGAGGGTGAAGCAGTAAAAACGCCGTTGGATGGTTGGGAATTATCTGAACAACAACGGCGATTTATCGAGTCTCTGATAGATGAGGAAAAGTAATATTAATTTGCACGAAATCTGTTCGTATTTTATCTTCTAGACGTTACCAGATGTTACAACGTTAATTGGAGATGAGTATGCAACGAGACATTTTCAAAGCAGCTGCGCAATACGATGACTGGAAAGGCGGAGTGGCGGCCGATGATGCAGACTTGAGGAATTTCAGTGATTATTTGAGGAAGAAGGGGATTTTACCTGAAGGGCAAATAGTTAAAGGAATATCTTTTTATTCAGCGGAAAACTTCCTAACCATCGATGCTTTAGTAACAGATGAAGAATTTGGATTACGTCAAATTCCTGTAGATCTGACGATTGAAGAGTTTTTTAAATGCTTCAAGCGATTTTCAATTAAAATATCTCGTCATGGAGAGTTAGACGGTCAAGAGGTTAAGTATCAGGATACCCCACGTTAAAGCCATTTCTGGGGCACATCAATTGCCCCACTTACAATATGATTCAATTCAATATTTGCCACAACTTTACAAAACTACCCATACACTAATTTTCCCATTTTATATATTTATGATAGATGTCGAGTGATACTGATCCCCTGGGCGGTATATTCGAAAATTTTGACGCCCCCCTAAATTTTAATCAAATACTCAATACCTCTGACATATCTTAATGAGTTGAAGGGGTTGTCTCTGGAATGTATTTTCAGACGTCTTAGTCGCGCTAAACCCCCCGCCCAAAATCTGGCGCTGACACCGTCCAAATATCTAAAGAAGAACCTATCTCACTAGGGTATACCTCAAAGATAGTTATGAGATTAGTATCAATAGGGTGTTATGATACCCTATTGACTACATAAAACGAGGTGTGTATCATTTGGGTAATACAAATTAACCTTTAAGAGACTTTGAAATGATTACTTTGATTTATGCTCGTGCTTCTACTGTTGGACAGGATAGCTCTCGTGCCTTGCCTTCACTGCGTGAGTTTGTTGCTGCTCGTGGCTGGCACGTTGGCGGTGAGTATGTGGAGAATGCTTCAGGTGCAAAGCTAGCACGTCCTGAACTGGATAAGCTGCTGTCTGATAGTAAAGCTGGTGATGTGCTGCTGGTGGAGAGTATAGACCGTTTGAGCCGTCTTGAGGCTGCACAGTGGGAAGTGTTGAAACGTAATATCCAGGATAAGGGGCTGTTGCTGGTTGTGATGGACTTGCCTACTTCATGGAATATGCTTCAGGGTGAAGTGACTCCAGTGATCGCTGGAGTGCTGAAAGCGGTTAATGCGATGTTGATTGATATTCTTGCAACTATGGCACGTCAGGACTATGAGACACGCCGTGCGCGTCAGGCACAAGGGATTGAGAAAGCTAAATCTGCTGGCGTTTACACTGGTAAGCCAAAGGATGAAGAAGCGCGTGAAATGGTGCGTGACTTGCTGGAGAAGGGCGTAGAGCCTAATCGAGTGATGAAAGCTGCTGGTATTAGCCGCGCTACATTCTACCGTATCAAAAAAGAACTGATTGCGGCATAATGCCGCCTTGCCTTACGGGTGGTGCACCTGCCGTAGATCATCTGCCAAAGTGCAAGGCCATGCCTTAAAATCCCAATTCTCAAGTGTCCAGGCTGTTCGCCATTTCACAACAAACCATTCCCAACTTTCAGTGATGCTCTCTGCATCCACCTGCTGACGTTTTTCCGTGGGTAGCTGACGCGCTCCGCTCACGTAATCTTCAAAATCTGCCTGATGAATCAGATAGCCCGGTGAATATTCTATTAACGGTGTCCCATCAACAAGGCGTGGGCACGGTATTAGTCTCTCTCTGGCCTTCTCAGTAACATTCGTTGCTTCCTGTGTGTTTGTGTTGTCTATACGGATTAAATCGCTCCTGATGGCGCTGATGCGCTCATTTCTGGCGGGATCTGCAAGGAAGGTATCCAAGTTCTTATTGTATCGTTTGTTAGCTGCCATTTGGCCTCCTGAAAGTCTGCGGTGATCTGATGCATCGGCTGTATGCCGTGGTTTAGTTGCACCTATTGATTGTTGAAATTGAAACATATTTAGTCATGCCAGTTGGTCAAACTGCGGTATGAAACACTAATCGAATAAAAGTTTTGAAGGTGGAAAGCTGTTAAGCAAAGCGGCACTTTCGCGGGGAAAGTTTGCTTGTGAGAGATGCCCATCTCTGGCATAGGCCAGAAATGATCAGTCCAAAGATAATAAGAAGTATAAACTTTAGTCACGCCTGTCCCGTCTGTCCCGGCTAACCCTTGTGGTGCAAGGGCTGAATCTGGACGGGGCTAAATGTTTAGTCCCGGCTTAAATGGCATTAGTCCCGGCTAAGCGGCAATCTCCAGATGATGAATGTGTGACAGATACCATTCTGATGCTTGTTCCTTCGTCCAGGTGGCGGGATACCACAGCGCACCTTTGGTGATATTCGGCACGTTCTTGTGTGGGCCATTCCTGAATAATCGATTCGAGGTGTAGCCGTGTCCCTTCAACCAGCCTGTAGCCTCATTAGGTCTGCCGAATGCCGGGCAACTGTCGCGGAAAACGTCGAATGAAAATACCTTCCTTTCTTCGGTAAAGGCTTCGGCCTCGTGGTGTTCCGGGCTAATGCTTGCCTGTTTCAGGATCTCCAGTTCCGCGCTGAACGGTGGTCGGTATGGGTTGAACTCTGACAAGTCAAATTCCATAAACCAGCGGTGAACCGCTTCCAACCCTCCGGCTTCTAACCAGTGAGCAAGCTGCGCGATGAAAGTCGCCGTCTCGTCTCCATCGATCCTGTGGTGCATCTTCCTGGTGACATAGTGGCGGCGGTCGTTGGCTTCTATGTCGATTGGATGATCGTTGTTGCTGAACGTAATAAACCGGGCGTATGTGCGCACCTTACGTGCACCCTCATACAACGGGCGAATGTCTACCGTTGGTTCCGTCTGGATTGATTTAAGGCTCTCAGCTACACGCTTGGACGCCTGCGGCGGGTCATCGAACACTATGATCAGGTTGTTGCTCAGGCTTTCGTTATGCTTCTCAGTAAGTTGGGTATAGCTGCTGTAATGCTTCGTCTGGTCTGCCAGCAATGGTGATAACACCTGTTGGAATAGAAACCCTTTCCCCGTTCCGGTATCGGATGGCGAAACGATATGCCACGTTGGGCGCTGTTCCGGGTGCTGAAAGATATGCGCAAGCCAACTGAACACGGTGCGGCGGTCTGCCTCGTCCTGGTATAGGCGTTCTGCATATTCGTGCCAGAGAGTCAGATCAGTAACTGCGTTACGCGCTGGCGTAAACGTCCGGTATGTGTTGACCGTGTTACCGTTGAAACCTTGCTGCATTGCTGGGTCGAATACGATAGATTCGATGAACGGTAATAGCTGGTAAAGCTGATTGATGTAGGTGGGGTTCCATACTTCGCCGCGTGTCCATCTCACATATTTTGGTGCTAATGCTTCGAGGCTGTGATCTGCACATGTATGCGTGTTACGTAGCTTTACCCCGTTTGGCAGGGAAATAAAGCCGTAGCCCTCAGACACTAGGTGTCTGGCAAATAGTCTGATCTTGTCGTTCATTAAGGGAAGTCTCCATAGTATTGTATAGCTGTTTCAGGATAAAAGCCTGTTGTGATAAATCGCCGCGCTGCTGGTCGATAACGGCGCGTAAGTCCTGGGGGATTCGAAGTGGAATCCCGCGTTCGGTGTTATTCATTTGATTACCTATGATGTGAGGCGGTGTAGGTCGAGAAGGGAGTAGAATCTGTCGTTTGAAATGTGGTAGATAACTGGCGTTCCTTCGTCTGTATAACGTAGTTCGATGAGGCCAAGCCTCACCAGTTCCAGCAAATCAGATTCCATCTGTCGCCTCATACTTGAGGTGTCCCATCTCTTCCCATACGGCGGCGTAGTAAACGCCAAAGTTCAGAAATAGCTTTTTGATAAATCCAGCATTTGCCTGATAGGGCCAAAACTCATAGATGAGCTCCACCACTGAGGGATAAATGTCTGGATGGCAGTTAAACAGGGCTGCACTCCATTGGCTGCGCTGCAAGGATGAGTCAGATAATAGAGCGTTGAGCCGTCCTTCAAATGTGTTGGTGTTGGCATTCAGGATGAGGCGGCAATGTCCGGTGTCGTGATCGTGGTCTATCATCGGTTTGCGCAGACGCGCCCCGGTTATCCAATCAATGCCACCCTGTGCCTTCGTCATCATTTCTCGATAGGATGCACGTTTCGCCGTTGCCAGGCGTTCAGGATTCTTTTTCATAGCAAACTCACTGAACATTAGCGAACCTCGATTTCTGCTAGTGCGGCCCGGATACGGTCTCGCATAGTTGGTGCTGCAATTTCCATTGCTGTAACTTCCTCGGCTGCTTTGGCTTCCATTGCAGCGCGATGAACTGCCTCATAAGCCTTAGTGATCTCGTCGGTGATTTCGTCCATCAGTGCGGCTTCGGCTGCTGCCTCAAGTGCTGCACGATCTGCATCTACAATAGAATGAGGACGATCGAGCACAACGCGCATCATTGGGTTACCGGGAATAAACATTTCTTGAGTCTGCATATTTGCAACACGGTAGCCATCGAGGATTTTTTCCTGTAGGCGCAGGAGTGCAATTGGATGCATTTCGATGAGTTCTTCACGCTCGTGAAGATGGCGCTGCACATATTGGTGAACGTAACCCGGACATTCTGCCTTAAAGATTGCTTTGATTTCTTTGATTGCTGCTGGTGGTAGTGAGAATGGTTTCATTGTTGTTGCTCCTTGATTTCTATAAGTCGTTTGATGTTGGTGCGGTTACAGCTCTTGCACGTAAATGGTGATTTGCTGTCTGCGGCGTATTCGGTGACGTAATACCAGGTGCCGTTGTAGAAGTCTTTTTGAATAAGGCCAGATTCCAGCCACTGTTTAATCACACGGTGCGGGTTGCCGTTGTCCCATTCGGCGGCGAAGTCATCCCAGGTGAAGCAGTGCTTCATTACCTGCTCCGTCCAATACAGGAAGGCAACGCGGGTTGGGGTTGTCGGGAGGTTGTGACTACGTAGGCGGTCGCGGTAAACGTGATATTCGAAACG
Source organism: uncultured bacterium (assembly GCA_965147305.1). GTDB lineage: Bacteria > Pseudomonadota > Gammaproteobacteria > Enterobacterales > Enterobacteriaceae > Pantoea. Next base: position 213,795 of record CBCTJT010000005.1, read on the forward strand.
AGGTAGCCACGTCTCGATAAAGTTCAGGTCTTTGTCACTCATTTGTATGAGATTTCCTTTTTTGAAGTTGAAAAAATCCCACGCGAAAGGAAAGCCCGGTCTATTACTGGAGATTCTGATTGGATTACAGGGGAGGTAATAAACGCGGCAATCGCGTGGGAGATTTTGTTGGGGTTGGCATACCCCTGCTCACTGATTAGTGAAGGTTTGCTATGAATTGATGCTGTGTGACGCGATCACGGCTGAGCCAGTGATGCTCAAAGCTCGTTAGAGATAAGTAAACTCAGTGAGAAGTATCTCGCGCTTTGCTTACCCTACAATCTTATAGTAACAGATTTAGCACAAAATGTCAATCAATATTTATTGACTTTATTCTGTTTAATGTAGTAAGGCTAAGTGGTTGTTGAGAGGTATCTAAACGAAAGTATGGTAGCTTGAATGACGGCTGTTTTGTAAACATAATATCTCATTATTAGAGCGAGTTATGGGATTTAGGAGCAGGCTATCACTATCCGGGACGAATGTTTTCGATACATCCGGCACGGTGTTAACAATGACGGTAAGGATGACTGGCGCACGCCGTTTCAGTTGTTAAGGGAATTAGACAATGAATTTGATTTCACGGTTGATGCGGCAGCAGATGCAGACAATGCAGTGTGTGAACGGTATTGGGATGCTGATGCTGACGCATTAAAACAGAGCTGGAAAGGTGAGAAGGTGTTTTGTAACCCTCCTTTCTCAATGACGGCTGATTTCCTTACGAAAGCGGGTGAGGCTGACTTATCCATATTCGTGATTGCAGCCAGGCCACAGGCTACATATTTTCTTTCTGGCGTGGTCGCTAACCCTCACTGTCACGAAATCAGGTTTCTACACCGTGGCGTAAAGTTCATCCATCCTGCCCGGATTGAGAGCGTCAGATCACCATTACCAATCTGTTTTGTGGTATTTAGAAAAGAACACTGTGCAGGAGATAAGCGCATATCTGTAGCTTGTGCCGATTCAGGGAAGGAGTTATGCACGGTTGCAGGACGTAAGCCAGGCAAGCCTTCAACTCATACATTCTCAATCAAAGATAAGGTTCTCCAGGACTTTAGAAGAGGCATCAAGGTGGGGGAACTAGTGGAACGGCACAAAGTAAGCAGGGCAACTATTTATAGATGGGTCAGATAGCTTCTGTGACGTCCTGAGAAGCACGCTTGATAGACTTGGTTGTTGGGTTAAGGTTGGAGAATAGAGTGCACGAGAGGGGATTACAGGAAGTGTGAGTTATCTCAGCAGGATAACCTTAAGGTAGGTTCTATCTGAACTTAGTTAATTGTTAACTATGTTGTGTTTCATCTGTTAGATCAGAGGGATTAGAACTAACGTTAGTTACCACTAGAGCAAGGTGATGCATCTAACCACTCAATGATCTTATCCCTTTTACCCTTAACAGGAAGGGATACATTATTTACCTATGTTCCATTCCATAGACTCCTATCTACGATAGTCATCTACTACATGAAACATAGTTAGAGAGTATGTTTAAACAAGAGATTATCACACTCGCTTTCGCTCGTTTCTGTCTTTAGGGTAGCACACTTCTTTTTCAAAGTCAAGTTAATTGTTGGCATATATTGCAGTTTCTATAGAAATATGCATTAGAAAAATCAGGCGGGTTTCCCCGCCGATCATCACTTGCGCTCTTTCACTGATTGAGAAAGGACGGAGCCAGCCAGAATCTTGGTGTTTTCTGCTGAATTTCCATTCTTCAACGCTTGTGAGGCAATACGCTCCATTTCAGCACTGGTTTGCTTCGATGTATGCGTTTGAGATAACACGGATGCAGCTAACTTTCTTTGAATTGCTGATGCATTCGTATCGCTCAAGATGCCAGCAGCCAGGGAGCCAACTTTATCTGATGATTGTTTCTTGTTGGTCATAATCATTTTTTCCTATGTAGAGGTATAAAGTTCATACATGTAGTGCCGATAATTTATTTTGACACCATATGTAGTGCTCATGTTAAGGCGAAGCGATAACAATTCAATACCTCACATGCTAAAAACTGTATAAATCCACATGAAGAAATTCCGATGGTTTTTTGAGCTACTCTAACTCAACTGGATAGCAGAAGATCATAAATCACCTTTTCCACATACACAGATTCCTCACCTGGTAATGAAAAATTTCAATAAGCACCTGTTTAAAGGGGGGTTTTTTATTGCCTGCTGGATAATCCCTAGGTGAGGTCAAAGGTGGGGTAAAACGTGGGGTCAAAGGTGGGGTAATCAGGCTTTATCCGTTTCCGGCGATCAAGAAGGCGAATGTGGATAGGCCAGCTTGCTTTGCAAGCGACACTTCCCGTATGCTGGTGAAAAGTAATGAGAGATTTACTTTAATGACTCGGGGTGCCCCTGTTAAACAGGGCTGAGATACACCCGCTGACCTGATCTGGATAATGCCAGCGTAGGGAAGTCAGATGCCTGACCGCATTCGCCTTCTTGATCGCCGGTTGGGAGTTTTATGACACAGCCTGACCTTCTTACCTCCGCGCAACTCGCGCAATCCCTACAGCTGCTGCGTCAGCAGTCACCGTTGGTGCATTGCATGACCAATGACGTGGTGCAAACCTTTACCGCCAATGTGCTGCTGGCTTTGCAGGCCTCCCCCGCGATGGTGATCGATGCCGAAGAAGCTGCGCAGTTCGTGAGTTTTGCCGATGCGCTGCTGATCAACGTCGGCACCTTAACCCGCGATCGCCGTGATGCGATGCTGGCGGCGGTGCAGTCCGCCTCTAAAGTCGGCACGCCCTGGACGCTCGATCCGGTCGCCGTTGGCGCACTCTCATTACGCACCGAATTCTGCCAGCAGCTGTTGAGCCTGCATCCTGCCGCGATTCGTGGTAACGCTTCGGAAATTCTCGCGCTGGCTAACCAGGCTGAAGGTGGGCGCGGTGTAGACAGCCTGCATCAGGCCGATGCGGCACTCAGTGCGGCACAGCAATTGGCGCAGGATTATCGCACGCTGGTGGCGGTCACCGGCGAAGTCGATTATGTCACCGATGGCAAACGCACGCTGGCGATCCCTGGCGGCAGCCCATTGATGACGCGCGTGGTCGGCACCGGCTGTGCGCTTTCCGCTGTGGTCGCGGCCTTCAGCAGCTTGCCGGGCGACCGCTTGCAGCATGTCGCGGCGGCCTGTCGTGTGATGTCGCTGGCGGGTGAGCAGGCGGCGCGCACCGTTGAAGGACCGGGCAGTTTTGTCGCGGCATTCCTCGATAAATTATGGACGCTGGAGGTGGCAGCATGAAGCGCATCAACGCGTTAACCATTGCCGGTACCGACCCGAGCGGCGGCGCGGGCATTCAGGCCGATTTGAAAGCCTTCTCCGCACTGGGCGCGTATGGCACCAGTGTGATCACCGCGCTGGTGGCGCAAAATACCTGCGGCGTGCAGTCAGTGTATCGCATTGAACCCGATTTCGTTGGCGCGCAGCTGGATTCAGTGCTGGACGATGTGCGTATTGATGCCGCCAAAATCGGCATGCTGTCGGAAACTGCGATTGTCGAAGTGGTGGCCGAGCGGCTGAAACGCGCCAGCCTGCCGTTTGTGGTGCTGGATACGGTGATGATTGCGAAGAGTGGCGATCCGTTACTGTCGCCCGATGCGGTGGCCAGCGTGCGCGAACTGCTGCTGCCGCAAGTGTCGCTGATCACGCCCAATCTGCCCGAAGCGGCCACCTTGCTGGGGCGCGATATGGCGCAGGATGAGAAAACCATGCTGATGCAGGGCGATGCGCTGCTGGATCTCGGTTGTGAAGCGGTATTGATGAAGGGTGGACATCTAAGTGATGCCGAAAGCCCGGACTGGCTGATCACCAGAGCAGGCCGTCAGCGTTTCACTGCACCGCGCGTCAATACACGCCATACCCACGGAACCGGCTGCTCGCTGTCAGCCGCGCTGTCGGCACTGCGCCCGCGTCATGACAACTGGGCTGACACGGTGACAGAGGCTAAAGCCTGGCTGCAGCAGGCGTTGCTGCACGCGGACTCGCTGGAGGTCGGTAAAGGCATTGGACCGGTGCACCATTTCCATCAGTGGTGGTAGGTCTGTAGCACGACGATTAAGGCGTGCCTCCGCGTTACAGGATTCAATCTGAAGGACGCCCATCGCAAGGTGGCAGAATTTTTTTACTGCGTATCCGTCTGAAAAATGGAGTCAGCAATTTGCCAGCCTGGCGCTTTACGGTCCAGGCTGTTGGGGGCGAATCGGCCATTGCCGGTTCCATTCCAGCCATTTATTTCAGGAGCCAACATGACGGACATCGTACAGTTATTGGGCAAAGAAGCGGATTCACTTCTTCAACATCGCTGCATGACCATTCCAGCGGACAGCCTTTATTTACCGGGCGCGGATTTCGTTGATCGCGTAATGATCGACAACAATCGTTCTCCTGCCGTACTGCGCAATATGCAAACGCTCTATAACACCGGTCGCCTGGCGGGCACCGGCTATCTGTCGATCCTGCCGGTCGATCAGGGCGTTGAACACTCAGCGGGCGCTTCCTTCGCCGCTAACCCGGCTTACTTTGATCCGAAGAACATCGTTGAGCTGGCGATTGAAGCGGGCTGTAACTGCGTGGCTTCAACTTATGGCGTGCTGGCCTCGGTATCACGCCGCTATGCACACCGCATTCCGTTTATGGTGAAACTTAACCACAACGAAACCCTGAGCTATCCCACCCAGTACGATCAGACGCTGTATGCCAGTGTTGAGCAGGCATTTAATCTGGGTGCGGTAGCGGTGGGCGCGACGATTTATTTCGGCTCAGAGCAGTCACGTCGTCAGATCGAAGAGATCTCGGCGGCCTTTGAGCGTGCGCATGAGTTGGGCATGGTGACCGTACTGTGGGCCTATCTGCGTAATGATGGCTTCAAGAAAGACGGCGTGGATTACCATGCCAGCGCTGACTTAACCGGTCAGGCCAACCATCTGGCGGCCACCATTGGTGCAGACATCGTCAAGCAGAAGATGGCCGAGAACAACGGCGGCTACAAAGCGGTGAAATTCGGTCATACCGATGAGCGTGTGTACAGCAAGCTGACCACTGAGAACCCGATTGATCTGGTGCGTTACCAGTTAGCGAACTGCTATATGGGCCGTGCAGGATTGATTAACTCAGGTGGGGCGTCTGCAGGGGACACCGATATTGCTGAGTCGGTGCGCACTGCGGTGATCAACAAACGCGCGGGCGGTATGGGGCTGATTCTTGGCCGTAAAGCGTTTAAGAAGTCGCTGAAAGAGGGCGTGCAGCTGATTAATGCGGTGCAGGATGTCTTTCTGGCAAAAGACGTTACGATTGCGTAATTAATTGCCCGAATCCCTTCCCGCAAGCGGGAGGGGAACCGGTCCAGCCGGGTCGTTATTGGGAACTTATCGACAGCATTGGAACAAAATCTTATCTGCAAAGCTCGCTTTACTGGCCTGCACTTCGCACATCACTCACCCGCAATTTGCGCTTCATTTACCCGCAAACCGCACTTTACTCACGCTCTGCAGTATCTCCCTCTCCTTAAGGGAAAGGGCCGGGGTGAGGGCATCAAATCACAGAGGAATTAAGGCGCTTCAAACCACTCGCTATTACGCTCAGCAATCGGCGTGATGGTCAAAATCATCTCCTGCAGATGGCGACGCATAGCGGCTTCTGCCGCCTCAACATCCTGCGCCTTTAACGCGTGATAGATGTCTTCATGCTGCTGAATCAGGCTTTCCGGCGGCGACACTTCACTCAGGGTCAGGAAGCGCACGCGATCCATGGTGGCTTTGATGTTCTCCACCGTTTCCCATGCCAGCAGGCAGTTAATCCCTTCGGCAATCAGGCGATGAAACTCATCATCCAGCGCTAAAAACGCCTGGCTGTCGTGACGCTCAGCGGCTAAACGTTGCAGCTGCAAGTTATGCTCCAGCGCCATCAATCCTTCGGGGCTGATCTCATGCGCAGCACGTCGCACCACGGCAATTTCGACCGCTTCGCGGATAAAGCGGCCGTCGGCCACGCGCTGTGCGGAAATTTTGCGCACGAAAGTGCCGCGTTGAGGTAATACCAGCACCAAACCCGCTTCTGCCAGTTTAATAAAGGCTTCGCGTACCGGCTGGCGTGACACGTTAAAACGCGCCGACACTTCCTTCTCCGAAAGCAGTGAGCCCGGATGAATGGCGCAGGTCACAATATCTCTGCGCAGATAGCGATAGATCTGCTGATTGACGGGTTCGCTGGTAGTTATGGTATAGGCAATCGACATGCAGCAATATCCGTATTACGGCTGGCCAATGCCAGCCCGATGAGAAAGGTTCAGTCTAATCAGCACGCTGCATCTGCGCTACACATTTGTGAAGGCGCTTATACCTGCGTCACAAGGGCGTGCACCGTGGCGCGTGCGCCCTGTGCGACCAGTTGCTGATAGAGTTCAGTCACACGCGAGACGAAAGCGCTCTGATGCAGCAGATCATCGCCAAACACCGCTTTCAGGCCAATCAGCGCTTTCACACGTTCGGCGCCATCTTCACTGTGTGACACGATGCTCGCTAGCTGATCTTTTAGCGGGTCGCGAATCTCAATTGCCCGGCCCTGTTCATCGACACCGCTGACATAGCGCATCCAACCCGCCACGCCAAGCAACAGATAATCACAAGAGGTGCCGTTACGCAGATGCCAGCGCACGCTGTCGAGTAAACGCTGCGGCAACTTCTGCGTGCCATCGGTGGCGATTTGATAAGTACGATGCTTGATGGCGCGGTTTTCGTAGCGCGCGATCAGTGAATCGGCATAGGCTTCAAGATCCACGCCCTGAGTGCGCAGCGTCGGGGCCTGATCCTGCAACATCAATGCGCGTGCCGCATGGCGGAAGCTGGCATCGGCCATGCTATCGCTGATGTGCTCATATCCGGCGAGGAAGCCAAGATAGGCGAGGAACGAATGGCTGCCATTCAGCATGCGCAGCTTCATCTCTTCGAACGGCAATACGTCACTCACCAGCTCAGCACCGGCGTTTTCCCACGCTGGGCGACCGTTAACAAAGTTATCCTCGATCACCCACTGGAAGAACGGCTCTGCTTCCACCGCCACCGGATCGCTGCTGCCTAAGCGCGCTTCCAGCGCATCAAACGACGCATCGGTCATGGCGGGAACAATACGGTCCACCATGGTGGAAGGGAAGGTGATATGCGTTTGGATGTACTCCGCCAGCTCATGGCTGTGGCGTTCTGCTAGTTGGGTGATGACGTTACGCGTGACGTGGCCGTTCTCCGGCATGTTGTCGCAGGACATCACGCTGAAGGGTGTTATTCCACGTTCGCGACGACGCATAATCGCCGCCAAAATCAGGCCCGGCAGCGAACGCGGCTGCGTGGGGTTTTCCAGGTCATGCACGATATCGGGATGATCCGGATTGAGCTTGCCGCTGGAAGGCATGTAGCAATAGCCTTTCTCGGTTACCGTCATCGAGACAATCGCCACATCCCGCTGGCTCATCGCTTCAATCACCGCATCAATGCCGTCGCCTTTACCGTGCAGCGCTTGCGTCACCACGCCAATCACCCGCGTGTGCAGGCTGCTATCGGCCATCTCGGTGAGGGTATAAAGCAGGTCTTGCTGGCGCAGCGCCTGAATCAGCGCGCCACTGTTGAGATTCACTTCGCAGTAGCCCCAGTCGCTGCCATCCGCCGCCAGTTTATCGGTCGCGAGCGCCTGATGCGCGCGGTGGAAGGCACCAAAGCCGATATGTACCATGCGGGTTTTAAGCTGGCTGCGGTCATAAGCGGGACGTTGTACGTCGGCGGGGAGGCGATCAAGCTCTAACATGCGTTTTCCTTTTTCAAATGGGGCGCTGAGCACCCCATCCACATCAAAACGATTAAACGGCGACAGGTTTATCGGTAGTCTTCGGTTCGCGGATGACAAACAGCACCAGCATCGCACCCACGCCAGCTACCGCACCGGCCAGAATAAAGGCACTGTCAAACTTGCCAGTGTTCTGCACGATAAATCCGGTGACGATCGGGCCCACAATCCCTGACAAGCTGCCGATCAGATGGATAAAGCCACTGATGCTACCGACGCGGCTTTTGTGCACCACATCCTGAATAATCGCCCAGTAAATCGCACCGGTGATGTACAGGAAGAAGATGGAGATCGACATCATGATCACCGCCGAGTGCACCTCTTTAATGGTGCCCGCTAGTGCCACACAAATTGCAGCGGCCAGCAATGACACCACCAGGACGATTTTGCGCGATAACAGCAATTTACCGGTGATATTGAAAATCTTATCGGAGATCCAGCCACCCAGCGCCAGGCCAACGAAGCCGACAATCCACGGGATCATGGTGGTGATACTCATGGATTTGATATCCAGCCCATGCGCCTGCACCAGATAAGCCGGGAACCAGCTGAGGAAGAAGAACAGAATATAGTTGTAGCAGAAGAAGGCGAAGGCGGTGACCAGAATGATCGGCTGGCGCAGGTAGAAGCCCATACCGTGCGGTTTGCCTGAAGCATCGATTACATCAGCCGGTTCTTCAGCTTTCAGTTTCTCCACCAGCGCGCGTTCTTCCGGTGACACTTTTTTGCTGCGTGCTGGGTTATCAGCGGCGAAGAAGAACCACAGACCCATCCACACCAGGCCAATCACGCAGATCACCACGAACGCTGGACGCCAGCCGAATGACAGCGCCAGATAGCCCACAATCGGACCTGCGACAGCGCCACCCAACGGTGAACCGGCACTGAGTAAGCCCATGGCGGTAGCCGCCTGTTTTTTCGGGAACCAGCCGTTGATGGCTTTGTTCGCCGAGGCGCAGATCGGGCCTTCCGCCATGCCGAACAGCACGCGCAGGATCATCATCGACCAGAAGCCGGTCGCCAGTGCGGTCATGCCACAGAACAGCGACCACATGCCAACGGCGGTACCCAACACGATAGTCGGGCCGAATTTATCGGTCGCCAGACCACCAATAAAGTTAAACAGCGCGTAGCCAAAGAAGAAGCTACCGAAAATCATGCCGAACTGTTCGGCGTTGATCATCAGGTCTTTTTCTACCAGCGGTACAGTCAGAGACAGGGCAATACGATCGAGGTAGTTGATCATATAAACCAGGAACAACAGCAGTACGAGGGTCCAGCGTAGATTCTTTAACATAGAAACTCCGTTTCCCCGTCATGCTTCAATCTGTCTCTGTGTGGCCTGTTTAATCGCATCCCCTTCGAGGATTTAATCACTTGCCGCCTTGATACAGCCTGAAGCATTGAGAGGATTATTATATTGGCCGGCGGGTACGCACCGGATTAAGGACACCTGGTGTGAAGATTAACTTAACCCATGTGCAGAATCACTTTGCAGCAAGTGCGCGGATCTTTTTCGAACAGCGTCATCGCCTTTTCAATCTCAGCCAGCGGGAAATAGTGGGTGACGAGTTTTTCTGGCTGAATCTGACCTTTCTCCATCCACTCAATCACCTGCGGGAAGCGATTGCTGTTAAGACGTGAAGTGAACAGCGACAGCTCTTTGCTGGTTAACGCCTGCTGCGTGATGCTGCAAGGTTCGCCAGAGAAGCCCAGCAGACCGATACGTGCCGCCGGAGAGGCGAGGGCGGCGGCTTCGGCCAGGATGGTCGGATGGCAGGCGGCATCGATGATCAATGTTGGCTGCACGCCTTCCAGCTGTGCGGCCAGCGGAATCTCACTGTTGTTAAACACCTGATCAGCGCCGTTTTCCTGCGCCAGCGCCAGGCGTTCCGGCAGACGATCCACCACCAGCACTTTGTCCACGCCGTAGACGCCTTTCAGCACCTGAATGGCGGTTAAGCCCATCGGACCTGCACCATAGATCAGCGCTACGTCATTGGCCTGCGGTTTGAGGAAGGCGGTAATGTTCGCCGCGATGGTGAACGGTTCCACCAAGCTGGCGAGTTTGTCCGGAATGGAGGCGGGCAGTGAATACGCGTTTTTGGCCGGCGCCACCGCAAATTCACTGAAACCGCCATCGCGATGCACACCGATCACCTGCAGTTCTGTGCAGACGTTCGGGCGACCGATGGAGCAGGGATAGCAGTGTCCACAGCTAACGACCGGGTCAACTGCCACACGCTCGCCGATACGCGCGGCATCTACGCCTTCACCCACCGCATCGATCAGGCCGAAGAACTCGTGACCAATCACGCGCGGGTATTTGGCAAAAGGATTGTGACCGTGCCAGATGTGCACATCTGAACCGCATATGCTGGCAAACTGCACTTTCACGCGCACTTCGCCTGCAGCAGGTTCTGGCAAGGGACGTTCCGCCAGCACCAGTTCACCCGGTTGTTCAATTACGACACTTTTCATCATTTACTCCTTGCCAGCGCACGCTCAATCGGTGTGTGTGGCATCAACGGGAATGCAATGATGAAAAAATACGCCTGCAAATACTACCATACAAGTCGGCGTTAAAGAGTTGTGAAGAGAGTCACAGAGTATAGGGAGGGGGGAGTGAGGAACTGTGACAGTTTGGGAGATGTGATAGGGGAATTTGGTGTGGAACTATATTCAGAGCATGCAGAGATTTAAGATTTTCAGCTTGCGTTGGGATTCTTAGGCAGGCCTAAGGTATTCAAACAGGTAGATGTGTTGAGTGGGTTGCGATGTTCACACTGAGACGAGGTCTTCACGCTATGTTGGGGTGTTGAATTGGGTTTGAGATGTTCAGGCTGTGATGAGATGTGCAGATTTGGCTGAAATTTTCAGATTCAGCCGACAATGACTTTAGATAGGGCATCGCCCAGTTATTCCACTCACCGCCCCCAAATTGCAGGCATAAAAAAAGCAGCCTATTAAGGCTGCTTTTTTCAAGAATTTGGCTCCTCTGACTGGACTCGAACCAGTGACATACGGATTAACAGTCCGCCGTTCTACCGACTGAACTACAGAGGAATTGTTTGGAACGGGGCGCATAGTAACGAGCGGCCATCGGCTTGTCAAAGGCCTTTTCCACATTTCTCACTGACTGCTGAATAAAGCGTCAATTTCGCAGATTGCAACGTCATTAAGCGCTGGGACAACGTGCGAGCGGAGCTTATTTGTGACGTAAGTCACTAATCATATGCAAAATTACATTCTGATTTGTCGATTATGTCAGATACCTCGCATGTTTGATCACAGATATTTCATTTTGCCGTTGTGCAGGCCAAAAGCGAAACATATATTCCAGATCACTTCTTACCTACAACTCCAGGTGCAGCATGAACAAAGTCAGAATCGGTATGATTGGCAGTGGTTACATTGGTCGTTGTCACGCAATTGCCTACGCTCAGGCACCTACTGTTTTCGCGCTGAAAGGTGAAATCGTGCGTGAAATGTTGGCAGAGGTAAATCCGGAACTGGCCGCGAAACAGGCGGCAACCTTTGGTTTTGCCCGCTCAACGGCAGACTGGCGTGAGCTGGTACGCGATCCCAACATTGATGTGGTTGATATCTGCGCCCCGAACTTCCTGCACAAAGAGATGGCGCTGGAAGCGATTCGTAACGGCAAACACGTTTACTCTGAGAAACCGCTCTCCTTGTCTGTAGCTGATGCAGAAGAGATGGTGCAGGCTGCACAGAAGGCAGGCGTGAAAACGCTGGTCGGCTTCAACTATATGAAAAACCCGACCAGCCAATTGGCGCGTGAAATCATTGAACGCGGTGAAATTGGCGAAGTGATCCATTTCTACGGCACTCACAACGAAGATTATCTGGCACGTCCGGAAACCCCGCTCGACTGGCACTGCCAGAAAGCGTTGGCCGGTTTGGGTGCATTAGGCGATTTGGCGGCGCATATCGTCAATATGGCGCACTACCTGGTGGGCGACATCGAAGAAGTCAGTGGCGACATGATGACGGTGATTAACCAGCGTCCCGATCCAAAAGATCACTCGCGTATGTTGCCGGTTGAGAACGAAGATCAGGCCAGCGCGCTGCTGCGCTTCAAAAACGGTGCGCACGGCGTGTTCGAAACCTCGCGTATCGCCTGCGGTAGCAAAATGGGCCTGACCTACGTGGTCACCGGCACCAAAGGCACGCTGCGCTATACCCAGGAGCGTATGGCCGAGCTTGAGCTGTATATCCATGATGAACCCGCTGGACGTCAGGGCTTCAAAACCATTCTGACTGGCCCGGCCCATCCGGATTACGCCAACTTCTGCGTATCAGCAGGCCACGGTATTGGCTTTAACGACCAGAAAACCGTGGAAATCCGTGACTTGATCAACGGCATCGCGGCAGGCGATCGCATGTGGCCAGATTTTGCCGAAGGCTTGCAGGTGCAGAAGGTATTGGAAGCAGTCGCGGTATCAGCATTAGAGCGTCGCTGGATGAAGGTGTAACGGCCTTCTTGCAGCACGCAATCAAGCTAATGAGCAGGCTGGGGTCGCGTTGGGGATGGCATTTCGCAGCGCTGAATGGAATGAGGAAGCCAGGAGAGCCAGCATGGATGCTGGCGAAAGGCGCAGCCGGAACAGGGATGTTCCGTCTGCGCCGGTCCGCCCGGCTGACGAGTGAAGTGAAGGCACCGCGTTAGCGGCGCGAGGACCGCCAGCCCCAACGCGGCTCCAGACTGCGTCATCACCTGCAACCCAGACTGCATCACTACCTGCAATCCAGTTTGCATTTCTCCCGCCTCTAACCGACAAACATCACGCTAGCAGCGGACACTGCGGCGGCAGGCGACAGCTTAGCGCGCCTGGCATCACTTCAATTTCAAATTCGCTGCCGGTCAGCGGTTCGCCATCCAGGTTAAACGTCATCTCGTGCGGTGAGCGAATGCTCAGCGACTGCAACTGCGCCGAGACAATATTCGGATTCTCATCATTACGCGTCAGTGAATGCAGCAGCGTCGGCAACAGCTCCTGCGCAGTCACAATACTCAGATTCAGCTGCCCATCATTGATCAACGCATCCGGACACAGCTTCTGTCCGCCACCTGCCTGACGACCATTACCAATACCGATCACCAGTGCATCGCCTTGCCACTCAAAGCCCGGCCCGCTGATCTCACAGCTATCCGGCTTCAGCGCATCCACTCGCATCAAACCATGAATAAAGTACGACACGCCGCCTAAAGCCGATTTCAATTTCTCCGGCGTCTCCGTGGTGATACGCGTACCAAAGCCACCGGTCGCCATATTGATAAAGTAGCGATCGCCATTCACACGCGCCAAATCAATCGCGCTTGCCTTGCCCAGCACCGCGAGGCGTAACGCAGGTTCCATCTCCTCTGGAATCCCGACGCTGGTGGCGAAATCATTGGCCGTGCCCAGCGGTAGAATACCCAGTACCGGACGCTGCTCTGCGGCCACCGCCGCCAGCGCCGTGGCGATCTCATTGATGGTGCCATCGCCGCCACCGGCCACCACGGTTTTAGCCTGCAGCGCCACCGCTTCCTGCACGTAACGGTCACCGTCGCCCTTTTCCCAGGTAACGCGTACCGCCAGATTAAAACCTTCATCGCGCAGCGTATTCACCGCCGCACGCAAATCTTCATTGCCCGCGCCTTTCCCATTGAGGATCAGCAGCGTCAGTGGTTTATTTTGCATAATCAGTTCCTTGAGGCGAAATACGATGCAGTGGTTATAGCATAGCTGGGCGAGGAACTTTATCGGCGGGCGATGAAAAAAAGAAAACCCGCACGGGGGAGCCGGGCGGGTGAATGAGGTGGTTCCTGGTACTACCTACTGTTTATTGTTACTCGTTAGCAGCAGGCGGGATTCTAAAGCGAGGCGCAGCGGCGGTCTGTGATCCTGTTCTAACTTCGCTGCATTTGTTTCAAAATGTGCGTTTTTTTCCGTGCGGATCGTAAGTGCTGTTTCCGTCGGTAAAATTACGCATCAGCAGGGCGAAGGCCAGATCCACCGATTCCGGCACCGGGATCCACACGCGATGCCCATCACCGGGAGCCACATCTACCGCCGCGCCTTTGTCATTTTGCATCGATTCCAGCGTACAGTTCAGGTTACCCTGCGGCGTCATGATCTCCACGGAATCACCGAGCAGAAACTTATTTTTCACCGCGATCTGCGCCCAGTCGCCGCAACGCTCACCGGTAAATTCCCCAACAAACTGCTGGCGTTCGGATACCGAGAAACCTTGTTCATAGTTCTGATAACTGTCATGCGTATGACGGCGCAGGAAACCCTCGGTATAGCCACGATGCGCCAGACCTTCCAGCGTCTCCAGCAGCGCGGGATCGAATGGCTTGCCCGCTGCCGCATCATCAATGGCGCGGCGATACACTTGCGCGGTGCGGGCACAGTAGTAGAAGGATTTGGTACGGCCTTCGATTTTCAATGAATGCACACCCATCTGGCTCAGGCGCTCAACGTGCGCCACCGCGCGCAGATCCTTCGAGTTCATGATGTAAGTGCCGTGCTCATCTTCAAAGGCACTCATCACTTCGCCTGGCTTCATTTTTTCTTCCAGCAAAAACACGCGATCGGTGGTTTCACCGATGCCAAGCGTGGGCTCCTGCACTTCAACCGGCTGATGGAAGCCGACAATATTGCCCACCTCATCCTGTTTGCCTTCTTCCACTTTATATTCCCAGCGGCAGGCGTTGGTACAGGTGCCCTGATTGGGATCGCGCTTGTTGAGATAACCCGACAGCAGGCAGCGTCCGGAATAAGCCATGCACAGTGCGCCGTGTACGAAGATCTCAATCTCCATTTCTGGCACCTGCTGGCGAATCTCAGCAATCTCATCCAGCGACAACTCGCGCGACAAGATCACACGCGTCAGCCCCATCTGATGCCAGAATTTCACCGTCGCCCAGTTGACGGCATTGGCCTGCACCGACAAATGGATCGGCATCTCAGGAAAGGCTTCGCGCACCAGCATGATCAGGCCGGGATCGGACATGATTAGCGCATCGGGCTGCATCTCCACCACCGGCGTCAAATCGCGGATAAAGGTTTTCAGCTTGGCGTTATGCGGTGCGATATTCACCACCACGTAAAATTTCTTGCCCAGCTGGTGGGCTTCTTCAATGCCCTTAGCCAGCACTTCGTGGGTGAATTCGTTGTTACGCACACGCAGGCTGTAGCGCGGCTGGCCGGCATATACCGCGTCAGCGCCGTAGGCAAAGGCATAGCGCATATTCTTCAGCGATCCCGCTGGAGAAAGGAGTTCAGGTTTAAACATGGAGGGAATTCTCACTGATGTCAGGTCAGCATGCCATCGGCGATGGCAGGTGCACGAGCCGCATCAAACGGCCCTGCAAAAGGTGGGGGATTGTAGGCTGGGCCGCCGCTGAAGTAAATTGATCTACATCAAGCTAAGCGCTACATCAGGCGACAGACGTCCGCTTCCCAGCGATAGCCCATGCCGTATACCGCGCGAATAAACGGCTGTTCCGCATCGAGATTTTCCAGCTTACGACGCAGATTCTTGATGTGACTATCAATGGTGCGGTCGGTGACCACACGGTAATCGTCATAAAGATGGTTCAGCAACTGCTCGCGCGAGAACACTTTACCCGGCTCCAGCGCCAGGGTTTTCAGCAAACGGAATTCTGCGGGCGTCAGCTCCAACTGCTGTTCGCGCCAGCTGGCCTGAAAACGCCCTTCATCAATCAGCAGATGAGAGGCGAGCTGCGCTTCTTCCGGTGAACGTTTCACGCGGCGCAAAATGGTTTTCACGCGCGCCACCACCTCACGCGGGCTGAACGGTTTGCAGATGTAATCATCCGCACCAATCTCCAGCCCCAGCAGGCGGTCAATCTCTTCAGTGCGTGCTGTCACCATAATGATCGGCAGCTCGGAGAAACGGCGGATCTCGCGGCACAGCGTTAAGCCATCGCGACCTGGCAACATCAAATCCAGCAGCATCAAATCCGGTGGCGAGTGCTGCACGTAGCTCAGCACTTCATTGCCATCCGCAATATGGTGAGTGCGGTAGTTGGACGCCTGCAGATAATCAATCATCAGCTGCGCCAGTTTGGGTTCATCTTCAACAACAAGGATCAGAGGATCGTGATTATCCGGGCTCATAAGCTATTTCTGGTGAGGAACATACGGCAAGTTTAGCGCGATTTGCAGTCCACCTAAATCAGAGTGATCCGCAGAAATGCTGCCGCTATGTGCTTCAACAATGTTTTTACAGATTGCCAGGCCCAATCCAGAGCCGCCGCTGGCGCGATTGCGTGAACTTTCAGCACGGAAAAAACGCTCAAAAAGATGTGCCTGGTGTTCAGCGTCCACGCCGGGCGCGCTGTCCGCAAAGCGCAGCTGCCAGTAGTCGCCCTGTTGCTGCAGGCTAACCCGCACTTCGCCACCGGCATCGGTGTAACGCAGGCTATTCTCCAGCAGATTGGTGAACAACTGCATTAAACGATCGGGATCGCCAAAACTTTCCGCCTTCGTCGGCAGCGCCAGATTCAACTTCAGGTCACGGCTGCGATAGCGTTCGCCGAAGCTGCCGGCCACCACTTCCAGCAGATTCACCACATCCAACGGTTGCTTACGATAGGCGAGGGCGCCCGCGTCAGACAGCGACAGCTGATGCAGATCGTCCACCAGTTTAGTCAGCACCACCACTTCACTCTGTAATGAGGTGATGGCTTCCGGCGTCAGCTTGCGCACGCCATCCTGCATCGCCTCCAGCTCACCGCGCATGATCGCCAGCGGTGTACGCAGTTCGTGGGAAATATCGGCCATAAAGGCGCGGCGGTTACTTTCGTTCTTTTCCAGCGAACTGGCGAGCTGGTTAAAGTCGCGCGCCAGCTGACCGATTTCATCACTGCTGCCCACTTCAACCCGCGTGGAGAATTTGCCTGCTGCCAGCTCATGGGTGCCATCCACCAGCCGCTTCACCGGGGCCAGTAAACCGCGCGCCAGCAGCCAGGTGACCAGCGCCGCCAGCAGCGTAGTGAGCGTGACGATCATCCAGCTGGTACGCCGCTGCTGCAAATCAAAGTTGATATCGGTACTGCGCGTCAGTCGCTCAGCAGGCGAGGCGATCACCCAACCCACCACTTTGCCGGTGCTGGTGGTGATATTGCGCCGCGTGCCTTCCGGCGGTACCGGCGAATGCGGCCCGGACAGGACCTTATACTGCTGGTCGATAATCCAGAACTGGGTGCGCCAGCCGTGTGGCGGCAATTGAGTGCTGCTGCCGGGGTTTTGCTCCATGGATCGCAGAATAGTGAAAATCAGGCGATCGTTGTTGCGCAGAAAATCCCAGTCACCGTGCTGCTCATACTGATCTGCCAGCGCATCGCTCAGCAGTGTTAAGCGCTGTTCATTGCCTTTCTTGATGTAATCAACAAAACCATGCTCAAAGCTGAGGCGCACGCCCCAGTGCATGGTGATGATCACCAGCATGCAGGTGGAAAAAATCGCCACAAACAACTTGGCACCAATGCCGAGTTTCAACGGCTGCTTCATGCTTTTCTCCTGCCTCTCAAATCCACGTTCTTACTGACATCTTTGGGTACGCGCCAGAACACCAGTGCTGGTAACACAATCACTAACGCCATGCACAGATAGGTATAAATAAAGGTTTGATGAGCGGCCGCGCTATTGGTAACGGCACCGTGGGCGAACGCTCCCAACAGCAAGCCTGCCACCGTGACGCCAATACTCATCGACAGCTGCATGATCATGGAGAGCAAACTGTTGCCGCTCGAAGCCAGATCATCCGGCAACTCTTTCAGCGTTAAGGTGTTCATCGAGGAGAAGCGGATAGCATTCACCATCCCTTGCAGCAGCAGGACCACCGGCAGCATCCACACCCAACCGAGCAGCGCCACGGCCGGGAACAGCAACACCACCAGCGCCAGTGCAACAGTCGCGCCGACCAGCGCATTACGATAGCCAAACAGATTGACGATGCGCACCACTACGCGCTTAGTGCCCATGTTGCCGAGCACCATTGGAATCATCATTAATCCGGCGTGGAATGGGCTATAGCCGAGACCGACCTGTAGAAAGATCGGCGTCATAAACGGCAGCATGCCGCTGCCGATACGGCCGGTGAAGCTGCCGAGCAGGCCAATCGAGTAGATACGGTTGTCGAACAGTTTCAGGCTAAACAGCGCGTTGTCGTTGTTGCGGCCATGCATCAGGTAGAACAATAAGGAGAACACGCCGACCAGAATCAGCGCGCCAAGCAGCAGCGGGGAGCCACCGGTGCTGCGCTGGCCGTCGAGCGCCAGCGTCAAGGTCGCCATGCCGACCGCCAGCAGCACAAAGCCGAGGAAATCGAAGCGTTTGGTTTGCATGGTGTAATTGGGCATCAGCGTCAGCGTGGCAATCGCGCCAATAATCCCCACCGGAATATTGATCAAGAAGATCCAGTGCCAGCTGGCGTACTGCACCAAAATCCCGCCCAGCGCCGGACCGAGCAGCGGGCCGATTTGCCCCGGCGTGGTGACAAAGGTCATCGCCGACATATATTGCTCGCGCGGCACGATTTTCATCACCGTTAAACGTCCCACTGGCACCATCATCGCACCGCCCACACCTTGCACCACGCGCGCCATCACCAGTTGATCGAGCGAGGTGGAGAAGGCGCACAGCACCGAGCCGATGCTGAACAGCACGATGGCGCAGAAGAAGATGTTGCGTACGCCGAAGCGATCGGCCAGCCAACCGCTGATTGGCAGCGTGATGGCCACGGTGAGCACATACGACACGATCACCGAGTGCATATTGAGCGGGCTGACGTTGAGATCGCGCGCCATCGAAGGGATGGCGGTGTTGACGATAGTGGTATCCAGCGCCTGCATAAAGAAGCCGAAGGCGACGATCCACAGCTGCCAGCGCACGGTGGCGGTTTGCGAGTTCATGAAGATTACCGTTGTATTAAAGCCAGTTTTCGCTAATTAACCCGTTCACCCGTGAAAATTCGCG
Source organism: uncultured bacterium (assembly GCA_965147305.1). Classification (GTDB taxonomy): domain Bacteria; phylum Pseudomonadota; class Gammaproteobacteria; order Enterobacterales; family Enterobacteriaceae; genus Pantoea. Next base: position 232,694 of record CBCTJT010000005.1, read on the forward strand.
CAGGTTGTTGGTAATGAGTGTTAGCGCTTCGCTTCGCGCGTGTGCAGCAATATGTAAATCATTCAGACCGATGGGTGTGCCTTTCTTTTCCAGGTCAGCGCGAATCGAGCCGTAATGAAATGCTGCCCTTTGGTCGTAACTGAGTACGTCCAGACGGGAAATAAAGTCTTCAACAGTGCGTAGATTCCTTTCAGGAAAAGCACTTTTCTCCGCACCATGAACGAGTTCAGCAAGCGTAATCGATGAGATGACCATGCGCCCGACATTGGCATTAAAGCGTTCCAAAACCTCAATCGGGCGGCGTTTGATGACATAGATAACGATGTTGGTATCCAGCATATAGCGATGCATTAAAATTCTTCCCTGTCAGATTGCTCCTGTGATGCACGCTCATTCATAAAATCATCGCTTACGCTGGGGCCATCGAGGAAAAAGCTATCCCAGGCGTTTTCTATTGGTGTAAGAATGCGCTCTTTGCCAATCGCACGCACCGTGACATTTTTCACGTTGTCGGGAAAGCGCACGTCAGCAGGAATACGCACGTTTTGCGTACGATTATTGGTAAACACTGTACCTTGAGACATATAAACCTCCTTCAAAGTGACTGGATAAAGTTTACTCGCTTTATGCTATGTAGCAAAGGTGTATAGCATGGTCATTCGGTAATCAATGCCGCTTTTTTACGGCGACTCAGCTTATCCATCATCAGAAACACCACTGGCGTGGTGTAGAGCGTCAGGAGCTGGCTCATCACCAAACCGCCTGCAATAGTGATCCCGAGCGGTTGACGCAGCTCTGCGCCGTCACCGCTGGTCAGCACCAGCGGCAGCGCACCAAACAGCGCGGCCAGCGTGGTCATCAGAATCGGGCGGAAACGCAGCTGACATGCCATGAAGATTGCGTCACGCGCGCTGAGATTGCCGTTGCGCTGCGCCTCCAGCGCGAAATCCACCATCATGATGGCGTTCTTCTTCACAATGCCAATTAGCAACAGGATCCCTATCAGCGCAATCAAACTGAACGGCTTATTAAACAGCTCCAGCGCCAGCAGCGCCCCGACACCCGCAGAGGGCAAGGTGGAAAGAATGGTCAGCGGATGCACGTAGCTCTCATACAGAATGCCCAAAACGATATACACCGCCGCAATCGCCGCCAGCATCAGATACAGCTGATTGGACTGTGACTGCTCAAACACCTGCGCGGTACCGGCAAAACTGCCGCGTACGCTGGAGGGCACGCCGAGCGCCGTCATGGTACGCTCAATCGCCGCTGAGGCTTCTGATAACGACACGCCTTCTGGCAGGTTAAACGAAATGGTTGAGGCGGCAGACAAACCTTCATGGTTCACCGACAGCGGCGCGTTGGCCGGTTGCCATTTGGCGAACCAGCTGAGCGGAATCGCTTTGCCCTCGCTGTTGATCACGAACATCTGATCGAGCGCGCTGATATCCTGGGTGTAGCGCGGATCAACTTCCATCACTACTTTGTACTGATTCAGCGGCTGATAAATGGTGGAGATTTGCCGTTGACCGAAGGCGTTATTCAGCAGCGCATTGGCGGCTGATACATCTATCCCCAGCCGCGCCATGCTTTCACGATCGTAGGTCAAATCCATTTCGCTGCCTTTGTCCTGCTGATCGGAGTTCACATCCACCAGCTCCGGCAGCGCGGCAAACGCCAGGCGAATTTTCGGCTCCCACTCGCGCAGGTCGGCAAGATTGTCTGACAGCAGGCTGTATTGATAGCTGGCATTCGATTCTCGTCCACCGATGCGAATATCCTGCACCGCGTTGAGATACAGATTGGCGCCAGGCTCTTTCGCCAGCTTGGTGCGCAGGCGTGCAATCACTTCCTGGGCATTTTCACTGCGCTCCGACAGCGGCTTAAGCGAGACGAACATCGATCCGCTGTTGGTGCGCGAACCGCCAGTAAAGCCGGTCACATTATCCACCGCCGGGTCGGCCTTGATGATGTTCATAAAGTCCTGCAGCTTACCGCGCATCGCCTGGAACGAAATGCTCTGATCCGCCGAGATAAAACCATTCAAGCGCCCGGTGTCCTGCTCCGGCATAAAGGTTTTCGGGATCGAGATAAACAGATATACCGTCAGCCCAACGGTGGCGAGCAGCAGCATCAGCACCCAAATTGCGTGATTCAGCACCCAGCCCAGCGAGCGAGCGTAGCCGTTTTGCACGCTCAGCATCACTTTGGCGAAACCACGGGTGCGCGGCTGGCTGCGCTTTTCCTGCGGTTTCAGCAGGTAAGCGCACATCATCGGCGTCAGGGTAATCGAGATAAACAGCGAGATAAGGATTGCCACCGACAGCGTAATGGCGAATTCCGAGAAGAAGCGGCCAATAATTCCGCCAATCATCAGCAGCGGCAGGAACACGGCAATCAACGACAGGCTCATCGACAACACGGTAAAGCCGACTTCGCGTACGCCGGTCAGCGCAGCCTGTAATGGTTTCATGCCGGCTTCGACGTGGCGCGCAATGTTCTCCAGCACCACAATCGCATCATCAACGACAAATCCGGTGGCGATGGTCAGCGCCATCAGCGACAGGTTGTTGAGGCTGAATCCGCACAGATACATGGCGGCAAAGGTGCCAATCAATGAAACCGGCACGGCGGCGGCCGGAATCAAGGTGGCGCGGCCGTCGCGCAGGAACACAAACACCACCAGAATCACCAGCGCTACCGCAATCATCAATGATTGCTCCACTTCCTGTAGCGAGGCGCGAATGGTGGGGGAGCGATCCTGAGCAATCTGTAAATCGATGGCGGCGGGTATCACCTCATGCAGCAGTGGCATCTCGCTACGGATGCGATCCACGGTTTCGATGATGTTGGCATCCGGCGATTTACGCACCACCAGCAGCACCGCCGGTTTACCGTTGGTCATCCCGGCGTTGCGCACGTCCTGCACCGAATCCTGCACGTTAGCGACATCGCTCAGGCGCACCGCTGCGCCGTTGCTATAATGCACCACCAGCGGCTGATATTCGCTGGCGGTTTGCAGTTCATCGTTGGTGCGTACCTGCCAGCGCTGCTGCACATCATCAATCGCACCCTGCGGACGGCGCTGGTTGGCATTGCTGATGGCGGTGCGCACCGCATCCAGCGACACGCCCTGATTAAACAGCGCCTGCGGATTGAGATCGACGCGCACCGCAGGCAACGAACTGCCGCCCACCGTCACATCACCAACGCCCTGAATCTGCGACAGCTTCTGCGCCAGTTGCGTTGAGGCGTAATCATACAGCTGACCGGGATTATAAATGTCCGAGGTCAGCGTCAGGATCATGATCGGTGCATCCGACGGGTTAGCTTTGCGATAGGTTGGACGGCTCGGCATGCCAGTCGGCAGCAGGCTTTGGGCGGCGTTGATTGCCGCCTGCACGTCACGCGCCGCACCGTTGATATCGCGGTCAAAATCGAACACCAGAATCACGCGGGTGCTACCGAGTGAGCTGGTGGAGGTCATTTCACTCACCCCCGCAATGCGCCCTAAAGAACGTTCCAGCGGCGTGGCCACCGAAGCGGCCATGGTTTCCGGCGAGGCGCCGGGCAGCGAGGCAGTAATCACGATCACCGGGAAATCCAGCTGCGGCAGCGGGGCGACCGGCAGCAGGCGGAAGCCAAGAATACCGGCCAGCGCAATCGCCAGCGTTAGCAGCGTGGTCGCCACCGGGCGATGAATAAACAGCGCGAAGAACTTCACGGCTGCGCCTCAGAACGCTTAAAGCGTCGGCGCGTGGCGTGGGCCAGGCGATCGAACAGCAGATAGATCACTGGCGTGGTGAACAGCGTCAGGATCTGGCTGAGTATCAAGCCGCCGACCATGGCAATCCCCAACGGATGACGCAGCTCTGCGCCGACACCGGTACTCAGCATCAACGGCAGCGCACCCAGAAGTGCCGCCATGGTGGTCATCAGAATCGGACGGAAACGCAGTAAACAGGCCTGATAGATAGCCTCACGCGGCGCCATGCCTTGCTCGCGCTCGGCGGCCAGCGCGAAGTCGATCATCATGATGGCGTTTTTCTTCACGATACCAATCAGCAGGATGATGCCGATGATGGCGATAATATCCAGCTCGTTACCGCTCAGCATCAGCGCCAATAGCGCGCCTACGCCCGCCGTCGGCAGCGTCGAGAGAATGGTGATCGGATGGATAAAGCTCTCATACAGCACGCCGAGCACGATATACATCGCCACTACCGCCGCGATAATCAGCCAAACGGTACTGGTAAGCGCCGCTTCAAATGCCAGCGTGCTGCCCTGGAACTGCGTCATCATCTCGGCCGGCATGCCGACCTGATCTTCCGCAGCGCTAATCGCTTTTACCGCTTCGCCCAGTGAATAGCCTTCGGCGACATCAAACGAGAAAGTAGCAGACGGGAACTGATCGAGGTGGTTAATGCTTAACGCTGCATGACGTTCTTCCACCTGTGCGATGGCGCTGAGCGGTACGCTGCCGCCGTCAGTGCTGGTCAGACGGATGCCATCGAGACTGGCAAGTCCCGGCGTGTGCTCGTTGTTCTGTTCCAGCACCACGCGATACTGATTGGCCTGGGTGTAAATGGTGGAAATCAGGCGCTGGCCGAACGCGTTATACAGCGCGTTATCGACATCCGCCATGGTGATACCAAGGCGGCTGGCGCTATCACGATCGACGCGGATAAAGGCTTCCAGCCCCTGATCCTGCCAGTCACTGCTGACGTCACGCAGCTGCGGCAAGCTATTCAGTTGCTCCAGCAGCTTCGGCACCCAGGTGCTGAGTGATTCCAGCGAGCCGGATTGCAGTGTGAACTGGTATGGCGTGCGGCTCGCCTGGGTTTCGATGGTCAAATCCTGTACCGGCTGCAGCCACAGCGACACGCCCGGTATGCGATCAATCTGCTGCTGTAAGCGTTTCTGCACCGCAGGAATACGGTCGTCACGTTCGCTCAGCGGTTTGAGGTTAATCTGTAAACGCGCGCTGTTGAGTGCCGCGTTGGTGCCATCAACGCCGACGAACGAGGTCAGGCTCTGCACCGCCGGATCTTTCATGATGATCGATGCCACATCGCGGGTGCGATCCGCCATGCTGGCGTAAGACACCGACTGCGGAGCCTGTAATGTGCCCTGAATAATGCCGTTATCCTGCTGCGGGAAGAAGCCTTTGGGAATGGCGATCCACATCAACACCGTCAGCAGCAGCGTGCCGAGCGCCACCGATAGGGTGATCCACGGATGATGCAACACGCGCGTCAGGCCGCGGCCATAGCTGGCAATCACCCGATCAAACATCGCTTCACTGGCGCGTGAGAAACGGTTTTGTTTGCGCAGCGATTCAGCGCTCAGCATGCGTGCGCACATCATCGGTGTCAGCGTCAACGACACCACGGCGGAGATCAGAATCGCTACCGCCAGCGTTACGGCAAATTCGCGGAACAGGCGACCAATCACATCGCCCATAAACAGCAGCGGGATCAGCACCGCAATCAGCGAGAAGGTGAGAGAGATAATGGTGAAGCCGATTTCGCCCGCGCCTTTCAGCGCCGCCGTCATCGGCTTCTCACCTTTTTCGATATAGCGCGAGATGTTTTCAATCACCACGATGGCGTCATCGACTACAAAGCCGGTAGCGATGGTGAGCGCCATCAGCGTCAGGTTATTGATCGAGAAGCCGAGGAAATACATCGCGGCAAACGTACCGACCAGCGACAGCGGCACTGCGACGGCGGGAATAATGGTTGCGGGAACGTTTCGCAGGAACAGGTAGATGATCATCACCACCAGGCCAATCGCCAGCAATAGCTCGTGCTGAGTATCCGCCACGGAAGCACGGATATTGGTGGTGCGGTCAGTCAGCAGTTTCACGTCCACCGACTTCGGCAGCGTAGCGGTGAGGGATGGCAGCAGTGTGCGAATACTGTCTGCGGTAGCGATGATATTGGCGCCAGGCTGGCGTTGTACGTTGAGCACAATCGCCTGCTGCCGGTTAGCCCATGCGCCAAGCCAGCTGTTTTCTGCGCCTTGTTCGATCGTGGCGACATCGCCAAGACGCACCGGCGCACCGTTGTTGTAGCTGATGATCAGCTTGCGATAATCCTCGGCGGAGGTCATCTGGTCATTGGCGGCTAGCGTGATGGAGCGCGTAGGGCCATCGAGACTACCTTTGGCGGAGTTGACGTTAGCGTTGGTAATCGCGGTGCGCACGGTTTCACTGGTTAAGCCTAATGCGGCCAGCGCCTGCGTGTTCATTTTCACGCGCACGGCTGGGCGTTGCCCGCCGGACAGCGTCACCAGGCCGACGCCGGTCACCTGCGAGATTTTCTGCGCCACGCGCGTTTCCACCATGTCCTGCACCTGCGTGAGCGGCATGCTGGTGGTGGTGACGGCGAGCGTCATGATCGGCGGATCGGCGGGATTGACCTTGCTGTAGACCGGCGGATTCGGCAGATCGCTGGGCAACAGATTGGTGGCGGAGTTGATCGCCGCCTGCACTTCCTGCTCGGCGACATCCAAAGAAAGCGTGAGCTGGAACTGCAAGGTCACCACCGAGGCACCGCCGGAACTTTGCGACGCCATCTGCTTCAGCCCAGACATCTGACCGAACTGGCGCTCAAGCGGGGCGGTAATCGAGGAAGTGACCACATCCGGGCTGGCGCCGGGGTAGAGCGTTACCACCTGAATCGTCGGGTAATCCACCTCGGGCAACGCCGATACCGGCAGAAAACGGTAACCGAGCACGCCCGCCAACAGTATGGCGATCATTAACAGCGTGGTGGCTACCGGGCGCAGAATAAACAGGCGTGACGGGCCGCCATTGCTGTCTGGAGGCATCACCTGCATTATTGACGCTCTCCACGCGCAGGTTGTGCAGAACGCGTGCTGTGTGTCGCGGTGCTTTGTGGTGACACCACTTCGACGCTGGCGCCTTCGGTCAGACGATCCAGCCCGTCGGTGACCACGCGCTCACCGGCTTCGAGCCCGGCACTGATCACCACTTTCTGGCTGTCCTGCAAGCCGGCGGTGACGCGTTTTTTACTCACTTTGTTTTCGCTGTTGACCACCCAGACAAAGTGACCATCGTTGCTCATTTGCAGCGCGGCGGTTGGGATCACTACCGCATCCTGCAGCGTATCCACTTTCAGGCGCGCATTAACGAACTGATTGGGGAACAGCGCATCATCCTGATTATCGAATCGCGCTTTGAGTTTAATGGTGCCGGTGGTGGCATCAATCTGGTTATCGAGACTGAGCAGCGTGCCGCTGGTGAGCAACGTTTTATTGCTGCGATCCCAGGCTTCAACAATCAGCGGCTGGCCGCTTTTTTGTGCCTTGAGGATCTGGCTGATGTTGTTCTCTGCAACGCTGAATACCACGTCAATCGGATGGGTTTCGGTGATCACCACCAGGCCGGTGGTATCGCCAGACGTAATGTAATTGCCGACATCAACCTGCTTCAACCCGACGCGACCAGAGATCGGCGCGGTAATACGGCTGTAGGTGAGATTGAGCTGCGCGCTGGCAACGTTGCCTTCATCGGCTTTAATCGTGCCGAGGGTTTCACTCACCAGCGAGCGTTGAGTATCCAGTTCCTGCTGCGACACCAGCGAGGTTTTCGCCAGTTTTTCATAGCGACTGAGATCGCGTCGTGCATTGGCAAGCGTGGCCTGATCTTTTGCCAGCTGGCCCTGAGCCTGAATCAACGCCACCTGATAAGGACGGGGATCGATCTCGGCCAACAGCGCACCGGCTGCCACCTGCTGACCTTCCTGGAAATGTAATGCCATCAGCTGGCCGTCAACGCGGCTGCGCACGGTCACGGTATTGGCGGCGGTAACGGTGCCGAGCCCGCTGAGATAGTAGGGCACGCTCTGTGTGGTTGCGGCTGCGGCCTGCACCGGTGCCAGCGGACGGCGATTAGCCCCGCCTGCGCCGCGGCCATGATGCTGCTGGCCTTCGGCTTGCGGCTGCTTACTCGGTTCCGCAGGATGCTGCCACCAATAATATCCACCCGCCAGTGCGGCAATCACGACAACGGTTATCAGGCTTGTTTTCAGTCGACTGTTCATTGCTATGTTGCTCTCCAGCGGTTTCGTATTCCCCAAATGCGAAAGCAAAATGGCCGTTTCGCAAACGAAATGATTGTAGACGCCCGCACCGGGCAAAAATTGAAGGAATTAAGAATATCTCCGCTAGCGGGCTAAGTATTCATATTGTGTAAACATTTTGGCAGGAAAACGCATAAGCGCAGCGATTTCCTTTGCTAAGCTCAAAGGCAGTCATGTCTCGTTTCAATAAGGAGAACAAAATGAGTCAACAGAAAACCCGTCAGCTTGGCGACAGTGGTATTCAGGTTCCGCTTCTCACTTTTGGCGGCAACGTTTTCGGCTGGACAGTCGACGAGAAAACCTCGTTCTCACTGCTCGACGCGCTGGTGGAAAAAGGGCTGTTCTTTATCGATACCGCGGACGTTTATTCGCGCTGGGCTCCCGGCAATGAAGGGGGCGAATCTGAAACCATCATCGGTAAATGGCTGAAAAAGAGCGGCAAGCGCGACAGTATTGTGCTGGCAACCAAAGTCGGGATGGAGCTGTCACCGGAGAAAACCGGGCTAAAACCGGCTTACATCCGTCAGGCAGTGGAAGATTCTTTGCGCCGTTTGCAAACCGATGTGATCGATCTTTATCAGGCGCACCGTGACGATCAAGATACGCCGCTGGTGGAGACGCTGAAAGCCTTTGATTCACTGATTAAAGAAGGCAAAGTGCGTGCGATTGGTGCCTCCAATTACAATGCAAAACGCCTGCAGGAAGCGCTGGATATCAGTAAAAAAGAGGGTCTGGCGCGCTATGAAACCCTGCAACCGGAATACAACCTGTATGACCGCCAGGATTATGAAGGTGGGTTGGAGCAGGTGGCGGTTAAGAATGGCCTCGGCGTGATCAACTACTACTCGTTGGCCAGTGGTTTCCTGAGCGGCAAATACAAAAAGCCGGAAGATGCCAGCAAGAGTAAACGCGGGCAGGGCATCGTCGAGAAGTATCTCAACGAGCGCGGCAAACGCATTGTTGAAGCGCTGGAGGATGTGGCGGCTTCACACGATGCATCAGCGACTCAGGTCGCGCTGGCGTGGCAGATTGCTCGCCCGAGCATTACCGCACCGATCGTCAGTGCCACCTCGCTGGAACAGATTAATGAACTGGTGAAAGCCACCGAGTTAGAGCTGAGCAAGCAGGAAATCGAAGAACTGGCGAGTGCCAGCAAAGCGTAATCCACCCGGGGCGCTGCGGCGCCCCGCTTTAATTTGTTTTTTTGCCATGCAAAAAATGCCATTCCTGTAAAAAAATATTCATTCATAGACCCTTGTCACAGTTGCGTTAATTAACTACCACCCTTCCAATTAGTGCGCACATATTTGCAAAAATTGACAAATCCTCAGCACTATCCTCTGTTCGATCCTTTACCGTCACATCACAAAAGAATAACGATCATGAACAGAAAAAAAGCAGTGCAGTATATGCCCCGTCTGGCAGCGGGCACCCTGATGTTTGCGATGTTGAGTACATCAGCAATGGCGGCTGATGCATTCAGCTATGACTCACCTTATATGTTTGGCGATTGGGGCGGCACCCGATCGCAGCTGGAAAATGACGGCATTAAATTCGACGTCAACTACACCATGGAAAGCGCGTCAAATCTTGCTGGCGGCGCGGATACTAATACGTCGATGCGCTACAGCGATCAGTGGGCATTTGGCGCTAACTTCGATCTGGAAAAACTGCTGAACTGGCAGGATGCGGAGTTTCAGATGACCATTACCGATCGTAATGGTCAGAATATTTCCGATCAGGTCGCCGATCGTCGTACCGGGATGCTCTCTTCAGTGCAGGAAGTGTATGGCCGTGGGCAAACCTGGCGCTTAACGCAGTTCTGGTTGCGTAAAGGGCTGTTTAACGATGTTGTGGATTTGAAAGCCGGTCGTGTCACCGTCGGTGAAGATTTCGATAACTTCGACAGTAAGTTCCAAAACCTGGCTTTTGGTAGCGGCCAGGCGGGTAACTGGCGTGGCGATCGCTGGTTCAACTGGCCGGTTTCCCAGTGGGGCGGCCGCGTGAAGTTCAACATCACGCCGGAAGTGTTCTTCCAGGTCGGCTTCTATAACCAGAACAGCTCGAACTACGATCGCGGCGATGGCTTCCGTCTCGACACCAGCAATTCCGAAGGCAATATGGTGCCGGTGGAACTGGGCTGGAAACCGACTTTCGGTGCCGACAAACTGCCGGGTAACTACCGTATCGGGTATTACTACTCGTCAGCCAACAGCGACAATTACGGCAGCTGGCGCGATGGGGCATATCAGAGCCAGGATCATGCCTACGGCGGATATGTGCTGTTGCAACAGCAGTTAACGGCGCAAGGTGGTGATGCCAGCCGTGGTTTGGGTGTGACGGTTCAGGCAGTAATGAACGACCACAAAACCTCAAAAACCGATAACTACCAATCCATCAGCTTCACCTGGAAAGGACCGTTTGATGCGCGTCCTCAGGATGAAATCGGTGTCGGTGCGGCGCGTATTCACGTCAACAGCGCCTATACCCGTTCGCTGCGTGAGCAGAACAACGCCAACGGCGAAACCGATTTCAACAGCCCGACCTATCTGCCGATTCAGGATGGCTCGGAATACAACTACGAGATTTACTACAACGCTCAGCTGACCAAATGGCTGCAGCTGCGTCCGAACCTGCAGTACGTAGTGGCACCGGGTGCAGTGAGTGAAGTGAAAGATGCGTTTGTTGGCGGCATCGCGGCGAACATTAATTTCTGATTCGCAGATGCAGACAAAAATGGCGGCCAGATGGGCCTAATGCTTGTCAGTTAAGATCTTAATGGAGGCCGCAGCGGATAACGTTGCGG
>CBCTJT010000006.1:0-229964 GCA_965147305.1 uncultured bacterium
CGGCGTAAATACATCCCTGTAGCCTCGGTCGCCGCATCCCTGCGGCGAACGCTTTGCTCACCGAGCCCCCTTCCCATCGCTCATCAGCATTGATGCTGCTGTTTTGAAAAGCAGCACGCACCTAAGCGGCATCATGTTTTCTTTTTGCAGCGCGCATAGAATTGAATGTTCGCTTCCAAAAGCGCGCACAGAATCAGATGAAGGAGGGAATACGGGGCCGCGGAGTAAAGCGTTACACGCCATGGATGGCGTGTGTCGAGCGATCAGGGACGAGACAGCGACTTTACGCAGCGGCCCCGTATTCACTCCTGACTGCACCGGCTCCGCTTTTGAAACCCCGCACAGAAGCAACAGACTCGCCTCTGGATACAAGCACAGGATCGTATTTCATCCTGCCTGCACCGATCCCGCGATCGACAGACGAAAAAAAACCTGCTTTTTCAAGCAGGTTTCTTCAAATATGGTCGGCGAGAGAGGATTCGAACCTCCGACCCACTGGTCCCAAACCAGTTGCGCTACCAAGCTGCGCTACTCGCCGATTTTTTCTGTATCTTATTTCTTCACGCTACCGCGTAATTTTGCCTGGTGCGAAGGGAGGGACTTGAACCCTCACGTCCGTAAGAACACTAACACCTGAAGCTAGCGCGTCTACCAATTCCGCCACCATCGCGTGCCCAGCAAAATTTTGGGGTGGCTAATGGGACTCGAACCCACGACAACTGGAATCACAATCCAGGGCTCTACCAACTGAGCTATAGCCACCATAATTCTGGTGCGTAAGCATCTCTGCTTACTATTTTTTCACTGCATAACGCGGTTAAACCAACCACCGAAGCTCTTGCGCACAAACTAAATGGCGCGCCCGACAGGATTCGAACCTGAGACCTCTGCCTCCGGAGGGCAGCGCTCTATCCAGCTGAGCTACGGGCGCGTAGCGCCGTTGCGGATGGGCATACTACGGGCTTGCCCTCATACTGTCCAGCGCTTTTTTATAAAAAAAACGCGTTTGATTACGCTTTGTGCATTCCGTCGATAATTAATGCAGTTTTGCTGCCTGCACTGATGATATTGCTGAAAAAATCGGCGATATCAGAGATCGCCACGCCAGTGATAGCGCAAATATTTCAGCAATTTTAATTGTCGGCGCCAGCGCGAAGGCTGCCGAATCAGACGGTAGAGCCATTCAAGCCCTAATTTCTGCCAGATTCGCGGCGCTCGTGCGACGTGGCCGGTGAAAACATCGTAGGTGCCACCTACGCCCATATACAGCGCATGCGGCCAATGCGCGCGACAATCACGCATCAGCAACTCCTGACGCGGCGAGCCCTGCGCCACCGTGACAATCTGTGCACCGCTGGCCGCAATGCGCGCAAACAACGCCTCACGCTCGGCAGGGGCAAAATATCCATCCTGGCTGCCGACAATGTTCACGTTCCACTGGCGACGCAGTTTGTCACAGGTTTCATCCAGCACCGCCTGACGACCGCCAATCAGAAACACCGGAATGCCGCTGCGGCCCGCGCGCTCCATCAAGGCTTCCCACAGATCGGCACCGGCGATGCGGTTCACCTGCAACTGCGGATACTTTTTGCGTAAAGAGCGCACAATGCTGATGCCATCCGGATATTTAAATTCCGCCTCGGCAATCAGCGCACGCAGTTGCGCATCCTCTTCCAGCGTCAGCATCTTTTCTGCATTCATCGCCACCAGCGTGCCGCAGCGCGGCTGGCCATCCGGCAGCAGGAAGTGCAGGAAGCTGTCCATGTCGTTAAAGGCGTGAAGATCGACACCGCGCAGGTTATAGCGCGGCTTATCGGTTTCCATGAATCATTTTCCCAAAGGTTAAGACAGGCTGTGAACCACCGGCTCGCTGCGTGGGCGAATTAAACCCGCGCGCGCTAACAGCCAGTACAGCAATTTAGCCACCGCCATGCAGGCAGCAAAAATAATGCAAAAGAACACCACGCGCGAACCGAAAGCATCCAGCCCTTCACGCGCCAGCACGATCATATTGAAGACCGCGCCGAAGCAAAAGCTCTGCAGAATCGCCCCGCTATAGCGGTTAGAAGCATCACGGCCTTGCAGATAAAGGTTATCGAACCCTTTCATCAGCCAGCCGACAGCAATCGCGCCCAGCGGAATAAACCACACGCCGCCCATCACCAGCAGCGAGCCCAGCAGCGTAGGCGAAATCGCCAGCCCGGAATGGTTGTTCAGCACTTCCCAGGTAAAGTAATTGGCGCTGTTGAGCACAATCGATGGACGCCCAGGCCAAAGCCAGCTGGGGATAAAGACATAAAAGTCACGCCAGATGGGTGCCAAGCCCTGGAAATCAATCTTGTCGTAGTTCTGCAACAACAGTGCAAGATTTTCCCAGGGTGAGAAAGTATCTCGCGTTAAATACAGGAAGGTGTAAAACGCCTCGTCGCCCACCACATCGAGGTTGTAGCGGCGCAGCGCCAACCAAAACATCCCCGCAATCGCCATCACGCCTGCGCCCACCAGCATCCACAAGGTGATCCAGCCGCGCGTAATGCCGATAAACAGGAACAGGGCGAACGCGATAATGATATTGGCGCGCGTCCCGCCCACCAGCGCATAGGTCAGCAAGCCAAACGCCACCGATACCAACAAAAACCACAGCCATTGACGCTGCGTTGGGTTGAGGAAATAGCGGATCAGCATCGCCGGAATAAAGAAGTAGAAGAAGCGCTTGAGCGCCACGCCAGAGACTTCGCTGGAAAAAATCTGGTTATAGGCAGAGAGGCGGAACAACAGCAGGCCGTTGTGCATAAAGAACACTGTCACCGTGCCAATCGCCACCAGCGCCAGTAGCAGGCAGGTTAGATGGGTTTCAACACGGTTCATCTGTAGCCAGGGCTGACGCGGCGCAGCGTTGATCGGCCTTAAGCGGACTTTATAGCTGACGTAATAGATGGCGTAAAAACTGGTGGCGGCCAGCAACGCCTGCAACAGATATTCCGGCGGCACCACGTCCACATTAAAGCGGAACACCAGCACGCTGGTTAGCGGGAACCCGAAATAAAAAGTCAGCAAATATAAAATGGTGAAGAACAGGTGGAAGTTAAAGCGCACCCGTTTAAATTCCCGCCAGGTCAGCGTCAAAATGAAGCCCAGCGAGAACAGATAAACCACCAGCAGACCACTAAACTGCATCAGGCTCATGTTCTCTCCCTTTCGCTCAGGGTCAACGCGTTGCGCCAGCCAGCCAGATAACCGGGGGCAAAAAAGGCAATCGCGGATTTATCACACTGCACCAGCTGACGCTGAGCTTCAGCCACACTCGGCGCATCCAGCGCATCTTCGCTAAACAGTACCGGCAACCCTTGTTCGCTGAGGTCGCGCCAGAACGGATTTTTGCGATTCAGCACAAAGGGAATATTGGCCTGAATCAGCAAACATAACGTGCCAATACCCTGCTGACGTTCGAACATAAAATAGCCGAGCTGGCAGTCACTGAGCAATTGCAGATAGGTGTCAAAATCTATCTTGTCGCGCAATAAGGTCACCTGACCTTGCGGGAACAGACGCTGTGCGGCGACGCTGATCTCGTCAATGTATGCCTGATTGTTTTCCGGGTAACCCAGCGGGACCAGTACTTTCACCCGATCGCCAAACTGAGCGTGAATCGCTTGCAGGCCTTCAATATGATTGTTGCTGCGATCGCCGGAATTGCCCAACAGCACGGTGAAATCACCGGTCGCGCTACCGCCCGGCACTGCGGCATCGGGCATGCGCGTTGGGAAATAGAGCAGTGACGTGGGCACACGCGGATGGCGTTGCTGAAAATAGTGCAAATCACCACGCGTCGCGAACACGTGAGCGATACGACGCTGTGCCAGCCGGCGCAGCAGATAAAAAAGCTGATACTTCAGCCCACGCCCTTCTTCATACAAATCCGCGCCCCAGATATGCCAGAACGCCTGCTCACGCCGTAATTTACCGCTGAGCAAAGCCAGCCAGATTTGTGGATTAAACTGTCCATGAAAGAAGAAGCGTTGCGAGCGGTCAGCCGCGCGGGCTATCACCGCCTGTGCCAGCGCGCGCTTGCTGGGATAGGTTTCGATCTGCAGCGCGGTATAAGCCTGCAGCGCTTCAGGCGTTGAAGTCACCACCATAAACTGGCGCGGTCCAGCAGCCGGCAATTCGGTGTTCATCACCTCATTAAAGAAGCGCAACACCGTATGGTTATGATGTGGGATATCCGATCCCAGCACGTGAAATAAAGTCATTTTTTCCGGCAATAAATCATAAAGGCGCCACAGCAAAGGGCGAAGTAGAGCACGTAAGTTGCCATATAGGCTTGTGCGGCTCCGGCAGTTCCATGTAAGGGAATCAGCCAATGTGAGAACGCGGTCAGCAGCACAAACTGGCTGATTTCCGTCAAAATATAAAAGCGCAGTGAAGCTTTAGCGATCACCAGATATCCGAAAACATAGGCGCCCACTTTGAAGACGTCACCGCACAACTGCCAGACAAACAGGTCGCGCATCGCGGCAAACTGCGGTGAAAACAGCAGCCAGATCGCAACGTCGCGCAGTAACCACACGCACAAGCTGGCCGCGGCCACGGCGGGCAACACAAAACGCAGCGCACGCCCAATTTCACGCGCAATCTGCGGTTTACTTTCCAGCCGTGCCAGCGTCGGCAATAACCAAACGCTAAAAGTCGCCGTGATAAATTGCAGATAGGCATCGGAAATACTGGTCACGCCCTGCCACAAGCCCACCTGCGCCCAACCCTGCTGTTCGGCCAGCAGGTTACGCATCATCACCCACGCCACCGGCAACGTGACGGAGGTGATTAACGCCATCAGGGTAAACTTCGCCAGATTGCGCGCTAACTCAGGATGCCACGTCGGTTTTAACCAGCGCAGTGGCAGTACCTGACGATGTTGACGCAGCATCAGTAATGCCGGGAACACCAACAGTGCAGGCACCAGTGCTAAACCCACCAATGCCCCAGCATACCCACCCAGCCACCAACACAACACATAACCCAGCACGCCCACCAGGCTACCGATAATCAGCGCCAGCGCATTGCCGCGCGCATCTCGAAAGCCTTTGAGCAATGCCAGCGTCAGGTTGGCCCAGGCAATCCCGAACTGCAAAAAAGCCACGATCCTCACCACATTGGCATAGTCGTCATGGCCAAACAGCGCATGGCTAATCGGCCCCGCCGCCAGCAAGAACACCAGCGCCACCAGCGTGGAAAAACCGATCACCATGCTCGATGCCGTACCGGTTACGGCACGAAGTTGCTCCGGCTGCTGCTGAAACTGTGCGATGTAGGTGGTGACGCCATTGAAAATGCCCGCGCCGGCCAATACACCTAATACGGTAATCAGCTGGCGAAAGTTACCGGCCTGGCCAATCCCTTCCGGCCCGAAGCTGACCGCCAGCAGTTTCACCACCAGCAAGCCGGCAATGATTTTTACCAACGTCGATGAGGCTGTCCAGACTGAAGCTTTGGCTAACGACATCAGGCAAAGAAACTCAACAGCGAGCTGATAACGGTGCGCTGATTGTTATCCGACAGGTTAAAGAACAGCGGCAGGCGCAGCAGACGCTCACTCTCTTTGGTGGTGAAGCGGTCATCGCCATGGAAGCGACCAAAACGTTCACCGGCTGGTGAAGAGTGCAAGGGAATGTAGTGGAACACCGTAAGGATTTCCGCCTCTTTCATCCAGTTGATCAGCGCCTGGCGATCGTCACTGTCGCGCAGTTTGATGTAAAACATGTGCGCATTGTGAAGGCAGTTATCCGGTACCACCGGCAATTCGATGCGCCCTGCGGCCGCTAACGGTTGCAGCGCATCATAATAGCGCTGCCACAGGTGCAGACGCTGCTGGTTAATGCGCTCAGCCGCTTCCAGCTGCGCCCACAAATAGGCCGCCTGCAGATCGGCCATGAGATAACTTGAACCGATATCGCGCCAGGTATATTTATCCACCTGACCACGGAAGAACTGACTGCGGTTGGTGCCCTTTTCACGGATGATCTCCGCGCGCTCCACCAGCTTCGCGTCATTAATCAACGTCGCCCCACCTTCGCCACCGGCGGTGTAGTTTTTGGTTTCATGGAAGCTGAAGCAGCCAATATGACCAATGGTGCCGAGCGCACGTCCTTTGTACTGCGACATCACGCCCTGCGCCGCATCCTCAATCACAAACAATTGATGCTTCGCCGCCAGCGCCATGATGCTATCCATCTCGCAGGCGACGCCCGCGTAGTGCACCGGCACAATCGCGCGGGTTTTCTCGGTGATCGCTGCTTCGATTAGGGTTTCATCGATATTCAGCGTATCGGGGCGCACATCGACGAACACGATCACGGCACCGCGCAGCACAAAGGCATTGGCGGTGGAGACAAAGGTGTAGCTCGGCATGATCACTTCATCGCCGGGCTGGATATCGATTAACAGCGCGGCCATTTCCAGTGATGCCGTGCAGGATGGCGTCAGCAACACTTTTTTGCTGCCAAAGTGTTGTTCCATCCACTGCTGACAGCGGCGAGTAAAACCACCGTCACCGCAGAGTTTGCCGCTGGCCATCGCCGACTGCATGTATTCAACTTCGCTGCCGACAATCGGCGGCGCATTAAATGGGATCATGGGGCTTTCCTATAAAACCAGTAAGCGGTGCTTTCAAGTCTGGCACCGCTGCGTAAATAGAGGCGCATCGCCGTGAGGTTACTGAGCTGCGTCGCGACGCGCAGTCGCTCAAGTTGCCTCACGCGGCCCCAATCTGCCGCCGCCAGCAGCAAACGCTGGCCAATGCCCTGGCCTTGCGCTTCGGGCTGTACGGCAAGCAGGCCGATGCGTGCGTCACCGTTGACTTCACGCATCGAGACAAAGCCCTGTAATTGGCCGGATTCGTCGCTGGCCACCAGACATTGGTGATCAAAGGTGCCGCGTACCGCGTTTTCAATCCACTGCGCATAGAAGCGTGCGCTGTCATCGGCGTTAAACCAGGGTGAACGAAAACGGCTTTGGCGAAACGCATGCGATGCCGCCTCACGCAATGCAGGAATCTGCGCTTCACGCGCAATGCGGACCCCGACCTGGCGCTCGGTGCGTTTGATATTGATGGCAAGATCGGCTTCACCCTCCACCAGCTGAAAACCATGTTGGTTCAGGGCATCGATGGCATCGGTGCGCTCGGCGGGCACTTTGGCTTGCCACAACTCGTAAGATTGCTGCAGCGCATCCGTCAGAGCAAAATCGCCATCCAGCTCAACGCGCGCACTGTTCACGCCAAAGAAATCGCTTTCCCACGCAAGGGGATTAATACTGACGCGGACGGGCATGGAGAACATCCAACAGATATTGGCCGTAGCCGGTTTTGGTCAACGCTTGCGCCGCCGCCAGCAACTGATCATCAGTCAGCCAGCCGTTACGCCACGCAATCTCTTCCAGACAGGCGATTTTAAATCCCTGACGTTTCTCCACGGTCTGCACGAACATACTCGCTTCAATCAAACTGTCGTGAGTGCCGGTATCCAGCCAGGCAAATCCGCGTCCCAGTAACTCGACGGAGAGTTCACCCTGCTCAAGATACATCTGATTAATCGCGGTGATTTCCAGCTCGCCCCGTGCAGAAGGCTGTACTTGTTTGGCAAATTCCACCACGCGGTTGTCGTAGAAATAGAGGCCGGTTACCGCCCAACGTGATTTGGGTTGCTGCGGCTTTTCTTCGATGGAAAGCGCATTGAAGTCGTCATCAAACTCCACCACACCAAAGCGCTCGGGATCCATCACCTGATAGGCAAACACCGTGGCACCGTGGCTGCGCGCGGCCACTTTTTTCAGTTTCGGGCTGAAGCCCTGGCCAAAATAGAGATTGTCGCCGAGCACCAGACAGCAGCTGTCATTGCCAATAAAGGACTCACCAATGATAAACGCCTGCGCCAGACCATCAGGGCTGGGTTGCTCAGCATACTGCAGCTGCAGGCCGAACTCGCTGCCATCACCGAGCAGACGCTCAAAGTGCGCGCGGTCTTCCGGCGTGGTGATAATCAGGACTTCGCGAATCCCTGCCAGCATCAACACCGACAGCGGATAGTAGATCATCGGCTTGTCGTACACCGGCAGTAGCTGCTTTGAGATAGCGCGAGTGATAGGGTGCAAACGCGTGCCCGAACCGCCCGCCAGGATGATACCTTTCATCGTTGCTGCTCCTGTATTGCGCCTCAGCGCGGCGTGGTTAAACCCAACCGCTCGCCACGATAACTGCCGTTGAGAATTGCCTGCCACCACTGTGGGTTAGCCAGATACCACTGCACGGTCTTGCGAATGCCACTTTCGAAGGTTTCCTGCGGCGTCCAGCCTAACTCACGCGCAATTTTGCTGGCGTCGATGGCGTAACGCAGATCGTGACCGGGGCGATCGGTGACAAAAGTAATCAGATCACGATAGCGCGTCAGATGTGCAGCGCGCAGCTTCGGCGCCAGTTCGTCCAGCAGATCGCACAACGTTTCCACTACCTCAATATTGCGGCGTTCGTTGTGACCACCAATATTATAGGTTTCACCTACTTTACCGCTGCTCACCACGCAATAAAGTGCGCGCGCGTGATCCTCCACATACAACCAATCGCGAATCTGGCTGCCGTTGCCATACACCGGTAACGGCTTACCTGCCAGCGCATTAATGATAGTGAGCGGGATCAGCTTTTCCGGGAAGTGATACGGGCCATAGTTGTTCGAACAGTTGGTGACGATGATCGGCAAGCCGTAAGTGCGTAACCAGGCGCGCACCAGATGATCGCTGCTGGCCTTAGTGGCTGAATATGGGCTGCTGGGGGCATAAGGCGTGGTTTCGGTAAAGAAATCATCGCTACCATGCAGATCGCCAAACACTTCGTCAGTGGAAATATGATGGAAGATGAAGCCTTTTTTACGCTCATCCGCCATGCCATTCCAGTAGTGGCGTGCGGCTTCCAATAGCTGATAGGTGCCGACAATATTGGTTTCGACAAAGGCAATCGGACCATCAATCGAACGATCAACATGGCTTTCCGCCGCCAGGTGCATGATGCAATCGGGTTGATACTTGGCCATAACACGGTCCAGTTCAGCACGATCGCAGATATCCACCTGCTCGAAGGCATAGCGCGCATCTTTCTGAACTGAAGCCAAAGAGGCTAAGTTGCCTGCGTAGCTGAGTTTATCCACCACCACCACTCGATGGTCGGTTTGCTCAATCAGAAAACGCACCAGCGCTGAGCCAATAAAGCCTGCGCCACCTGTCACCAGGTACTGTTTCATCGCCAGACACCTTTAGTATCAATAATCCACTGCTGCGTGATCTGGCCGGCATCGATGGCGCGGAACTGCGCGTGATCCACCAACATCACAACGATATCGGCCTGCTGCAGCGCATCCTCAGTAGAAACCAGAGCCGCTTCATGGGCCAGTCGTGCAGGGATTTCTGCCACATGCGGTTCCACCACCAGCGTGCTGCCGCTGTGCCACTCTGCAATCAGGTGTGCCACTGTCATCGCTGGGCTTTCACGTAAATCATCAATGTTCGGTTTGAATGCCAGGCCGAAACAGGCAATCGTCACCTCAGAAGCACGTTTGCCGCTGGCAGTCAGGCAATCCGCCAGTTGCTGTTTAACTTGATCCAACACCCAGGTGGGCTTCGCATCATTCACTTCGCGCGCGATGCGAATCAGACGCGCCAGCTCCGGATTCTGCGCCACGATAAACCAGGGATCGACAGCGATACAGTGGCCGCCAACGCCTGGTCCGGGCTGCAGAATGTTGACGCGTGGATGGCGGTTCGCCAGCGCAATCAACTCCCACACGTTGATATTCTGTTCCGCGCAAATCAGCGACAGCTCATTGGCGAACGCGATGTTCACATCGCGGAAGCTGTTCTCGGTGAGTTTGCACATCTCGGCGGTACGCGCGTTGGTTTCCACGCATTCACCGCGCAGGAAGATGCGATACAGTTCGCTGGCACGCGCTGAGCAGGCGGGCGTCATGCCGCCAATCACGCGATCGTTCTCCAGCAGTTCCACCATCACTTTACCCGGCAGCACGCGCTCCGGGCAGTAAGCGATAAATACGTCACAGTCTTCACCGTGCTGCGGGAATCGCAGATCAGGCCGCGCTTCCGCCAGCCAGGCGGCCATCTGCTCAGTTGCGCCAACCGGCGAAGTGGATTCGAGGATCACTAAATCGCCGGATTTCAGCACCGGTGCAATCGACAACGCCGCCGACTGGACATAGCTCAGATCTGGCTGATGATCGCCGATAAACGGCGTAGGTACGGCGATTAAGAAGGCATCCGCGGCTTCGGCTTGCGTGGTAGCGCGCAGATGTCCTGCCTGCACGGCTTCGCGCACCACGTCACTTAACTCGGGCTCAACAATGTGAATGTCGCCGCGATTAATGGTCTCGACCGCGCGGACATTGATATCCACGCCGATCACTTTTTTTCCCTTTGAGGCAAAAACGGCCGCCGTTGGCAGCCCAATGTAGCCCAGTCCGATAACGGAAATGGTTTCAAAACGCATAATTATACTCTGTGTTGTTTCAGTGCCTGCAGGATGCGTGAGCAGGCTTGTCCATCGCCATACGGATTGTGCGCGCGGCTCATCCTCTGCCAGGCTTCTTCGTCCTGCAGCAGCAGGCTGACTTCTTCGACAATCCGGTTGATATCGGTACCGACCAGTTTCACTGTTCCCGCATCCACAGCTTCCGGGCGCTCGGTGGTATCACGCATCACCAGAACCGGTTTGCCCAACGATGGCGCTTCTTCCTGAATGCCACCGGAATCGGTGAGGATCAGCCAGGAACGGTTCATCAGCCAGACAAACGGCAAATACTCTTGCGGCTCAATCAAAATGATATTGTCGATCCCGCTCAGGATACGATTTACCGGTTCGCTGACGTTGGGATTGAGGTGCACCGGATAGACGATTTGCGCCTGCGGATGCTGACGTGCAATCTGCGCCAGCGCGCTGCAAATACGTTCGAAGCCGCCGCCAAAGCTTTCACGGCGATGGCCGGTGACCAGAATCAATTTTTTATTTGCATCAAGGAACGGATAACGCGCTGCCAGACGCGCATTCAGGTCGGTATCATCCAGCACCCGATCGCGCACCCATAGCAGTGCATCAATCACTGTATTACCGGTGACAAAAATACGGGCGTCCGGCAAATTCTCACGCAGCAGATTCTGGCGTGAATTCTCGGTAGGGGTGAAATGATAGCTCGCCAGATGGCCTGTGAGCGTTCGGTTAGCCTCTTCCGGCCAGGGCGACATCAGATTGCCGGTGCGCAGTCCGGCTTCGACGTGCCCGACAGGAATCTGATGATAAAAAGCGGCCAGACTGGCGGCAAAGGTGGTGGTGGTGTCACCGTGCACCAGCACCACATCGGGCTGGAAATCGGCGAGTACCGTTTTCATTCCCTGCAAAATGCGGCTGGTGATCTCCGTCAGCCCCTGCTCCGGGCGCATGATATTGAGATCGTAATCGGGTTGCAGCTTGAACAGCCGCAGCACCTGATCGAGCATTTCACGATGCTGCGCCGTCACGCACAAACGCGATTCAAACGCCGGGTCCTGCGCCAATGCCTGCACCAGCGGGGCCATTTTGATCGCTTCAGGACGCGTGCCAAATACGGTCAGAACTTTCACGTGGCTTCTCTTAATGGCTCGTTGGTGACGTCGGACGAGGACGGCGCACCAGCGCCACACCTGCACCCACCAGCGCGCCAATGACGCCCCACATGATCATCATAAATACCCGGCGCGGACTGTCGCGCGACACCGGCTCTTCAGGCGTACGCAGATAGCGGTAAGTCTGGAATGGCTTATCCAACTGCGCGCCTGCCTGCAACGTGCCCAGCATCGCTCTGTTCTGATCATAGCTCAAATCGTAAGCGGGCCCGCTGGCTTGCAATGTATCGAGTTGAGCCTGCAACATTTGCTGTCCCAGCAGGAAGCGATCGCTGTCAGGCAGCGCTTCGCCGATGGCCGGTGCACGGTTTTCTTTGATGCCCTGTTGGCTCGCCACCTTTAAGGCTTGTTCAATACGTTGACGCTGGCGATCAAACACCGCCTGCGCCACTTCCTGCTGACGAGTCACTTGCGCTTGCAACTGCGCGCTGCGCGCCTGCCATGCCCCCTTCAACTCTGCATTCAGATGGCGCGCCGCACGTTCGCTGGCATAAGCGATATACTGGCGCAGCAGGTTATTCGCGTCGCCGGCGGTTTCGGCAATCAGCTTAATATTATCCAACGTGTTATGCGCCGCATCCGCAGGCGTGAACTGTATATTAGTAATCAAATCGTCCAGCAATGCGGCATCGTTATGCGCGTTGCCACTTTTGCGGCTTTTGAAATAATCGGTCTGCTGCCAGAAATCACGGCGCGTGTCCCAGGAGGCCAGTTGCATGGTGAACTCCTGATAAACCTCATCCATCACTGTTGGGGCGGGCGTGCTGAGATTGAGCGTATTGTTACGCACATCAAGGTTATTGAGGAATTGCTGCTGCACGAAGAAGTCACCCAGCATGTTAACCGTCGGGCGATCGGTGACTGCCGTGGTGCTCCATGCTTGTTTCATCAGCATCGAGGCGAGCCATGCCAATAAGGCAAACAGCAGCGCAAAGCCGATGATCCAGCGCTTACCGCGCCACAGCGTGCAGCCAAGGCCGCGCACATCCAGTTCGTTCTCCACAACGACAGAGGTCATAACAAAAGTCCTTATCAGGGTACTGATCGGGGTAATTTATTTTTTATCTTCGCCACTGCTTTGCCAGCGGCGTTTAATACGACGGATTTTACGCGCCACGCGCCAGGCGTGTTTCAGGCAATAGCCGTAAAGGAAAAACGCCATCAGGAACAACACCAACATCACCCACTCGGGGATGAAAGCAAGATACTCGCCCAGCACACCAATTCCGGCCAAAAGCGCTGCAGCCACGGTAATCAGCACAAATGCCTGACGTGAAGTAAAGCCGGCGCGCATGATCAAATGGTGAATATGCTGACGGTCAGCCGAAAATGGGCTCATGCCTTTGCGCAGACGGCGATACATGATCGCCACCATATCCATCAAGGGAATGGCAATCAGCCACAGCGCGGTAACCGGTGTAATCGGATGGCTCAAACCCTGGGTGGTTTCCAGCAAAATCCAGATGATAGTGAAGCCAATCATGGTGCTGCCGGCATCGCCCATAAACACTTTATAGCGGCGACCAATAAGACCCAGGTTGAGCAAAATATAGGGGATGGTGGCGGCGATCATGGCAAAACACCACATCGCGAGGCTGGTTTGTCCGTCGAAGTAAAGGATGATGCCCATGGCGGCGAAGGTCACACTGGCCAGCCCGCCCAATAGGCCATCAATGCCATCGACCATGTTAAACGCGTTGATGGCTGCCCAAACGGCGAAAAGTGTAAGCACGTAGCCAAATGGCCCGACAACCAACTCCACCGGGCCAATGATAAATCCAAGGCTCAGCAGATAGAGCTTGGCGCCGACCATCATCACAACGGCGACCGTCGCCTGGACCAACGCACGAATTTTAACGCTGATGTCAAAGCGATCGTCTAGCGCGCCGACCAGCACTAAAACGCCTGCGCAGCTTAAATAGAGTGCCGCATGAGGCAAATAATAATCTGAAATAGTGAAAGCAAAGCAAATCCCCGCATAAACGGAGATTCCACCCACTAACGGAATGGCGCCATGGTGTCGTTTTCTTGAATTAGGTGTATCCACCAGCCCAATTTTTTTAGCGGCTTTACGGGCAAAAAACAGGAACACTAAAGTAAAAAGAAAAACTAAACCAAGCTCAGTACTCATAGTGAGTAAATTCACGTTAACGCTCTCAGCTAAAATCATCGACAACAATAAGCAAGATTCTTGCCATTGCCGTATATCCTTTGTCCGAATTCTGCCTGTGAAAAGTCTGATTGCTTAAAAACGCAGCAATTCTCTGGCACAATCATCATATTGCTTCCTGACTGGGCTAATCCTAATGCCCATAAATGAAAAACGCCACGTTAAGACGTGGCGTTAGCAATAAATCCTGGCAAATTGTGCGACCGAATCGCTTCGCTTAGCGATTCAATTTCGCCAACTTACGAGCGCTTCATCATATCGAAGAATTCGTCGTTGGTTTTGGTCATCGCCAGTTTATTGATGAGGAACTCCATCGCGTCAATTTCACCCATTGGATGGATGATTTTGCGCAGGATCCACATTTTCTGCAGCTCTTCCTGCGTGGTGAGCAGCTCTTCTTTACGCGTACCTGAGCGGTTGTAGTCAATCGCTGGGAAGACACGTTTTTCGGCGATTTTACGCGACAGGTGCAGTTCCATGTTACCTGTACCTTTAAATTCTTCGTAAATCACTTCGTCCATCTTCGAACCGGTATCAACCAGCGCGGTTGCGATGATGGTCAGGCTGCCACCCTCTTCCACATTACGTGCTGCGCCGAAGAAACGCTTCGGACGATGCAGGGCGTTAGCGTCAACACCACCAGTCAACACTTTCCCGGAAGCCGGTACCACGGTGTTGTAGGCACGTGCCAGACGGGTGATGGAGTCGAGCAGAATAATAACGTCTTTCTTGTGTTCGACCAGGCGCTTAGCCTTCTCGATCACCATCTCAGCGACCTGAACGTGGCGTGAAGCCGGTTCGTCGAAGGTGGATGCGATAACTTCGCCTTTCACCAGACGCTGCATCTCGGTCACTTCTTCCGGACGCTCGTCAATCAGCAGCACCATCAACACGCAATCAGGATAGTTGTAGGCGATGCTCTGTGCGATGTTCTGCAGCAGCATGGTTTTACCGGCTTTCGGCGGTGCCACAATCAGACCACGCTGACCACGACCAATCGGCGATGCCAGATCCAGCACGCGAGCGGTCAGATCTTCAGTTGAGCCATTACCGCGCTCCATACGCATACGATTGTTTGCATGCAGCGGCGTGAGGTTTTCGAACAGAATCTTGTTACGCGCGTTTTCCGGCTTGTCGTAGTTAACTTCGTTAACTTTCAACAGCGCAAAGTAACGTTCACCCTCTTTTGGCGGGCGAATTTTACCAGAAATGGTGTCACCAGTGCGGAGGTTGAAACGGCGGATTTGGCTAGGAGAAACGTAGATATCATCGGGACCGGCGAGGTAGGAGCTGTCTCCAGAACGGAGGAAACCAAATCCGTCCTGCAAAATCTCCAGCACACCATCACCAAAGATGTCTTCGCCACTTTTCGCATGCTGCTTAAGGATAGAGAAAATAATATCCTGTTTACGCATACGTGCCTGGTTTTCCAGACCCATATTTTCGCCGAGGGTAATCAGCTCAGAAACCGGCGTGTTCTTTAATTCGGTAAGATTCATAGTGAGGGTTCTTAAACTCGGGGTAATTCTCGGAATGATTGTCGTGAGTGGTATGGCGAAAATTCCATGCCTGTTAATGGCTCTTTTTTCAACTCTGCTCGACGATTATCGTCTGATGTGGCGATAGGAAACGAAGAGATGGTCGAAAGGTGATGCCGAATGTGCTAGTCATCAGATTGCCAAACCACGATAACGTTCAATGCGAGCAGGGTCTGACAAGGGAAAACTTTAGATGCAAACTACAAGGTAAGTGCGTAATGCAGTGAGGTCAACTTAACACGCCTTAAAGAGGACGTCCAGCAGTGGCGAAAAAATTCACCACTGCGGAACAACGCCGTGCTGGGCTTAGGCCAGGTTAGCGTTCAGGAACTCTTTCAGCTGACCTTTAGACAAGGCGCCTACTTTGGTCGCAGCCACTTCACCGTTCTTAAACAGCAGCAGTGTCGGGATACCGCGAATGCCATATTTAGGTGCAGTGCCCGGGTTGTCATCAATGTTCAACTTGGCGATGGTAAGCTTACCGTCGTACTCTTCTGCGACTTCGTCGAGAATGGGGGCGATCATTTTGCAAGGACCACACCATTCAGCCCAGAAATCTACCAGAGTGACACCGTCGGCTTTCAGCACGTCAGTGTCGAAACTGTCATCGGTCAAGTGAACGATTTTATCGCTGCTCATGTTTAACTCCAAGGATTGTGCCTGGCGAATCGGCGTAAAATATACCAACGTAGGTTGACTTTATTTCATCGGATACGCTTTCGTAAAGCGCTAGTAAGCTGATATTCTACCACACTATGAGCAAAACACACTTAACTGAACAGAAGTTTTCCGACTTCGCCCTGCACCCACAGGTGGTTGAAGCCCTTGATACTAAAGGCTTTTCCAACTGCACGCCTATTCAGGCGTTGGCACTGCCTTTTGCGCTTTCAGGGCGTGATGTTGCGGGTCAGGCGCAAACCGGTACCGGCAAAACGATGGCGTTCCTGACGTCAACGTTTCATCATCTTCTTTCTCATCCAGCCGCTGAAGGCCGCCAGATTAATCAGCCACGTGCGCTGATCATGGCCCCGACGCGTGAACTTGCCGTGCAGATTCATGCCGATGCAGAGCCGCTGTCGAAAGTCACAGGCCTCAAGTTGGGTCTGGCTTATGGCGGTGACGGCTACGATAAACAGCTGAAAGTGTTGGCCGATGGCGTCGATATTCTGGTGGGCACCACCGGTCGCCTCATCGACTATGCGAAACAAAATCACGTCAACCTCGGCGCCATTCAGGTCGTGGTTCTGGATGAAGCCGATCGCATGTTCGATCTTGGCTTTATTAAAGACATCCGCTGGCTGTTCCGCCGCATGCCGCCGGCCACCCAGCGTCTGAGTATGTTGTTCTCGGCAACCCTTTCTTACCGCGTACGTGAACTGGCGTTCGAACATATGAACAACGCTGAATACGTGGAAGTGGAACCGGAGCAGAAAACCGGCCACCGCATTAAAGAAGAACTTTTCTACCCTTCAAATGAAGAGAAGATGCGTCTGCTGCAAACCCTGTTAGAAGAAGAGTGGCCCGATCGCGCCATCATCTTCGCTAACACCAAGCACCGCTGTGAAGATATCTGGGGCCATCTGGCCGCGGACGGTCACCGCGTGGGTCTGCTGACTGGTGATGTGGCACAGAAAAAACGTCTGCGTATTCTGGATGACTTCACCAAGGGTGATGTCGATATTCTGGTCGCCACCGACGTTGCGGCACGTGGTCTGCACATTCCTGCGGTGACTCACGTGTTCAACTACGATCTGCCTGACGATCGTGAAGACTACGTGCACCGTATCGGTCGTACCGGTCGCGCGGGTGCCAGCGGACACTCCATCAGCCTCGCTTGCGAAGAGTACGCACTCAACCTGCCAGCGATTGAAGAGTACATTGGTCACGGTATTCCGGTGAGCAAGTACAGCAGCGAAGCACTGATGAGTGAGTTGCCTCCGCCGAAACGTCTGCAGCGCAGCCGTTCTGGAAACGGCCCACGCCGTGGCGGGAACAACAGCAACCGTCGTAGCGGTGCGCCGCGCAATAACAACCGTAAACGTTCGAGTTAAGCACACCATGCTGAGCGCATCGTCACTTTATGCTGCGATTGATTTAGGCTCTAACAGCTTTCATATGTTGGTGGTGCGCGAAGTGTCCGGCAGTATTCAGACCGTTGCGCGTATAAAGCGCAAAGTGCGTCTGGCTGCCGGTCTGGACAAAGCCAATCACCTCTCCGCCGAGGCGATGCAGCGTGGCTGGCAATGTCTGAAACTCTTCTCTGAACAGCTGCAAGATATTCCTCCCGAGCAAATCCGCGTGGTAGCGACTGCCACGCTGCGCATTGCTGAAAATGCGCAGGATTTCCTGACCAGCGCCGAAGAAATCCTTGGCTGCCCGGTGAATGTCATCAGCGGCGAGGAAGAGGCACGCCTGATTTATCAGGGTGTCGCCCATACCACCGGAGGCTCCGATCAGCGCTTAGTGGTGGATATCGGCGGCGGCAGCACCGAGCTGGTTACCGGCGAAGGCTCGCACGCGACCACATTGTTTAGTTTATCGATGGGTTGCGTCACCTGGCTGGAACGCTACTTTGGCGATCGTCACCTGGCGAAAGAGAATTTCGAGCAGGCTGAATTAGCGGCTCGCGACATGATTCGTCCGGTTGCGGCTGCACTGCGTGAAAAAGGCTGGCAGATTTGCGTCGGTGCTTCTGGCACCGTGCAGGCACTGCAGGAAATTATGGTTGCACAGGGCATGGATGAGCGCATCACCCTAAGCAAGTTGCAGCAGCTAAAACAGCGCGCGATTCAGTGCGGCAAACTGGAAGAGCTGGAAATTGAAGGATTGACGCTCGAGCGCGCGCTGGTGTTCCCCAGCGGTCTGTCGATTCTGATCGCTATCTTCCATGAACTCAGCATCGATAGCATGACGCTGGCCGGTGGCGCACTGCGCGAAGGCCTGGTGTATGGCATGCTGCATCTGCCGATCGACCGCGACATTCGTAGCCGCACGTTGCAAAACGTCCAGCGCCGCTTCTCTATCGATGTCGAGCAGGCAAGCCGCGTGCGTCAGCTGGCTGAGAGTTTTTTCCGTCAGGTGAGCACTGTATGGAAGCTGGATAACCGATGTCGCGATTTGCTACTTAGCGCCTGTTCGATTCACGAAATAGGCCTGAGCGTCGATTTTCGCCAGGCACCCCAGCACGCCGCTTACCTGATTCGCCATCTCGATCTCCCTGGTTTTACGCCCGCACAGAAAAAAATGCTCGCCTGCCTGCTGCAAAATCAGAGTGGTAGTATCGATCTCGGTTTACTGACGCAGCAGAATGCCGTGCCACCGCGCATGGCGGAACGTTTGAGTCGCTTACTGCGTCTGGCGATTATTTTCTCCAGCCGTCGTCGCGATGACACGCTGCCCGCGGTACGTTTACAGGCGGATGATGATGCGCTGCATCTGACGCTGCCCGCCGGCTGGCTGGACGCACATCCGCTGCGTGCCGAGTTGCTGGAACAAGAGAGTCATTACCAGTCTTACGTACACTGGCTGCTGACTATCTCTTGATCCAACCTGCTGCGCGCTAATAAGCGCCCGTCATATGCGCATTTACATCATGTAAACTGCGCTTTTGCCGGGCACTTTTTATCTTCCTTCCGCAACACTCACCACTTGAAGCACTTACCTCCAAAGCCTGAACCCGAAACCCGCAGCCCTAAACTCAAAGCTCCTAAGCTCCTAAGCTCCTAAGCTCCTAAGCTCCTAAGCTCGACGTTGCACTCTTTGTTACGCAGCGACTACCCTTTCTTCGCATTCTCCAGCATCGCACGTAAGCCCGCGACGCGCGTCTGTCCGGTTTTCACTCGCTCCTCGGCGCTGATCACCTTTTTCTCGCGCTCCCACACCACATCATCCTGCGGCAGCTCCATCAGGAAGCGACTCGGCTCCGGGCGCACCAGTTCGCCATACTGACGGCGTTCCCGGCATAGCGTAAACGTCAGCTCTTTCTGGGCGCGGGTAATGCCCACATAGGCCAGACGACGTTCCTCTTCGATGTTGTTCTCATCAATGCTGCTCTGATGCGGTAACAGACCCTCTTCCATACCGACCAGATAAACATACGGGAACTCCAGCCCTTTGGAGGCGTGCAAGGTCATCAGTTGCACCTGATCGCTATCTTCGTCACTCTCGCCGCGTTCCATCATGTCGCGCAGCGTAAAGCGCGTCACCACCTGCGCCAGCGTCATCGGCTCATTAAGCTCATCGCCTTCCAGCATTTCGGTCATCCACTGGAATAGCGTGTTAACGTTTTTCATGCGCATTTCGGCGGCTTTGGGGCTTGGTGAGGTCTCAAACAGCCAGCTCTCATAATCGACACCGCGAATCAGATCGCGTACCGCATTCACCGGTTCGCGTTCCGTCAGCTGGATAATCTCGTTAAGCCATTGGGTAAAGCGCTGCAGATGCTCCAGCCCACGCCCGCTCAGCGTCTGTTCCAGCCCCATATCGAAGCTGGCATTGAACAAACTTTTGTTGCGCAGGTTGGCCCATTCACCCAGCTTCTGCAGCGTGGCAGGGCCAATCTCACGACGCGGCGTGTTGACGATACGCAGGAAAGCGCTGTCGTCTTCCTGATTGGTCAGTACACGCAAATAAGCCAGCAGGTCTTTGATTTCCGGCCGCGAGAAGAACGAAGTGCCGCCAGAGATGCGATACGGAATACGGTTCTGCATCAGCTGCTTTTCAAAGACGCGCGACTGATGGTTGCCGCGATAGAGAATCGCATAATCTTTGTAGGCGGTTTTATTGACGAAGTGATGGGCAATCAACTCACCGGCAACCCGCTCGGCTTCATGATCTTCATTGTTGGCACTCAGCACCTTCAGCTCGCTGCCCTCGCCAAGCTCGGAGAACAGGCGCTTCTCAAACACATGCGGATTGTTAGCAATCAGGATGTTAGCTGACTTCAGAATGCGCTGGGTTGAGCGATAGTTCTGCTCCAGTTTCACCACTTCCAGCGCCGGGAAATCCTCTTTCAGCAGCACCAGGTTTTGCGGCCGCGCGCCACGCCAGGAGTAAATTGACTGGTCATCATCGCCTACTACGGTGAAACGCGCGCGCGCGCCGACCAGCAGTTTCACCAGCTCATACTGGCTGGTGTTGGTGTCCTGATACTCATCCACTAATAAATAGCGAATACGCTGCTGCCAGCGCTCGCGCACTTCCTGATTACGTTGCAGCAACAGCGTCGGCATCGCAATTAAATCGTCGAAATCCAGCACGTTGCAGGATTTCAGATGCTGGTCATACAGCTGATAGCAGTGGGCAAAAATCTGGTCGCGCTGCGATTGGGCCATTCCGACCGCCGTTTGCGGATCGACGAGGTCATTCTTCCAGTTAGAGATGGTGGAAATCAGCTGCTGCAGTAAGGTTTTGTCCTCTTCCAGCCATTGTTGGGTGAGGTCTTTCAACAGCGCCAGCTGGTCCTGGTCATCGAACAGTGAAAAGCTCGCCTTCATCCCTAACGCTTTGTATTCACGTTTGATGATCTCGAGCCCCAGCGTGTGGAAGGTGGAGATCATAAGACCGCGCGCCTCTTTGCGCCCGAGCGTTTGCGCCACTCGCTCCTTCATCTCGCGCGAGGCTTTATTGGTGAAGGTGACCGCAGCGATATGACGCGCCTGATAGCCGCACTCACGGATCAGGTGGGCAATTTTATTGGTGATGACGCGGGTCTTACCCGAGCCCGCACCGGCCAGCACCAGGCAGGGACCGGTGACAAATTCGACAGCACGTTGTTGGCCGGGGTTTAAACGCATAACGGAATATCACTCAACAAATGAAAAGAAGATCCCCTGACGATGTCGAATGGCAGGAATACGACAGGTGGGCGAGTCCCGAAAACAGGCTCAACCAGACACCGGACCGAGCATTCGCAGCCAACGCACCTGCAATTTGAAGTATGACGGGGATATAATGCGCCGAACATTATACATACATATAGAGACACCAACATGGCGAAAACCGCGGCAGCTTTACACATCCTCGTCAAGGATGAAGCGCAGGCCAAATCCCTGCTGGCTCAGCTGGAAAAAGGCGCGAACTTCCAGCAGCTGGCAAAAAAACATTCGACTTGCCCATCGGGCCGCAACGGCGGCGATCTGGGTGAGTTCCGTAAAGGTCAGATGGTGCCCGCCTTTGATAAGGCGGCGTTCTCCTGCCCGCTGCTGCAACCTTACGGACCGGTGAAAACCGCCTTTGGTTATCACATCATCAAAGTGCTGTGGCGTAACTGATCACTTTTTACTTTTCATCTGCTGCAACACGTTGCTGCACTGATTGGCATCGGTATCGCTCGGTGAAATCAGTGCCAGCAGTGCTGCGGCCGGTGCCACCACCGCGCCCAGCGCCACCGCAGCGGCACCACGTGCGATCAGCGGTCCGGCTTTCACTCCCGCATCCGGATTTTTGAAGGTGCCACGCACATACAGCGGCGATCGCAGCGTAATGATACGAATACCTTTGCTGTCTGGATTAATGGATAAATCCAGCCTTTCGTTGGCAAAGTTAACGTTACCAGTGACGTTAATCACCGCGTTCTCCGTATCCAGCACAAACACTTTCGGTGTGGCTACGCCCTGACGGATATTGAGATCGGTGGCGGCACAGTTGATGCGCACCTCATCATCGCCAAACAGTTTGCCGACCACATAGTTACCGACGTTCAGACCAGCAATCTCCATCAGGCTGCGGCTGATCAATCCATCATTCATCAGCAGCTTCAGTTCACCGTTGCTGGTCCCCAAAATATCCGCCACCGAGTTACCGGTGCCGCTCAGGCTGGCATCGCCGTTTAGCTGACCGAGGCTGCGCTGCATTGCGGTGACATCAGGGAACAGCTGACGCAGTTGCAGCTTACGCGCATGCAGATCGGCACGACCACGCATCGGGCTTTTATCCCCTTCCAGATGGATAGTCGAGTTGATGCTGCCACCGGCCATACCGAAGCGCAGCGGATCGAGCAGGAGGTCACCGTTTTTCAGCTGCAGATGGGTGTAGAGATCGCTGAGTGGCAGCTTGCTGCTGTGTTCAATGCGCTTACCGCTGAATTTCACATCCGCATCCATCACGTCCCAGCTTTTGGTGTCAAACTTGTCATGCGGCAGCACGCGATCGGCCGGTTGGGTAGAAGCGTCACCGCGCTGGGCTTTGGCCTGCTGGGTTTTCTCACTGCCTTTGCCCGAATTCACGCCAATCAGCGGGCCCAAATCCGCCATACGCAGCTGGTTCGAGGATAATTCCCCGGTCAGTGTCGGCCGCGGTTTTACCTGGCGATAAGTCAGTGAACCATGAATATCGCTATCGCCAATATGGCCATTGAAGTTTTCGTAGCGGAACAGCGGCCCTTTCTCTTCGTTAAAGCGCGCGATCAGATGGCCGTCAGTTTCGTACGGCGGCGTATCAGGCAGCAGCACGCCGGTTAAACCGTACAGATTCGCCAGCGTATCGCCAGCAAAGCGCAGACGCACATCCAACCCGCCGAGGTTTAAAGGATCCTGCAACGTCCCGTCGACGCGTACGCGTGTAGTGCCGTTACGCACATCCACCTGCAGTGGGAACGGCGTGGTTTTGCTGCGCAACGACAGCATGCCGCCGATCTTGCCATCGCCTTCCAGTTTCTGATTGTTGTAGGTCCCATCCGCCTGCCAGCCAAAGACAAAATCACCCGCGCCTTTTTGCTGGTCGTTACCGCCCGCCACCTGCGCGTAGGGCACCGGTTTACCCAGTGGATTAATGGTGACGGTCACATCGGCTTTATTAATGGCATCGCGATAGCGAATCTGACCTTTATCGAACAGGATATTATCGAGGCGGAAAGACCAGGCAGAAGGCGGCGCATTGGCATCGCTGTTCTCGCTGCTGGCTAAATTGAAGGTCCAGTTATTCTTTTTATCCGCCGTCTGTACCAGCCGCGCATCGGGCAGTTGCATCTTGATCCACGGCAGATAAACCTGTTTATGCAGCAATGCCAGCGGCGCAAGCGTGGCTTCAACGCGCTGTAAATGCACCATGGTGACATCGGGAATATTTGGCGGGTTGCCCAGCATGATGTCATCAGCATGCACCTGCGGCCACGGCACCCAACTGCGCCAGCCCGGCTCTTCGCGATTGCGCACCCAGTCGACGCCCAGATCGCCGCGAATGGCGAAAGGTCGGTTTAACTCTGTGGAGACTTTTTGGTTGATGGTTGGCTTCAGGCGGTTCCAGTCAAACGTGGCGATAATCACCACCACCACCACAACCAACAACAATAAAATCCCGAAAACCCAGCTCAGGACTTTTCCCGTACGTGACATTCTGCTTCCTCCTTGCCCTCAACGTCTCACATAACTGTAGTCGAGACGTTGCGGATCGGGATCAGGGAAGCTCGAGCGCCAGGGATTCCAGCGTGTTGAAGGGAACAGGACGCGAGAAGAAATAGCCTTGGGCGGCCATCGCGGGCGAATTGCGCACCTGCTGCCACTCTTCTTCGGTCTCCACGCCTTCCACGATAACGCCGTTACAATAGCGATTGATCAACGCCAGCAGCATGGAGAACAGAGAGCGGCCTTCATCGGTGGAGCGCAGCAGCATGAACAGTTCGCGCGACAGTTTGATGTAGTCATAGCG
Organism: uncultured bacterium; assembly: GCA_965147305.1. Classification (GTDB taxonomy): domain Bacteria; phylum Pseudomonadota; class Gammaproteobacteria; order Enterobacterales; family Enterobacteriaceae; genus Pantoea. The sequence continues at coordinate 24,067 of CBCTJT010000006.1, forward strand.
CAACTCAGTCAGCGCCGAGAAGTTTGCCATGCCTGATCCAAAGTCATCGAGCCACAGTGGGCCCAGTTCAGGCATTTTCGCGACCATCTCTTCCTGCGGCAATGCGTGATGTTCCGTGAGTTCAAAGCGCATCCAGGGCAGTTGGATTATCAACTGGCGGATAGTGTCATGCTGCTCAATCGCCAGCAGCGTGGGTCCATCAATATTCACCGAGGCCACCAGCTGACGCTGGCTGAAAAAGTGTGACCACTGTAATAACAGCTCAAGCTGTTCCTGGACGACATCGAGTCGCTGCGCGATAGTCAGCGCATCAAAATAGGTTTCGGGCGACAACCTTTTCTCTGGTGCGGAGGGATGGGTCACCGCAGTCAGTAATTCAATAGCCAGTAAACGGCCGGAGACCTGGTAGATCGGCTGGAAAGTATAGAATCGTTGGCACTGCTGCCAGAAGAAACGCGTTTCCTGTTGTTGCTCCAGTTCAATTGAAATAGGCAGCCGATGACTCAAATTGTTCATCACCATGGTTTTTTCCTGGTAGGTGGTGGGTGCCTGCAAATTGCTTCTCAGCGGCAAGTATCGGCTAGCAACACGATAACTTTACGGGTCTCAGCCACCACACGAGCAGTTGAGTGTATCAGCGCGTTTCAGGCTTAATCGGCAAAACAAGCGGCGCTTTGTCCGTTAAATCGTCGTGGAAAGGGTGTTCAGGCACCTTAAGTTAAATTAAAACGTCGTTTTAAAAATCATTGACAGCTGCCATACCAGACGCGAGACTCGTGGGCAGAATTCACTATAGGCCGAAGACCATGACGCAGAAGAACATTGCCATCATTGGCGAATGCATGATTGAGCTGTCCGAAAAAGGTGAGAACATCAAACGCGGCTTTGGCGGTGACACGCTAAACACGGCGGTTTATCTGGCGCGCCAGTCAGATAGCCAGCAGCTGCGGGTGGATTATGTCACCGCACTGGGCACCGACAGTTTCAGTGACCAGATGATCGCTGCCTGGCAGCAGGAGCAGGTGCACACCCAGCTGATTCAGCGCCTCGACAATAAAATGCCAGGCCTGTACTTCATCGAAACCGACGAACACGGCGAACGCACTTTCTGGTACTGGCGTAACGATGCCGCTGCGCGCTTCTGGCTGGATGGCCCAGAGTCTGACGCGATCTGCGCCCAGCTGGCCCATTACGACTACCTTTATCTCAGCGGGATTAGCCTGGCGATTCTGCCGGCAGCCAGTCGCGAGAAACTGATGGCGCTGCTCAGCGCCTGCCGCCACAACGGCGGCAAAGTGATTTTCGATAACAACTATCGTCCACGTCTGTGGGCAGACAAATCCAGCGCGCAACAGGCTTATGCCGAGATGCTGCGCCATACCGATATCGCCTTCCTGACGCTAGATGATGAGCACCTGCTGTGGGGCGAACAGCCGCTCGACGCGGTGATTGCGCGCACGCGTGAAGCAGGCGTGCAGGAGATCGCCATCAAACGCGGTGCCGACTCCTGTTTGGTAGCCATTGGCGATGAGCCACTACGTGAAGTGCCCGCCATCAAGCTGGCTAAAGAGAAGGTGATCGATACCACTGCCGCCGGTGACTCATTCAGTGCAGGTTATCTGGCTGTGCGTTTAGCCGGAGGGAGTGCGGAGGATGCAGCGGCACGCGGTCATCTCACCGCCAGCACAGTGATCCAGCATCGTGGGGCTATCATCCCTGTCAGCGCCATGCCGCAATAGTCTTCATTACAGCACTTCCCAGCGGCGCTATTGCAGGCAAAAAGTCTGACGCCGCTGAATATCTGCTGGCGCGATGAATTGCGCCACTCGATCGCTTTGCCGCTGTTGATTTGATAATGACGCCTTACACAATACGCAGGATGATTTGCCTTAAATCCCGACATTACACTGCTAATTTTGACTAACCTCGCCAGCCATCCATCTTTGACTCGTAAGCGCCCACGTCAGTTTAACAACCCTTACCATATCAATTTAAATTCAATGTATTACGGAAAGAAATCGGCCCGCCAGGCATAGTCCGAAACTGCAAAAATGGCGGGTTTTCGGCTGGACGCCAGCGCGAAAACAGACCATGTTTTAATCAATAACAGCAGGACGCTGTTAATCCGGCCGCGAACAAAATAATGACAAAACGACTCGCTCAGGACTGATTTATGCACACAGAAATCATTAATATCTGGCCACACGGTGATGCGCCAGGCGCGAGTGATTCGCGCGCTCAACCGCAAATCGTCGATCTCGCCAAAGAGTACGAACCTTATGACCGCGCGGCGACTGGCGTGCGTTGCCCCGAAATGGCGATCTGGCACCCGGAAACCTCCAACGGCATCACGCTGCTGGTGGCGCCCGGCGGCGGCTATCAGCGGGTGCTGATTGACCGTGAAGGCAGTGCCCTCGCCACCTTCTTTACGTCGATGGGTTATACGCTGGCGGTGATGACTTATCGCCTGCCGTACGACGGTCATCACGAAGGTCCCGATGCGCCGCTGGCCGATGCACAACGTGCGGTACGCGTGTTGCGCGATCGCGCGCAGCGCGGCATGAACGGTAAATACATCGTGATGATGGGCTTTTCAGCGGGTGGGCACGTGGCGGCCAGTCTGGGCACGCGCTTTGCTGAGAAAGTGTATCCGGTGCAGGATCAGGCCGATAGCTTCTCGCCACGCCCGGATGCGATGGTGCTGCTCTATCCGGTGATCAGCATGCGCGACGGTCTGGCACACGAAAGCTCGCGCACTCGCCTGCTCGGTGCATGGCCGGATCAAAAGTTGATTGATGCGTATTCGATGGAAACGCGCGTGCATGCGGAGACACCGCCCACGCTGTTAATTCACGCTTCAGATGATGAAGCAGTCTCAGTGAACAACAGCATGGTGTTTTTCAGCGCCCTGCGCGAACACAAAGTGCCGGTGGAGATTCACTTCTATCAGAAAGGCGGTCATGGATTTGGCATTCGCGGCGTAGCCGATCTGCCCCTCGCCAGTTGGCCGATGCTCGTCACCGAATGGCTTCGCGCCAAATGATCCTCTTCATATTTTGAACCGCAGCGGCGTTGGCTGCGTGGATGCGCCCCAGTCACTTACTAATGTAAGCTCCTGGGGACTTTTCCACTTGCCGCGTGATTCGGCCTTTGGCCTCACCCTTCGGGCCAGCGTAAGCGCTGTTCAAAAGCGCCCCAAGGCGCTTTTGTGCTGCGATTCAAATTATTTCGAGGATTTCAGGTATCAAATTAGGCTTCAGACGCCAGGAATTTGACGTAATGCATCTGGCATCATGACGAGGGTTGAGCCGGGTCAGTGGCGCTCGCGCTGCCGTTACTTTCTGGTTTGACCTCATCCGGCGCCGCCGGTGCAGCAGGCGCATCCGGCACCTTCATCACTTTATCCCAGCCGTCCTGCAGCATCTTCACGTTGGTTTCCGCTTCACCCTGCGGTTGAATCAGCACCATCGTCAGTTCCTGCGTCAGCTGCTGGCGCAATTCCTGATTCAGCTGGTCACGCGTCAAGCCACTGAGAAACGCCTGACGCAGCTTTTGATACTGCTCGGGGGCGATATCCACCACCGCGTTCTGCTGCGAGCGTAAACGCTGCCCCATCAAAATATCGGTATCGGTGCGGGCATAAGTGGCGAACAGCTTGTTCAGTTCCAGCAGCTTCTGCGCCATCAGCGCATCGAACTCATCCTGCGGTAACCCTTTATCACGTACTGCCGCCAGCTCTTTCGCCACCTGATTCATGTTCTGCGGCAGCGAAGCGTTCGGGCTGTCCATATTGATGGAACACTGCGCACGCTGGTAAAGCACGCGGCAATCAAAGCCCACCTGTACGCTCTGCGCTTTACTGTCCGCCAGCGCACGCTGCACATGCCAGAACAGCGCTTCACGCGCCAAATCACTCTGCCAATAGTGCTGTAAGTTCTGCGAGTCACGAATCGGCTGCCACGGCGTATCCCACACCAGCGACAGGCGATCCTGATTCATCCCACCATTCACCAGGTTGACGGGCTGATGCGGCAGAGGAGAGAGCGTCGGCAGCGCTGCAGGCGCCACGCGTTTACCCTTCAGCGCGGAGAAGGTTTTGTTGATTTGTTCTGCCATGCTGCGGCTATCAACGTTACCCACCACATACAGGGTCATGCCATCCGGCGTGTACCACTGCTGATAGAAGCTGTTGAGCTGTGCTATATCCACCGGCGCGCGCGGCTGTTCGCCCGGATCGTGAGCCAGCATCGCTGACCCTTTCAGGCGATAGCGCCACCACACATCCTGGGTATTCGCCGGCCAGGTGGCGATAGGGTCGGTCGCAGTTAGCGCGGTCGAAACCACCTGCTCATTAATGGTCATTTTCCCTGCGGTCGCCGCCAGCCAGTTCAGCGCTTCTTTCAGCAGCTCCGGGCGATTATTGGGCAAGCTCAGGTTGTATTGAGTGTAATCGTATGACGAAATCGCAGGCGGCAGCGGGCGTTGCGGATCCATGGCTTGCTGCCACAGTGCACGCTGCTGGTTGGTGTCCAGCGCGGTGTTATGCACCATTGCCAGACGCGGTATCAGATGGCTGAAACCGGTTTGCTGAGCGCTCTCCACCAGTGAACCGGTGTTAACAATCAGACGTAATTCAATACGATCGCTTGGACGTTGTGGCGTGGTCAGCAACTGCCAGCTAAAACCATTGTCCAGTTTGCCTTCCTGCCACGCGGGATCGGGCTGAAGTGTCTCGGCGTGCGCGCCAAAGCCGGATGCCGCAAGGATCAATCCGCCAACCAAAAGCCGAATTCTGGTGCCCTGCATGTGAACCCCTACATAAACAGATCAACGCTCGTTATCGCGACATGTGCGGTCACATCTTTGGTGACCGACGCGGCCCATAGCCGCCACGTTTATTGAAGAACAGACTCTTTGACCACAGGAAGGTCAGGATGTCGCGCAACGAGGTAAAAAATCGGGAAAAAAATCAATGGGGTTTATTATGCAAATGCCCGCTGTCAGGGCAAGCGACAGCGGGCATTTCTCGGGAAATTAACGCAAATAGACGATCAGACGCTGGTTTGTGAGGCGTTATTGACCTTTTTCGCTGAAGAAAGCGTCGCTTTCATCTGCTTCTCGTCCAACTGTCCGACCCACTTCGCCACCACGACCGTCGCCACGCCGTTACCGACCAGGTTGGTCAATGCACGCGCTTCGGACATAAAGCGGTCGATACCCAGAATCAGCGCCAGACCCGCTACCGGTAAATGTCCCACCGCAGACAACGTCGCCGCCAGCACGATAAAGCCACTGCCGGTTACGCCCGCTGCGCCTTTTGAGGAGAGCAGCAGCACCACTAACAGGGTGATCTGGTGGAAGATGTCCATGTGCGCATTGGTGGCCTGAGCGATAAACACCGCCGCCATGGTCAGATAAATCGAGGTGCCATCCAGGTTGAAGGAGTAGCCGGTTGGAATAACCAGACCCACCACCGATTTCTTACAACCCAGCTTCTCCATCTTATCCAGCATGCGTGGCAGTGCAGATTCAGATGAAGAGGTACCCAGCACGATCAGCAGTTCTTCTTTGATATAGGCAACGAACTTGAAGATGTTGAAACCAGCCCAACGTGCAATCAAGCCCAGCACCACCACCACAAACAGCACACAGGTGATGTAGAAGCAGATGATCAGCTGACCGAGTTGCACCAATGAACCCACGCCGTATTTACCGATGGTAAACGCCATGGCACCGAAGGCACCGATCGGCGCGAGGCGCATGATCATGTTGATGACGCCGAAGATCACTTTCGAGAAGCTCTCAATGACGTTGAACATCACGGTACCGGCGTTACCCAAACGATGCAGGGCAAAACCAAACAGAATCGCGAACAGCAGCACCTGCAGGATATTGCCGCTGGCAAAGGCACCGATCACGCTACTCGGAATGATATCGAGCAAGAAGGCAATAACGCCCTGATCCTGTGCTTGCTGGGCGTAAACCGCCACGGCTTTGGCATCCAAAGTGGCGGGATCAACGTTCATGCCCGCACCCGGCTGCACCACGTTAACCACCACCAGGCCAATAATCAGCGCGATGGTGCTGACAATTTCAAAATAGAGCAGCGCGACTGCGCCAGTACGACCAACGGCTTTCATGCTCTCCATGCCGGCAATACCGGTCACCACCGTACAGAAAATCACGGGGGCGATGATCATCTTGATCAGCTTAACGAACCCATCGCCAAGCGGCTTCATTTGCGCGCCTAACTCAGGATAGTAATGGCCCAACAGAACGCCGATGCCGATGGCAACCAGCACCTGAAAGTAGAGGCTTTTGAACAGTTTCATAACAGGTGTCCAGGTATAGACGGAATTCACCGCCGTTATTATGGAGAACGCATGCGGCAAGCCGCCTGGAAGCGAAAAACCTTACCGATTGCGGGAAAATAACACTCCGTTAACAGGATTAATATACCCTTACATTCCTTACAAAAGTTACAAAACTCTAACTATGAACTGAAACGCTTCAGCAAAGTGCTGCAATTCAATTTTGCGAGTAAAATCAATAAACAAGGTGATTATTCAGGATGTGACGAGCTGTCAAGCCAGCGTTGATTGAAGGTGTTCAGAGGCAGCGCTTCAGAATATAAGTACCCTTGTCCTATAGTAATTCCGCGGGCCAGCAGCCAGTCGCGCTGCTCATCCGTCTCCACGCCTTCCGCGATAACATCGAGATCGATGATGTCGGCAATCGCCGCCACGATGCGCACCATGGTGTCATCATCCGGCAGTGCGGCGACAAAGCTGCGATCCATTTTCAGCTTGTTCACCGGCAGCGCTTTGAACTGGTGCAGATAGTTGAGGTTGGAGTAACCCATGCCAAAATCGTCAAGGGCCACCGCCACGCCGGTTTGCTGCAGCGAGCGCAACAGCTGAATGGCCTGTTCCGCATCACCTATCTGCGCCGTCTCGGTAATCTCCAGCACAAAGTTGCCGGGCGCAATGCGATGGCGTTCCAGTAGCCCCTGCAGATGGCTCACCATGCTGACATCGCGCAGTTGCACCGCCGAGATATTGACGCTCAGCGGGATATTAATCCCCTGCTTCTGCCAGGCGGCGAGAATACGGCAGGACTCCTCGAACACCCAACGTCCAATCGCCGAAATCACACCAATCTCTTCGGCGCTGGCAATAAACTCTTCTGACAATCCATAGCTGCCATCCGGCATGCGCATGCGCAATAGCGCTTCCGCGCCGGCTAACTCGCCAGTGGCCATGTTAATTTGCGGCTGCAGGTAAAGCGCAAACTGGCCATCCTGTAACCCCTGCAAGATGTCGTGTTCCTGCGTCAGACGTTTTTGCGCCCGCTCGGTCAGAGCCGGATCAAAAAACAGAATCTGGTTTTTACCCTGATGGCGCGCCGACATCATCGCTGAAGTGGCCCGGTCGAGCTGCTCGCTGGCACCGATCGCACTGTCATCATGCAGCGCCAGCCCGATGCTGGCGTTAGGGCGTAGCTGTAATTGATGCAGGTTCACCGGCTGGTTAATGCGAATCATCAGGTTACGCGCCAGCCGCATCGCGCGGAATGGGTTGTGTGCGCGCTTCATCAACAGCGCGAAATCACTTGGCCCGGTTTGCGCCAGTAAGGTGTGATCGTCAACGGTGCTGCGAATCTTCTCCACCAGCGTCAGCATCAGGGTATCGCGCTGTTCGTCACTCAGTACGCCGTTGGCTTCCTGCAACGTTTCAATGCGGATCACCATCAATCCCCACGGCTGACGGCTGTGGCGATGGCTGGCGTGCTGATCCAGTAACGCCAGGAACAGGGCGCGGTTGGGCAGATCGGTGACGGCAAAATGGGTTGTCATGCGACTCATTTCATCATGAATCGACTCCAGCACCTGCTGATTGCGGTTGTAGCTACGAATCAGCATGCCAATTTCATCGTCGCGATGGTTATGCGGCAAATCGAGCTTGTGCGTGAGAATGGCCTGCGGTGGCAACTCCTGCAGATCACGCGACAGACTACGTAAGGGATGGACAATCAGGCGATTGATACACCAGCTAATCGACACCGAAAGAATCAGCGCCAACAGCAAATAGGTGGTGATCATGGTCGATAACGTACTGAGTAAAAACTGATATACGCGCGACGAATCAGCCTGCAGTACCAGGTAAGCAATAGGTTTTGGCAGTCCGGTGCGTTCTACCGAATAGAGCGGCAGCGTAATTTGCACTGGCAGCTCAAACAGCCGAGCGACCAGCCGTGGCACGGGCTTCTCGGGTGCGAAATCGGCGTGCAGCGCCTGAAACGCGTTTGGCAATACCACATCGGCGCGAGACAAAATGCCCGCTGGTTTCAGCGTATTCAGGATGCGTTCGGCTTGCGGAATATCCCCTTTCAGCACCGCTTCCGACAGCGGTTGGCGCACCGTATGGGCGATATTTTCCATCTGCTGGGCGTAATCGATTCTGCGCTGCTGCACAAAGTGGAATAACTGGATGACGATAAAGATGCTGATGGTCACCATCGCCACGGCGGACACCGTTGCCATCTGTTTTATCGTTAACGAGCGACTGACGCGCAACAAAACCCTCTCCCGACCACTTAAATCGACTATGTATACCCTAAATTATTCAAGGTGCTGGCAGGCGGTAAGGGAATGAATCCCCAGGAGCTTACCCAGGTAAGTGACTGGGGTGAATGAGCACAGCCAACGCACCTGCAACTTGAATCATGACGGGTATAGATGAAATGCGCAGCGAGTATATCCCAGGTCAGCGCTGATTTGCGCCGGGATAAGGTCGAAAAAAGGCGGGAAACACGAGATAAATCGGTGATTAGGAATTGTTCACCGAAATTTGGCGGTGCAACCTGCTGCACCGCCATGACCGTTTATTGCGGATAGGGCACCCAATCGCCGCCGTTCAGGCGAATCCAGGGTTTGCCCTGATACATCATCACCACCGCACTATCGTTTTCAGACACCACCGGGGATTGCGGCAAATTATCCGCCAACACCGACATATTGACGTTCGGCGCGTTAAACACCTGACCATCCACCACGCGGGAAATGATTTCGGAAATCGCCAGCAGGCTGGTTGGCGTATCGATGGTCAGCGGCTGTCCCTGATGCGGGGCTTTCATGCCGACAAACTTAATGCCGACCGGCACATGCGTAATGCTCGGGCTGGGAATATCACGCAGACCGGACATCTGCATTTTATCGCCCTGCAGCGCCGCACCGTGCTCCGGCACCACCAGCACCATCACCCGGCGCCCTGATTTCTCCAGATTAGTCAGGAACGTATCCAGCTGATCAAACAGCATTTTAGCGCGTGGCTGCCAGTCCGCGGTGCGCGTGCTGCCCAGCTCACGGGTGCCGTCATGCAACGGAATCAGGTTGTAGAAGGTGGCACTGCGCGCATCGCTGCTTTTAGTCCGATCGTCAAGCCAGCGCTGCATCAATTGCCCGTCATTAAACACTGGCGAGCCATCAAAAGAGGTCAACTCCGGTGCAATGCCTGCTTGTGACATCAACGGCGCCTGTAGATTGCCCTCTTCACGCAGCTCTTTGAGATAGTTACCAAACACGCCGGTATGATCCATCATCAGCTCCTGCTTAAAGCCCAGCTTGGCCAGGTTATCAAACAGGTAGCAGCGCTGGTCGGTGGCCTTATACAGATTGGAGTGTGAGGTCTGGCCGCAGCTGGCGCGCAGTAAACGAATCCCCGCCGGACCGCTGTAGCCGGTGGCAGAGTTGTAATTGTTCAGCAGGATATCGAAGTGCTTCCACAATGGATGGTCGCGCAACTGAGCCACATCCATATCCGACCACGACAGCGAACAGATGTTAATCACTAAAATATCAAACGGTTGAGAGTCCGCGGGCAGCGCATCCGGGAAATGCGTCGCGCGCTGGCGCTCACTGTCGTAGAAGCGATTGAGCCACGACGTCAGATTAGCGCTGGTCGGCGGCGCTGACTGGTCAAGGCCGTCTGGCGCTTTAGTTGCGGCTGGCGGGTTGTTCAGCGCCACTTCCGGTGTCGCCGCTTTGGTCGGCAGCAGATTCATCGCCGGTCCGGCAATGGTCAGCACGTTAAGCCAGATCAGCATCAGTGAAACCAGCACTGTGATGCGAATCCACTGGGCGACAAACAGGTACAGCACCAGCAAGACAAAGCCCGCACCGATCATCTGCCAGTTAATAAAGCGCTCCAGCAGATCGAGCAGATAAGCAGAAGAGAAGCCCGCGACCTGGCTGCCCTGGCTCATGATCGATTCCAGCCCCGGCAGCCAGGTATCATGCCAGAACAGCGCGAAACCAATCGGGAGCGATACCCAGTGGCGCACGCGATGCAGACGATGTGACGGCAGCGGGAATAGCAGCCAGGCCAGGAACACCAGATTGCTCAGTGCATGAAAATTAAGGTAGCCGTACCACAACAGACCAAATTTGATCAGGAAGTAGAAATTCCAGCCGCCGAGACCGCGCCACCACGAAGCGTGCAGCGTCGAAGGTTTATTGTCACTCATTACGGTTTGGTATCCGTTTTATCAGGCTTGCGTTGCCACTGCCCTTCCGACTTCAGCGCGCGCGGTGGTAGCAGACGCATCAGTAGGCTGGTGCTACTGCGCGGTAACCAGCGCACAAACAACGATTTCAGGAACAGCAAAATTAATAACAGCAGGATCGCCACCTGCACCCAATCCATCAGTGTCATCAGCGGCGATCTCCATCGAGGTTGAGAATAATGGATTGCGGAGTTTGCGCCCCACGCATATCAGAAGCGGACACCTTATTCGCACGCGGCGCTTCGATCGGCGCCATCGGCACTTCACGCTGCGCCACGGGCGTCAGCTGGCGAATCTTGTGCACTTCCGACAAAATCTGGTTGTCCTCAAACCACACCACGCGATTACTGAACAGCTCATCATGCGGCAGCGAGAAAATCGACTTCAGCGCGATATCCAAATCGTTGAAGCGACAGGACGACAAAAACAGATAGATGCGATCGTTAATTAGCGTGACCAAATCGCCGAAACGACGCGGTTTACACAGCGTCAGAATCTGCTCGGGTTTCAGCTGTGGCACCGGACGCAATGCGACCATTAGTCCTTTGTCGTTTTCCGGCAGCAGCGTATTGCTCATCAGCTGCTGCACCGCCGCACAGAAAGGCTCCAGCTGCAGATACCCTTTCTGCTGCAGCGGCTGTAATGCCTGCATCAACGCGGGCAGGTTGGCCGGAACATGGCGCGTAAACTGCTGGCCCTGAATCCCTTCCAGCGTGGTGAGAAAGCGTGACAGCGTTTGGGCGCCGGGCACGATGGCATTCACACCACACGCCAGTAACAATCGCTCATCGCTATACCTAAGACTGGTACTGATTTCGCGCACTACAATCTTTAATGCGTTACCGCGTGAGCGGCGCAAGCTATGGACCATTTTTGCCAGGGCGTTAATATCCTGGTTATGGGCCAGACTAAAAATGACCGTGGCGGCGTTGGCCTGCTGGGCACGCGAGAAGACACTTTCATTGTCGCTAAACAGTTGCCACTGGCTGGAGAGCGGCGGCGCGCCTTCCAGCACTCCTTCTTGTGCCAAAAACTGATTTTCATCATTAAGGCTAAGCGGTGTAGTTTGTTCCGCTTCATTAATGGCAATGAATTGATTCTCATTACAACTCAATCGAATCGCACGGTCTGCCAGTAATTTTTCTGCGGAGTACCACCAGTTAATTCGATATTGCCAGCTATCCTGTTGAAATTCTAAATGTGCGACACCATCAAGTTGGCGAAAATAACGCTGTAGATGATTACGCAGATGAATAATTGACGCCCCCGAAGTGATCAGTAGCAGCGTGATTTGTTTTTTGATTAACAATCGTCGCATGCGTTTCACCCAGAGCGTGAGTTCATCCTCGGATAATTTACTCCATAACGCAGCGTTGCTGTAAAACAGCACTAAACCACTGCGGCTATTCAGTACGCGAGCAAAATCATTCTCCAGATGTTGCAGGCTGGTTTTATTGGCCGGCAGCGAGAATAAGGGAATGCGCGCCGGGCCCGTCAATGGGTCTGGCGTAAGTAAAGACTGAGGTTTCTCATCTGAGCTAACCAGGGTGACTGCCTGCTGATGGCTCACCACCTGACGCAGCAGTACCCGCGCATCTTCCTGACGCTGACTGGTAATCCAATAAAACCCCGGATTTTGCAGGGTAACTAATTCTTGCTGAACCTGTTGTAGGCCAAGCGCATAGCGATTTTTCATATTTGTTTCGCGATCAGAACAATCCAGGCTAGTTTAATATAGACGGCGACGATTGGAACTGCTGAAATAAATAAAACCTGCGCTATCTCAAATGATATCGATTTTTGCGTAGTCTCCGCATTTTTCCGGGTTTAAACTTTACAAAAAATATAACCACAATTCATCCGTTGTTGTTTTTTGATGGCAAAAAGTAATGAAAACAGAGAATGCCTTTTCGCTGATCGCGTCTACCACGGAAGATCAGGATGACATTAATACCCTGAGCGAAGCCTTTTCACTAAAGGCATTTCGTTACATTGATATTGCCCGCGAAGAGCGACTGAATAGTCTGCTGACGCGCTGGCCGCTGCTGCGTGAATTATCCGCCGATCAGGAGCCTGAACGCTAATGCCGGTTATTGCCTTACAAGGTTTGCGCGGCGGTTGTGGCGCAACATCACTCAGTGCGGCACTCGGCTGGGCGCTCAATGCTTTACAGGAGTCGGTGCTGGTCATCGACTTTTCTGCTTCAAATCAACTGGCTGCCCATTTTAACCTGCCGCTTAATCACACTCAGGGCTGGGTTCCTGCGCTGCTCGAACAGCAGCCGTGGCAGCAGTGCGCGCAGCGTTATCAAAGCGGTCTCGATTTCCTGCCGTTTGGCGCGTTAACCCCTCAGCAGTCCTTAACTCTGCAGAACGCCGATGCACCGTTCGCCGCGCCGTTGCTGAACGCTCTCCCGGCCCTGAAATCACAGTATCGTTGGGTGATCCTCGACCTTCCGGCGGATCTGCTGCCGTGGCAACGATCCTTCGCCATCAACGCCGATCGCCTGTTGCAGGTGCTGTCGCTGGATGCCAACTGCCAGCTGCGTTTGCACCATCCGCGTTTTTTGCCGCATACGCTGTTTTTGATAAACCAGTTCAATGCCAACAGCCATCTGCAACAGGATCTGCATCAGCTGTGGCTGCGTACGCTGAAGAATCTGATTCCGCAGGTGATTCACCGCGATGAAGCGCTGGCGGAAGCATTGATGATGAAGCAGCCGGTCGGCGAGTATCGCCCTCATGCGCTGGCGAGCGAAGAAATTAACACGCTGGCGAACTGGCTATTACTGAACGTCGCAGGCGGTGTGGCGTGAATCCGTTACGCTGGCTACTGGTCCCGCAGGCCTGGCAGGCGCTGCAGAGCCGTGCCCGCGTGGCTCGCCAGCACGGCGCGGGTCGCTTAACCGTGATGCTGCATCTGCTGTGGTGCGTGCTCGCCTGGTCGCTGCTGCGGCTGGAAACGCCCGGCTGGCAACGTTTACTGCAACAGCGTCAGCGCTACTTCCCTCATATCTCGCCGCTGCGCCCGCGCCCGTTAGACGTGCTGCGTTATGCCATGCAGAGCCTGTGGCTGATGCTGGTGCTACCGCTCGACAACAGCGCACGCAGCGAGCGCAAACGGTTTAACGCGTTTGGCCCGCTGTTCCGCTGGCGTCAGCAGTGTTATCAATGGCTGGGATCGCTTCCCGCACGCGTGACTAAAAGCGGCATTCACCTGCGCACCGAGCAGCAGTTGCAAAAGCTGCCTGCACGGGTGCGCCAGTTGCTGTTTATCGTCGCGGCGATTGTCGCCAGCTTGTTGGCGCTATTGTGCATTTCACAGCCGTTTGGCATCACCACGCAGTTTGTTTTCGTGCTATTGCTGTGGGGGCTGGCAATGATGGTGCGCCGCGTGCCGGGCCGCCTCTCCACCATCATGCTGATTGTGCTGTCGCTCACTATTTCCTGCCGCTATTTGTGGTGGCGCTACACCGAAACCCTGAACTGGGACGATCCGCTCAGCCTGACATTTGGTCTGCTGCTGATTGGCGCTGAAACCTATTCGTGGACGGTATTGGTGCTGGGTTATTTCCAGACGCTGTGGCCACTCAATCGCCAGCCGGTGTCCATGCCGCCTGAGATCACCTCCTGGCCGAGCGTCGATATTCTGGTACCGACCTACAATGAGCCGCTGAGCGTGGTGAAACCGACCATTTATGCCGCAATGGGCATCGACTGGCCGCAGGACAAGCTCAACATCTATCTTCTGGATGACGGCACCCGTGAGGAGTTTCGCGAGTTTGCCGCCAGCGTGGGCGTAAATTATGTGGTGCGCCCTACCCACGAGCATGCCAAAGCGGGCAACATCAACCATGCATTGAAAGTGGCTTGCCGCAGCGATTACGTGGCGATTTTTGACTGTGACCACGTACCGACGCGCTCCTTCCTGCAGATGACCATGGGCTGGTTCCTGAAAGACCACCGCCTGGCGATGCTGCAAACGCCGCACCACTTCTTCTCGCCCGATCCGTTCGAGCGTAACCTCGGCCGCTTCCGCCAGACGCCGAATGAGGGCTCGCTGTTCTACGGCCTGGTGCAGGACGGCAACGATACCTGGGATGCGGCATTCTTCTGCGGCTCTTGTGCCGTATTGCGCCGCACCGCGCTGGATCAGATTGGCGGCATAGCGGTGGAAACCGTGACCGAAGATGCACACACCTCGCTGCGTCTGCATCGTCAGGGATACACCTCTGCCTATATTCGTATTCCGCAGGCGGCGGGCCTCGCCACCGAGAGTTTGTCGGCGCACATTGGCCAGCGTATTCGCTGGGCACGCGGCATGGTGCAGATTTTCCGTCTCGATAACCCATTGATGGGTAAAGGCTTAAAGCTAGTGCAACGCCTGTGCTACGCCAACGCTATGCTGCACTTCCTCGCCGGGATTCCGCGCCTGATCTTCCTGCTGGCGCCGCTGGCGTTTCTGCTGTGCCACGCCTACATCATCTACGCGCCTGCATTAGCGATCGCCATCTATGTGCTACCGCACATGCTGCACACCAGCCTGACTAACTCGCGCATTCAGGGACGCTGGCGTCACTCGTTCTGGAGTGAAGTGTATGAAACCGTGCTGGCGTGGTATATCGCGCGCCCCACCACCGTTGCGCTGTTTAACCCGCACAAAGGCAAGTTCAACGTCACAGCCAAAGGTGGCCTGGTCGAAGAGCGCCATCTCGATTGGGTGATCACCAAGCCGTATATGATGCTGGTGCTGCTGAATATCGCGGGTATCGGCATGGCGTTCTGGCGCATGGCGTATGGCCCGGCCAACGAGATGCTCACCATCTGGGTGAGCCTGGTGTGGGTGGTGTACAACATGATTATTCTCGGCGGTGCCGTGGCGGTTTCGGTGGAAGCGCGCCAGATTCGTGAAGCGCACCGTGTGGAGATCGCCATGCCCGCCGCCATTGCGCGTGAGGATGGCCATATGGTGCCGTGCACCCTGCGCGACTATTCCGATGGCGGTGTCGGCGTCGAACTGCGTGAAGCGGATGCGCTAAAAGAGGATGAGCCCGTGTGGCTGCTGCTGCGCCGTGGCCAGCAGGAATTCAGCTTCCCGTGCCAGGTACAACGCGTATTTGGCCGACGCGCCGGTATTCGCCTGCATCAGCTCACTACCCAACAGCATATTGAATTTATCCAGTGCACCTTCGCCCGTGCCGATACCTGGGCGCTGTGGCAAGACGGCTTCCCGGAAGATAAACCGGTGCAAAGCCTGGCCGATATTATGGTGCTGGGTTTCAAAGGTTACTTGCGTCTGGCGGAGTATGGCCCTGCCCCACTGCGCCGTCTTTTCCGAGCACTGACTTCCCTGGTGAGCTGGCTGGCAACACTGCTGCCACAGGGCATTGGCCGCGCACCTGCGGCAATCAAAACCGATTTTTCATAAGTTGATGATATGACCATGACGAGAAAACTGAGCTGGTTTACTGCCCTGCTGCTGGGCACCGCAACGCTGGCACAGGCCGCGCCGCAGCCTTCCGCCCCTGAAGCGCCGCGCGCCAGTGCACAGATACCGCTGCCGATAGTCAGCCAGCCGCTGGATGCCAATGCCCCGCTGCGCGACAGCCAGCTGCTGTTTAATCAGGTCGCGCCACCGCCGGGCAGCATGACGCTGCGCGGCACGGAGCCGACCAGCCAGATCGAGTTCGGCGTGCGCAGTGATGAGGTGGTGACTCGCGCCATGCTGACACTCAGCTATCGTCCTTCACCGGCGCTGATCCCGACGCTGTCGCAGCTCAAGGTCTATCTCAACGATGAACTGGTGGGACTGGTCACCGTCACCGCCGATCAACTGGGCAAAGAGAATCAAACTCAGTTGCCTATCGACCCGCGCTTTATCGGCGACTTTAACCGCGTGCGCCTCGAACTGGTGGGTCACTACGCCAACGTGTGTGAAAACCCGGCCAACAGCACCATCTGGATGGATATCGGTAAAGAGAGCAAGCTCGACCTGACGCTGCAAAAACTGCCGCTGAAGAACGACCTGTCGCACTTCCCGGAACCGTTCTTTGATGCCCGCGACAGCCGTCCGCTGCAATTGCCGATGGTATTCAGCAATCAGCCTAACCTGCTGCAGCAGCGCGCCGCAGGTATTCTGGCTTCCTGGTTTGGCAGCAAAGCACAGTGGCGCGGCCAGTCCTTCCCGGTGCTGTATAACCAGCTACCGAAAGAGCAGCATGCGGTGGTGTTTGCCACCAACGATCATCGCCCGGACTTCCTGAAAGATCTGCCACCGGTAGATAAGCCGACCGTTGAAATGGTCAGCCAGCCGGACAATCCGTACGAAAAAATGCTGCTGATTCTCGGCCGCGATGACAAAGACCTGCTGACCGCCGTCGAAGGCATTGCGCAGGGCGAGCTGCTGCTGCGTGGTGACACCTCAACCATCGACAGCGTAAAAATGCTGGCACCGCGTCAGGCCTATGATGCGCCAAACTGGGTGCGCACCGATCGCCGCACTACCTTTGCCGAGTTGACGCAGTATCAGAACCAGCTGCAGGCCGATGGTTTGCAGCCGAATCCGATCAGTCTGACGCTCAATCTGCCGCCGGACCTGTTCCTGGTGCGCGCGCGCGGTATCGATATGGACCTGATTTACCGCTACACATCGCCGATCCAGCAAGATGGCTCGCGGCTGGCGGTGCATCTGAACAATCAGTTCATGCAGGATTACCCGTTGACGCCAAAAGACACGGCAGGTCAGCAGATCATGCGCATTCCGCTGATGCAGGGCCTGCAGGACAGCAACCGCCAGTTGACCATCCCGGCGCTGCGCCTCGGTGTCGTCAACCAACTGCGCTTCAGCTTTGATTACGCTAACACCTTTATCGGCGGCACCGCCGATGGCCGCTGCGAAACCGTCACCGCTGTGGGCCATCATGTGGTAATCGATGACAACTCCAGCATCGACTTCTCCGGCTATCGCCACTACATCGAGATGCCGTCGCTGGGTGCGTACGCTAACGCCGGTTTCCCATACAGCCGCTACGCCGATCTGGCGCAGACGCTGGTGTTAGTGCAACCGAAACCCGCTAACGGTGAAGTCAGTACCATGCTGAACGCACTGGGCGCTATCGGCGCACAGACCGGCTACCCGGCGCTGCGCGTGCAGATGAGCGATGACTGGAACCAGGCAAAAGATAAAGACGCCGATCTGCTGATGATCGGCGGCATTCCACAGGATCTGCAGGACGATAAGAAGATCAATCTGCTGGCCGATGCGGCGCGCAGTTGGATCAACATGCCATCCCGTCCGATTACCGCGCAGAACGTACCGGTATCCGCCAGCGACCGTGCGGTAGAGAGCCAGACCGGTATCAGCTCACGCGGCCCGATGGGTGCCATCGTCGGCTTCCAGTCGCCGTTTAACGATCAGCGCAGCGTGGTTGCGTTGCTGGCTGACAGCCCGCGCGGCTGGGACCTGCTGAATAATGCCCTGCTCGACAGCGGCAAGCGTGCCGCCGTGTTCGGTTCCGCCACCGTTGTGCGTGAATCGGGCGTCACCAGCGTGCGCGTCGGCGATACCTACTTCGTTGGCCATCTGCCGTGGTGGGAACGCCTGTGGAACCTGCTGGCGACCCATCCGGTGTGGCTGGCGATTTGTGCCGTGGTGGTGGTGATCTTGTTTGCTCTGATGGCATGGCGCCTGATGCGCATGGTGAGCCGTCGCCGCCTGGCCGAGCTGGAAGACGATGAATAAACTGCCACTCGGGCTGCTGATTGCCAGTATCCTGGCGGGCTCCGGCATGGCTGCCGAGGGCCCGCAGGTGTCACCGGTAGCATGGCTGTTGATGCAGATTCGCACCGGTGAATCCACCAACAAGTATGATCTGGTGCAGCAGTCGCTTTATCGTCTGGAAAAAATCGATCCTGATAACCCGCAGGTGCTGGCAGCGCAAATCCGCATGGCGCTGCGTCAGGGCGATCAGGCCAAAGCGCAGACGCTGCTGGATGAACTGAAGAAAGTGGCGCCCAATGACGTGGCGACGCGTGAATCCGAAACCGGCCTGCGTCTGATGAGCGCTGAAGGGCGCCAGCAACTGCAACAGGCGCGTTTGCTGGCCACCGCAGGACGCGTTGAAGAAGCCAAAACGGCCTGGGATGCCTTGTTCCACGGCGTGTTCCCGGATGTGAACACCGAACTGGAATATTGGCGACTGGTGGCGCGTTTACCCGGTCAGCAGCCCGCCGCTTATCGCCAACTGCAGGCGCTGGAAGCACGTTATCCTGGCAATATCGGTGTCGAACTGCAGCTGGCG
This sequence comes from uncultured bacterium, assembly GCA_965147305.1. Taxonomy (GTDB): domain Bacteria; phylum Pseudomonadota; class Gammaproteobacteria; order Enterobacterales; family Enterobacteriaceae; genus Pantoea. The sequence continues at coordinate 42,929 of CBCTJT010000006.1, forward strand.
CGCATGGCGTTTGATAACAATCAGCCGGGCGAGGCGCTGGTGCAGCTGCGTCGTCTGGCCAATCGTGACGGCGGGCGTGATGCCGCCTCCGAACTCTGGCTACAGCAGATTCAAAACCAACCGGTGTCAGATGGCACAGTCGCCAGTCTGAAGCCGTATCTGCAGGTATTTACCTCCGGTGATGCGCAACAGCGCGGCGTGGAAGAGTTGGCGCGGCAGCAGAAGCTGCTGGCCGATCCCGCCTATCGTCAACGCATCCGCGGGCTGGCGCTGGTGGATGCCGGTGGAGGCGCAGGTGCCATTGCTTCACTTAGCGCCGCGTTGAAAGCCAACCCGAATGATGCCGAACTGATGGGCGCGATGGGCCAGGCGCAGGCGCGTGCCAACAACCGCGCAGCGGCGATCAGCTGGCTGCAGAAAGCGATTCAGGCCGGGCAGGCCAGCACCCAGATTGGCAAATGGCAATCACTGTTGCAAACCAACCGCTATTGGCTGGCGATCAACAACGGTGATGACTCGCTGAAAAAGGGCGATGTGGCCGGTGCGGAACGTCAGTATCGCAGCGCACAGGCCATCGATAACCGCGACAGCTGGGCGCTGATTGGCCTCGGCGATGTCGCGCAGGCACGTAAAAACGACGCGCAGGCAGAACAGTACTGGCAGCAGGCGCTGCGTCTCGATCGCAGCAATACTACCGTCGTGCGCCGACTGGCCGCGCTGTATCAGCAGCAGTCACCTGCTCGCGCCATGGCGTTTATCAATTCACTGCCCGCCGCGCAACAGCGGTCACTGGCGGAGACATTGCGCTCGCTGCGCAGCGACAGCCTGCGGGCAGAAGCAGATGCGCTGGCGCAACAAGGCCAATGGCATCAGGCGGTGGTGAAATATCGCCAGGCCGCACAGGACAATCCCAACGATATCTGGCTCTCGTACCGTTTAGCCGGCGCGCTACGCAGCAGCGGCGAAGAAGCACAAGGCGCTCAGATGATGGACGCCATGGTGCGTCAGCACGCGCAGGAACCCGCCGCGCTCTATGCCTGGGCACTGTGGCTCTCATCCGGCGATCAGGATGATGCGGCACTGGCGGCACTTCATCGCCTGCCGGAAACCCGCTGGGACAGCAATATGCACGAGCTGGCGGATCGCTTAACGCAGGATAAAGTATACGCTCGCGCCACCGAGCTGCGCGCCAACGGCAATGAACCCGCTGCGCTGGCGCTGTTGCAACAGCAACCGGCTTCGACGCGACGCGATATCACCCTGGCGGACTGGGCACTGGAACGCGGCGACGCGAAATCCGCGCTGGCCAGTTACCAACGTGTCCTGCAGCAGGATGCCACCAACAATGACGCCGCGCTGGGCCGCATCGAAGCACTTATCGCCCTGAAGCGCACCGGTGAAGCGCGCAAAGCGCTGCAAGCTTTACCCACCAGCGTGGCGCAGCAAAATATTAACAGCGGACGCCGCGTGGCATTGGCCTGGCAAAACAGCGGCGACACGGCGCGTGCACAGCAGCAATTCAATGATTTAAAAACCCGTGCCGCCAAAGAGGCTCCGTCGCAAAGCAAAGCGCTGGTGTATCGCGATGCGGCGCGACTGGAAATTCAGCAGCAACAGCCTGAGGCGGCGCAGCAGGATTATCGCCTGGCGATGGCCGCCAGCGGCATCAGCAACAACGTACCGCAGGATAACGACAGCTATACCCGTCTGACGCGTAACGACGTCAGCGATGACTGGCTGAAGCGCGGCATTCGCAGCGACGCCGCTGATCTTTATCGCCAGCAGGACACCACCTTCACGCTCGAGCAGGATTATTCGCGCAATAAGGGCACCGGCGGCATCTCCGACTTCACCGCGCATACCACCATGATGCAGGCGGAGACCCCGCTAGCCGACGGTCGCAGCTTTGTGCGCGTTGATCATGTGCTGGTGTCAGCGGGCACGTTTTCCACCAGCGATGGCAGCCACAACGAACGCTTTGGTAGCTGTAATGATGACAACTCCGGTGGCTGTAGCCGCGACTTTACCCAGCGCGATGAAGGCACGGCGATAGGCGTTGGCTGGCATAACGATCGCTGGTCAGGCGATATCGGCACCACGCCGCTCGGTTTTGAAGTCACCAACTGGGTGGGCGGGCTGAGTTGGAAAACCGATGTCGATGATATTGGCGTGACGTTCACCGCTTCACGACGACCAATCTCCAGCTCGCTGCTGGCGTATGCTGGTGCACGCGATCCAGCAGCCAACGGCGGCAAAACCTGGGGTGGCGTTGTGGCAACCGGTGGTTCGGTCGGGCTGAGTTACGATCAGGGCGGCGCAAATGGCGTATGGGCCGATATCAGCGCCCATCAAATTACCGGCGAGAACGTGGCAGATAACAGCCGTGAGCGCCTGATGGCAGGCTATTACTACAAGCTGATCAACGAAGATAATCGCCGCGCCACCGTTGGCCTTAATAGCATGCTGTGGCACTACCAGAAAGATCTAAGCGATTACACCTTCGGCCAGGGCGGCTATTACAGTCCGCAGCAGTACTTCTCGCTGGCGGTGCCGGTCACTTATCGCCAACGCACCGATAACTGGTCGTTCGATCTGGGCGGCTCAGTCTCCTGGTCACAATCACAAACCGACGGTCAGCAGCGTTATCCGGTCAATCCTGGCTTTACACTGGCTTCCAACCCGACCTCCGACAGCAGCTCCGGCAACGGCTTCGGTTATACGCTGCAAGCGGTGGTGGAACGGCGCGTCACGCCGCACTGGTCAGTCGGTCTCGCGATGGATATTCAGCAGGCCAAGGATTACACCCCGAGCCACGGCTTAATCTACATGCGCTATTCAATGGCTGGCTGGAACGGCGATATGGATATGCCACCACAACCACTTGAGCCGTATGCGGATTTTAAATAGTCGACATAACTTAATGATGACTAAAGGATGCACCCGGTTCGGTAGCCATCATGGGGGACTAAAATGCCCCCATGATGTGCAGAATCCATCGCAAGGCTATTTGCTTTGCAGCTCTCGCATCATGGCGGCGCGCAAAATCGCATTCAAGCGCGTCTGGTATCCTTTCCCTGGCGCTTTCAGCCATTCGAGCACATCGGCATCAATCCTCACCGAGGCTTGCGTTTTTATCGGACGATAGAAGCGGCCGCGTGTTGCTGCGCTCCAGAAGGCGTCGTCTAACGGCGCAATATCCTCAAAATCAATTTCGCCATCCGCTTTTTGACTTAACGCTTCCAGTTCCGACTGCTGTTTATTTGTAAGCGGCGGCAATTCGCTGCGTTTAAATCTGACTTTGCTCATAACGCCTCCTCTCATTTCGCGTTGCAGAACGAGCACTGATGATCCTGACAATCTCGGTGCCCTGTTCAAATCTGACCGTATGGGCAACCAATACGATGAGGTAACCCGACACACTCCCCAACGTCTGCCAGCGATATTCGCCGTTTTCAACGCGATCCTGGCAAGCAATATGATAAGGGTCATCAAAGACTCTGGCTGCAATTTCAAAGCTGATGCCATGCTTGCGGATGTTGGTTTCCGCTTTGATGGTATCCCATTCAAACTCCAATTCCGTTTGCATTTTAGCATACACTTTTGTCTATACATTTTAGCATGACAAATTCACATGTATGTTTGTTGCTCAGCATTGATCATGATCAATTAGCGTAAACAAATTGTCGTAAGAAAGAGAAACAACGTGAGCTGCTACGTGAAATTCAGAAATAAAAAAAGCCGCACTTCATCAATGAGGTGCGGCTTTTAAGATTGCGCGACGCTGCGTCGCGGCCTGGAAATACTTAACGCTTTTCCTGATACGCCAGCCAGGTCAGTAACTGCAAGCTGGCGGAGAAGTAGTTCTGATCCGGCGCTAAGTGGTCACTGAGATAACCGGTTTGATTCAGGGTGAGATCGCGAATCGCCAGTAAGCCACCGTCCATATTGTACGGCGCCGGGGTGTTAGCGAGCACATCAAACCAGGCCGGAGTCGTCTGGCGACCATAACCCTGCCAGACACGCTGGAACGGCACCAGACGCAGGCTTTGCGGGTCATACCACCAGATGTTGAGCGGGACACGAATGGCATCGTAGCTGAAGCGATTGGAGTAACCCACCGCCGGTGCTACTGAACCATCGGCATTCAACGCCACCCAATCCAGCGGCAGGCCGGTTTTGCCAAAGTGCATATCGCCGAGCAATTCCATGCCGTCATCGATCAGGTTATTCCACACGCGCAGGTGACTGCGGTCGGCAAACTCCTGCCATGCGGCAAACAGGAAATACGAGGGATTCAGCACTACATAGCTGTTTTTGTTGAAGCCCTGCGCGCCAGGTAACATCACCGTATGACCACCAAAGGTGATCACGTTCTGTTTCACGATGGCGCGCTGAATCCGGTCTGAAGTTGACTGGTAATCACCGCCCCACTTTTGGCCCGCGCGTTGCAGCGCCCACGCTATCAGCACATCGCCATCGGAAGCGTTGTTTTTATCCGCAATCGGATTCGCAGCCCCCGGCGTATAGCGCCAGTAGAACAGATCGTTTTGCGGATTACGCAGATGGGTGCGCGTCCACTTCCACAGCAGATCAAACGTAGTGTGGTCGTCGTTCGCCACCGCCAGCAGCATGCCATAGCCCTGACCTTCGGTATGGCTGACATTGTTGTTGGCCGTATCACTGATACGACCATCGCTGCTCATAAAGCGGCCTTTGAAGGTGCTCCAGCCATCTGCAGCGGCCTGGGCGCTAAAAAACATCACCATGAAACACAGCATCCATTGACGCCAGAAGCGCATAACTCTCATCAAACAATCCTATTGATATCGGTAATGCAGCGTGTTGCCGTCATTCTTCTCAAAGGTGACCGGCACCGCAGCGCTGCCGCCCTGTGCCTGCAACCACTGTGAATACACACCGGCCAGCACGGCGCTCATCGCCAGCTGCCAGCGCTCTGCACTCACCTTGCTGTCGCCCTGCGGCAGCGCATGGTGCTGAATCAAAATGGCATTTTCCAGCGGCTGAAGCTGGGTGAAGCCCCAGCTAAAGCGCGCCAGTTGCAGATTCATCTCGCGCTCCAGATCCTGCACGGTGCGCGCTTCCGCTAAAGGATAGCGTGCCGCCAGCGATGCGCCCACATTGTTGAGAAAGCCTTCGGCTTCCTCGCCCGCGTTATCCAGCATCCCTTCAATCATCACGCTCACCAGATCAAACCAACCCGGCTGATGCGGATGGCTGACGCGCGCGGTTGCCTGCTCACTCATTTAGTTGTCTCCGAACAGATAACGGAAGTACAGATTCGCTGTGCTTTCGTTGTAATCGCCAAAGGTGTCGTAGCCTAATTGCCCACCCACAGTGACATCTTTGTTGATCTTATAATCCGCACCGGCATGCAAGTTATAGCCAATGCCGTTCTTGCTCTCGCCGCTGTAGTACGCGCTTTTCACGTATCCCTGATCGGCCAGACTCTGCATTTGTGCCTGGTAAGTCGGATCGTTCGGGAAGTAGGCGCTCTTATCCTGGCTGTAGGATTGATAACCCACCGAACCGCCGACGTTCACTTTCAGATCGTCGAACTTGCGGGAGAAATCGATCGGGAAGGAGACCGACGCATAGTTCTGCGGGCTGAAGTAACCGCCCTGACCATAACTGAAGTAGCTGAGGTTTTTCGAGTAATCCATCCACGACAGACTCATACCCACTTTCAGCTCGCGATCGTCATAGTGGAACGGACGCACATACGCACCAGCAGTCGCCTGTACGCTATTGTTGCTCGCCACGTTTTCACCGATGTAGCTATACGCGCCGCCGCCGACGTAGAAACCGGCATCGCCGTTATCGTAGCTCAGCAAGGCGTTACCGCCGTTTTTCGTCACGCGACCCCAGCGCTTACCGCTGGTTTTGTCTTCCACGCCGACATAAGAAAGTAAACTGTCGGTCATCGCGCGACGTTCACCGGTCAGGATCAGCGTCAGGAAGTCAGTCAGTTTCGGTGACCACTGCACGCCACCCACCAGGGTACTCAGATCCTGACCCAGCGGCGTACTACCGAGGTCAATTTTGTAGCTATCGCCTTTCAGCGCCAGGTTCAGCTCAACGCCCGTCGCTTTCTGTGAATCGGTAGAAGAGGTCGGCACATCATCAATTTTGGCATCACCTGCTGCCACCACATTACCCTGCACCAGAGCATTGGTGCCGAAACGACGCCACGCATCGCCCCCTGCACTGCCCGCCGTCAGAGAGATTGGCGTCATGGTGAAGTCAAAACGCGATTCGCCAAACGGAACGGTGGAGAAGGTCAGCGGCGCTTTGGCTTCGGTCAGCTTGCTCAGGCCCGATTCGCCGTCACGACCACGGATCTGCATGCCGCCCTGAACCCAGGTGCCGGTTTTCTCTTGCAGGTCATCCATCATGTTGTCGATTTGACGCAATGTCTGGCTTTGCTGGATGGCTGGTGTGTTGCTGGCCAACGTGGTGCCCGCAGCGCTGCTGGTGACATCCGGTGCCGACTGCCATGGCATCACCGCGCCATAGGCAGACGGAGAACGTCCCACCGGCGAAGTGCCACGGTTGATGAACGGGTTATCCGACAATGCCAGACCGCCCACGCTTGGCGTATCACCATTGGTGGCACCCTGCAGGCCAATCAGCTGACCGCGCGCGCTGCGCAGATAGCTCATCGCCTGGCTGTGATTACCGTTGGCTTCTGCCACGCGGGCCAGTAACAGTTGGCGATCCGGTGACTGCTCGTTGTTCAGAGCGCGCGTCAGGGTATTGGCTTTATTGACGTCGTTGTTGGCCAGCGCCACGTTGATCGCGCCGGTACGCGCATCTTGTGTTGGCGTGTCCTGCGTCATCAGGTAGTCATACACTACGCCAGCTTCTTTGTTCATTTTGCCGGACTGATACAGTCGCGCCATGGCGAACATCAGATCGCGGTTCTGCGGATCGTGTTGCAGTGCGCCCACCAGTTTGTCGTAAGCCGCAGCGTATTGCTTCTGCTCGCGCAGACGATCCACTTCGTTGATCACATAACCGTTACGAATACCGGCCAGCTGCGTTGGCGTACTGCGCGCCTGCAACTCTGGGCTGCTGAGGAAGCTCTGCGCTTCGGTGTTCAAACCGGCCTGATTGAGCACCGCAACCTGTGCCGCATAATCACCGGCGTTACCCTGAATGCCGCGCTGCATGTTGCTGCGCACCACGGATACAGCGGTGGTGAGATCGCCTGCTTTCGCCAGCTTCTGCGCCAGGTTACCGGCATCCACCGGGTTGGACGGCGGCGATGACGCCAGTGCACGCAAGGTGTTTGCCGCTGCAGCGTTGGAACCCTGCGCCAGATACTGATCGGCAGTGGACATCTGCAGGTTGAAGTTCACGCGCTGCGCTAATTCGCGCATGTCGCTGCTCTTGCTGCCGTTAGGAATGCGTGACAGTAACAGGCTCGCCTGCTGCCAGGCTCCGCTTTCGCTGGCGTTTAGTGCACCAGCATACAGCTCGGTGGTACTGGCACCGGTACGCATCGCTGGCTGCATGATATTGGCGGCCATCATGCTGTCGCCCTGCGCGCGATAAATACGCGCCAGATCGAGGCGTAACCAGCCATCGTTCGGGAAGCGCTGGATACCGCTGTTCAGCGTGGCAATCGCCGCACTGTTGTTGCCGGCGGCTAACTCACGCTTGGCCTGCGCACGAATCGGATCGGTGCTGCTGCCGCGCGGGGCTACGCTCTGGCGCACGCTGTCCGGCAAGGAGGCCAGCAGCGTGTTCGCTTCGGCACTGCGGTTCTGCTGACGCAGCACGTAGAACAGGCCTTCTTTGGCGTTACGGTTGTTCGGGTCGGCTTGCAGGATGGAACGATAAGTTTGTTCCGCCTGGTCGAGTTGGTTGCTGCGACGCTGCACATCCGCGCGGAACAGCTTGGCCGAGACCCCTTTCTCACCATCGGCCTGCGCCAGTGGTTCACTCAGCGCCAACGCCTGCGCGCTGTCGCCGTTTTTCAGCGCCTGCTGCGCGGTTGCCAGCTGGGCGTAGAAGCGTGCATCGGCAGCCTGCTTCTGGCGCGTCTCGCTCTGATCGCCGCCCATCTGCGCCGCGCGCGTCAGGTAATCAGCGGCTTCCGCGTAGCGCCCGGCACGCTGAGCCACATAGCCCATACCTGCCAGGGCATCGGCATCCTGCGGGTTCGCCTGCAGCACTTTCTCAAAGTTGTTCTGCGCGTTGCTGACATCGCCGCTGTTGAGCGCGGTAAAGCCAGCACCCTTCTCAGCGCCGCCCACATTTTTACGGTAGTAATCCATCACCGCATTGTCTTGCGGATGACGCTGCTGCCAGGTTTGGTACAGCGAGGCATCGGACGCCTGCGGACCGAGCCACAGCAGCGCCTGACGCAGTGAACGGTCGGCGTCTTTATTGCCATCTGCCAGCGTGCCCAGCAGATCAATACCCTGACGACGGGTCGATTCCTGATAAGTCAGCGCCTTGCCCAGCGCCAGCTTCGCGCCGGTATCCTGCGGATGATCGGCCGCGAATTGACGCAGCGCTTCGACTGCCTGCGGCAGCAGGGCGCGATCACCGGCCATGGTCAGGTAATATTCCGCCGCCACGCTCGGTGGTGGCTCATTACCGTTAAAGGTATTGCGCCAGGTCTGCAGCGAAGCCGCAATATTGCCGCTGCGAGCCTGCTGGCGCGCTAACGACAACTGTGCCTGCGGGATGGTTTGCAGCTGACGTGCATTGTCCAGTTCGGTGAGGTGCGGATCGTTAGGCGATGCGGCACTCAGGCGCGCACGCCACTGCGCCGCTTCGGCAGTGCTACCGCTCTGCTGGGAATAGAGCGCCAGCAAATAGAGCGCCTGGGTGTTGTTGGGTTCTACCATCAACACTTTTTGCAGCGAAGATTTGGCCAAATCGTCATGCGCTTTCTGATGCCAGTAAGCCGCCTGATCGAACAACGCTTGTAACGCAGGATTGGTGCTCTCCGCCGCCAGCAGCGGCTGAGAGAACGCCAGTGCCCCACCCAGAATCAGGGCATGACGAATACCGGCACTCAACAGATTTTTTTTCATTGTTTTTATCCTTACTTCTTGCCGGACTTGCTATCAGCTTTCGGGTTGAGACGTCGCCATGCATGACGTTTCAGCATCGCCCAGGCACCACCGCCGACCAGGGTTGCCAGCACCAAAGCCGCCAGCGCCATCAGCACCGAGTGCTGGTTGGCATACCACACCACCATCATGTACCACGGCATTTCGCCACTCGGGAACTGCGGCCCCACGCGGAAGCTGCGAATACCGTTTTCATCAGTGATGATGGCGGTATCGCCACGAATGCCCGCGTTGATACGCGCCGAATTAAGATCTTCATGCAGACGCAGCAGCTGCTGATCGCTGGTTGCCACCGTCATCACCACCAGACGATCGGCATTCCACGGCGAGCGGTAGCTGACAAAGCCACGCCACGCTTCGTTAGAGGAGAAGTAACGATCGGCATCCAGCTGCTGAAGATTCCAGTCGCCGGTCAGCCAGCCACGCAGCTTGTCCCACGTCGTGGGCTCTTTCACGCCCAGCGTGTTACCGCTGGTTTCATACGGCGTGTTGGCCAGCATCTGCTGATTGAATTCACTGTTCTGCGTGGTGCTCACCGCCAGCAGATCGCTGTCCTGCAGGCGTGTCAGGTTAGTGCCACCATTCGGCAAGCCAAACAGCACCTGGTTCTGCACCAGCGGTACACCGGTCGCATTACCAGCACGTGAGGACATATCCAGCAGCGTGGAGATCTCCGCATCGGTCGGTTTTTCCGGCAGCAGCAAGGTGGTCTGCGAGAAATCCGCCAGACGTGAGAACGGGAACGATGCGCCAACGAAGTACGACAGGTTCGGCAGCATAGTGAAGTGACGCGTGTGGCTCAGATCGATCCACGAATCATCTTCAATACGGCTCTTGATATTGTTGTTCAGCAGCACGCCGCATGGCGCATCCGCTTTCGGCTTGATGTTGAAATACAACGCCAGCTGGTTATCACCGTAAATCAGATACGGCTCCAGCTTCAGGGTGTAATGCTCCTGACGCGCGTCGCCGCCCAGACGATGCCAGGCGCTTTCCAGCAAGCCGACTTTATTCACGGTCAGGTTGCGCAGGAAGGTGCCGTTAATCATCACGTTAAGGAACGACTTGTTCTCATCAATCCAGCTTTCCGACGGGAAGCGATAGTGCAGTTCCACTGGAATGGTGTCGCCATCCCACATGAACAGGTCCGGCGCAGCGCGGAAGTTCACGCTCAGCGCATCGTGCCAGATGCCGGTGGTGGTCAGACTCTGATCTTTACGCAGCAGCTCGCTCAAACGCACCGGGCGGCTGGTGTTGATCCAGCGCGGCGCGTCATACGGCTTACGCAGGCCAATCGGCTGCGGCTGCACGTTCAGGCTGCTGGCATCGGTCGCCAGCGGTTGCGTAGTCAAGCGATTGGCCGCCTGACGCAGCTGGGCATCATCCGCGCCAACCACTAACAGCAGTTTGTAGACCGGGTTGTTAGGGTTATCAATCACCTGCAGCAGAGGACCGTTGGTCGCTGGCAAGGTCACAGAACCGATTTTGTCACCGGGATGACCAATCAGAATACCGTTGTGCTCAGGCAGATCTCCACGCACCACCGGGAAACGGATACCGCGATAGTCAGATTGAATACCCATCCATGATGACACTAACGCCGCGGCGCTGATGCTGTCCGGCGTGGCATTGGCGGCAAAGCCAAAGGTTACGCTGGCAGGCGTCATGCGCTGCGCATCCATAAACGGACGCGGGAAGTTGCGCAGGCTGGTGCCGATATTCAGCTGCTGGCCTTCAAGACTCAGGGTAGTTTTCGGCAGAATCGACACCTGATACTGCTGCGCACTCTCTTTTTCGCACAACAGTTTGTCGGCATCGTTAATTTTGAAGCTGAGGTTGTTGCTTGAGACCACCATTGCGGCTGGGATATCCAACTGGTAGTCGCTGACATCGCTGTCGCTCGAACCCAGTGGCAAAGTGCCCAGCGGCTGACCATTTAACATCAGCTGCAGAGAAGTGTTACGTGCTGCCAGTGCTGCAGAGACGCGCAGCGACAGATTCAGGCGCGCGTTGGTGATCACTTCATCACTCGGCAGAGTAAACACGATACCGGATTGCAGCTGACCGCCGGTCAGGGTGATACCCTGCGGCTGGCCCATCTGCGCCACGGAAATGGTGCTGCTGACGGGCTGGTTGAGCATCGCAGAAGCGGAAGCCGCTGGCGCAGCGACCGGGGCCGCAGGTGTTACCTCAGGCAGCACCATCTCTGGTGCAGGCGTGGTAGCAGGCAACTGCGTATCGGGTGCCGACGTATTCGGGGAGTTGGCTGCAGGCATATCAGCCGCAGTCGGCGCAGCATTATCAGTGGCTGGCGCATTTTCAGCTGGCGTATAGGGCGTAGCACCCGCCGCCTGCTGCAACTGCGCATCGGCTTCGCTTTGAATACCTTGCGGCGGTGGAACGTTGGACAGGGCCGAACTATCCTGCGTCACCGCAGGGGTTTCTGCCCAGGCCGGGGCGAGCATCAGCGCCGTCGCCAGCGAGCTTGCCAGCAACGTTTGCGTCAAATTCTTCATACTGCGCCGTCCTCTTTCACTGCCGACTGGTTGTCACGCTTACGCTTCTCACGGCGATCTTTCCAGGTCAGCCAGAACAGCTCAAATACGGTACGAATGATGGTGCCCAGCGAGACCAGCGGATTGTCCGCTTTGTATTCTGGCTGGATCCACGCATCGGCACGCGCCAGTACCACACGCACCAGCTCACGACGGCGCGACAGCGGCATATCGCCAAAGCGCAGACGAATTGATTCCTCATCGCCAGAGATCTTACTCACTGGAATGGTAATGGCACCGGACTTCAACAGCAGATCAATCTCTTCGATCTCATCGTGCTCATGGCGATTGTCTGGCGCATCCAACTGCGCGCCGCCCATCGACAGGTCGCTGGTTTGAGTGCGTGATGAGATACCGCTGGCATAGTGAATCACCGCCGGAATCTGCACTTCGATACGGATAGTTTTACGCACCTGCTTGGTTTCACGTGCCACGGCAATCGCCGCCATCAGGATGATCAAGCTGAACACCGCCCAACCGACGTTGAGGGCAATAACGTAAGGATCCACGCCAAAGTAGTCATGTGCGACAGCACGCACCACACCCGCCACGATACCAATGGTCAGCAGCACCGCGACAATCACATGCGGACGTACGATGTGGAAGTCGAAGAAGCCCTGATCCAGCAAACCACCTTTATCCGTTACGTTAAATTTCCCGCGCTTCGGTGCCAGCATGGTCAGTAACGTCGGGATAACGAGGTGGAAGCACATCACGGTTTCGTAGATTTCACCCCAGAAGGTGTAACGGAACTTGCCGTTCATGCGGGAGTTGACGTACAGCGACATCACCAGATGCGGCAATACATAGGCAAAGATCAGCGAAGCAGACGAATGAATGATGTTCAGGTTGAACAGCAGGTACGCCAGCGGCGCGGTCAGAAACGCCACGCGCGGCAAGCCAAACTGGAAGTGCAGCATGGCGTTGAGATAGCAGAGACGCTGCTGCCATTTCAGACCCCGGCCAAACAGCGGATTATCGACGCGGAAGATCTGCGTCATGCCACGCGCCCAGCGGTTACGCTGAACCACGTGCAGACCGAGACGTTCGGTGGCCAGGCCCGCAGCCAGCGGAATCGCCAGGAAGGCTGAACCCCAACCTAAACGCTGCATTTTCAATGCGGTATGGGCATCTTCGGTTACGGTTTCCACCGCAAATCCACCAATCTCTTCCAGCGCGCTACGGCGAATCACTGCACAGGAACCGCAGAAGAAGGTGGCGTTCCAGTTGTCGTTACCCTGCTGAACCGGGCCGTAGAACAGCGCACCTTCGTTCGGGATAGTCCGCGCCGCACGCAGGTTACGTTCGAACGGGTCCGGCGAGTAGAAGTAGTGCGGCGTCTGTAACAGCGCCAGCTTAGGATCTTTCAGGAACGGACCCACGGTCGCCTGCAGGAAAGTACGCGTGGCGACATGGTCACAGTCAAAAATGCAAATCAGCTCACCCTTGGTGATTTTCATCGCATGGTTGAGGTTACCGGCTTTCGCATGGCTGTTGTCGTCACGAGTGATATAGCCCACGCCCACGTCAGCGGCAAATACCGCAAACTCACTGCGCTTGCCGTCATCCAGCAGATAAACCTTGAGCTTGTCACGCGGATAATCGATGCACTGCGCCGCCAGCACGGTATCACGTACTACGTCGAGGCTTTCGTTATAGGTCGGGACATAGACGTCGACGGTGGGCCATAGGCTGGTATCGTCCGGCAACGGTTCAATGGTGCGTTTTAATGGCCAGGTGGTCTGCAGGAAGCCAAGAATCAGAATCAGCCAGACGTACAGTTCGGCCAGATATAAGCCGATACCGAGAATCGCTTCAATCTCAGAATTAAATTGCAGCGTCTCCGTGGTGCGCCACCAGATATATCGGGTCGACATCAGCGCAGAAAGGATAACCATGATGACGGTTATTTTGCGGCTTTTGCTGAAGCCCAGTAAAAACATCATCCCGATGCTGATTAAGCCAAAAATATATTGTTTTTGGCTGTCCATAGGCGTGATGACGATTACCGCAGCCACAGGTGCAAGCACCAGCAGCAGCAGGTAAAACCCGAGTTTACTCATGATTCACCCTAAAGAAGCTGTGTTGTTATTATTGCTAATACCGCCAGGCAAGCGCCTGGCGATTAATAATGGCTGCGGATAGGTGCCTGAACTTCACCGTTACCCACGGTAATATTCAGGATATTGGCTACGCGCTTTGCCACCAGTTCGATATCAAATGCGGCGGCGGATGCCGGGCTGAAATCATAAACTGATTGTTGTGAAGCATTGGCTTCCGCGACGCTTTCATCACGGTGCACCACGCCTAATAAATTTTCGCCCAAACGCTGCTGCATAAAGCCGGTGACTTCGCGACTAATATTGCGGCGATTGTCACTTTGATTAAGTACGAAATAATGACCACGCTTATTATTGAGCGGCTGACCTATCATGCGGTCATTTTCAATTTGCGGCAGTAAAGAGACCGATGCGGTATCTGCCAGCATCACCACTAAATGCATATCGGCCAAAGCGGTCATGGCTTTAAGTGCCGGACCCGGACCTGGCGGGAAATCGGCAATAATCACCAGTCCCGGATAATTTAAAACCGTGTCCAGACCGCGACGCAGGAAATGCGGATCTTTAATCAGGTTCTCTTCAAAACGCTCACGCTGCTCTTCAGTCACATCGCCATAAGGCATGACGAAAATATTACCGCCGGTGGTGAGGATGGATTGGCTCCAGTCGGCCTGCTCTTCAGAGCGCGCGACAAAGCCGCGACCATCATGCAGTGGAACACCGAAATGCAGGCGCAGTGCGTTCTGAACATCGAAATCGATTGCCAACACCTTGCTGCCGGCGCGAGCCAGACTCCATGCAAGGTTGGCCGCCATGGTGGTTTTCCCTACTCCCCCTTTTGGCGAGCACACACAAACTAACGGCATAGCGCAATCTTCTCCAATAGCGGTTTTAAGGGTGTTTCTTTCGATAGATTAGCAGGTTCCGTCGCACGCGAGCGGAACAGGGCACCAAAACGAGAGGGTGCAGAAGCTGCCGGACGCGCCGGTTCAACCGGAGCGGTAAAGGTAGACGCTGGCGCACTGAACGTTGCCGCAGCACGCGGTGTTTCAGCTGGCGCCGCAGAAATCGGTGCGGAAGCCGGGGTCACGACAGGTGCCGCAGCAATCGGTGCGGGAGCCGTTGTGGCCACAGGTGCAGCAGCCGGTTTCGGCGGCGGCGGTGGAAACAGCGACGTGGTGGCCTGACGCTCAACATGGGTGGCTTTCGGTGCTTGAGAGATCACTGAAGGAGCCGGTTTAGCCGCAGGTGCAGGCGGGAAAAGTGATGAGACTCCCGCAGGCGACGTGACTGGCGCAGGCTCAGCAGGCGCGGTGGCTGTCAGGCTGTCGAGAATTGAACCGCGTGAAGAGCTGGCCGCAGGTGAAATTGCTGCTGACGCACTCTGCATCGGCGCTGCGGGCGCGCTAAACTCATCGCCGCGAATCGGCTGTGGCTGTGGCAGGTCAATACGCTGACCGCTGCCTAGCTCTGGCTCATTATCGGTCGCCAACTGGCGAATGATCGCCCACTGGCTGTGATCCGCTTCCTGCGATTGCCCAGACATATCCTTAAAAGCGATATCAAGCGTTTTGGTCTTTTCTTTAAAACGCTGCAGATCGTCGTAATTCTTCATGATCAGAGCCTGTAAAAGCGGGAGGGAATTTTCCGCGAATATATCACACACATTAAAAGAGAGTGAGAGAATTCTGATTATAAAAACGGCGCATTCAACAAAAGACTTTTATCAATATGATTGAAAATCTGGCAATGCAAAAAGCGTGCAGGTATTTAAGGCCGGAGATTTATTAATATCGATTAACTGAAATAATAACGGCAAAAACATTCACCTAAGCTACTGATATGATGCGGAAGTGGTTCAAGTTACGGATTTACCAGACGTGTGATTATGCTCACATAATCCTGACGCTATTCAGAATTTGCCTTAACGATTAATGACTTTATCAGGACCAATCCATTACTGATGCGCTGGAGTAATACATTTCAAAGCGCTGTCGGTAGAAATATTTTTCGCGTTAGCAATTCTGAAGTATAACGCAGGAAAAAATAAAGGCTCCCGCAGGAGCCTTTACTCATTTCTGGCGTTATTAATTACACGCCCACCGGCTGATTCTCATCCTGATCCACCGCGAAACAGGCAATTTGCTGGTCGCCATATTGCTTCAGTTTGGGCTGCAACTGGACGCAGGTACCAAAACGACGGCGGCAGCGCGCGTTAAACGCACAGCCCGGCGGCGGATTAAGTGGGCTTGGCAGTTCGCCGGTCAATTTAATACGTTCGCGACGCTCATCTGGATTCAGGCGCGGCGTGGCTGACAACAAGGCCTGCGTATAAGGGTGACGCGGATTGCTGAAAATCGCCTCTTTGCTGCCCCGCTCAACGCAACGACCTAAATACATCACCATCACTTCGTCAGCGATATGCTCCACCACCGACAAATCATGAGAAATGAACACATACGACAAACCCAAATCCTGCTGCAAATCCATCATCAGGTTCAGCACCTGCGCACGCACCGACACGTCGAGCGCCGAAACCGGTTCATCGGCGATCAGCACGTCCGGGTCGAGCATCAAACCACGTGCAATGGCGATACGCTGACGCTGACCACCCGAGAACATATGCGGATAGCGATCGTAGTGCTCGGTTTTCAGGCCCACCTTCGCCATCATCTCCAGCGTCTTCTCGCGGCGTTCTGCTTTGGTCAGCGAAGTGTTAATCACTAACGGCTCTTCGAGAATCTGGCTGATTTTCTTACGCGGATTGAGTGAGCCATACGGGTTCTGGAATACGATCTGGATTTTTTGACGACGCAGCTTTTGCGCCTGCGGATCGTGTTTCAGTAAGTCCTGACCGTGCCAGTACAGCTGACCTTCGGTCGGCGTTTCAATCATGGTCAGCAAGCGGCCAAGCGTGGATTTCCCACAGCCCGACTCGCCCACCACCGCCAGCGTTTTACCGCGCTCGAGGTTGAACGAGACGCCATCCAGCGCTTTCACCAGACGCTCCTGGCCAAACAACCCTTTCTTCACCGGGTAATGCTTTTTCAGGTCGATCGCCTGCAGCAGGTAATCCTGCTTAGTGTTATCAAGACTCATAAGTTGGTCTCCCGGCATCATCCAGTGGGAAATGGCATTTA
Source organism: uncultured bacterium (assembly GCA_965147305.1). Lineage (GTDB taxonomy): Bacteria > Pseudomonadota > Gammaproteobacteria > Enterobacterales > Enterobacteriaceae > Pantoea. The sequence continues at coordinate 59,791 of CBCTJT010000006.1, forward strand.
GACTGGCGACCCGGAATGTCACGCAGTTCAGGTTCTTCACGACGGCAGCGTTCGGTCACGTACGGACAGCGCGGATTGAGCAGACAGCCGGTTGGACGGTCATACTTGCCCGGCACCACACCCGGCAGCGAGGCGAGACGCGCTTTATCCGCTGCAAATTCTGGCAGCGCGCGCAGCAACGCCTGGGTGTACGGATGACGTGGCGCTTTGAAGATATCCACCGCTTTACCGCTTTCCACCACCTGACCGGCGTACATCACGATGATGTGCTGCGCGGCTTCTGCCACCAGCGCCAAATCGTGGGTGATCAGGATCAGCGCCATGTTCTCCTGCTTCTGCAATTCCAGCAGCAGTTCGATGATTTGCGCCTGAATGGTCACATCCAGCGCCGTCGTCGGTTCATCAGCAATCAGCAACTTGGGTTTGCAGGCAATCGCCATGGCGATCATCACGCGCTGGCTCATGCCGCCTGACAACTGATGCGGATAAACATCCAGACGAGAGGCCGGATCGGGAATCCCCACCTGATCCAGCAAATCAATCGCACGCTGACGACGGGTACTTTTGCTGCCGCCCTGATGCACCTTCAGCGCTTCCATGATCTGGAAGCCCACGGTGTAGCACGGGTTAAGGCTGGTCATTGGGTCCTGGAAGATCATCGCCACTTCAGCGCCCACCAGCTGGCGGCGCTCTTTCTCGGAGATCTTCTGCAGGTCGCGCTGATTGAACTCCAGCTTTTCCGCCATCACGCGGCCGGGATAATCAATCAGCCCCATAATCGCCAGCGAGCTGACCGATTTACCGGAGCCGGATTCACCGACAATCCCCACCACCTGGCCTTGTTCAACCTGGTAGCTGATACGGTCTACTGCACGGAACGGTGTTTTTTCGTCGCCGAAGTGCACCGACAGTTTTTCTACATTTAATAGTGCCATCTCGGTGCCTCTTTACTGCTTGAGTTTCGGGTCGAGTGCATCACGCAAACCATCGCCCATGAGGTTGAATGCCAGCACGGTGAGCAGGATGACGACACCAGGGAACGTCACTACCCACCAGGCACTTTGCGCATACTGCAACACGTCGGAGAGCATGGTGCCCCACTCCGGCGTAGGCGGTTGCGCCCCCATTCCGAGAAAGCCCAACGCCGCCATATCGAGGATGGCGTTGGAGAAGCCTAATGATGCCTGCACGATCAGCGGTGCCAGGCAGTTAGGCAGAATATTGACGAACATCTGGCGCAGCGTACCGGCACCTGCCACGCTGGAAGCGGTGACGTAGTCGCGATTCACTTCCACCAGCACCGCAGCACGCGTCAGACGGATATAGTGCGGCAGGGCGACGAAGGTGATCGCCAGCGAGGCGTTGACAATCGACGGGCCGAAGATCGCCACCAGCACCAATGCCAGCAGCAGGCTTGGCAGCGCCAGCATGATATCCACCAGGCGCATGATGATCGCATCCACCACGCCGCCGAGGTAACCGGCCATCAGGCCAAATACCACGCCGAGAATCAGCGACAGAACCACCACTAAACAGCCAACCAGCAGCGACAGGCGCGCGCCGTACATCAAACGGGACAGCACATCACGGCCCACGTCATCGGTACCAAAGATAAATTTCCAGCTGCCACCGTCCTGCCACACTGGCGGATGGAGCAGCGCATCACGGAACTGCTCTGACGGTGCGTGCGGCGCCAGCACATCGGCAAAGATGGCGATCAGCAGCATCAAAATGATGTAAACCAGGCCAATCACCGCGCCTTTATTACGTTTGAAGTAGTGCCAGAATTCCTGAATCGGGGTCATCGGCTTGGGTGCAGCGCTTACGCTTGCGGGATCAACAGTTGTCATGATGCCCCCCTTATTTCTTATGTCGAATGCGCGGATTCACCACGCCGTACAACAGATCAACCAGCAGGTTGACCACGATGATCAGAATCGCCACCAGCAGCACGCCGCCCTGCACCACCGGATAGTCACGGCGTTGCAATGCTTCGATCAGCCAGCGACCGAGTCCCGGCCACGAGAAGATGGTTTCTGTCAGAATCGCACCGGCCAGCAAGGTACCGACCTGCAAACCGATAACGGTGACCACCGGCAGCATGGCGTTGCGCAGTGCATGCACCACAATCACGCGCATGCGCGTCAGGCCTTTGGCACGTGCGGTACGGATGTAATCCTCACCCAGCACTTCCAGCATTGAGGAGCGCGTCATGCGTACGATCACCGCCAGCGGGATGGTGCCGAGCACGATGGCCGGCAGAATCATATGCATCACCGCATCTTTGAAATCGCCCTCTTCACCCCACAGCAGCGTATCAATCAGCATAAAACCGGTGAGTGGATGGCTATCGTCGAGGAAAATGGTGTCACTGATACGCCCGGAAACCGGCGTCAGGTTCCACTGCACCGACACCAGCATGATCAGCATGATGCCCCACCAGAAAATCGGCATTGAGTAGCCGGTCAGCGAGATGCCCACCGCCGTGTGATCAAACACCGAGCCGCGTTTTACCGCCGCCAATACGCCAACCGGAATGCCCACAGCAATCGCGAAGAGCATCGCGCAGATGCCGAGTTCCAGCGTGGCTTTGAAACGGGGGACGAACTCATCCCATACCGGGATACGGCTTTTCAGCGAGATACCGAGGTCACCGTGCAGCACACCATTAATGTAGGTGATGTACTGTTTCCACATCGGCTGGTCGAGGCCAAACTGGGCCATCAGCTGGGCGTGACGCTCGGGAGAGATACCGCGTTCACCCGCCATGATCAGCACCGGGTCACCGGGGATCAAATGGACAAACGCAAAGGTCAGTAAGGTAATACCGATGAACGTTGGGATGACAAGGCCCAGACGTCGGAGTATGAATTGCAGCATAAGCCGGATTCTCAGTCATTTCCCGTGGCGTTGCCGCCAGGGACTACATTGCTCACAACACGCAGCCGACAAAGCCGGACGCGACGCAAGAAGCGCTTCAATATAAGAAATTAGCCGGAAAAAAAGTGCGGAGACCGGGCGGCAAAGGTGCCGCCCGAGGGCCAGCAGCGCTGGCCCAGACCGCGATAATCCGAAAGGTTATTCCTGGATATCGACGTTTTCGAAGTGATGTTTACCTAATGGATCAACCACATAACCAGTCACTTTCTTGCTCACCGGCTCATACACGGTAGAGTGAGCAATGATCAGCGCCGGAGCCTGGTCATGCATCACCACCTGAGCCTGTTTGTAGAGCTCGATACGTTTGTTGTGATCGGCTTCAGCACGTGCAGGCTGAATCAGATCTTCAAACGGCTTGTAGCACCAGCGAGAGTAGTTAGAACCGTCTTTGGCGGCGGCACAGCTAAACAGGGTGGCGAAGAAGTTATCCGGATCCCCATTATCACCGGTCCAGCCCATCATAACGGTCTGGTGCTCACCGGCTTTAGCACGCTTCAGGTACTCGCCCCACTCGAAGGTGACGATCTTGGCTTTCACGCCAATTTTCGCCCAGTCAGCCTGAACCATTTCCGCCATACGACGGGCGTTCGGGTTGTAAGGACGCTGAACCGGCATCGCCCACAGGTCGATAGAGAAACCGTCAGGCATGCCCGCTTCTTTCAGCAGCTCTTTCGCTTTAGCAGGATCGTAGGCGTAATCTTTGATGTCGTCGTTGTAGCTCCACATGGTTGGTGGAATCAGGTTTTTCGCGGCCTGGCCAGCGCCCTGATAAACGGCATCAATAATGGCTTGTTTGTTCACCGCCATGGTCAGTGCCTGACGCACTTTCACGTTATCCAGCGGTTTTTTCTCGGTGTTGAATGACAGATAACCGACGTTCAGACCAGGCTGCTCCATCAGGTTAATTTTGTCATCTTTCTTCATGCTGGCGATGTCAGCCGGGTTCGGATACGGCATCACCTGGCACTCACCCTTCTGCAGTTTGGCGTAACGCACAGACGCATCAGGCGTGATGGAGAACACCAGACGATCAATCTTCGGCTTGGTGCCCCAGAAGTCCGGGTTGGCTTTATACAGAATGCGTGAGTCTTTCTGATACTGCTGCAGCACGAATGGACCGGTGCCCACTGGATTGAGGTCCAGCTTCTCTGGCGTGCCCGCTTTCAGCATGTTGTCGGCATATTCTTTTGACAGGATTGAGGCGAAGTCCATACCGAGGTCGGCAATGAACGGCGCTTCTGAACGGCTCAGGGTGAAGCGTACGGTGTAGTCGTCAACTTTCTCGATTTTCTCGATCAGCTTCGGCATGTCCATGCCTTCGAAGTATTCGTAGCTGCCGCCCGAAACACCGTGGTACTTGTTGTTTTTGTCGAGCTGGCGCTCGAAGGAGAACACGACGTCGTCAGCGTTGAAGGTACGAGTTGGCTTGAAGTCTTTCGTGGTTTGCCACTTCACGCCTTTACGCAGATGGAAGGTATAGGTTTTACCATCTTCGCTAACGTCCCATTTTTCAGCCAGGCCAGGCTGCAGCTCGGTAGTACCGGTTTTGAACTCAACCAGACGGTTGTAGATCGGCACGGAGCTGGCATCGTAAGTGGTACCCGATGTGAAGAGCTGTGGGTTGAAGCCTTCCGGCGAACCTTCTGAACAATATACGAGGGTTTTCGCCTGGACACCCGCGGCAACAGTCATAGCAATCAGGCTAAGACCGACCTTCAGCATCCTGGATTTAGCCAGGGAGTTGATCATGTTTTGCTCCATTGTGATGTGATGTTGTGTGCGTCGCCCGACCTCTGAATTTTTTTATGCGGTTCGGGCAGCATGCGAGTGGTTTATTTTGTCATCCGATAGCCAATGGCTCCTCAGAATCGCCCTACTCTGCATGTTATTGACGCATCAATTTGTCAACAGTTGCAAAGAACGTCAATACAAGGTGGGGTTATTTACACAGAGTGTGAGTAAGTGCAAGCAACGATAAAAAACAGGGTTATTGCGCTCAGCCAAAATTTAAAAAGGTGATAAAGCGCGCAATGCCGCGTGATTATCTGGCTATGTAGCCAAATGACAGTGATTATCACCGTTAAAAAACACACAAAAGTTATTGGTAAATGTCGAATAACTGAACGATTCGCCGTGCGTTATGACGTTCAGGCAGCGAAATATGCTGGGGTATTGGCATAAGAAATCAGCAAAAAGCAAGAATCGGTCATAAGAAGAATGTGTCGCGAATTAAGCGTGCAGGGTTGATTGCGTGAGGGGTTGAGTCGATAAAGTTGGAATAATGGCGGGTAAATGTGATTTGTCGGATGGGATGGGTAAATTATAAGGTTAGGTGCAAACAGCATCGCTTTTAAATGGTGCGCTGCTCAGGGAAGGCGGCTCGATCGCAAAGACGGCGTAAATACATCCCTGTAGCCTCGGTCGCCGCATCCCTGCGGCGAACGCTTTGCTCACCGAGCCCCCTTCCCATCGCTCATCAGCATTGATGCTGCTGTTTTGAAAAGCAGCACGCACCTAAGCGGCATCATGTTTTCTTTTTGCAGCGCGCATAGAATTGAATGTTCGCTTCCAAAAGCGCGCACAGAATCAGATGAAGGAGGGAATACGGGGCCGCGGAGTAAAGCGTTACACGCCATGGATGGCGTGTGTCGAGCGATCAGGGACGAGACAGCGACTTTACGCAGCGGCCCCGTATTCACTCCTGACTGCACCGGCTCCGCTTTTGAAACCCCGCACAGAAGCAACAGACTCGCCTCTGGATACAAGCACAGGATCGTATTTCATCCTGCCTGCACCGATCCCGCGATCGACAGACGAAAAAAAACCTGCTTTTTCAAGCAGGTTTCTTCAAATATGGTCGGCGAGAGAGGATTCGAACCTCCGACCCACTGGTCCCAAACCAGTTGCGCTACCAAGCTGCGCTACTCGCCGATGGGGGCGAATATTACTGCTCCCCCATGGGAGCGTCAATCCCTTTTCCGTAAAATCCGCCTGATCGCCTGGAAAGCAAGCAGCGCCGCAAAAAGCCCTGCCACTCAACACCTTCCAGAAAACCCTTACAGCGCTTTAGCAGGCGTTGCCGCCGGTGCCTGACACCAGTTATTCGCCGCTTTGATCCCGCCATCCGGCGAACTGTAGCCGAGGCAGCCTAAAATGGTATCGAACAACTCAACATGGCGATGGGTTTTACCCACGCGCTGCTGCGCCTGCAAACGCTCGAAGTTACTGCGGTTGGTCGGATCCTCAAGATACTTATCAGAGGCCCACACCATCATTGGCACGCGGAACTGCTCCGGCGGCGCCATCTCACGCGGCGTGCCGTGCAAGTGCATATTCTCGCTGATCGACTCACCATGATCGGCGGCATAAAACACAATCGCCTTCTTATCACGCAGCTGATCCAGCACACTATCCAGCATGGTATCGACATACAAAATCGAGTTGTCATAAGCGTTAATCAACTGCGCTTTGCTACAGGTCTCATCCACGCCCATACATTCCGGCTGATAACGGGCAAAGCTGCGCGGATAACGCTGGGAATAAAGGTAATGCGAACCTTTGGTGTGCAACACCACCAGATGCTTACCTTTCGGGAAACGTTGCAACGAGGCCTGCAGCTCTGGCACCAGCAACATGTCATCCACCGCTTTGCCCTGATTACGCTTCTCAGAACCAATCTGCTCGCGGAACGAGAAATTATTCACATCGGCGTTATCGTAGAACCACACTTCACTCTGCATGGCGAACAGCTCAGAGGTAAAGCCCAGCTCCTTCATCACCGCAAAAACGTTCTGCTCTTTCAGCGTGCGGCCGGGGTTATCCATGGTGCCGCCCTCGCGCACAAACATACAGCGCAGCGACAGCTTGGTGGCGGTATCACAAGACTCACCGCGGAATGCCACCAAATTCTTCTCTTTGGAAAGCTTCGGCGTAGTATCTCGGTCATAACCCAGCAGACCCATATGATCCCAGCGCGTGGTCTCGCCGATCACAAACACCACATAGGTATCATCGATGCCCGCTGGCGCCACGTAAGTAAATTTCTTCGCCGGATCTAACAGCTCTGCACCATCCACTTCTTCATCGACTTTCGTCCAGGCAAACAGACCTAACGCCGCGATCCAGTTAGAAGGCAGATACGAGTGCGCCACCACGCCGCCGTAGCTCGGCAGATCGATATTGGTGATCTCTTCATTCACCTTCTGCAGTTTGTCGAAATAGCGAATCGGCAACCACACCAGCGCGACGCTCAGCAGCATAATCACCGCAGGCTTCAAACGCTGACCTGGCGTTTTCAATTGCTCAATCAACGTCTGGCTGAGGTTATTGCGCCAAATCATCAGCAGTGGCAGTGCGCTGACCAGCACCATCCACAACACAAAGCGCATGCCAACCACTTCTTTGGAGAGATCGACATCAGTGGTCATCACCGACGCCACGATGCCGTAGCCGATCACCACATTAAAGAAGGCCATGTAATAGGCGGCAGCCACCGAAATCACTACGGTTAACGTGGCAAGGACGCGGTAAACCCACTTGCCGCCCAGCGACAGCAGACGCATCAGGAAGAAGGTCAGCAGCACCGCCGCAGTCACTTCTGCTACTGCAGAGAGCCAGTTAGAGAGCGTGGATTTCGTAAGGAAGCCGTCAAATCGGCGATAAAAAATCGGCAAATTCAACAAGATGCCGAGATAGAGCGCAAGCAACAGCGACAGCTTTTGCTGCGTTAACGTTTTGATATAATTCATTTACTTATTCATTCCTGACCCGGTGTCAATAAACCAACCTTAAATGTGACTATTTAAAGTCAATAGAGTTCGTCCGTGAGAGAGAAAAGCGCAAGCAGCGAGCAGGAACGGGACGAATCTGAACCGGAACGGCAATGAGGGCGCATGCAGCGCAGCAGTAGAACATTTAACCAATGGTAAGACCAGACATTAATTGATCTGACCCCATAAAATGACAAAAGGCTCCAGACGGAGCCTTTGTTTGGACTAACAGCAACCTTAGCGGATGATGTTCAGGGTCACATCAATGTTGCCGCGCGTAGCGTTAGAGTATGGGCAAACAATGTGTGCCGCATCCACCAGCTTCTGCGCTTCGGCTGCATCCATCTCTGGCAGGTGAATATTCAGTTTGGCTTCGATACCAAAACCGGTTGGGATCGGGCCGATACCCACTTCGCCTTCAATCCACGCATCTTTAGGCATGGTGATTTTGTCGCGACCGGCCACAAATTTCATTGCACCGAGGAAGCACGCTGAGTAACCCGCAGCAAACAGCTGCTCTGGGTTAGTCACTTCGCCGCCTGCGCCGCCCATCTCTTTTGGCACGCCCAGCTTCACATCCAGCACGTTGTCAGAAGAAGTCGCGCGACCATCACGGCCGCCAGTGGCTTTGGCTTTTGCAGTATAAACAACTTTATCTAAAGACATATTAACCTCACTATTCGCTATATAATCGCGCACTATATATCTATGCGCAGTTTTGACGTTGATATCCAGGATGCCGCGACGGCGACATCCAAAATGCTTTATTTGGCGCGGTTGAGATTGGCGCGCAAATCGTCGAGCTGATTTTTTAACGCGATCAACGCATCATCGTCGCAGGCCGTGGCACAGCGCACCGCTTCGGGAATGCTTTGTGCCCGTTCGCGCAGCGCACGACCTTCATCGGTCAGGGTCACCACCACCTGGCGCTCATCGCGACGCGAACGCTGGCGGCGCAACAAGCCTGCCGCTTCAAGACGCTTTAACAACGGCGTCAGCGTGGCTGAATCAAGGAACAGCTGCTCGCCAATCTCCGATACCGTCACATCATCCTGATTCCACAGCACCAGCATCACCAGGTATTGCGGGTAAGTGATCTCCAGCTCAGCCAGTAGCTGGCGATAGACTTTGTGCATCGCGAGATTCGCGGAATAGAGCGCGAAGCAGAGATGTTGATCAACCTGGAGTGGCGTCTGCTGCACTTTTTTGTCATCTTGATTACTCTTCATGCGATTCAATATAGATAGCGCGCTAGATAATTGCAAGCGACTTTATTCCGGAGAGTGAAAGATGCGTGATTCACTGGAAGAGCAAGCGCGCCGTTATGCCACGCAAGCACATGCTGCTGCGGGCCAGCGTCGCAAATACACCGATGAGCCTTATATTGTGCATCCTGCTGCGGTGGCCGAACTGGTGCGCAGCGTCACCGATGATGAACAGATGATTGCCGCCGCCTGGCTGCATGACACCGTAGAAGATACACCGAGCACGTTACAGGACATTGAAAGCCATTTTGGCCCGCGCGTAGCGCAGTTGGTCGATATGCTGACAGACAGCTCGCAGCCCGAGGCGAAAAACCGTGCCGCCCGCAAACTGGCGCACTTCCGCCATACCGCCGAAGCCTGCCCGGATGCGCAAACCATCAAGCTGGCCGATATCATCGACAACACCCGCGCCATTGTGCATTTCGATCCCGATTTTGCGCGTATTTACCTGATTGAAAAAAAGATCCAGATTCAACTGTTGAATGAAGGCAATCCGCAGTTATGGCAGCAGGCAGAACAGATCATTCAGCACGGCATTGATCAGCTGGCGCAGCCACCGCACAGCGTGCCGGAGAGTTGGTTTGTGAAACAGGCGGCAAAATACGGCGGATTAAGCTAAAAAAAACCCGCCGTGCAGGCGGGTCAGAGAACCGATAGTCTTCTTACTCGAGTAACTGCCGTCCCAGATAGGGATTTGCTTGCAGCAGTTTCATCAGTTTACGTGCCGTAGCGGATGGGCGCGTGCGTTGCGCCTCCCAACTTTTTACAGATGAAACGCTCACCCCCATCACGCGGGCGAATTCATCCACCTGCATGCCGGTCATTTCGCGTAAACGCTGTGGCTCGGGAACGGATACTGCGTTGAGTGTAATTTCTGATACGGAAGGCTGTGCATCACGTGTCAAAACAATCTGCTCAAGGCTACTCAATAACTCGACCATTGGATCTTTTATTTCCATAGAGAACTCCTTAAAACTCACTATGAAGCACGTGAAAGTAGAGAGGTAAGCGCCACCAGGCGCTGAAACTCGGCCAAGTCAGGCTGTATCCCGCAGCGGTCTTTTCAATTTTTTATTAAACCGTTACGGGACACAGCCTGTTGCACACTGCGAAAAAGATGTCATAGCAATGCAACAATCAGCCGGGTTACTAATTATGGGTCAGATCCCCGGCTTTGCTGCCTGATTACTGATTATTTTTTATTCTTACTTATGCCGCAGAAGGATCGATCACCATAAGCAATTGACCTGCCTGCACTTGCTGCCCGGCCTGGCGATAGAAACTATGGATTTTTCCACTGACTGGCGCCACGATCGGGATTTCCATTTTCATAGATTCGAGAATGCCTACCGTGGCGCCCGCTTTAATCTCACTGCCTTCATCAACCAACCACTGCCACACGCTGCCCGCCACCTGGCTCTCTACCGGGCTACACCCTGCAGGCACCGTAATCTCTTCAGTACTCTGTTCCTGTAACTGGCTGTCGAAGGTGAATTGCCCTTCAGCGCGCCAGCGTGCGAGTTCACTGTCAAAAGCCTGCTGACGTTGCTGCTGGAAGGCGTCGATTTCCTCCGCCTGCGCCACCAGCATCGCCTGATAATCTGCGAGGCGGAATTCGCCCTCTTCGCTACGCAGCGGATAGTCACCCCACGGGAAACGCTCGCGAATGGTGAGTAATTCCTCGGCGCTAACCGGATAAAAACGGATTTGATCGAAAAAGCGCAGCAGCCACGGCTGAGTGAACGCCGAGGTTTGTCGATCGCGGTTCCACATCTGCATGGTGCGCCCGACAAACTGATAACCGCCCGGCCCTTCCATGCCGTATACGCACATATAGGCACCGCCGATGCCCACCGAGTTTTCCGCTGTCCAGGTGCGCGCCGGATTGTATTTGGTGGTCACCAAACGATGACGCGGATCGAGCGGCGTCGCCACTGGCGCACCGAGATAGACATCGCCCAACCCCATCACCAGATAGGCGGCGCTGAACACGATCTCCTTCACCTCATCAATGCTGGCCAGGCCATTGATGCGGCGGATAAATTCAATATTGCTGGGGCACCACGGCGCATTGGGGCGCACCGACTGACTGTAGCGGGTGATGGCCTCACGACAGGCCGCATCGTCCCAACTGAGCGGTAACCATACGGTGCGCGAGGGCACAGCGGCATCGCTGAGGTCGCCCAGCGCATGATCAATGTGCAAAATTTGCGCCAACAGCTCACTTCTCACACAGTGTTGTGCGTCGTAATGCACCTGTAGCGAACGGATGCCCGGCGTTAATTCCAGCTGTCCCGGCAGCGGATGGGCTTCCAGCTGTTGCATCAACGCGTGAACGCGAAAACGCAGCGCGATATCCAGCATCAAATCGCCATATTCCACCAGCAGGAAGCGGTCACCTGCCGCGCGCACGCTGAGCGATGGACGGCCATTTTCTGCCACCTGATGGTGCAATAGGGGATCAATAAGGGGCAGCGCCGCGTTCACTGTAAGCGGTACTGATTGCAGTTTGATGATCGCTTCACGCTGCGCCTGTGCCAGTTGATCCGCACTCCTGAGATCGATCGGCAGGAAGCGCACGCGATCCCCTGCTTTGAGCTGGCCCAGCTTCCACAGATCGGCTTCGATCACCGTGGCCGGGCAGACGAATCCACCGAGTGAGGGACCGTCCGGGCCGAGGATCACCGGCATATCGCCGGTAAAATCCACCGTGCCAAAGGCGTAGGCGTTGTCGTGAATATTGGAAGGATGCATGCCCGCTTCGCCACCATCGCTGCGCGCCCAGGTCGGTTTGGGGCCAATCAGGCGGATGCCGGTGCGGCTGGAGTTGTAGTGCACTTGCCACTCGGCGGCAAAGAACGCCTCGATGTCTTCATCGGTAAAGAAGGTCGGTGCACCGTGCGGGCCATAAATCACCCGCAGCTGCCATTCGCCGTTGAGTTCAGGCACCAGCTCGGCGGGTAAGTCTGCCGTTGCCAGCACTTGCGGATCGGCGAGATGTAACACGTCACCCGCACGCAAAGCGCGCCCGGCGTGGCCGCCAAACTTGCCGAGCGTAAAGGTGCTGCGGCTGCCAAGATAGCGCGGCGTATTCAAGCCGCCCGCCAGCAGCAGATAGCTGCGGCATCCTTCGCTCACATCGCCCAGCGTCAGGGTTTGCCCGGCCTGAGCGGTGACGATCTGATGCATCGTTAATGGCTGCTGATCCAGCAGCGCGGCAATCGGTGCGCCGGTTAAAACAAAACTGCACGCCTGATTAACACGCAGCGTAGGCCCGCGCAGGGTGATCTCCAGTCCCGCCGCCTGCGGGTCGTTATTCAATAGGCGATTGCCTAACTGGAACGCGCGGCTGTCAAACGGGCCAGACGGCGGCACGCCGACGTGCCAATAACCGACGCGGCCAGGCGCATCCTGCACCGTGGTTAAAGTGCCGCCGCTGAGGATATCCAGCGTTGGCGGCTGCCACTGCACGCCGCCCAGGGTGGCGGTGATGATGCGACCCTGCTGCACTTCCGGCAGTGAGCAAAGATGGCGCAACCACAGCAGATTGGTTTCGATGCCGTACAGCTCGGTGGCGTCCAGCGCCTGCGCCATGCTGTGCAATGCCACCTCACGGCTGGCCGCATGCACAATCACCTTCGCCAGCATCGGATCGTAGAAAGGCGAAACCTCCATGCCCGTTTCCACGCTACTGTCGATGCGCAGCGTAGCGTTTTCACTCTCCGTCGGGAACTGGACGTGGCTGAGCAAACCGGCACTGGGCTGGAACTGTTTGGCCGGATCTTCGGCGTACAGCCGCACCTGAATCGCATGGCCTTGCGCTTTGGTCGATAAGGTGTGAATCGGCGGCAACGTTTGCTGCGCCAGCTCCACCATCCAGCGTACCAAATCCACGCCGTACACCATTTCGGTGACGCCGTGTTCCACCTGCAAACGGGTGTTCACTTCAAGGAACCAGAACTGCTGGCTGGCATCATCGTAGACATACTCCACGGTGCCCGCGCTGCGATAGTTGACCGCGCAGGCCAGCCTGACCGCCGTAGCCTGCAGTTCGGCGCGCACTGCCGCACTCAGCCCTGGCGCGGGTGTTTCTTCCAGCACTTTTTGGTTACGGCGCTGAGCGGAACAGTCACGCTCGCCAAGGGCAATCACATTGCCAGCACCATCGCCAAAGATCTGCACCTCAATGTGGCGCGCACGCGCGATAAACTTCTCTAAAAATACGCCATCGTCGGCGAAATTATTTCCTGCCAGACGCTTCACACGGGTAAATGCCGCATTGAGCTGCTCAGCATCGTCGCAGCGCTGCATACCAATGCCGCCGCCGCCGGCAGTACTTTTCAGCATCACCGGATAGCCAATCTCCTCTGCCATTTCTCGTGCTTCGTCCAGCGAGGTCAGTAAACCACTGCCCGGCAGCAGCGGCACCTGATTCTCATGCGCCAGCGCACGCGCACGATGCTTCAAACCAAACGCCGCCATTTGTTCAGCACTCGGGCCGAGGAACTGCACACCCGCCGCTTCACAGCGCGTCACAAACTCGGGATTTTCGCTAAGGAAACCGTAGCCCGGATGCACCGCCTGCGCCCCGCTCTGTGCGACAATCTCCAGTATTTTTTGCTGATTGAGATAAGTGTCTCGCACCTGCCCCTCGCCCAGCGACCAGGCTTCATCGGCCAGACGCACATGGCGTGCATGGCGATCGGCTTCGGCATACACCGCAATCGCGCGGATATTCATGGCTTGCAGGGTACGGATAATGCGCACGGCAATCGCGCCACGGTTGGCAATCAATACGCGATCAATCATGAGTGAAATCTCTTATTACGGCAGGTCGTCCTGCGTGGACAATGACGGCAAAAAACGGGTCGTCCCGTTGCGTCAAAGCATCACCACACGCTGACTAAGATCGGCGTAGGGTTGTAACCGTTACAGGGATTGTTGAGCTGTGGGCAGTTGGAGATCAGCACCAGGATGTTCATCTGCGCCACCATCTCGACGTATTTTCCGGGAGCAGAAATGCCATCGGCGAAGGTCAAACCGCCGTCGTGCGTCACCGGCACGTTCATAAAGAAGTTGATGTTGTGGGTGATATCGCGACGCGTCAGGCCGAATTCCGGCTTCTCGGCCACCGCCAGCATCCAGCTGTCACGGCAGGAGTGCATATGGCGCTTCTCCAGGTCGTAGCGCACGGTGTTGCTCTCACAGGAACAGGCGCCGCCCAACGTATCGTGGCGACCACAGGTATCGGCAGTGATCGTCAACATCGGGCGATCGGCGTTGGAGCGCAGCACGCTGCCCGCACTGAGGAACACATTCTTTTGCCCACGCAGCGTATCGCTCATGCTGTAGCGCTCGGCGGTGTCGTCGGCATTGAAGAACAGGGTATCGGCAGCCTGATTCCCTTCCAGATCGGTGATACGCAAGGTCTGGCCCGCTTCGATGCGCTGCAACCAGTAATCGCCGGCGTTCACCTGCTGCTGGAATGGCGCTTCGGCGGGATTAAGTAAGCTTTCAGTGATCATCAGATTTCTCCTTGCAGCTGATAGAGCGCGTTGTTGCGCAGGCCGCGCTGGTTTTCTTCGCGCGCCAGGCAAATTTCCGGCAGCGGCGCACGCTGGGCGTCCAGTGCAAGCTGCACCGGCTGGCGCGGATATTCGCTGCTGGCATTCAGCGGATGCGGGCAGGTGTGCAGCATCACCAGCGTATCCATGGCAAAGCGCAGTCGCACCTGTGCACCCGGCGCACCCTGCTGTTCCAGTTGCAGCGTACCGTTATCATCGGCGCGCACCCTTGCAAACAGGTTGAGGCAAGAGGCCATATCACGCGGGCCGAGGCCGTATTTCGCCAGCTCGACGAGGAAACTGTCGTAGCCGTTTTGATGACGCAGATTGCGTGCCTGCTGATAGTCGCTGGCGCCGAAACGTGCGGCAGTTTGCTCCGCATTTAAGGTGCCGCAGACGCTCTCATGCCAGCCGAAGCTGTCCTCTTCAATGCCGCAGAAAATGCGTCCCATATCGGAGTAAAGGCAGTGCCCGGCCGTCAGGCGGAAAGTATGCTGGCACTTCAAGGTATCGGGCGCGTTGTAGCGCTCCAGCAGATTTTCCGGGTTGTAGAACAGCATGCCGACGTTGGCGCCGCCTTCGATATCGGTCAGCGTCAGCGCCGTGCCGCTGCGCATCACCAGCGACCAGTGCGATCCCGCCGGTAACAAGGTTTGATAAGCATTCATGTGGTGCTCCTTTAAGCCACCTGCGGCTCAGACGGCAGCGCAGCATCAGGCTGTGTGCGATCCAGCGGCAGGTCGTAAGTGATAGTGGCGCCCCAGGCTTCCGGCGCGTGCGGGTCATGACGCAGTTTGTCGAACACCAGCAGGCGCGAAGCCAGGCTGAAGCCCTCTTTCAGGTCATGCGTGATCATAAAAATGGTCAGGTTGTGCTGCTGCCACAGGCGGGTAATCAGCTGGTGCATCTCGCTGCGAATACCGGGATCGAGCGCCCCAAAGGGTTCGTCGAGCAGCAGGATGCGCGGCTGTTTCATCAGCGCCTGCGCCAGCGCCAAACGCTGCTGCATACCGCCCGAGAGCTGATGCGGGTATTTGCTTTGCGCGTGCTCCAGGCCAACCTGCGCCAGCATTACCTGCGCTCGCTGACGAATCGCCTGGCGCTTTTTGCCCCACACGCGTCCCAGCCAGCGGGCGCTGCTGAACTCTTCTGCCAGCATCACGTTGCCCAGCACCGTCAGATGGGGAAACACCGAATAGCGCTGAAACACCACGCCGCGATGGGCATCGGGTTCGTCGGGGATCGGTTCGCCATCCAGCAGCAGTTGGCCTTTGGTTGGTGATTCGGTGCCGAGCAGCATGTTGAGGAAAGTGGTTTTGCCACAGCCGGACGCCCCGACAATCGCCACGAACTCGCCCTGCTCGACGTTGATGTTGAGGCGCTCAAGCACCACCTGATCGCCATAATGTTTTTCGAGGTTTTTCAGTTGCAGTAAAGGCATCGCTCGCTCCTGGGTCATTTCGCGTGATACCACGGCCAGCAGCGACGGCTGATCAGCCGCAGCAGCAGGTCGAGCACAAAGGCCAGCAGCGCGATCCACGCCACGTACGGCAAAATCACATCCATCGCCAGATAACGGCGCATCAGGAAGATGCGGTAACCCAGCCCTTCGGTGGCGGCAATCGCTTCGGCAGCAATCAGGAACAGCCACGCCGACGCCAGCGACAGGCGCACCGCATCCAGCAGGCGCGGCATCATCTGTGGCAGGATCACGCGCCACAAAATCTGCGCGCTGTGTCCACCCAAGGTCTGCGCCTTCACCAGCTGCTCACGCGGGATTTTCTCCACCTGCAGCTGCAAATCGCGCGCAATCAGCGGCGTAATGCCAATCACGATCAGCACCACTTTCGACACTTCGCCGAGGCCAAAGCAGATAAACAGAATCGGCAGAATCGCCAGCGGAGGCACCAGCGCCACCACCGTCACCAGCGGAGCCAGCACCGCCCGCACTACCGGTAACGCACCGGTGAACAGGCCAATCGCCAGCGCCAGCAGCGCGCTGATCGCCACGCCGCTCAGCAGACGCATCAGGCTGGCGGCGGTGTCGGTCCACAGCAGGTACTCACCGGTGCGCGGGCTGGGCTGAAACGCCATGCGACTGATGGCGTCCCCCATCGCGTTAAACCCTGGCAACAGTTTGTCTGCGGCATTCAGGCTGAGACGCGCATCCGACGCGAACAGATAGACCAGCAGCAGCGCCAGCAGCGGCAGGATGCCAAGCAGCAGGCGACCGAGGGGCAGCGGTTGGTAGTTGATCAATTTACGCATCGGCATCGCCTCGCTTAGAGCTGACCCGCAGCGGCCAGTTTGGTGTACTCATCGGTGAAGCGCAGTTTCAGGTTGTTGGTATCGCCCCAATTACCGGCTGGCGTTTCCACGCCCACCACATCGGCGCTCGGTGCCCCTTCGCCCAATAAACCGTGCTTGAAGGAGAACTCCGCAACCAGCTGCATGGTGGCTTTCAGCTGTGGGCTATCGACAAAATCGAGGGTGGTTTTGGCATCGCTGAACAGGTGGGTGGCGGCCAGTTGCTGATCGAAGCCCGCCAGATCGGTGCCGGAAGCCTGCGCCATTTGCGTGCGGGCGGCTTTGGCGCTGTCACTCGCGCCGGACATGGTTTTCAGGGTTTCATACCAGGCTCCGGTCAGGGCTTTGCCGAGCTGAGGATACTTTTTCAGCGTGGCGGTGTTCACCACCAGCAAATCGAGGATTTCGCCCGGAATCTGGGCGGAAGAGAAGACTAAATGGCTATCCGGTTGTTTTTCCGCTTCGGCCAGCAATGGGTTCCAGGTGACGATTGAGTGCACGTCCGCGGTACCGAACGCCGCCACCAGATCGGCATCGGCGGTATTAACCACTTTGACATCTTTCTCGCTCATGCCGGATTTCTCCAGCGCACGTGCCAGCAGATAGTGAGAGACCGAGAGTTCAACCAGATTGATCGGCTTGCCTTTCAGCGAGGCAATGTTGCCTTTGCCTTTCAGCAGAATGCCGTCATTGCCGTTGGAGTAGTCGCCGACAATCAGCGCAGTGCTATCCACGCCGCCGGTGGCAGGAATGGTCAGGGCATCCATGTTGGTCATGGTGCAGCCGTCAAAGCCCCCGGCGGTGTACTGATTCACCGATTCAATGTAGTCATTGACCTGCACAAACTGGATATCGATGCCGTATTTATCGGCCCATTTTTTGACGATGCCGCTCTGCTGGGCGTAATCCCACGGCATCCAGCCCGCGTAAATGGACCAACAGATCTTAAAGGAGGGTTTGTCGGCGGCCAGCGTATTAACGCTGAACAGCGCGACGGTGCAAAGCAACAGCAAGCGAAGGCAGGCTTTGATCATGATGGTTCCTCTGGCGTTAACGGGCGAAATAAAAGCAGGAGGCGGCGAGCAACGATCTCGCTTTCCTCCCGGGCTTTTGTCCCGCCGTGTAACCGTCAGAGGACGGTCGGTCACTCTCGGACCAGCATCTTTCGACCGGAACCCTAGTGACCCATTGCAAATTGTCTGGCGACATCGGTTGCCCGCTATCGCTCCTGCATCTGCTTAAACACATTCAAAAAAAGTGCCAATATTTCAATTCATTGAAAAGTAACACCATTCACGCCATGTTCAGCTTGAACTGCTCGCCTGGTGCACAGCAATGCAGCGTAAGTGCACCAACATGAAGCGCACCTTCCTCCGCGAATTTTGATGCACCTCGCAGTTTTAAACGAAGCCCGAAAAAACTTTTACTTACTGTTCAAAGGGTTATTCCTGTCACGCACTTGTTATCTTTGAACCAATCCAATATTGGTTCGCTTCTTGCCTAAGCTGATAAAGCCGATTGCTCAGCCTTTCATCAGTAAAAGTGCTGGTTAATCCGGGATTACCGATCTTTTTCTGATGCTTAAACAGGCGAACCAATCATGAGTCACACGTCAGATAGCGCCCGCAACTCCAGTTCTGCTCTGGAGCAACTGCGTCAACTGATCCAGCAACATGAGCAGCAGCCCGATCGTGCGCTGCCCACGGAACGTGAACTGGCGGAGCGTTTTGGCGTCGGACGCCGTGAGATCCGCCGCGCCCTCGATGTGCTGGAAGAGGAAGGACGCATCTGGCGTAAACAGGGCAAAGGCACCTTTGTTGGCCCTGCTGCGCCGGTGCAGCCGCTGGCGCTGCACGATCTGCCGCAGCAGTCGAACCTGCTGGAAGTGATGGAAGCGCGTTTGCAACTGGAGCCAGGATTGGCACGACTGGCCGCCCTGCGCGCCAGTAAAGAGCAGATTGCACTGATGAAGCGCCTGCTGGAACGGATGAATGGCATCACGGCACCGGAGGATGGCGACCAGCACGAACTGTGGGACAGCGCCTTTCATCGCGCCATCGCCGAAGCTGCCGGGAATCGCCTGATGCTGGGATTGTTCGACGCCGTGGATGCAGTGCGCCGCGATCCGGGTTGGCAACATCTGCGCGTGCAGGCGCGCACGCCCGCTCGCCTCAACAACTATGACGACCATCACCAGCGCCTGGTGAATCACATCGCGCAACGCCAGCCGCATGAAGCCGCTGCCGCGATGCGCGAACACTTACTGGCGCTGCAACAGGCGCTGCTCGAAGCGCTCTACAGCCATCAGGAGGAGACGCCATGAACGATCATCCGGTGCTTGCCGTTCGCAATCTGCGCGTACAGTTTCGCGGTTCGCCCGTCACGGTATTGGACGACATCTCTCTGACGCTGCACGCAGGTGAAACGCTGGCGCTGGTTGGGGAATCGGGCTGCGGAAAAAGTATTACCTCACTCACCCTGATGGGCCTGCAACCCGCCAGTGCAGAGATTTTGCAAGGCGAGATGCAGTTCGGCGGACGCAGCCTGCGCGATCTTAGTGTCAGCGATTACGCTAGCCTGCGCGGCAATCAGCTGGCGATGATCTTCCAGGAGCCGATGACCTCACTCAATCCGGCCTTCACGCTCGGCGATCAGCTCAGTGAAGCGGTAATGCGCCATCGCCACGTCAATCGCCGCACAGCGATGGAAGCCGCGCTAACCATCCTGCAAAAAGTACAGATTCCCGCCCCGGAGATGCGCCTGAAAGCCTATCCACATCAGCTGTCTGGTGGTATGCGCCAACGCGTGATGATCGCCATGGCATTGATTAACCATCCAAAGCTGCTGATTGCCGATGAGCCAACCACCGCGCTCGACGTCACCATTCAGGCACAGATTCTGGCGCTGCTGAATACCCTGAAACAGGAAACCGGCACCGCCGTATTGATGATTACCCATGACCTCGGCGTAGTCGCCGAAGTCGCGCAGCGCGTGGCGGTGATGTACGCCGGTCAGGTGGTGGAAACCGGCAGCGTGGAAGCGATTTTTAACGATCCCCAGCATCCGTACACCATTGGCCTGATGGGATCGATTCCCAGCCTGAGCGCACGCAGCGGCGCGCTGGCGACCATTCCTGGCCAGGTTCCGTTACCGGAAAACATGCCCGCAGGGTGTCGTTTTGCCAACCGTTGCCCCTTTGCCGAACTCCGCTGCCAGCACAACCGTCCGGCACTGCGTGCGCTGGCTACCGATCATCAGGTCGCCTGTTTCCGCGCGCCGCTGGAACAGCACGTCACGCTGGGAGAGATCGCATGAAACCAATTTTAGAGTGCCGCGATTTAAGCAAAACCTTTGCCGGGCCTAACCGCCTGTTTAAGCGCAATCGCGGCGTCACCGCAGTAGACCGCGTGTCGTTGCAGGTGATGCCGGGCGAAACGCTGGCGATTGTTGGCGAATCGGGGTCGGGTAAATCGACCCTTGGCCGTTTGCTGCTTCGCCTGCTGGCGGCCAGTGCCGGAGACGTGTTTTATCAGGGCGAAAGCATTACCGATGCCAGCGGCGCACGCCTGAATCAACTGCGCCGCGAACTGCAAATCATCTTTCAGGACCCCTTTGCCTCGCTGAATCCACGCATGACGGTGCAACAGATTGTCGGCGAACCGCTGTGGCTGCACGAAAAGCTGAGTCGGGAAGCACGCCATGCGCGCGTCGCTGAGTTACTGCGCACCGTGGGTTTACCGGCTGCCTGGGCCGAGCGTTATCCGCATGAGTTTTCCGGCGGCCAGCGTCAGCGTATTGGCATCGCCCGTGCCCTCGCCTCTCAGCCCAAACTGCTGCTGGGCGATGAGCCGGTTTCTGCCTTAGACGTTTCCGTGCAGGCGCAGGTGGTGAATCTGCTGGAGAGCCTGAAACAGCAGTTTGGCCTGACGATGATCATCGTGGCGCACGGTCTGGCGGTCATTCGCCATATGAGCGATCGCGTGGCGGTGATGTACCTCGGGCAAATTGTGGAAGTTGCCACCGTGGACGAGATTTTTGACGCGCCGCTGCATCCGTACACTCAGGCGTTGATCGCCTCCGCGCCGCAGATGCAGCCGGGAGCCAACCGCCAGATTCCGATGTTGCAGGGCGATCTGCCCAATCCTGCCAATCCGCCCACTGGATGTCGTTTTCACACCCGCTGCCCTTGGGCGACAGCGGATTGCCGTCAGTTTGAACCGATTAACCAGGTGCTGAGCGGTGGCCGCCAGATTGCCTGTCATCGCTGGCAGGAGATTAACCGCGATCGCAGCGTCATCGTGATTGCACCGCCTTCTGCCGCCTTTTTACGTCGCCGCGCGCTGTTTGAGCAGGCGGTCAAGCAACAAGCCTAACCCTCTGGAGATTCGCCTGTGAAGAAAGCTCGATTAACCTTACTCACGGCCTTAAGCGGCCTGCTCTTGCTCGGTGCCAGTGCACACAGTCAGGCGGAAAGCGTGATTCGTATTGGTCTGGGTGCCGACCCGGACATGCTCGATCCGCACCTGGCGCGCACCTATTACGGCCGCTTTGTGTTTGCCGCCATGTGCGATCGTCTGGTGGATGTGGATGAGAATCTGAAAGTGGTGCCCGGCCTGGCAACAGATTGGGCGTGGAGCGACGATGGCAAAACCCTGACCATGAACCTGCGCGATGGCGTGACCTTCCAGGACGGCGAGAAGTTTAATGCCAACGCGGTGAAATTTAATATCGAGCGTGCACTGACGCTGCCAGGCTCGCTGCGTAAAAGCGAAATCTCTTCCATTGAAAGCGTAGAAGTCAGCGGTCCGATGCAGGTGAAGTTCCACCTTAAAACGCCGGATGCAGCACTGCTCAGCCAGCTCACCGACCGCGCTGGCGCGATGCTGGCACCGGAAGCGGCCAAAAAACCGGACTTCGCGACGCATCCGGTCTGCTCCGGCCCGTATCAGTTTGCCAGCCGCGTGCAGCAGGATCGTATCGTGCTGACGCGCTTTGAAAACTACTGGAACAAAAGCGCTTACCACTTCGATAAAGTGATTTTCCTGCCGATCCCAGATGCCTCGGTGCGACTCGCCAACCTGCGCGCAGGCGATCTCGACCTGACGGAAGGCGTGGCGGCCAGCGATGTGAAAACCGTGGAGGGCGACAGCAAGCTGGCGCTGGCCAAAGTGACCGGCCTCGGCTATCAGGGTATCACTTTCAATATCAATAACGGCAAGGTTGACGCTAATAGTCCGCTGAAAGATCCGCGCGTACGCGAAGCCTTCTCGCTGGCGATTGATCGCGACGCGCTGAATCAGGTGGCGTTTGAAGGCTTGTATACCCCATCCAATCAGGCTTTCTCGCCGGTCAGTGCCTATCACGTCAACACACCCATCAGCACACGCGATGTGGAAAAAGCCAAAGCGCTGCTGAAGGCGGCGGGTGTGACCACGCCGCTCAATCTGACGCTGTTGGTGACCAATAACCCAACGGCACAGCAGGTTGGCCAGGTGATTCAGGCGATGGTCGGTGAAGCGGGCATTAATCTCAACTTGCAGATGAGTGAGTTCGCCAGCTTGCTGGACCGCCAGCAGCGCGGTGATTATCAACTCAGCTTATCTGGCTGGTCCGGCCGTCCCGATCCCGATGGCAGCATCTACTCGTTTATTAACAGCAAAGGCACGCTCAACGACGGTCGCTACAGCAATCCACAGATTGATGAGTGGCTGAACGCCGCACGCCTCAGCAACGATCAGGCGCAGCGTCAGGCGCTGTACACCAAGGTGGTGAACCAGCTGCAAACTGATATGCCGATTGCCTATCTCTACTTCGAGCCACGCATCTTTGGCATGACGAAAAAACTGCAGGGCTTCAAAGCCTGGCCTGATGGTCTGGTACGCCTCGCGGGTGTGAGCATGGCGCAGTAAACCGCTGAGGAGCGATGATGCTGGAACTGATAGTTAAACGCTTACTGCTGGCGATCCCCACGCTGCTGCTGGTGAGCATCATGGTGTTTGCGCTGCAAAAGCTGCTGCCGGGCGATCCGGTGCTGGCGATGGCGGGCGAGGAGCGCGATCCCGCGGTCATCGCGCAGCTGCGGGCGGAATATCACCTGGATGATCCGATTCCCACACAATACTTCTCGTGGATTGGTAATGCGCTGAAGGGCGATTTAGGCATGTCACTGCGCACCAAAGAGCCAGTGACCTCGCTCATCGCCAGCAAGTTGCCGGTGACGCTGGAGCTGTCGCTGCTGGCAATGGTGATTGCGCTGGGTATCGGCATCAGCATGGGCATTATCGCGGCGGTGCGTAAAGACACCTGGGTCGATCACACCACCAACTTTGTCGCGTTATCCGGCATATCGGTGCCGCATTTCTGGTTGGGGATTCTGCTGATCCTGCTGTTTTCCGTGCATCTGCAATGGCTGCCGGCCTCCGGCTTTGTCCCCATCAGTGAAGATGTGGCGCAGAACCTGAAAACCCTGCTGCTGCCGGCGTTGGTGCTGGGTACCGGCCTCGCCGCTACCTTGATGCGCCATACGCGGGCGTCAATGATCAGCGTGCTGAAGGCCGATTACATCCGCACCGCGCGCGCCAAAGGTTTGCTGGCCCCCAAAGTGGTGCTGAAGCACGCCTTCCGTAACGCGCTGATGCCGATCGTCACGCTCACGACCTTACTGTTTGGTGAGTTGCTGGGCGGTGCGGTGTTAACCGAGCAGGTTTTCACGCTGCCCGGCTTCGGCAAGATGATTGTCGATGCGGTGTTTAACCGTGATTACGCGGTGGTTCAGGGCGTGGTGCTGGTGGTGGCGATCGGCTTTCTGCTGCTGAACCTGCTGGCGGATGTGCTCTATCTATTAATCAACCCGAAAATGCGAGGCTAGCCATGAGCGAGGTGTTAACAGCAGGCGCTGTGCCTGCGGTCGCAAAGCCCAACCGCCGGGTGCTGAAGAAATTTCTGCGCAATAAGAGTGCGCTGATCGGCGCGGTGATCGTGCTGCTGTTTGTTGCCGTGGCGCTGCTGGCGCCCTGGCTGGCACCGGCCGATCCGATCAAGGCGAACTTCCTTGCCGTGCGCAAAGCCCCTTCCGCGCTGTTCTGGCTGGGGACCGATGAGCTGGGCCGCGATATTCTGTCGCGTCTGATTTGGGGTGCGCGCACCTCACTGCTGGCGGGCTGCATCTCCGTGATGATTGCCATTTTGATTGGCGTGCCGCTGGGCTTGGTCGCCGGTTACTGGCAGGGCTGGTGCGATGGCATTATCTCGCGCTTTATCGAGGCGCTGCTCGCTTGTCCGTTTCTGATTCTGGCGATTGCGCTGGGTGCCTTCCTTGGGCCGAGCTTATCCAATGCAATGATAGCGATTGGGCTTTCCGCCATGCCCATCTTTGCTCGCCTGACGCGCGGTCAGGTGATTGCTATCCGCCATGAAGAGTATATCGACGGGGCACGCGCCATCGGGCTGCCAGACCGCTGGATCATCCTGCGTTATGTGCTGCCCAACGTGCTGTCACCGATTCTGGTGCAGGCCACGCTGGCGATTGCCTCGGCGATCATCACTGAAGCCAGCTTGTCATTTCTTGGCCTCGGCCAGCAGCCGCCGTCACCTTCCTGGGGCGCGATGCTGAACACCGCTAAAGGCTATCTGGAGCAGGCGCCATGGATGTCAATTTTCCCTGGGCTGGCGATTTTTCTCACTGTGCAGGGCTTCAATCTGCTGGGTGACGGACTGCGCGACGCGCTTGATCCGCGCAATGACTCACATTAAGGAACCGTTATGAGCGATTTGGATTTCAACGTTAGCTATGCCTCGCACCGCGCCCCGATGATGGGCCGCAATGCGGTCGCGACGTCTCAACCGCTGGCAGCACAGGCGGGCATGCGCATGTTGCAACAGGGCGGAAATGCGGTAGACGCGGCGATTGCTACTGCGATGGCGCTCACCGTGCTGGAACCCACCGGCAACGGTATTGGCAGCGATGCGTTTGCCATTATCTGGGATGGCAAAGAACTGCACGGCTTAAATGCCTCGGGCCGTTCCCCTGCCAGCTGGAATCCAGAACGCTTTGCCGGACAGAGCACGATGCCGGAGATCGGTTGGGAAGCGGTGACCGTGCCGGGTGCGGTTTCTGCCTGGATCACACTGGCGGAACGCTTTGCCACATTGCCGCTGACCACGCTGGCGCAACCGGCCATCGAATATGCGCGTGACGGCTTTCCGGTTTCGCCGCTGATCGCCCATCTGTGGCAGCGCGGCTACAACAAACTGAAATCCCAACCGGGCTTTATTGAGTGTTTTGCGCCGGACGGCCGCCCGCCGCATGCCGGTGAACTGTTCCGCAACCCGGCGCAGGCCGCCACGCTGCAGAAAATCGCCGAAACCAACGGAGAAACCTTCTATCGGGGCGAACTTGCCGAGAAAATGGTGGCGTTTGCCGAGCAGCACGGCGCAGCGCTGAGCATGGCCGATCTCAACAACCACCGCGCCGACTGGGTAGATCTGTTATCGCGTCCGTTTGCCGATGGCTCGGTGCAGGAATTGCCGCCCAACGGTCAGGGCATCGCCACCTTAATTGCGCTGGGTATTCTGGAGCAGTGGGACATCGGCAGCTTCACGCCGGATTCCGTGCCGTGGCTGCACTTGTCGATTGAAGCGATGAAACTGGCGCTGGTCGATCTGGATCGCTACGTCACCGATTACGACCACCTTGAATTCCCGGCGGAGCTGCTGCTGAGTGACAGCTATCTCAAGCAGCGCGCTCAGCTGATCAATCCTGACCAGGCCGGTGATTTTACCTTCGGTTCACCGCAGCAGAGCGGCACCGTATATCTGTCGACTGCCGATGCCAGCGGCATGATGGTGTCGTTTATTCAGTCCAACTACATGGGCTTTGGTTCAGGCGTGGTGGTGCCGGGCACCGGCATCAGCTTGCAGAATCGCGGTTGCGGCTTCTCACTTGATCCGCAGCATCCGAACGTGGTGGCCGGCAGCAAACGTCCGTTCCACACTATTATTCCGGCATTTGCGTTGGATTCAACGGGGCAACCCTTGATGTCGTTTGGCGTGATGGGCGGCCCGATGCAGGCTCAGGGCCATCTGCAACTGGCGCTACGTATCATGCAGCATAAGCAGAATCCGCAGGCAGCGATTGATGCGCCGCGCTGGCGTGTGGAACAAGGCCGCGCGGTGGTGGTGGAACCGGGTATCGACCGTAACGTTTTGGCGAAACTGCGCGAGATGGGTCACCAGATTACGGTGGAAGATCCGCTGCAGAGCTACAACTTCGGCGGTGCGCAGGCGATTGTGCGCGATCCGCAGGGCTTCTATATTGCCGCCACTGAAAGCCGCAAGGATGGACAGGCGCTGGTGTTTTAAATCGCCACCGCACCTGCGTCTTATCAGCGCAAACAGGTTGATGCGGCTGGGTGTTTGTGGCTTTTAGGGCTGCCCGCAATCGCACATTTCTTTTATTACCCTTATTCGGCGCACCAGAGTGCGCCTTTTCCCACTGTTTGCCGCCTCTCAACCCGTTGTACACGCCAGGCCATTGCACTATCCTTTAGGACCATTCCCACCGAATCGAATTTAGTTAGCCATAACAGGAGTTCAACATGGCGTCAGGATTATCCCGCATCTGGATGCGTACCGGCATGCTTATGGTCAGCGCACTGGTTGTGCTGCAACTTACCGCCTGTGGCGATAAAGAAGGCGATCAGCGCAAAGCCTTCACCGACTTCCTGCAGAACACCGCAATGCGCAGCGGTGAGCATCTGCCAAGCCTCAGCGAAAACCAGAAGCAGACTTTTGGCAACTACGCGGGCGACTACGCCATTCTGTATGGCTTCTCACAGCAGGCCAATCAGGCGGTTGAGCAAGGTATGCGTCCGGTGGTCGATGAACTGGCCGCGATTCGCGTGCCGCAAGACTACCTGACCCGTCGCGACAGCCTGCGCCAGGCGAGCGGTAACCTGAGTGTACTGTCGCAGCAGATTCAGAGCGCCAAAATGCAGGCCGACAGCAGTAAAGCCACATTGAAGCAGCCAGACGATCTAAAGAAAGTGTATGACAGCGTGTACGCCAAAGTGGTGACGCAGCCGGCGGGTACTTTGATTCCGCTGCTGCCGCAGTTGCAGGCGCTGAGCCAGGCGGCAGTGCAAACCGGCGATTATCTGCAATCACAGGGCACGCGTGTGACGTTCAACGAGGGTGGCGTCCAGTTCCCTACTCAGGATCAGGCCACGCAGTACAACACCCTGATGAGCAACCTCTCCAGCAATGCACAAGCGCTGACACAGGCGCAAAATGCCGTGCAGGGTGGTTTGTAACTTCTCTTTTTAAGCGTTCAGGGGCGGCCAACAGGTCGCCCCTTCCCTGACAGATTCTTCAGTGCACCTTTCAGATTTTTCGTCACTTCCTTACAGCTTCGTTATCTGCATCGCTATTGTGTGATCTGGCGCATTTTCGACCAAAAATAGTTTGTGATCTTAATCACACTTATGAAACAAACCACACAGGCATAAAGGTGACATAAGTCACATTTATCTCGTTGTTTTGTTTAAAATTTCGCCTTCGTACTTTTCTTACACCCTAATTATGTGATCTTCATCACCTTATAGCACCCTGACCACCCCAATTTTGCGTGATCTGCATCACACTTACCCCGGATGCTACGCAGCGTAATAAACTAGTGCTAGAGTCCGCGTGCATACAGTGATGCCACGGCCCGCGCCGGAACGGCTCAATAAAAGTCTTAACAAAAACAACCGCGCTCTTATTGCAGCGCGACTCAATAAGGGGTGGGTTTATGTCCTCATCAGCGAAGGTCAAGGTCCAGAGCTTTGGTCGTTTTCTGAGTAACATGGTGATGCCAAACATCGGTGCGTTTATCGCCTGGGGTATCATCACAGCACTGTTCATCCCAACCGGATGGATTCCAAACGAAACGCTGGCGAAGCTCGTCGGCCCAATGATCACTTACCTGCTGCCATTGCTGATCGGTTTCACCGGTGGACGTTTGGTAGGCGGCGATCGCGGTGGCGTGGTCGGTGCAATCACCACCATGGGCGTGATTGTCGGTGCGGATATGCCGATGTTCCTCGGCGCGATGATTGCCGGTCCGCTGGGTGGCTGGGCGATCAAAACCTTCGACCGTATGGTTGATGGCAAGATCAAAAGCGGCTTCGAGATGCTGGTTAACAACTTCTCAGCCGGTATCATCGGTATGCTGCTGGCGCTGCTGGCGTTCATCGGCATCGGTCCACTGGTTGAAGGTCTGTCTCACATTCTTGCGGCGGGCGTAAACCTGATGGTGCAGAACAACCTGCTGCCACTGACCTCTATCTTTGTTGAACCGGCGAAAATCCTGTTCCTCAATAACGCCATCAACCACGGTATCTTCTCGCCACTGGGTATCCAGCAGGCCAGCGAAGCCGGTAAATCCATCTTCTTCCTGATTGAAGCTAACCCAGGCCCAGGTATGGGTGTGCTGGTTGCCTACATGATTTTTGGTCGCGGTAGCGCCAAACAATCTGCAGGCGGTGCGGCAATCATCCACTTCCTTGGTGGTATCCACGAAATTTACTTCCCGTACGTGCTGATGGCACCACGCCTGCTGCTGGCGGTGATCCTCGGTGGTATGACAGGCGTGTTCACCCTGACCGTACTGAACGGCGGTCTGGTGTCTCCTGCGTCTCCGGGTTCAATCCTCGCGGTACTGGCGATGACGCCAAAAGGCGCGTACTTCGCCAACATCGCGGCAATCATCGCGGCGTTTGCGGTCTCCTTCGTGGTCTCTTCTATCCTGCTGAAAACCAGCAAAGTGAAAGAAGATGACGATATCGAAGCCGCGACTCAGCGTATGCGTGACATGAAAGCGCAGTCGAAAGGTCAGGCCGTTGCCGGTTCTCCGGTTATCGCCGATGCCAACAGCGTTGATGTCAGCCACGTGCGTAAAATCATCGTGGCGTGTGACGCCGGTATGGGTTCCAGCGCCATGGGTGCAGGTGTACTGCGTAAGAAAGTGCAGGATGCCGGCCTGAGCAATATCTCGGTGACCAACAGCGCGATTAACTCACTGCCGGGCGATGTGGATCTGGTGATTACCCACCGCGATCTGACTGAACGTGCGATGCGCCAGGCGCCACAGGCACAGCACATCTCACTGAACAACTTCCTCGATAGCGCGCTGTACAGCAATCTGACTGAACGTCTGATCGCCGCTAACCGCAGCGAAGCACATCGTGAAACCGTGCAGACGACGCTGGCAGACAGCTACGATGACGGCAGCGCTAACTTGTTCAAACTGGGCGCGGACAACGTGTTCCTCGGCTTGAGCGCCAGCAACAAAGAGCAGGCGATTCGTTTTGCCGGCGAGCAGTTGGTGAAAGGCGGTTACGTTCAGCCAGAATACGTTGAAGCGATGCTGGAACGTGAAAAGCTGACCCCGACTTATCTTGGTGAGTCTATCGCTGTGCCGCACGGCACCGTGGAAGCCAAAGACCGCGTGCTGAAAACCGGCGTGGTGTTCTGCCAGTATCCAGCGGGCGTGCTGTTTGGTGAAGAAGCCGATGACGTGGCGCGCCTGGTGATCGGTATTGCGGCTCGCAATAACGAACACATCCAGGTAATTACCAGCCTGACCAACGCGCTGGATGATGACAGCGTGATTGAGAAGCTGGCGAACACCACCAGCGTGCAGGATGTGCTGGACCTGTTGTCGCCAAAAGCGTAACAGCGCGTTTTAACTTCCCTGGGGCGGGCAAGCCCGTCCCACTAATACGGGGCGGATTTGCCCGCCCTTTCGTCATTTGATATGGGTCAAATTTATGAAAGCGTTACATTTTGGAGCAGGTAACATCGGTCGCGGTTTTATCGGTAAGTTGCTGGCTGATGCCGGTATCGAACTGGTGTTCGCGGATGTGAATCAGGTAGTTCTGGATGCCCTTAACGCCCGTCATGAGTATCCGGTTCATGTGGTTGGCGAGCAGGCAAAAGTCGAAATCGTTACCGGCGTTAGCGCAGTGAACAGCACCAGCGACGATATCGTCACGCTGATTGCTGAGGTTGATATCGTTACCACGGCGGTTGGTCCGCAGATTCTGGAGCGCATCGCAGGCGGTGTCGCGAAGGGTCTGGCCAAACGCAGCGACAACGGTAATGTCCGTCCGTTGAATATTATTGCCTGTGAAAACATGGTGCGCGGCACCAGCCAGTTGAAGCAACACGTACTGAAAGCGCTGCCAGAACACTATCACGCGTGGGTTGAAGCGCATGTTGGCTTCGTCGACTCCGCCGTAGACCGCATCGTGCCGCCGTCCGAAGCAGGCAGCAACGATCCGCTGGAAGTCACCGTTGAAACCTTCAGCGAGTGGATTGTGGATAAAACCCAGTTCAAAGGTGAATTGCCGAACATTCCTGGCATGGAGCTGACCGACAATCTGATGGCGTTTGTGGAGCGCAAACTCTTTACGCTGAACACCGGCCATGCCATCACCGCGTATCTCGGCCAGTTAGCCGGTCACGCCACCATTCGTGATGCGATTCTGGATGAGAAAGTGCGTGCTGTGGTGCAGGGTGCGATGCAGGAGAGCGGCGCAGTGCTGATCAAGCGTTATGGCTTTGATGCCGACAAACACGCTGCTTACATCCAGAAAATCCTGACGCGTTTTGAGAATCCGTACCTGAAGGATGATGTGGAACGTGTTGGCCGCCAGCCGCTGCGTAAACTCAGCGCGGGCGATCGCCTGATCAAACCCACGCTCGGCACACTTGAGTATCACCTGCCACACGCCAACCTGGTGCAGGGTATTGCTGCCGCGATGCACTACCGCAGCGAAGCCGATCCGCAGGCGCAAGAACTGGCTGCCCTGCTGGCTGAAAAAGGCCCGCAGGCGACGCTGGCCGAGATCTCTGGGCTGGAAGCCAATAGCGAAGTGGTCACCTCAGTGGTGAGCGCTTACAACGCTATGGCATAATGCGCGCCTTTTAATAGCTCACTCGGGCGCGGTGCCAACCGTGCCCGTCGGCGGTAGTGGAACGATGCAGGCAATAATGGAAGAGAAGCAAGCTTTTGAAAACCGGGTGCTTGAGCGCCTGAACGCCGGTCGATCGGTGAGAAGCTTCCTGATCGCCGCCGTTGAGCTATTGGCTGAAGCGGTCAACCTGCTGGTGTTGCAGGTTTTCCGCAAAGACGATTATGCCGTGAAGTATGCGGTCGAACCGCTGCTGCTGGGCGACGGTCCGCTGGGCGAACTGTCGGTGCGTCTGAAACTGATTTACGGCTTGGGCGTGATCAATCGTCATGAATATGAAGATTGTGAGTTGCTGCTGGCGCTGCGTGAGGAACTGAATCACGACACCAGTGATTATCGCTTTACTGACGATGAGATTTTGGGACCCTTTGGTGAACTACACTGCGTTGTAGCGTGGCCACCACAACCTGACTTCACCCGAGAGGATGAAGCATTACGCAGTATGCAGCAGCAGCGCTATCTGCAAATGGTGCGTTCTACCATGGTGCTTTCGCTCACCGAGCTAATATCACGCATTTCGCACAAGCAGGCATTTAAGAAGCCTGCCGTTTAAGCGTGCATGGCGTGAGAAATCCGCCCCGCTGCAAAATCGCCCCGTTTTGATGTATCCTTTGCCTGTTTTCCTTAACGAGTTTCCCCTGATGAAAGAACAAGAAAAAGCCGAGATCAAACTGCTCAGTGACCAACTGGACGCATTGAATCGCAAAGAACCCCAGCTGCTGGAATCTGGCGACGCCGAGAAACTTGGCGAATTGCTGCGTGAAAAAGAGAAGCTGGTGCTGGAAATTGAACGCCTGCGTGGCGTGCGTGAAGAAAAGCTCAGCAAAGAAGCACAACAGCTGCAGAAGCTGGGCTTCAGCCGTGAGATCACCAAGAAAGAACAAGCCAACATGGGCGCATTCAAGAAAAGCGTGCGCGGCCTGGTAGTGGTGCATCCAATGACCGCACTCGGACGTGAGATGGGGCTGAAGGTGATGACTGGCTACGCGAAGCAGCCGTTCTGATACCCGATTACGCGGCGTGTGACACGTCGCGTTCTACGCTCTCTTCTCGCACAGGTTCAACCCCTGCGGCCTGCAGTACCTGGGTGTTCAACATATCCAGCAATGCATAACGACGGCGGTACTCCGCACGTTTCTTACTGGCGATCTCTTCCAGCGCTTTCCTTTCCATCTGCAGCGGCAACGTAAACAGTTCGTCGGCCCGTGCTTCTCCGCCCAGTGACAGCCAGAACTCGCTGTAACTGGCAAAGAACTTATCACCTTTACTGTGGCGATAACGCAGGCTGCGGAACACGTGCGTGGTATCCCCTACCGCAGTTATCGCTTGCACGCCACACTGCTGCGCCAGAATAAATACCGCTTCCATTAATAAACGTTTCGGGAATACGCCATGTGCGGCTTTAGTCGCATCACGGATCACGTCATTCGTAATGTGTTTACGCGGACCCTGTAAGCCACCAATTAATAGTGTGCGCTTACCCTGCTCCTGAATAATTGAAAAAGAGAGCGAGGCAATATTCATGGTTTGATAATGCAGTGTCAGGGTTATTTCACCTTCGCGGTCGAAATGCCCTGGGCAGCAATGAATGACAAATGCTTCGTCATTTTTTCCCTGCATAGCGGCAATCTGCTGCGACGTCGGGCTTAATAGCAGTTGGCGTAGTTTGACATTATCCAACTGATCCATCGTGACATAATGGTCAAGCAACGCCTGAGCACGCTGCGCCACGCTGAAGCCCGCGCGCAAGTAGGGACGATGCGGTTTGGCCGGCAGTAAGCCCTGCATCTTCAACAGTTGTGGCAGAAACGGCAGTTTCGCTAACTCGTTGAGGTAATTAAATGTGGTAACGGGAAAGACTAAAGACCTTAACGCAAATTTAAAGCGGAACATACTGCTGTTCCATAACTTATCAGGTCTGACTTTTCCGCTAATTAATGGCAAAAACAGGGATGCCGACGAATCTTTATTCGCCACAGGGGTAGTGATAGTAGACATAATTATTTTACTTTCGTGTGATCAACTGCGGCTACTGTATGCCCCAAATTATCAACGACAGGTTAATAACGGCCGTAACGGTATTGTTAGCAGAGGTAATATCGAGGTGGTTTAAGAAGTGTTTAGATTTCGTAAAGAAAAAACCGGTGAAGCAGCTTCACCGGTTGTGTGCGTTGGCTATCGCCTGAACTTACTTAGCAGCAGCGAAACGTGCAGCTGCTTCGTCCCAGTTCACCACGTTCCAGAACGCTTTGATGTAGTCAGGACGTTTGTTCTGATACTTCAGGTAGTAAGCGTGTTCCCACACATCCAGACCAATGATTGGCTCACCGGATGCGCCAGAAATCGCTTCGCCCATCAGTGGGCTGTCCTGGTTTGCGGTTGAAACCACAGCCAGCTTGTCGCCTTTTTTCACCAGCCACGCCCAGCCTGAACCGAAACGGGTGGTAGCGGCTTTCTCAAACTCAGCCTGGAATGCTTCAACGCTGCCGAAATCTTTTTCGATAGCGGCTTTCAGTTCGCCTTGCAGGCTGGTGCCCAGTTTCAGGCCTTTCCAGAAGAAGCTGTGGTTAGCGTGGCCGCCTGCGTTGTTACGCAGTGGACCTTTTTTGTCTGCTGGCAGCTGATCCAGTTTAGCGATCAGTTCTTCAACCGGCAGGTTAGCGAATTCTGTCCCTTCCAGTGCTGCGTTTGCGTTGTTAACGTAGGCCTGGTGGTGTTTAGAGTGATGGATTTCCATCGTCTGCTTGTCGAAGTGTGGTTCCAGTGCGTCGTACGCGTAAGGCAGGGATGGCAGTGAATAACTCATGTTCTTCCTCTCCATTTAGTGTTTTGCAGCATCACCTTAGCAGGGTGCCGCGTAAGCAGTCGGATCATTATAGTTAAAATCATGATCGGGAAAAGGGTTATCAATGCCTTAGTAATGATAAGGATTTGATGAATCTGGGAAAAGCACCGCACGCAGAGTCACATCTCATGCACGCGATGCCGCAGGATTACATCTTGTGCGTGCTGGCACGCAGCTTGAGCTGTACCGGAAGTTCGTTGATGGCAGGTGGCTCATCGCCTTTCAATGCGGAAAGTAAGCGCTTGCCCGCCATGCGCCCCATCTCTTCATAAGGTAGGACAACGCTGGTAAGCGGTGGTGAGCAGACGGCTGCCAATGGGCCGCCACCGATGCTGGCAATCGCCAGCTGGCTGGGAATTGAGATGCCTGCGGCGTGGCAAGCCATGATGGCACCGCACGCCACTTCATCGCTGGTACAAATCAGCACATCCAGTTCCGGCCAGGTCAGCCGGATCTCCGCCAGCAGGCTATGTCCAGCGGCAAAGGTCGGCATTTTCGGCGAGGTCACCACGCGGTGCGGTGCCTGATTTGATGCCAGCATGCCACTGTGCCAGCCATTCAGCAGTTGGCGGAAAATTGTGGTATTGGTTTGCGTGCATAGCAAGCCGAGATGACGATAACCGCGTTCCACCAAACTCTTCACCAACTGGCGAATCGCTTTAGCGTAATCGACCCCAATGCTAATACCCGCAGATTCCTGATGCACACCGCCGATATCCATCACTGGCAGACCGGAATTACTCAGCAAACGATGGGCTTCGGCGGCATTGTCGAAGTTGAAATGCACCATGGCGGCCGGATTGTAGGAGAGCAACATCTCAATTAATTCGCTCTCTTCCGCCGCCGAGTGGTTAGCTTCCGCCAGCATCATGTTGTAGCCCTGCGGACGCAGGATCTCCTGCAGCGCTTCCGACACAATCGCGCTGCCTGGCGTGGCGAATGAAGGCACCACCATGGTGATCAGCTTCGACGATGCAGACGCCAGATTGCGCGCCTGGATGTTCGGCACATAGGCCAACTCGGTGACGGCCGCATCGATTTTGGCGCGGATTTCAGGTGAGACTTTCTCCGGCATGCGCAACGCACGCGATGCCGTCATGGTGCTCACACCGACCAAACGGGCAACATCGGCCAGTGTGCTTTTGCCGGTACCGCGCCGTTTTTTCTCTGCCATGCCTTCTCCTAACTGACTCGCTACAAATGCCCGCACGCAGCTTAAAACCAAATGCGCCAACGTGCCACGTTAATAACCACAGATTCGGGCACGCTTCACTGGTTGAGGATTTTCAGAATCTCCGAGCATGTCAGGTGCTTGCAACGATGACAAACGGGCTGCACGAAAATGTTAGCGATAACACAGTTTTTAACAACATCCGTGTTAGCGCTAACTTTTGCGACAACCATCACAGAAAAGCGGTGAGAAAATCACCTAAAGTGCACTCCATCGACGAATAACCAGGAATTACTGATGCTCACTCAATGGCTGACACCGCAACATATCCGCATCGTAGAGCAGGTCAACGACTGGCAGGAAGCGGTACGTTTATCTGCAGAGCCGTTGCTGGCTGAGGGCGCGATTACGCCAGCCTATCTTGATGCCATCTTCACCTCGCATGCTGAACTTGGGCCTTATTACGTGCTGGCGCCGGGCCTGGCGATGCCACATGCCCGTCCGGAACAGGGCGCGCGTAAAAATGGCCTGTCATTGTTGCACGTGAAAAATGGCGTGAGTTTTGAAGCGGATGAAAACGATCCGGTTTACGTCATCATCATGCTGTGTGCACTCTCCGGCGACGATCATATCCAGATGATCACTGCGCTGGCAGAAGTGTTCAGCGACGAATCCCGCCTGCAGCAATTGCTGTCGGCTGCTACCTTGCCAGCGATTGAAGCTGTCATTTCAAATTAATCACCAGAGAACCCTATTATGAAAAAAGTATTAATCGTGTGTGGAAATGGTTTAGGCAGCAGCTTTATTGTCGAAATGAACGTGAAGAAAATTGTGGCGGAATTAGGTAAAGAGGCAGAAGTCGGCCATACCGATTTAACCACGGCGAAATCTGAGCAGGCTGATTTAATTATTAGCGCCAAAGATATTGCCGATCAGTTATCCGGGCACAGCGCACAGGTATTTGGTCTGACGAACTTATTAGACAACGCCAAAATTAAAGAAATCCTGGCGGAAAATCTGTAATACCCCGATTTTACTCACATGGAGTAATTATGCTGCAATTTATCATCAAGGATGTTCTTGGAACACCCGCAATACTTGTCGGCCTTTTTTCCCTGATTGGTTTATTACTGCAAAAGAAACCGGTGTCGGATGTGATTTCCGGCACGCTGAAAACCATCATGGGTTTTGTGATTCTTATCGCCGGGGCCAACCTTATTGCGGCAACACTGACCATTTTCAGCCAGCTGTTTGAGCACTCGTTTAATATTCAGGGGGTGGTGCCGAATACTGATGCGATGGCAGCACTGGCGCAGAAAAGTTACGGCACCGAAACCGCGATGATCATGGTGTTCGGTATGCTGGTGAACATTCTGCTGGCGCGTATCACCCCGCTCAAATACATCTTCCTGACCGGCCACCACACACTGTATATGTCGGCGATGCTGGCGGTAATTCTGTCAGTGGGCGGTGTGCATGGCTTCTGGTTGGTGTTCATCGGCTCCCTGATTCTCGGCACCATGATGGTGGTGTGCCCGGCGATTCTGCAGCCGTTCACGCGTAAAATCACCAATTCGGACGATCTGGCCCTCGGTCACTTCGGCTCAACCGGTTATCTGCTGTCCGCGCTAGTCGGTAAAGCGGTGGGCAAAGGCAGCCCATCGACCGAAGAGCTGAAGGTCCCGAAAACCCTGAATTTCCTGCGTGACTCGTCGGTGGCGATCTCGCTGACCATGATGATTCTGTTTATCGCGCTGGTGTTGGTGGCGGGCAAAGAGTTCACCGAAAGTCAGGTGAGCGGCGGTCAGAACTTCATCGTGTTCGCCATTATTCAGTCCATCACCTTTGCGGCTGGCGTTTATATCATCCTCGCCGGTGTGCGTATGGTGATTGCCGAGATCGTACCGGCATTTAAAGGCATCGCAGATAAATTAGTACCGAACGCTAAACCGGCGCTGGACTGCCCAACCGTGTTCCCGTTCGCACCCAATGCGGTGATCATCGGCTTCCTGTGCAGCTTCTCCGCCGGTCTGATCAGCATGTTCCTGTGCCCGCTGTTTGGTCTGAGCGTAATTGTTCCTGGCTTAGTGCCCCACTTCTTCTGCGGTGCCACTGCTGGCGTGTACGGCAACATCACCGGCGGACGTCGCGGCGCGATAGTCGGCTCCTTTGTTCAAGGGCTGCTGATCTCCTTCCTGCCGGCGATTTTGCTGCCGCTGATGGGCGACCTGGGCTTTGCCTCCACCACCTTCGGCGACGCAGACTTCGGTATTGTCGGCATCGTGCTCGGCCACATTATTTCGTTCTTCCATTGATGTCATAAACAGCGCCTGCGGGCGCTGTATTATGTAATGAGGAAATAAAAAATGAACGCTCAATTTTCACCGTCATTAATGTGTATGGATCTCACGCGCTTTCGTGAACAAATCGAAGCGATGAACAATACCGCGGCTTTTTATCATGTCGATATTATGGACGGCAGCTACGTTAAAAACATTACGCTATCGCCGTTCTTTATCGAGAATCTGCGTAAAATTACCGATGTACCGATCGATGTGCATTTGATGGTTAACCATCCAGAAGATATTATTCCGATGTGCATCGAAGCGGGCGCGGATATTATTAGCTTCCATCCAGAAACCGCTAATAACAAAATATTTCGTCTGCTGACCCAAATCAAAGAAGCCGGCCGTCGCTGTGGCGTGGTATTAAACCCGGCAACGCCTGCCGAGAGCATTCGCGAATATGCGCATCTGCTGGATAAGGTTACGGTGATGTCGGTAGATCCTGGTTTTGCAGGGCAGAAATTTATTCCGGAAACGCTGAACAAGATTCGCCAGCTGATTGCCATGCGCGAAGAGCACGGTTATCACTATCTGACCGAGATTGATGGTTCCTGCAATGCGCGCACCTTTAAGCAGATTGCCGCATCGGGTGTGGATGTGTTTATCGTGGGTACGTCAGGTTTGTTCAATCTGGAT
This sequence comes from uncultured bacterium, assembly GCA_965147305.1. Classification (GTDB taxonomy): domain Bacteria; phylum Pseudomonadota; class Gammaproteobacteria; order Enterobacterales; family Enterobacteriaceae; genus Pantoea. Next base: position 97,648 of record CBCTJT010000006.1, read on the forward strand.
GATGATGTGGCGCAGGCATGGCAGAAGATGGAAAGTATTTTTGCCGAGGAAACAGCAGCCGCGTAATCCTTTCCCGCTTCGCATCAATGCGCACCCTACGAGAAATCTGCCGGGTCGCCAGGGATGGCGACCCAGTTCATCTTACTGATGCTGCTTTGGGGAAACCCTAGCCTTCTAGCGACCCAGCTCGGTCAGCGACTTATCCAGCGCACCCACCAGCCAATCAATATCCGCTTCCTGGAACGCCAACGGCGGACGCAGTTTTAGTACGTTGCCATACGGTCCGGCCACTGACGTCAACACGCGGTGATCGCGCAGCTTCTCGGTGAGATCCAGCGCCAGCGCTTTATCCGGCGTTTTGCTGGTGCGGTCCTGCACCAGTTCGAAGCCAATAAACAGCCCCGCACCGCGCACATCACCAATGCTTTCATGGCGATCCATCAGCTTCTGCAACTCGGCGAGCAGTTTGGCACCGACCACGCGGCTGTGTTCCTGCAATCCCTCTTCTTTAATTACCGTCAACACCGCCTGCGCCGCCGCCATGGCAACTGGGTTACCGCCAAAGGTGTTGAAGTAAGGGATGTCGTCACTGAACGCCGCCAGCACATCGCTCTTCGCCAGCAGGCCGGAAACCGGAATGCCGTTACCCATCGGTTTGCCGGTGGTCACCACATCCGGCACCACGCCGTGACGGGCAAAGCCCCAGAATGCATCGCCAGTACGACCAAAGCCAGGCTGCACTTCATCGGCAATGAAAATACCGCCGTTGGCGTGCACCACATCTACCGCTTTCTGCAGGAAACCGCGTGGATTCGGCAGCACGCCATCGGAAGAGAAGATCGAATCCGCGAGGAAGCCAGCAAACTTGATGCCGTGCGCTTTCATGTCATCGATCTGTTTCTGGATTTCGTTGGCAAACCATTCACCGAGATCCGGTGCGTTGACACGATAAGCATCGGGTGGTGAAACCAAACGCGTGGTGGCCGCCAGTGGCTGGCCGCTGCCCAATGCCGGAGAGACACCAGAAGTGAGATCGCTGGTGCCGTGATAGGCTTCCTGCGACACGATAATCCCGGTACCGCCGCTGAAAGCACGCGCCACGCGGATCGCCAAATCGTTGGCCTCCGAACCGGTACACATATACATGGCACGGTCGATGGCATCTGGCGTGGTTGCCAGCAGTTCTTCGGTATAATCAAGAATACGTTCGTGTAGATAACGGGTGTGAGTATTCAGCATCTTCATCTGCTGGTTTACCGCTTCAATCACCGCCGGATGGCAGTGACCAATGCTGGCCACGTTGTTATACACGTCGAGATATTTATTACCTGCGGCATCCCACAGATACTGCCCTTCACCGCGCACCAGATGCACCGGCTTACGATAAAACAGGCGATACGACTCGCCCAACACTTTGCTGCGCTTGTCTGTCAGCTGGCGGGTTGCCGCATCCAGACCGTCTGCGTGCTCAGCACGAAAACTGTTGGTGTCCATGATGGTGGAACGTGTAGCCATGGTAACTCCCGTTGCGAAGGTGAAAGGGGTGCATGATGTGTGACCGTTGTCACTATCATGCCTGCTTTAACAACAAATGCAACCAAATACCCAAATACAACCAAATACACATGACGCCGTGATGACACTCAGGTAAGCTTAGGCCCAGATTATTACGCTACAGGGAAAAGTCATGCTGCAGGAAACCCGCTTACATCGCATCCGAGCCCTGCTGACCACGCAGCATCAGGTCAGCACCGAGCGCATTATTAATGAGCTGGGTATTTCGCGGGAAACAGCGCGGCGTGACATTATTGAGCTGGAAGCGCAGGGCTTAGCGCGACGGGTGCACGGCGGCTTAGTGGCAGTAGACAGTCAACCGGAACCCCCACTGCAAGTGCGGCGTAATGCTCAAGCCAAAGAGAAACGCGCGATTGCCGTGGCGGCGGCGCAGCATTTGCAGCCGGGCCAGACGCTGTTTCTCGATGCCGGCACCACCACCACCATGCTGGCGGAGCAGCTACGCAGCATGTCCGGCTTGACCATTATCACCAACAGTTTACAGGCCGCGCTGGCACTGAGCGCCGCCGAAGAACATGAGACGCTGAATAATCAGGTGATTTTGCTTGGCGGGATGATGATGGCGGGCGCACAGCAGACGCGCGGAGAAATCACGGTCGGCGAGATTTACCGCTATCGCGCCGACGTTGCACTGCTGTCGCCGGTCGGCATTGATGCCAAAAACGGCGCCAGCAGTTTCCATCCTCATGAAGCGGCGATTGCCCGCGCCATGGTGCAGCAGGCTGCGCGCACCTTCTTACTGGCGGATCACAGCAAGCTAGGGGTGATCAGCCGCACGGTGTACGCGCCGGTTGGGGAAGTAGATTTGCTGATTTGCGACGGCGGGCCCGCCAAAGCAGGCGCATTAGCCGCGCTCCAGCAGGCGTTACCGCAGGTGCTGGTGGTTTAACGGCTGAGAAAATAGCGATAGGCGAATTCGTTGAGTTCAGCACGATTGCCCATCGCATGCCAGATACGCAGTTGGCGTAAGCGCTCTTTCTTACGCATGGGCAAGTTTAAACCGTAGGTTTCCAGCGTTATCGCGGCATCGTGCTGATTTTCGGCCAAACGATCGGGCGCGACCGCGACTTCTCCATTGTCGAAAGTACAGATGAAGTAGTCGTCAAAATCGTAGTCGGGCCGATCGGGTTTAATTAATGCGGCATGATACTTCTCACGCTTCTGACTTTGGCACATATCACAGCAGGGAAATAAGTTTTCCCAGTCAAATGCCGATTCAGGGAACTGGCTCTTGGGTTTGAAATGCTCCAGCGTCTCACGGCTTTCACTGCCAATAAATCCATCACAAAATGCACAATGATGCTGCGTCATCTCTAACAATGCCGTGCGCACCGCATGATAACAAGCCTCGGAAAACCAGCGAAATCGTGCCGCATGATTTTGACTACGCGCAACGATATAACGCGCTGTCCAATCTTGTTGATGCTCTTCCAGACAGCAGGGCCACGATCCGCGTTCTAATTTGAACATTCCATGTTCCTCTTATTTGCTTAAACGACGTGCGATCTGCCGCAACTCCATTTCAATAATCATTTCTAACTCTTCACCGCGAGCGCGAAGCTTATCCGCTAATGACATTAGCGCGGTATCATCTGCAGGGTTCTGCAAATAACCATTACGCGCGAGCTTAAATGACGCCAGTAATTTCTCGGTCTCAATGTCAAAGCGTTCGCCCACATCAAACACCTCTTCAAGAATAAGCTGAATGCTTTTTCCTGCCCCTGATTCGGTGGGCACGATCTCTTCAGGCACTGACGCATCACGAAGCATATGGCGCTGAGGATCCGGTAGCCGATACACCCAGGCATCTTCTAGTGAGCCGACAACAAATGGAGAATGGGTAGAGACAAACACTTGCGCATTCGGCAGAAGCTTTTGTATCGCAGGCAATATCCGGCGCTGCCATTTTGGATGCAGATGAATATCGACTTCATCGAGGAAGAGAATAATCGGTTGGGAGAAAATCTCTCGCTTCTGAGTAAAGGGAATATCTTCCAGTCGTAAAGCCAGGTCTGATACCCAGTGAATAATGGATTTTAACCCTTCCGGTAGCGAATCAAACGTCATCTCGCAGCCATCCAACAGGAATGCCACTGCTAAAGGATGACGCTGCAGTTTAAACTCGATGGAAACTTCGCAAATTTCGAAGATGAAGTCAGCTATCTTGCGTAACGCGAATTGATAATATTTTTCTTCTTCAGCGGCGTTATCCAGCTTCGAAAGGGCAGCCTTGGTGATGTTATTGGCAATCCATTGTGCCAATAAAGATGCCCGACACGTGTTTTCAAAAGACAATGCCTTATCAAACGGTGACTCGTTAATATCAACGATAGCATTGACTCTGAACTGCCCGTGAAAACTTCGACTGCCGGAATAGGCAAAGGCAGCATAGGGAAACTGGACTTGATTGATCCTGGCGAATTTATCGTAATAGCGGGAATAGCGTTCAGTTAAATTTATATACTTTTCATCACCATAATATCTCAACCCGCCCGCGCCTGTGATTAACGCGCATTCACCTTCTTGTTCATGCAGCTCTCGCAGAGTGTAAATTCCGTTGCCTGACGCAAAGTTAAAACCCACACAACTCGTGTCGCTCACGAATCTATTTTTTATCAATGGTTCAGCGGTGTGAGAGTCAAAAATTGCCGCTAACGCATATAACACCGTGCTTTTGCCACATCCGTTGGGGCCGGTAAAAATATGGATCTCAGCTTTACCGGCATCACGCAGCGCGCTTTCAGCAGGTGGAAAATCAAAGTGGGTATTTTCAAAAACACCGATGCCTTTCAGGGTCAGGCTTTCAATACGATGAGGCTGTCGCATTGCATCACATCCTTGTGGTGAATTCTGTTTCGTTAAACCAGGCGCTGTGGATGACTGTACACCGTCGCGCGTCCCGGCTTACTAAACCCTATCAGCGTTAAATTACAACGCTCGGCGACCTCAACTGCGAGCTGGGTCGCAGCGGATACCGCAAATAAAATCTCCACGCCGCACATCGCGGACTTTTGCACCATCTCATAGCTGGCACGGCTGGAGACCAGCACCGCGCCCTGCTGCCAAGGCTGCTGGCTGCGATGCCCCAGCAGTTTATCCAGTGCCACATGACGGCCCACGTCTTCACAGCCACCGAGTAATTCACCTTGCGGCGACATCCATGCCGCCGCGTGCGTGCATCCGGTGAGATTGCCGATCGGCTGATAATTACGCAGTTGCGCCAGGCCGATATCGAGGTTCGCCAGATCGAAGGTTTGGGTAAAGGGCAGCGGCTGCAGCGGTTTACCAATCTGGTCGAGTTGTTCCACGCCACACACGCCGCAGCCGGTTCTGCCCGCCATGGCACGGCGCTGCTCTTTAAGCGCCATAAAGCGGCGGCTGGAGAGTTCGATCTGCACTTCAATGCCGTTGCAGCCGGGCACCACATCCATGCCGAAGATCTCATCGGGCTTATCAATAATGCCTTCTGAGAGCGAGAAACCGAGCGCAAAAGCCTCGAGATCGTTGGGCGTGGCCATCATCACCACATGGGAAATGCCGTTATACACCAGCGCGATCGGCACCTCTTGCGCCAGCCAGTCGGTTTCCGCCGTGCGGATATCACGCCGCTGACGTACCTGCGCCTGCACTGCGCCTGAGATCTCACTCACACTCTGATGACTTTCCTGTGCTTTAACTTTCACTTTGCTCGCCTCGGACAACAACCACATTAAAGCAGTGGTATTATTTCGCTGCTATTCTCACACTATTAGTTGGGTCATTGTGAACCTCGGCCCAACGCATCACAAAAAATTTTGCCAGTCATGCGGATTGTGGCAAGGCAGCAAGCCCATTCAAGCCGGGAGCTTACTCCAGTAAGTGACCAGAACGAATGGTGCAGGTCACGCAGCGACAATTCGAACGACGCAGGCAAATTGTAGCAATGTCGACTCAAGGATTAACCATGAACGTCAGCCGAAGAAAATTCTTCAAGATCTGTGCTGGCGGTATGGCAGGGACATCGGCAGCACTGCTCGGCTTTACGCCGGACGTGGCGCTGGCGGAAACGCGACAGTACAAGCTGCTGCGTGCCCGCGAAACCCGTAATACCTGCACTTACTGCTCAGTGGGCTGTGGCTTATTAATGTACAGCCTCGGTGACGGCGCGAAAAACGCCAAAGAGACCATTTTCCACATTGAAGGGGATCCGGACCATCCGGTGAGTCGTGGTGCATTGTGCCCGAAAGGCGCGGGTCTGCTCGACTTTATTCACAGCGAAAGCCGTTTGAAATACCCTGAATATCGCGCGCCGGGCTCGGATAAATGGCAGCGCATCAGCTGGGACGATGCCTTTGATCGTATCGCTAAACTGCTGAAAGCCGACCGTGACGCCAACTTTATCGCGCAGAACGCCGCAGGCGTCACCGTCAACCGCTGGCTGTCTTCAGGCATGCTGTGTGCCTCCGCGTCCAGCAACGAAACCGGCTATTTAACCCAGAAATTTACCCGATCGCTCGGCATGTTAGCGGTCGACAACCAGGCACGCGTTTGACACGGACCAACGGTAGCAAGTCTTGCTCCAACATTTGGTCGCGGTGCGATGACCAACCACTGGGTCGACATCCGAAATGCCAATCTGATCGTTGTGATGGGTGGCAACGCAGCTGAAGCGCATCCTGTGGGATTCCGCTGGGCGATGGAAGCCAAGATTCACAACAAAGCCAAATTGATTGTTATCGATCCGCGCTTCACGCGTACGGCATCGGTGGCAGACTTTTACACGCCGATTCGTTCCGGCACCGACATTGCTTTCCTGTCGGGCGTGCTGCTGTGGCTGCTACAAAATGACAAAATCCAGCATGAATATGTGCAGGCGTACACCAACGCCAGCCTGATTGTGCGCGAGGATTATCATTTCGATGACGGCCTGTTCAGCGGCTACGACGACGAAAATCGCAAATACGACAAAACCAGCTGGAACTATGAGCTGGGCGATGACGGCTTTGCCAAACGCGATGACAGCCTGCAACATCCGCGCTGCGTGTGGAATCTCCTCAAACAACACGTCAGCCGCTACACGCCAGAAATGGTGTCACGCATCTGTGGCACGCCTAAAGAGGACTTCCTGCACGTCTGCGAACTGATTGGTGAAACCAGCGCGCGCGATCGCACCACCTCGTTCTTGTATGCGCTGGGCTGGACACAGCACTCGGTCGGTGCGCAGAACATCCGCACCATGGCGATGATCCAGCTACTGCTCGGCAATATGGGTATGGCGGGCGGCGGTGTGAATGCATTGCGCGGTCACTCCAATATTCAGGGGCTCACCGACCTCGGCCTGCTTTCGCAGAGTTTGCCGGGTTACATGACGCTGCCCTCGGAGAAACAGGCCGATCTTCAAACTTACCTCGCGGCCAACACCCCGAAACCGACGCTGCCCGGCCAGGTGAACTACTGGAGCAACTACCCGAAATTCTTTGTCAGCATGATGAAAGCCTTCTTTGGCGACAAAGCGCAGGCTGAGAACAGCTGGGGCTTCGACTGGTTACCGAAGTGGGACAAAGGCTACGACGTCTTGCAGTATTTCGAGATGATGTCGCAGGGCAAAGTGAACGGCTATCTGTGCCAGGGCTTTAACCCGGTGGCCTCGTTCCCGAATAAACGCAAAGTCATCGCGTCGCTGTCGAAACTGAAGTTCCTGGTGACCATTGACCCGCTCAACACCGAAACCTCGACCTTCTGGCAAAACCACGGCGAGTTTAACGATGTCGATCCGGCGAAGATTCAGACCGAAGTGTTCCGCCTGCCCTCCACCTGCTTTGCCGAAGAGAACGGTTCGATCGTCAACTCTGGACGTTGGCTGCAGTGGCACTTCAAAGGCCAGGATGCGCCGGGCGAAGCGCTGAATGACGGTGAAATCCTCTCCGGCATCTACAGCCGTCTGCGCAAAATGTACGCCAGTGAAGGCGGTGCCTTGCCCGACCAGGTGCTGAACATGACCTGGAACTATCAGACGCCAGATAACCCGGCGTCGGAAGAAGTGGCGATGGAGAGCAACGGCAAAGCGCTGGCAGATGTGTTCGATGACAAAGGCACGCTGCTGGTGAAAAAAGGCCAGCAGCTCAGCAGCTTTGCCCAGTTGAAAGATGACGGCAGCACCAGCAGTGGTTGCTGGATTTTCGCGGGTAGCTGGACGCCGGATGGCAACCAGATGGCGCGGCGTGATAACACCGATCCAAGTGGTTTGGGCAACACGCTGAACTGGAGCTGGGCGTGGCCGCTCAATCGTCGCATTCTGTATAACCGCGCATCGGCCGATCCGCAGGGCAATCCGTGGGATCCGAAACGGCAAATCCTCAAGTGGGATGGCAGCAAATGGGCCGGCATGGATATTCCGGACTACAGCGCCGCCGCACCGGGTAGCAACGTCGGGCCGTTTATCATGCAGCCAGAAGGCATGGGCCGCCTGTTTGCCCTCGACAAAATGGCTGAAGGTCCGTTCCCGGAACACTACGAGCCGTTCGAAACGCCGCTCGGCACTAACCCGCTGCACCCGAACGTCATCTCGAATCCGGCAGCACGCGTGTTCAAAGACGATCTGGCATCGATGGGTAAAGCCGAGCAGTTCCCGTATGTCGGCACCACTTATCGTCTCACCGAACATTTCCACTACTGGACCAAACACGCGCTGCTCAATGCCATCGCGCAGCCGGAACAGTTTGTGGAGATAGGCGAGAAGCTGGCCAATAAGCTGGGCATCGTGCAGGGCGATACGGTGAAAGTCAGCTCCAATCGCGGCTACATCAAAGCCAAAGCGGTGGTCACCAAACGCCTGCGTCCGCTCGATGTGGATGGAAAAACCATCGATACCATCGGCATTCCGATCCACTGGGGTTACCAGGGCATTGCGAAGAAAGGCTTTCTCGCCAATACCCTGACGCCGTTTGTCGGTGATGCCAACACGCAAACGCCTGAGTTTAAGGCGTTCCTGGTCAATGTTGAGAAGGTGTAGGAGAACGTAGATGGCTTATCAATCGCAAGACATTATCCGCCGCTCCGCCACCAATGGTTTCACGCCTGCCCCGCAGGCGCGTAATCATCAGCAGGAGGTGGCGAAACTGATCGACGTCACCACCTGCATCGGCTGCAAAGCTTGCCAGGTGGCGTGTTCAGAGTGGAACGACATCCGCGATGAGGTCGGGCATAACGTTGGGGTATACGACAACCCAGCGGATTTGACCGCCAAATCCTGGACGGTGATGCGCTTCTCAGAAGTTGAAGAGCACGGCAAGTTAGAGTGGCTGATCCGCAAGGATGGCTGCATGCACTGCGCCGATCCCGGCTGCCTGAAAGCCTGCCCGTCGGAAGGCGCGATTATTCAGTACGCCAACGGCATCGTCGATTTTCAGTCGGAACAGTGCATTGGCTGCGGCTACTGCATTGCCGGCTGTCCATTTGACGTGCCGCGTCTGAATAAAGACGACAACCGCGTGTATAAATGCACGCTGTGTGTCGATCGTGTCAATGTCGGTCAGGAACCGGCCTGTGTGAAAACCTGCCCGACCGGCGCGATTCATTTCGGCAGTAAAACCGACATGCAGGCGCTGGCGGGCGAGCGCGTGGCGGAGTTAAACACGCGCGGCTATGCCAATGCCGGGTTATACGATCCGGAAGGTGTCGGCGGCACGCATGTCATGTACGTGCTGCATCATGCAGATAAACCGCAGCTGTATCACGGTTTGCCAGAAAACCCGAGCATCAGTCCGGCAGTCACCTTCTGGAAAGGCATCTGGAAGCCGCTGGCCGCCATCGGTTTCGCCGCCACTTTCGCCGCCTCGGTATTCCACTATGTTGGCGTCGGGCCGAACCGGGTGGAAGATGAGGAAGACAACCTGCACGAAAAAGAGGAGCGCGAATGATGAAAAAGCGCGATCGTCTGGTGCGCTACAGCGCACCGGAACGCATCAATCACTGGATTGTGGCGTTCTGTTTTGTTCTGGCGGCCCTGAGCGGGCTGGGTTTCTTCTTCCCCTCGTTTAACTGGCTGATGCACGTGCTGGGCACACCACAACTGGCGCGTATCCTGCATCCGTTTGTCGGTGTGGTGATGTTTGCCGCTTTTCTGATCATGTTTTTGCGCTACTGGAAACAGAATCTGATTAATCGCGAAGACCTGATCTGGGCGAAAAACATCAATAAGATCGTGCGCAATGAAGAAGTGGGTGATACCGGCAAATACAACTTCGGGCAGAAGTGTGTGTTCTGGGCTGCTATCATCAGCTTAGTCTTGCTGCTGGCGAGCGGAGTGGTTATCTGGCGTCCTTACTTCGCAGGCGCCTTTGCAATTCCGCTGATTCGCGCCGCTTTGGTGGTGCATTCGGTCTCAGCTGTGGCATTGATCGTGGTGATTATGGTGCATATCTACGCGGCCCTGTGGGTTAAAGGCACCATTACTGCCATGGTTGAGGGCTGGGTGCCGGCCGCGTGGGCGAAGAAACATCATCCACGCTGGTATCGTGAGCAGCGCCAACGCCAAACACAACAGGAAAAACGTCCCTGATGAGTATTCGCATTATCCCGCAGGACCAGCTGGAGAAAGGCGAAAAAAACACGGCGGAACAGGTTCCGCCGCTGCTTTTCCCTCGGCTGAAAAATCTGTACAGCCGCCGTGCGGCGCGTTTACGTGAGCTAGCCGCGAAAAATCCGCTGGGCGATTATCTGCGCTTTGCTGCGGTGATCGCGCAGGCGCAGGACATCGTGCTGTACGATCATCCGCTGCAACTCGATTTGCGTCAGCGTTTGGCCGAAAGCGCCGAACAGGGTAAACCTCCGCTTGATATCCACACCTATCCCCGCGATGCCCACTGGCAGCGTCTGCTGCATTCGCTAATTGCCGAGCTTAAGCCCGAGATGAGCGGCCAGGCATTGGCGGTGCTGGAGAACCTGGAGAAAGCCTCCTCTTCCGAGCTGGAAGGCCTGGCCAGCGCGTTGCTGGAGGGCGATTTCGCACAGGTTAGCAGCGATAAATCCCCGTTTATCTGGGCGGCGCTTTCAATCTACTGGGCGCAGATGGCGGCGCTGATCCCCGGCAAAGCGCGTGCAGAATACGGTGAACATCGCCAGTTTTGCCCGGTGTGCGCTAGCGTGCCGGTCACCAGCGTGGTGCATATGGATGTGGGCCAGCAGGGGCTGCGTTATCTACACTGTAATTTGTGTGAAAGTGAATGGTATGTGGTGCGCAGCAAGTGCTCCAACTGCGAGCAAACCCGCGACCTGCATTACTGGTCACTCGACAGCGAAAAGGCCGCGGTGAAAGCCGAAAGTTGTGGCGACTGTGGCACCTATCTGAAGATGCTGTATCAGGAGAAGGATCCGGCGGTGGAACCGGTGGCCGATGACTTGGCCTCGCTGGTGCTGGATGCGCGTATGGAGCAAGAAGGCTTTGCCCGTAGCAGCCTGAATCCGTTTATGTTTCCAGGGGATTAAGCCGAACTTCAGCTTTCCCACGAACTGTAGCGGCGCGATTTATCGCGCTGTTATGAGCCAAACATCAACGCTCGATTTATCGTGCTGTTTTTGAGCCATACAACAACGCGCGATAAATCGCGCCGCTACAATTTGTGTCCTTATCACTGTCGCAAAGGAAACGCCTGATGAAACTGATTGGCAGCTACACCAGCCCTTTTGTCCGCAAAATTTCAGTGATCCTGTTGGAAAAAGGCCTGGTGTTCGAATTTGTTAACCAGTCGCCCTGGGTAGAAGACAGCCACGTGCCGCACTACAACCCGCTGGGCAAAGTGCCGGCGCTGGTCGACGATAACCATCTCACCTGGTTTGACTCCTCAATTATCGCCCAGGTGATCGAACTGCGCGGTGACGCCCCTGCTCTGCTGCCGGATGACGCCCTGCTCGCTCTGCAAGTGCGCCAAATGGAAAAGCTCGCCGATGGCATCAACGATGCCGCCGTGATGATTGTGCGCGAGCAAATGCGTCCCGGCGATCAGCAATCCGAAGAGGTGCTGATGCGCAATCGCGAGAAAATTTTGCGTGGGCTGGATGCGTTGGAAACGGCGGCGGCCCAGGGTGAACTGTTAAATAGCGGCACGCTCAATCTGGCCGATATCGCCACCGGCTGCATGATTGGTTATCTCAACTTCCGCCGCGTGCTGCCTAACTGGTGCGTGAATCGCCCGGCGTTGATCAAACTGGCCGATACGTTGTTTGCACGGGAGAGTTTTGCCCGCACCGTTCCGCCTTCCAGCTAAGTCAGATAATGAAAACTCTGTACTCTCAACTGCCTGCTATCGACAGCCTGCTGCGCGATCCCGCTATGCAGCCGCTGCTACTGCAATCCGGCACCGCTTTTACCACCCGCCAGCTGCGGGCGATGCAACAAGACGCACGCGCGCATATCCAACAGCATCAATCCCTGCCTGGCTGGCACCTGAACTGGCCGCAAGAAGCGCAGCGCCGCGCGCAACAACAGCAACAGAGCGCATTGCGCCCGGTGTTCAACCTCACCGGCACCGTGTTGCACACCAATTTGGGACGTGCCCAGTTAAGTGAGCGCGCGATTGAGGCGGTCACAGCCTGTTTACGCCAGCCGGTGACGCTGGAATATGCGCTGGATGATGCGTCACGCGGTCATCGCGATCGTGCGGTGAGTGCGTTGCTGTGTGAACTGACGGGCGCAGAAGCGGCCTGTATCGTGAATAACAATGCCGCCGCCGTGTTGCTGATGCTGGCGGCACTGGCACCGGGTCGCGAAGTGATTGTCTCACGTGGAGAGCTGGTCGAAATAGGCGGCGCGTTCCGCATTCCCGATGTGATGCGCCAGGCGGGCTGCCAGCTGGTTGAAGTCGGCACCACCAATCGCACCCATCTGAAAGATTATCGAGCCGCCATCAGCGACAACACCGGCTTGCTGATGAAGGTGCACACCAGCAACTACCAGATTCAGGGCTTCACTCATGCGGTCGCGGAAGCCGAGCTGGTGGCATTGGCGGCTGAGCATCAGCTGCCGGTGATCACTGATTTGGGCAGCGGTTCGCTTATCGACATGACCGCGTTTAATTTGCCCGCCGAGCCGATGCCGCAGCAGTTGATTGCCGCTGGCGTGGATCTGGTGAGTTTTTCCGGAGACAAGCTGCTGGGCGGCCCACAGGCGGGAATTATCGTTGGCAAACGGGCACTTATCGACCAGCTGCAACAGCATCCGCTCAAGCGAGCCTTACGCGTCGATAAAATGACGCTGGCCGCTTTAGAAGCCACTTTGCAACTTTATCGTCAGCCCGAAACCTTGCGAGAGGCGCTGCCTACTCTGCGCTTGCTGACGCGACCGCCGCATGAGATTTTGCAGCAGGCGGAAAGGCTGATGCCCGCACTGGAACAAGCGTATAACGCTGAATTTTCGCTAAGCATCGCCGCCTGTTCGTCGCAAATCGGCAGCGGATCGCTGCCGATTGAGCGCTTACCCAGTTTTGCCATCACCTTTAGCCCACGAGACTCTTATGGCAGTTCGCTGGATGCACTGGCGCAACGCTGGCGCACGCTGCCACGTCCGGTGATTGGTCGCATTCAGGAAGGCAAGCTGTGGCTGGATTTACGCTGCCTCGAAGATGAAGCGGCGCTGATACGGACCTTAACCGCATGATTATCGCCACCGCTGGACACGTCGATCACGGCAAAACCGCGCTGCTGCAGGCGTTAACCGGTGTGGATGCCGATCGCCTGCCCGAAGAGAAACGGCGCGGCATGACCATCGATCTCGGTTATGCCTACTGGCCACAACCGGATGGCCGCGTTGTGGGCTTTATCGATGTGCCGGGACACGAGAAATTTCTCACCAATATGCTGGCGGGTATCGGCGGTATTCATCATGCGCTGCTGGTGGTGGCGTGCGACGACGGCGTGATGCCGCAAACGCGTGAGCATCTGCAATTGCTGAGCCTGGCCGGACAACCCCCGCTCAGCGTAGCCTTAACCAAGGCGGATCGCGTTGACGCCGTGCGCATCGCTGAAGTGCAGCATCAGGTAGCGGAGCTGACGCAACAATTGGGCTGGTCGGCGGTGCTGCAGTTTGTCACCAGCAGCACTACCCAACAGGGCATCGACGTGCTGCGTCAGCACCTGAGTGCACTACGCGCACCGGATGTCGACACTCGCCGCCGCTTCCGCCTCGCCATTGATCGCGCGTTTACCCTCAAAGGCAGCGGTTTAGTGGTCACCGGCACCGCCCTTGCGGGTGAGGTTAGCGTGGGCGATACGTTGTGGCTCAGCAGTCTCAATCTTCCGGTGCGCGTGCGTTCGCTGCATGCGCAGAATCAGTCGGTGACGCACGCGCAAGCCGGAGAGCGTATCGCGCTGAATATCGTCGGCGATGTGGAGAAAGACCAGATTGCGCGTGGTGACTGGCTGCTGGCGCAAGCGAAACCCACAGGCACTCAACGACTGATCGTGGCGCTGCGTTTGCTGCTCCCGTTAAAAACCCCGTCGCAGCCGGTGCATCTTCATCATGCCGCCAGCCATATCACCGGACGGCTGAATGTGATTGCAGGCGATGTGGCAGAACTGGTGCTCAGCGAGCCGCTGTGGCTGGCCGAAAACGATCGGCTAATTATCCGCGACAGCAATGCCCAACTGACAATCGGCAGCGGACGTGTGCTGCTGCTCAACAGCAAGAAACGCGGCAAGCGCCATCCTGATTATCTCGGCTGGTTGCAACAGCTGGCGGCAGCAGAAACCGATGAAGCCAGCCTGCAGGCGCATCTGGCACAGCAACCGGTCGATATGGCCGAGCTAGCCTGGGCACGTCAGCTGAGCGACGATGCACTCAACAACCTGCTGGATAAGGTGGCGCCCGTGCGCCTCGGCAGCGCCGTCATGGCCGCTGAACAGGCCACTGACTGGCAGCAGCGTCTGATGGAAGCGCTGACGGCATTTCATCAGCAGCATCCTGAAGTGCCGGGCATTGGTCGCGATCGCTTGCGTCGCGTGGCACTGCCGCACCAGCCGCCGGAACAGGTTATCGCGCTGATCGATCGGCTGCTTTCACAAGGCCAGTTGCAGCACCGGCAAGGTTGGCTGCATCTGCCAGATTTTGAGCCGCGCTTTAATCCTCAGGAAGGAGTGCTGTGGCAGCAGGTCGACCCGCTGTTTGGTGACCAGCCGCTATGGGTGCGCGACATCGCACTGGCGACCCAGCAAGATGAAGAAACCATTCGCAGCCTGCTGCTCACCGCCGCGCGCCTCGGACATATCACGGCGATCGTGCGCGATCGCTACTATCGCAGCGAGCAGATCCAGATCTTCGCCGATCTGATTCGGCAGCGTGACGCCAACGGTGGCAGCACCAGCGCCGCCGATTTCCGCAATCAGCTCGGCACCGGGCGTAAAGTCGCGGTACAGATTCTTGAGTTCTTTGACCGCAGCGGTTTCACCCGTCGTCGTGGCAACGATCACCTGCTGCGCGACGCCCGTATGTTCGACACTTCCGCTTAACCCTTCGCGTTGCTTCGCAGTTCTCGCTGTAACTGCACTGCAACGCCGATTCCGCGTTGCTCAAAAATGTGCCAGGATGTAAGAATATTTCTTACATTGGGACACGATGATGGCACGTACCATGACAATCGATTTAGGTGATGAACTGCGCGAGTTTGTTGAATCTCTGGTGGAGTCCGGTGACTACCGTACTCAAAGCGAAGTGGTGCGCGACTCGCTGCGTTTGCTGCAGGAAAGGCAAGCAGCGTCAAAGCTGGAGAATTTAAGAAGATTGATTCAGGAAGGGATGGACAGTGGTGAACCCATCGAATGGGATATCGATGTTTTCCTTAAAAAAATGAAAGCCAGGGCGGGCATAGATGAAAAGGACGATAAGGGTAATGCCGGAGGCTGATACCGATCTGGCATCAATCTGGTTATATGGGCACTGGAATTTTGGCCTGGAAAAAACGGAGAGATATGTACAGGATATTTATCAACGTTTTCATCAACTCTCAGAGAATGAGTTAGGGCGAAGACGAACTGATTTAGGTAACCGGATTTATGCATTGGCTCATCGCGAACATGTCATTTTTTATCTAACCCTATCTGAGAGGGTGATAATCCTCCGTATCCTACATCATTCTCAGGATGCACTGTTTCATATTCAAACTCCGCAATGGCTCTAAAAACAAAAAGGGACGATCGCTCGTCCCTTCAAATCACTTCAGCACATCACTTACTGCAGCAGTGAAATATCCGCCACCTGCAGGAACAGTGCGCGCAGTTGCGCCAGCAACGTCAGGCGGTTAATACGCACTTCCGCTTCATCGGCGTTAACCATCACGTTATCGAAGAAGTTATCGACCGCTTCACGCAGCTGTGCCAGTTCTACCAGCGCATCCTGATAACGGCCTTCCGCGAAGTACGGCTGCAGTTTGTCACCGAGCGCCGTCACGAAGGTCGCCAGCTGGATCTCGGCGTTCTCTTTCAGCAGCGATGCCTGCACGCTGTCATTCAGGGTCTCGGTGGCTTTCGCCAGGATGTTAGACACACGCTTGTTGGCCGCAGCCAGCGACGATGCCGCTTCCAGAGTACGGAAGTGGGATACCGCCTTCATGCGCGCATCGAAATCCGCCGGACGGGTTGGACGACGCGCCAGCACTGCCTGAATGGTGTCAACGCTGTGGCCTTCTTCCTGATACCAGGTACGGAAACGGCCCAGCATGAAGTCGATGACTTCATCCACCACTTTCCCGTTGCTCAGCTTGCTACCGTACAGGCGCACCGCCTCTTCGGTCAGTGTTTGCAGATCGAGTGGCAGGTTTTTCTCAACGATAATACGCAGCACGCCCAGCGCAGCACGGCGCAGTGCGAACGGGTCTTTATCGCCTTTCGGATGCTGACCAATACCGAAGATGCCCGCAAGGGTATCCATTTTGTCAGCAATCGCCACGGCACAAGCCACGGGATTCGACGGCAAATCGTCACCGGCAAAGCGCGGCTGATACTGCTCGTTCAGCGCCACCGCAACATCTTCAGCTTCGCCATCATGACGTGCATAGTGCATGCCCATCACGCCCTGCGTATCGGTGAACTCGAAGACCATGTTGGTCATCAGGTCACACTTCGACAGCAGGCCCGCGCGGGTGGCGTGGTTCACATCGGCACCAATCTGAGCCGCAATCCAGCCAGCCAGCGCCTGAATACGGTCCGTTTTGTCACGCAGCGTACCCAGCTCTTTCTGGAACAGCACGGTTTCCAGACGCGGCAGGTGATCTTCAAGACGCTTTTTACGGTCAGTGTTGAAGAAGAACTCGGCATCGGCCAGACGCGGACGTACCACCTTCTCGTTACCGGAGATGATTTGCTGCGGATCTTTAGATTCGATGTTGGTCACGAAGATAAAGTGCGGCAGCAGTTTGCCGTCAGCGGCGTACACCGGGAAGTACTTCTGGTCACCTTTCATGGTGTAAACCAGCGCTTCAGAAGGCACCGCGAGGAATTTCTCTTCGAATTTCGCCGTCAGCACCACTGGCCATTCCACCAGCGAGGCAACTTCTTCCAGCAGGCTGTCGCTCAGATCGGCGATACCGCCCAACTGCTGCGCCGCGGCTTCCGCATCGGCTTTGATTTTGGCTTTACGGGTCGCAAAATCAGCCACCACTTTACCGCGTTCCAGCAGCAGTTGTGGATACTGATCGGCGTTATCGAGCGCAAACTCTGGCTCACCCATAAAGCGATGGCCGCGAATCACACGATCGGACTGAATACCGAGAATGGTCGCCGGGATCAGCTCATCGCCCAGCAGCAGCGTCACGGTGTGCACCGGACGGACAAACTGTACGTCGCTTGCGCCCCAGCGCATCAGTTTTGGAATCGGCAGCTTGCTCAGCGCGGTCACGACCATCGCCGGCAGCAGCGCCTGAGCGCTTTCGCCTTTCACTGACGCGCGATGCACCAGCCATTCGCCTTTATCGGTGCTCAGACGCTCAGCCTGATCCACCGTGATACCGTTACCGCGTGCCCAACCTTCGGCCGCTTTGGTAGCATTGCCATCAGCGTCAAACGCAGCAGCAATTGCTGGACCACGTTTTTCCACTTCACGATCGGCCTGCGCCGTCGCCAGTTGGGCGACTTTCAGCGCCAGGCGACGTGGAGCGGCAAACCACTTCACTTCACCGTGCGCCAAACCGGCGCTGTCCAGCTCAGCGGTAAAATGCGCAGCAAAAGCTTCTGCCAGGCTGCGCAGGGCTTTCGGAGGCAACTCTTCGGTGCCAATTTCCACCAGGAAAGTTTTATCGGTCATGGCTGCCTCTTACTTGTTTTTATTGCACATTGGGAAACCGAGCGCCTCACGGGACGCATAATAGGCTTCCGCCACGGCTTTCGTCAGGGTGCGGATACGCAGGATATAGCGCTGACGCTCGGTCACCGAGATCGCCTTGCGTGCATCCAGCAGGTTAAAGCTGTGTGCCGCCTTCAAAATGCGCTCATAAGCTGGCAGCGGCAGCGGTTTTTCCAGCGCCAGCAGCTGTTGCGCTTCCTTTTCGTACTGCTCGAAGCAGGAGAACAGGAAGTCCACATCCGCGTATTCAAAATTGTAGGTCGACTGTTCCACTTCGTTCTGGTGGAACACTTCACCGTAGGTGGTTTGGCCAAATGGACCGTCGCTCCACACCAGATCGTAAACGCTATCGACGCCCTGGATGTACATCGCCAGACGCTCAAGTCCGTAAGTGATCTCACCCGTGACTGGCTTACACTCCATGCCGCCCACCTGCTGGAAGTAGGTGAACTGCGTCACTTCCATACCGTTGAGCCACACTTCCCAACCCAGTCCCCAGGCACCCAGCGTTGGGTTTTCCCAGTTATCTTCCACGAAGCGGATATCGTGCACGGTCGGATCCAGGCCCAGCTCTTGCAGTGAACCCAGATACAGCTCCTGCAGGTTGTCCGGGTTAGGTTTGATCATCACCTGGAACTGATAGTAGTGCTGTAAGCGGTTCGGGTTTTCACCGTAGCGACCATCGGTAGGACGGCGTGAAGGCTGCACATAGGCGGTGGCCATTGGCTCTGGGCCGATGGCACGGAGACAGGTCATTGGGTGTGAAGTGCCAGCGCCCACTTCCATGTCCAGCGGCTGGACGATGGTGCAGCCCTGACGCGCCCAGTAATCCTGCAAGGTCAGGATCAGGCCCTGAAAGGTCTTGGTATCAAACTTTTGCATGTTGAGTACGCGATAAGGGTCGATTAAAAAAGAGTGCGACAGTATACCCTTTGACCGCGCAATGTGCAGCCGGAAATCCTGGCGCGTCCGGGGAGGGTTTTGACGCGGATCACCTCACTAAAACCCGGAGATAAGAAAATCGTATACGATTCAGACAGACACTCACCCGCCCGTATCGAATCCAAAATTATACATTAAATTTCAGTAACCTATATAAATTATAATCAAATCCTATTACGTGACACACATCACCTTTTCGGCCCAATGGTCAAAAATCGCGCATTGACACTTGTATAATCGTATACGAAATTGCGGTGAAACAGTTTTGCTTGGAATTTCACCATGAAGACCGCAATTGCTTATCCAGGAATGAACGCCAGTGACCGCCCAATGGGCCCGGCACCGCTTTCTGCCGCCGTACTGCACGAACCGATGCTGTTTATCTCCGGCCAGGTAGCGATTGACCCGTACAGCGGCGAGATCAAGGGCAACGACATCGCCAGCCAGACGCGCCAGGTATTGAAAAACGTCGGCGATCTGTTGAGCGAAGCGCAGATGACTTTCGACAACGTGGTGCGCGTAACGATCTATCTCACTGACCTCAGCACCTTCAGTGAGATGAACGCGGCGTACAGCGAGTTCTTCCAGTTCCCGTTCCCGGCACGCGCCACCGTCGGCATTCAACTCAACCATCCTGACCTGCTGGTCGAGATGGAAGTGACGGCGATGCGCTAATGCATATTCATATCGAAAACGACGCCAGCGGGGCGCTGGCATTACATCTGACCATGCAGCATCTGCAACAGCAGTTGGATGCTCACCCGCAACTGCGCGGTCACTTTACCCTGAGCGAGAACAGCAACGCTGCGCACACCGCAGATTTCCTCGCCACCAGCGACATTCTGTGGAGCGGCCGCAAGCTGGCGCTCGATACATTCAGCGCACCGCGCCTCGGCTGGGTGCAGGTGATGTCCGCCGGCGTCGAGCAGTGGCTGGCGCATCTGCCACAGGGCGTGACGCTAACCAATGCGTCCGGCGTGCACGGCGATAAAGGCGCCGAGTTCATTCTGATGGCGGCGCTGATGTTCAACTTTGGCATTCCCGGTTTTCTGCAGGATCAGGCTCAGCGCTTGTGGCGCCCTACTTTTGGCGGCTGTGCGCGTGGCAAAACTGTCTTGCTGCTCGGCGTCGGCGGTATCGGCGCGGCGGCGGCCAAACTGCTGACCGCGCAAGGTTACCGCGTGATTGGCGTGACGCGCAGCGGCCAGTGTGATGCCGACGTGGCGCGCTGTATCCGCATCGATGCCATCGATGATGTGTTACCGCAGGTGGATGTGCTGGTCTCGACGCTGCCACTGACGCCACAGACAGCAATGCTGTTTGACCGTCGCCGTCTCGATCTGCTGCCTGCCCGCGCGGGTATCGTAATTGTCGGTCGTGCCGCGGTGTTCGATTACACGGCAATGCGCGAAAAACTGTGCGCCGGTGAACTGGCCGGGGCGGTTTTGGATGTTTATCCGCAAGAGCCGTTGCCGGTGGACGATGCGCTGTGGAGCACGCCGGGTGTGGTCATGACACCGCACTGCAGCCTGGACGATCACAGTGCCTACCTTGAGGGTTGCCTTGAGGTGTTTATCGATAACCTGGTGCGTTTCCGTAGCGGCCATCCGCTGCGCAACCAGGTTGATGTCGCAAGAGGTTATTGAAGTCGCAGTACCTATAAAAGCCGTAAAGACGTTCATAAAACACAAGGTCATCGCTTACACATTCACCAGCACCAGGGGAACCTTATTATGAAATTTGCACGCATCGCATTACTTATCTCTGGCATCACCGGCACGCTGTTAGCTGGACTCTCCAGCGCCCATGCCGCCAGCACCGACCCGATTACGCCGACCGCCAGCGACTTCGCAGCGATGGCGCAGTGCAAGGCGCTGCAGACCAAATATCCGTCGCTGAAAGGCAAAGATCTGGTGGTGGGCCTTGGCGGTTACACCAAAGGCTTCGAAGCCCCTTCAGAAAAAGACCCGAGCATTATTGAAGGTCTCGATCCTTCACTGTTCGAGCGTATCAGCAGCTGCCTCGGCGCAAAACACAGCTATCAAACCGGCTCCTTTAACGTGCTGCTGACCTCCATTACCAGCGGCCGTGCCGATATCGGTCCGATGCTGTATGTCACCGATGAGCGCCTGAAGCAGATCGCTTTCGTCGCCTCAATGCAGGTGCAGGATGGTTCGATTCTGGCGAAGGGCAACCCGAAAAAAATCACCACCGTGGATGACCTGTGCGGCAAAACCGTGGCCGCTGCAGCGGGTTCTTACGAAGCCAACAAGCTGGTGCCTGAGCAGAGCGCCAAATGCACCGCCGCTGGTAAGCCAGAGGTCAGCATGTTGATGGTGCAGAACACCGACAACAGCATTCAGGCGGTGAAAAGCGGTCGCGCAGATATCTATCTGACCGAAGCCGGTTCCGCCATCGCTATCGCCAAAGCTGATAAAACGCTGGAAAGCGGTTTCACCGTTGACCTGCCGATCATGGTCGGCTTCCCGATTGCCAAAGACAACGCCACTTTGCGTGGCGCGGTGATGGATGCAATGAAGGTGATTCAGGAAAGCGGTGCGCAGAAGAAATTGCTGGATTACTGGGGTCAGGGCAGCGCTGCTGAACGCCCGGTTGTTGCACGTGGTTAATGCATAAACTCAGTCGGATCAATTGGGTTGCTGCATCACGGGCAACCCAAGCGATCGCATTGAGGGAGATAACGCCTTGGATGATTTTCTAAAGTACCTGACCTTCCCTTATCTGTGGGAAGGGGCCGTCATCGCTGTTCAGCTGCTGGTAGGCGCATTAGCGGGCGGCATCCTGATTGGCTTTTTCCTGGCGTTGGCCAGCACCTCAAAGCACTGGTTTATCCGCGTGCCGGTGAAAACGTACATTTATCTGCTGCGCGGCACGCCGGTACTGCTGCAGCTGATTCTGCTCTACAACGTGCTGCCAGAATTCGGTCTGCGTTTTAGCCCGTTCACCAGCGCACTGCTGGCGTTAATGATCAACGAAACCGCCTTCTGCGCCGAGATTATTCGCGGCGGCATCATGGCTACCGATCGCGATCAGAGTATGGCGGCACAGGCCTTTGGCTATTCGCGCACCAAAGAGATGATCCACGTGGTGATTCCGCAAGCGCTGCGCGCCATTCTGCCGACCATGGGCAATGAAACCGTCGGTCTGCTGAAATCCACCTCGCTGGCTTCCGTAGTTGGCGTGAATGAGCTGACGATGCGCGGTCAGGCCATCGTGTCGCAGAACTTCCTGTTTATTCCGGTGCTGGTCGCTTCGGGCGGTATTTACCTGATTCTCTCTACGCTGCTGGCGGGCGGTCAGTGGTGGCTGGAGAAGTTCTATAACCTCGATGAGCGCGCACGCCGTGCCCGTGCGCGGCTGGCAAAACTGCCGCCAGAAGCTGACGTGATGGCGATGCAACTACCGAAACAGCGCTGGGATACGCAAACCGCCGCCCCGGTGCTGGAAGTGGACCAGCTGTGCGTTGAATACGCCGGTAAAGCGGTCCTGAAATCGCTGTCACTCACCGTGCGTCGTGGCGAAGTGGTGGTGCTGCTCGGTCGTTCCGGTTCCGGTAAAAGCACCCTGCTGAAATCAATTCTGGCGCTGACGCCGCGCAGCAGCGGCACCATCCAGACCGAAGGGCATTTTATGGGCAGCGATGAAAACGGCCGCCCATTGGCTGCCCGTCATCTGCCCGCTAACCGTGCCAAATCCGGCATCGGTATCGTGTTCCAGCACTTCGCGCTGTTCGACCACCTCACCGCATTGGAAAACGTGATGAGTATTCTGCTGCGTGTGCAGGGCGTTCAGCCCGAAATCGCCCGCGCTAAAGCGATGCGCGCGCTGAAAATGGTCGGATTACAAGACTTCGCCGCCTCGCTGCCGCATGAGTTGTCCGGCGGTCAGAAACAGCGTGTCGGCATTGCGCGTGCCTTAGCGGCGGAACCGCAAATCCTGCTGTTCGATGAGCCGACTTCAGCGCTCGACCCCGAGCTGGTGCGTGAAGTGAACCAGACCATGCGCAGCCTGGCGCAAACCGGTATCACCATGATTATCAGCACCCATGACATTGCCTTCGCCGCAGGCGTGGCCGATCGCGTGGTGTTCCTGCAGAACGGTGCGCTGATTGAAGAAGGGCCACCGGCGATTTTACAGAATCCCAAAACGCCTGCCTTCGCCACCTTCCTTGAACATGAAAATGCCACGGAGGCCCAGCATGCCAATGCATGATCTTGCCGCGCGTGAACGCCTCGGCGATGCCCTGTTCCGCTACATGCAAGGCCAGCCAGCCGATGCGCTGATGGACGAGCCGGATGCTAACCAGCAGGCGCTGCGCCGCTTTCGTCTGCTGCCGCGTGTATTACAGGGCAATGAGGCGATCAGCACTCAGACCACCTTGCTGAATCAAAGTTGGTCAGCGCCGCTGGGCGTAGGCGCCTTTGCAGGTGACCGCATTTTCCATGAAGAGGGATTACTGCCGATTGCCCGCGCCTGCAAACGTCTGCAGCTGCCGCTGGTGATTTCCGAAGAGACGGTGACGCCGCTGGAGCAAATTGGCGCAGAGTACGACCGCTGCTGGTTGCAGCTGCGCGCGGCGGGAGATGTCGGGCGTATCAAAGATTTGATCGATCAGGCCGCAGAGGCCGGATTCAAAAATATCGTCCTCACCGTGCTGGCACCGGTGCATCCGGTGCCGGGCTTACAGCCGGGTGGATTCTCGATTGGAGAAGCGCTCAAGCAGCGCGGCTGGCACACCGTCGGCGGCACACAGCCGGGCGTTGAACCCTTACCGGCGTTTCCGGTGTGGCGCTGGCAGCAGATTGATGAGGTGGCGGCACACTGTGCTGCGCGTCAACTGCCGCTGTGGCTAAAAGGTATTTTGCATCACGACGATGCGGCACCGGCTGCACAACATGGTGTCAGCGGCATCATCGCCTCGAATATTGGCCTGCGCCAAAGTGCGCGCTGGGCCACGCCAGTGGATCAGCTCGCCGATTTGCAGGCGGTCACCCGTCTGCCGCTGCTGCTGGACGGCGGCGTGCGCTGCGGCAGTGACGCGGTGGTGGCTCGCTGCCTCGGCGCCTCGCTGTCACTCAGCGTGCGACCAATCATCAGTGCTCTGGTAGCCGGTGGCGAAAGCGCGGTGTTCGATCTGCTCTCCGGCTGGATCAATGAAATCACCGCCATTAGCCACTGGTGTGGCGTCAGCGACATGGCGGCGCTCAACGGCAGTTTTGTTACGGAGGTGCGCGGCTGATGCAGACGTTAATCTTTAATCAGGGCGATGCCAGCGAATCCCGCATTTACTATTTCGCCCACTATCTGGCCGACAGCCTCGGCTTCTTCACCGCCGAGCAGTTGCAGGTCACCTTCACCACCAGCGCGTCTGGCGGACACACCGTACAGGGCGGACAAGTGCCTGCGGTACTCAACCGCGAGGCCGATCTCACGCTGGGCGGGCCGATGGTGGTGATGAAGCATTACCAGCAGCACGGCGCTGAGTTGCAGTGCTTTTGCGCCTCGGTCGCCGCTAACCCGTGGTTTCTGGCGGCAGCAAAGACTCAGCCCGATTTTCAGCTGAGTGATTTGTGCGGCAAGCGCGTGCTGGATGTCGGTAATGTCGGCACCGCCACGCTGACCTTCCGCTGGCTGCTGGCACAGCATGGTTTGCGGGATCAGGTAGAGTTGATTGCCGGTAGCGGCGATCAGGCCCACGATTTCGCGGCTGTGGCTAGCGGTGAAGCGGATTACGCGCTGCATGCCATGCATATGCTGGCACCAGCGATTGCCGCCGGGCAATTAAGCAGCATCAGCAGCCTCGCCTCACTGTGTGGCAATGTGCCGTGGAGCGCCTATATCGCACGGGCCGATGTCCTCACTGAGAAAGCCACTGCGTTTGCTGCCTTTTCACGCGCCATCGAACAGGCACTGGCGTGGATCGCCACCCATGATGCCGAAACACTGGCGGCGAGCGTGCAGCACTATTACCCCGATTATTCGCTTGATGCGCTGATCACCGGTTTAGCCGCGTATCAGCAAGCCCACGTCTTCGCGCCCAACGGCCTGATTCCAGCAGATGAATTTAACCACTTTAGCCAACTGCTGGGCGACATCGGCTGGCTGGATCCTTCTCAGCCAGTGCCCTATCGCGCACTGGTGACGCAAGCAGGAGCAGAGTGATGAAACAATTAATTATCAATGGCCTGGTGGTGACAGAAACCCGCGCCACACCGGCCGATGTGCTGATTGAAAATGGCAAAATCAGCGGCCTGCTGCTGCCGGGTGCTATCGCTGACGGCATCGATGAGATCATTGATGCGCAGGGTTTAATCATCGTGCCCGGCGCAATTGATGTGCACACCCATTTCACCGGTTCGCACGATTTCCCTGAACAGGAGCTGCGCGAAGGCACGCGCGGTGCCGCCGCACACGGCGTGACCACCATCGTTGAGATGCCGCACTCTCTGCCGCCCGCCACCAGCCTCGCCAACT
Source organism: uncultured bacterium (assembly GCA_965147305.1). Lineage (GTDB taxonomy): Bacteria > Pseudomonadota > Gammaproteobacteria > Enterobacterales > Enterobacteriaceae > Pantoea. The sequence goes on from CBCTJT010000006.1 coordinate 122,966, forward strand.
TCACCGCCAAGCAGCGCTGGCTGGCGGACAACTGCTCAGTGGATTACGCCATGTGGGCCGGACTGGATGGCCGCAACCTGCACGAGTTAGCAGCGCTGGATCAGGCGGGCGCACTGGCGTTCAAAGCTTTCCTGTGCAGCGGCGCACCGAACGGCGAAGCCACCGACGAGAAAGGCTTACCGCGCCTCGACGATGATGGCTTGCTGCGTGCGATGCGTGAGCTGGCGACCTTTGACGGTCTGATTGGCGTCCACGCCGAGAACCACGACATCCTGATCGGTGCCGGTAGCGAACTGCGCCGCGCCGGACGCAAAGATACCCGCGCCCATGCGCTAGCCGGGCCAGAAATCGCCGAAATCGAAGCCGTGGGACGCGTATTGGCGGTGGCGGAAGAGACCGGCGCACGCTGCCACATCGTGCACGTCAGCTCCGCGCGCGCCGCTGAAGCCATCGTCGCCGCCAAAAGCAAAGTGCGCGCCAGCTTCGAAACCTGTCCGCACTATCTGATTCTCGATGAAGACGATCTGGTGCGCATCGGACCGAACGCGCGCTGTGGCCCACCCATCCGTCCACGCCCGGTGGTCGATGCGCTGTGGCAGGTGCTGCTGCGCGGCGATGTCGACATGATCGCCTCTGACCACTGTCCGTACACCCCGGCGCAGAAACAAGCCGGTGAAGCCAGTATTTGGGACGCAGGCATGGGATTAACCGGCGTCGAAACCTTGAGCCCGATGTTCTTCAGCGCGGCACATATCGATCGTGGTATGGCCCTCACGGAGTTTGCCCGCATGACCGCCAGCGGTCCGGCCAAAGCCTTCCAACTGTGGGGCAAAAAAGGCGCGATCGCACCTGGCTTCGATGCCGATTTGGTGTTTATCGATGCGCAGCAGAGCTGGATCGTAGAGGGGGAAAAATTCCAGGGCCTCGGCAAGTGGAGCGCATTTGAAGGCATGCGCTGTCAGGGTAAAGTGGTGCGCACATTGATTCGTGGTGTCACGGTATTCCAGGATGGCCAGATGCAGGTTGAACCCGGCTTTGGTCAGTTCGTGACCCGACAGGTATAAACAGGACAATCACCATGGCAGGAAAATCATCCACCCCAAGCCGTAAAAGCAGCGCACCGCTGGCCCAGGAAGCCGCTTCAGACGGCAACTGGCAAGCCGCGCGTCCGCGCACGCTAGTCGATCACGCCGTCGACGCGATTCTCAGCGCCGCCTCACGCGGGCTGATTTTGCCCGGCGACCGTATTGCCGAGCCGGATCTGGTGGCAAAGCTCGGCATGAGCCGCGTGCCGATCCGTGAAGCGCTGCGCATTCTGGAAAGCCAGGGCATCGTCACCAGCGAGCCGTATAAAGGCATTCGTTTGATGGAGATTTCCCATCAGCGGCTGGAGCAGATCATTGATGTGCGCATCCCGCTGGAGACGCTGGCCTGCCGCCGTGCCATTGAAGCCGGACGCAACGGTGCCGAGCAGCTCAGTCAGCTGTATCAGGGCGTAACGCAAATGCAGACCATGATGCAAAACGAGGATGTGTATGGCTTTGCCTCAGCGGATACCGATTTCCATCGCACGCTGTGCAGCTTCGCCCACAACCCGGTATTGAGCAATTTGTGGGAATCGATTGCCCGCCAGCTGACGGTGATTTTCGGCCTCTCCACTATGGGCAAATCGATGAGCGACATCATTGAGGAGCACCAACGGCTGATCAACGTGTTCGCCGAAGGCGATATCGCGCAGATGACCGATGAGATTGAAAACCACATCCGCATTCAGGCACTGGATGTGGATTACGAGACCTTGATTACGCAGCGCCGACAGCAGCGTTCCGCTGTGGGCTGATGCTTTATTGATTGCCTTTACACCAGGAAAACCACGATGAAGATCACCAACGTTGAAGCGTTTTATCTGCGCCTGCCGGTTATTGAGCAGCGTACCGATAGCTCGCAGGATGCACTGCTAATCAAAATCACCACCGATGCGGGCATCACCGGTTGGGGTGAAGTGGATGGCAGCCCGTATGTCACCAAAGCCATTATCGAAGCGCCCTATTCGCACACCATGGTCACCGGACTGAAATCGCTGCTGATTGGCGAAAATCCGCTCGAAACCGGTCGTCTGTGGAAGAAGATGCACAAAGCCACCATCTACTACGGTCGCAGCGGTGCGGTGTTGCAGGCGATGGCGGGCATTGATATCGCCCTGTGGGATATCAAAGGCAAAGCGCTCGGAAAACCGATTGTTGAACTGCTGGGCGGCGCGATGCGCGACAAAATGCGCGTTTACTCCTCCAACATGTTCCAGTACAGCGTCGAAGAGACAGTGGCGCGCGCGCAGCACGCCATCGATACGGGTCACACTGGCGTGAAGTTTGGCTGGGAGCCGTTTGGCACCGATGAAGCGCTGGATCTGCGCTATCTGGAAGCGCTGCGTACCGCGATGGGCGATAGCGTGGATCTGATGCTGGATGTCGGTCACGTCTGGGATGCAAAAACCACCGTGCGCCGCAGCCAGCGCTATGAACATCTCAACCTGTTCTGGATCGAAGAGCCGCTGCACCCGGATAACTACGCCGGTTACGGCCAGGTGTCTGCTGCCTGTCAGCAGCACATTGCCGCTGGTGAGCAAGAGTGTTCGGTGGTTGGCTTCCAGCGCCTGATTGACGAAGGCGGCATCGACATCGTGCAGATCGATCTGACGCGTACCGGCTTTACTCAGGCGATGGAGATCGCCAGCTACGCGCACAGCCGTGGCCGCAAGGTGTGTAACCACAACTTCACCACCGACATCAACACCGCCGCCTCGCTGCATTTCCTGTGTGCGATTGAGAATGCGCTGGTGATGGAGTATTGCGTGGAGCCGGGTGAAATCAGCCACTCACTGGCGAAAAACCCGGTGCGCATCGCCGACGGTTACGCCTGGTTGCCGAGCGAGCCAGGTTTGGGTGTCGAGCCGAACGAAGCGGTGATTGAGAAGTTCCTCGTCCGCGATTAAGCCACCGCACGGCACACAAACTGAGTCGCGGTGCGATTAATCCATTGCTCAGCACACACTCGGTAGCCGCGTCATGCTCGTCAGTTAAGGTCCTATTCGCAAAGGCTGTCACGGTTAAAGGTGGCAGCTTTTTTCATTTGGGTGAGAATGCAAGGGTGTGGCCAGAGTACCTCTGCTATTGCCGGGCTGTCCTCACGCCGCTGCCAGATAGCGTCCCCCGTTCACAGAGTGATCCGAATTTCAGTCCCAAAGGTTGTTGACGCATCACGCTGTGACTACCCTTCTTCGCACGGACGTATTGCCGACGAGGAAGCCATGTCGCAAAAAATACACTGGATCGACAACTTACGTGCGGTTGCCTGCCTGATGGTGATCGTCATTCACACCACCACCTGGTATATCACCGGCCCGATGGCCGTCACGGGCATCAGCTGGGATGTGGCGAATCTGCTCAACTCCGCGTCGCGCGTCTGTGTGCCGCTGTTCTTTATGATTTCAGGCTATCTGTTCTTTGGCGAACGCAGCGCGCAAGGGCGGCATCTGCTGCGCATCGTGCTGTGCTTACTCTTCTATAGCGCGGTAGCGCTGGCCTATATCACCTGGCTGACGCCGATCAGCGAAGGCCGCTCGCTGCTGAAGCTGCTGCAAAAACCGGTGTTCTATCACCTGTGGTTTTTCTTCGCCATCATCGGTATTTATCTGCTGTCGCCACTAATTCAGGTGAAAAGCGTGCAACCGCGCTACGTCGCATTACTGGTCGTGGTGCTGGCGGTGCTGGCTAATCCCAATACCGTGAGCCAGTCGCTGGGGCCCTTCCACTGGCTGCCGGTGAATCTTTACGTCAGCGGTGACAGTATTTACTACCTGCTGTACGCGCTGCTGGGGCGGGCGATTGGCTGCATGGACACCGATAAGCGCGGCATCAGCTGGCTGGCGGGATTGGGCTTTATCGCCTGCTGGATTGGCATCACGCTCGGCACCAAACAGATGCTAAAAATCAACGGCGCATTCAACGACACCTGGTATCTCTACTGCGGCCCGCTGGTATTTATCGCCGCTATCAGCTTGCTGGTGCTGTTCAAGAATGTGCTGAACAGCCGCACGCTACCGATGCTGGCCACGATTTCGCGCTACTCACTGCCGATCTATGGCTTTCACGCGCTGTTTATCCACTATCTGCGCACCAACCATTACGACGATATGTCACGTCCGTGGCTGGATCTGCCGTGGGTATTTGGCATCACGCTGATCGGCAGTTTGCTGCTGGCGATGCTGCTAAAACGCGTGGATAAACATCATCTGGTGAGTTGATCGTCCCAGCGCTGATGGGCGCGACGCAGCTGGCGTGCCGAGGAGAATCCAGCCGCCAGCGCGGCTTTCTCTGCCGCTTCGCCCTGCTGCTGGCGCTGGCGGGCGATCACTAAACGCAGCTGTTCATGGTATTCACGCACGCTGATACCAAGATGCTGGCGGAACAGGCGCGTTAAGTGACGTTCGCTGACGTGCGCACGATCGGCCAGTGCGGTCAGTGACCAGTCATGCTCGGGATGGGCGATCATCACGTCCTGCGCCCGGTGAATCGCCGGATGCAGATGATTACGATAACGCAGCCACGGCGAGAGCTGGGGATCGTCACCGGAACGTCGGAACCACACCACCATTTCCCGCGCCACCTTCAATGCCAGCGGCGCGCCACACAGTCGGTTGATCAGATACAGCGCCAGATCGATACCTGCCGTGATGCCCGCGCTGGTCCAGATGCCATGATCTTCCACGAACACGCGGTTATCTTTCACTAACGCGGCCGGTGCGGCGGCTTTAAGACGCGGCAACACATCGTGATGGGTGGTGCATTGCACGCCATTCAGCAATCCAGCCTGCGCTGAGAGCAATGCGCCGGAACAGATGCAGACTAATGTGATGCGTTTAGCGTGGATGGCGGACTGCTGCGAGCGTAACCAGTCGCGCGCGGCGGCGGCAGGTGCCGTATCGAACCAGACTTTGGAGTCGTACACGCCGGGCACCACCAGCAGGCTGTTATCGGGTAGCTGCTCAGGAAGTGGCGCAATATCCGCGATCGTCATGCCGGTAGAGCAGCGCACGCTGGCCTGCGGGCCAATGTAATGCAGAGCAAAAAAGCCATCCGCCAGCTGCAGGGTTTCCGCCGGGCCAGTGAGATCGAGCGCCATCACGCCGGGAAGAACCAGGAAATAAACGGGCTGCGGCATCAGGAACTCCAGAGTGGGTGATGTGTTTTGCCCTCAATCTCTGCATGGCGGAAAAGAACCGTTCGAGAACTAACGTAACTTTGCTGCTGCCTCAGCCTTTCTCGATGTCTTTACCACCTGATGACGGGAGCGCGCTAAGGGCAATTCAGGCCATAAGAAACTAACTTGATTTGCCCATCATAGCGGAATAAATATAAAACCCACGACCTAATCCGGCCATCACCTAACCGAATCAGGACATCAGCGGTTTTAGCTGTTGGTATAACTGTGCAAACTTCTCACGCTGCGGCTGATAAGCCTGATGGCGAGCCGCATCGGGCTGATGCCGCTGCGCCAGCTCCAGCGACGGCCATTCGCTCTGTGGATCGATTGCCAGTTGCGCCAGGCGTGCGGCACCGAGCGCCGGGCCCACTTCGCCGCCGTGGCAATAATCCAGCGTTAATCCGCTGATATCCGCCAGCATTTGCCGCCACCAGGCACTGCGCGCGCCGCCGCCGATCAGCATTACAGTTTGCGGCTGCACGCCGCATTCATGCACCGCGTCCATTCCCTCGGCCAGCGCAAAGCCCACGCCTTCCAGCACCGCGCGCGCCAGTTCAGGACGCCCATGCTGATGGGTTAAACCAAAAAATGCGCCCTGCGCCTGCGGATTGTTGTGCGGGGTACGTTCACCGGAGAGATAAGGCAGGAACCAAATCGGTGCTGCTTCGCGGCTGGCTTTTTCCGCTTCAGCCAGCAACTCGGGCACGTCTTTACAGCCGGTTAATGCCGCAGCCCAATCCAGACAGGATGCGGCACTCAACATCACCGACATCAAATGCCAGCGGTTGGGAAGCGCGTGGCAAAAACTGTGTACCGCTTGCTGCGGGTTGCTGAGATAGCCGTCGCTCACCAGGAAGTAAACGCCGGAGGTGCCGAGCGACAACATGCCCTGACCCGGCGCGACCATGCCAACACCCACCGCGCCAGCCGCGTTATCACCACCGCCCGCTACGATCGGCACGACGTTCATGCCCCAGCGTGCGGCAACGTCTGGCAGTAAGGTGCCGGTGATCTGATTGCCTTCATAAAGCGCGGGCATCTGGTTGCGGTTGAGATCGCAGGCGCTGAGCATCTCATCACTCCAGTCACGCTGAGCCACATCCAGCCACATCGTGCCGGCTGCATCGGACATGTCGCTGGCGAAGTCACCGCTCATCCGCCAGCGCAGGTAATCTTTGGGCAGCAGGACTTTCGCCACTCGCCTGAACACGTCCGGCTCGTGCTGCTGCACCCATAACAATTTGGGTGCAGTGAAACCGGGCATTATCAGGTTGCCGGTGATCTGGCGCGAATCTGGCACACGCTGCTCCAGCTCCCGACACTGCTCACTGCTGCGACCGTCGTTCCACAGAATCGCCGGACGCAGCACCTGATTATCGGCATCCAGCAAGGTGGCGCCATGCATCTGGCCGCTCAGACCAATGGCCTCCACGCCGCTGAGATCGTGCTGCTGCGCCAGCGCCTGCATCGCCTTGTCTGTGGCCTTCCACCAGCTCTCGGGATCCTGCTCACTCCACAACGGCTGCGGACGCGACACCTGCAACGGCGCGGTTTCCACTGTAATCACCTGCCCCTGCGCATCCAGCAACACCACTTTGACGCCAGAGGTGCCTAAATCGATCCCGATAACCATGTTCAGCTCCTGATGCAGTTAAAAATCATAAAGATAGTGATTCACCAGGTTTTCCAGCTGCTCCTGGCGTCCGCTGCGATGCTGCGGATTCAATTGTTGCTGCTGAGCATGCGCGGCCAGTGACGCCAGCGAAAACTCGCCTTTCAAAATTTGCTGGCCGAACTCACCATTCCAGCCGCTATAGCGCTGCGCCACACGTTTATCCAGCTCGCCATCCTGCACCATGCGCGCGGCCACTTTCAGCGCCAGCGCCATGGTGTCCATAGCACCAATATGACCGTAGAACAGGTCATATTTATCCGTGCTTTGACGGCGCACTTTGGCATCAAAGTTTAAGCCGCCGGTGGTGAATCCGCCCGCTTTGATGATCTCGTACATCACCAGCGCATTCTCTTCCACGCTGATCGGGAACTGGTCGGTATCCCAGCCACACTGCACATCACCGCGGTTGGCATCCACCGAGCCAAAAATTCCCAGTGCGATGGCCGTTGCGATTTCATGATGGAACGAGTGGCCAGCCAGCGTGGCGTGGTTAGCTTCAACGTTAACTTTGATCTCTTTCTCCAGACCAAACTGTTTCAGGAAGCCGTACACGGTCGCCACATCGTAGTCATATTGATGTTTGGTCGGCTCCTGCGGTTTTGGCTCAATCAACAGCATGCCCTGGAAACCAATTTTGTGTTTGTGCTCGACCACCATCTGCATAAAGCGGCCAATCTGCTCCCGCTCTTGACGCAGATCGGTATTCAGCAGGGTTTCGTAACCTTCGCGTCCGCCCCACAGCACGTAGTTTTCACCGCCCAACGTCTGTGTGGCCTGCATTGCGCTGCACACCTGTGTCGCGGCCCAGGCAAAGATTTCTGGATCGGGACTGGTGGCCGCACCGGCACCATAGCGAGGATGGGTAAAGCAGTTCGCCGTGCCCCACAGTAGCTTCACACCGGTTTCATGCTGTTTTTCCAGCAGCTTGTCAGTCATGGCGGCAAAATTTTCGCGGTAGCTGTGCAGTGAATCGCCTTCGGGTGAAACATCGACATCATGGAAGCAGTAATACGGCACATTCAGTTTGTGGAAGAACTCAAAGGCCACGTCCGCCTTCTGTTTCGCCAGCTGCAGAGCATCGCCATTTTTCTGCCACGGACGATCAAAGGCGCCGACACCAAACATATCCGCCCCATTCCAGCAGAAGGTGTGCCAGTAACACGCGGCAAAGCGCAGATGCTGCGCCATGGTTTTACCGAGGATGACTTCGTCGGGGTTGTAGTGACGAAACGCCAGCGGATGGGTGGATTTGGCCCCTTCATAACGAACGCGATCGAGCTGGTCGAAATAAGCGTGCATGGTTTGCTCCTTAGCATCAGACCCGAATGGTCAGCAGTGAATCATTATTTTGCTAAGGTGTTGCCTTAAGTCTCAATTACGATATTTCACACTCAAATTAAGATAATTATTAATTGTGCGCAGGCTCGCAAAAATCAGCAAATTTCGATCGCGCTCATAAAACAGAAAATAAACAAAAAAACGTAATAGCAGGATAAAAATCAGTAATTGATGTTACTTCACACTCAGGGCAACAATTCATCCGCCTGGTTCATAGCCTTACAACGACAATAGCCTCTACCTACAGGATGACCATGATGAAAATGAAACACACGCTGTTAGCCGTCTGCGCTGCGCTGGCCCTGTTTAGCCATGCCGGTGTGGCGAAAGAAGTGAAAATCGGCATGGCGATCGATGATTTACGCCTTGAGCGCTGGCAGAAAGATCGCGACATTTTTGTTAAGCAAGCCGAATCGTTAGGGGCCACGGTTTTTGTCCAGTCGGCCAACGGCAATGAAGAAACGCAGATGTCGCAAATAGAAAATATGATAAACCGCGGTGTCGATGTGCTGGTGATCATTCCTTACAACGGTCAGGTATTAAGTAATGTGGTGGCGGAAGCCAAGCGTGAAGGCATTAAAGTGCTGGCGTATGACCGCATGATAAATAACGCTGACATCGATTTTTATATTTCTTTCGATAATGAAAAAGTCGGCGAATTACAGGCTGAAAGTATTGTTAAACAGGTGCCTAAGGGTAACTACTTTATGATGGGTGGCTCACCGGTAGATAATAATGCCCGCCTGTTCCGCGCCGGACAAATGAAGGTGTTAAAACCTTACATTGATAACGGCAGCATTAAGGTGGTCGGCGATCAGTGGGTGGATGCCTGGCTGCCCGAGAATGCGCTGAAAATCATGGAAAATGCTCTGACGGCCAACGGTAACCACATTGATGCGGTCGTCGCCTCCAATGACGCCACGGCGGGCGGTGCCATCCAGGCCCTGAGTGCGCAAGGTCTGGCGGGCAAAGTGGCGATTTCGGGTCAGGATGCCGATCTGGCCGCCATCAAACGCATCATGAACGGCACCCAAACCATGACGGTGTATAAACCGATTACCGAACTCGCCACTGAAGCCGCCAAAATTGCCGTGGAACTGGGCGATGACAAAAAACCCACCAGCAATAGCACGCTCAATAACGGCCTGAAAGACGTGCCGTCTCGCCTGCTAACACCGATTCAGGTGAATAAAGACAATATCGAAAGCACCGTGGTGAAAGACGGTTTCCACAAACAGAGCGATCTCTAAAGCGCCTGCTGCGAGGGAGAAACGGCGATGCTGCTGGAAATGAACCACATCACTAAGCGTTTCGGCGCGGTGAAAGCGCTGGATGACATCAGCTTGCGGCTTGAGGCGGGCGAAGTGATGTCACTGTGCGGCGAAAATGGCTCTGGCAAATCGACGCTGATGAAAATCCTGTGCGGACTCTATCCGCACGGCGATTTTGACGGTGAGATTCACTTTGCCGGCGATCCGATTCAGGCACAAACCATCCGTGATACCGAACGCAAAGGCATTGTCATCATTCATCAGGAGCTGGCATTGGTGCGCCAGCTTACGGTGATGGAGAACATTTTCCTCGGTGCCGAGCTGGGGCGCTTTGGCATGGTGGATGATGAAACCATGACGCTGCGCTGCCAGCAGCTACTGGCGCGGGTGAAGCTGGATGTCACGCCTGATACCAAAGTGGGCGAACTGGGGCTCGGCCAGCAGCAGCTGGTGGAAATCGCCCGCGCGCTCAACAAACAGGTGCGCCTGTTGATTCTCGATGAACCCACCTCCTCGCTCACCGAGCAGGAAACCGAGGTATTACTCAGCATCATCAACAACCTGCGCGAACACGGCATCGCTTGTATCTATATCTCGCACAAGCTCAATGAAGTAAAAGCCATCTCCGACACCATCTGCGTAATCCGCGATGGACAGCACATCGCCACGCGCCCGGCGGCGGGTCTGAGCGAGGATGACATCATTACCATGATGGTCGGCCGTGAGCTGACGGCGCTCTATCCACACCAGCCGCATGAGATTGGTGACACGATACTGGAAGTGAAGAACCTCACCGCCTGGCATCCGGTCAATCGCCATGTGCGCCGGGTGAATAACGTTTCGTTCAACCTCAAGCGCGGCGAAATTCTCGGTATTGCCGGGCTGGTTGGCGCCGGTCGCACTGAGACAGTTCAGTGTCTATTTGGCGTCTGGCCGGGCCGCTGGCAGGGCGAGATTTCGATAAACGGCAAGCCGGTTAAGATCCATGACTGCCGCGAGGCGATTGCACACGGCATTGCCATGGTGCCGGAAGATCGTAAAAAAGACGGTATCGTGCCGCTGATGGCGGTGGGCAAAAACATCACGCTGGCGGCGCTCGATCAGTTCAGCCATCGCCTTTCCACGCTGGACGAAGCCGCCGAACAGCAGGCGATCAATGATGCTATACGCCGTCTGCGCGTCAAAACGTCCTCGCCCGAGCTAGCGATTGGACGGCTCAGCGGCGGCAATCAGCAAAAAGCCATTCTGGCTAAGTGCCTGCTGCTCAATCCCAAAATCCTGATCCTCGATGAGCCTACGCGCGGCATTGATGTCGGCGCACGTCAGGAAATTTACCTGCTGATTAACGCACTGGTGCAACAGGGTATTTCGGTAATTGTGATTTCGTCCGAGCTGCCCGAAGTACTGGGCCTGAGCGATCGCGTTTTGGTGATGCATGAAGGGCAAATCAAGGCCGATCTGATTAACAACCATCTGACTCAGGAGCAGGTGATGGAAGCCGCTCTGCGGAGTGAACATTATGCTTAAGACTGAGAGTACGCAAAGCCTGCCGAGCACGCCCGGCAAGCCCGCACCGGGAAAATTCCCGCGATTAAATCTGCAAGTCTTCGTGATGCTGGGTGCGATTGTACTGATCGCGCTGTTCTTCACCTGGACTACCGACGGCGCCTGGCTGAGCCCGCGCAACGTCTCGAACCTGCTGCGCCAGACTGCGATTACCGGCATCCTCGCAGTCGGCATGGTGTTTGTGATCATCTCCGCCGAGATCGATTTGTCCGTGGGTTCGATGATGGGGTTGCTCGGCGGTGCGGCGGCCATTTTTGATGTCTGGCTCGGCTGGCCACTGCCGCTCACCATTGTCGTTACGCTGGTGATGGGCCTGCTGCTCGGTACCTGGAATGGTTGGTGGGTGGCGTACCGCAAGGTGCCTTCATTCATCGTCACGCTGGCGGGCATGCTGGCATTTCGCGGCATCCTGGTGGGGATTACCGATGGCACTACCGTCGCCCCAACCAGCCCGGCGATGTCGCAGATTGGGCAAAGTTATCTGCCTGGCGGCGTGGGCTTCGGCTTTGGTTTTGTTGGGTTAGCGCTGTTTATTCTCTGGCAGTGGCGCTTGCGTCTGCGCCGTCAGCAGTTGGGACTTGCCCAACCGGCGGCAACGGGCACAGTAGCGCGTCAGGCGATCACCGCGGTGCTGGTGCTCGGTGCTATCTGGTTGCTGAATGATTATCGTGGCGTGCCCACGCCGGTGTTATTGCTGGCACTGCTGTTGCTGGCAGGCATGTTTATGGCGACACGTACCGCCTTTGGCCGCCGGATTTACGCGATTGGCGGCAACATCGATGCCGCACGTCTTTCCGGCATTAACGTGGCGCGCACCAAACTAGCCGTATTCGCCATCAACGGTGTGATGGTGGCGATTGCCGGGCTGATCCTTAGCTCGCGTCTCGGCGCAGGTTCGCCTTCTGCCGGTAACATCGCTGAGTTGGATGCGATTGCCGCCTGCGTGATTGGCGGCACCAGCCTCGCGGGCGGTGTGGGATCGGTAGCCGGTGCAGTGATGGGCGCTTTTATTATGGCTTCGCTGGATAACGGCATGAGCATGATGGATGTGCCGACCTTCTGGCAGTACATCGTGAAAGGCGCCATCTTGTTGCTGGCCGTGTGGATGGATACCGCCACGCGTCGCCGGGTGTAATCGCGTGGGCGATCACACTGTGGCGCAAACCATTTCTGCTCTCCTTGCCGCCGTGCTATGCAATGCGCTGAGGGTTTAAAGGGACGCGCCACCATGCATGAGAAACGTTACCGCATTACGTTACTGTTCAACGCCAACAAGGTGTATGACCGCCAGGTGGTTGAGGGCGTTGGCGAGTATTTGCAGGCTTCGCAAAGCGACTGGGATATTTTCATTGAGGAGGATTTTCGCTGCCGCATTGAAAATATTCGTGAATGGCTGGGCGATGGCGTGATTGCCGATTACGACGACAGCTCGATCGAAACCTTGCTGGCCAATGTGCCGGTGCCCATTGTCGGCGTAGGCGGCTCTTATCATCAGCCGCAAGACTATCCGCCGGTGCATTACATCGCCACCGACAACGCCGCGTTGGTAGAGAGTGCTTTCCTGCATCTGAAAGAGAAAGGCATCAACCGCTTCGCATTTTATGGTTTACCGGCGTCCAGCGGCAAACGCTGGTCGCAGGAGCGCGAGCAGGCGTTTCGCCAGTTAGTGATGCGTGAACGTTATCAGGGCGTGGTGTATCAGGGCATGGAAACCGCCCCGGAAAACTGGCAGCACGCGCAGAACCGCCTCGCCGACTGGCTGCAAACCCTGCCGCCGCAAACCGGCATTATCGCCGTCACCGATGCGCGTGCGCGCCACCTGCTACAAGCCTGCGAGCATTTGAAAATTCCGGTGCCTGAAAAGCTGACGGTGATCGGGATTGATAATGAAGAGCTGACCCGCTATCTGTCGCGTGTGGCGCTCTCATCCGTCGCACAGGGCACGCGGCAGATGGGCTATCAAGCCGCGAAGTTGCTGCATCGCTTACTGGATAAACAATCCTTACCGCTGCAACGCATTCTGGTGCCGCCCGTCAAGGTGATTGCCCGCCGCTCCACCGATTTCCGCTCGCTCAACGACCCCGCAGTGATTCAGGCCATGCATTACATCCGTTTCAACGCCTGCAAAGGGATTAAAGTCGAACAGGTGCTGGATGCAATCGGCATGTCACGATCTAATCTGGAAAAGCGTTTCCGGGATGAGACCGGCGATACCATCCACGCCATGATCCATCGTGAAAAGCTGGAGAAAGCGCGCGAGCTGCTGGCCAGCTCTTCACTGAACATCAATGAGATTTCGCAGATGTGCGGCTATCCGTCGTTGCAGTATTTCTATTCGGTGTTTAAGAAGAGCTACGCCAGCACACCGAAGGAATATCGCCAACTTCACGGCGAGAACGTGCTGTAGCGCACGGCTAAGATCAAGATTTCGCGCTGGGTTGTCGCTATAATTGCGCGGCATCTTCAAAGGAAGATCGTCGTCTCCGGTGAGGCGGCCGGATTTCAAATCCGGTTGGGGCCGCCAGCGGTCCCGGGCAGGTTCGACTCCTGTGATCTTCCGCCACCTTCATCTTAATGTTACTCATTTCTAAATGATTGGCTTAGGCAACCTGTAAGTCATCATTACAAGTTGGAAGATTTCAGCCTGAGGATGTAGAGCAAGGTTGGCACTTTACTTCTGCACTCTTCTCCGCCACTTGTTCCAATCTCTTTAACTCGCCTGCACAATGCAGTTATTCGGTAAAACCGAACAACTGAGCTCTGTTTAAAAATCAGCTTGTTCATGATTCTATACTGTCTTTCACGCTGGCTATTGCGGAATCACCCATGCTCATCCATCCCACCGACAACCTCACCTTCTCCGGCGATCCGCGTGCGGATGAGCTGCGCAAAAAACTGCTGCAACCCAATGCACCCAAAGTAATTGCGGCGGCTTTATCCAAGCAGTTAGATCGCGAAAGCCGCACCCACAGACATGCCGCCGGGCAACTTTACTGCCTGAAACAGGGAATGATGACGGTCAACACCCCCTCAGGCATTTTCGCCAATCCGCCTCGCCTGGTGGGCTGGATTCCGCCGCACTTCGAACACGCGATTATCGGGCCAGGTCGCGTGCTCGGCTGGACGGTGTTGGTGGATGAAGCACTGACGGCACCGCTGCCGAAGCATCCGGTGCTGCTATCCTGCCCATCAGTGCTGGAACCGCTGGCTGAGCGACTGGCCAGTTTGTCGCCGGATAGCTGGGGCAGTGAGCGCTATAACCGACTTTGCGATGTGTTTCTCGATGAGCTGTATGAGTCCACCGAGCATGCGCTGACGCTGCCGCTCCCCGAAGAGCCACGTCTGCGGCAGATCGCGCGCTTGTTGATGGACAATCCGGCGGATACCCGCACTGGCCCCGAACTGGCACAGTGGGCGGGGTTGAGTGCGCGCAGCCTGAGTCGACATTGGGCCAGCGCGGTGGGCATGAGCTTGTCGCGCTATCGCCAGGTATCGCGACTATTGAAATCACTGGAAGGACTGGCTAACGGCAAAAGTGTGCAGCAGGTGGCGTGGCAGGTCGGCTTTGATAGCGTCAGCAGTTACATCAGCGCCTTCCGCAGCGCCTTTGGTTCGACGCCCGGTAAATACTTTACGCCGCCTGACGCGTCTGCGGTTGCAGCATCAGAAGACTCGTAGGTCCGTCTATGTCCGGCAGGCTGTGCAGATATTTACGCCGGAACGCGCCGGGCGGCAGATTGTACATGCGGCGGAAGGTACGACACCACGTCTGCTGCGACTCGAAGCCATACTTAATCGCGATCTCCATCAGCGGCATGTGACCGTTCATCAGCGCAATCGCCGATGCCGTGAGTTTACGCTCGCGAATATAGCTGCCCAGCGCGATACCAGTATGGTGGCGGAACATGCGTTGCAGATGCCACTGCGAATAGCCCGCACGACGCGCAACGGTCTCCAGCGTCAGTCGCTGTTCAATATTGTCTTCGATCCAGAGCATCAGTTGATGCATACAAGCTGCCTGAATATCCATCTTTCCTCCTGATGGCGGATTAAAAAGTCAGCAGCATTATAAAAAAGCCTCAGCTGGCTATGTTTAGCGTTAAAGCCAATAAATAACGATATCTCGCCAAACTTTCATGGCTGTCGTTCTGACCCGACGCTTGCAGCTTACATCATCATGTAATATTGTAAGTTACATGATAAATGCCTGACAGGAGAATGTATGAACAGTTGGATGGCATCAGACGTGGGAATCTGTGTAGCGATAGCTCTGGCAGCAGCCAGTATCGCCATGACCCTCACTCAAACAGAATTGTTTGCTGGCTTACGCGCGTGGACCGCTAAAAAGCACGCGCTGCTCGGCCATCTGTTCCACTGCTTTTACTGCATGAGCCATTGGACGGTGCTGGCGGGCATGGTGATTTATCGCCCTGCGCTATTGCACAGCGACATGGCGCTGGTTGATTGGGTGATGACGGCGTTCATTACCTTGACCCTGACCACGTTTATCAACGGTCTGATGTTCAAGGTGTTCCAGGCAGCGGTGACCACGCATGTGATGAAGCACAATGCGCAGATCACTTTGCAGAAGCAGGATTAAAGTTATTCACTGCACAGCGGATGGGGCTCAGATTCCAGCCCCAGTTTCGCCATTTTATTGAGGTAATCACCGGCAATGTCCGCCACTGTGATTTGGCTAAAGCGATTAAGTAACACCATTTCCGCTTCATTGAGCGCCTGATCCAGTCGCTCATCGACCGCATGTTCAACTAAACACGGCGAAGGATCGGCAGCAGGCCCGATGCTGAACAGCGCAGGCGAACCCATCGCCTGATACACATCCAGCAGCGTAATCGCGTTGAGTTCAACCCGCAGTTCCCAACCACCGCCGTGCCCCTTCTCCGACACCACATAACCCTTTTCGCGCAGGCCAGACATCATGCGGCGTACCACCACCGGATTGGTGCCCAGCATCTTCGCCATCGCTTCCGATGTGGCGCGTTTAACGTGCCGATCAAGATGAATCAAGGCGTGCAGTGAGCGGGACATACGGTTGTCGCGGGGCATGGATCGTTCCTCTAAAGTTCATGACACTTTAGCAAAGCCGCCCGGCGGCAACAATTTATCCTGCCTTTACGCTAGGGCTTTACCAGGCTCGTCTGCCAGTCACTGAACAGGGTTAGCCAGTTTTTAGCGGGGATATTCTTTTTCTCACCCGTGCCAAAACCATGGCCGCCCTGCTGGAAAAGATGCATCTCGACCTTCACCTTATTTTTACGTAGCGCGTCGAACATCAGTAAGGTGTTTCTGGGCGAGGCGGTGCCATCATCCAGCGCCTGTGCCAGGAAGGTCGGGGGAGTTTTGCCGGTGACACGATTTTCCTGCGAATTCTGATCGATCACCGCCTCGCTGATATCCTTGCCGTACATCGCCGTGCGGGTGCCGACATGGGTTACGCCATCTTTTAACGACAGCACCGGATAGATCAGGGCGCTAAAATCCGGTCGTGCCGGAATCTGATCCAGCTTATCTACCGCTGAATAGTTGCTGGCATCCGCATTATTGCTAAGGTTGGCCGCGAGGAACGCGCCAGCTGAAAAGCCCATCACGCCAATCTGGTCGGCAGCGATATGATAATTCGCCGCATTGCCGCGAATCATGCGCATGGCTCGTTGTGCATCAGAAAATGCATTATTACGGTTAACCTCTGAACCACCGTGCGGCATTCGATAAATTAAAACAAATGAGGAATAACCTTTCTGGCTCAATACTTTTGCGACATCAAGCCCTTCAGCATCCTGCATAATATAAGAAAAACCCCCACCAGGAATGATTAGCACGGCAGAGTGATTATTCTTTTCCACTGGAGGAACATAAATCATTTCTGGAGAATCGACATTTGTGACAGCCCGATTATTGATGGCCGGGTTTTTACTAAAATTAATAAATTTATTATTTCCTGACACTTCATTTGGCCAGATAGGAATTTCCTTATTGGCAAACGCAGCCGGAAGATACACCAGCAAAAAAAGAGCAGTTAATTGAGGGAACTTCATCTCGATGGCTCCAAATCCTGAGTAAAAACAGTGACAAATCGCAAAGCCGGGAGAAAAACACACGCTTTGCTGCGCAACACTTACCCCAGAGAGAATCAAATAAAATGAATAGCCTGAGTAAAGTAACAAATAATATCTCTAACCTGCACCCACTATAATACCGGACCAGAAAAAATTAGACTTTTCTCATGTTTACGGCAACAAGGCCATATGTTATAAGTAAATTTTAAACTATAAGAATCTGTGACCATGGGAATTTACTGGATCATAAGTCTTAGCATGACTTTCGTCGCTCTTGTCGAAGTCATGTTAAGTAAAAATGAAAACACAGCACAAATCAGATCATACGTTTATTTTGTTGCCGTTGTAGTACTTTTTACTTTCGGCGGCATTCGTGGTCTGGGTACGGGACTCGATGATTTCCAGTATCGTGATTTCTTTGTTCATTTCGTCGATAAAATCACTATCGAAGGATTCTGGCGTACAGCAGACGAATTCCGTTACGAACCCGCGATATATGCTATTGCAGGCTTAACGCGTATATTTACCGCTAACCCCGATATCTTTATGTTTGTCTTTACGGTCATTGCCGTGTGCGTAAACGCATGGTACTTCCGTAAACTGACACCGTTGCCAATTGTCGCCTTAGCCGTCTACTCAGCTCACTTATTTATCAACAAAGACATGAACCAGATTCGATTTGGCTTATGTTCCGCCTTTTTAATGGGCTTTGTTTATCATATGTCCCGTCGCAGTAAGTCCGGGATGATTACCACCTTTATTCTTTCCTTCATCAGCCACGCCACCGGGATTGTTGCTCTCCTGATTCCGATGGCGATGATTGTCAGGAAAAACAAATACATTCCTATTATCATTGTCGTCGCCAGTTTACCTCTCGCCTTTATGGGAAGTTCAGCACTGATCGCGCTGCTGTCCAGCCATCTGGGCGGATTAGGTGACAGGGCCATGGGCTATGCTAATCAGGAATCCACTCAGGATCAGGGGATTTTTACCCTATCAAACCTGAAGAATATTGGCTTTGTGTTTATCTTCAGCTTTATGCTGCTGAGTGACCGCATCAAAAACTTCGATCCGGTGAAGTTTAATACTTATTACATCCTGGTCATTACCTTCGCGCTTGGTGCGGGACTGAGGATGGCACTGCAGGATTATGCATCAGGCGGTCGTTTGGCGAACTTCCTGCTGCAAGTTGAACCCGTGCTTATTTCCCTGTGTATCTGGGAAACCAAAAAATTGAAAAAATTGCTCGCTGTTGGCGTGACCGTTTTAATGGTGCTCTATTATCTTTACTACAATACCATTTCAAGTAAACAGTCGATTACCGGGTACGAAGTTTCGCAAACCTTTAAGATATTCCGCTAAGCCGCGAAAACGCTAACCTCTGGTTAGCGTTTTTTGTTTTATTCTCAGATAAAACTGATGGACGCATAAGGAAAGTCTGAATGTTTTTATGGTCCTGGTCATTGCTTGCTTTTTGATTTTTTTAAACCTCTAATAGGCTCATATCTGCGCCAGCAGAGTTCGGAGTTTTCTTATTAAAGCGACACCTGTTTTCCCCTGATTTTTCTGGCGCGACGTCACTCAATGAAAGAACGCAAACATGAACGAAAAAAACAATTTTGACATCGTCCGATTCTCTCTCGCTTTTATCGTGATGCTGGTGCATAGCGCAGAAGTAACCAGAAACGTCGACATTCGTTTTCTCGATCACTTCCTAAATAGTGACTTTGCAGTAAAAGGATTTTTCGCAATAAGTGGTTTTCTTATTGCAAAAAGTTACTTAAGAAGTAAATCACTCACGTCCTATTTTATTAAGCGCGCTCAACGTATCTTGCCCGCTTATATATTTGTCATTGTTCTGTGCTTCGTGATTGGGATGTGTCTTACGACGCTACCACTGATGGATTTCCTGAAAAATAAAGAAACCATCAAGTATCTCGTTGCTAACTTCTCATTCCTCAACTTCATTCAGGCTTCGTTGCCCGGCGTATTCACCAACAACCCAAATCAGCCGATGGATGGCTCTCTGTGGACCATTAAGGCTGAGCTGACGCTGTATGTGCTGCTGCCGCTGGTCGTTCCGATGATGAAGAAAAACCCGCTTAAAGTGTGGGGCGCGATCTTCGTTATCTCATGTGCCTGGTTCTTCTACTTCACTTCGGTTTACACCGGGCCCAAAGCCGATACCCTGGCGAAGCAGTTTGTCGCGCTCTCTTCTTACTTCTTCTTTGGTAGTCTGCTGGCGGTTTATCAGCCTGCCTTTGATCGCCTGAAAGAGATTACGATTGTTTCTCTGGTGGTGTTCCTGCTGTTTAAATCGACCGACTATGCCTTTATTGTCGAGCCGGTAGCGTTCTCTTCCGTGGTGATTCTGTTCTGCACCAACCTGTGCAAAGAGATCAAAATCAGTCAGTACGGCGACCTCTCATATGGCATGTACCTGTATCACTGGCCGATCATTCAGGTTCTGCAACACTTCGGCGTGTTCGATGCCAATGCTTTCCTTGGGTTGGGATTGACCATCGTGATTACGCTCGCGCTGGCTTACACCTCGTGGAATGTGTTGGAGAGTCGTTTCCTGAAACGTGCGCACCATACGCAGCCACCCATCACACCGCCGACCACCACCGCGCGTGATTGACCCGTGTGATTGAATAGCCATGCCATTTAAAAACCCCCTTCAGGGCAACCTGAAGGGGGTTTTTATATTTTCAGATGGTGGCGCCCATAGAAAGCCGGTAATGCAGATTGACCTGTTCGATAGTCGGCTGCTGGTTGATCTTCTTCAGCACAATCTCAGTGGCGACTTTGCCCATCTCAAAACGCGGCGTGATCACGCTGGCTAAGCGCGGCGTGGTGGCCTGGCCAATCTCTAGCCCGTGAAACCCAGCTATCGCCATGGTCTGCGGCACGGCAATCCCTGCCGCCTGACACTCCTGCAATACGCCGACAGCCAGGTCATCATTGGTGCAGAGAATCGCGTCCATCTCCGGATAAAGCTGACGTGCCAGCGTCATCATGCCAGTACCAATCGATACTGAAGAGACTTTATTCGGCACGATACGCCCCGCCAGGAAGCCTGCCGCTTCCACCGCATCACGATAACCGGCATAGCGCTGCTCATCACGACGGTCGGACATCGAACCAAAGTAGAT
Source organism: uncultured bacterium (assembly GCA_965147305.1). Classification (GTDB taxonomy): domain Bacteria; phylum Pseudomonadota; class Gammaproteobacteria; order Enterobacterales; family Enterobacteriaceae; genus Pantoea. The sequence goes on from CBCTJT010000006.1 coordinate 143,310, forward strand.
CACGCGCTGTTTGCCGCTGGCCAGCAGCATCGAGGTCATATCGTAACCGGCGCGATAGTTGTCAAAACCGACGTTAATCCGCCCGCTGGCTTCCGTCAGCCCCATCACTTCCGCCACCGGAATATTGGCAGCATTGAGGTATTTCTCGGCACGCACCGTGTGCACCGATTCGGTGAGGATCAGCCCTTTGATGTTGAACGCCAGCACGGTGGCGATCTGCTCCTCTTCACGCTGGGCGTTGTAGTCGTAATTGACCACCAACGTCTGATAGCCGTGCGCACTGGTGACCGACTCAATGCCCGCCAGCAGATCGGCAAAGATTTGGTTGTTAAATGAGGGAACCAGCACGCCGATGCGCGGCTGGCTCTGTTTGATTGCGGTGGTGTTGTCGCTATCGGGGACGTAGCCGATTTCAGCAATGACGCTGGCGATTTTCTCCGCCGTTTCCGTTTTAACCTTTTCCGGGGTACGTAAATAACGGCTTACCGTCATTTTGGTGACGCCCGCCAGGGTAGCAATATCGTCCAGAGTGATGCGCTGCGTTTTCATTGCGACGTCCGCAAAGAGGGCCTTTCAATCAATGTATTATGCCCGTTGCCCGGCAAAAAATGAAACGCACACGTGACCTCATTCCGGGAGAGAAATCATGGTTGATAATCAGAATAAAAATTTCACAATCATGCAAGAAAAAACAACGTCAATCATGCCATGTCAACCTCACCTGATAAAAAACCCATCATTTCAGCGAAATATGGCCCTGCCGTGAATATTGCTATCAGCAATTTTCGCAACGCCCTTCACACTTTCTGGAAAAAATGATCCAAAAAACATCATTTAGAACATATATTCCATGATGATGACCTTGAGTGAATAACGCTGAACATCGATAACCTACACCACTCCTCTTTCTGAACACGTAACGTTCAGGCCGTAGAGACAAGGGGCTATAACAATGGATACCAGGCAAAAACGCTACAACATGAAGTACGTCATACTCTGCTGTACCGTCGCGGCATTTGGCGGACTGCTGATGGGCTATGACTCTTCTATTATCTCCGGTGCAATCGAACCTCTAAGTGAATATTTCCAGTTGACCCCCGCTGAAACCGGCTGGGCCGTTTCCAACATTCTGTTGGGCAGCCTGGTAGGATGCTTTATCGCCCCACGCCTGAGCGACAAACTCGGACGCAAAAAATCGCTCGCCATTACCGCACTGCTGTTCACCGTTTCGGTGATCGGCACCGCCATCGCCCACAACTTCACGGTGTTTGTGCTGTTCCGCATCATTGGTGGGCTGGCGATTGGTCTGGCCTCGGTGATTTCACCGATTTACCTGGCGGAACTGTCGCCGTCGAAGTTTCGCGGTCGCACCACTGCGCTTTATGCCGTATGTTGTGTCGGTGGGCAATCGGTGGTGCTGCTGACCAACTACTTCATCACCAAATCGACGCTGCCCGAGGTGATGATTAACATGGGCTGGCGTTATATCCTCGCCACCGCGTTAGTGCCTTGTGCGCTGTTCATCTTCTTCATCGCCTTTATCCCGGAATCTCCGCGCTGGAATGTGCTCAAGGGCAAATACGATGAAGCGCTGGATACGCTGACCAAAATTTCCAATCGCGAACATGCCGAGAGCGTGTTCAATGAAATCAAACACTCATTCTCAGACAAAACTGCTCTTCAACATAAATCGCGCCTGCGCCTGGATAAAACCACTATTCCGCTGCTGATCATCGGTATCGGCCTGGCGGTCGGTAACCAGATCAGCGGCATCAACGTGATTCAGTATTTCGGTCCGACGCTGCTGAAGAACGTGGCGGGCAGCACCGATTCAGCGTTGCTGCAGACCTTCTGGCTGTCAATTTGTCAGTTTATTGGCGTGCTGGCGGGGATGATGCTGATTGATAAGATCGGACGCCGTAAGCTGCTGTTGCTGGGTGCTATCACCTCCTGCATCTGCCTCGCTTACTCGTTCATCGCCTTCTATTATCACCTGCCGGGTATGCTGGCGGTGGTGGGTCTGTTTGCCTATATGATTTTCTTCGGCATGACCTGGGGCCAAATTGTCTGGACCGTGCTGGGCGAAATCTTCCCTACCGAGATTCGTTCGATATGTGTCGGCATTTCCATCTGTGCCATGTCGCTGGCGAACTTTGTCATCAGCAGCACCTTCCCGATCATGAACAGTAGCCCGATGTTGCTGGATATGTTCCACGGTGGCTTCCCACTGCTGCTGTTCGCGATTTTCTCTCTGGGTATGTACTTCTTCACCTTCCGCTACCTGCCAGAAACCGCAGGCGTGTCGCTGGAGAAAATTCATGGTCTGGTGCTGGAGAAGTTTAACGTCGAAGCGGAACTGCCGCAGAGCACTTCAACAACCAAATCCAGCGAGTCATTTGATATTCCACGGCATTAATGCGATGAGGGTGCGCCTAGGAGATGGCGCGCTCATATTGCTCAATCACCGCCAGCGCCAAACCGTTGGCGGGATCGATACGCTGCGGCAGGAAATGCAGTTGCGTATTAGAGAAGGTAAAGGCCAGCGTGCTGGCCTGCGCCGTTTCAGCAACTGCCTGGATAAATGCCGGATGCGCATTCCACGGCCCATCAATAATAATGCTGGCTGGGTTCACCAGCTGCATCACATGGCTCAGAGCGTGACCCAGATGCTGACCGGTTAACGCCATCACTTCACTGACGATCTGCGGTTCACTGCCGGCGTTCTGCCAGCGCAATCCAGTTTTACGCTGCCCCAGCTGCTGTTGAATGGCGGGCTGGCTGATCAGCGTTTCCAGGCAACCTGAACGGCCACAGCTGCACCGTATTCCTTTAGGTTGAACCTGCAAATGACCAATCTCGCCTGCGGTCCAGCTGCTGCCGACAAACACTTCGCCCTGTTCAACCAGTGCACCGCCCACCCCTTCCCCGATACGCAGGTAGAAATGACTTTGTGATTTATCCAGATCGAGCTGCTGCACCGAGAGCAGCGCGGCAGCCTTGACGTTATGCATGATACGCAGCGGTAAACTGCAGGCGTTGACCAGCGGCGTCAGGACATCGACATCCTGCCAGCCAAGATGGGCGGAAAAGTGCACCCTGCCACGCTGTGGATCGATAATGCCGGGAAAGCCCACGGCGATGCCCAGCAGTTCAGGATGCGCGGCGTGCAACGTCTGGCACACTTCCAGCAGTTCATGTAGCAACTGCTCGGGATCGGCGGTCTGCGTTTGCCAGGTTTGTTCCGCAATCACCTGTGAGAAGTAATCGCAGACGCGCCAGTGGATGGCGTTACGCTCCACCATGATGCCGGCGCTTTTTAGCTTTTCCGCGCGCAGCGAAATTTCGATTTTAGGCCGTCCGGCCGCTGCCACGCTTACCGGGCCGAGTTCATTAATCAGTCCTTGCGCCAGCAAATCATCGACGATCAGAGAAACAGTGTTTTTACTCAGCTGGAGCGCCAGCGCTAAATCCTGGCGGGAGGTGATGCGCATGCTACGCAGTTGCGTCATCACGCGCTTGAGGTTGTTTAATCGAAGTAATGCGGGACCTTTACCGGCTGCTTTCATCGCGCGCCCACCTGACTCAATACTCATCACCGCGTACACGGCTGCGATAGCTTTCCCAATCGAAGCGCACCCACAAACTGGTGCCGAGACGCATACGATCCATCACGCGCTCGCCTAACAAGCCATTCATTCCCGCCGGGTCAAGATTCGACAGCATACCGGTCGGGCGTTTTGACGATGAGCGACGATCGACAATCTGATTGATGATCACTTTTTCGTAGCGGGATTCGCTCTGCATACCGATCTCATCGATCACCAGCAGATCCACATGGCTGAGATCCTGCAGCAAACGCTCTTCAGTGATGTCGCTGCCACCGCTAAAGGTGCCTTTCATGCTCGACATCAAATCGGCCACGGTGACAATCAGTACGCTTTTGCCACGCAGAATAAGGTCATTACCGATGGCGGCGGCCAGATGATTTTTACCGGTGCCCGGACGGCCGGAAAACACAAAACTGGCGATGCTGTTGTCGAACCCGGCGGCATATTCCCGCGCCAGCGCCAGCGCTTTGCGCTGACCATCATTCTCGACGCGATAGTTATCAAACGAGCAGTTCATGTGCAGCTCACGGATACCGGAACGCCCCATGATACGCTGCATTTTCATTGCGCGATTTTCACGCACGATGGCTTCAGAGCGCAGGCGTCCCTGTTCCTGGTTCCACGCCAGCAACTCTTCACCGTTTTTAAATTTAGGTTGCACATCCGCAGGCATAAATTTTTTCAGGCGACTGAAAAGATCGTTCGGCGTTTTCATCACTCACCTCGGAATCCATCGGGAATATCATATTGAGTATTGCTGATCTGGGTGACATCGCGCTTAGGCTGGCCGCCGTTGGCGGCACGGTTCATTTGTACGCTGCGCGCCAGCTTCTGCTGCCACTGCACGTGATGGAACAGTCGGCCTTCGGCCTGCCAGTAAGCCACAAAAGTGGCCAGTTCGGCCGCGGTCACCGGTTCACTCAACGCCACGCCCCAGATGGCGGCCTGGCGCTGAAAATCTTGATCCGGTTGCCAGCCCTGATACATGGCAAATTTGCCCACCGGCGTGGCGATTGGAGCCGCATCGGTATGGAACAGGCTGTCATCCAGCGTGACATCATTTGGCTGCTGCGCCGCGGCTTCGAGCGCCAGCAATTGTGCCAGACGCTGCGGTGTCAGCGCATAAAAAGCGGGCGCATTATTGTGCAGCACCGCCAGCACGCCGTTGTCGGCCTGCTGCAACACGGCAAGCGGATCCTGGCAAAAGCCATCCAGCCCCACCAGCGTTGAAGATAAGATTTTAACTGACATGAAGAAACCTGACGTTGACCAACCCGGAGCGCCGATAGGTTCAGCGCTAAGCGGTCAGTGTACCTGTTTTAACGCGACGGATCGCGCAGGAATTAGAAGCTGGCGCTGACGCCAAGGCTGTAAATAAACTGTTCACCGCTGATCACCGCACCGGTTTGCGAGAAGGAGGCGAAAGCCGCCATATTTTGCCCAAACGGCACATTGGCTCCCACGCTGACATCCATCCAGTTGCTTTCATGGCCGATCTCTTCGGGGCGATCACGTAGGGCTGATACGTTGTCTTCGTTTAATTGATGGCTGTAGCTAACCTGTGCCCAGGGTGAAATCCAGTCAAGGGTGGAATCAAGGCGCCAGCCCACGGAGGCAATATGCCCGGCGTGATTGCCATCCACAAATTCACACTTCGGGCAGCTCAAGCGGGAATCATCCACCGCAAATTGCGCCACCGGTCCGGTGCGCAGCGTCGAGCTCATCGGCATCTGCCAGCCTGCCGAATAGCGGTTGGCAAAAGGCGCATTCCCCACGCTGGCTTTTTCACTGTGCAGCACCATGGCGCTCTCATCCGGGGAATTGAGCGCGGCATCCATCAGGCTGATGTCACGGTTTTCTGTCAACATCAGGTGATTACTGGAAATTTTTTCAGCAAGTATCGCATTGTAATCCGGCACATAATCCGCGCCGGAATCATCCCAGGCGTAAGCCGGCAGCGCCGTAAATAACAGCCACACACTGCCAAAAGCCAGCATCAGATTGTGCTGGCCTGTCCGCTGACTTTTCTGCAACATGAAAGACTCCTGACGAGCCAGAAAGGGAACGGGCGTTAGAATTCAGGTTTATTGATTATCGGCACCCATTGATTAACTATTAATCGATTCTGCAATACGTCAAGGGATTAACTGTATTTTCCTCATACTTAGGGAGAGCAATATGCAACGTTGTGGCTGGGTAACACAGGATCCGCTCTATCTGGCGTACCACGATAATGAGTGGGGCGTGCCGCAAACTGATAAGCAGGCCTTATTTGAAATGATCTGCCTTGAGGGGCAACAGGCGGGTTTATCGTGGATTACCGTGCTGAAGAAACGTGAGAACTACCGTCGCGCGTTCCACGAATTTGATCCTCACGCCGTGGCATTGATGGATGAGGCAGACATGCTGCGCCTGCTGCAGGATAGCGGACTGATTCGTCATCGCGGCAAGCTGGAGGCGATCATCAATAACGCCAAAGCCATGCTGGCGCTGGAAGCGGAAGGCGAAGACTTTTCACGCTTTGTCTGGTCATTTGTCGATAATCAGCCGATTTTGCACCGTTTCGCCGATTACAAGCTGGCACCCACCACCTCCGAGCCTGCGATTGCGCTCTCTAAAGCGTTAAAGAAGCGTGGTTTTAAATTCGTCGGTCCCACAACCTGCCATTCATTTTTACAGGCGTGCGGGCTGATTAACGATCATCAAACCAGCTGTTTCTGCCATCCCGATAATCTTTAAAGCAAATCTTTACACTTTAAGACTGACCCTCACGCATTTCCCCATTATTGAACGGCATAATAGTGCCGTTTTGGGGCATTTTCCCCGTGTGACTGTGTGAGGGATTTTCAATGAAAAAGCGTAGTTTGACGCTGGCCTTGTTACTCAGCGGCAGCGTTGTGCTGTCAGGTTGTACCACCAATCCTTATACCGGCGAATCCCAGGCCGGGAAATCCGGTATCGGCGCGGGCTTAGGCGCGGTGCTGGGTGCGGGCGTTGGCGTGTTGTCATCTTCGAAGAAAGATCGTGGCAAAGGCGCGCTGATTGGTGCCGCGTCAGGGGCTGCTGTCGGCGGCGGCGTGGGTTATTACATGGATGTGCAGGAAGCGAAACTGCGCGACAAAATGCGCGGTACCGGCGTTAGCGTGACGCGCCAGGGCGATAATATCGTGCTGAATATGCCGAATAATGTCACCTTTGACTCTAACAGCAGCAACCTGAAACCGGCAGGCGCCAATACGTTAACAGGTGTCGCGATGGTGCTGAAAGAGTATCCTAAAACCGCCGTCAATGTGGTGGGCTTCACCGACAGCACCGGTACACGCGCGCTGAATATGCGCCTGTCGCAACAACGTGCGGAGAGTGTGGCCAGCGGCCTGATTCTGCAAGGCGTGGCGCAGAACCGTCTGCGTACGCAGGGCATGGGCCCGGATAATCCGGTGGCCAGCAACAGCACCGAAGCGGGTAAAGCACAAAACCGCCGTGTCGAGATCACGCTGAGCCCACTGGGTTAATCCCCATCGCCGGCCTGCTTCTGCAGATCGGCGTTTTCGCACGTTTTTACACCGCAATTGACGCTTTTTGTATCAGATAACGCTCTATAATCGTCAACCAATAGAGCCGTAAAATACTTTATGCTAGCGTGATCAAAATTTGATCAGTGGAAAACGTCATCATGTCGCTCAAAGCCATAGCCGCTGCCCTCGGCCTCTCTGTTACCACCGTGAGTCGTGCGCTAAATGGCTATGACGATGTCGCGGCCACCACACGTAAACGTATCGAAGAAGAAGCCACCTCGCGTGGATATCGTCCGAATGATGCCGCACGCCGTCTGAAGACCGGCCGCGCCAATGCTGTCGGCCTGGTTTTCCCGGTCAGCACCGCCTCTCTGAATGACAGCTACTACAGTGAAATGCTGCTGACGCTGGATCAGCGCCTGGCTCAGCATGAAATTGATCTGATGATCCTGCCGGACAAACCACAGGATAAGCACCGCACGCTGATGCGCCTGTTACGCAGTGGCGCGTTGGATGCACTGATTCTCACCCATACTCAACCGCATGATATCCGTCTGCAGCGTTTGCAGCAGAAAGGGTTTCGCTTTCTCACGCTGGGCCGCAGCCAGTTGCCAGAACCTTATGCCTGGTTTGATTACGATAACCATGCGGGCACCCTGCTGGCCGCTGAACACTGCCTGCAACAAGGGCTGACGCGGCTTGCCTATCTTGGCGGCAACGAGCCTTGCACTTATATCCTCGATCGTCGCCACGGCTTTATTGATGCCCTGACGCAGCACCAACCGCCTATCGCGCCTACCATGCTGGCCGCGCTGCCGGTAACACGTCGTTCTGGTTATCAGCAAACGCAGCGCTGGCTGGCGCAGGATATCGCACCTCAGGCCATCATCACGGATTGTGCCCCGCTGGGTGAAGGTGCGGCCATTGCGCTGCAACAGGCCGACCGTTTGAGCGGCGCGCGGGCAATTCCTCTGTATGTCTACGATGGCTTGCCGCATGACTCCATTATCGATCAGCCGGTGAACGCGATTTTGCAGCTGTCGCAGCAGCGCATTGGTGAACGCGTGGCTGAAATGGTGCTGCAACTGCTGGAAGGCGCACCGCTTGAGGAACTCCAGACGCTGTGGCAACCGATGTTGCGCCTCACTTCTGATGCACAATGATTGCGTGCGCGTCGCGCTGTGATAGTCTTCGCCTGATTTTATTATTCAGGTGTACGCGATGAAGACCAGGCCGCCACGAGCCACAATCAGTGACGTTGCCCGCACGGCAAAAACCGGTAAAACCAGCGTTTCCCGCTATCTCAATGGCGAAGTGAATCTGCTCTCGCCCGATCTCAAAGCCCGTATTGAGCAGGCGATTGCCGACCTCGATTATCGTCCCAGCCAGATGGCGCGCGGCCTGAAGCGTGGCCGGACACGGCTGATTGGCTTGATCATCGCGGATATTACCAATCCCTATTCCGTGGATGTGCTGAGCGGCATTGAAGCGGCCTGCCGCGCGCAGGGCTTTACCCTGCTGATGTGTAACACTAATAACGAAGTCGACCGCGAGCAGTATTATCTGCAACTGCTGAGCAGCTATCAGGTTGAGGGCATTGTGGTGAACGCGGTGGGGATGCACGAAGAGGTGCTGAAGCGCCTGCAGCAGTCGATGCTGCCAATGGTGCTGATCGACCGCAAAATCCCTGACTTCGCCTGTGATGTGGTCGGCCTGAATAATCCCGAAGCCTCGCAAATTGCCACCCAGCATCTGCTGGACAATGGTTACGATGCCCTGCTGTTCCTCAGCGAACCCTTGGGCAGCGTCAACACCCGCCGTGAACGCCTCGGCGCGTTCTATGACACCAGCAAAGCCCACGCCGGAGTGAAGGCGGAAAATGCCGAAGTGCCGTTGCACCAGCCAGAACAGCTGGAGCAAGTGCTGCAGGCATTTCAGCAACGCCACAGTGATAAACGCTGCGCGGTGATAGCTGCCAACGGTGCCCTGACTTTGCAGGTGGCGCGTGCCTTGCAGCGGCTCGAACAGCGCTGGGGTGAAACCATCGGCCTGCTCGGCTTTGATGAGCTGGAATGGGCCGCATTGGCGGGCGTAGGTATCACCACTCTAAAACAGCCCACCTGGCAAATTGGCTACGCTGCGCTGGAGCAGGTGATCGCACGCATTGACGGCAATGAACAGCCAATCAGCGAGCAGGTTTTTCCCGGCGAGTTAATTGTGCGCGGCTCCAGCCAGCCGCTGCGCTAATCCCCCTTTATCTGGCTCACTTCGTGAGCAGGATCATAATTCCACACTCTCTACCTTTCATTTGGAACCGGTTCCATTTAGGTTTTTTAAATCACGGGCGGTCAAGGCCGCACCCTTCCGAGTTCAAAGGAGAGACAACATGGCACATCCGGAAATCATTGTGGTCACCGCCGCCTACGGCACGCAGAAAGTCGCTGAGCTGGGTGGTCAAACCGCCCTGCTGCCGCTTATCAAAGCGGCTGGCGCAGACGGGGTCGAAATCCGTCGTGAGCTGTTCAGCGAAGACGATTTGCTGAGACTGCACTCGCTCAACAAGGCCATCGCACAGCAGCAGCTCAGCGCCAGTTATTCCGTGCCGGAAGCGTTATGGCTGGAAGACGGCTCGCTCAACCCTCGTCTGGGGCAATTCCTGCTGGAAGCGGAACAGATTGGCGCTAAACGTTTGAAAATTGCCCTTGGTCATTTTGTCGATGTTTCTGACGCTTCGCTGGCTGAGGTGCTGGCCGCATCGCCGGTGACCGTGGTAGTGGAAAACGATCAAACGCCAGACAGTAAACTGGCCCCAATGCAGACCTTCTTCCATCGCGCCTGCGATGCCGCCCTCCCGCTGGATATGACCTTCGACATGGGCAACTGGCAGTGGACCGGCGAAGACGCTTTGCAGGCCGCAGCGCAGCTCAGCCGTTACGTCAGCTACATTCACGTTAAAGCCGCGGTGCCTCATGGCGAGAGCTTCCGTGCGGTGGCGCTGGACGAAACCGACGGCAGCTGGAGCGCGCTGCTGAACGCGCTGCCAGCAGATGCGCCGCGCGGTATTGAGTTCCCGCTCGAAGGCGAAGATCTGCTGGCCGTGACACGCCATTACGTTGAATTGCTGCGTGCGCTGTAAGGAGTCGATGATGAAGCAACTGGATGTGGTCACCATTGGCGAAGCGATGGCGATGTTTATCGCCCAGCAAAGCGGGGATCTTGCCGCCGCAGAAGGCTTCGTCAAACGTATTGCCGGTGCCGAACTGAATGTGGCCATCGGCCTGGCGCGCCTCGGTTTGCAGGTGGGTTGGGTCAGCCGCGTTGGCGATGACAGTTTCGGTCGTTTCACGCTGCAACAGCTGGCGAAAGAGAATGTCGATCACCACTGCGTGACCACGGATAACCGCTATCGCACCGGATTTCAGCTCAAGTCGCGCGTCGATGACGGTTCCGATCCTGAAGTGGAATATTTCCGCGCCGGCTCCGCCGCCAGCCATCTCTCGCCGGAGGATTTTAATGCGGATTACTTTGGTGGCGCTCGTCACCTGCACCTGAGCGGCGTGGCGGCGGCGATCTCCGACAGCTCGCTAGAGTTGACCAAACATGCGGCCAAAGAGATGCGTTCACGCGGCAAAACCATCTCGTTCGACCCCAACCTGCGTCCGGTGCTGTGGCGCAGCGAGGAGGAGATGCGTAAGCAGCTGAATCTGCTGGCAGAGTACGCAGATTGGGTACTGCCGGGTGAGAAAGAGGGTTTGATTCTTACCGGTTATCGCCAGCCGGAAGCTATCGCCGATTTCTATCTGGATAAAGGCGTGCGCGCGGTGGTGATCAAAACCGGCTGCGACGGTGCCTGGTATAAAACTGCCGACGGTGAAAAGGGCAATGTTGCACCGATTCTCGTCGATAACGTGGTGGATACCGTCGGCGCGGGCGATGGTTTTGCCGTCGGTCTGATCAGCGCACTGCTGGAAGGCAAATCGCTGCCGCAGGCGATTCTTCGCGGTAACAAAATTGGTTCGCTGGCGATTCAGGTCGCGGGCGACAGTGAAGGTCTGCCGACGCGCGCGGCGCTGGGCGATTTTTAATTAAGGGGTTGCCTTAATCGGTGATCCTGCATGAAGGGTATGCATTTAGGCGTACCTGGTTAATCAGTCTGTCTCTACACAACCCGATTATTTCGAGGCGCATCCATTGAATGCGCCCGCCTCAAAACAGAGGAGTCACCCATGAAATCGCAGACAATCGCGCCAAAACGCTGGTGGTTTATCATGCCCATCGTGTTTATCACCTACAGTCTGGCGTATCTGGACCGGGCGAACTTTAGCTTCGCCTCTGCCGCAGGGATTAATGACGATCTCGGCATCACCAAAGGCATGTCATCGCTGCTGGGTGCCCTGTTCTTCCTTGGCTACTTCTTCTTCCAGATCCCCGGCGCGGTGTATGCCGAACGCCGCAGCGTGAAGAAGCTGATTTTCTGGTGCCTGATTTTGTGGGGCGGCTGTGCCTCATTAACCGGCGTGGTAAGCAACATTCCGATGCTGGCAGCGATTCGTTTTGTGCTCGGCGTGGTGGAAGCCGCGGTGATGCCAGCGATGCTGATTTACATCAGCAACTGGTTCACCAAGTCGGAACGTTCGCGCGCCAATACCTTCCTGATCCTCGGTAATCCGGTCACGGTGCTGTGGATGTCAGTGGTTTCCGGCTATCTGATTAATGCCTTTGGCTGGCGTGAGATGTTTATCTTCGAAGGGATTCCGGCGGTGATCTGGGCTGTTGCCTGGTGGTTCCTGGTACAGGATAAACCGGCTCAGGCTAAATGGATGAGCGACGAAGAAAAATCCGCGCTGCAGGCGCAGTTGCAGAAAGAGCAGGAAGGTATTAAAGCGGTGCGTAACTATGGCGAAGCCTTCCGCAATCGCAACGTGATCGTTCTTTGTATGCAATATTTCGCGTGGAGTATTGGCGTGTACGGTTTCGTGCTGTGGCTGCCTTCGATTCTGCGTAATGGCACGCAGATGGGCATGGTGGAAGCGGGTTGGTTGTCGGCAGTGCCTTATTTGGTGGCCACTATTGCGATGATCGTGGTGTCGTGGGCATCCGATAAAAAGCAAAATCGTAAGCTGTTTGTCTGGCCGCTGCTGCTGATTGGTGCGCTGGCCTTCCTCGGTTCGTATCTGGTCGGTTCAAGCAACTTCTGGCTGTCGTATGCGCTGCTGGTGATTGCCGGTGGCGCGATGTACGCCCCTTACGGCCCGTTCTTTGCCCTGATTACTGAAATGCTGCCGCGCAATGTTGCCGGCGGTGCCATGGCGCTGATTAACAGTATGGGCGCACTCGGTTCCTTCATCGGATCGTGGATTGTAGGCTATCTTAATGGCGCAACCGGCAGCCCTGCCGCCTCCTATATCTTTATGGGTGCTGCGCTGCTGGTCTCGGTGTGGCTGACGTTAATCGTCAAGCCTGCGGAGAATAAGACATCACCGATTCATGGGGCGAAGCACGCCTGAAAGCGTAAGAAATGACTTTTCCGGGCGGCTCAGGTCGCCCGTCACACGTTCTACAGGGAGCAAATGATGAAACCTGCTGTGATTCTTTATAAGAGCCTGCCAGACGATCTGCGCGCGAAACTGGATGCCCATTTTACCGTGACCGAAGTGCATGACGTCTCCCCCGAAACCGTGCAACAGCATGCCGCACAGTTTGCGGAAGCACAGGGTTTGCTGGGTTCTGGCGGCAAGGTAAATGGTGATCTGCTGGCAAAGATGCCCGCACTGCGCGCCTGCTCCACCGTTTCCGTGGGCTATGACAATTTCGATGTTGAAGCACTGAATCAGCGCAACGTCTTGCTGATGCACACGCCGACCGTTCTGACCGAAACCGTGGCCGATACCATGATGGCGCTGGTGCTGAGCACTGCACGTCGCGTCACCGAGTTGGATCAATGGGTTAAAGCGGGTGAATGGAAGAAGAGCATCGGACCAGAGCGGTTCGGTATCGATGTACATCACAAAACCCTGGGGATTCTTGGCATGGGCCGTATTGGCCTGGCGCTGGCGCAGCGTGCGCACTTCGGCTTTGGCATGAACATTCTCTACAACGCACGCCGTCAGCATGAAGAGGCGGAAACCCGCTTCGGTGCGCGTGCCTGTGATCTTGAAACGCTGCTGAAAGAGAGTGACTTTGTTTGCATCAGCCTGCCGCTGACCGAGCAGACGCACCATATGATTGGCGCTGCACAGCTCAAGATGATGAAGTCCAGCGCGATCCTGATTAACGCAGGTCGTGGCCCGGTGGTCGATGAGCAGGCGCTGACGGCGGCATTGAAGGACGGCACGATTCACGCTGCCGGTCTGGATGTGTTTGAAGTGGAGCCAGTGCCCGCCGATGCGGAGATCCTCACGCTGCCGAACGTGGTGGCGCTGCCGCACATCGGCTCGGCTACCCATGAAACGCGTTACGGTATGGCACGTGATGCGGTGGATAACCTGATTGCTGCGCTGAGCGGCAAAGTCGAGAAAAACTGCGTTAACCCGCAGATCCAGGCCTAAGCTTGCTGCTTTAGCCATTGCGCCTGCCCGTGGCGGGCGCTATGGTGGTTGCCCATTCCCGATTACAATGTTTTAACTTCCTATGTCCTTTTCTCAGTTCGGCGACAAATTTACTCAACATTCCGGCATCTCACGTCTGATGGAAGACATGGGTGAAGGCCTGCGCACGCCTGGCACCATTATGCTCGGTGGCGGCAACCCGGCGCAGATCCCGGCCATCAATGACTACTTCAACCAGCTACTGCTGCAGATGCATCAGGACGGCAAACTGAGCGAAGCGCTGTGCAACTACGATGGTCCGCGTGGCAAAACGCTGCTGCTAGATGCGCTAGCGAAAATGCTGCGTGAAGAGCTGGGCTGGCCGATTACCGCACAGAACATTGCGCTGACTAATGGCAGCCAGAGCGCGTTCTTCTATCTGTTCAACCTGTTCGCTGGCCGTCGCGCCGATGGCAGTAAAAAGCGCGTGCTGTTCCCGCTGGCGCCAGAGTACCTCGGTTATGCCGATGCCGGACTGGAAGAAGACCTGTTTGTTTCCGCCAGGCCGAACATTGAGCTGCTGCCAGAAGGCCAGTTCAAGTATCACGTCGATTTCGATCACCTGCCGCTGAATGAGGACGTGGGCCTGATCTGCGTGTCGCGCCCAACCAACCCGACCGGCAACGTGATCACCGATGACGAGCTGATGCAGCTGGATGCGCTGGCACAGCAGCACGGCGTGCCATTACTGATCGATAACGCCTACGGTGTGCCCTTCCCCGGCATTATCTTCAGCGAAGCCCGTCCGCTGTGGAACCCAAATACCATTCTGTGCATGAGCCTGTCGAAACTCGGCCTGCCGGGTGCACGTTGCGGCATTATCGTCGCCGATGAGAGCACGATTAGCGCGATTGGTAACATGAATGGGATTATCAGCTTAGCGCCAGGCAGCATCGGCCCGGCGATTGCCACTGAGATGATTGTGCGCGGCGATTTGCTGCGTCTGTCGGAAGAGGTGATCAAGCCGTTCTATCAGGCCAAGGTGAGCGAGACGATTGCCATTCTGCGCCGCTATCTGCCGGAAGATCGCTGCCTGATCCACAAACCTGAAGGGGCAATTTTCCTCTGGCTGTGGTTCCGCGATCTGCCGATCAGCACTGAAGCGTTGTATCAGCGCCTGAAAGCGCGCGGCGTGCTGATGGTGCCGGGCCACTTCTTCTTCCCAGGTCTGGAACAGGAATGGCCGCATACACATCAATGTATGCGCATGAACTATGTGCCGGACGCGGAGAAGATTGAACGCGCGGTGCAGATTCTGGCGGAAGAGCTGGAGAAGATTGGCTAAACCGATCTCTTAATACGCCTCTCGAATAAGATCGAGAGGCGTTGATTGATTAATTATTATTGTACCAGTCGTAAAAGCGGAACAGGCTTGAATAAAAGGTGTAAATTCCCATTACCATAAATATCCAAATTACAGTCCCGAGAAATCCTGGTATGTGGATTGGGCTAAATGGTAAAGATTCACTTGATAGCAGAACAAAAGTAATGCACCAAAGTATATCTTTAATAAGTTTACGCTTAGGATAATCCCACCCCAAAATTTTCATCACTAATCCTTGTCATCTACACGTTGGCCTGGAATATAAACCATGTGAAACAAGAATAAATTAGCGATTCCATTAACTGGTAGCGAATAATAAACAAAACAGCCGATGCTTATTTAAATTTGTGAACTACTTCCAAATAATCTCTATTTATCCGCCACCAGCGATAGCTGGCACCATTTCGCCAGCTGCTTGATCGCCTCCTCCACTTCCGCATTCCAGCCAAAACCGGCGTTCAGTCGGAAACAGTGATCGTAACGGTGATCGGTGGCGAAGATATGGCCCGGCGCGATGCCGATGCCCGCGTTGCGCGCCTTGAGAAACAGCGCACGCACGTTTAACGCCTGTATGGGCATTTCCACCCACAACACATAGCCGCCTTCGGGGTCCGATACACGCGTGCCCGCAGGGAAATAACGCAACACCGCCTGGCGCATATGATGGATTTGATTCTTTAACTCACGACGCAGTTTGCGCAGGTGCGCATCGTAGCCGCCGCTGCGCAATAGTTCGGCAATCGCCGCCTGTGACAGCACCGAAGTGCCCATACTGGTGGTGTATTTCAATGAGGCGATTTTACGCATGTAATTACTGCTGTGTACCCAGCCAATGCGGATACCGGGCGCCACCGTTTTCGAGAAGCCGCTGCACAAAATGGCATTGGGGCTAAAGGCGCGCATCGGGAACGGACGGCGATCGCCAAACGCCGTATCTCCAAAGATGTCGTCTTCAATAATTACCACATCATTCTCATCGGCCTGACGCGCAATATAGGCTTTCTGCTCGTTGGGAATGCTTTTCCCGAGCGGATTATTGATGTTGTTGATGGTGAGATAGGCCTGCACTGCTTTACGCTGAAATAGCGCGGTGAGTTTGCTGACATTAACGTAACCTTCCGGCCCGGCTTCCACTTCAATCACGCGCAGATTGAGATTGTGCAGCATCTGTAACAGCACGAAGTAGCACGGCGACTCCACCGCCACAATATCGCCGGGGCGCGTGGTGGCACGCAAAGCCAGTGAGATGGCTTCGATACAACCGTTGGTGATCAGGATGTCATCGGCGCTGATATTGCAGCCATAATCCACCGCACGGCGCGCGATTTCGGCTTTGAGCGGCGCATAGCCGGTGCCTTTCACCGTGTTGCCTAGCAGTGCCGGTTTGCTGTACCCCATCTGGCGCATTAGCAAACCAATTTTCTTGACCGGATAGAGCGAGATATCGCCATTGGCCAGATCCAGCCGCACTCGACAATCGGAGCCCAGCATCGCCAGATGCAGCTCGGTCTGCTCATCCAGCGGGGCAACCTCACGCGGTTGTTCGCTGCTGATGGCTGCAGGTAACGCTTTAGGAACCTGCCGGGGTGCCACAAAAAAGCCGGACTTGGGGCGCGCCACCGCGTAGTGCTCATCCTCCAGCGTGCGTAATGTTTTCAACGCGGTGGTCATGCTGACGCTGTACTGCGTCGCCAGCGTACGCACCGACGGCAAACGGCTATCGGGCGGCAGCGATCCACTGTGAATGGCCTGCTTTATCTGCTCTGCAATCTGACGGTAACGACTACTCTGACTCTCCTGTTCACCCGTTCCATCCGTCATCTGTTCCACCCTATATCGTGCTGATCTGTGCGTATCCATCAGATTACATTCAAAGTACTTTAGGCTGCATCTGTTAATTCAGCCTCAGACATTCATTCCGTTGCAACTTCGTGGCCCCTTTTCCTGCCCGTTGCCGCCAGCACGGTAACGGCGATTTTATTAGCCAAAGGATGAAGTGAAAAATGAATAATCTGTCCACCATGATGAGAGAAATTGAAGGTTATCTGACGCCCGCGATTATCGATTCTGCTCAACGCTGTTCTCAACGCTTACTTGCCGCCTTGCCCGATAGCGACAATCCCGCTAACAATCGCGTGCTACTCGCCTATGGCGGCGGGAAAGACAGCAGCTATATGGTGGCGTATGTGCGCTACATTCAGGGGCTGATCTGGCAGCAGCAGGGCAGCACTTTTCAGCTACGCATCAGCACCAACCGTCATGCGGCGATGAACGACAGTGTGATGGAGAATATCGACCGCGTGTACCGCGCGTTGCAGATCCACGATGATGATTTCACTGAATGCCTGGTGACCGACGGCCTGCAAATCCGCCACTTTGAACGCCATTTGCCGATGCCCGACAGCGTGCGCCAGCAGAATCGCAACGATGTGCTGATGAATGGCCACCGCTTCCGTGCCGATGCGCGATCCACCTTCTGTAACGCCTGCAACCTTAGCATGGTGAACTCGTTTGGCCTTGCCGCGCACTACGAAGGTGGCGTGGATGTGATCATCACCGGTGATTCGCCGCAGGAGCAGACTGCTTACCTCGCCTGGGCACGCCATCTTTCACGCCTGTTTGATGCGCCGGTCGCCGACAAATCGCGCGGCTTTAGCGGCTTCCTGCAAACCCTGGATGGCGTGGCAGAACGCTACTTCGCTGACATCTACGGCGCCGATCAGGTCACGCCCGCCCATCGCATCACCTGGCAACTAGAACGCGACCCGCTGTTCTTCAATATTTATCAGGACACCGCCTATGAAGCCGGTGCGCACTGGTCGCTACTCACCGAGTTCATGCACTTCCGCTTTGATGAGCTGATGTTCAGCTTCTCTGAATCGGACTGCGGCAACCCGACGCTAATGGCACATATTCGCGGTCTGCGAGCGGAGACGCTGATGCAGCGTAGCTACGCCGAAGGCATTCGCGAATATGTGCGCTTTGCCCTCGGTCTGATGGAGAAGAAAGATTTTCCGCCGCAGTTGATAGCGGAAATGGCGGCACGTTATCAGGACGATGCGGCGATTGAACGTGCTCGCCAGCGCGCAGCGCAGTTTGCCGAACAGACGTTTGGCCTCAACGAAACCCAGCTGGTGAGCATGATCTATTCGCCGTTTATCGCACAGGGCCAGCAGCTCAACGTTTGGCTGCTACAGCTCAACCAGGCGCCCGATGAACAGGCGGTGCGGGCACTGCTGTGTGGCGATAGCGATGATCTGCTGCTGGCACAGCAGCTGGAACAACTCTCCGGCCTGACCATTGCGCAGATGCGCCAATGCTGGCGCAGTGCACAGGTCAATACGCTGCTGGATGGCACGCGTGGCGATGCGCTCTCACGCGTGCTGCGTTTCGATCCCCACAAAGCAGTGATTCAGGTCAACAACGGTGCCTTGCAAGACATCGTCACTGAAGTGATCTCCGGGCGATAACCCGGTAAGGCGACGCGATGAGAAAGATTTTCCTGCAGATTGGTGCTACGCGTGACGGGCAAAATCCGTACTGCGCGGTGGCAAAACGCGAAGGCTATTTTACCGTGCTGGCGGAGATGGGCGACTTTGTCGACTATCAAAGCTTGAGCATTCAGCTGTCGTTCGATCTGATTGTGCGTCTCGATCGCCCGGAAAATCCGTGGGATGTGTTACAAGCCTGCCTGCGTGCGGGGCTGTTGGAACATCCTCAGGTGGTGCTGGCAGGCTTTGAAGCCTACAACACCAGCGCCGGTCGCGTGCGCGAACTGCTGGCCGGGCCGGATGCCGGCCCGAGCTTTATTCCGCCGGATAAGTACGCGCAGCGCATGGCCCTGCGTAAAGCCTGGCCACGCTTCCCGCAGCCGGAGTTTCGCTTTTTCGCTTCACCGCTGAGTATTCGCGACGCGCGTGATGCGCTGCTGTATCCCTGCGTGATCAAACCGGTGGATGGCGGCGGTGGGTTGGGCATCTGGCTGGTGGAAGAGGCTAGCCAACTTGATGCGGTGATCGGCAAGCTGGTGGAAACCATGAACTACGGTGGACGCGGCTTCAGCGGCTTTATCGTCGAAAGCTGGCTACCGGGAGACGAGTATTCGCTGCAGGGCGTGGTGGATAACGGTCACGCGGTGGCGCTCACCTGTTGTCAGAAGGTGATCGAGCACCACATTGATGATGAAGGTTGTATCAGCTTTTACGAATCCGGCCATGTGGCGATGGCAGCACAACAGCTGCCCGCAGCCTTTGCCAGCTTGATGAGCTTTTGCTGCGAGACCTTTAGCTATCGCCAGGGCGCATTCCACATCGATTTCATTATGGTGAACGGTGAGCCTCACTTCCTTGAAATGGGTTTCCGTTTGTCAGGCATGGGCGTGGTGAATCTGGTCGAAGAAGTTACCGGCATTAACTGGGCGGAGGTGGCGTTTCAGATTGAAGCCGGGCGGGGTTTGCCAGTGCTACGCTTCCCGGATCAACCCCAGGCCATTGGTCGCCTGCGCCTGCGTCAGCGCCTGCAATATGACGCAGCGGAACGCTGGATTGCCCAACATCAGCGCGGTCAGTTATTACCACCGCTCAATCTGCCCGCGTTGGCCGTTTCGCCGCGATCTTCGCTCTACGCCGATCTCACCCGCCATGCCGGTATTCTCGCCACCTTCCGTCTCGCTGCAGACAGCCGGGACGATGTGTTGGCCGTGTTCCAGCAGATTCTCGACGTTCCGTCTTTAGCCACCCGGAGAGATCTTCTATGTGCAGAATGATTCTGGCATATGGCCAGTTTGATGCAGCAGCAGTGCTGGACGCCGCACGCGCCATGAGCTGCGGCGAAACCGCCACGCATGACGGCCCGATAAAACAGCACCCAAATGGATGGGGCTGTTTGTGGCTGGATCAGGGAAAGATTCGCACCCTGCACGGCACCGGCACTTTTGCTGATGCGCTGCCTGGCATTGATGTTGATGCACTGCGTCACAGTCGTTTTCTGGCGGTACATGTGCGCCACGCCACGCTGAGCAAAAACCACGGCATCGAGTTTTCTCATCCGCTATGGCGTACCAGTGGCGCGACGCAGTGGTACATGATGCACAACGGCTTTTTACCCACGGTGTATGCGCAACTGGGCATGGCGGAATCGCGCTTTGACTCCGCCGAATACCTGGAATACATCGTTGATCAGGCGACGCCTGCCGATTTTACCCGTGACTACCTGCGCAGCAAGATGGCGCGGGTGGCACCGGGCGGCAGTGCGGCAAATGCCATTTTCGTCACGCGCGACAAAGCCTGGGCGTGGCAGTGGCATCCCGATGACACCCCTTATCCTGACTATTTCACGCTGCACCATTATCAAAACAACAGCACCACTTTTATCTCTTCTGAATCTATTGCTGCATTGGGCACGGCGTCTGACTGGCGTCGCATGAGCAACCATGAACTTTATGAATTTCCATTGGGGGAGTGATTAATATGGCCATTTTCAATCAGATACGCGTTATTCATCCAAAGATGTTTGTTGAGAGCACCTGGCTGGATGACATCGTGACAGCGCGCGTACCGTTGCTGGTACTGCGCAACTTTCTCACGCCACAAGTCCGCGAAGCGGTGGTGGACGATCTGCAACAGTGCCGCGAGCAAGTAAGCGTCTCGCGTTATCCGAATGGCGCGCTGACCACCCTCGGCCCCTATCTGGCTAAACATACCCGCGCACCTGAAAACTACTTTACCGAACTACGCGACATCCAGCCTGCGCTGCCGCCGTCACTGCATTGTCTGCGTGACCAGGTTTACAACTGGGTGAAGCACTCATTGCGTCTGGAGAGTCTGCAAACCGCCAGCGAGCCTGCTATGGGTGATTACGCCGGTTCGATTGTCCGCTTCCACGCCAACGGCGTAGCCAATCCACTGCATAACGACAACATCGTGCGCGATGCCGCTGGCAGTGGTTTGGCCGTCACCAACATTCTGCATCAGCTGAGCTGTGTGGTCTGTTTGCAGGAGTGCAATGCGGGTGGCGAGCTGCGCATTTTCAACAAGAAGTGGCATCCGGTGGATGAGCGATTCAAAACGCCAGGTGAACTCGGTTATCAGACCGGCGTGATTGATCAAAGCGAGGCGTGTGAGTTCTCCCCACGCAGCGGCGATATCTATCTGTTTAATCCTGCTTTTTATCACGAGATTGATCGCGTTGAAGGCGACACGCGCATCACCATGGGCTTTTTCTTTGGCCTGACCGACAAAAAAATGAAGCACGCCATTGCCTGGAGTTAACGCCGGGCCTTCGACGAGGAGATGAACATGAATACCTATGAAAAAATCACCGCCCTGCTGGACCAGCACCACGCGGAATATCGCGTGGTGGAGCATGAGGCCATTGGCCAGACCGATGTGATTAGCGGCATTCGCGGCAACGATCTCAATCAGGCGGCCAAAGCCATGGTGCTTGAAGTGACCATGCCGGACGGTGCCGATGCGCGTTATCTGCTGGCGATTGTGCCGGGCGACTGCAAGATCAACTTCAAAAGTGCCGCGCGCGCCATCGGTGGCAAGAAGTCGAGCTTTGCTCCCCCAGAGAAAGCACAGGAGTTGACGCAGTGCGTGATGGGCGCGGTGCCGCCCTTTAGTTTTGATGACCGACTGGCGCTGCGCGTCGATACGCGCCTGCGTGATGTCGGCACATTATGGTTTAACGCCGGTGCGCTAGAGCGTTCCGTGGCGCTGAATGTGGATGATTTCTTTGGTGTTGTCGGCGATGACTGTTGTGCAGACATTGCCACTCCGATGACGGCGACTGCCTGAAACGGCTGCAGTAAGGAACGAGTATGTCAGTAAAAGATATGATGTTAGCCCTGTGCGTAGTGGTGGCGTGGGGCGTGAATTTCGTGGTGATCAAGCTGGGCTTGCACGATATGCCGCCGTTTCTGCTGGCGGGATTGCGCTTTGCGTTAGTGGCGTTCCCGGCGATCTTCTTTGTGAAGCGGCCGCAGATCCCTTTGCGCTGGCTAATTGTGTACGGCATGACCATTAGCTTTGGTCAGTTCGCCTTCCTGTTTCTGGCGATCAAACTCGGCATGCCTGCGGGACTGGCCTCACTGGTGTTGCAAGCGCAGGCGTTCTTTACGCTGCTGCTAGGCGCGTTACTGCTGGCGGAGAAACTGCGCTGGAATCACATCGCCGGGATTTTGGTGGCCACGCTCGGCATGTTTATGCTGGCAACCGCCGGCATGGAAGGCCAAACCACGGCGGGCATTACGCTCACCACCATGATGCTAACGCTGGCGGCCGCGCTGTCGTGGGGCTTGGGCAATATCACCAACAAGATCATTCTGCGTAACCGTAAGGTGCCGGTGATGTCGCTGGTGGTGTGGAGTGCGCTGGTTCCGGTGGTGCCGTTTTTCGCCTGCTCATGGTGGTTCGATGGCGAAGCAGCGATCGTCACCAGCCTGCTGAATATCTCGTTGCAGACGGTGCTGGCGCTGATTTATCTCGCGTTTGTTGCCACCATTGTCGGCTACGCCATTTGGGGTAATCTGCTCGGCCGTTATGAAACCTGGCGCGTGGCTCCACTGTCGCTGCTGGTGCCGGTAGTGGGTATTCTCAGTGCGTCGCTGGTATTGGGGGAAACCCTATCTGCGCAGGAGATTATCGGCGCATCGGTGATTATTCTCGGCCTGCTAGTGAATGTATTTGGCGGCATGGTCAGCCAGCGATTATGGGTGCGCACCTGATCCGCAGAAACAAAAACGCCGCATTTCTGCGGCGTTTCACTGCTCAACACAACATCCTTAGTTAAGGATTTCAATGCGACGCGGTTTCGCCTCTTCAGGAACGATGCGTTCCAGGTCGATGCTCAGCAGGCCCAGTTCGAGACGCGCATCGCGCACCACGATGTGATCGGCCAGCTGGAATTTGCGCTCGAAATTACGCTCGGCGATACCCTGATACAGGTATTTGCGCTCCGATTGTTCTTCGGGGTGCGCACCGCGAATAATCAGCACGTTGTCGTGTGAGGTGATATCTAACTCGCTCTGGGCAAAGCCCGCCACGGCAATGGTGATGCGATAGTGGTTTTCATCCACCAGCTCAACGTTATACGGAGGATAGCCACCATTGGCCTGGTTCTGGTTGGACTCAAGCAGACTAAAAAGACGGTCGAAACCAATAGCAGAACGATAAAGCGGAGTGAGATCAAAGTTACGCATAAAAAGACTCCTGAAAATCAGCAAGTTTTGGCAACCTTCCACCATGGACAGGTTGTGCGGCCCGCTGCTGTCCCTGTCGGCGACAGCAACGCGACCGTGATGTAAAAATGGGTGCGCTTTGATCGCTTTCAAGAGCAGTACGTATTTTTTTTGCAGCAATTTTGACGAAATAGCATACACTCAGGAATTCTTCGCCTGCACCGCATGACATCGCCACAGAGCTTTGCTGCCGCAGGAGACACACTCCAGCCAGAGGTGATGGCTGTAGGGATGATGAAATGAAAATGATGAAAAGCTTTCCGCTCACTGGCCTGCTGGTCTGTGGCGTCTTAACTACTTCGGGTTGCTCCAGCGTCATGACTCACACCGGCGCCAGCCAGGGTTATTATCCCGGCACACGCGCCAGCGCGGATATGATTGCCGACGACAATACCAGCTGGGCGATTAAGCCGCTGGCGGTAATCGATCTGCCCTTCTCCGCCGTGATGGATACCATTTTGTTACCGTGGGATTACTTCCGATCTGACAATCATTCGGCGCATGATCGTGTGCTGCAGAGCGAGAAAATGGCTGGCACCGATGCCAGCCTGGCGACCGCAGCGACTATGCCACCGACGTCACACTGACGCAGAACAGCTGACGCCAGCCATCCACATCTCGCATATACGCGATCTGCTTGCCGTCCGGTGACCACACCACCGCATCACCGGAAGGCGGCTGCTCGCTGCGTTTAGTTAAGCGCGTACAATGCCCGGTCGCCACATCACAGCGCATCACGCTGTTATCGCAAATAAAAGCGATTGCCTCGCCTGAAGGCTGCCAGCTGAACGCCGACTGAATACTGCTGCTGAGCTGCGTGATTTGACGCGCTTCACCACCGTTGGGCGACACACGCCACAGCTGCACGACATCATCATCGTCCTTCATCAGGAAGGCGATGGCACTGCCATCTGGCGATGCGCGCAGCCAGTGACGTGGCTGCAAGGCCAATCCTTTGCTTTGGGTGATGCGGCGCTGCTGCACGCCGGCAGGCGGCGCAGGCAGTTTATCCGCCGTGCCCTGCAAGGGGATTGCGCCCGGTTTGGCGTAATCACTCAGCGCCTCGGGCAAATCCACCACAAATACTTCCGGCACTTTATCACCGTTGGCAGCACGCGTATCACCGATAAAGGCCAGCGCCCAACGCTGCCAGCTGCCATCTGCTTTCTGGTAGCCACGATCGCCTATCCAGCCCTCTTCATAAGCCCGATCGATGTGGTCACTGCCCGGCTGCGGATCGCGCGTAGTCTGACTCACCAGCACGCAGTAATGGCTGCCGTCATATTCACGGGGATGCTGTTTCGGCGGACACACCGGATGCAGCGGCACGGCCACGCCGACATTACGCAGATCCTCACGCGCATCTCTCTCATGCATCACATGGTCGTTGTAGGTAAAGCTGAGGCGCGATCCGTCTGGACTGAACACATGAACATGCGAGCCGCCGCGCAAGGCACCGGGCGTATAAGGTGCAGTGATGTCGCAGGCATCAAGATTTTCCGCATTGCCCTGCTGCACGATCACGCCACGACGATGATGGAAATCGTAATGCCAGTGCGCATCCGGATGTTCCGGACCGTGAATGCACACGTAGCGCGGCGGCAGTTCCGGGCTGACGGTGACCACACCAACATGTGCGCCATCGCGTGCCTGATACAACACTTCGACTGCACCGCTCGCCACATTGACGCGTTCGATGGTCAGACTGGTAAAGGACGCGCCCGACGGACGCACATCAAACGCTAGCCATTGGCTATCAGCAGTCCAGACGTTGATATTGGTGAGCTGATGCTGACGCTGTGCAAAGGTGAGTTGTTTTTCTGACATGAGGCAACCTTACATCCAACAGTTGCCGAACAAAGTACGCGATTATCGGGTGAGGTGCAGTAGGCATGGCGCAATAATTTGCGAACAGTTGGCGCAATTCAATACGAATCGTTCACGTCAGGAATGAGTGACAGATTGCGCGATAAATCATGAACAAATCGCGCAATAAATTGCGTCGCTACGCATCGCAGTTGTAGCGGCGCGATTTATCGCGCGTTATCGATCACCCAACCCGCTTCACATCCCCGACCAGCAGGATATAGGACAGCGCGCCGACCAACGCCACAGCAGAGATATACACCAGCGCAGGGGCAAAGCCGTAATCCTGTGCCAGATAGCCCACCACCAGCGGTACTGTGATACCGCCTAATCCACCGATAAAGTTGAACATCCCACCGGTTAAACCAATCAGGCGAACCGGAGCCAGCGACGACACCAGCGACCAGGTAATCGAAGCAAAACCGTTGCCGAAGAAGGCGATAGCCATCAGCGTCATAATCCACACCGGATCGTTGGTGTAGTTGGCGCCCATGATGCAGGTGGAGATCAGTAATCCGCAGATAATCGGGGTTTTACGGGCGAACCCGAGCGAGCGACCGCTGCGTACCAGACGGTCCGCCACGATACCGGACAGGATCACCCCGACAAAGGCGGCGAGGAACGGCACGGTCGTCATAAAGCCCGCCGTCAGCGCGGAGATGTGCTTTTCCTGCGTCAGATAGTTAGGGAACCAGGTCAGGAAGAACCATAGCGTAGATGTCACCGCGAACTGACCGAGATACACGCCGCACAGCTTGCGATGGAACACCAGTTTCCAGTCGGCCGCGGTGAGTTTGGTGCGCGTTTTTTTCGTGGCGGGCGCATCACCCTCCACCATCGCGCCACCTTCACGGATGTAGTCCAGCTCAGCCTGATTAATGCCTTTGCTCTGATTCGGCGCCTGATAGAACTTGATCCACACCAGCGACCAGATGATGCCAATAGCGCCGGTGATGATGAATACCCAGTGCCAGCTCAGCAGTTCCTGAATCCAGATCAGCAGTGGCGTCAGGAACGCGAGGCCGACAAATTGGCCGGAAGTGTAAAATCCAACCGCAGACGCACGTTCGCTTTCCGGGAACCAGCTTGTCACCAACCGATTGTTGGTTGGGAACGCGGGCGCTTCAAATATGCCGGTGATGGCACGCAGACCGATCAGCGAGAGTAATCCTGTGGCAAAGCCCTGGAATAACGTGGCAACCGACCAGCCGAAGATGGCAATAAAATAGGTCAGGCGGGAACCGACGCGATCGAGGAACCAACCGCCGGGAATCTGGCACAGCGTATATAACTAGGCAAAGGCAGAGAAGACATATCCCATCTCTGCTTTGCTGATACCAAACTCTTCCTGAATATGCGCAGACGCTACGGCTAAATTAGCGCGGTCGACGTAACAAATCACCACCGTAATAAAAATCATCAGCAGCGTAATATAACGACGCCGTGTTGGTTTAGCCTGAACAGCAGAGAGATCCATGGTGTGTCTCCGTAATCATATTTGTAGTTCAGGCGTGACGGGGCACGCCGCTACAAATGTAGGGCAAGGATATTGAAGGTAAAACCGCACAGGCGGTAAATGTCATCTGCCGGGAAAAAGGCTGAGTGAGGCCCTATGCCTTATTTCACCGGCATATCTTTATCTAAAATGTTTTATAAATTCGTTTACCCTAAATCATTCGTGATGCAGTAGGGCGGCAAGGAAATAAATCCCCCTGGAGCTTGCTCAAGTTAGTCATTAGGGTGAATGAGCACAGCCAACGCATCTGTAGCTTAAAGTATGACGGGTATTACCATTCAGCGACCGATCCGTCTGGGAAACGCCACAGTGGATTGCGCCAGTCCGGTGCATTTTTACTTCTTTCAATCACCAGCTCTTCGTTAATTTCTACGCCGAGGCCCGGCTTATTCAGCGGATAGAAGTGACCATCATCCATTTTGAAATCATCTTTATTGATGACGTAATCCAGCAGTTCAGCACCCTGATTATAGTGAATGCCCATGCTCTGCTCCTGAAACACCGCGTTGCGTGACACGAAGTCAACGTGCAGGCAGGCAGCCAAAGCAATCGGGCCGAGCGGACAGTGCGGTGCCAGCGCCACATCATAAGACTCAGCCATCGCGGCAATTTTGTAGCACTCGGTGATACCGCCAGCATGTGACAGATCTGGCTGCAGAATCGCCAGGCCGCCCGCTTCTAGCACGCGTTTAAACTCGAAGCGCGAGAACATGCGTTCCCCTGCCGCAATCGGAATATGGGTTTGTGCCGCCAGACGCGGATAGTATTCCGCCTGCTCCGCCAGCACCGGTTCTTCAATAAACAGCGGACGATAAGGCTCCAGTTCTTTGATCAGTACTTTGGCCATTGGCGCACTGACGCGACCGTGGAAATCGAGGCCGAACTCAATCTCTTTGCCAAAGGCTTCGCGAATTTGTGCCACGGTGTTCACTGCCGCATCCACTTTGCGCGCATTATCGATGATGCCCATCTCTTCACAGCCATTCAGCTTGAAGGTATCAAAGCCAATCTTGCGCAGTTTCTTGATGCCATCGACCACTTCTTCTGGACGATCGCCGCCCACCCAGCTGTAAGCTTTGATGCTGTCACGCACCAGACCGCCAAGCAGTTGATACACCGGCACGCCGAGCGCTTTACCTTTGATATCCCACAATGCCTGATCGATACCGGCGATGGCGCTCATCAAAATCGGGCCGCCGCGATAGAATCCGCCGCGATACATCACCTGCCACAAATCGTTGATGCGTGCCGGATCCTGGCCAATCAGGTATTCCGACAACTCATGCACGGCCGCCTCGACGCTGCGTGCGCGGCCTTCAATCACCGGTTCGCCCCAGCCGACAATGCCTTCGTCAGTTTCGATTTTCAGGAACATCCAGCGCGGCGGCAGGCGATAAGTGGTCAGTTTGGTAATTTTCATCGTACAGCGTCCTTATAAGCAGCAATAAATGCGCGAGCTTTCTCCACAGTGCGCGACAGCGGCTGACCAGCGCGATAAAGATCGCTGCCCAAACCCGCGCCAATGCAGCCTGCGGCCATAAATTCATGCAGGTTTTCCGGCGTGACTCCGCCGACCGCAAACACCGGCACTTCCTGTGGCAGCACCGCTTTCAGGGCTTTGATATAGCCAGGTCCAAACGCCGATGACGGGAAGATTTTCAGCGCCTGCGCGCCCGCCTGCAGAGCGGTGAACGCTTCGGTGGCGGTGGCGCAACCGGCCGCAACCATCATGCCTTTAGCCACCGCCTGACGGATCACTGCCGCATCGGTGTTCGGCGTCACCACCAGCTTGCTGTTGAGCGCGGCCAGTTCATCGACCTGTGCCGGGTTCAGCACGGTACCCGCACCGATCAGGGCTCTATCGCCGAACGTTTGCACCATCGCGCCAATGCTTTTGGCCCAATCCGGTGAATTCAGCGGGATCTCGATAGCATCAAAACCCGCTTCAATCAGCGCGCCCACGTGCGCTTCTGCCTCGTCTGGCGTGATGCCGCGTAAGATGGCGATCAGCGGTAATTTAGTTTGCCAGGTCATCTGCAATACTCCTTATTCCATGCTGGAACGCACGATCGCCTTCCAAAGTGACTGAATCCACATCGATAAATTGCAGCGCCTGCTGATAGCGTTGCGCCAGCGCACTCCCGGAAATAATGATGATCGGTTGACTGCGATCCGCGTGTTGCGTCATCAGCGCCACTTCATGACCAATCAACAGGCCAGATAGAAAATCGCTGATATGGCGGCGATCGCGCGCGCCCAACACATGAGAAGCACGCACTTCGAACAACCGGGAAAGGATCGATGCGTCCTGGCTGCCGACAGTTAAACCTTCACGGAAAGCGGCGGGACTCTCTTCCTGCTCCGGCAATCCGGCACCGATCAGTGACTGTTTCAGCAACAGATGATGCAGTTCGCCCGTCATCACCGTGCGGAAATCCTGCACACGCAGCTGATCCACTTGCACCCATTTGGCATGCGTACCGGGCATTACATACTGCGTGGCGGGTTGCAACGCTAAGGCACCCAGCAATTGCGTTTCTTCACCACGCATCACGTTGTAGTTATCATCACGTTCGACACTCAATCCCGGCACGATCCACGCTTTATCTTCTACGCGCGTCAGGCGGCTGCTGAGTTGGTCCAATGCCACCGGGCAGGACAGATAAGGCACCGAGAGCCAGCCGGCATTGCTGCCAACCATGCCCGCCATCACCACCGGCACGTCATTTACCGGCCAGCCTTCGGTCACACTGGCAAAAACTTCTGCGGGCGTGCGTCCACCAAGACGCGTGACGCCCGCTACTGACCGGCGTTCATCAACGCAGTTGCCTTGCTGATAATGCCAGGCACGCAGATTGGTTGAGCCCCAATCAATCGCGATATAGCTGGTCACATAATCTCCTTGAGTCGGGCGGTAGAGCTGGCAATCATCGCTTTGGCCGCCTGCTCCGCCGCATCACCATCCTGATGTCGGATGGCATCAAACAGCGCTTTGTGTTCGGCTAAGGTGCGCGGCATGTTGCCGGAATCCGCCATATAGGTTTTCGCAAACACCGCTTTCTGTAACTGGCTGATCGCCACGTTCAGCTGCTGCAATACCGGATTGTGCACCGAGGCCAGTACCGCTTCGTGGTAGCGGATATCCGCCTCGTTAAACGCTTCGCGATCGAGATGATGGGCAACCATATCGTTGTAAGCCTGCTCAATCACCGCCAAATCGTTGGAGGTAGCGCGTTCCGCCGACCAGCGCGCAATCTGCGGCTCCACCAGCACGCGCACTTCACTCATCGCGGCAATCAACCTTGGATCCTGATCGTGCGCGAGTGCCCATTGCAGGACATCGCTGTCGAGATAATTCCACTGATTGCGCGAGGTGACAAAGGCGCCACGATAACGCTTCATCTCCATCAACCGCTTTGCCATCAGCGAGCGAAACACTTCGCGGATGATGTTGCGCGAGGTGCCAAAGCGCTCACACAACTCGGCTTCGGCGGGCAACGCGGCGCCTGGCACATACTTCCCTGCTACAATTTCTTCACCCAGCGTCAGAATGATGCGCTCGGTTTTGCTTAATTGTTCTTGCGTCATGATGTTCCATTCAGTGAAAGACGGTAGCCCATCAGATTACTGCTTTCGACGCGTGAAAACTAACAGACACCTCACGTCACGACGCCGATTGTAGTACTAACGTGATATGTTGTACTACAATCTGGATCACATAATAGACAATCCATGGGCGCACAAATGCGCTCCCAACGAAATCGAGCGGATCATGGATTAGGGCAGGATGTGTGACGTATCAGTGCGCATCTGGCAGAAACTGGACCGATCGTTTGGTGGGTTATCATGAATGATGAACCAGCGCGCAAGCGACGGAACTGGATTGATCGTTCGGTGGGTCATCATTAATGTTGTTTCAGCACGCAACCGACGGAACTGGGCCGATCGTTCGGTGGGTCATCAGGCAGTGTCGCGATTGATGACGACCAATCGGCATTTGCAGGATGAACTCAGAGGGGCGGACAGCAGCACGCTGCCCGCAGAGAAGAGAATTACAACACTAACTCTTCAATGGCATGCGCGACGCCATCTTCCATGTTGGTTTTGGTGACGAACTGCGCGATATTCTTCACTGAATCAATGGCATTGCCCATCGCCACGCCGGTTCCGGCATATTCAATCATCGCCAGGTCGTTTTCCTGATCGCCAATCGCCATCACTTCCGACTGCTGCAGACCGAGTTTGTCCGCCAGCATTTTCACGCCGTAGCCTTTGTTGACCAGTGGGTTGAGGATTTCGAGATAGTACGGCGCGCTCTTCAGGATGGTGTAGCTATCACGGGCGCGCGCAGGTAAGCCAGCAATCGCTTTATCCAGCAGATGTGGCTTGTCGATCATCATCAGTTTCGGGAAGCGTGTGGCCGGGTCCATTTCTTCCACCGCGCGGTAGCGCACCGGAATGCCGGTCAGGCTGGCTTCGTGGATAGTGTATTCGCTGATGTCTTTGTTTGGCGTGTAGAGGAAGGATTTGTCAAACGCCTGGAAATGCACGCCGAGGTCGCGCGCCAGCTGTTCAACATAGAGATAGTCATCAAAGCTCAGCGTTTTTTCTGCCACCACATCGCCGCTATCCGCGCTATGCACCAAAGCACCGTTGTTACTGATGCAGTACTGACCGGGCTGCTGCATATCGAGTTCCATCAAATAGCGCTCGATGCCAACCAGCGGACGACCGGTCGCCAGCACAATAGAGACCCCTTTGTCGCGCGCACGACCAATCGCCGATTTCACTGCCGCCGTCACTTCGTGCTGCGGGTTGAGCAGCGTGCCGTCCATATCGATCGCAATCAATTTTATCGCCATAACATCCTCGGTTGAGTCAGAGTTTGTTTAATGCTAGCGCGATTCAGCTCACATTGACCAGTTAATCGGCAACGGACGGCATGGTTAGTTTGTGTTGCCGCTTCCGATCTAACAATTTGCCCTTTTACAGCATGTAAGGTGACGAGGCTAAATACGCGGTTATTTATGTTGTTTTAAATGAAATTTACCTTATCGAAGGACTCATGAAATGGACGAACTGAAAGGATGTTTGAATGACGCCTTTTCTGCTTCTGAACGTGCTGACATTCAGCAAATGGCTGATGAGATGATCCTGGAAACCGGATTGCAGCTATTGCGCGAGGAGTTGGAGCTATCACAAAAAACAGTGGCTGAAGCGATGGGGGTGAAACAACCTCGAATCACGCAGATTGAACAAGCGGAAGCCGACCAGCGACTGATTAGTATTAAACGCTACATTGAAGCGATGGGCGGAAAACTCAGCTTGTTGATCGAAATGCCGGATGGAACGGTAGGCAGAACAATTCGGGTTTAAACAGCTAAAAAACCCCTTCCCGGCTGGGAAGGGGTTTTGTTCACATCAGATATCGATGTTAGCGGCTTTCAGCGCGTTCTCTTCGATGAAGGCGCGGCGCGGTTCAACTGCATCACCCATCAGCGTAGTGAACAGCTGGTCAGCAGCGATGGCGTCTTTAATGGTGACGCGCAGCATGCGACGGCTGTCTGGATCCATAGTGGTTTCCCACAGCTGCTCTGGGTTCATCTCACCCAGACCTTTATAGCGCTGAACTGACAGACCACGGCGCGACTCTTTCACCAGCCACTCGATCGCCTGCTCGAAGCTGGTCACTGGCTGACGGCGCTCGCCACGTTCGATAAACGCATCTTCTTCAATCAGGCCGCGCAGCTGCTCGCCCAGACCACAGATTTTGCGGTATTCCGGTCCATCGATGAACTCGCTGTCCATCGGATAGTCGGTGTCCACACCGTGCGTACGCACACGCAATACCGGCTCGAAAACGTTCAGTTCGCTGTTGGTGCGCACGTGCGCCATGTAGCTGCTGCCGTGCGCTTCGCGCTCGGTCAGGTACGCCACAAAACCATCGATCCAGCTCTTTACTGCGGCTTCATCAGTAAGGTCGCTCAGAGTCGGATGGTAAATCAGGCCGCGCAGCATCGCCAACGGGAAACGACGTTCCATACGCTTGATCATGCGCTGGGTGCTGTTGAAATCACCCAC
Source organism: uncultured bacterium (assembly GCA_965147305.1). Classification (GTDB taxonomy): domain Bacteria; phylum Pseudomonadota; class Gammaproteobacteria; order Enterobacterales; family Enterobacteriaceae; genus Pantoea. The sequence continues at coordinate 176,046 of CBCTJT010000006.1, forward strand.
CAGATTTTCCAGCGGCTGGCCGCCAAGCGCTGGTGCACTGGCGTTGGTGTGCAGCGTAGCACCATCAAGCGCGATAGCGATCTGATACTGATCCATCGCTTCGTCATCTTTAATATACTGTTCTTGCTTGCCTTTCTTCACTTTATACAGTGGCGGCTGCGCAATATAAACATGGCCACGCTCTACAATTTCCGGCATCTGACGGTAGAAGAAGGTCAACAGCAGCGTACGAATGTGCGAGCCATCGACGTCCGCATCGGTCATGATGATGATGCTGTGATAACGCAGTTTGTCCGGGTTGTATTCGTCACGACCGATACCACAGCCCAGTGCAGTGATCAGCGTGGCCACTTCCTGAGAAGCGAGCATCTTGTCGAAACGCGCTTTCTCCACGTTGAGGATTTTACCTTTCAACGGCAGAATCGCCTGGTTCTTACGGTTACGTCCCTGCTTCGCAGAGCCGCCCGCTGAGTCCCCTTCCACTAAGTAGATTTCAGACAGTGCAGGGTCACGTTCCTGGCAATCCGCCAGTTTGCCCGGCAGTCCGGCCAAATCCAGCGCGCCTTTACGACGGGTCATTTCACGGGCGCGACGAGCCGCTTCACGTGCACGCGCCGCATCGATAATTTTACCGACTACGATTTTCGCGTCTGATGGGTTTTCCAGCAGGTATTCGCTCAGCAGTTCGTTCATCTGCTGCTCAACCGCGGATTTCACCTCAGAAGAAACCAACTTGTCTTTGGTCTGTGAGGAGAACTTTGGATCCGGCACTTTCACCGAAACCACAGCAATCAGACCTTCACGGGCATCATCACCGGTGGCGCTGACTTTGGCTTTTTTGCTGTAGCCTTCTTTATCCATGTAGGCGTTCAGCGTACGCGTCATTGCCGCACGGAAGCCCGCAAGGTGCGTACCGCCATCGCGCTGTGGAATGTTGTTGGTGAAGCAGTAGATGTTTTCCTGGAAACCATCGTTCCACTGCAGCGCCACTTCCACACCAATGCCGTCTTTCTCGGTAGAGAAATAGAACACCGTTGGGTGAATCGGAGTTTTGTTCTTGTTGAGGTACTCAACGAATGCCTTGATGCCGCCTTCGTAGTGGAAGTGGTCGGCCTTGCCGTCGCGCTTGTCTTCCAGACGGATCGAAACACCTGAGTTCAGGAACGACAGTTCACGCAGGCGTTTCGCCAGGATGTCGTATTCGAACTCAATCACATTGGTGAAGGTTTCGTAGCTCGGCCAGAAACGGACGCGTGTACCGGTGGCTTCGGTTTCACCGGATACCGCCAGCGGTGCCTGCGGCACGCCGTGCTGATAAATCTGCTGATGGACTTTGCCTTCGCGACGAATCGTCAGCTCCAGCTTCTGTGACAGGGCGTTAACCACTGACACGCCCACGCCGTGCAGACCACCAGACACTTTATAAGAGTTATCGTCGAACTTACCGCCGGCGTGCAGCACGGTCATGATTACTTCTGCTGCAGACACACCCTCTTCCGGGTGAATGCCGGTCGGAATACCACGGCCATCATCCTGAACAGACACTGAATTGTCCGCATGGATGGTGACGACGATGTCACTACAGTGACCCGCGAGCGCTTCGTCGATTGCGTTATCCACGACCTCGAATACCATGTGATGCAGACCGGTGCCGTCATCGGTATCACCGATATACATACCCGGGCGTTTGCGTACCGCATCAAGCCCTTTAAGGACTTTGATACTTGAGGAGTCATAAGAATTCGACATCAACGTTTCTCGCTCATTTAATCTTCAGGTTGAACCGCTATTTTACCCTGTTCCACGCGGAACATCTTGCCCTTTTCGTCACTCATGTCGATTACATGTTCGACACCAATGGCACTGACAAATACCTGAGCCTGCGTGGCTTTCAGGCGCTCGGCAAGCAATCGACGACGGGTGTCATCCAGCTCCGAGGCGAAGTCATCAATCAGGTACAAACAGCGACGTCCGCTGCTGCGTGTCAGATACTCGCCCTGCGCTAAACGCAGTGCACACATCAGCAGCTTTAATTGACCGCGTGAGAGTAAATCTTCCACCGGCGTGCCTTCTGCACGAATGCGAAAATCCGCTTTATGCGGGCCGCTGGCGGTGTAGGTGAGCGCGCGATCGCGCTCAAAATTGCGCTCCAGCAGTTCGGCGTAGTCACTCTCTTTATCCCAGCCGCGCTGGAAGGAAAACGACAGCTCAAACTCTGGTAAAAATTGACCACAGGTGGCGATGATCTCCTTCGAGATCGCCGCACTGTACTCGGCGCGCCATTGACTGATCTGTTCCGCCAACGGTACCAGTTCCTGATCCCACGGGCGGATCTGGCTGTAGCGTGAAACTTGCCGCAGCGCAGCATTACGCTGCTTCATCAATCGACGCAGATTATTCCACGCGTTGAAGAAACCGGGCGCGGAGTGGAAGCAGCCCCAATCAACATAGGCTCTACGGTATTTGGGGCCGCCGTTAAGCAAAGTAAACCCTTCCGGCGTGATCAACTGCATCGGCAGCAATTGCGCCAGCTCCGCCACTTTATGGCCGTCGCTACCATCAATCCGCACTTTACTGTCACCGGCACGGTTTTTGGTCAGCCCAACGGACAATTCCCGCTCGCTACCTTCAATACGGCCGTGCAGCACAAAAGCGTCCTGATCGTGGCGGATAACGCGTCCGGCCTGCAAACTGCGAAACGCACGACCATGTCCGAGGGTGTAGATCGCCTCCAGCACGCTGGTTTTACCGCTGCCGTTAGCGCCCACAAGGAAATTGAAGCCCGGTGCCAGCGTGAGATCGGCCTGCTCGATATTACGGAAATCTTTAATCAGGAGGCGGGTTAAAGCCATGAACGAATCCAGCTACGCATTAAGAAGTGGTTTTCACCTAACCCTGCAATCGAGGGCGTAAACGGCGAAGCTAGTTTGCGCACGGCCAGCGCGCAGGCCCTGGGAGCATACTGAAGTATGTGACCAGGGACGAGCACTGCCCGGGTGCAAAATAGCGAGTAAGTTAGCCCGCTAGACCATCACAAGCGCATTGGCATCACGACGTAGGCCGCGGCTGGGCTCGCTACATCTTCAATCTGCACACTCGAAACTGAATCGGTCAGCAGCAAACGTACGTTCTCGCACTTCAGCGCATTCAGCACATCCAGCACGTAACTGACGTTAAAACCAATCTCTAGCTCAGTGCCGCTGTACGACACATCCAGCATCTCTTCCGCTTCTTCCTGTTCAGGGTTATTAGCGGTGATCTTGAGCTGATTCTCGGTGATATAGATGCGAACGCCACGGAATTTCTCGTTAGAGAGGATCGCTGCACGGGCAAACGCCTGCTTCAGCAGATCGCAACCCGCTTCCAGCGCTTTGTCCGGGTTCTTCGGCAATACGCGGCGATAATCCGGGAAACGGCCATCAACCAGTTTGGAAGTGAAGATGAAGTCACCAACGTGCGCACGAATATTGCTGCTGCCAATCTGCACCTGCAGTGGGGTTTCGCCACCGTCGAGCAAACGCACCAGCTCAATCACACCTTTACGCGGCACAATCACCGAATGGTTAGGCAGCGCCTGGCCAATCGGCATAGAACAGACTGCCAGACGGTGACCATCAGTAGCGACGGTGCGTAACTCTTCACCTTCCGTCTCAAACAGCATGCCGTTGAGGTAGTAACGCACATCCTGATGCGCCATCGAGAACTGGGTCGCTTCGATCAGACGTTTCAGCGTGGCCTGCGGCAAGGTGAATTCCACCTCGCTCTGCCAGTCATCCAGATTAGGGAAGTCAGTGGCGGGCAGCGTCGATAATGAAAAACGGCTACGACCAGAACGCACCAGCATTCTGTCACCTTCCAGCGTCAGACTGATTTCAGCGCCTTCTGGTAAACCGCGACAGATATCGAGGAATTTACGTGCTGGCACGGTGGTTGCGCCGGGCTCGTGGGGCTGCGTCAGTGCAACGCGGGCCACCATCTCCATTTCCAAATCGGTGCCGGTCAGACGCAGTACGCCTTCACTCACCTGCAACAGTAAATTTCCGAGGATCGGCAAGGTCGGGCGTCCACCAAGCGGGCCGCTAACCTGTTGCAGGGGTTTCAGCAACTGCTCACGTTCTACAATAAATTTCATATGCGTCAGGAAGATAATGTTCGAATGAGGTTAGAGAAATCTTCTTTGATGTCGTGGCTCTCTTCACGCAACTGCTCAATTTTACGGCAGGCATGGAGCACGGTGGTATGGTCGCGGCCACCAAACGCATCGCCAATTTCCGGCAGGCTATGGTTGGTCAGCTCTTTCGCCATCGCCATCGCCATCTGACGCGGACGAGCCACCGAACGCGAACGGCGCTTCGACAGCAAATCCGCTACTTTGATTTTGTAGTATTCGGCCACCGTTTTCTGGATGTTATCGATGGTGACCAGCTTTTCCTGCAGTGCCAGCAGATCGCGCAGCGCTTCGCGCACGAAATCGATAGTGATCGCGCGCCCCGTAAAGTTGGCGTTGGCGATAACGCGGTTCAGTGCCCCTTCCAGCTCACGCACATTAGAGCGCAGACGTTTAGCAATAAAGAAGGCGACTTCACCCGGCAGACGAATATCGTTCTCGTCGGCTTTCTTCATCAGGATCGCGACACGCGTTTCCAGCTCAGGTGGCTCGATCGCGACGGTTAATCCCCAGCCAAAGCGCGATTTCAGACGATCTTCTACACCGTTGATCTCTTTTGGATAACGATCCGAGGTCAAAATGATCTGCTGATTCCCTTCCAGCAAGGCATTAAAGGTATGGAAAAACTCTTCCTGCGAGCGCTCTTTATTGGCAAAGAACTGAATGTCATCGATCAACAGTGCATCGACGGAACGGTAATAACGCTTAAATTCTTCAATGGCGTTGTTTTGCAGCGCTTTTACCATGTCCTGCACAAAACGTTCAGAGTGCATGTAAACCACTTTGGCATTCGGCTTACGCGCAATAATGCCATTCCCCACCGCATGCAATAGGTGAGTTTTACCTAAACCGGTTCCGCCATAAAGGAAGAGAGGGTTATAAGCGCCGCCAGGATTATCTGCCACCTGACGTGCCGCCGCGCGCGCCAACTGGTTAGATTTACCTTCAACGAAGTTATCGAAGTTATGGCGGTTATTCACATTAGAACGGTAGGTCACGTCTGCGGGTGCCGGTACTGAATCCCAGCTGGGACGCAATATTTGCGCCGGAGCCGGACGGTTCTCAACGCGTGCAGGTGCACTCACGCTGCTGGCCATGGCCGGTTGTGAAGCCGCCATTTGCGCGGCCGGGCGCGTGCCCACTTCAAAACGCAGCAACGGCACATTCGCACCGCAGAATTCATTCAGCAGCCCATTGATACTGTTGAGATATTTATCCCGAACCCAGTCAAGCACAAACCGATTTGGTGCATACAAGGTCAGCGTATTGTCGTTTAATTCAGCCTGCAGCGGACGAATCCACATGCTGAATTCGGTGGCAGGAAGCTCATCCTGCAAACGGGCAAGACACTGTTGCCAAAGCGTAAGTGACACGGCGGACTCCACTCGTACAAAATCGATAAGAATTTCAGGCGCTAATAATAGAAACTGTCTTTTTTGACACAGGCGGTCAGAAAGCGCCTGCGACCGCTGTTCGCGGTAGTCATCCCCGGCGATCTCAGTGAGGATCGTCAGCGGAAGGGCGGATCATAGCGCAAAGCGGCACAGAGATCTTCCCTTTCTACACAGTTTTGATCCAATTTATCCACAGGCTGATGAAGCGCTAATGAGTTTACGCTTTCTGCGGAAAAAGCGAGCGGTGATCTCGCTGAAAGAGGCAATTTTTCTGGTCGCCTCTCGTTTCCGCGCAATAAATCTGCAAATTGATCGCAAGAAGATCCTGCGCGATCCTTGCGCTTTACCCTATAGCCCGTATAATTCCCCACCCGGCATTATTGCGTGAAGCCTTAATACCCGGAATCAGCGGGCTGTATCTGGTTTCCAGGTGCCGCGAACTGCGAAGTAAATTGACTCTGGACTGTACAATTATTACAATCCCGCCTCTTTATTAAAGACACATTGAGGCGTCGGTCGATTTACTGGCCCGAAAACGCGTCACCCAGTGAAAATTTTCAAGTTTAGGTAGAAATCGCCATGAAACGCACTTTTCAACCGTCCGTACTGAAGCGCAACCGTTCACACGGTTTCCGTGCTCGTATGGCAACAAAAAATGGTCGTCAGGTTCTGGCACGTCGTCGTGCTAAAGGCCGTTCTCGTCTGACCGTTTCTAAGTAATAAAGCTAACCCTAGTGGTTAAGCTCGCATTTCCCAGGGAGTTACGTTTGTTAACTCCCACTCATTTCACTTTCGTCTTCCAGCAGCCACAAAGAGCCGGTACGCCGCAAATCACCATCCTCGGCCGCCTTAACTCGCTGGGGCATCCCCGCATCGGTCTTACCGTCGCCAAAAAGCATGTGAAACGCGCCCATGAACGCAACCGGATCAAGCGATTGACCCGCGAAAGCTTTCGTCTGCGCCAACATGAGCTGCCTGCGATGGATTTTGTCATCGTGGCGAAAAAAGGGATTGCTGACCTCGATAACCGTGCGTTAACGGAAGCGTTGGAGAAATTATGGCGTCGTCACTGTCGCCTGGCTCGCGGCTCCTGATCGCCCTGATACGCGTTTATCAACGCGCCATCAGCCCACTGCTTGGACCTCATTGTCGGTTCCATCCCACCTGCTCGCAGTATGGGATTGAGGCCTTACGTCGCTTCGGCGTCGTAAAAGGTAGTTGGTTGACGATAAAACGCGTATTAAAATGCCACCCTTTGAACCCGGGTGGTGACGATCCTGTGCCGCCAAAAACCTTTGATACCAGAGAACATTAACGATGGATTCGCAACGCAATCTCTTTCTCATCGCTTTTCTGTTCGTGTCTTTTATGATCTGGCAAGCCTGGCAGACGGACCACGCTCCGCAGCCACAGCAGACTCAGACCACGCAGAACACAAGCAGCGCAGCGGGTGATGCCGCCTCTTCCGGCGTGCCGGCTAGCGGCCAGGGCCAAACGATCACCGTTAAGACTGATGTCCTGTCACTCAGCATCAATACTCGCGGTGGCGACATTGAGCAGGCACAGCTGCTGACTTACCCGGACAAACTGGGTTCAGACGCACCGTTCCAGTTGCTGGAAACCACCCCGGCCTTCGTTTATCAGGCGCAGAGTGGCTTAACCGGTCGTAATGGCCCGGATAACCCGAACAATGGCGCACGTCCGCTGTTCACCACGACTCAAGATCACTTCGAGATGGCCGATGGCCAGACCGAGCTGCGCGTACCACTGACCTGGACCGATGAAAAAGGTGTGGTTTACACCAAAACCTTCGTGTTCAAGCGTGGCGACTTCGCGGTTAACGTTGACTACAACATCAATAACGCCTCGCAGCAGCCGCTGGAAGTGTCGATGTTTGGTCAGCTGAAGCAGACCATTGATCTGCCGAAGCATCGTGACACCGGCAGCAACAACTTTGCACTGCACACCTTCCGTGGCGCAGCGTACTCGACCAGCGAAGCGAAATACGAAAAATACAAATTCGATACCATCGCGGATAACGAGAACCTGAATGCGACCACCAGCAATGGTTGGGTGGCGATGCTGCAGCAATACTTTGCCACCGCTTGGGTGCCGCGTACTGAGGGCAACAACTCCCTGTACACCAGCAACCTCGGTAACGGCATTGCAGCAATCGGTTATAAATCTGCACCGGTAACCGTCGCAGCAGGCGCACAGCAAAATCTCGGCGCAACCCTGTGGTTGGGTCCAGAAATCCAGGACAAAATGGCCGCTATCGCGCCACACCTGGACCTGACCGTGGATTACGGTTGGTTGTGGTTCATCTCTCAGCCACTGTTTAAGCTGCTGAAGTTCCTGCACAGCTTTATCGGTAACTGGGGCTTCTCTATCATCGTTATCACCTTCATCGTTCGTGGCATCATGTACCCGCTGACCAAAGCGCAGTACACCTCCATGGCGAAGATGCGTATGCTGCAGCCGAAGATTCAGGCAATGCGTGAGCGTCTGGGCGACGATAAGCAGAAGCAGAGCCAGGAAATGATGGCGCTGTATAAAGCAGAGAAAGTGAACCCGTTGGGTGGTTGCTTGCCGCTGGTTATCCAGATGCCAATCTTCCTGGCCTTGTACTACATGCTGTCAGGTTCGATTGAGCTGCGTCATGCGCCGTTCATTCTGTGGATTCATGACCTGTCCGCGCAGGACCCGTACTACATCCTGCCGGTTATCATGGGTATCACCATGTTCTTCATCCAGAAGATGTCACCGACCACCGTGACCGATCCGATGCAGCAGAAGATCATGACCTACATGCCGGTTATCTTTACCGTGTTCTTCCTGTGGTTCCCTGCCGGTCTGGTGCTGTACTACATCGTCAGTAACCTGGTGACTATCCTCCAGCAGCAGCTGATTTATCGCGGCCTGGAAAAACGTGGTCTGCACAGCCGCGACAAGAAGAAAGCGTAACGCCTGACTGCAACAGCAGCAGCGTATACTCAAGGGGCGGCATTTATGTCGCCCTGTTTTTTTTCAAAATTTGTACCCTAAATAATTCGAGCTGCAGCAAGGCGGCAAGCGAGAGAATCCTCAGGAGCTTACTCAGGTAAGTGACTGAGGTGAACGAGCGCAGCCAACGCCGCTGTGGCTTGAAGTATGACGGGTAAGAGAGAGAATCATGAGCCACAGCGACACCATTGTTGCCCAGGCGACGCCTCCCGGCCGTGGCGGCGTCGGCATTCTGCGTATTTCCGGTGCCAAAGCCGCTGACGTCGCGCAAGCCGTGCTCGGCAAATTGCCGAAACCGCGCTATGCCGATTATCTGCCGTTCAACGATGCAGATGGCAGCGTGCTGGATCAGGGGATTGCGCTGTGGTTTCCTGGCCCCAACTCTTTCACCGGCGAAGATGTGCTGGAGCTGCAGGGGCACGGCGGCCCGGTGATTCTGGATCTGTTGCTGAAGCGCATCGTGGCGCTGTCCGGTGTGCGCATCGCCCAGCCGGGTGAATTCTCAGAACGCGCCTTCCTCAACGATAAACTCGATCTGGCGCAGGCGGAAGCCATTGCCGACCTGATCGACGCCAGCTCAGAGCAGGCCGCACGCTCTGCCGTGAACTCACTGCAGGGCGCATTTTCACTGCGCATCAATACACTTGTGGAAGCACTTACTCACCTGCGAATCTACGTTGAGGCGGCCATCGATTTCCCGGATGAGGAGATCGACTTCCTGTCTGACGGCAAAATCGAAGGCCAGCTGAATGTGGTGATCGGCGACCTTGATAACGTGCGCGCCGAAGCACGCCAGGGCAGCCTGCTGCGCGAAGGGATGAAAGTGGTAATTGCCGGTCGTCCTAATGCCGGTAAATCCAGCCTGTTGAATGCCCTCGCCGGCCGCGAAGCCGCGATTGTCACCGATATCGCTGGCACCACGCGTGACGTGCTGCGTGAGCATATTCATATCGACGGCATGCCGCTGCACATCATCGATACTGCAGGATTGCGTGAAGCCAGCGATGAAGTTGAGCGCATTGGTATTGAACGTGCCTGGCAGGAAATCGAGCAAGCCGATCGCGTGCTGTTTATGGTGGATGGCACCACCACCGACGCCACTGAAGCCGCTGCTATCTGGCCTGATTTCGTGGCACGTTTACCGGCACAATTGCCTATTACCGTGGTGCGTAATAAAGCCGATATGACCGGCGAAGTGCTGGGCCTGACAGAAGTGAATGATCACTCACTGATTCGCCTCTCTGCGCGCACTGGCGAAGGTGTGGATGCACTGCGCGACCATCTGAAACAGAGCATGGGCTTCTCCGGCAATATGGAAGGCGGCTTCCTTGCCCGTCGCCGCCACCTGCAGGCATTGGAGTTGGCGGCCACTCACTTACAGCAGGGTAAAGAGCAGCTGCTGGGTGCATGGGCGGGTGAACTACTGGCGGAAGAGCTGCGTCTGGCACAGCAGGCGCTGAGCGAAATCACTGGTGAGTTTACTTCCGACGATCTGCTCGGCAGAATCTTCTCCAGCTTCTGTATTGGTAAGTAGTCTTTCCCTGTTTCCCCCATCACTATTTAGTTGGGGGAAACATGCGTCTTTGTTATTTGGCACCCTCTCTCCTTTGCAGTATAACGATCGCTGGCCTCTACTAAAGCGTACCGGCCTCATCCACGATTCATGCTAAACATTAGGCGCAAGTTGCTGCCTGAACAGGAGAGAAACATGAGTACACCGCTCGACAGCGTGGCGCTGAACGCGCTGTTCAATGACGCTCGCACCCACAGCTACTGGCAGGACAAACCGATTTCTCACGATGTGCTGGAGCAACTCTACAGCCTGACCGCGCTCGGCCCGACTTCAGCTAACTGTTCACCGGGACGTTTCGTGTTTGTCACTTCGCAGGAAGGCAAAGAGAAGCTTAAACCTGCGCTCTCTTCAGGCAATGTGGATAAAACCATGGCAGCACCGGCAACGGTGATCGTGGCGTGGGATCCGGAGTTCTATGAAGCGCTGCCAAAACTGTTCCCGCACGGTGATGCGCGCAGCTGGTTCACCAGCAGCCCGGATCTGGCGAAAGAGACCGCATTTCGCAATAGCAGCCTGCAGGCAGGTTATCTAATTCTGGCGGCGCGTTCGCTGGGGCTGGATGCCGGCCCAATGTCCGGTTTTGACCCGTCGAAAGTCAATGAAGCCTTCTTTAGCGAAAGCAAATGGCAGGTGAACTTACTGATTAATCTCGGCTATGGCGAAGCCAGCAAACTGCACGCGCGTTTACCGCGCCTCGGCTTTGATGAAGCCAGCAAATTTGCCTGATTGAACACAGGCGTCGGCATTGCGCGACGCCTGTCTCTCGCTTTAGCCCAGCGAGTGAAAACCGCTGTTGAAGTAGATCATCGGTTCAGCCGCTTCACCTGGCAGTGAAATGCCAACAATGCGCGCCAGCAGTACACTGTGTGTGTTCCACTCCACCACTTTCTCCAGCTGACAATCAAAACTCACCAGCGCATCCTCTAATACGGGCGCACCGGTGCTCAGTGTCTGCCATTCTCCGCTCTGGAAGCGTTCTGCACGACGTGCAGACTGACTGAACTGCGCGCACAAATCGTCATGCTGTTCACGCAGGACGTTGACGGCAAAGTGGCCAGCATTCACAAATGCATCGTGGCTGGATGCGCTACGATTAACGCACACCAGCAAGCTTGGCGGCTCGGCAGCCAGTGAGCTAACGGAGGTCGCAATCAGTCCCAGCTTTTCGCCCTGAAACTCGGTGGTCACTAAAGAAACGCCTGCGGTCAGGCGGCGCATACCATGACGAAATTCATCAAGAGAGATTGATTCCTGGCGAGTAAGTGAGGTTACTGACATAAAAAAACTCCGACGTGCCTCTGTTTGCGATGAGCACGATGACTTGAGGTGGATTATTTACGCACTTCGATGTGCTGTTTTGCTGTCCAAATCCTACACCACATCACGCTTTGCATCACCCTATCTGAACGAATTCAGCAAAAGCGTTATATGCAAAGTTGCAGAATGGGAATGTCCGCCGCTTCGGTCTTATCTGATTTTTGGTCATTAGATGTTATGCCGGATGCAAACCACTGAGAAAATTCCTACAATAGCCCTGATGATTATCTGACCATTTTCACGGAGCGACAGATGGCTAGTCATTTTGTACGTTGGATGGGTAACTCGCCGCTCTCTTCAGAGCTATTGCGGGTTCCACAGGATGTGATTAACAGCGCCGAGCGCTTCCCTGACAAGCGCCGTAGCCGTTTTCTAGCCGCACGCGAATTGCTGGCTCAGCTGATGCTGCGCGTCTACGGCATTCGTGAACTCCCGCCGCTTGTGACCACCAGCAGCGGACGCCCTTGCTTTGCCGATCCTAACCTCCCTGACTTCAGCATTGCGTACGCCGGTAATATGGTCGGTGTGCTGCTGGCAGAAGAAGGCGGACGTGCAGGATTGGATATGGAGATTGTGCGCGCCCATAGCCGTCAGACGCAGGATACGCTCACGCAGGATCTCTCATCGGGTGAGAAGGCATGGATCAATGCGCAGCAGGATTTCATGGAGGCGGTGACGCAAATCTGGACGCTGCGTCAGAGCATCCTCAAATTAACCGGGGAAAGCGAAAACGGTGCCGGTTCGCTACAGCTGCACCCTGCTGCCGGTCGTTTGCGCTCCAGCGTGTTTCCGGATATTCAGGCGGTGTGTGATGCCGAGCCGATGCTGGTGTGGTCATGCGCCCTGTCACCGGGCACCGAGCGCTTATGCCTGTGGGAGATTGACGCGCATCAGCAGTGGCAGCCACTGCGCGATGTTGAAATGAGCAAGCCGAATATTGGCCCGCGCTCGCTGCGCCTGACCAGCCTCACTCCCACGCTGCAAGAAATTGGACATCTGTAATAAAACAGGCCGCAATCGCGGCCTGTTTTTTTAGTGCGCATCGATAAACGCGATTTTCAGTACGAACAGTAACGCCACCACAACCACGCATGGGCTGATTTCACGCCAGCGGCCAGTCCCCAGTTTCATCACGCAGTAAGAGATAAAGCCCAGCGCGATACCTTCGGTGATCGAGAAGCTAAATGGCATCATCGCGGCGGTCACAAAGGCCGGTACCGCTTCAGTGAGATCGTCCCAGCGCACGCGTGACAGCGACGCCGTCATCAACACGCCGACATAAATCAACGCACCCGCCGCCGCATAGGAAGGCACCATCGCTGCCAATGGTGACAGGAACATCACCAGCAGGAACAGAATCCCGGTGACGACTGCCATCAAGCCGGTACGGCCACCAATCGCCACGCCCGATGAGCTTTCGATATACGCCGTCACCGAAGAGGTGCCGATCAGCGAACCGGTGACTGAGCTGATGCTGTCAACGTAAAGCGCCTGCTTCATACGCGGGAATGTGCCTTTCTCATCGGTCAGTCCGGCTTTATCGGTGACACCGATCAGCGTGCCGGAGGAGTCGAACAGATTGACCAGCATGAAGGAGAAGATCACCCCGGCCATGCCGATGTTAAATGCACCTTTGATATCCACCTGGCCCACCACCGATGTTACCGCAGGCGGCGCGGCAAATACGCCGCTAAACTTCACATCGCCAATCGCTAAGCCAATCGCCGTAGTCACCACAATCGACACCAGCACCGCCGCATGAATATTGCGGGAGGCCAGAATCGCGATGATAAAGAAGCCCAGCGCCCCCAGCAGCACGCTGTGCGAGGTGAGATTACCCACCGTCACGATGGTATCGGCATTTGGCACGATAATACCGGCGTTCTTCAGGCCCATCATGGCGATGAACAGGCCGATCCCGGCGGTGATGCCGACTCGCAGGCTCATCGGGATGTTGGCAATCATCCAGTAACGGACACGCAGCAGCGTGAGGATCAGCAGACCCAGCGCACCCCAGAAGATCGCCCCCATGCCGACCTGCCACGAATAACCCATGGCGCCCACCACCACAAAAGCAAAGAAGGCGTTTAGCCCCATCGCCGGTGCCAGCGCGACCGGCAGATTCGCCACCAGCCCCATCAGGATACTGCCGAAAGCGGCAATCAGGCAGGTGGTGACAAACACCGCCTGGGTATCCATGCCCGCAACGCCCAAAATCTGCGGGTTAACAAAGACGATGTACACCATCGTCAGGAAAGTCGTGAAACCGGCGATCACTTCGGTGCGCGCGGTTGTGCCGTGTTCCTGCAGCTTAAAGATGCGCTGCAACAAGCCCTGATTGTTCATTCAACTGTCCCGGAAAAAAATTAATCGCCGCGTATCCTATAGATTTTAGCCGGGCAAAACACTGATTATTCGCAAACGGTTGCCGGGGTCGCTTTCTGCGCTCAGTGCGCTAGAGTGTCAGCTGGTTGTTTAATAAAAGGATGATGTGCGATGTCAGTTGAATGTGTGTTTTTCGATTGCGACGGTACGCTGGTCGACAGTGAAGTGATCTGTACGCAATCTTACGTCAACACCTTTGCCCAATACGGTATTGAGCTCTCTTTGCAGCAGATGTTTGAGCAGTACAAAGGGGTGAAGCTCTATGACATCGTGCGGGATGTACTGGCGCAGCATCAAAAAGAAGTGCCCATCGAAGAATTTGAAACCGCCTATCGCGCCGACGTCGCTCGCCTGTTTGACCTTGACCTGAAGCCGATTGCCGGTGCCAAAGCCCTGGTGGAGAGCGTGAAAGTGCCGATGTGCGTAGTCTCAAACGGTACAGTGAAGAAGATGCAGCACTCGCTGGGCTTAACCGGCATGCTGCCGTACCTCGAAGGTCGGCTGTACAGCGGATACGACATCAACCACTGGAAGCCCGATCCGGAATTGATGTATCACGCAGCGGAGCAGATGCAGGTGCCGATTGAGAAGTGCATTCTGGTGGATGATTCAGAAGCCGGTGCGCGTGCCGGGATTGCGGCGGGCATTCCGGTATTTTACTACTGCGCCGATGCGCACAATCCGGAGTTGGATCATCCGCTGGTGACGCGCTTTGACGATATGGCGCAGCTGCCGGCGCTATGGCGCGCCAGAGGCTGGGATTTGGTGTAAACCAGGGCGGCATACTGCGCCGCTCCTACAAAGACCGGCGCTTATGACCGGTTAGAAAAGGTATTATCCGCATCGACTGACCACAAAAGTGTTACCTATGTGGTCGGTCTTATCTGATACCTGCTTGGTCAGACTGAACGGCTACCTAAGCGCCCGGTTATGCCTTTTCACACTTAGCCAATCGCGCCCAGCGAATCCTCGTTGCTCTGTTTCTTCGGTAGCAGGAACAGTGTCGCAACGATATCCAGCAGATAAATCAGCGCCAGCAAGGTGATGGCTGCAGTGAAGGATATCTGCGCCGCCAGCAGGCCGATCACCAGCGGGCCGAAGCCGCCGACACCGCGTCCAAGGTTGAACAGCACATTCTGCGCGGTCGCGCGCGCCTGTGGTGGGAAGGTGTCCGAGATCAGCGCACCGTAGCCGCCAATCATGCCATTCACAAACATCCCCATGATCGCGCCAGTGAACAGCATCACGGTAGGATCGCGCAGCTGCGCATACACCACCACCATCACCACCGCACCAAACTGATACAGCAGGAAGATTTTCCAGCGCGCGAAGCGATCGGCCAGCACACCGAACAGCCAGATGCCGAAGGTCATGCCAACCACGGTGACCGCCGTCCACAAGCCGGACTTGGTGAGGCTGAAGCCAAAATTGGAGGACAAATAGCTTGGCATCCAGATCATCAGGCCGTAGTAACCGAAGTTCTGCACAGAGCAGAGGATGAAAATCCCGAGACTGGCTTTGCTGGTGGCGCGATCGGCAAACAGCAATTTGATGCGTGCGGCGAATGACAGCTGCGGCGTCTTCTCAACGTGACGCGTGAAGCCTTCCGGCTCGCCCATGCTGCGGCGAATCACAAACGACACCAGTGCAGGCAACAGGCCCACCAGGAACATTCCGCGCCAACCAATCACACTTAACAGCGGTGGGGTAATAAACGCCGCCAGCAGCACGCCCAACTGCCAGCCAATACCGACCCACGCCGAGGCGCGATTGCGCTTCTCTTTTGGCCAGGCTTCCGCAATCAGCGCCATGCCAATACCAAACTCACCGCCTAAGCCCACGCCCGCCAGCGTGCGATAAGCCAGCAAATCCCAGTAACCCTGAGCCACCGCACACAGCCCGGTGAATACCGAGAACATCAAAATAGTGACGGTGAGAATGCGGATACGACCATAGCGATCGCTGAGATGGCCAAACACAATGCCACCGATCACCGCGCCAATCAGCGTCCAGGTGACCAGCGAACCGGCCTGAGACGGATCGAGCGCCAGCGACACGCTGATCGCCGGTAACATAAAGCCCAGAATTAACAGATCGAAGCCGTCCATCGCGTAGCCACTAATGGCAGCAACCATCGCTTTCGCCGGCGTCACGGCGTTCTTTTTGATTTTTGGGGGAGACATTTAACAGCACCTGGCAGTAAAAAGTGCGCCAAGTATAAAGAGAGGGAATCGCGGAGACCAATCAGAAATGAAGATGGCTGCCTGTTTGCCACAGTGGCAACAGGCAGCCGGAACGGCAATTAAGAGGGTTTATTGCTGCCGTCATCACCTGACAGCAGTTCATCCAGCTTGTCGCCGCCAACGTGACGGAAATCCTGACCTTTAACGAAATAGAAGATAATTTCGCAGATGTTCTGGCAACGATCACCGATACGCTCGATGGCGCGGGCACAGAACAGGGCCGTCAGTACGCTAGGGATGGTGCGTGGATCTTCCATCATGTAGGTCATCAGCTGACGCACAATGCCTTCGTACTCTTTATCGACCTTTTTGTCTTCGCGGTAGATTTTAATGGCTTCATTAAGATCCATGCGCGCGAAGGCATCCAGCACGTCGTGCAGCATCTGCACGGTGTGGCGGCCCAAAGATTCCAGGCTGACAAGCAAAGGCAGGTGCTGCTGGCTGAATTTCTCCAGCGCGGTGCGGCTGATTTTCTCGGCAACGTCACCGATACGTTCCAGCTCAGAGATGGTCTTGATGATCGCCATCACCAGACGCAAATCAATCGCGGTTGGCTGACGTTTGGCGATGATGCGCACGCAGGCTTCATCAATCTCCACTTCCATCATGTTGACCTTCTGGTCACCGTCGATGACGCGACGTGCCAGCTCGCCATCCTGGTTATGCATCGCGGTAATGGCATCGGTGAGCTGCTGCTCAACCATGCCACCCATGATCATCACCTGAGTACGAATGTGCTCCAGCTCCGCGT
Source organism: uncultured bacterium (assembly GCA_965147305.1). Taxonomy (GTDB): domain Bacteria; phylum Pseudomonadota; class Gammaproteobacteria; order Enterobacterales; family Enterobacteriaceae; genus Pantoea. Next base: position 192,880 of record CBCTJT010000006.1, read on the forward strand.
TGAACTGACCGGAGATGTGTTTATTCAGATTTAAATTATCCATGTGCGTCTCCTGAATCAGCCGTAACGACCGGTGATGTAATCTTCGGTCTGCTTCTGTGCGGGCTTGGTAAACAGCGTATCGGTGTCGCTAAACTCAATCAGCTCGCCCAGATACATGAAAGCGGTATGATCAGAACAACGCGCGGCCTGCTGCATGTTGTGCGTCACGATCACCACGGTGTAATCCTGCTTCAGCTCGGTGATCAGCTCTTCGATACGGCCGGTAGAGATCGGGTCGAGGGCTGAGCATGGCTCATCCAGCAACAGGACTTCCGGGCGAATCGCGATGCCGCGTGCGATACACAAACGCTGCTGCTGTCCGCCTGAGAGACTGTAACCGCTCTGATGCAGCTTGTCTTTGGTTTCATTCCACAGCGCGGCTTTGGTCAGCGCCCACTGCACGCGCTCGTCCATATCGGCACGTGACAGCTTTTCAAACAGACGTACGCCAAACGCGATGTTGTCGTAAATCGACATCGGGAACGGCGTTGGCTTCTGGAACACCATGCCAACGCGTGCGCGCAGCAGGGCGATATCTTGATGGGAAGCCAGAATGTTGTCGCCATCTAACAGGATGTCACCTTCAGCACGCTGCTCCGGATAGAGCGAGTACATTTTGTTGAAGGTACGCAGCAGGGTGGATTTACCACAGCCTGATGGCCCGATGAAGGCCGTCACCTGGTTCTTAGCGATATCCAGGTTGATGTTCTTCAGCGCGTGAAACTTACCGTAATAGAAGTTCAGATTGCGAACCTGGATTTTATCGGCAGAAGTCGTTGCCATACTCATTGCTCATCTCTCATGTGCAGCGCCGCCGAAGCCGCGCCGGGAAATTAATGTTTGCCCTTGGCGAAAACCACTCGCGCGACAATATTCAGCAGCAGCACACACAGGGTAATAATCAATACACCCGCCCACGCCAGACTTTGCCACTCGGCAAACGGGCTCATGGCGAATTTGAAAATCGTCACCGGCAGGTTAGCGATCGGCTGCATCATGTCGGTGCTCCAGAACTGGTTCGACAGCGCAGTAAACAGCAGCGGTGCGGTTTCGCCCGCAATACGCGCGACGGCCAGCAGCACACCGGTGATGATGCCGGAAACTGAGGCTTTCAGGGTGATGGCCGAAATCATCTTCCACTTCGGCGTGCCCAGCGCATAAGCCGCTTCACGCATGCTGTCAGGTACCAGACGCAGCATGTTTTCCGAGGTACGAATCACAATCGGAATCTGCAGCAACGCCAGCGCCACAACGCCTGCCCAGCCAGAGAAGTGCTGCATCTGCGCCACCACGATGGTGTAGACGAACAAGCCGACCACAATCGACGGTGCTGAAAGCAAGATGTCGTTGATGAAACGAATCACTTCCGCCAGCCAGTGTTTACGACCGTATTCGGCAAGATAGATACCCGCCATGATGCCCAGCGGCGTACCAATCACCGTTGACCACAGAATCAGTAATCCACTGCCCGCCAGGGCGTTGGCTAAGCCACCGCCTGCGGTGTTCGGTGGCGGGGTTGATTCGGTGAACAGTGACCAGCTCAGACCGTCGATGCCTTTGGTGACGGTGGTGAACAGAATCCACACCAGCCAGAACAGGCCGAAGGCCATGGTCAGCATCGATAAGGTCAGAGCGATTTTGTTTTTGGTGCTGCGCCACGCCTGCATTTTGCGTCGAGACGCTTCCAGCTCAGCACGAGCCTGCATTTCAATAGCTGTCATGAACGGGCTCCTTCACTCTTCGCCAGACGCAGGATCATCAGTTTAGAGATCGCCAGCACGATAAAGGTAATCACGAACAGGATCAGACCCAGCTCCATCAGTGCCGCCACATGCACACCCGATTCCGCTTCAGCGAATTCGTTCGCCAGCGCCGAGGTGATGCTGTTGCCCGGCATAAACAGCGATGCGCTGTCGAGCTGGTAGGTGTTACCGATGATAAAGGTCACCGCCATGGTTTCACCCAAGGCACGACCAAGGCCGAGCATCACGCCACCGATCACGCCGTTTTTAGTGAACGGCAGCACGATGCGCCAGATCACTTCCCACGTGGTGCAACCGATGCCGTAAGCGGACTCTTTCATCATCACCGGCGTCTGCTCAAACACATCACGCATCACCGAAGCAATGTACGGAATGATCATGATGGCGAGGATCACACCTGCCGCCAGAATACCGATACCAAAAGCCGGGCCTGAGAACAGCGTGCCGACAATTGGGATGTTCGCCATCACGTTGCCGACCGGGGTCTGGAAGTATTCCGCAAACAACGGGGCGAAGATAAACAGGCCCCACATGCCGTAAACGATACTCGGGATCGCTGCCAGCAGTTCAATCGCGGTACCTAGCGGGCGACGCAACCAGTTAGGGGACAGTTCCGTCAGGAACAGCGCGATGCCAAAGCTCACCGGCACAGCGATGATCAGGGCAATAATGGAGGTGACGAGGGTGCCGTAAATCGGAACCAGCGCACCGAATTGTTCGTTTGGCGCATCCCAGGTTTTGGTCCACAAGAAAGAAAAACCAAATTTCTGGATGCTTGGCCAAGAGGAGAAAATCAGGGAGACGATAATGCCACCCATCAACAACAACACGATAAGCGCGGAAAGTTTCACCAGCGCGCCGAAAATCATGTCACCTTGTTTACCTGGGGCTTTGAACGTCGGCTTAGTGGCAGCCATAAGTTTCTCGGTTCTCAGAGGAAGTTCAGGGCGGCATACAATGCCGCCCATCGGGTTGGTCAGTCAGGGTAGACTAACCGGGTCATTCGCTTACTTGTAGAGCGCTTTGCCGGAGCTGTCTTTGATGTTCGCTTTCCAGGCAGTACGAATCTGGTTAGCAACGCTTTCTGGCAGCGCAGCGTAATCCAGTGAGGTTGCAGTTTTGCTGCCACCTTTGTAAGCCCAGTCGAAGAACTTCAGCACTTCAGCGCCTTTCTCAGCATTCGCCTGATCTTTGTAAATCAGGATGAACGTGGTTGAGGTGATCGGCCATGCATCGTTGCCTTTCTGGAAGGTCAGGTCTTGAGCGAAAGATTCGCTCCAGTTTGCGCCTTTGGCAGCGTTCGCAAAGCTAGCTTCGCTTGGTGCAACAGATTTACCATCGGCATCAACCAGTTTGGTATAGGTCAGGTTGTTCTGCTTAGCGTAAGCATATTCAACGTAACCGATTGAACCTGGCAGACGCTGTACGAAGGCCGCAACGCCGTCGTTACCTTTACCGCCCAGACCGGTTGGCCAGTTAACGGTGTTGCCTTTACCAATTTTGCTGCTCCAGTCGCTGTTCACTTTAGACAGATAGCTGGTGAACACGAAAGAAGTACCTGAGCCATCTGCGCGGCGAACCACGTTGATGTTGCTGTCTGGCAGTTTCACGCCTGGGTTCAGTTTAGTGATCGCCGGGTCGTTCCACTTTTTGATGGTGCCCAGGTAGATGTCGCCAACGGTTTTGCCGTCCAGCGTCAGTTCACCTGATTTTACACCTGGGATGTTAACGGCCAGTACCACGCCACCGATAACGGTAGGGAACTGGAACAGACCATTTTTTTCTAAATCGGCATCAGCCATCGGCGCATCTGACGCACCGAAATCAACGGTTTTAGCGATGATCTGCTTAACGCCGCCTGAAGAACCAATACCCTGATAGTTCACTTTGCTACCGGTGGCTTGCTGGTACTCTGCTGCCCACTTGGCATAAACCGGTGCCGGGAATGTACCGCCAGCGCCAGTCAGATCGGTGGCTGCAAAAGCAGATACCGCGCTTACTGCGAAGGTGGCGGCGAGGATTCGGGCTACGGATGTACGCATCAGTGTCATGTTCCCTCCAGGGGATTCAAAAAAAATCAGGCTCAATGCCTTTTTTAGTAAGAGTCAGTGATTGCTGCTGGAGGGAAAATAGGACAGTTTGATGACAGTGAAATGTACGAAATATGACAGTTATATGACACCGATTAAAAAGCGAGCGGGCCCGTTGCAGACCCGCTCTTTTTACTGATTATTCAACGGTAACCGATTTCGCCAGGTTACGTGGCTGGTCAACGTCTGTGCCTTTAATCAGCGCAACATGATACGAAAGCAGCTGCAATGGCACGGTGTAGAAGATCGGGGCAATCACTTCTTCGACGTGCGGCAGAGAGATGATTTTCATGCCATCGCTATCGGTAAAACCAGCATCCTGATCGGCAAACACATATAGCAGACCGCCGCGTGCGCGTACCTCTTCAATGTTGGATTTCAGCTTCTCTAACAGCTCGTTGTTCGGCGCTACCACGATAACCGGCATATCGGCATCAATCAGCGCCAGCGGGCCGTGTTTTAGCTCTCCGGCGGCGTAAGCTTCAGCGTGGATATAGGAGATCTCTTTCAGCTTCAGCGCGCCTTCCATAGCAATCGGATACTGATCGCCACGACCGAGGAACAACGCATGATGTTTGTCGGAGAAACCTTCCGCCAGGCTTTCAATCACTTTGTCCTGAGCCAGCATCTGTTCAATACGGCTCGGCAGTGCCTGCAGCGCATGCACGATTTCGTGCTCGGTTTCCGGCTTCATGCCATGCAGACGACCCAGTTTCGCCACCAGCATCAGCAATACCGCCAGCTGTGTAGTGAAGGCTTTGGTCGAGGCCACACCGATTTCGGTGCCGGCTTTGGTCATCAGCGCCAGATCGGACTCACGTACCAGCGAAGAGCCGGCAACGTTACAGATGGCCAGCGAACCAAGATAGCCGAGTTCTTTCGACAGACGCAGCGCGGCCAGCGTATCGGCGGTCTCACCCGATTGCGACAGAGTGATCAGCAGGCTGTTCTTACGCACTGCGGATTTGCGATAGCGGAATTCAGAGGCGATTTCCACGTCACAAGGAATGTTGGCCAGCGACTCAAACCAATAGCGCGACACCATTCCGGAGTTGTAAGACGTGCCGCAGGCGATAATCTGGATGTGCTCAACCTTGCTTAACAGCGCTTCGGCATTGGCACCTAACTCGCTGAGATCGACCTGCCCGTGGTTAAAACGACCGGTAATAGTATTTTTAATCGCGTTTGGCTGCTCGTAGATCTCTTTCTGCATGTAGTGGCGATAGGTACCTTTATCACCAGCATCGTACTGCGCAGTAGATTCGATTTCCGCGCGTTTGGCTGGTTTGCCATCACGATCGATGATGGTAACTTCACGGCGCGTAATCTCGGCGATATCGCCCTCTTCCAGATACATAAAGCGGCGGGTCACCGGCAGCAAGGCCAGCTGATCGGAAGCGATAAAGTTTTCACCCACGCCACGCCCAATCACCAGCGGGCTACCAGAACGGGCTGCTACCAGCACGGACGGATCACGGCTGTCCATGATCACCATGCCATAAGCACCGCGCAGTTGCGGGATCACGCGCAGTACCACTTCGCGCAATGTGCCGCCCTGCTTCTGCTCCCAGTGCACCAAATGCGCCACCACTTCGGTGTCGGTTTCTGAGGCGAAGATATAGCCGCGCTCAATCATCTGCGCGCGCAGGGGCTCATGGTTCTCAATGATGCCGTTGTGCACGATGATGATATGTTCAGAGACATGCGGATGCGCATTGGCTTCTGATGGCTCACCGTGGGTTGCCCAACGGGTATGAGCGATACCGGTGCCACCAATCAGCGGCTGCTGCTCTGCGGCTTCGGCCAGATTGGCTACTTTGCCGAGACGACGCAGACGCGTCATATGTCCCTGGCGATCCACTACCGCTAAACCCGCAGAGTCATAACCGCGGTACTCAAGACGACGCAGACCTTCCAGCAGAATTTCTGCGATGTCACGCTGCGCTACTGCACCAACAATTCCACACATAATAGTTTCCTGACTTCATGGCTTTCGGCCATTGCGTTGCCTTCTGACCTGACGTTCCCCGAGCCTTGTAGAGAGTTGGGGATCTACCCTTCATACTTCAAATTTCAGGTGCGTTGGCTGCGTGCATTCACCTCAGTCACTGACTTCAGTAAGATCCTGAGGATTCATGCACTTGCCGCCTGCCTGAAACTCGAATTATTTCGGGTAGCTTTTTCCTACGAGCCGATCTTTGCCGACCCTTAAAATTTATTTTTTCTTGACCGGACGCTGCCAGCCAGACTTCTGATTCTGTTCTTTACGGTTGTAGACCAAATCGGCAGCGGTGACATCTTTCATCACCGTGGTGCCTGCTGCAATGGTCGCGCCAGCTGCGACGGTAACCGGGGCCACCAGCTGGGTATCGGAACCGACAAACACATTGTCACCGATGATGGTTTTGAATTTATTGGCGCCATCGTAGTTGCAGGTAATGGTGCCTGCACCGATGTTCACGCCTGCGCCAATTTCAGCATCGCCGAGATAAGAGAGATGGCCGGCTTTAGATCCTTTGCCCAGCGTGGCTTTTTTCATTTCAACGAAATTGCCCACGTGCGCCTCTTCCGCCAGTTCACTGCCAGGGCGCAGACGCGCGAACGGCCCAACGGTGCAGGCAGCGGCTAAGGTGGCATCTTCGATCACCGAATAAGGGCTGATTTCACAATCATCACCAATCACGCTGTTTTTGATAATGCAGCCCGCGCCGATTTTCACGCGATCGCCCAGCGTCACCTTGCCTTCAATGATGACATTGGTATCGATCTCAACGTCACGACCGTGCGCCAGCGTACCGCGCAGATCAAAACGTGCCGGATCGCGCAGCATCACGCCTGCCAGCAGCAGCTTTTCCGCCTGCTCTGTTTGGTAAGCCCGCTCCAGCGTGGCCAGCTGCAGGCGATTGTTCACGCCATCGGTTTCGCTGATACGCGCCGGATGAACGGCGTTGATCACGCGACCTTCCTGATGCGCCATGGCGATGATATCGGTGATATAGAACTCGCCCTGTGCATTGTTGTTGTTGAGCTGCGCCAGCCAGCGCTTAAGATCGCCGCCGTTGGCAATCAGGATGCCGGTGTTAATTTCCTGAATCTTCAGCTGCTCTGTTGAGGCATCTTTCTGCTCGATGATACCGGTCACCGTGCCATTTTCACGCACGATGCGGCCATAGCCTGTCGGATTGTCTAGCACCACGGTGAGCAGACCGATTCCGCCTTCTGGTTTCGCTTCACGCAGGCGCTGTAAAGTTGCCTGGGAGATCAGCGGCACATCGCCGTAAAGCATGAGGATGTCTTCGTCATCGGCAAAGAAAGGTGCTGCCTGCTGCATCGCATGGCCGGTGCCCAGTTGCTCGGCCTGCAATACCCAGTTCAGGGTGTTGCTGGCCAGTTTCTCTTGCAGCAGATCGCCGCCGTGGCCGTACACCAGATGCACCTGCTGGGCGCCAAGACCGGTCGCGGCATCAATCACGTGCTGAACCATCGGTTTGCCTGCCAGGGTGTGCAGTACTTTGGGCAGATCGGAATACATACGGGTGCCTTTGCCAGCGGCTAAAATCACCACACTCATTGCGCTTGTAGACATAACTATCCTGACTCAATTTATCTTTCGAAAGTGTAAGGTTTACCCCTGAGATTACTACATTTTTCTCGGACCGAAATTAGCGGATAAAGATGAAAGGGTGATCGGGGATAAAACCTGTGCTGACCCAGCCATCGTCGATGCATTGTGCCGATGCAATCGGTCGGCTTAGCACGACAAAATCGTACTAAGTCGTCGCGGCGAGATTTATTGCAGACAAAAAAAATGCCAACCCGAAGGCTGGCATTTCGTGACGCATAAAGCCTGATTACATCGCTTTTTTGGTCAGCTCGATTACACGCAGTTTCGCGATAGCTTTCGCCAGCTCCGCAGAGGCCTGAGCATAGTCCACGTCACCGTGGCTGCTGTTCATGTGCTCTTCTGCTTTGCGTTTCGCTTCCAGCGCGCGCGCTTCGTCCAGGTCTTCACCGCGAATTGCAGTGTCGGCCAGAACGGTAGTGCTACCCGGCTGTACTTCCAGCACGCCGCCAGAGAGGTAAATATACTCCTCTTCGCCGTGCTGTTTCACGATGCGAATCATACCAGGCTTGATGGCTGTCAGCAGCGGGGCGTGGCCAGGGTAGATACCCAGCTCACCTTCGCTACCTGACACCTGGATACGCTCAACCAGACCGGAGAACATTTGCTGCTCCGCGCTGACAACGTCCAGATGATAAGTCATAGCCATACTATTCCTCCTGGGAAACCGTTATTACAGTTTCTTCGCTTTTTCTACGGCTTCTTCGATAGCGCCGACCATGTAGAACGCCTGCTCTGGCAGGTGGTCGAATTCGCCTTCCATGATGCCTTTGAAGCCACGAATCGTGTCTTTCAGGGTCACGTACTTACCTGGAGAACCGGTGAAGACTTCAGCAACGAAGAACGGCTGAGACAGGAAGCGCTGAATCTTACGCGCACGTGCCACCAACAGTTTGTCTTCTTCAGACAGCTCGTCCATACCAAGGATGGCGATGATGTCTTTCAGTTCCTGGTAACGCTGCAGCAGAGACTGCACGCCACGCGCAACGTCATAGTGCTCCTGACCCACGATCAGTGGATCCAGCTGACGGCTGGTAGAATCCAGCGGGTCAACAGCTGGGTAGATACCCAGAGAGGCGATCTGACGGCTCAGCGTAACGGTTGAGTCTAAGTGAGCAAAGGTGGTGGCTGGTGACGGGTCAGTCAAGTCATCCGCAGGCACGTAAACGGCCTGAACAGAGGTGATTGAACCGGATTTGGTGGAGGTAATACGCTCCTGCAACACACCCATCTCTTCTGCCAGCGTTGGCTGATAGCCTACCGCAGATGGCATACGACCCAGCAGTGCTGATACTTCAGTACCGGCCAGGGTGTAACGATAGATGTTGTCGATGAACAGCAGAACGTCACGGCCTTCATCACGGAATTTCTCCGCCATGGTCAGACCGGTCAGTGCTACGCGCAGACGGTTACCCGGCGGCTCGTTCATCTGGCCATACACCAGCGCTACTTTATCGATAACGTTGGAGTCAGTCATTTCGTGGTAGAAATCGTTACCCTCACGAGTACGCTCACCCACACCAGCAAATACCGAGTAACCTGAGTGCTCAGCCGCAATGTTACGGATCAGCTCCATCATGTTTACGGTTTTACCCACGCCCGCACCACCGAACAGACCGACTTTACCGCCCTTAGCGAACGGACACATCAGGTCGATAACCTTGATGCCGGTTTCCAGCAGCTCTTGCGAGTTAGCCTGATCTTCATAAGAAGGCGCAGCACGGTGAATAGAGGAAACCTCTACTGTGGTGCCGTCTTCGTTCTGCAGGTCGCCTTTCATGTCGATTGGTTCGCCCAATACGTTCATGATACGGCCGAGGGTTGCTTTACCAACCGGTACCTGGATAGGTTTTTTCAGGTCGGTAACTTCGAGGCCGCGCTTCAGGCCATCAGAAGTACCCATGGCGATGGTACGCACCACGCCACCACCCAGCTGCTGCTGAACTTCCAGCACCAGACGAGCATCACCATTTTTCACCTCAAGAGCGCTATATACCTGCGGTACCGCGTCCTGAGGGAATTCGACGTCAACTACGGCGCCGATAATCTGGACAATCTTTCCAGCTGCCATCTTGAATCCTCTACCTAATTCGTAACCTGGTTAAACCGCGGAGGCTCCCGAGACGATCTCGGTAAGTTCCTGGGTGATGCTGGCCTGACGAGCTTTGTTGTAAACCAACTGCAGCTCTTTGATCAGGTTTCCGCCGTTATCGGTTGCAGCTTTCATCGCAACCATACGTGCGGCCTGCTCACTGGCCAGGTTTTCCACCACACCCTGATAAACCTGCGATTCGACATAACGACGCAGCAGGGTATCCAGCAGCGCTTTCGGATCGGGTTCGTACAGGTAATCCCAGGTCTTCGCCTTCATCTCTTCTTCACCTTCCGCTGGCGGTAACGGCAGCAGTTGGGTGATGGTCGGAGTCTGAGACATGGTGTTATTAAATTTGTTGCCGACGATATACAGCTTGTCGATGCGACCTTCATCATAGGCCTGCAACATCACTTTTACCGGGCCGATAAGATCAGACAGTGCAGGCTTGTCGCCCATACCAGTGACCTGTGCCACGATGTTGCCACCGACAGAGCCGAAGAATGAATTACCTTTAGAACCGATAATCGCCAGATCGCTCTGAACGCCTTTATCAGCCCAGCTCTTCATATCTGCCAGCAATTTTTTGAACAGGTTAATGTTCAAACCACCACAAAGCCCGCGGTCAGTCGAAACGACCAGGTAGCCGACGCGCTTAACGTCACGCTCATCCAGGTAAGGGTGCTTGTATTCCAGATTACCGAGTGCAAGGTGACCAATCACTTTGCGCATGGTATCTGCATACGGACGGCTGGCCGCCATGCGTTCCTGCGTTTTACGCATTTTGGAGGCGGCGACCATTTCCATCGCTTTGGTGATTTTCTGCGTATTTTTTACGCTTCCAATCTTACTACGTATTTCTTTTGCGCCGGCCATTAGCTTCTCCTCAAAGCCTTGCGGCCTGCCTTTTCAGACAAGCCGCCAGACATTACCAGGACTGGGTTGCTTTAAACGTTTCGAGCAAGCTTTTCAGCTTCGCTTCGATATCGTTATTAAAGTTGCCCGCTTGGTTGATTTCAGCCATCAGCTCAGCGTGGTCGCGATCCGCGAACGCCAGCAGAGCGGCTTCGAAGCTGCCGATTTTCGCCAGTTCAACGTCGTTCAGGAAGCCGCGTTCAGCAGCAAACAGCACCAGACCCTGTTGCGCGACAGACATCGGCGCATACTGTTTCTGTTTCAGCAGCTCGGTCACTTTCTGACCGTGGCTCAGCTGTTTACGCGTTGCATCATCCAGATCAGATGCGAACTGAGAGAACGCAGCCAGTTCACGATACTGTGCCAGCGCGGTACGAATACCACCGGACAGTTTCTTGATGATCTTGGTCTGTGCAGCACCACCAACACGGGATACAGAGATACCCGGGTTAACGGCTGGACGAATACCGGAGTTGAACAGGTTTGATTCCAGGAAGATCTGACCATCAGTAATCGAGATTACGTTGGTCGGAACGAACGCAGAAACGTCACCCGCCTGAGTTTCGATGATTGGCAGCGCGGTCAGAGAACCGGTCTGGCCTTTCACTTCACCATTGGTGAAGCGCTCAACGTAGTCAGCGCTAACGCGTGATGCACGCTCCAGCAGACGAGAGTGGAGATAGAACACGTCGCCTGGGAATGCTTCACGGCCTGGTGGACGGCGCAGCAGCAGTGAAATCTGACGGTAAGCGATAGCCTGCTTAGACAGGTCATCGTACACGATCAGCGCATCTTCACCACGGTCACGGAAGTACTCACCCATCGCACAACCGGCGTACGGTGACAGGTACTGCAGTGCTGCAGATTCAGAAGCAGAAGCCACAACCACGATGGTGTTAGCCAGCGCGCCGTGCTCTTCCAGCTTACGTACCACGTTAGAAATGGTTGACGCTTTCTGGCCAATCGCAACGTAGACACACTTGATGCCTGAATCGCGCTGGTTGATGATGGCGTCGATTGCCATTGCGGTTTTACCGGTCTGACGGTCACCGATGATCAGCTCACGCTGGCCACGGCCGATTGGAATCATCGCATCGACAGATTTGTAACCGGTCTGAACAGGCTGGTCTACTGACTGACGGTCGATAACGCCCGGTGCAATCACTTCAACTGGCGAGAAGCCGTCGTTGTCGATTGCGCCTTTACCGTCGATCGGTGCACCCAGGGTGTTCACCACACGGCCCAGCAGGCCACGGCCAACTGGAACTTCAAGAATACGACCAGTACATTTAACCTTCATGCCTTCGGCGAGGTCAGCGTACGGGCCCATCACTACTGCACCAACCGAGTCACGCTCGAGGTTCAGTGCGATAGCGTAACGGTTGCCCGGCAGGGCAATCATCTCACCCTGCATCACATCGGCCAGGCCGTGTACGCGGATGATACCGTCACTTACAGAAACAATAGTACCTTCGTTGTGAGCTTCGCTCACCACATTGAACTGAGCAATGCGCTGCTTGATCAGTTCGCTGATTTCGGTGGAATTCAGTTGCATATGCTCCAGTCCCCTTAAGACTGCAAGACGTCTGCCAGACGATCAAGACGGCCGCGTACGCTACCATCTATCACAAGGTCACCCGCACGGATAACCACACCTGCCATTACAGACTTGTCAATTTTGCAATTCAGCTTAACTTTGCGTGACAGACGTTTTTCCATCGCGGCGCTGATTTTACTCAGCTGGCTGTCACTCAGGGTACTGGCAGAAATCACATCCACTTCGGCGGTCGCTTCATAAGCGTCACGCAGTTGGATGTACTGTTCCAGTACCGCTGGAAGTGCTGTCAAACGTCCGTTTTCCGCCATTACCTTAATCAGGTTCTGAGCGGGTTCATCAAGTTGATCGCCACATACCGCGTTGAAAGAGGCAGACAAAGCTTCCGGCGCGATTGCACCGGAAAGAAGATCTGCCATCTGTTCGTTACGAGCCACTTCTGCGGCGAACGCCAGCATACTCTGCCAGCGATCGATACTTTGATGCTCAACAGCAAAGTCAAAAGCTGCTTTGGCGTAGGGGCGAGCTACAGTAATCAGATCAGACATCAGCCCCTCCCTCCTTACAGTTCAGCGACCAGTTTATCAACGATGTCGCTGTTAGCAGCTTCATCCACGGAACGTTCGATGATTTTCTCGGCGCCAGCTAATGCCAGCAACGCGACTTGCTTACGCAGCTCTTCACGGGCACGTGAACGCTCGGCTTCGATTTCTGCCTGCGCTTGTGCCACGATGCGGTTACGTTCAGTCTCAGCTTCGGTTTTCGCTTCGTCCAGAATCTGGGCACGGCGTTTGTTCGCCTGCTCGATAATGACCTGAGCGTCTTCTTTCGCTTTTTTCAGCTGGTCGGTCGCATTGGCCTGCGCGAGATCTAAATCTTTCTTCGCGCGCTCAGCAGAAGCAAGGCCATCAGCAATTTCTTTCTGGCGCTTTTCGATGGCAGCCATGATCGGCGGCCATACGTACTTCATGCAGAACGCGACAAACAGAATGAACGCGATGGCCTGGCCGAGGATTGTTGCATTAATGTTCACAGCACAATGCCTCTTATTAAGTTAACTTGCTCTGCCGCTATCAGCGATAAACGGCAGAATCCGTCCCTCATCACACCAGGTGCCATGAGTGAACAAGGCTACCAGGTTTAGGCGACAGCAAACATCACGTAGAGACCCAGACCTACAGCGATCATTGGGATTGCATCCACCAGACCCATTACAACAAAGAACTGCGTACGCAGCAGAGGAATCAGATCCGGTTGACGCGCAGCGCCTTCCAGGAATTTGCCTCCGAGGATGCCGATACCGATCGCAGCACCGATTGCCGCCAGGCCCATCATCACAGCGGCAGCCATGTACAGCAGATCCATATTCAGGTTTTCCATGACAGTCTCCAGTTTGTTTCAGTTAAAAGCTTAGTGTTGAGATAAAAAAATCAATGTTCTTCAGATGCCATCGACAGATAGACAATCGTGAGGACCATGAAAATGAAAGCCTGCAGCGAAATGATCAGGATGTGGAAAATGGCCCATGGCACATTCAACAACCACTGCGACCACCACGGCAGCAAGCCGGCAATCAGGATAAAGATCAGCTCACCCGCATACATGTTGCCGAACAGTCGCAGACCGAGTGAAACCGGTTTAGACAGCAGGCTAACACCTTCAAGAATCAGGTTGATTGGGATGAAGATCGGGTGATTAAAAGGCTGCAGCGTCAGTTCTTTGGTGAAGCCGCCAATGCCTTTCATTTTGATGCTGTAGAACAGAATCAAAATAAAGACGCCCAACGCCATAGACAGCGTGATGTTCACATCTGCAGACGGCACAACGCGCAGCGCTGGCAGGCCTAAATAGTGCTCACCGATAAACGGCAGCAAATCAATAGGCAGCAGATCCATGAAGTTCATCAGGAAGACCCAGACAAAAATCGTCAGAGCCAGCGGGGCGATAAGTTTGCTTTTACCGTGGTACATGTCGCGCACGTTGTTATCAACGAAACCGACAACCAGTTCGATAGCCGCTTGTAGTTTCCCTGGCACACCGCTTGTGGCGCTTTTTGCCACTTTACGGAACACAACCAGGAAAAGCAGTCCCAGTACCACAGAGAAAAACATGGAATCGATATTTAATACCCAGAACGTCGCAGGAGCGTCGTGCGGATTCACCAACTCGAAAGTACGCAGGTCCAACTGAAGGTTATTCAGGTGGTGACCTATGTATTCTTGCGGAGTAGAGATTTCTCCAGCAGCCATGATGCCTCTTACCCTTTGTTGTTAATTACAGCCGGCGCGACGATCTGCACCACCAGCACCGATAACCACGTGATTGCGAGAGGCCAGAAGACCGCTCCAAGCACACCTAACGCCACCATGAGAAGAATGACCGTCATGAAGACCTTGAACACCTCACCGAAGGCGAAGCTCCAGGCTACACGACCTTTGGCAGGCGTTTGATCCTGCAGGCGCCAGGCTAAAAACATAAACAACACATTCGGCAGCCAGGCTGCCGCTCCACCGGCGATGGCGGAAGCGCCCCAGGTAACATCTTTCAGAGCAAAGAGCGCGCCGATGATGACAAACGTCACCAGCTGGATAACCAGCACGGTCCGGGCTAATTTCGCACTGTAAAGAGACACTGACATGGCGTTGAACTCTCCTGCCCCGAACGGGGTATGTCGCGTGTCGTATAAGACTGCCTTTACTCATTTGAGTCAAGCAGCAAAAGCCGTGCAAATTATACGGGCGCCACCTGCGATTTCAATCGGTAAGTAGCGAAAAGGTGAACAATTATTTAAATTTCTTTCTGGAGGGCTATTTTTCAAAACATCACCTTCCACTATGACTCAGCTAAATCTCTGAAATTGCCTTGTTGGCTTGCTTTTAAAGCGTGCTTTAGATCACATTATAGGCAATGCATTAACGGATGAATTTGTTTTAAGCATGAATTTTCAGATTTCAAAAGTGCTGAAAGCTGTTTTTTATCATCACGATAGAATTATCCATCTAACATCAGGTCATGATTTTCGATAAAAACACTCTATTGACATCGTACGCCGCAATAAAAACGTAAAACTGATATTACGCACGCCGATTTATTGCAGAGTTATATTTTCCGGCGTGACTATTTGCGCAAGTAAATACACCCAATAAAGTGATCTAAGTGATAATGAAATGTGAAATGTTCGTTAAATGTAACAGAGCTTTTCGGATAATTTCCGTAGCAGTTGTTAACCGACTCACCCTGCCCTGCCGAATTAAAGCTTTTGACTAAAAGTGTTCAACTGCTGTTTTTTTATTCAGCCAGATTTCGATGACGAAAGGTGCGGCGGGTGTCAAAACCGCACCTTCTTTGTGGCTACTGGCGAGACAGCACCACTAAATGACGCTCACCATCCAGTTCTGGCACATGCAGTGACTCAATCTTCTCTACCACAAAGCCTGCAGGTAAGGCCGTAATTTCATCATCCGGACGCACACCTTTAAGCGCATAGAAGCGACCGGAGGTGCCAGGCAGATGGTGACACCAGTTCAGCATGTCTTCCAGCGAGGCAAACGCACGGCTGATAACACCATCAAACGGCGGCTCAGCGGGAAACTCTTCCACACGGCTCTGCACCGGAGTGATGTTAGTAAGCCCTAACTCATGCTGTACCTGACGCAGAAAACGAATGCGCTTACCCAGGCTATCCAGCAGCGTGAAATGCGATTCTGGACGCACAATCGCCAATGGAATTCCTGGCAGTCCAGGCCCGGTGCCGACGTCAATAAAGCGCTCACCTTGTAAGTGCGGTTCCACTACCACGCTGTCGAGAATATGGCGCACCAGCATCTGCTGCGGATCACGCACCGATGTCAGGTTGTAGGCTTTGTTCCACTTATGCAGCAGTTCTACATAGCCAACCAGCTGTTGTTTTTGTTGATCGGTAAGGGAAATATTTGCCGCATTGAGCAGCTGGGAGAGTTTGTTAATCACAAGGAACGTTCCATAAACGGGGGCGAGTGACCTCGCCCCAGGGTCGATCAGGCACTTTTACGCAGCAGGCCCTGTTTTTTCAGGTAAATCAGCAGAATGGAGATGGCTGCTGGGGTGATGCCTGAAATACGCGAGGCCTGCCCGATGGAGGTAGGTTTATGATCGTTCAGTTTGGCGATCACTTCATTCGACAAGCCATTAACCTGACGATAGTCGAGCTCAACAGGCAACAAGGTGTTTTCATTGCGCAACTGGCGATCAATCTCTTCCTGCTGACGCGCAATGTACCCTTCGTACTTCACCTGAATTTCAACCTGCTCTGCGGCCTGCACATCTTCCAGCGCAGGACCATAGCTTGGCAATGTCATCAGCAACTCGTAGCTCATCTCCGGACGACGCAGCAGATCTTCACCACTGGCCTCTTTGGTCAGCGGTGCACTGATCACGGTGTTCACTTCGTCCACATTTGCAGATTTCGGGTGAACCCACAGATCGCGCAGACGCTGGCGTTCCAGTTCAATGGTTTCCAACTTCTGATTGTAACGCGCCCAGCGAGCATCATCGACTAAGCCCAGTTCGCGGCCGGCTTCGGTCAAACGGAGATCGGCGTTGTCTTCGCGCAGCATCAAACGATATTCCGCGCGCGAGGTAAACATACGGTACGGTTCTTTGGTGCCGAGGGTGCAGAGATCGTCAACCAGTACACCGAGATAAGCTTGATCGCGACGTGGCGCCCAGCCCTCTTTGTCTGCTGAAGCACGTGCAGCGTTCAAACCGGCCAGCAGACCTTGCGCCGCGGCTTCTTCATAACCGGTGGTGCCGTTGATCTGACCGGCAAAGAACAGGCCGTGGATAAATTTGCTTTCCAGCGTCGGCTTCAGATCGCGCGGATCGAAGAAATCGTATTCGATGGCATAGCCTGGGCGCACAATCTTCGCGTTCTCCAGACCTTTCATCGAACGGACGATCTGCATCTGCACATCAAACGGCAAGCTGGTGGAGATACCGTTCGGGTAGATCTCGTTGCTGGTCAGCCCTTCCGGTTCAAGGAAGATCTGATGCGCATTACGATCGGCAAAGCGCATCACTTTGTCTTCGATCGATGGGCAGTAACGTGGTCCGATCCCTTCGATGATCCCGGCATACATCGGGCTGCGATCGAGGTTATTGCGGATCACATCGTGTGTTTGTTCGTTGGTGTAAGTGATCCAGCACGGTACTTGTTGCGGGTGCTGAGAAACATTGCCCATAAACGAGAACACCGGCATTGGCGTATCGCCATGCTGCGGTGTCAGCACCGAAAAATCGATGGTGCGTGCATCAATACGCGGCGGCGTACCGGTTTTCAGGCGGTTTACGCGCAGCGGCAAAGCTCGCAGGCGTTTCGCCAGTGGAATGGATGGCGGGTCACCAGCACGGCCACCGCTGTAGTTATCCAGACCAATATGAATTTTGCCGTCGAGGAATGTTCCGACGGTGAGCACCACGGTTTTAGCGCGGAATTTCAGGCCCATTTGCGTCACAGCACCGACAACGCGATCGTTTTCCACAATCAGATCGTCAACGGCCTGCTGGAAGATCATCAGGTTCGGCTGGTTTTCCAACGCAGTGCGTACCGCCTGGCGATACAGGACGCGGTCGGCTTGCGCACGCGTAGCCCTTACGGCAGGACCTTTGCTTGCGTTTAGTATCCTAAACTGAATGCCGGCCTGGTCAATTGCCGTTGCCATCAAACCGCCTAAGGCATCCACTTCCTTCACCAGGTGTCCTTTCCCAATGCCACCGATAGCCGGGTTGCAGGACATTTGTCCAAGCGTATCAATGTTATGGGTGAGTAACAGCGTTTGCTGACCCATTCGGGCAGCGGCCATCGCGGCTTCTGTGCCCGCATGACCACCACCAATTACGATGACGTCAAAAGGATCTGGATAAAACATGAAGTGGGTCCTCGTTAATGTTCGGACAGGGATCGTTGCCCTGGGCGGTGGATTCTACTGAAATTCTGTCGACTGCGAAAGCCGCGGGATCCTGCGGTTTAAAAGAAAGGATCTTTATTCTTTTATATGATCTCTCTGTTAGATCTCTTATTAGGATCGACCAGGTCTGTTGATAACCCGAAAAAGCAAAGTATTAACAGAGGATTAGAGAGGATCGTTTGCTGTGAATGATCGGTGATCCTGATCCGTATAAGCTGGGATCAAAATGGCGACTTATGCACAGATGAAAAAAGCAGCACGGGTTGTTATTGGGATAACTACCGGTTATACGCAAGATTAAGGTTATGTTATCCACAGATAACCGCGTAAAAAAAACAATAAAACAGCGAAATAAACTGGGGATCGTTCACTTTTCCCGATCCCCAACCGGCAAAGATCGTTTTAAATCTGCGTTTTCCAGGTCTCAACCCACACTTCCGCCGGATCTTCAGGAATCTCATGTTCGAGAACGTCGATCTCCAGGCGATCGCCAATACGTTTGGCGCCTAACTGGTTGAGTTGATCTTCCAGCAGCTTAATGGCCCCGCAGAAAAGGTCATATTCATGGTTGCCGATGCCCACAGCGCCATAACGTACCGCGGAAAGGTCCGGCTGCGTCTCCTGCAAGGCTTCATATAAAGGAAGCAGGTTGTCAGGCAGCTCGCCTGCACCGTGCGTGGAAGTCACAATCAGCCAGATCCCTTCCTGCGGCAGCTCTTCCAGCTCTGGCCCGTGCAGCACCACGGTTGAAAAGCCCACTTCCTGCAGTTTTGCTTCCAGATGTTCGGCAACGTATTCGGCGCTGCCAAGGGTACTGCCACTGATTAAGGTAATATCGGCCATGATGCTCTCCCGCACTAAAGGCGAGCATTGTACGCTGTGATCAAGCCGTGATCCACCTGTGGAAAACAGGGTTAATAACAGAAAGCATCAGGCGACAAGGCGCATCACGCATGTGATCCGCCTGGGAAAAGGTTGTGCACAGGAAAGAGGGGAATTAGGGCTTGATGGTGCGCATGATCGGGTTCTGCAACGAGATCAGGGTTTCGGTGGACTGGATTTCATCAATGGTCTGGATCTTGTTGATCAGCACCTGTTGCAGCGCATCAATGGATCGGCACATCACTTTGATAAAGATGCTGTAGTGGCCGGTGGTGTACCAGGCTTCTACCACTTCATCCAGCGCCTCCAGCTTGCTGAGGGCTGCGGGGTAATCGCGCGCACTTTTCAGGATAATGCCGATAAAGCAGCACACATCAAAACCTAACTGACGCGGATCGATTTCAACGCGAGTGCCTAAAATGATGCCCGCCTGGCGCATTTTTTCCACGCGTACGTGAATGGTGCCGGGGCTGACGTTGAACTGTTTGGCGAGCTCGGCATACGCCGTACGCGCGTTTTCCAGCAGCGCATTGAGAATGCCGCGATCAAGGTTATCCAGTTGCAGTTGTTCCGCCATCATCCATCCTCTTTTGAGTTCTTCTTCTATGAACAGTGGAGAATGTGCAGCAAATTAGCAGTGCAGGCAAGGTGCAGACCGCGTGCTAGCCGCAGTCTGCACGCTTTTTTTATCGCTTACGCCAGATTGTGAGCTGCGCTTCGGTATGTTGATACTTGCGCGCCGTCTCGCGGATGACGAACGGCACATCCTGCGGCGGCACCACTTCCTCAAACGCATCACGCAATAACCGCTGCAAAGCTTGATATGTCGTCAGTGCTTCACCGTTCTCACGCACGCCACCCAGCCAGTTCTCCTTCGGTGTGAAATCCTCCAGCCAGGTATAAGGCGATGAAAGCACCAACAGCCCGCCAGAGCGGATCATCGGGATAACGTCCTGCAGGAAACGTTTGGGCTGACGCAGTCGATCAATCAGATTTGATGCCAGCACCAGATCGTAGCGATCCGGCTGCGGTTTCAAGTTACAGGCATCGCCTTGTACAAACTTAATGCGTCCGGCTTGCTCGTCACTGAGGTTAATGTCCTTCAGGCGCACCTGGCGATACTCCACCAGCTCACCCTCTTCCGGCACCACATAGCGGAAATCTTCACCAGAGGTGAGCTGCAACGCCACATCAATGAAGCGCGCGGAATAATCCATGCCAGTGACCGACGCGAAATGGCGTGCCAGTTCAAAACTGGCGCGGCCGGTAGCGCAGCCGAGATCCAGAGCCACACCACGTTGCTTACAGTGAGGCAGCAGTTTTTCCACCAGCGCCACGGCGTAATTCGGTACATCGTAATAGCCCGGCCCATATTGGAAATCGAGATACTGCGACACCATACTGTCCGTTTCGTACGGATTGAGCGCCATGGTCTCTTGATGTGAGGAGACCACATAGCGGAAACCGGCATGCTGGAAGAAATGGCGACGGAAGGCATAACGAGCCGATTTTAACGCCTCATTGCCGGTGGAAATCCAGCTGCCGCCTTTGATCAGCGCGTGTTTTCCGTCGAAGGTCGGCGTCGAGAAATCATCATATAGCGGATGGACTTTGAAACCTTCGAAGCCGTTAGTCGGTGTGGTGGTCCACTGCCAGACATTGCCGACGATGTCGAAAAACTCGCCCTGCGCAAAGCGATCGACCGGGCTGGATGAAGCCCAGTAAGCCAGATTGATATTGCCTGGCGCGTCGATCCAGTCAGGCTGATCGCCGCTGACCTGCTCACGCAGCTGCACCCATTCCGCTTCACAAGGTAGCTGTATCGATTTGCCGGTTTCTTCCGCCAGCCAGCGACAGAACGCGGCGGCTTCAAGCTGATTCACTTCCGCTGGCCAGTCCCACGGTAGTGCGACTTCTTCAGCCATTAAGCGCAGTTTCAGCTGATCGGGTTGCGATATGTCACCCACCCAGAAGGTTGGCATTTGCGCGCCAGAGAATTCACGCCAGCCCCAGCCCTCATCATCCCACCAGCGCTGATCCTGATAGCCGTTAGCGGCGATAAAGCGATAGAACTCGGCGTTGCTGACCAGCATTTTACTGGCCTTAAACGGTTTGAGTTCAGTCACCTGATTGCCGTATTCATTATCCCAGCCGTAGGTGTCATCCGTTTTGCCTTGCTGCACGCGACCGCCAGGCATCGCGATCAGCGAGTTCTCCGGAACCGATGCACGATCGTGACGCGCTTGCGGACAAACCGGCCAATGCGCTTGCGATTTGACCCATTCGATCGGCAGCTGGCGGATCAGCACGCTGGAGGTTTCCAGATGGATACGCTCGTGTTCAATGCCCATTAGCACCACCCAGGCCGGGCTTTCCCACGTAATCGGCAGTTCCAGCGGCATGGTGCGAATAAACTCGCTAACCAGGCTTTTGACTTTGCCACGGTAGTCACGCACTTCTTCCACCGTTGGCCAGGCGTAATGGCTGTCGTTGAGATCGTCCCAGCTCATCTCATCCACGCCGATCGCCATCATCGCTTCGATGCGATCGTCCACGCGATCATCCAGATAGCGACCGGCCATCAGCTTATTCATATAGAACGTAGCGGTGTGGCCAAAGTAGAAGATCAGCGGATGGCGTAACGAGATCGCTTTGTTGAAATACGCGCGTTCGTCGGCAAGGCAATCAAACAGGCTTTCGTACAGTTCCCAGGTTTGGGTGAAATACGCCAGCAGCTCGCTCCGTTTTTGTTCGGCGTTTTGGCCGGAGAGCTGCAAAGTGCGGGTCGGTGCAGGAAGTTGGGCGGTGTTCACAAGATGCTCCAAATGCTCAGTGTGCGAACTAATCACTATAGCAAATAAGCATTTCTGTCAGATGAATTAGCGTTTCCAGCGGCGCAGCAGGCGGCTTTTCAGTCCGGTATCGAAGCGCCAGATATGATCGAAGATGCGCAGAATGCCCGGTTTGCCATGGAGCGACATCGCCACCGCATGAAAACGTTGTTGATGGTGGCGCTGGCGTTGCTTGATAGCGTTGATGGTGTCATCCGGTAAACGCTGGGCGATAAAATCCGACACGATCACCGCATCGGCTTCATCCCAAATACTGCCTTCCATACGTTTAACAACCGCAGCAAGGCAGGCCGCCAGATCGGTGCCGCCACGAAAACGCTGGCTGAGGAAACGAATGGCCTGCTCAATGCCGCTATCGGCAGTGAGTTCGTAGCCAATCACTTCGTGGGCGAAGAGCATGATGTAGCAGCGACGTTTATCTGCCAGCGCGACTTTCAGCAGAGCCAGACAGAAGGCCTTGGCGCAGCGCTCGTTAAATCCACCCATCGAACCCGAGGTATCGACACAAACGATGAAAGGGCCGCGCGGCTGCGCTTCATGTTGCTGGTGGCTGACCGGGCGGAGCGTGACTTTATCGTGCCAGGCATCGCCCTGCAGTTGGTAAGTCAGCAGGCGTTTTTCCACCAGGCGGCGATAAAACTCCAGCTCCAGTTCGCTGATGCTCAGCGCAGCCAGTTCGGGCGGCAGCAAGCGCAACACATCGTCGCTCTGATGAATGCCGCTGACCTCTTCCGGTACGTTATCCGGTTCGCGCACCAGCTGGTGAAACTCTTCCAGCGGCGCGTCCTGTGAGGGCACAGATTTGGCTTCGCGGCTGCGGCCCAACTGCTGCGCCAGTTTCATCAGTTCCGGCTGCTGTGCGAGAAAATCGCCATATTGTACGATCAGCTCATAATCACCGTGTTGCAGTGATGCTTTGCTCATATCCCACAGACGACCGGCTGCGGCTTCATCATCGTCAGTAAGGATGGGCGCCAGCTGGCCGCTGATCGCCATCCGCTGTTGCAGCTCGGCCATCAGACGTTCGCGCTGCTCCTCCAGAATAGTTTCGTTGAGCGTCAGGGTTTGCAGCGTCAAGCTGAGGCGCCAGCGTTGTAAAAAAAGCGTGTGCTGCGCATTGCTCAGTTGCTCCGTTTCGTTGCGCAGCAGCAGTTTGCTGGCTTCCTCAATAAACGGCGAGGGCAGGCTTTTCAGCTGAGTCATGATGTGGGGAAGCTGGTGGCTGAAATCGTGGGTGCTGACGAGCTGCATCTGCTGGAAGAGCTGGAACTCCTGCGCCAGAGCTTCAGGTACCGGCGTGGTTTTCATCTGTTCAGCAATCTCCGTGCGCCAGCGCGGTAAATCGCGCATTAAGGCTTGTTTCATCCGCGGAAATTTTTCAAAGAACAGTGCCAGCTGTGGCGACGCGAGCAGTGCCAGAATTAACTCTTCGATTAACTCAGTTTCGCCAATCGATAGCAGCGTGCTCAGCGTCTCCAGTGAGATCATTTACGCGCCTGTTTCAGCTGTTCCGCCACATCCTGCAGGCTGGTTTCAATGCGAGCCAGCCAGTCATCGCTAATAAACAAGCAGCGCTGATGTTGGCTGAACAAGGTACGCTGTGCGCGCAACAGGGTATCCAGCGCGTCGTACTCATCCAGGATCTCCTGCGGCATGTCGCTGTTGCTACTGGCTCCGGGCAGGGTTAAGCGCGTCGATTGCAGGCTCACATCGCGCAGCGTCAGGCAATGATGCGCGTCCACCAGCAGATCGAGCGTCTGGCCAAAACCGATACCGTTCAGCTTGCCGCGAATCTCTCCGCCTTTCAGCAACCACTGATCAAGTGCTTCATGGCTTATCAGCACATGCGTCACCTGCATATCGTGCAAGGTCAGCGGCTGTTGCAGCATCAGTGTCAGTTGTTCGTCGGCTATGGCAGCAGGCAATTCGTAATGTGGTTTGCGGCTGAACATACCGCTATGTTTCTCCAGCGTCAGCGCTTGTGCCACGCTCTGCTGTTGTTGCAGGGCCAGACGGCGGCCTTTGATCTGCTGCAGCTTATGCAGCAGCGGCTGTTGCTGCCACGCATGTTGCGTCATCAACACATCAATTTCACGATCCAACAGCTTCATTGAGCTGACGTCGTGCCACAGGCAATCTTTTAACAGGATGATATCGATAGGCGCGATGGTGACTCGGCCACTGTAAAACGCACTGGCTTGCAGCAGGTGGATGGCTTTTTTCCAGCGACGATCGGAAATGTACGGCGCATCAGGCAGCGTTTCCAGCTGCTGGCGCAGCTGATAAATCAGTTCAAACACATGATCGGGCAAACTGACCTGACTGATGCCTTTTTGCCACTGATGATACTCTTCATCGCTGATGCGCAGCGCTTCCGTCACCGGATTATCGTTTTCGTCCTGCTGGTGGGTGAGCATGCTGCGGAAGTTTTGTTTCTCGTGCACGTTGTCCAGCCACAGGCGAATCAGCATGCGGTCATACAAGGCTTCCAGCCCGCTGTCGGCTTCCGGCAATTCGTTGGATGCGGTGACCAGCAGGCGCATCGGGATCTTTTCTTCACTGTCGCCGTTACGGAAACGACGTTCGTTGATGGCGGTCAGCAGGGTGTTCAGAATCGCCGGGCCGGCTTTCCAGATTTCATCAAGGAAGACGATTTCGGCATCCGGCAGATAACCTTTGGTTAATCGCTGATAGCGACCTTCATCCTTCAACGCCTGAATTGATAACGGGCCAAACACTTCTTCAGGGGTAGAAAAACGGGTCATCAGGTATTCAAAGGCGCGGGCATTTTGGAAGGCGTATTTCAGGCGGCGGGCAATCAGACTCTTGGCAATGCCCGGCGGCCCCAGCAAAAATACGCTCTCGCCACTCAATGCAGCCAGTAAGCACAGGCGGATCGCATGATGCCGTTCATACAGCCCTTTCTCCAGGGCGTTGCTCAGGCGAGAAATTCTTTCTGCCAAAAGATGGGGTTGAGCCATAATCACATCATTGTCCTTCTGATCCTGGAGCCGTCATATTCTGGCGAGCGCAATACTCTACTGGTTATCATGCTTGATTGCGTTGATAGCCGTCAGCTTTTTTGTTTCAGAAGGTTGAGGCGAGATAACTCGCTGCTTCAGGCGGTTTTTGGCGCCTAATTTCGGCGAAAAACCGCCTCGCTGACGTCATGATGACATGTTGTAAGAGTAGGTTTTTTTTGGAATATGTGCATACTGTGCGCTTTTTGATGGCCTGAGCGGTAGGCAAGTGCCTTATCGGCTCCAACAAAAGACAACTTATGAGCTCGGATAAGAAGCAGTCCCTTGGCGCAGTCACACTCGCCGCGATTGGCGTGGTGTATGGCGATATCGGTACCAGCCCGCTCTATACTTTGCGTGAATGTCTCTCTGGTCAGTTCGGCTTTGGCGTAGAACGCGAAGCGGTATTTGGCTTTCTCTCGCTGATCTTCTGGCTGCTGATTTTAGTGGTCTCACTGAAGTACATCAGCTACGTAATGCGTGCCGATAACGCCGGTGAAGGCGGAATCCTGACATTGATGTCACTGGCCGGGCGCCATACCGGTGCCAGAGCCACGGCCGTGCTGGTGATCATGGGCCTGATTGGCGGCAGCTTCTTCTATGGCGAAGTGGTGATCACCCCAGCGGTGTCGGTGCTCTCAGCGATTGAAGGTCTGGAGATTGCCGCACCGAGCCTGGATGCGTATATCGTTCCGTTAGCGATAGCGGTGCTGACGCTGCTGTTTGTGATTCAAAAGCACGGTACTGGCATTGTCGGAAAGCTGTTCGCACCGGTAATGCTGGTGTGGTTTATCATTCTGGCGGTGCTGGGTGCGCGTAGCATCATCAGCAACCCTGATGTGCTGCATGCCATGAACCCGTATTGGGCGATGCACTTCTTTATTCAATACAAAACGGTATCGTTCTTCGCGCTCGGCGCGGTAGTGTTAGCGATTACCGGTGTGGAAGCGCTGTATGCGGATATGGGCCACTTCGGCAAATTCCCGATTCGCCTTGCCTGGTTTATCGTGGTGTTACCCTCGCTGGTGCTGAACTACTTTGGTCAGGGCGCACTGTTGCTCAAACATCCCGAAGCGATCAAAAACCCCTTCTTCCTGCTAGCGCCAGACTGGATGCTGATTCCCATGCTGATTCTGGCGACGCTGGCCACGGTTATCGCCTCACAGGCGGTGATTTCTGGCGTGTTCTCGTTAACGCGTCAGGCGGTGCGTTTAGGCTATCTGCCGCCGATGCGTATTGTGCACACCTCGGAAGAAGAGTCGGGCCAGATTTATATTCCAGTGATCAACTGGCTGCTCTACTTCTCCGTGGTGATCGTGATTGTCGGCTTTGAACACTCCAGCAACCTGGCGGCGGCTTACGGCATCGCAGTCACCGGCACTATGGTATTGACCGCGATTCTCTGCTCCACGGTGGCGATTCAGAACTGGCACTGGAACCGTTATCTGGTGATTGTGATCTTAATTGGCATGCTGTGTATCGACGTGTCACTGTTCTCGGCTAACCTGGTCAAAGTGTTCTCCGGCGGTTGGTTGCCGCTGACGTTGGCGCTGATGATGTTTATCGTCATGACCACCTGGAAAAGTGAGCGCTTCCGCTTGCTGCGTCGTATGCATGAGCACGGCAACTCCCTGGAAGCGATGATCGCCTCGCTGGAGAAATCCCCACCAGTGCGCGTGCCGGGTACGGCGGTGTATATGTCGCGTGCCCTGAACGTGATTCCGTTTGCCATGCTGCATAATCTCAAGCACAACAAAGTGCTGCATGAGCGTGTGGTATTGCTGACGTTGCGTACCGAAGATGCGCCTTACGTGCATAACGTACGCCGCGTTACCATTGAACAGCTGTCGCCAACATTCTGGCGCGTAGTGGCGAGTTACGGCTGGCGTGAAACCCCGAACGTGGAAGAGATTTTCCACCGCTGCGGGCTGGAAGGTCTCAACTGCCGCATGATGGAAACCTCGTTCTTTATGTCACATGAATCGCTGATCATCGGCGATCGTCCATGGTATCTGCGCCTGCGCGGAAAACTGTTCCTCGCGCTGCAACGCAATGCGCTGCGCGCGCCGGATCAGTTTGAAATCCCGCCTAACCGCGTGATCGAATTGGGCACACAGGTCGAGATCTAAGGATCAAGCGCGTCACCAGCTTAAGGTGACGCGCAAACCTTGTGGCTGCACATGGCTGAATGCGATGCGAATGCCGTGTAGTTGCGCAATATTCTTCACAATCGATAATCCCAGTCCGCTGCCTGTTTGCGTTTGCCCCGGTGGTCGCCAAAAACGTTCCCCTAAACGAGTAAGCTGTTCATCGCTAACACCCGCCCCGTTATCCTCAAGAACGATGTTCCGCGCGTTTAGCGTGAACTGAATCTGGCTGCCCGGTGGCGCATAGCGCAGCGCATTATCCAGTAGATTACGCATCAACAAACCCAGCAGCAGCGGATGACCGTTCATCACCGGTTCGGCTTGTGCATGCAGTTGCAGATCCATTTTCTGCGCTTCCGCCTGCGGGAAATGTTCCACCAGCAGATTTTGCAGCAGCGGTGCCAATGGCACTGGCTGGAATTCGCTGCGCAGATCGTCTGCTTCTACTCTTGAAAGCGTTAAAAGCTGATCCACCAGCCGGGTGGCGCGCTGGATGCCGCTATCGAGCTGCAGCAATGCCCGTTTGCGCATCGCTTCGTCATCATCAGCCAGCTGAATCACTTCACTCTGCACCCGCAGCGCGGCTAACGGACTGCGCAGTTCGTGGGCGGCATCTGAGGTAAAGCGGCGTTCGCGCTGCACCAGTTGCGCCGTGCGGCTAAATAGCCCGTTGAGCGCGGCTACCAGTGGCTTCACTTCTTTAGGCAAACGGGTTTCGGTGAGCGGCGTGGCGTCATCGGGCGCACGTTGTTGCAGGGAAGACGTGAGACGTTTTAATGGTCGCAGTTCAAACCACACTAACGCCAGCAGCATCAGTAGCATAAAAGGCATGGCGTAAAGCCACGGCATCAAACTCGCCAGCGCCAGATCGCGCGTCATGTCGTCGCGGTATTCCCACTCCTGACCGACCACCACGCGATACTGTTTATCCGCTGAAGTCAGCCACAGCAGCCGCCAGCTGTCATCGTCGCCGCGCAGGCGTCCGTCGCGAAAGCCATCACGCTTAGCGTCAAACTGCATATCGCGCCCGTTCTCGCCATCGTTAAGCAACGGCTGGCCGTCCGCACGGAAAATGGCAAAGGCCAGCGCATCATCATCCTGATCGCCGCGATGATGGCGCAAAATGGATTTGGTTTTTGGCAGTGAAGCGGCGTGCAAGCTGGTGGGATCGATCGACAGCAGGCGTTTGGCAAACAGCATCTGTTGGGTATCGAACAGCTCATTGACGGTATCGCGGGTTTGCTGCCAGGCGCTGTAGCTGGCCACGCCACCGCATAGAGCAATCAGCAGCACAAAGCCGATGGCGAGCCGGAGAAACAGGCTCATTCAGCCGCACCCAGGGTGTAACCCACGCCGTGCACGGTGCGAATAAACGCCGTGCCGAGCTTTTTACGCAGATGATGAATATGCACTTCCACCGCGTTGCTGGAGACATCGTCATCCCAGCTGTAGAGTTTTTCCTCCAGCTGGCTGCGGGTTAGCACGCGACCCAGATTGCGCAGAAACAGCTCCAGCAGCGCCAGTTCCCGGCTCTTCAGACTGATAGTTTCACCGTCAATCCAGACGCTGTGGCTGGTGGGCGACATCACCACTTTGCCGTGCGTTAACTGGGGCTGGAGTTGTCCGTGGCGGCGGCGAATCAGCGCTTGTAAACGAGCGGCAACTTCAGCCAGTGCGAATGGCTTGCACAGATAGTCGTCTGCGCCCAGCTGTAATCCTTGCACGCGCTGATCGAGTGCATCACGGGCGGTGAGGATCAGCACGGGTACATCTGCGCCCTGCTCACGCCATTGACGCAGGATCTCCAGCCCATCGCGCTCGGGCAATGAAAGATCCAGCACCACGGCATCCCATGGAGCGGCCGTCAGAGCCTGAAATCCCGCTTCGCCTGACACAAACCAGTCAACGCTGAAGCTGAGTTTCGTCAACCCGACTTTCAGGCCATCGCCAATCAGCGTGTCGTCCTCAATCAATAAAATGCGCATGCGTTTCTCCTTAAGTGCAGGAGTCGTTATACGAAGCCAAAACCGGCTTGTACAGCGTCAATCGCTGCATTTTGGCTATTTTTCGTGTTTTTTTACCCCTTAAGATCCTGTTAAGAACCCTGTGCTGTAATGGCTTCCGTATCCCACACATTCATGGAACAGAGGTGAAAAATGAAAAAGAGTGCAGCGCTAATCGCTATTGTGATGTTGGCATCGACGCCGGTTTTGGCCGCGCAACAGGGTGGCTATGTTGACCCGAGTGCGCCAAAGGCTCAGGTTCACGCAGGCGGCTTCCAGGCCGATAACACCAGCGTCGTGACGGTAAAGCAGGCCGAAGAGATGAAAGATGACAGCTGGATCACCGTGCGCGGTTATCTGGATAAGCAAATCGGCGATGAGGATTATCTGTTCCGTGACAGCAGCGGCAACATGAAAGTGGAAATCGACCATAAGCGTTGGCATGGACAAACCATCACGCCGAAGGATCAGGTTGAACTGACCGGTGAGTTGGATAAGGACTTTAATTCCATCGAGTTGGACGTTAAACAGGTCCGCAAGCTGCCATAACACCCTTCAGAGCCGCTCAGGCGGCTCACTTCCCCCGCTAAACTCAAATTATCCCCGGCACAAGCGAAACGTTTCGATGGCGATCACATTTCCGTGATGACGTCATTGAGTTGCCGCGCACATTTAATACACTCCCGCTCAGCGAAACGTTTCGCTGTGGAGTGGAATAAATGAAAAAAGGTCGCTTGTTAAACGCTGAACTCTCTCATGTGATTGCCCGCCTGGGGCACACCGACACGCTGACGATAGCTGATGCAGGCTTGCCGATTCCGGCCGGTCCACAGCGTATCGATCTGGCGTTGACGCCGGGAACGCCCGAATTTTTGCAGGTGGTTGATGTTGTCACCCAGGAGATGCAAGTCGAAAGCGCTCTGATGGCGGAGGAGATCAAGCAACACAATCCGCAACTCCACAGCGCACTGCTCGCCGTGCTCGATGCCTTGCAACGGCACCAGGGGAATGTCATCACCATCCGTTACACCAGCCATGAACAGTTCAAACAAGAAACGCAGCGTAGTCAGGCGGTCATTCGCAGCGGAGAGTGTTCTCCGTATGCGAATGTCATCCTGAGCGCCGGCGTAACCTTCTGAGGCCGATATGCAACCGTTATTGCAACTCAAAGGGATTGAAAAGTCGTTTCCCGGCGTGAAGGCGCTGAATGGCGCATCGCTTGCTGTTTATCCGGGGCGCGTGATGGCGCTGGTGGGTGAAAACGGCGCGGGAAAATCCACCATGATGAAAGTGCTGACCGGCATTTACAGCATGGATGCGGGCTCTCTGCAGTGGCTGGGCAAAGATGTGGCTTTTTCTGGACCGAAAGCGTCGCAGGAAGCGGGCATTGGCATTATCCATCAGGAACTTAACCTGATTCCGCAACTGACCGTCGCGGAGAATATTTTCCTTGGTCGCGAATTCGTTAACCGCTTTGGCCGCATCGAATGGAATCGGATGTACGCCGAGGCGGATGCCTTATTACATCGCCTGAACCTGCGCTTCAACAGCCATAAGCTGGTGGGCGATTTATCGATTGGCGATCAACAGATGGTTGAGATTGCCAAGGTGCTGAGCTTCGAGTCGCAGGTCATCATTATGGATGAACCGACCGATGCGCTGACCGATACCGAAACGCTTTCACTCTTCCGCGTGATCAATGAACTGAAAGCGCAGGGCTGCGGCATTGTTTATATCTCGCACCGCATGAAAGAGATCTTCGAGATTTGCGATGACGTCACCGTATTCCGTGATGGGCAGTTTATTGCCGAGCGCGCGGTGAACGATCTCAGCGAAGAGAGTCTGATCGAGATGATGGTCGGCCGAAAGCTGGAAGATCAATATCCGCACATCGATCAAGCGCCGGGCGACATTCGCTTAACCGTTGAAAATCTCAGCGGGCCGGGCGTGGATAACGTCAGCTTTAACCTGCGCAAAGGGGAAATCCTTGGCATTTCCGGTCTGATGGGCGCCGGGCGTACCGAGCTGATGAAAGTGCTGTACGGCGCAGTGCCGCGCAGTAACGGGAAAGTCATGCTCAACGGCCGCGAAATTATTACCCGATCACCCCAGGATGGCCTGGCTAACGGCATCGTGTATATCTCGGAAGACCGCAAGCGCGATGGCCTGGTGCTCGGCATGTCGGTGAAAGAGAACATGTCACTGACCGCGCTGCGCTATTTCAGCCATCCTACCGGCAATCTCAAACACAGCGAAGAGCAGTTAGCGGTGGGCGATTTTATCCGCCTGTTCAACGTCAAAACCCCGTCAATGGAGCAGCCGATTGGCCTGCTGTCGGGCGGTAATCAGCAGAAAGTGGCGATTGCGCGCGGACTGATGACACGCCCGAACGTGCTGATTCTGGATGAGCCGACGCGCGGTGTGGACGTGGGCGCGAAAAAAGAAATTTATCAGTTAATTAACCAGTTTAAAGCCGAAGGGCTGAGCATCATTTTGGTGTCGTCGGAAATGCCGGAAGTGCTGGGCATGAGCGATCGCATTCTGGTGATGCATGAAGGCCATCTGAGTGGCGAATTTTCCCGTGAGCAGGCTACCCAGGAATCCCTGATGGCGGCAGCAGTCGGTAAGCAACACAGCGAGGAGTTAGTTGTATGAGCACCCAAACCTTACCCGCCAGCCGTCGCTGGTTTAGCAAAGCCTGGCTGCTGGAGCAGAAATCTCTGATTGCGTTGATCGTGCTGATTGCCGTGGTGGCGAGCCAAAGCCCGAACTTCTTTACCGTTGCCAACATGTTCAACATTCTGCAGCAGACTTCGGTTAACGCCATCATGGCGGTAGGCATGACGCTGGTGATTCTGACGTCAGGCATTGATTTGTCGGTGGGATCGCTGCTGGCGCTTACCGGCGCGGTGGCGGCATCAATAGTCGGGCTGGAAGTGAATGCGCTGGTGGCGGTGGCGGCTTCGCTGGCATTAGGAGCGGCGATTGGCGGTATTACCGGCGTAATTGTGGCGCGCGGCAAGGTGCAGGCGTTTATCGCCACGCTGGTGATGATGCTGTTATTACGCGGTGTGACCATGGTTTACACCAACGGCAGCCCGATCAATACCGGTTTCAGTGATAACGCCGATCTGTTTGGCTGGTTCGGTATTGGCCGTCCGCTGGGCATCCCAACGCCGGTCTGGCTGATGGTGGTGGTGTTCGCGCTGGCCTGGTACATGCTGCATCACACGCGTTTAGGTCGTTACATCTATGCGCTGGGCGGCAACGAAGCGGCCACGCGTCTGTCAGGCATCAACGTTAACCGCGTCAAAATCATCGTCTATTCGCTGTGCGGTACGCTGGCGGCATTGGCGGGCACCATCGAGGTGGCGCGTCTTTCTTCTGCGCAACCGACGGCGGGCACCGGTTATGAACTGGATGCAATTGCGGCGGTGGTATTAGGCGGCACCAGCCTGGCGGGAGGTAAAGGCCGCATTATGGGCACGCTGATTGGTGCATTGATCCTTGGTTTCCTGAACAACGGCCTGAATCTGATGGGGGTTTCTTCTTACTACCAAATGATTGTTAAAGCCGTTGTCATTCTGCTGGCGGTGCTGGTGGATAACAAAAGCAGCAAATAACTCTGACCCTCACACAGGACACTATAAATGAAAAAGTTAACTGCATTGGCCGTCATCCTTGGCGCCACCCTCAGTGCTGGCGCGATGGCAAAGGACACCATTGCGCTGGTGGTATCCACTCTGAATAATCCGTTCTTTGTGTCACTGAAAGATGGCGCACAGAAAGAAGCCGACAAACTGGGTTATAACCTGGTGGTGTTGGATTCGCAGAACAACCCGGCGAAAGAGCTGGCCAACGTGCAGGATCTGACCGTGCGCGGCACCAAGCTGATGCTGATCAACCCAACGGACTCTGATGCCGTGGGTAACGCTGTGAAGATGGCCAACCAGGCCAACATTCCAGTGATCACGCTGGACCGCATGGCGGCACAGGGCACCGTGGTCAGCCACGTCGCCTCTGACAACCGCTTCGGCGGCAAAATGGCCGGTGACTTCATCGCGAAGAAACTGGGCGATGGCGCGAAAATTATCGAACTGCAGGGCATTGCCGGTACTTCAGCAGCGCGCGAGCGTGGCGAAGGCTTCAAACAGGCTGCTGATGCACATAAATTTAATATCCTGGCGAGCCAGCCGGCAGATTTCGACCGTACTAAAGGCCTGAACGTGATGCAGAACCTGTTGCAGGCGCATCCGGATGTGCAAGCAGTCTTCGCGCAGAATGACGAAATGGCGCTGGGTGCACTGCGTGCGCTGCAGACTGCCGGTAAAACCGATGTGCTGGTGGTGGGCTTTGATGGCACCGCTGACGGTGTGAAAGCGGTAGAAGCCGGTAAGCTGACGGCTACCGTCGCGCAGATGCCCGATAAGATTGGCGTGATTGGTGTTGATATTGCAGATAAAGTGCTGAAAGGCGAAAAAGTACAGGCAGTAAACCCGGTTGACCTGAAGCTGGTAACCAAATAAAAAACAAAGAAAAGCATGGCAACGCGCCACCTTCCCGGTGGCGCAACTTCCTGGATCAAACCCTATGAACACAAGCGCAAAACTGGCGGTACTCGGCAGCATCAATGCCGATCACATCCTGAATCTCAGCCATTTTCCACGTCCGGGTGAAACGGTGATCGGAAAACAGTATCAGATTGCTTTTGGTGGCAAAGGGGCTAACCAGGCTGTGGCGGCCGGTCGTGCCGGTGCGGATATCGCGTTTATCGCCTGTGTCGGTGCAGATGACATTGGCGAACGCATCCGCCAGCAGCTGCAGCAGGACCGTATTGATACTGCTCCGGTGGAAACCGTGGCAGACGAAGCCACCGGCGTGGCGATGATCTTCGTGAATGGCGAAGGTGAAAATAATATCGGCATCTATTCCGGTGCTAACGCGGCGCTGACGCCAGCCTGTGTGGATCGCCATCAGCAAGTGATTGCGGATGCTGAGGCTTTGCTGATGCAGCTGGAATCTCCGCTGGAAAGCGTGTTATCGGCGGCGAAAATTGCGCGTGCTAATGCCACGCAAGTGATTCTCAATCCAGCGCCCGCGACTCAATTGTCTGACGAGCTGCTGGCCTTAATCGATATCATCACACCGAACGAAACCGAAGCCGAAATTCTGACTGGGATCGCGGTGAAGAGTGATGAGGATGCCGCGCGTGCCGCACAGGCGTTGCATGATAAAGGCATCTCTACCGTTTTGATTACTCTGGGTCGTCGCGGTGTGTGGCTGAGCGAGCAGGGTCAAGGCGTGCGTATTCCTGGTTTCAGCGTGCAGGCCATCGACACCATCGCTGCGGGCGATACCTTTAACGGTGCCTTTATTACTGCGCGTCTGGAAGGTGTCGCGATGCATGATGCCGTGCGTTTTGCCCATGCCGCCGCCGCGATTGCGGTGACGCGTCCGGGTGCGCAGCCCTCAGTGCCGTGGCGCACTGAGATCGATAACTTCCTGCAGCAACAGGGCTAAGCCTTTGCCGACCATGAAAGATGTCGCCCGCCTGGCGGGCGTATCCACCTCCACCGTCTCCCACGTCATCAATAACAATCGTTTTGTTAGCGAACAGGTGCGGGAAAAAGTGGAGCAGGCGATCCGCGAGCTGAACTATGCGCCTTCAGCATTGGCGCGCAGTCTGAAGATCAATCAGACGCGTACTATCGGCATGTTGCTGACGGCCAGCAGTAACCCGTTCTATTCAGAAGTAGTGCGCGGCGTAGAAAACAGCTGCTATGAGCGCGGCTATAGCTTGATTCTGTGTAACACCGAAGGCGATGAAGAGCGCATGAATCGCAGCCTGGAAACGCTGATGCAAAAGCGCGTCGATGGCTTATTGATGATGTGCACTGAAACGCATCTTCCCTCTGCTGAGATCCTTAATCGTTATCCGTCCGTACCGATGGTGATGATGGACTGGGCGCCGTTTGAAGGGCGTGGTGACATTATTCAGGATAACGCGCTGTTGGGCGGTGAACTGGCGACGCAGCATCTGATCGATCGCGGATACACACGTATCGCCTGCATTGCTGGCCCGCAAGATAAAACCCCGGCGCGTTTGCGTCTGGAGGGTTTCCATAAAGCGATGACCAGCAGCGGATTACCAGTATTGCCGGGTTATGTGGTGGACGGTGATTTCGAATTTCAGGGTGGGTTCAATGCGATGAACCAACTACTGACACTGGAGTTGCTGCCCGAAGCGGTTTTCACCAGTAATGATGCGATGGCGGTGGGCGTTTACCACGCACTCTTTCAGGCCGGCTTGCGCGTGCCGCAAGATATCGCAGTGATGGGCTATGACAATATAGAACTGGCGCGTTATCTCACGCCACCGCTCAGTACCATCCATCAGCCCAAGGATGAACTGGGTGAACTGGCGATTGATACGCTGATTCACCGCATGAGCGATCCCGACGCCAGTCAGCAAACGCTGGTACTGACGCCGGAGCTGGTGGAACGCGGTTCGGTTTAAGCGGTTTTCTTCTTTTTCTCACGATTGGCAATCAGATTGCGCCCGTCGCCTGGACGCAGCATCAGGAAGGCAAACGCGGAGAATACGGTGATCACGCCCATCGTCAGGAAGGTGGCGTGGAATTGCTGCACGGTGCTGCTCTCGAAATCCTGATAGAACCGCAGTACCGCCGCACTGACGGCCACGCCAAAGCTGATCGATACCTGTTGTGTCACCGCCAGCACGCTGTTCCCGCCACTGGCATTCTCATCATTTAAATCGGCCAACGTGATGGTGTTCATCGCCGTGAACTGTGTCGACATCGCCATACCCAAGACAAACAGCGCGGCTAATAGCATCAGTACGCTTTCGCCCGGCGTTTGCAGCGAGAAGCTGGCCACCAGAATACCGATGATGATGGTGATACCAACCAGCGTTTTACGATAACCGAAGCGACGCAGCACCTGCGTCACGGTGGATTTGGCTAATAGCGAGCCAATCGCCGTCGGGCCCATCATGCATCCAGCAATCAGCGCGGGGTAGCCGAAGCCCACCTGTAACATCAATGGCATCAGGAACGGAATACAACCCGTGCCAAGGCGTGCTGCGATGTTGCCAATGATGCCCACCGTGAAGGTGCGGGTCTTAAACATCGGTAAGTTGATCAGCGGGGCAGGATGGCGGCGCGCATGCACTATATATAGAAGCAATAACGCGACACCGGTCAGCAGCACCAGAACCGCCTGCCACGGTGACACGATACGCTCGCCAAACAGTTCGATACCGACTGATATCAGCACCAGGCCAAACCCAAACAAGATAAAGCCGAGGAAATCAAAGCGACGTTTGGGCGTGGTGAAGTCCGGCATAAATTTACGTGCATAGAAGATGCCCGCGATGCCAATCGGAATGTTGATCAGGAATATCCAGTGCCAGCTGGCGTAGGTGACTAACAGTCCGCCGAGCATAGGCCCTAGAATCGGTCCGACTAATCCCGGCATGGTCACAAAGTTAAGTACTGGCAGCAATTCACTGCGTGGATAAGCACGCAACAATGCCAGACGCGCGACCGGCATCATCATCGCACCGCCAACGCCCTGAATAATGCGCGAGACAACCAGCATGCTCAGCGAGCCTGAAAGCGCACAAGCTAAAGAACCCAGCGTAAACAGAGATACGGCAATAATGAAGACTTTGCGGGTGCCAAAGCGATCGGCCAGCCAGCCACTAACCGGGATCAGCATCGCGACGGTAAGCGTATAGCTGATAACGGCAGATTGCATGGCGAGGGGGGAACGTTCAAGGCTGGTGGCGATAGCAGGGAGCGCAGTATTCAGGATGGTGGCATCGAGGGCTTGCATGAAAAACGCCATTGCGGCGATCCAGGGCAAGCCGGCCATACTGCGCGCGGAGCGAATCATTGAAAATCCTTCTTTAATAATTGTTCAGTCTGCAACAAAGAAAACGGCGTTGGACTAACAGAATAGCATTGGTGCTTATACGCGTGACGCTGATTTGTGCCGCTGAATGGGCACTTTTGGCTGATTATTGATCGAGAAATGTCTGTTTTTAGCCTGTTCGATTAAAAAAGTAGCGCTCAGTCAAATTTTTGCAATAAACCCTTGTCAGCCAGAATCTACTCCCTATAATGCGCATCCACT